>JBBQQQ010000006.1:0-164270 GCA_038215705.1 Bacteroidia bacterium
TGGTAACCAGACCGGAGGATTATCTTTACAGTTCTGCCCGAGATTACGCAGGAGAAAAAGGATTGGTGAAAGTGATTTTGATATGATGAAACTTTGGTTAAATTTGTAACTTAGCGAAAATTGTTCCTGATTAAACATAAAGCATCCAACATCCTCGTCCCAACCCGCATGGCTTGCCCGGCAGACGAGGACGATAGTGGGAGGAAATTGGACATTGGAAATTCTCGCAATTGGAAATTGGTTATTGAAAATTGGACATTGGAAATTCTCGCAATTGGAAATTGGTTATTGAAAATTGGACATTGGAAATTCTCGCAATTGGAAATTGGTTATTGGAAATTCCCGCAATCCCATTTGATCTTGAATAGCGACTTTAACGTTGCAGGCTATTCCGACGGATATTCTTTTTCAAGTAATTCCAGGTTTGCTTTATCAAGCGGTTTATTCAAAAATCGTTTGATATAAGGATTTGTTTCTGCCTTTTGATGATCTGCTGAATCCAATGAAGTTGATAACATTAGGATGACGCAATTTCTTTTGATGCTGTCGGGAAGATTATCATATTCTTCAAGAAAACCAAATCCATCCATTTCCGGCATGCGTATGTCGAGAAAAATGAATTGTGGTAGTTCTTCCGGCGAATTTTCTAATGATCGTAAATACTCAAGCGCTTTCCGGGCCGATTCTTTTAAAATGATTTCTGCTGCAAAATGATATCGCTGAAGAATTCGATTGGCTACATAACGGTCGGCTTCATTATCGTCAATAACAAGTGCTTTTTTAAAACGTACATTGCCTTCTGGCTGATTCATGATAGGTATTTTAACTGATGGGTATGTTAATGATGAATGTGCTTCCTATTCCTGGATCCGAGTGAACTTTTATACTGCCATTAAGTTTAGAAACGGCTTCTTTTACAAGATATAAACCTAATCCGGATCCGACCGATTCTTCGGAAACCCGATAAAACATGTCAAAAATCTTATCATGAAGCTCCTTTTTTATACCAATTCCATTGTCGTTGACGATGATCCCTGTTTCTGTGTCGGAAACATCCACCTTAATTCCTACAAAAGGATTTTCAACCTGAGAATTTTGATAGCGGATGGCATTTGATATAAGATTGTTAAGTATGATGTTAAGCCGACTTTTGTCGCAATACACCGAATCTTCATTAGTGATTTCAATCTTAAAATCCACAGGTCGGTTCATATTGCCCATATATTTTAGGTTATGTGTAATATCGCCCAGCAATTCTCTGAAGTTAATTTTCTCCTGCCTTACCTCCATGCGAGAATTACGTGAATAGGCCAGTATGTCTGAAATAAATCCATCTAACTTTTTGATATTTCCTGTAAGCATATCAAGATGCTCTATTGTTATTTCTTCAACGGTATCAAACCGGGCAATTTCAATCACACCCAGCATAGAGCAGAGAGGGGCACGTAAATCGTGGGATACGCTGTAAACGAATTTGTCAAGTTCCGAATTGGTTTTTTGCAGCTCTGCAATGTTAATTTTTAGCTGCTGTTGTGTTTTGGCAAGGTGTTCAATACTTTTTTTAAGTTTATTGTTTGCCTCGAGTATAGCAACTTGTGACTTTACACGCTCTGTAACATCTCTTAAAATTCCTTCATGGTAAAGAATATTTCCTTTTTCATCTGAAATGTATTGCCCGCGGTCTTCAACCCATATCGCAGAGCCGTCTTTTTTCTTTAGTTTAAAAACGGAATTGCCATTATCCCTGTCATATTGAATGGCTTCATCACGATCTTCTTTTTCAAAATACAATTGACTTTTAATATCCAGTGCCAAAAGTTCTTCTTTGGTTTCATAACCCAAAATTGTAACAAGCGCCGGATTTACTTCTATAAATCTTCCCTCATGTGAGCTCTTGTAAACCCCATCAGCCATCTTTTCAAAAAGATTCCTGAATTTATTTTCACTTTCGACAACGGATTCATACAGTTTCTGAAGTTCTTCATGAGCTTGTTTTTCCGATTTATTCAGTTCCATCATTTCAAGCGAACTGATTTCAATAGAGCGCTCCAGCATCAATCGATCCTGATTGTAATGTTCATAAGAAGAACTGATAACTTCCAATAATCCGATTAAACATTCAGGTATCGGTAAATCTTTGAAATGTTTCTGGACCTGCCTCTGCAAGAGCTTATGCATATTTTATTCTTCGCTGAACGTGGTAATAGTCATGGTTTGATTATGTAATTCGCATTTTGAAAAATTAAAGGAAGGTGCTATTTCACCATACGAATAGAAACCTGTGATGGCCGTCTTATCACCGTATACGGCACGAATAACTTCAACTTCTTCTTCTATTCGTTGATCAAGAACCAGTTTTCTTCCTACACAGCTAATGAGAATAGCCAGTTCCGGTTTATTTGTTTTCAGGCTATTTTGTGCAGCATCTGAAGAGCCTTCAATCAAACGGTCAAAGTTGGCTTTCATCAATCGGGCGTAGTTTCCTTCCGGCATATTACCGGCAAAGGTTAAACTCTTTTGCTCTTCATTTACATTAAGTATCGTTCGTACAAGATAATCATCACTATCTTGAGAGCGAATGCTTAACGGATATAACAAAGCTGACCCCGGCAGGTCTTTTGCCTGTTCACCAAGATATTTTTTATATATGTCTAAAGCAGGTTTACCATCCAGTTCATATAAAACATTAGCCTTTGCTTTCGTAATAATTCTATCAGGACCAAATGAATCCCATCCGCCTACACTGCCATAGGTAACAGTAAGAGCGCCATAAAATCCTACGGCGATAATCATACCTTCCGATGGAGCGTTGTTTAATCCAACAAGGGTCGATTCAAAACGTGCACCATCACCTGCCAGACCTCCGGTAATTATCACAGATTTTGGAATAATACTTTGAATTCCATTCACAAGATCACTGCCATTTACAAGTTGTCCATCTGAAATAATAAGTACGTTTTTGAGATTTACCGGGTTTATTTGTTTTGCCAATGCACAACCGGCTTCATAGCTGTTTATATGTGAAGTGATATTGACCGAACCGGTTTTCACCTGGGTTTTGTCGAACTTTATGGCCGTAAGTGAAATGGATTCGTCATTAACCTGAACATTTATGATTTCACCCGAAGTTGAATTCATTATAATGTTGGCTACCGGATAGTCAAAACGTATATTTTTATATAAGCTTGAATCTTTTAGTAGTTGTTTGCACCCGAATATAATTACCAGGTCAGAATCGGCAGAATTAAAATTATCATTTCTGACAGATTCCCACCCGTGTTGTTGAGAGAATTTTTTTTGTTCGATTTTCATATAGATAAAAGATTTAATAGAACGTGGCTTGTGATACTTATTAGTGAGGAAAAGGTTTTCTATAGCTTTTCCTCTGGGAATATTCGCTTGTTGAAAGAGGATGTGTAAGTGGACATTTGTAAATACACCGTTGTATTCTTAATAATGGATACAAGTTATTCTAATCTGGAAATAATTAAACAACGCTTTCGACCAAAACTGGGCAGCGTTTTGAAAATTTATAGGGAAGCTTTGTGTAAATGAACATTATATTCTTTTTTCCATCAAAGGCTTCCAACACAAGGCTGGTAAACGTGGCTAAATAATTAAAGTTTCAATTTCTAATTAATAAAAATTAATTTTTATAATCTTTCCGGTAAATTGAGGATTAACCCATTAGATTCTATTATATAATTTTCAATACTCAAAATCTGCTTATGACATTGTGACAAATATTGATTAAAAAGGTTCGATATTTGTACGGCTTACAGCACCTTAAAAAATCCTGTACTTATGAGACACTATATACTACTATTTTTATGTGGAATTTTTTGCACATCCACTCAGGCCCAGACTTTTACAGGCCCCGGAGGAGGCATAACGGATCAGGCATATACCTATTATGATCTTTCTGTTTCCGGTCTGCCCGCCTTGCTTGATTCCAGCTACGGACTTGAAAGCATTTGTATTGATATTTCGCATACCCGCACCGGTGAGCTGAATATACAACTTATAGCTCCTGATGGTTCAGTGCTCGAACTCTCTACCGGAAATGGTGGTACAGGCGACGATTATACAAACACATGCTTTAACGAAAGCTCGCAGGATTATATTCAGAATGGGGATGCGCCATTTATGGGTACGTTTCGTCCTGAAGGATTGATTAGTTTTATTAATAACGGACAGGATGGAAACGGCTTATGGCAGCTATGGATTGATGACTTTGCAACTGTTGGTACAGGAAGTGTGATCAGCTGGGAACTGACTTTTGGCAATGCTCCTCCCTCGCCATTTTCTTCCAACCTTCCTATTGTAAAAATTAACACCAACGGCCAGGTAATTCCTGATGAACCAAAAGTGCTGGTGCATATGGAAATCATCGATAACGGACCGGGTATGCGAAACTACTTTTCAGATCCCGGCAACAATTATAGCAGTTGGGCGGGCATTGAACTTCGCGGATCCAGCTCAATGCAATATGAAAAGAAGAGTTATGGTTTTGAAACTACCGATAGTTTGCTGAACGATACCAATGTAAGTTTGTTAGGAATGCCACCTGAAAATGACTGGATACTTCATGCCAATTACACCGATAAAACCATGATGCGAAATGTACTTGCGTATCATGTGTCGCAGCAAATGGGTCACTATGCAAGCCGGTGGCGATATACAGAGGTGTTTCTAAACGGTCAGTACAGGGGAATTTATATTCTCGGCGAAAAAGTTAAGCGTGATAATAATCGTGTGGATATTGCTAATCTCACACCGGCTGATACCGTGGGTGATGATCTGACAGGAGGATACATACTTAAAATTGATAAAAGTACCGGATCGGGAGGAGCAGGTTGGTTATCGGCTTTTCCGCCTGTAAATATGGGACCGAATACGGAATTTTTGTATGAGTATCCGGAGGAAGATGATATTCTGCCGGTACAAGCTGATTACATTCAGAATTTTATTGACTCATTTGAAATTGTTCTGAATAGTCCTTCTTATAATGATCCGCTGAACGGTTATAGAAGTATAATTGATGTAGGCACTTTTATTGATTATTTTTTAGTTAATGAAGTCAGCAAGAATATTGACGGCTATCGCATCAGTACGTTTATGCATAAGGATAAGGACAGCAATGGTGGTTTGCTAAAAATGGGTCCTGTTTGGGATTATGATATTGCGTGGGGAAATGCGAATTATTATAACGGTCAGCAAACGTGGGGATGGAGTTACGAATTTTTATATCCCAATGACGATTGGCAGGTTCCGTTTTGGTGGGACCGGCTTTTGCAGGATCCACAGTATACAGCCGAGTTGAAATGCCGTTATGATACCTTGCGTACTAACCTGCTTTCAGAAACGTATTTGTTTTCATTTATCGATTCGCTGGCAATAGTTCTTGATGAATCACAACAGCGGAATTTCAGACGATGGCCCATTCTCGGAGTTGCTATCGGTCCGAATCCATCACCCGTGCCCGCAGATTATTCGGGGGAAATTGATTACATGAAGAATTATATATCCGGAAGATTTGCGGAGCTTGATATTGAAATGCCCGGTGTATGTAATACGGACGATGATGGAGCTATAAACAATCTGCTTTCCGGCAATATACTTATTTATCCCAATCCTTCGCGGGATGTTGTTTACGTACACATACCGGAATTTAATTCCGAAAATAAATTGCAGCTAACTATTTTTTCTATCCAGGGAAAACTGCAACGGGAATCGGATATCACTTCTTCAAAAATAACCGTAAACGGATTACCTCCCGGAATCTACATTTTTGAATTCAGATCACCAACAGCGGCATGGAGGGAAAAGGTTGTTGTTCAGTAGGAGGGAATGGGTTAATGGGTTAATGGGTTAATGGGGTAATGGGAGAATGAGTTAATCAGTTAATCAGTTAATCAGTTAATCAGTTAATGTTTGGTGACCTTTCCTGACCTTTTTCTCTGACCTTTCCCTTGACCCTTTCCTGACCTTTCCTATGACTTTTTTTTATTTACCTTTTCCCCTCCACCAAAAATATCCAATGATCAATGTTGCTGCAAACAAAAAATAATTCAGTAGCCTTGCCCACTTTAATTTGATTTGCAAATTTTTTTTATCCGACTCCGACGCCTTAAGTTGTTGTGAGAGGGAGGTTGTTAAATCATTGAGTTTGCGGTTGCGTTCGTCGAGGTCGGCCTGGGAATATGTCATTTCGGTTTTTTGAAATGACCGGTAATCAAGAAAGACTTCCAGTGTTGAAATGATTCGGTTGTCGGTTTTAATAATTTGGGTGAGAACATCCACCTGGCTCTTTAAATCGTTTTTAGTTTTATTGCCGAAAATACCGGAACGTGTTGCCGCTGCCCTGGAATAGGCACCAAAGCGCTCCTCTCTTTCTTTTACAAGTTTTTGCAGTGCCAGTTTTTCCTGTACCGGATCGGAACCGTGAGTATGTGTAATTAATGCAAAAAATAAGATAAGTAATACCGGAGTTTTCATTGAGGATAGAGGTGGTTAAATCGAGGTTGCAGTTTGAGAGCAGACATTTATTTTTTACAAACCGGATGTTACAATAAACCGGCCTGAGTAGAAATTTTCTTCACTGCGGACCTGTAAAACGTATATGCCCGGAATTAATTCGTGTGTGTCGGGAGACGTTAAGTTGTGCTTATTAACAGGAGGATTTGTTTTTATTAACTGTCCGGTGACAGAAATAATAGAAACTGAATACATCCCTTCCTGAATTTTTCCTGTATCAAAATTTAACTTTCCGGATACCGCTAAAGGATTGGGGTAGAGTTGCAGTGTATTATCAGGAATATCATCCGCCAAGCCAGTAGTAGTGTCAGGTATGATAATAGGAAAGGTGCATGCCAGCGAAGAATTGAACAACGTGTTCAGGTTCAGATATCCTGAAAAAGGAAGAACAAGCGGCGCTACCAGGTTCATGTAATGAGTCTGCGGATTGCTTCCAATACCAAAGTAATTCACGGTTTCAACAGCGATCGTATCCATATTCATATCAAGCAGGACGAACGAGGGATAATCAAAAAGTACTGATGAGAAATTGGTTACGGTGATCATCAGGGAATCGGAGCCGGGAGGATTGAATGAGCAGCAATCGATAACAAGGGAATCACAAGCCGGTAAGTTTTGGCCGTAGGTGTATCCGCTAATGAGTGAAAATGCACAAAGGATTCTTAATATTTTCATAGTAACATGAAGTTAGGTATTCTTTACAAATTTATTAAAATGTTACCGTGCCCGAGTACCCGGTTCCGCAATAATACCCACACTGAATGAATTATCACCTTATCGGATGGGGATTTGGGAATTTTATTCTACAAATTGTTATCAATACCGGGTTTTTTGATAACTTATAAATACTTGTAATACAGATGTTTGCATAGCCTTAGAAATTTCCTATCCGAAAATGGTACATTTTTCGAAAATCAATTAATAACAAAACGAATAGTAACCAGATAAAAAACATACAACTATGAACTTGTTTTATAAACCATCGCTTTCTGAATTAGCCGCACTGATTGAGCAAACAACCATGAAATCGTCCAACTACAACGTTATTGTTGATTATGACGGCGAGGTACTCATTGATTCCCGGGCAAATCTTTCTCATGATGTACTTGGAAGATTTAAATTTTATTTCTCAGGCATGAGCGAAAGCAATCAGTTGGGTATGCGCACCGATAAATACCTTAAATTTTTGAACCAGCTTTTTAAGAGTCTTATGTTCTGCTGGGAAAAAGATATCAATGGTCGTGTGAACTATGACCAGATTTCAAAAATTCAAAATAAATTGTATCACAAGGAAGCAAGAGAGTTGCGTGAAAATGCATATCCTGTTAAATTGTCAATTGCTTCGTAATTTAAAGTGCGATTCAATATTTACAATAAGGGTGTAATTGCATCCAGGAATTTTTGTTCACTGACCTTTGTTCCGGGATCAAAAAAGGTAACAAACTTTCCTTCGCGATCGATAATGTACTTTTGAAAATTCCATTTTACGGAAGTATCCATTACGCCATTTTCCTCTTTAGAGGTGAGAAAATTATATAACGGAGCTTTATCTTTTCCTTTTACCGATATTTTACTGAACACCGGAAAAGTAACTCCGTAATTTTTACTGCAAAAAGCTTTTATATCTTCATCCGTTCCCGGTTCCTGACCCATAAAATTATTGGCAGGAAATGCAAGAATCACTACACCTTTATCTTTATACTGATCATAAAATTTCTGCATGTCTTCATATTGAGGTGTAAGACCGCATTTGCTTGCAACATTAACGATAACAACAACTTTTCCTTTAAAATCAGATAAATTTACCGGTTTTCCATTAATGTCGTTCATAGTAAACCCGTAAATCGTTTTGGTGGAATTCTGCGACTTGTTTTTTTCATACGATTTTACATCGCCTTGCTGAGCACCAAACCAGCCGAAGATATTTAACATGATAATGGAAATAATTGAGAGCATAATGAAAATAATAAGAATTTTAAAACGACCCATAGCGGGGAGTTGCATGAAGGGTAAACAATACAGAAATAAAAAAGTTCAATCACATGCAAAGGAAAGGCGGAATGATGATTTAGCCGTTAACCTTCATTAACACCATGGCAATTTTTAAATTTCTTGCCACTTCCACATGGACAAGGATCATTGCGACCTACTTTGGGCTCTGCCCTTACAGGTTGCACTTTCTGTGCCGGAGCAGGCTGACGACCTTCCTGAGATGGAGGTCCGGTGGTTGCACCAACCGGCACTTCTTCATGAGAAGTTTTTAATTTGCTCATGTCGGTTTTTTGTGGGGGCCGTGCTTCTTTAACATTAGCTGGATCCTGAACGGGTATAAATCCTTTGAAAAGGAATGAAAGCACATCGCGGTTGATTTCATTCAGCATTTTCTTGAACAACTCAAACGATTCAAATTTATAAATGAGCAACGGATCTTTTTGTTCGTACACTGCATTCTGCACTGATGTTTTCAGTTCATCCATTTCACGAAGATGTTCTTTCCACGCGTCGTCAATCAATGCTAGTGTTATAGTTCTTTCAAAAGCACGCATCAGTTCAACAGCCTGAGATTCATACGCTTTTTTAAGATTCACTACTACCTGAACCTGCTTCATTCCATCAGTAAAGGGAACTACAATGTTTTGCACCACCTGGCCCTGGTTAGTGAAAATATTATTAATCACCGGAAGCGCTTTATCAGCGATCAGTTGTGTTTTAGTTAGATATTGACTCTGTGCAGCATCATAAACCGACTGCGTAAGATCATCTACTTTCATTTTCATAAAATCCTGCTGGTTCACAGGAGACTCCATTGAAAATGCCCGGATCATTTCCATTTTAAACTCTTCATAATCGCGCTGATCGCTGAAAGAGGTTGCAATAGTTTCACTCAAATCAAAACGCATGTTATCAAGATCGAGCGATAACCGTTCCCCGAAAAGGGCATGGCGCCGTTTTTTATAAATTACCTCACGCTGCGAATTCATTACATCATCATACTCGAGGAGCCGCTTACGGATACCAAAGTTATTTTCTTCAACTTTTTTCTGTGCACGCTCAATGGAACGTGTGATCATGCTGTGCTGAATAACTTCCCCTTCCTTAAGTCCCATACGGTCCATAAGTTTTGCAATTCGCTCTGATCCGAATAAACGCATGAGGTTATCTTCAAGCGATACAAAAAACTGTGTTGAACCCGGATCACCCTGGCGACCCGAACGTCCGCGTAACTGGCGGTCAACACGACGCGATTCATGCCGCTCGGTACCAATAATTGCCAAACCACCTGCTTCCTTAACGCCGGTGCCCAGTTTAATATCGGTACCACGACCGGCCATGTTCGTTGCTATGGTAACCGTTCCTGCCTGCCCTGCTTCTGCAACAATTTCTGCTTCGCGCTGATGCATTTTCGCATTCAGTACATTGTGTTTCACCTGGCGGAGCTTAAGCATCCTGCTCAGCAACTCTGAAATTTCCACGGAAGTGGTACCCACCAGCACCGGGCGACCGGCAGCAGCAAGTGCAGTAATCTCATCAATTACGGCATTGTATTTTTCACGCGTTGTTTTATAAACAAGATCTTCACGGTCTTCACGAACAATTTTCCGGTTAGTCGGAATTACAACCACATCCAATTTATATATCGTCCAGAATTCACCTGCTTCGGTTTCGGCTGTTCCCGTCATACCGGCAAGCTTGTGATACATCCTGAAATAATTCTGGAGTGTTACCGTTGCATACGTTTGGGTTGCAGCTTCAATTTTTACATTTTCCTTGGCTTCAATCGCCTGGTGTAATCCGTCCGAATAACGGCGCCCTTCCAGCACACGACCGGTTTGTTCATCAACGATCTTTACTTTTCCATCGGCAATAATATATTCCACATCATTTTCATACAGCGTATAGGCACGGAGCAACTGGTTGATGGTATGAATTCTTTCCGACTTCATTCCATAATCGCGCATCAGAGAATCTTTACGTTCTATTTTTTCCTGGTCGGATTTAGCGGATTTTTCAATTTCAGCAATTTCACTTCCTACATCAGGCATTACAAAAAAGTGAGGATCTTCTCCTGTTGCAGTAATCAGGTCAACGCCTTTCTCGGTAAGTTCAATAGAATTATTTTTTTCATCAATTACAAAATAGAGTTCGGCATCTACTTTATGCATGTCCCGCTGCTGATCCTGCATGTAATGATTTTCTGTTTTCTGCAACAACGCTCTAACACCCTGTTCACTTAAGAATTTAATAAGTGCTTTGTTCTTTGGCAATCCACGGAACGCGCGAAGCAAAGGTAAGCCTGCCTCTTCCGGTTTACCCTCTGCAATTTTTTTCTTCGCATCAGCAATAACTGTGTTCACATAATTCCGTTGTGTACCTACAAGATTTTCTATGCGTGGCTTTAATCCGAAAAACTCATGCATATCGCCTCTGGGTGTAGGACCTGAAATAATAAGCGGAGTACGTGCATCATCAATCAAAACCGAATCGACCTCATCCACAATCGCGTAATGATGTCCGCGCTGCACCATATCTTCCGGTGTGCGAGCCATGTTATCACGCAGGTAATCGAAACCAAATTCATTGTTGGTTCCATAAGTGATGTCCGACAGGTACGCCTTTTTACGTTCGTCGCTGTTGGGCTGATGTTTATCAATGCAATCAAAAGTTAATCCGAGGAATTCGAAAATGGGACCGTTCCATTCCGAGTCACGTTTTGCGAGGTAATCGTTTACTGTTACAATATGCACTCCCTTCCCGGGAAGGGCATTTAAATAAATTGGAAGTGTTGCAACCAATGTTTTACCTTCTCCGGTTGCCATCTCTGCAATTTTTCCCTGGTGTAAAACACTACCGCCAATTAACTGCACATCGTAATGCACCATGTTCCAGGTAACCGGATTTCCTGCTGCACCCCACGTATTTGAATAAACTGCTTTATCGCCCTCAATGCGTATGTAATTTTTCTTTACGGAAAGATCACGGTCATGCTGAGTGGCTGTCACTGTAATTTCGGTATTCGAAGTAAAACGACGTGCCGTTTCTCGCACAACTGCAAAAGCATCTGGTAATATTTCAAGAAGCAGTTCTTCAATTTTTTTATTTTCTTCTTTTTTCAGGTCATCAATTTTCCGGTAACGATCTTCCTTTTCATTAAGGTTCATTTGCGGATCATCATCAATGCTTTTATTGATGGTTTCCATTTCCTCAACAATGCTGCTGATGTGTTCACGGATGCGCAATTTGAACTCATTTGTTTTATTTCTCAGCTGATCATGCGAAAGCGTACTGATAGCAGTTTCAGCGTCCTTGATTTGTTGAACAATCGGGGTAAGTTCTTTGAGATCTCTCTGGGCTTTGTTTCCAAAAAGACTTGAAAGGGTTTTGTTGACGAAATCTAACATCGTAGTTATAGTTAATTGCCTGTATGACAAGACAATGATAAACGGGTGCAAAGTTACTGAAATTCAGGCAACCTGAAGAACAGGCCGGGAAATATTGAGAGGTATATTCATCGCCGGCGCTTTCATTTCAAACCCGTTGAATTGAATGATTTGGAATTTCTGATTTATTCCCTGGCTGCTGCCTGAAGATTTAGCTTCCGCAAAGAAGGAGCAAACCGGTAACTGGCCAGGACCACCAGCAACGTCATGGTTCCACCCACAATTACAGAAGGAACCAATCCTAACAACCTGGCTGCCAGTCCGGATTCAAAAGCTCCGATTTCATTGGAGGAGCCAATGAAAATGGTATTCACTGCCGACACCCTGCCGCGCATTTCATCGGGAGTAAGTGTTTGCATAATGGTTGAACGAATGATGACACTCACGCTGTCGAGCATTCCGCTGAGAGCAAGCAGCGCTACCGAAAGATAAAAGTTCGTCGACAATGCAAAAAGGATCATGCAGATACCGAAACCTGCAACCGAAAGCAACAATTTCTTTCCTGCATTTACCACTGGTGGCTTGTAGGCCAGTATCAGCGCCATAATCACGGCCCCAAAAGCAGGTGCGGCTCTTAATATTCCGAGTCCTTCGGCTCCTGTACCGAGTACCTGGTCGGCAAACATGGGAAGCAGGGCAACAGCGCCCCCAAAAAGAACAGCGAAAAGATCGAGCGTGAGGGCGGATAACATTACCTGGTTGCGCATTACAAACCGGATACCCGACCCCAGGCTTTCAATCAGGCCAATATCAGCCTTCATGGCATTGACCGGTTTTGAGGCTATTTGGGTATAACATAAAATAGCTGCAATAATGAAAATACTGACTACAACACTTGCTGCAAATGGTCCATAAAATCCATAAACCAAACCCGCCGTTGCAGGTCCGATTACTGCTCCAAGCTGCCAAACGGTACTGCTCCAGGCACTTGCATTGGCATACAAATTTTTGGGAACCAATTGCGCGGCAAAAGCAGCAATGGTAGGACCCAGAACGCCACGGGCAGCACCCGTAAGAAAAATCATGGCGTACACCGGAAAAGTACCGTAGGATTCGAAATTGGAATGAGCATCGTAAGTGAACCAGGTGAGTAAAAAGGAAACACTAACCAGCATAACCAGGAAAACAAGTATGAGTTTTTTCCGGTTCAGTTTGTCGGCCAGGTGACCACCGAATAAAGCAATGGAGATAGAGGGAATGGCCTCGGCCAACCCAATTAAACCTAATGAAAACGGATCACGTGTGTAGCTGTAAATCAGCCAACCAAAAATTACAGCCTGCATTTGCCAGCCCATGGTTAGCACAAATCGGGCAAGAATGAACCAGCGGTATTCTGCTATTTTTAAAACGGAGTAAGCGTGCCGGATTGTAGTACTTATTAAAAGTGCTGATTAATGTTTAACACAATGAAAAATATACTGGCAGATGATTGCTATTTTCCACTCCGCTACGTACGATTCACTGACTTATTATTTACCAACTCAATACTCATCCTCATTAAAGAAAAAGTCATCTTTAGTCGGATAATCCGGCCAGATTTCTTCGATACTCTCATACGCTTCACCTTCATCTTCCAGTTCCTGGAGATTTTCAATTACTTCTAAAGGGGCTCCGGAACGTATGGCGTAATCAATAAGTTCGTCTTTGGTAGCAGGCCATGGCGCATCTTCAAGATGGGATGCCAATTCTAAAGTCCAGTACATGCTTTGATCGTTTTTAAAGGGTTAACTAAAATATTTCCCGTCTTATTTTGAAAGATTAGCGTTCTTGTAAGGGCGTGCAAAAATAAAACAATAGCAATCAAATAAGCAAGATAAAAATTTTACAGATTATTAACCGTTTCCGGGATGGGTCAATTATTTGTTATTCAGTAATTTGTATTTAAAGTATGGATAAAAATTATTTCCTGATACCTGTAATTTTAAAAATTTGAAGGATTCCAATCCGGCGAAAGCTGTTTCTGAAAAAATTAAAAGCACTTACATCCGCGCCCGCCAGGGAATTTCCGTACAGTTTTCATCGAGCAGCACCTTCCTGGCCAAAACAAAAAGGTAATCCGAAAGTCGGTTCAGGTAGATGAGGATTAACCCGTTAACTTCATTTTCTTCAGATAACTGACTTACCAAACGCTCACACCTGCGGCAGATACAGCGGGCAATATGGCACCATGAGGAATGAACATGACCTCCGGGCAGGATAAATGATTTTAATTCCGGAAGCACTTCATTCATACGGTCAATTTCTTTTTCAAGCAACGTTACATCACTTTCCAGTAAATCGGGTAATTTCATGCGTGATTTTTCGGGATCGGAAGCAAGCAATGATCCGATAGTGAAAAGCCGGTCCTGAATTTCGTTCAGCACTACAAGCGTTTTTGAATCTAAAAGCAAATCACGGATCATTCCGATTGCAGAATTTAATTCATCAACAGTACCGTACGTCTCAATGCGAAGATGATGTTTGGGTACCCGCGTGCCTCCAATTAATGAAGTCTTTCCCGCATCACCTGTTTTTGTATATATTTTCATAAAAATAAGCGTTCAGCAGTATCCGTTGCAAACTGCATCGACAATTAACCCACCATGTTGCCTGCTCTCATTACAGAAGCAGAAGTAATACGATCGTTTGGTTTATCCGATTCAATCAAACCGTCGCGCAGCCGTATGATGCGGTGTGCGTGTCGGGCAATATCTTCTTCATGCGTAACAACAATAATTGTATTTCCTTTCCGGTGTATCTCTTCAAATAACAACATAATCTCCTCAGAAGTTTTAGAATCGAGGTTTCCTGTTGGTTCATCGGCGAGTATAATGGCCGGGTTGTTAACCAGGGCCCTGGCTACAGCAACACGCTGCCGTTGTCCACCTGATAATTCATTGGGGCGGTGCTTTACCCGATCACCAAGTCCTACATCAGAAAGCGCCTTCATTGCACGCTCATCACGTACCGACTTGCTGATGCCGGCATACACCAGCGGTAATGCAACATTTTCAAGAGCTGTGGAACGTGGCAGCAAATTAAACGTCTGAAATACAAAACCGATTTCTTTGTTTCTCACCTCTGCCAGTTCATTATCCGACATGTGACTTACATCAATTCCCTTTAGAATATATTCTCCTCCCGAAGGCGTATCCAGACACCCGATGATGTTCATCAGCGTAGACTTGCCCGAGCCTGAAGAACCCATTAATGCCACGTATTCATTCTGATAAATATTGGTTGTAATGGAACGCAGTGCATGAATGGTTTCAGTGCCCAGCACATATTTCCTTGAAATGTTGTTTAAACTGATTACGGTGCTCATACGCCTGTGAAAATACAAATTTAAATTAACTCCGTTGCAAAGGTAAACATTGTGGCGGATCCCGGAATACATCCCCGTAAGGATAGGCAGCAGCAGTTTTTATAATTTCAGTTTAAACGATTGCGGGGTGAAATCCTTGTTAAAAAAAACAATTCCAAACTGGTAAAAGTCGAGCGAGATGGTAACATCCTTATCTGATTTTATTTCCTGCCATGCCTGCTGCATTTCATCCGACCAGTAAATATCATCAAAGATAATAACGGAATTCCGGTGGCAGTAAAATTTAAGAAGTTGGAAGTACCGGAGTGTAGCCGTATAAGTATGGTTGCCGTCGATGTAAGTATAATCCACATTTTTCAAATCCTCCAGTAAAACCGGTAGTGTTTCATCAAAATTTCCTGTTATGCAGTTAATGGAATAATAATTATTGTTGCGGAAATTTTCGCGTGCAATGTTTGCAGTTTCGGGGCATCCTTCAAGTGTAAACAGTTTCGCCGTGCCGTTACCTGCCGACTGGTACATGGCACTTATACCGAGAGATGTTCCCAATTCAATCATGGTCGCCGGTTTAAGGTGACGTGTGAGCCGGAAGAGGAACCTGCAGTGTGCGGGAGATTTCGCAAATTTGTGTGCAATTTCACTGATCGATCTTGACTTCAGTCTTCCGTCGAATGAACTGCCTGCACCCAGGTCTGAAACATTTATCAATCGATCATCACGCAGCAAGCGGTTGCGTACTGTTTCAATTTTCTCAAATTCCGGCTCCTTATTTTTCACATACACACCCTCCGTTAGTAGTTTAAAAACAAAGGGCGAATGAACACTGTGTTCATCACCTGATGCCAAAAAATGACGGATGTAATCCAATACCCTGTGCATGCCTTTCAGGGTTTCCATCAGCGTGAAGGGATATTTATTTTATTTTCGTGGGATGAATTATTCGCTGTTTTGATATTTACAGGTTCCAATTTTAACCAGATCCCGCCAAGCGGACGAAGTGTAATAAGTGGCTCGGGTATAACAGGCTGATCATTAACCGGTGTGAACCGGAATTTTTGTAGCAATAATGCAATGACCAGTTGCATTTCCATAATAGCAAAATTATTGCCGATGCACATACGCGGTCCGGCCCCGAAGGGGAGATAAGCATTTCGTGGCCGTTTTTTTATTTCTTCCGGCAAAAATCTTTCGGGAATAAATTTTTCAGGCTGTGGCCAGAAGCGTTTGTCGCGGTGCAGTGCGTACGGACTGATCAGCACATTATGGCCAGCGGGCATTTTGTAGTTCCCCATTTTATCGGGTTGGATGGTTTTTCTTCCTATTATCCATGCCGGAGGGTATAACCGCATCGATTCTTCAATTACCATGGTAAGGTATGGTAATTGACGCAGATCGGAAAAAGTTGGAAGGCGTTTTTTTATGGATGTGTTTATTTCATCCACACATTTTTTCATAATCGCAGGATGACGGGTCAGCAGGTACATCGTCCACGAAAGTGCATTCGCCGTTGTTTCATGACCCGCCACAAAAAGAGTCATTACCTCATCACGCAACTGGTTATTTCCCATAGGCTCACCGGTATCTTCATATCGCGCCTCCATAAGCATTGATAAAAGATCATACCGATCAGAAAGGTTATTCCTTCGCTCTTCAAATATTTTGTCAAGTACTGCATTAATGGTATTTACACTCCGCTTTATTTTTAAATGCGTAGGAATTGGAATCCATAAAGGCAGTAACACGGGTGTGCGTGTTCGTACATTAACCGCCTTTAGCAGGAAGCTCAATGCATCGCCAACATTTTTAGCGTCCGATTTTACATCGGCATTCAACAAGGTTTTGCCAACAATTTGCAGTGTAAGCGCCATCATTTCAGAGGCAAAATTAAAAGTTGAATTCTGAAAATTCTTTTCCCAGTTTCCGATCATTTCATTTGTACACGAAACCATTTCACCGGCCAGCAGTTCTAGTTTCTGTTTGTGAAACGCGGGTTGTATCATGCGTCGTTGCCGCAGCCAGAATTCTCCTTCACTGGTAAGCAAACCGTTTCCCAAAAGATATTTCAGCTGTTCATAGCGCAGGCTTTTGGTATAGTTGCGGTTGTTTTCCTGGAGGATATGGTGAATGTATTCAGGATTTTGAATATAAGAAACTTTACGGATGGAAAAACGGATGGTGCTGATGTCACCATATTTATCCCGGAGTTCACAAAAAAAATCGAGCACCCGTGTTCTCAGGTCGCTGAGATTTCCGAGAAGCGGATGTCCATAAGGTCCGGGAGGATGTTTCATTCAAAGGTAAAGCGTACAAGATACAAATCTCTTTTTTTGTAGGCAGGAATCAACAACTCATTTTCAGAAACCTGTTTTCCGGAGCGGGGTAAAAGGATAAATCCATCGCTCACAGGAACGGGTTTACCTTTTGTAAGAACGCCTTTGCTGTTTATGCTGGCCGGTAGAATTTTATTGCGCCGGCTGATATCATCATTATACAAAATAAGGAATTGTTCGCTGTTGAGGATTGCAATAAAGGAAGAAAACACACCGTCATCATCCAGCGATACCTGGTTCTTTTCAATTATTGCACTCCAGTCGACAGTGGCATCTTTGTTCACCGATATAACCACTACATTTTCGAAATGATATTCCAGGCGTTGGGTAAACGACTGACTAAAGGAATCATAATAGGAATATTCGGTTGTGTAAGCAGCCTCTGCTACAATCATTGCGCCACCGTCGTTGCGGATAACGATTCTTTCAATGGGATAATCGGTGAGGCCGGTACCCGATGAGAGGTTCCGTTCGCGTCGCAGGTTCTGACCATCGATGATCTTTGTATTAAATAACAGCTCATCATTTTTTTGTATATCAATGGTGGCATAAAATATTCCCGTTCCTGCTTTTGCTTCCCTTTCAAAATAAAAACCAGCCAGTACAACCTGGTTGTTGAAGTTATCAAACGCAATGCCCAGCGTGCTGATTGCTTTCTGTGAAGGAATTATGTATTCTTTAAATCCTTTTTCATCTAAACGTGAAGCATATACGTAAAAATCAATTTTTCGCTTTGAACTCAGCGCTTTTATTTTTTCGGAATGATATCCCAGTAAAGCAAGATCACCATTCACCGACAAGGTAAAACCATCGAACCCAAATCGTTTTTCGGGATGAGGAATCACAACTGATTTCTGGGCCATGATTCTGAAAGAAGTATCCACGACAGCAGTAAATGCTGTCTGGCTGGTATCGTTGGTAAACTCACGCATAACCAGTGCCAATTGTGACCGTGTAATCGAAAAAACTACTTTGCATTTATCATAACTGTTTTTGATTGCGGAAAAAGTAACAAGTGAATTTGGTGGATTGCTGAATACACCTTCATTGTCGACAGTTATAAATTTACATCGTACGGTTTCGTCCTGTTTGTTATATAATGAAGTAACGATTAGAACTTTATTATTGAAAAAAGTGACTGCATCAATATTTTCATCCGCGGAAGCGGGTTCAATTTCCTTTGACCATTTTTTATCAAGTGCTGTTCCGAACCGGGCGATCTTGTATTTCCTGCTTTTAAATCCTACGCGGTCCGATTCGGTGTTAAGGCTAAGGTTGCTCATAAGCAAAAAATACCCGGTTGCATCCTGACCGATAACTTTTGTAAATCCAAATCCCGATTCATCAATGGTTGTAGGCGATATTGCTATTTTCTGTGCGGAAGCGTTAACATGCGCCATGCAGCATAAAATTGTGAACAGGCAAAGAATAGGGTGCGATAGCTTCATATAACAACAGAAATTGAATACTTTATTTTGCTGCAAACAACTGCAAGAATCAGGCTATTTTTTCATAAACAGTTTCAACTGCTTTTTCATCGGATCCACCGGGAGCAATATTAAACATTGTAATAATTAATTTGCCGGATGCTTCCTGAGTAATTTGTGTTCTCCATCCCCATCGCGGCTCCTGTCCATAATGGCCCAATACGGAATAGGGTGGATTCATGGAAGAATTTTCAGAAAACATAATGGTTGTACCGTTATGAAAACTATCGATCCAGGCTGTTTGCAGTTTTCCATCACCCAGTGAACACCCATATATTGCAATTCCTTCAACAGGATTTCCCTGCATACTACCCTGGTATTCATGAAGCAGAAACCTTCCACCTAAAACCATTCGCAATGTTCCGGTACAGGATGCTTCATCACCAATTACTCCGGGTTCAAACCACACTTTGGTTATCCCTTTATAATTTCCTTCCAGTGATTTCAAAAAATGGTGCATGCCTTCTTTTAGTGACTTTTCAAACTTTTCGCTCATAAGGAAACGGTTTTTAAGATTTTACTATTGTTTGAAATAAAGGAATTACTTACGTATAATTGCCATATTGGAAAACGACCACCAGGGAACAACTTTTGCAAATGCCATTTGCAGATTGCGCGCCCAGGGCTTGCCTGTAAATTTAGAAAACGGAAATACGGGAATAAAATCAACCGGGTATTCAATCACATTTAATTTGAGAATACGTTCCAGGAAATTAATCCAGTGTGAGCGGTCCCAGGCATACACATGACCCCGGTTAACATAATCTTTCTTAAGTATATTTCCAAAAAATATATTGGGTCGTACCGGGTTGGGAACAGCCACGATAAGATGTCCGCCCGGTTTTAGCATTTCCATAAATTGTTTCATGGAGTCGTATGGATTTTTAAGGTGCTCAACCACGTGTGAGGCAATAATAAGATCGTATCCATCACCCAATTCGGTAAATGGACGGTCTTCAACAATGGTTATTTTTTGTGCATCGGGAACTCTTCCTCCTGTAATTTCCAGGCAGGTTGCATCGATATCGGCTGCGGCTATATGAACATCGGGACGGTGTTTTTTTATGATGGCAAGTGTAATACCAACACCACATCCGATTTCAATTAACTTTCCATTTCGAGGAAGCAGTTTGATCGCTTTTTCTGCCACTACCTTATGGTAAGGACGGAGTTTCATGTTATAGGGAATGTGGACGGAGCGGGACACGGAAAATTAATGAGTTAATGGGAGAATGAGAGAATGGGAGAATGGGAGAATGAGTTAATGGGAGAATGAGAGAATGAGAGAATGAGTTAATGAGATAATGGGAGAATGGGAGAATGAGTTAATGAGTTAATGGGAGAATGGGAGAATGAGTTAATTAGGGAATGAGAGAATTTAGAATGTGCGAAACGGAAATACTATGATCATTTTTAAAAATTAATTTGTGCGGAAGAGATTGTAGTACGCACGCAAACCTACAGATTGTCCGATTGCGAGTTTTTGATTGTAGCCGATTCTAACATTTTCGAGAAGCAGGTTGTAGACTAACTGCAGCGCCCATTTGCTTTGTGTATCGATGTTGATTCCTATTCCGGCAAATGCACCAAATCCGAGACCCACTGGTTTTGCGCCAATAAAATAGTTGGAACCGGAAACAGGATCGTAATAGGAGTCATCGAGTTTAATAAGCAGATCATCAATAAGAATTTCATTTTTTACAAATTTCGCAAGTGTTGCATGTAGTCCGCCTTCAGCAAAAAAATTAAAATATTGACTTTTTCCGAACAGGTGCTGAAAACCCGCCTGCATCAGTAATCGTTGTTCTTCACCACTGATCTGGAAATCTTTGATGGCATTGTTTACCTGGGTTGAGCCGGGCAGGGGCGGAGTTGTGATGGTAAAATTGCCGGCAGCTTTTAAAATAGCGCCATTTACATTTAGCAGGATCGCATTTTTTTTATCCATGGTATACCGGCCGGTAAAACCAACTGAAATGGCTGTTTTGTAGCGGATGTTACCGGGCATATCACTCTCATCAAATGACCATTGTCCCGGTTGCACGTTGAGGGCTTGAGCTATGAAATCCGTCTGACCGTATCCACCACCATACTGGTTAATGATTTTCTCGTACATCCAGCTGTTTTCAAACGTATTCCGGTTTTCTTCAAAATCGAACCCATACCCATCGTAGAGGGAAGCGCTGTGACTGTTTGGAAAGTAGCTGCCCAGGTAGATTCCGGTAAAAAAGCCACTTTTTCGAACCAGCAGGTTGCCGTCCTCATCGTAATGTTCCGGCCCCAGGTCTTGTGCGGTAAGGGCAGATGAATTAGTTAAAAGCAGTATGGTGATGAAGATAAATACTTTTTTTAATAACATACGCGACCATTTTTAGAGAAATTCATTCAGGTAATTTGTTAACATACAAAACCTTATAGAGTTTTAAAGTATATTGAACACCACACCGAATTTCCGAAAAAAAAGTGGATTTGGCAAGGTGAATGAAAGAGTGGGCATACGTATTCCGTAGGATGGAAGCAAAGAGGTTTAACAATAAATTTTCGGAAATTTATCATGTTTACTTCCATGATTGTTAATTAAAAGCACTCCAATTGGAATCGTAATAATTTGTAAATCAATCAACTACTTTTATTCCTGAGTAACACTTGTAAATAAAATATAACTCCCTATATTTGCAGTCCTTAAAAAAACGGGAGCTTAGCTCAGCTGGTTCAGAGCATCTGCCTTACAAGCAGAGGGTCACTGGTTCGAACCCAGTAGTTCCCACACTGAAAATCAAGGACTTACAAAGGAAATTTGTAAGTCCTTTTTTTAATCGTTTCTTCAATCAATCCGAACGGGAGTAATTTTTACACTCATTTTTTGAACGAGTGTAAAATAGTAGAATTTTTGCCCTTGTTACCGCCCGGGAAGACATAGAAAAGATAATGAAGGCAAATTATGGATCCGAAAAATTCTACTGATACAGTTGCTTTAAAAAGTGTTCATTTTCGTTTACGTGTGTAATATTAATATTGTCAATAATATTAATGTAACGAATTACGTCTGCCCGCCGAAGTGATGAAGGAGGAAATATATATTAAAATGCAATTAATAAAAATACACAGACTGGAATCCTTCGGTACGAATCTAATTTGCGAATAGGCCATTCGTAAATTCGTAGATACGTAGGGCGAAGCTCATTCGTAATTCGTTACATTTAATGTTTAACAATTATACGACTCTGCATTCCCTCTCCTTCGAGTCTTAAGAAATAAACCCCGTTATCCAGCTCTGATAAATCAAAAGTGCGAGTCCAGTTGCGGCCTGAAATGTTTCCGTTGTATAATTCTTTAACGCGTTGTCCGTATACGTTATATATGCTTAATGTTATGTTTTTGTCGGTTGTTTTTTCAAGTGTTACGGCAATGGAATTTGTTAAAGGGTTTGGATAGACCATCATTAAACTTGTTCCTTTAATTTCATTTTCGCCGACACAAATTTCTACTACCATTGCCAGTGTATCGGTTCCGGTGCATCCCGTGGAATCGGAAATAGTATAGGTGATAGTATGAATGCCTACACCGGCGGTAAACGGATCAAATTGCGATCCTGTTAAGTTAATGCCCGGTCCTGCCCAGGAGCCTCCCGGCGGAGAAAAATTCAATGATGCAGGGGAATTGTAAACACATAACGTATCGTCTGACGCTGTAATCGTAGCATCAAGTGTTCCCTGTGGTATGAAAATAGGTTGTGAAGGAGCTGAACAAAAACCTATACTGTCTCCGGTTACAAAATACACACCCGGTTCGGTGACAAGCAAAACGGGACCGGTTTGTCCGGTGTTCCATATATAATTTTGAGAACCTGATGCAGTAAGTACAATTGTATCTCCAACGCAAATGCCCGCCGGACCGCTAGCCACTACAGGTATATTATTTTCTTCAACGGTTATTGATATAGTTGCAAGCGAAACACCGTTGGCAGGACAATAATTATCTTTTGCCTTTATAACGAAATTATAGGTAGCTGAAAATTGCGTACAGAGCGTGTCCAAACCTAAGGCATGATTACACGTAGTAACCCAATTGAAATTTAGCTGACCTCCTATGAGAAATGACACCGGTAATCCGCCGGTAATAGTTGCACAAGGGGGTATTAAACATCCGGCAGCAGGATCAATGAAGTTTGTACCAAACTGTGCTCCGGAACCCTCCACAATTATAGTTTGTCCTAAATTATTTAGAAACAAATCATAGTCGATAACAGATAATGTAAAATTGACAGTATCACCTGCACTAACGGTATCACTATACGAAGTCTGGAGCCCTGTAACCGGATCGATGAATGGAGGATCAATTACCGGAGCTTGATTTTGACCGTTTAAAACTGGCGGACAATTGTTATTAAGCACCACATTGATTTCCCTGAAAATTTCAGCCACTTTTATTCCGCATTTATAAGCGGTTACGCAAACTACAGTTACAAAATAACCTCCGGTATACGATGTAAATGCAATTTCGCCTGTGGATGAATTCAATGTTGCCGGCACATTTAACGGGTTTTGAACCTGTGAAGGCAGCTGACTGTTTATTGAATAACCTGGTGCAAAGGGCACTACATTACCCCCATCATCCAGCGGAATGGCCCATGAATAAACCAGTGAATCTAATTCCGGATCAATTGCGCCGGAGTTGTTTCTAAAAGGAAGGCCTGTGCAAATGACTGTAGAGGGTGATTCGGTAAAGTAAGGGGAGGAATCAAAGCAAGGCGAAGTGGCAGTGAGTTGGTAAGGATACATCACAGCACGATTCCGAAAACCGATGCTACCTGCTCCCGGGATGTTGGTCAAAGCTGAACTGCGGCAACATTCTCCCCAGGAAAAGGTCCAACCAAAGGCAGGAGGAACTCCTGGCAAAGTGATTGGCGCCGACTGATATATAAATTCTTCTACCAGGCCTGGAATTGGCGGATTTGCACTTCCCTGTGAACAGGTAACACAGGCACTAACACCGTTACTTAATAAACCGGTCGGACTAATATCCGTTTGAGAAAAGAGCGGCAGCGGGATAGAAGGAACTCCGGGAACTGTGGTTGAGAGGTTTACCATTGCCAGCCCCGGAATCCCGTTGCAGTCGCGATAAAATTTCATCTGGAACTGGAACTGACCCGTAGGCAGGCAGGTCCAGGTTATTTCACCTCCCATACCATGACTGGCCTGGCTGGTAAAAGATCCTGACATAAGAGAGGTAAAGATTAAAATCGAAACCGATAGTTTTAAATGCAAAAAGGATACATAAAATTTTTTCATGAGCGATAAATTTCATTTAGCGATTCAAACAAATCTTTGAAACCCGGTTAAGGTAAAAGGATTTGTTGAAAGTGCCAAAAAAATTGGAAAACAATCTGGCTTCCGGTAAAGGAGCGTAGTTGACGAAATTCCTCTCGCAATGAAAAAAAGGGAGTTTACTGGCGAAACCTACCGGACTAAAGTAACCCTGCCCACCTGGTTTTTTTGTTCGCCAAAAATTGTAGTAAAATTTATTTTGTAAACATAAACATCCTGTTTTGCCGGCTCAGAACTATTTATCACACTGCCGTCCCAACCTCTTTCTCCTGAATAAAGCAATTCTCCCCAGCGGTCAAAAATTTCTAAATTGAATGAGGTGATGCCGATGCCGTATATTTCGAATGTTTCATTTTTTCCAAACGTAAACCAGGTTCTGAATAGGGATGCACCGCTTCTTCCAGGCTGCCTGAAAAGCCAAACCGACACAACCTTTGATGCTGGGGATTTTTCTCTACAAAAAGCCGTGGAGGCACCTCCTCCACGGTCTCACTGTGTGGAAATTAATTAGGCAAAATTCCGGGTAGAATTGCTTTTTATAAAATTAAGCCGGGTTAAATATTCCCTGATCGTCTCTACCCGGGCGCATCCCGTTACTCCCATGGCCTGCTGTATAATTTTCATATCTACCTTCCATTTGTCGGCCCAATATTTAATGGTCTTGATCTTAAAAGGATTAATGAACTCCTCGTGCTTTTTAGTCTCTTTTCGTTGTTTCATAGCGGTATCGGGTTAAAATATATGTTTCTTAAATTTGAAACATACATTTACTAAAATTATGCCACGCCTGAAAACAACAGCAGCCTCCACACTTTACAATCCCGCCAATCAAAGACGAGGTTCAAAGAGACCAATTTCCGGATTATGATTACAACATACTTTTTGCTTCCTTATAATCGGTAATATTAAATTTGCCGGAATCTTTTATGGCCTTAAATCCACCATCAACATTTACCAGGTTGTCATATCCTCTTGCTTTCAGTATGGAAGCGAAAATCATAGAACGATAACCTCCGGCACAGTGTACATATGTAGTCTTTTCCTTTTCAACCTGTATCATGCTCTCGTTAACGTAGTCAAGCGGTGCATTTACAGCATTGATGATATGCTCCGAATCATACTCACTTTTTTTCCTGACATCAAGAATAGCAATGCCGGGTTGTTTTTCCTGTATTTTGGCAAGCTCATCCACTGATATTGTTGCAAGCAAATCCACTTCTTTGCCTGCATTTTTCCATGCTTCAAAACCTCCTGACAAAAACCCGATGGTATAGTCATAACCTACGCGTGCCAGGCGTGTGATTGCTTCCTCTTCCTTTCCGGGGTCAGCTACCAGTAATATTTCCTGTTTAATATCGGTAATAAGTGTTCCTGCCCAAACAGCAAAGCTTCCATTCAACCCTATATTGATTGAATTCGGAATAAATCCCTTCTCAAAATTTTGCGGATCTCTTACATCCAGTATCAACGCACGTGTTTCGTTGGCAACAATTTCAAATTCTTCAGGTGTTAATTTGTGTTGACCACGTTTCATTACTTCGTTAATCCCTTCATAACCCTGAATGTTCATTAAAACATTTTTAGGAAAATAGGACGGTGGTGCTGTAAGACCCGTCAGCACTTCTTTAATAAACTCCTCCCTTGACATATCAGCACGAAGTGCATAATTTGTTTTCTTCTGATGGTCTAAGGTATCGGTGGTAGCATCACTCATATTTTTTCCGCAAGCTGATCCTGCGCCATGAGCCGGGTAGATAATAAGATCATCAGGCATGGGCATAATTTTATTACGTAATGAATCAAATAAATGGGATGCCAGTTTTTCTTCGGTGAGTTCTGCCACAACGTGCTGTGCCAGATCGGGACGGCCAACATCTCCTATGAATAGTGTATCGCCAGTGAAAAGTGCTTTTTCATTTCCATGTTCATCAATTAAGAGATAGCAGCTGCTTTCCATGGTATGGCCGGGAGTATGTATGAGTTTAATGATGCAACTCCCTAATTTAAATTCTTCTCCATCTTTACCAATATGTGCTTTAAACCCGGTTTCCATTTTAGTAGGACCATAAACAATAGGCGCACCCGTTAGACTTGCGAGATTTATATGACCCGAAACAAAATCGGCATGAAAATGTGTTTCAAAAATATATTTAATTTTTGCTTCATTGCCTGTTGCCAGATCAACATACTGTTGTACTTCCCGTAAAGGATCAATGATAGCCGCTTCACCGTTACTTTCAATGTAGTACGCTCCCTGGGCAAGGCATCCGGTGTAAATTTGTTGTATTTTCATAGGTGTTTGTTTTGTAGTTTAAATAAAATAGTCAATTTCTGAATACAAAAATAACCCCGGAGGAGGGGAAAGAATATGACTTTTGTTACACTATGAAAATTTTTTTGGTTTGCAAGGCGCTTCATGGAGTACGGACACCATGCATAGCGCTGTTTGCAGTAGGGACACCATGCATGGTGTCCCTACTGCATGAAAGCAGAAGAAAATTTTAAGCAGGGAGCATTTTGCTTTGACAAACAAAATCGGTTGTTGGAATTCCGCTTTCTGCTATGGCTTTAAAACCACCTTCAACTTCGCTGAAATTCCGGTAGCCGCGTGCCTGTAAAACCGACGCTGCAATCATGCTGCGATATCCACCCTGGCAATGCAGAAAAAAATGTTGTTTCGGATCAATTGTCGAAACCCAGTCGTTGATTGCAGCAAGAGGCTTATTGAAAGCTTCGTCAACATGTTCTGCTGCGTATTCGCTTTCCTTTCTTATATCAATCACAACACTTTCTTTTTGTTTAAATTCTTTTTTAAACTGATCGGGTGTTATACGATTTACAGCATCAGTTTCCTTGCCGGCTTTAACCCATGCTTCATAACCTCCATCAAGGTAACCGATCACATTATCAAAACCAACACGTGCAAGCCGTGTTACGGTTTCTTCTTCCATACCGGTTTCGGTAATCAGCAATATTTCCTGGTTCACATCCCCGATAAGGGAACCCACCCAGGGTGCAAAATCACCTTTAATACCAATATTTATACTTTGCGGAATAAAACCTTTTGCGAAATCACCGGCACCACGTGTATCAAGCAGTAATGCTCCCGAGAGTTCGGCTGCCTGTTCAAACTGATCGGGTGTCATTGGTGTCATGCCCCGTTTCATAACATCATCAATACTGGAATAACCTTTTTTATTCATCGCTACATTCAATGGAAAGTAGGAGGGTGGAGGAAGTAAACCTTCCGTTACAGCGGCTACAAAAGATGCTTTATCGGGCTGACGAAGTGCGTAATTCATTTGCTTCTGATTGCCTAACGTATCAACTGTTTCCTTCATCATGTTTTTTCCGCATGCACTACCGGCACCGTGTGCAGGATATACGATAAGATCATCGGCAAGCGGCATAATTTTATTCATCAGGCTATCATACAGCATTCCGGCCAGCTCTTCCTGCGTCATGTCAGCAGCTTTCTGTGCAAGATCAGGACGGCCAACATCGCCGAGAAATAATGTATCGCCGCTAAAAATAGCATGATCTTTTCCATTTTCATCTCGTAACAAATACGTAGTGCTCTCCATCGTATGTCCGGGAGTATGCAAAACTTTTAACGTTACCTTTCCGATTTTAAATTCCTGTCCGTCGGTTGCAATGATTGCTTCGAATTCAGGATTCGCATTGGGTCCGTAAACGATTGGCGCGCCGGTTTTTTTGCTTAAGTCAAGATGCCCCGATACAAAGTCAGCGTGAAAATGCGTTTCGAAAACATACTTTATTTTCACTCCGTCTTTTGCAGCACGGTCAATGTAAGGTTGTACTTCCCGCAAAGGGTCAATAATAGCTGCTTCACCGTTAGAAGTAATGTAATAAGCTCCCTGTGCAAGACAGCCTGTGTATATTTGTTCTATTTTCATCATGCGTTATTAATTTTAGAATTTATCGTGTGATAATGAAACGTGGAGTCTCAACTCTCGGTAAGATCTCTTTTGGCCAGATAAAAATCAACCATTTCATAATTGCTTTTTTCTCTTTCAAGCATATCATCAACCGTTTTAGGTGGAGGAACAATTACTTTTTCCCCTTGCTTCCAGTTGAGTGGCAGTGAACATTTATGTTTGTCGGAAGTCTGCAATGCAACAAGCACCCGTTTTATTTCTTCCATATTTCTTCCCACGCTCAGTGGATAATACATGATAAGCCGTACTTTTCCTGTGGGATCAACAAAAAACACGGCTCTTACTGCTGCCGTTTCACTTTCTCCCGGCTGCAGCATACCCCACAGCTTCGATACCTTCATATCAATATCGGCTATGATCGGGAAATTAAAAAGCACCCCGGTATTTTTTTTGACATTATTCACCCAGGCTATATGCGAATGGATGCTGTCGATACTCAGTCCCAGTAGCTTAGTGCTCCTCTGCGTAAAAAAGTCTTCCTCAATGGCAAAACCGCTCATTTCGGTAGTACATACCGGGGTAAAATCGGCAGGATGCGAGAACAATACCACCCAGCTGCCTTTATTAAAATCAGAGAATTTGATCTGGCCTTTTGTTGTAAGGGCTTCAAAATCAGGAGCTACGTCTCCAATTCGTACCATTTGTGTGATTTTCTCTTCCATAATTTTAGTATTTAACACGAGTACAAAAGTACCACGACTTTCATGGTATTTTATGCAACTAAAGTTACAATACTGAAAGTATTCTACGAAATTTCATCTGCAATTTTTAAGATCGGCGATGTATGGAGGAACAACTCATTATAAAGTTTGTTTTCCTGTTGCCGTATTTGCTTACCGGAATTCATAACTGGTACCTTTGAGCTGAGTCAACAGTGTAGAAGGTTCATCGGTAGCGACAGCCCTGTTTTCAATTTTCGGCGACACAGGAGAATTTGCTTTAAGATATTCTTCAATCACATCATGCAGCAACAATTTCATCATGGTCGGGTTTTTTACATTTTCCATTCTGCAAATTGTAGTATCAGGATCTCCTTCACGCTCGCATGCAATAACACGATACTCTTTCAATGGATCAAGCGGTTTTCCTGCAATCATAACATGATTAACCCGTTTTCCAAATTCATTTGCAATAGTAAAATTTACTTCCATTCCATTATAACGGACAAACCAGCCTCCAAACCGTTTGGAAGGATCTTTTGCAAACGCGTTTTGCAATTCTTTTTCAAGCCAGTCGAGAAGTTGCACTCCGGTTACAATACCTGATTTTGCTTCACTGTTTACGGGAAGCATGTTCCATAAAAATTCTTTTGTAATTGTAGCAACCCCGGATTTTTTATCAATTGCAAGCGGCTGACAAAACCGGAATCCGTTTGACAGCGCAATGTCTGGTTTGAATTTCCACATAATTGCATCAGTGATGAGATTATCCATCGGTGTTTCCAAAACGAAGTAACGTACCAATGGTGTTGTACTGGTGCCAATCACAGTTTGTAATTCTTTTTGGAAGGGCGCATACACAGCATCAATCATTGCCTGTATTTTTTTATCGGGTGCATATTTCTCAGGGTCGACATCGAGCAGGGCATATGTAATATTTTTTAACTTGCCATTTTCAAATTGAAGATCGAGTTTGCCAAGAAACGAACCGAAGGCACCGCATTCGATTACTTTGGCGTATTTAGCCTGGATGGGTTCACGCACACGCTCATGGGTATCGGCACCCATTACTACATCCACACCTTCGCAAACAGGATTGTTGGCTAATCCTACCTGCTGTGCAAGTCCCATGTGTGTTGCAACTAATACAACTTCACAACCTTCCGTTTCACGCAACAGTTTTACATATTTTGCAACCGTAACATCGGCGTGTTCAAATGTGAGTCCTGCAGAGTATGCAGGTGATTGCCTTTTCGGGATGAGGTGATCGGTGTAACCTATAATTCCGATTTTTACACCTGCAATGTATTTAATCCAGTAAGGGGGATAAACCAGTTCGCAGTTGAGCTTTCCTGCATCTTCATGGTACATGTTGGCGCAGATTTTTGCGGCGGTGGAATGTCCCATGTCATAGAGCATTTTCTTTTTCTTGTAAACAACTTCCCAGTTACCGGGAAGAATAAGATCGTATCCCATTTCATTAAATACAGGTATCAATGCTTCACCTTCCGTAAGCGAAGCGATTGCATGACCGTGAAAAAAATCACCCCCGTCATACAATATTGTGTTTGCAGGATTTTGCTTCCGCAATTCATCAATCATTGTTTTTAATACCGCCAGTCCGCCTCTTTTGCGATACACAGCTTTTTCATTCTCCCAAAAAAATTCATCATGCGTGTTAAGTTGTGCATGAATATCGGTGGTGATAAGAAAGGTTACCGTTTGTTGACCGGGAATATTTCCGGTTGCTTTCGCTTCCGAAGGTAATTTTTGATGTTGCTCAGCCAGCGTTATTACAGGCGCCAGTGCGGTTACCACACCAGCTAAAGCCGATTTTTTTAAAAAGTTCCTGCGGTTGGATTTTAATTCGTTTTGATTTAGCATGTGAGAAGTTGAAAGTAAAATTTGCCCTGCCCGAAGAGACTGTGACAAAGCTTTTGTTTATGTTTTATTTTTTTAACGCTTCAAGTTTTTGTTGTATGGGTCCGAAGGGGCCATATTTATGTTGCTTTTCATCAAAGCCGGTTGCGAAGGGTCCGAAAGGATGATCGAAAGGTTTTTCGGCGATTTGTGGCCAGTCGTTGCTGAGATCTTTTTCAGGCCGTGGTTGTGAATTTACATAGGCTGCAATATCCCAGGCTTCTTCATCAGTGAGTGTTGCATACACATGTGAAACACCGAACGGCATATTGTATCGAATGTATTTAGCAAAAGAAGAGAGGCGATAAAGTCCGGCTCCGATATTATAACTTTTATCACCCCATAACGGAGGATACGTATACGCAGTTTGTTCCGGGTTGATAACGCCTTCCCCGTTTTCCATATGACAACTGCGGCAATGCGTGTCATATGCAATTTTTCCCTTACCGGGATCAGCCGCACGATCAAGGAAGGCAATTTCTTTTAAACCTGATCCTTTTGCTTTTTCTCCTTTCGGAACATCTTTTCCAACCCAGTTAATGTAAGCAACCATTGCGAGCATCTCTTTTGAATTGGTATCGGGAGGAGTACCGTTTAAACTGCGCTCAAAGCAATCGCCAATACGTTTGTAAATATCTTCAACACTACCCGACCGGGCCCGAAATTTAGGATAGGTTGAGAACACAGAACCATAATTGTTTCCAAAAACTTTGGTGCCAGCATCAAGATGGCAATTCTGACAATTCATTCCATTGATTGCATTTTTTTTTACAATACCGTTGGGACCAAAATAGATGGAAGTTTGTGCAATTAATTTTCTGCCATAGGTAATCAGTTCCTTGTCGGGATGATTTTCAATTGAAGTTGTGTCGGGTGCGGTCCAGAATTTTTCAGCAGGTAATGGTGCAGTTGCTTTCGATGCAACAGCGGGAGCAGTGGCGGAGTTATTTTTCTTTGTAAAGTAGGATGGTGTATCGGGAAGAAATAAAATATACAGGAACAGGATCATAACAAGAATAAAAAGAAAAGTAACCAGGCCGGTGAGTTGCCGGATGACCTTTGCCATAGCCTTATATTTTTCGTTTGACTCTGTAAGCATGGTCTGAAGCGTTAAGCAATCAACTTCAATGAGGAAGCTTATCTTTTAAGATACCATAAAGATACGTACCTGCAATGGCAAAAAGAAACACAATTATCATCGACAGATATCCATAACCGATATTAACTACCATTGGTCCGGGGCATGCGCCGGATAAGGCCCAGCCCAGCCCGAATATACTACCACCGGCGAGATATCGGATCACACTTTTTTCTTTCGGACAGAACTGCATGGGTGTTCCATCTGAATCACGCAGTTTGTATTTTTTAATCAGCCAGACACCAATCACACCGAGCGTTACTGCTGTGCCGATTATTCCATACATGTGAAAGGATTGAAAACGGAACATTTCCTGGATGCGATACCAGGAGAAAGCTTCCGATTTTGCCATCAGAATTCCGAATACGATACCAACAATTAAGAATTTTATTAATTTCATAATGATTAAAATATTAAAGGCATAAGTAAATGGGTCATCAGCAAGCCACCTGCAAAGAATCCGATTACTGCAATCAATGATGGAAGTTGCAGGTCTGATAGTCCGCTGATAGCATGTCCTGAAGTACATCCTCCCGCCCAGCGGGAACCAAAACCAACCATCAAACCACCCAAAGCAAGAAGTATAAAACCTTTAAGGGTAAAGGCTGATTCCAGGCTGTAGAGTTCTTCCGGTTGCACCGATTCAGGCCGTGAGAAACCTAATGCGGCCAGGTCGGAAATTGTTGCTTCTGAAATGCGCACCGGTTCACCGGTTGAGAGAAATTGCGCAGCTATATAACCCCCAAGTATTGCACCCACCAGGAACACCAGGTTCCACGTTTGTGACCTCCAGTTGAAATCAAAGAAGGGCACAAATTTACCGCCTCCGCAAATTGTGCAAATGGTTTTTAGATTGGAAGAGAAGCCAAATGATTTACCAAAGTAAAGAAGCACAAACATGGTGGCAGCGATCAGAATGCCAGACACATACCAGGGCCACGGCTGAGAGATAAATTCGAGCATAATCAGTATTAAAATTTTTAAGTTAGTAATGTATTAAGTTCTATGATAACACTGTTTCTTTAATGATAATATACAATCCCATCACTAAAATAAACCACCCGAATACAGGCTTTAGTTTTTCATTTGAAATATTTTTAGAGTACATGCTTCCTGCAATAATTCCAACTACTGCGATTGCAGAAAATATCAGTAAAAAATTCCAGTTAATTACTTCATCCCCTTTCAGATCACCGGTAAATCCGATGAGAGATTTTGCAGCAATAATTACCAGTGAAGTTCCCACCGCCTGTTTCATAGGAAGTTTAGCGAGTAACACCAATGCCGGAATAATCAAAAATCCGCCACCGGCACCAACCAGCCCGGTAACAAGTCCTACCACAACTCCTTCGGCAAGAATAAGTGGATAATTATAAGCAGGCAACGGCGCTGCTGCATCGGGTTTATATTTCGCTTTCCGGATCATCGACCACGAAGCAGCAAGCATGATGATTGCAAACAAAAGCAGTAACCCGATTGATTTTGTAATTTCTAAATCACCGATATAAAATAAAGAGTCAGGAATGGCGGGTACGATCCAGGCTCGTGTTGCGAAAACGCTTAGTATGGAGGGTATTCCAAACACGATAGCGGTACGCCAGTGAATGTTACCCATTTTCATATGGCTGAATGAACCTACCAGGCTTGTTAAACCTACAATGAAAAGCGAGTATGCTGTTGCCAGCACTGCATCAATCGAGAAAAGATAAACCAGTATGGGCACCGTGAGAATGGAGCCACCACCACCGATAAGTCCCAGTGACAATCCCATTATTACCGCACCGATATAACCTATGAGTTCGAGGTCCATAAATAAATTTTAATTGGGGAAAGTTATAATTTTCCGTAATGCAAAAGTCAGCAAAAAAGCGGGTGGTTTTCTGCGACATTAGTCACAAAGACGAAATTTATGTTGCGGAGCAGCCGGAAGCAGTTATTTTAACCCTGCATGCGCCCTCTTAAAATTGCTCCCCAGTATAACCTCGGCAAAACCTGGCGTTTTAACTGGTACATACTCCACCGTTCCTTGCTCTGATCAAAGGGGAAGGTTTCCATGATTTTGTTTTCGTACCCGAATTCTGCCAGCACCAGCTTTCCGTATCCCGTAACAATGGGGCAGGAGGAGTAACCGTTGTAAGCAGCTTTAAGTGGTTGCTGCTGCATTGCGGAAAGGAGATTTTTTACCACTACAGGTGTTTGTTTGCGTATGGCAGCGCCTGTTTTTGCAGTTGGAAGTGCAGCTGAATCACCGAGTGAAAAGATATTCAAATATTTTTTGTGCTGAAGAGTTTGGGTGTCCACATCAATCCAGCCTGCCGTATTAACAAGCGGACTTTTTTTGATAAAATCCGGCGCACTTTGAGGCGGAGTAACATGGATGAATTCGAAATCAACCCAATATTCCACACCTTTATTTCCTTCTCCGATACCCGTAAACAGCGCTCTTTTATTAACGCCATCAATTTCATCGAGCCGTACCGAAAAATGAAGCTGAATGTTGCCGCGCTTAACGACTTCGAGTAAAGTCTTTTCATATTTTTCAATTCCGAATAAGCGTGAACCTCCGCTCCAGTATTGAATATTTGAATTTTGTAACATTCCATGTTTGCGGAAATAATCGGCTGCCAGGTACATTATTTTGTGAGGAGCACCGCCACATTTGAGTGCAGTGTGCGGATTGTGAAAAATGGCATTTCCGCCTTTATAATTTTTAATGCATTCAAAAGTATAAGGTGCGGTTTTGAAGCTATAGTTTGAAGTAACACCGTTTTTGCCGAGATTTTCGCGCAAACCCTTCACCTGATCCCAGTCGAGCTGAATTCCAGGACAAACTACCAGGTAGTCGTAGGTATACACACTGCCATCTGTAGTAATAACCCGGTTCTGATCGGGCTCGAATTTATCGGCGTACTTTGTAATCCAAACTGCCTTTTCGGGAATATAATCGCTTTCATTGCGTTCTGTATCATTAATCTTATATGCTCCTGCACCTACCAACGTCCATGCAGGCTGATAATAATGTTTTTTAGACGGTTCTATAATCCCTACCGTTAGAGAAGCATCTTTTAACAACAGTAAAGCTGCAACAGAAAGACCGGCATTGCCTCCGCCTATTACAAGAACCTGGAAATAATTTTTCATACTCTGTTTTTAAATCCTGTACAATTACCACAAGATTACAACAGGCATTCCTAATAAAAGGTAACAAAAGTCACATCCTTAATAAAATACTTTAAATCAAACCACCTCTGCTACTACAAAAGTACTTCCTCCCACAAAAATGAGATCATTTTTACCTGCTTCATCGCGCGCGTGTTCGAGCGCCTTTGTTACGGAAGCATAAATTTTGCCTTTCAGGCCATGTAAAGCCGCTTCCTTGCGTAGCGTTTCGGTATCGAGGCCTCTTGGAATATCAGGTTTGCAAAAATAGCAGATCGCTTTTTTTGGAAATAATTTTAAGATACCGGAAATTTCTTTGTCATTAACCATTCCAATCACAAGATGTAATTTGTTGTACGGAATCCGGCTTAGTTGTGCGACAACTTCACTTAGCCCGTCAACGTTATGTGCTGTATCGGCGATTACGAGAGGAATTTTGCCCAGCACGTGCCATCTTCCGGCCAGACCGGTATTTTTTTTAACTGCTCCCAGGCCTTTACGGATATTTTTCCGGTTAAGTTCAAAACCTTTTTCCTGAAGCAGTTCGGCGGTTTGTAAAACAATCGGAACATTTTTTTGCTGGTACCATCCTCCAAGGTCAAGTTTCAGTTCACGGATGTAGGAGGTTTTATTATAGGTAATTTCCAAATATTGTGTGCCCGAGGCGGGGTCTTCATCGACAGGTAACGCTTTAAAAATTTTATCGGCAATATATAAGGGTGCCTTGCAGTTTTGAGAAATCTTTTTAAAAACCGGCATTGTTTCTTTATCAGACGTTCCAATTACAACCGGAATTCCAGGTTTAATAATACCGGCTTTTTCCCCGGCAATTTTTTCAAGTGTATCACCTAATAAACTCATATGATCCCACTGTACATTTGTGATAACCGATACTAACGGTGTGACCACATTGGTAGAATCAAGTCTTCCGCCCAAACCGGTTTCAATAACTGCAATATCCACATCCCTGCGGCTGAAATAATCAAATGCAAGTCCGACAGTCCATTCAAAAAATGAAGGCTCAATTTTTTCAAAATCCTTTTTATATTTCTTTACAAACTTTACTACTTCCGATTTCTCAATCATCTTACCGTTTACGCGTACACGTTCCCTGAAATCGCGCAGATGAGGTGACGTGTACAACCCGGTTTTATATCCGCTTTGCTGCAATATAGATGCAAGCATATGTGATGTAGAACCTTTGCCATTGGTTCCTGTAATATGAACACACCTGAAATCCTTTTCGGGATGATCAAGCAGTTTCATGATGGCATGCGTGTTATCAAGATTCGCTTTATAGGCAGCAGGGCCGATGCGGTGGAACATCGGCAATTGTTCGAAAAGGTAAGCCAGTGTGGCTTCGTAGGTCATTCGAATTTAAAAACAAACGTTATGGTTCCGCGTTGCTCTTCAACACCGGAAGGGCTTTTACTAAAGCGGGCTTCACGTGCCGCCTGTTTGGCTTTATTCACAAGTATCGCAGCAGAAGTTGTGGAACCGCGAACAGGTCCATTCACGGCTGTAACATTTCCATCTTTATCAACAATAACTTCAATAACCACTCTTCCCGTCTCCTGCGACTGATCTTGCAGCGAAGGCTTTCGAGTCATAGACCTGCCGGCCAGGTCAAATGAAATACCACTATCTCCCTTTCCTGAGCCCGTATAATTTTTTGAATCGGGTGAACCATCCGGGCTTCCCTGGTCGCCGGGCTTGCCGGTGATACCTTCGTTACCCGGACTTCCTTTTCCCTTGTCGGGTTTTTTCCCCGGATACATGGCGCTGGGATCAGGTTTGGGTTCTTCCGCTTTTTTGGGTTGCTCAACCGGCTTTGGCTTTGGAGCTTCCACGGGTTTCGGTTTGGGTTTATCTTTAACAATTTTAGGAGCGTCTTCCACATCCTGAGTCAGCTGCGGCTGGGGTTTTACCGGTGTGGAAACACTTGTTTCCGGTTCTTTTAATTCTTTGGCATCCGATTCTTTTGGAGAATCGGCATTGGAAACCTGTGTAGGCTGAACATTCCCGGATCCCTGGTCGGAGTTACCAAAATTGATCAAAATACCTTCTTCTTCGGGAGGTGGAATGGGAGCAGTAAGCTGAATAATAAACAATATTAAAAGGATCACTCCATGAAAAGCAAGTGTGCCCGTTAATCCGGCATTTTTCGACTTCTTATCCTTTTCAATAACATCAGCCATTATTTCTCAGGGTTGGTGGCCAGTACCATTTTCACCTTAAGGCGATTTACGATATCCATTACTTTAACGACATTTTCAACCGGAACAGTATTCGCGGCATGTAAAACAACCACCGGATCGGTTTTTCCTGCAATAAAGTTAGTGATTTTTCCCTCAAGCTGATCAAAAGCAATCGGCTGGCTGTCGAGGAAATACTGAAGATCTTCGTTAATGGCAACCGATACCGTCAGGTTTTCAGTAGGTTTTGCGGTATTACTGTTAGGAAGCAACAGCTTTAATGTATTCACGTTGGGAACAACCAGTGTGGTGATAAGCATGAAAAATATCAGCAATAAAAAAACCAGGTCAGTCATTGACGACATCTCAAATTTTGCTGAAACTTTATTCCTGGACCTGATTGCCATTTTTTATGTTACTTTTTGTTTTTTACCGAATTAAGATGGTTTCACGAATTAAACACCGGTTGAAAAAATAAATCCGGTGCGGTGATTTATCTTGCAGGTTCCTGCAGCAGATCCATAAATTCGATCGAAGTAGTTTCCATTTTAAACACCATTTTTTCCACCATCGCGGAAAGCAGGTTATACGCCACTAAAGCAAAGATTCCAACAATCAAACCTGCAACGGTTGTTACCATGGCCTCGTACATTCCTCCCGATAATAAACTGATGTCAATGGTTTTTCCCGCTTTCGACATGTTGTAAAACGCTTTAATCATCCCGGTAACGGTACCAAGGAAACCGAGCATAGGAGCTGCCCCGGCAACAGTAGCCAGCAGGGATAAACCTTTCTCGAGTTTAACAACCTCAATATTCCCGATATTTTCAATGGCCTTTTCAATATCACCAAGAGGCTTCCCGATTCTTGAAACGCCGCGTTCAATCATTCTTGCAACCGGGCTGTCGGTGTTTTTGCAAAGTGAACGCGCAGAAGTGATGTTACCATTACTGATGAAATCACGAATGTTATTCATAAAGTTTGGATCATCTTTGGAAGCTTTCCGGATGGCAAAATACCGCTCAATAATAATGTACACCGCTATGAGGGAACACAATGCGATAGGCACCATAATAGGACCTCCTTTCAAAGCAAGGTCCCAAAGTGACAACGTTTCTTCGGTTGGCAATGCGGTAGTGCCTGCAGCCATTGTATCAGTGGCAGCAGTTGTAATTTGAAGTAACAGACCCATTCGTATGAATTTCGGATTAATAGTGGTTCAAAGGGTAAAATTACTTCTATCAGAGGCAGTTGAGATTACTATGCCGACGGGGTTGTCAACACGAATTTGTTAATATGTACCAAACGGAGGAAAATCGGTTATTATTATAAAAGGGGAAAAGAAGGGGAAAAGTAATTGAAAAAGTCATTAGGACATTGGGACATTGAAAAAGTCATTGAAAAGGTCAGGAAAGGGGTCAGGAAAAAAGTCATTGGGACATTGGGTCATTGGACATTAAAATGCGAAAGAAGATCAGAGATTCATATTACAGAAAAATGTTCTCCTCTCCTTTGGAGAGGTCGGGTGAGGCAAGAAAAAGTCATTAGGACATTGGGACATTGGAAAAGTCATTAAAAAAGTCAGGTAATAATTTGTCCCCCCAAAAAGTTGTAGAGACACATTGCACGCGTCTCCGCCGCATCCAAATCAAAAATGATCAAAAAAGATTCGGATAATTCATATTACAGAAAAATGTTCTCCTCTCCTTTGGAGAGGTCGGGTGAGGCAAGAAAAAGTCAGGTAATAATTTGTCCCCCCAAAAAAGTTGTAGAGACGCATTGAATGCGTCTCTGAAACAGGGGTTGAATCCATATGAATGTCGTAAGATTTTTTTTCTTTTCTGTGCGCCTTATGCGGATGCCATCCCATTGTTCCGATCAACACAAAAAAACCGATGATGTATGCAATAATAATATGCCATCCGTTTTTAATCCATTTTACCACCGATTTGGCTTCGGGATAAATATTTGAAATGGCTACACCCGCAGAAGATCCGAACCAGATCATGGAACCGCCGAAACCAACTGAGTAAGCAAGGACACCCCAGTCATAACCTCCTTGTTCCAATGCGAGTTTGGTAAGAGGAATATTATCGAAAACCGCACTTACAAAACCCAGCAGGAATGCTGTTTGCCAGGAAGCAGGAGGTAACTGTTCAACAGGCATCATGGAGGCACATAATACAAGTGATAGGAGGAAAATACTTCCCTGTATGGCACCCGGTAACATTTTCCACGGTACAGGACGAATCAATGCACCCAGCAGTATGGCTGCCCATACACCTGCTGCAGGAAAGTCAAGAAAAATATTTGTGAGAATGGCACCTGTGAGTATCAGAAGTACTACCAGTAATTTCGCGTAGTCAATTATTACCACCTGGTGTGCTTCCTTAACAATGGGTTGAAACTTGTGCTGCTGAAACGCTGCAAAAATTCCAAAAATAATAATTGCTGTTGCAGAGGCGATGAAAGCATGAAGCACATCAAATGCTGATACACCGTCGATCCACATCATAGTAGTTGTGGTATCACCCACTACACTTCCAGCACCGCCTGCATTGCTCGCAGCAACAATTGCGGCAATATAACCAATGTGAACTTTTCCTTTGAAAACCACGTGCGCTACTGCACCACCGATCATAGCGGCAGCAATATTATCAAGGAAAGAAGATATGATTGCAATTACTATCAGCAGTAAAAATCCACCTCTCCAGTTATTGGGTAGTATGTTTGGTAATTTTTTAGGTATGCCGCTTTTTTCAAAGTGGTCGGCCAGTATGGTAAAGCCGGTAAGCAATCCGAACAGGTTCAAAAGAATGTGCCACTCACCTTCATGCTCCGGTGAACCGAGGATATGATCCACAATTGAAAAGTCAGTCGTTGCCTCCTTATAAATTAATATTGCAAGAAGTCCGGAAAGAGCAACCTTCAGTGTATGATTATGAAATAAGGCTACGCCCAGTAGCGTAAGTGCGAATAAAATAAATTCCACAGGAATTCCCAGCACCGAATACGAAGCAGTGACGGTTAACACGAATTGGAAAACCATAATAAGTTGTGTTTTAGGCCTGAGTTTTTTCTATAAAAACACTTGTTGTAGGGAAAGCAAAATCAGAATTATTGGCCCGAACAATTTCCATAATTTTAAAATTAACTTCCTCTTTTACTTTAAAATACACAAGCGCATCGGAGGTCCTTACCAGATAAACTATCATTAAATCCAATGAACTCGAACCAAATGAATTAAACAGGACCAACGGATTTTCAGCAATCATTTCGTTGTGGCTTAACACATCTTTTATTTTTGTAGTAATACTTTCAATGTCGCTTGCAGTGGTGGTGTACAATAATCCAATGCTTTGATTGGTACGCCAGAATGTTCTTTCAGTAATATTTTCAGTTTCGGCATCAACCATTTTTTTGTTTGGGACAATAACCATGCTTTTATCCAACGTACGGATACGGGTGCTGCGTAATCCAATTTTCTCAACATTCCCCGTAACTTCTCCCACTTTAACACTATCACCCACCACAAAAGGTTTATCAAGGAAAATAGTAAATGATCCGAAGAGGTTTTCAAGTGTTTCTTTCGCCGCCAGTGCTACGGCCAGTCCGCCAATTCCCAATCCACCAATAAGTGTAACAATATTCACACTGAAAACAGCGGCAAGAATAAAAAAGAAACACATTACGACTACAAATATTTTCAAACCATCTTTAAAAAAAGGAATCAGCTGATCGTCAACCCGTGATTCGGTAATGGATGCACGATGAAGTAATATGAGTCCGAAAAAATCAACGATTCTAAGAATTATCCACGTTATGGATACAATAAGAAGCATTTGATACAATTTATGTATCACCATGCGAACACCGAATTTTTCTTCGGTTGCAATGTTCCATTCCGGTGGGAAAGAGAGATAATTAACGGCTATAAATCCAATAATTAATATAAACAGCAGTGAAAAAGGCTTTTTAAGAAGGTCATGGAATTCCTGGCTTGTAACTTTGCCGGAATATTTTTTCATGGAACGGAAAAGGACCAGTGTAAATAATTTTGAAATTATTTTCTTAAAGATCAGTCCGACAAGTATTATCGCTGCAAACCAGATATAACTCTCCACCGTATTTCCAAGGAAGGTGCGGTTGAGGAATTCTGTTGTCATAGCTAAAAAATTTTAACCCAGTTTATTGAGCGCAATACCAAAAGATGTTTCTGCAATACGTGTTTTACCCGGATGTTTCGCATACACAGCCCTGAGTGCATCAGCTATTGTTAACGATACATCATCAAAAATATTTTTATCAGTTACTTCTTTTTCACCCGATATAAGAAATGCAAATACCCGGGCCATTCCGCAGTTGGAAATAAAATCAGGTATCAATGAAACCTGAAGGTCAGCATACGTACCTGTAGGTCCGAAAAATATTTCAGGATCATCGAAGGGTACATTCGCTCCGCACGAAATCACTTCCAGTCCGTGCTGTATCATTTCATCAATCTGGTCACGGTTAACAAGTCGGGAAGCAGCAGCAGGAATAAAAATTTCTGCACCACAACTCCATATATTTTTAATAATTTCTTCTTTCGAAATCATGTTGGCATCATGCAACTGGTTGCCATCACGTTCAATGAAAAGGCGTGTGATTTCTTCAAATGAAAAACCTTCTTTTTTCAGCAGACCTCCATTGCGGTCGATGATGCCGATAACGGAAGCACCTGCACCTGCCAGATAATACCCGGCGGCAGCACCCACGTTTCCCCATCCCTGAATCACAACTTTTTTTCCTTTCACGGAACCTCCGAAAGTGGAATAGAAATGTCTCACTGATTCGGATACACCATAGCCTGTTATCATATCAGCAACAGTATATGTAGCGGAGCCTGCGGGTGCTAAAGCGGCATCAGTTACCGGGAGAATAACTCCTTTTTGCAAACGGCTGATCTTTTCTTTTTTAATCTGATCACTTCCTCCGAGGTGACCATTCACAACACCTTCCTGAGGATGCAGTAATCCGTACCGGGAAGTTATGTCTATTACATCATGAATTTCATCCACATTAAGGTCGCCACCGGTACCGTAATAGTGCTTCAGTACAGGTACCACTGCCTTAAACCAACGCTCTAGTACACCTTTTTTTCGGGGATCGGAGGGATCAAAATTAATACCTGATTTGGCACCGCCAATTTGCGGACCCGCAACAGTAAATTTGATTTCCATGGTTTTTGCCAGGGATGTAACTTCATGTTTATCAAGCCCTTTCCGCATGCGGGTGCCTCCACCGGCTGCTCCGCCCCGTAACGAATTTATAACAATCCAACCCTCGGCTTCGGTCTCCTGATCCTTCCATTCAAAAACGATTTCAGGTCTTTTATCTTCAAATTTCTTCAGTTCTTCGAGCATACATTTTAAACAATGCGCAAATATAGGAAGAAGTACCGATTCGGGGGATCGAAATGACCTCTGCGAAAGCTATGGACTGGTGCAGAGCGACTATCGTGGTGATTAGATTCTGTACGGCGTTGCTAAAGTGGAGCGGATATCCACTCATTTGGTCGTGCATGATTACAACCCGACTTTCGTCGTGCCTGGATCCTGCACGGCGGTATTTAATTGGAAATTTTGAAATCGGGATACAAATCAAATAAACCTCAAGCCTTATATACTGCTCCGCCAACCGAGTCTTTTGCTGCACCCGTAACAGAAGCCAGTGCATTGGGCAGATTGCTAACGCGAAGCACTCCCAGGAATGCGAATATTATTGCTTCCTTAAATTCAACAATTGTTGCATCTGGAACTACTACATGTATGCCATGCCGTGATACCTGTTCTTCAATCACTTCCACAAGCAGGTTGTTATAAGCTCCACCACCGGTTGTAAGCATTGTTGTTCCTGGAGATAAAAATAGCGCGTTGGCTATCTGTATGCCTATATGTTCGGTAACTGTACGAAGCCGGTCGGGAATACTGTACGATTCATTTTCGATGGCGGGTAAAAATTCCGATTCAAACCATTCTCGCCCCAGCGATTTGGGTGGTTCTTTCGTGTAAAAGGAGAGCGAATTCATTTGGTTGAGCAGTGTTGGATTAATAGTTCCTCCCGCTGCCAGTTCGCCATCTTTGTCAAATGAAAGCCCTGCCTGTTGTGACAGGTAATTCAAAACCATATTTGCCGGGCAGATATCATAAGCTACCCGTTGATGATTTTTTTCGTATGAAATGTTTGCTATCCCGCCAAGGTTAAGACAAAAACGATGACCTCCGAATAAATTCTGATCCCCGACCGGTACCAACGGCGCACCCTGTCCGCCCATTGCAACATCAGTGGTTCTGAAATCACACACCGTATCAATTCCGCTCACTGCAGCAATATGAGCTCCGCAGCCAATTTGCAATGTAAAGCCCTTGTCGGGCTGATGAAAAATAGTATGCCCATGCGAACTTATGTAATCCGGCTGAATCGCTTTTTCATCGCAAAAATCTTTAACACATCGTCCAATGTAATTTCCAAAACCGGCGTGTAATGCAGCCAGTTCAGGACCGGTAGCTGTAAAAGCCATTGAAAGTTTCTCCCTCCATTCTTCGGAATAAGGAATTGTGCGGGTGGTAAGTACATCGAATGCCCATCGTCCGGATAGCGGTTCAAACCGGCAAATAGCAATATCAAGTCCATCCAGGGAAGTTCCTGACATGATCCCGGCAACGGTAATAGGTAAAGCCATTGAAATTTAATTATTTCAGATATCCGCAAGGATATAAAAAGTTTTGAGAGCATTGATATTCCACCCCAAAAAATAAGTTAATTTTGAGACCTCTAATCAGACCCCCTTTCACTATATGAAGTTTGAACTTACCGAAGAGCAATTAATGATTCAGAAAGCAGCGCGTGATTTTGCTCAGAATGAATTACTTCCGGGCGTCATCGAACGTGATGACCAGCAGAAATTCCCCGCCGAACAAATTAAAAAATTAGGAGCGCTCGGATTTTTAGGCATGATGGTGGATCCGAAATATGGCGGTGCAGGGCTGGATACGGTTTCCTATGTTCTGGCCATGGAAGAAATTTCAAAAGTTGATGCTTCAGCCTCAGTGGTAATGTCGGTTAACAACTCTTTGGTCTGCTGGGGTTTAGAAAATTTTGCCAATGAGGAGCAGAAACAGAAATACCTCGTACCCCTTGCAAAAGGAGAAATTATTGGAGCTTTTTGTCTTTCGGAGCCGGAAGCAGGATCCGATGCAACCTCACAACGCACCACAGCAATTGATATGGGTGATCATTACCTGGTTAACGGTACTAAAAACTGGATCACAAATGGCAACACGGCGTCGGTATACCTGGTGATGGCGCAAACTGATGTGGCTAAAGGCCATAAAGGAATCAACTGCCTGATTGTTGAAAAAGGAACACCGGGTTTTTCAATTGGCCCAAAGGAAAATAAACTTGGTATACGCGGGTCAGATACCCATTCGCTGATGTTTACGGATGTAAAAATTCCAAAAGAGAATCGCATCGGCGAAGATGGTTTTGGTTTTAAGTTTGCGATGAAAACGCTTACCGGCGGACGTATCGGGATCGCTGCACAGGCATTGGGAATTGCTTCGGGCGCTTTTGAACTCGCACTTAAATATTCCAAAGAGCGTAAAGCATTCGGACAGGAAATATCAAAACACCAGGCCATTCAATTTAAGTTAGCTGATATGGCTACCGAAATTGATGCGGCACGATTACTTTGTCTGAAAGCAGCCTGGCTGAAGGATCAGCATCTCGATTACGGCACAGCCAGTTCCATGGCTAAGTTATTTGCTTCAAGAGTGGCAATGGAAGTAACGGTGGAAGCCGTGCAGGTACATGGCGGTTATGGATATGTGAAAGAATATCATGTTGAACGGTTGATGCGCGATGCTAAAATCACACAAATCTATGAAGGAACTTCTGAGATTCAGAAGATTGTTATCTCACGAGCGCTGTTGCAATAACAGCGTATTTATTTTCAACCTGAACATTGAAGGAATGAATTTTCAAAGAATCGTTTTACTTGTTGCAGTTCTTTTTTTATATTCATGTGGTTCGCAGAAAAAATTTGCGTACCTTCAGGATAGAAAGGATCAATCTAACTCCGGGAAGATTCCGGAGTTTACACTTACCATAGCCCCCAATGATATCCTTTCCATCCAGGTGCTTACGGTAAATACTGAGGCATTTCCCGGCATAGCATCCACTGTTGATAAACAGGTTATCGATAACAGGTCATCGTATGAAAAAGGATTTATTGTCGATAAATTCGGATTTGTTGAACTGCCCCTTATCGGGAAGGTAAACCTTGCGGGATTAAATATTACAGATGCGCGCGATACGTTAGTACAGCGTTTCGAGTTTTATATGGATGCACCTGTTGTGATATTGAAAAAACTGAGTTTTAAAATTACCATACTCGGTGAAGTGAATAAACCGGGATTGTACTATGTGGAGAATGAAAAAATAACACTGCTTGAGGCATTAGGACTTGCCGGTGATCTGACTATTTTCGGTTCACGGGATGACCTGAAACTCATTCGCCGGACCAAAGACGGTTACCGGGAAATTAATATTGATTTAACCACAAAAGCAGCACTTAATACTGAAGTGGCCTATCTGCATCCTGATGATGTGCTGTATGTGAAACCAATTGGTCGCCGTGGTGCTGCAACGATTAGTCCTTCGGTATTAATTGTGACATCAGTACTCACAACCATTGCACTTGTGATATCGGTGATCCTAAGAGAGAATTAAAACAGATGGTAAAAAATAAGGCTGAAGTTAAAGTTGCGGATGATGATATTAACCTGACCGGATTTTTTAATGAGATCAGGGAACGGCGCTGGTGGTTTATTATAGCCATGCTAGTGGCTATTGCTGCAGCTTTTGTATATATCCGCTTTACTTTACCGGTTTACGAAGCATCTACTACCGTACTTATTGAGGCAACTGAAAAGCCTACCGTTAACATGGAAGATTTCCTGGCGGGTGATTTATTCGGTGATCAGGCAAATATTGCAACGGAAAAAGGTGTTCTGGGCTCACGCAGTGTTATGAGAGATGCACTTCAGCAGCTTGGATTGCAGGTAAGTTATTTTGATGCTTCTGAATACCCAAATCAGCCTATTTATAAAAAGCAGCCTTTTGATGTTATCATTGATTCCACTTCAAAAATTCCTGTGTGGTTGTATGATGTTCCTGTTTCGGTTTCCGTTTCCGGGAAGCAATTCCAAATGACATTCGAAGCAGAAAATGAGAGTGGAAACGAAATCAACTATTCCGCCACCCATTCTTTTGGTTCTGTTGCAAAAGGTCCAGGTTTTGAATTTTTGGTCAGCCTGCGCCAGGGAATTGGGTCTACAGTAAAAGATTTTGAATTTGTGATTCATAATCCTACCCGCCAGGTTAATGAGTACTTATCACGTTTGAGAATTGAATCTCCTGATAAAGATGCGACTATTGTTAAACTAACTTTCCTGGATCATCATCCTGAACGTGCCATGGATGTGATTAACACATTGTGCAAAGTGTACATCAACCTTGATATTGAAGATAAAACATCGGTGGCTTCGCTGACCTTGCATTTTGTTAATGAACAACTTGATCAGACAAGCAAGGTTGTAAGTGATATTGAATCAGAACTACAGGGTTTCAAGGAAGAAAACAAAACCGTTAACCTTAGCGAGGAGAGCAAGGCAGTGCTCGATAAACTCAATGCAATTGACATTGAGAAAATGAAATCCGATATTGAGTTGCGCTCACTCGATAACCTTCTCAATTATGTTACTTCAAATGCTGACATGACCGAGATGGCTCCTTCCACAATGGGACTTCCCGATCCGTTGCTGGTTGAATTAATAAGTCGTTTTCAGGAACTGCAATCGCGCAGGAAAAGTTTGTCGTATGGTGTGAAGAATGTAACACCGGCAATTAAAGTTATTGATCAGCAGATTGCAGATACGCGTGCATCGTTAATTGAAAATATTAAATCCATTCAGCAGAATGTAAGATCCACTAACCGGGCGCTTGCCGGTCAGCTGGATGAATATGAAACAAAAATCAGCAAAGTGCCTGAAATTGAACGTGACCTGCTTGCCATCCAGCGTAAATTTGAGGTGAACCAGAACATATACATTTATTTGTTGCAGAAAAAAGCGGAAACAAGTATTGCAAAAGCTGCTGCCATCTCAGATAATAAAGTTCTCGATGAAGCATCACTTGCAGAGGAGCCTGTTGAACCTAATAAAAAGGTAGTGATCCTGTTTGCTTTGTTTGCTGCCGTTATTGTACCGTTAGTGCTTGTATTCGTTATTAAATTTTTAAAGACAACAGTAAGCAGCCGTGAAGAGATTGCCCGGCTAACAAATGTGCCTATTCTTGGAGTTGTGGGGCATGGAACCAAAAATGATAATTTGTTTGTGCAACACCATCCGAAATCACGTATTGCTGAAGCATTCCGATCGGTGCGAACGAACCTCCAGTTTTTCGGAAGCCGTTCCGGTAATAAAGTTATTTTGATTACTAGCTCAGTAGGAGGGGAGGGGAAATCGTTTGTTACCATTAACCTTGCCTCTGTATTTGCACTTCAAAATTTCAAGGTTATTATTGTAGGTCTTGATTTGAGGAAACCCAAATTGTACCAGGATTTTAATCTCTCCAATGACCAGGGAGTGAGTTCTTTTCTTATTGGGAGGGAAACGCTTGAAAATTTAATACAACCAACAGGAATTCCGAATATGGATATTATTTCTGCAGGTCCGATTCCTCCAAATCCTTCCGAACTGATCAGTAAGCCTGAAATGGCTTTACTATTTTCAGAACTTGAAAAGAAATACGATTTTATTTTTGTTGATACCCCTCCGGTTGGGATTGTATCGGATGCCTTGCAATTAATGCAATACAGTCATATCAATGTGTATGTCGTGCGTGAAAATTATTCCCGTAAGGATTACATCACATCGCTAAATGATCAGTTTGAGGAAGGAAAGTTTAAGAATCTCAGCATTCTTCTCAACGATTCAAGCCTGGGTCGCGCGTATGGTTATGCTTACGGCTATGGCTACGGATCGGGATATTATGATGATGACTTTTCTGCCAACGGTACTACAAAGAAAAAAATAAAGAAACCGGTTATCAATTAACTGGAAAACCGTTAAGCTATTCAGGTATTTCAAAACCTTTCAGCACCAGTTCCATTTTTGATCCACGGGATCCTTTTATGAGAATGTTGAATCCTTCTATTTGTTGCATCCGGATCCATTCAGCTGCATCGGCTGAGGTATCAAAAAAATGGGATGCACCATTTCCGGTTACGGATTTAAAATTCGGTCCTACAAAAAGTGCCAGGTCAAATTTCAATTTTTCAACTTTATCGACAAGTAGCTGATGTTCTTTCGCAGCCGATTCTCCAAGTTCAAACATATCCCCTAACAACACGGCACGCTCACCTGAAAAGTTTGCATAAAAATTATTTAAAGCTGCTTCCATACTGGTGGGATTTGCATTGTAAGCATCGAGAATAATTGTGTTACTTCCAATTTTTACAACCTGCGACCGCTGGTTGTCGGGTTCATACGAGTTGATAGCCTCGTTAATTGATTTTGCATCAACATCAAAACAAACTCCTGCAGCAATGGCCGCTAAAATATTTTCAAAATTATAAACTCCTGTAAGATTGGTATGAAGCATTTGAAACTCTGCATGATTTTTTGATTTCCATTTCAGTGAAACATAAGGACCTTCTGTTACTACTGCACCCGAAACAGCATTTTTATCTGCTCTTCCATAACTGAATATATTTGAGTATTCGCCCAGCATTTCAACGAGATGCGGGTTGTCGTTGTTTAAAAACACAAGCGATTGATGTTGCTTTGCATAATCATACATCTCACCTTTCCCTTTTTTAACACCGTCAAATCCGCCGAATCCTTCAAGGTGCGCTTTTCCTACGTTTGTGATCAGAACGTGAGTAGGTTCCGCCAAAGCGCACAGCAGTTCAATTTCTTTCTGATGATTGGCACCCATTTCAATAATCGCAATTTCATGATCCGGCTTAATTGAAAGCAATGTTAATGGCACTCCGATATGATTATTCAGATTCCCTTTTGTACAAAGTGTTTTATATTTAGTGCCAAGCACCTTATTAAGAAGTTCTTTGGTTGTTGTTTTACCATTACTTCCCGTTACCCCAATTACAGGTATCTGCAAATGCCGGCGATGATGATACGCAAACTCCTGGAGAAACGATAACACATCATTAACTATCACCAGACGCTCTCCCGCAGAGCCATTAATTTCATCAACTACTGCATACGCAGCTCCTGATTCAAGTGCTGTAACTGCGAATTTATTTCCGTTAAATGCGGGCCCTTTCAGAGCAAAAAAAATACACCCGGGAATAATATTGCGTGTATCGGTACAAATGGCAGCACCATGGAGATATACCTGATACAATTTTTCTAAAGGATTCATAACGGCAGAGCTATTCAAAAACAAATGAACAAAAAAAAACGTCCCGCATAAAGATACGGGACGCTAAATATTTTAGTTAACTGAGATTATCTTGCTGATTTACTCTTCCTGCCTTTTTGTGCGAAACCAACCGGGCTTCCCACACGGTGCATTGCGCAACGGAAACCGATGTAATCAGTTGCCTGGCGCTGGTCGAGGAAGCGACGTGTTCCGGGTGACATCCAGTACGCACGATCTTTCCAGGAACCTCCTTTGTAAACACGGGCCTGGTCGTCAACCATTGAAGTTACACTGTGGTTGTAAGCGATATAATCAGGCTCATCACCGTCAAGGTAATTGATGTTATCAGCCTGGCGGTAATTTCTGCGGCCTTCGTTTTCAGCTTCCGAAACATCGCGGTACATTACTCGTCCGAGCGAATCTTTTTCAGCAATCTGTCCTTCTTCGTCAGTCAGCTGGGTTTTGAAAACATTACCCCGGTAAGGATTAAAGTCATCTTTATCTTCAGGTGAAAGGGGACGATAAACATCGGCTACCCACTCTGAAACGTTACCACCCATGTTATATAAACCATAATCGTTAGGTACGTAGGATACAACCGGCGCAGTGATGTCGGCATTGTCATTCAGATGGCCGGCAACACCCATATTATCACCTCGTCCGCGTTTGAAGTTGGCAAGCATTTCACCTTTATATTTTTCATCAGCATTACGAACTACGTGTCCGTTCCAGGGATATTGCTTACGATCGGTTACCCTTTCAAAAACCGTATTTCCAACCAGTCCGAGTGCGGCGTATTCCCATTCAGCTTCGGTAGGGAGGCGGTAACGGGGAAGAAAAATTCCGTCTTCCATCATTACTTTACGGGTATCACGGTTCGGATTTAAATCTTCGAGCGGACTTTTCACAAGACCTTCGTATTGATTTGCGAGATAAGCATCAGTATTGAAGTTATCTTCATTGATTTGCGCCGGATTGACACGTAAAATACCTTCACGTATCAGAATTTGTTCATTCACGCGATCGGTTCTCCATGCACAAAAATCATTCGCCTGCAACCAGTTTACACCAACAACAGGGTAATCATTGTAGGCAGGGTGACGCAGATATAATTCAACATACGGTTCGTTGAATCCAACTTTTGAACGCCATACAAGTGTATCAGGTAATGCTTTTTTATAAACTTCAGGATAATCGGTTGCGAAAACGCGATCGAGCCAATACAAATATTCACGGTAATGCAGGTTTGAAACTTCCGTTTCATCCATATAAAAGGATGAAACAGTTACCCTGCGGGGAATATTATCCCAGTCAATTGTTATATCCTGTTCAGTACGGCCCATGGCGAAAGTACCACCTTCTATGAGAATCAAACCGGGACCGGTTTCCTGCTCCTCATAATATACTTTCTCGAAACCGCCATTTTTTTCATCATTATAATCCCAGCCTGTTACTGATGATGCTTCTTTTTTACAGGAAGTACCAAGCAGTGAGGCAAGTGATATTGCCAGTGCGGGGGCGATTAATGAAATTTTTTTCATGACTTTTATATCTATGGATTAGCTATTAAGTTCCTTGTATAACTAGAAGGATGGACAGCTTATTGTCCTGAAGCGCTTCTTTTTCGGACGACATTCGAACTGCATTCCAAAACTAATCTCATGCGATCCTGCTGATTGATTGTTGGTTAATTTGGATACCGTAACATCGTAAGAATAGCCAAATTTAAACAATCCTTTCTGAACTCCAATTAAAGCGATAAAAGATTCACTTGAAAAGAAGGGTTCCTTACCGAAATTACCCCGGTACCACAACCCGCCAATCATTGGTGACTTAAGCACATAAACTCCCAGGTTCAACTGGTTCATACTCGCTTGCTGAACATATAACACATTGGGAGAGATGTAAGTACCTTCATCGCGGGTGGCTGCATACCGGTAAACTTTGGTATCGCCGACTGGCAGCATCGCACCAAGGTGCCCGGTAATTTTCATTGGCAATTCAGAACTTCCTTCAACTATAAACGCCTCATCCGGCTGCGTAATGTGATTTACAGCAAGACCGCCGTAAACCTTTGAACTATAAGCTAATATGCCTGCTGAGAAATCAATATAATTTTTTGAAAGATCATCCGGACGGCCTTCCTGAGTGTCGTAAACAAATCCATAACGGGGGTCAATCTGATCGCCGAAAAATAATTTATCCCAATCCAGCTTTTTCTGGATCCAGGTAGCCTGAAGTCCCATGCGGATAGAAAAATCACGGCTGATATTCAACTGGTACGAATACATTCCGCTTATACTGGTTGTGTTTACTGTTCCTTCACCGGCTTTGTCATTCATCACCAGCAAGCCCAATCCACCCGAAAGTGCATCCACATGCTGATCGTAAGCTGCCGCGTAAGTAATGAAAGTCTTTTGAAGCTTTGGCCACTGGTTTCGGTAATTGACACCAATACGGGGGCACCTGGCCGAACCTGCAAAGGCGGGGTTCAGGTACAGGGGAGCAGCATAGAACTGACTGAATTCAGGATCCTGGGCTACTAATTTTTCAGGTGCCAGGCTCGCCAGGCATAAGCAAATAACAATTATCCGTTTCAACATATTCTGCCTCTTTTAGTCTTATTTATACGCACAACAGTAAATTGGTTACAATTATGTTGGCAATAAACACCCATTCTGACCGTTTTTATTGCGTCTCTTATCTTTTTGAGGACGCTAATTGTTATCACAAAGACAAATATAGTTGATAAAATTTCGAATTACCAAACAAAATAAATTGATTCATTACAAGTTATAAGTCCTGATTGCCACTAATTTTTAATTTTGTCACACTTACAACCACTTTGTTCCATGTTCAACAATTTCTTTAACCAAACGCTTGCACGTGCTATCTTATTAGCTGCGGCAGCAACATTTATGTGTCAGGGATCCTCTGCCCAGCGTTCTTTGGCGGGTATAAAAACTTTGCAATGGAAACCGGATGTGGTTTCTAAGTTTGGTGAAAATGAATCGGTTAAGCTTCTGAATTTCGAAGGAGCCAAATATGATGGAACCTTAAATTCGCTGCCTTATTATACGGAGCGCATTCCCCATCCCTTTCCGGGAACACAGGTTACTGTAGTGCTTAAAAATGTTCAGTACGAACCGTTTACTACAACTGCAACCCTTGATTTATCGAAAATTGGTTCGGAACCGCAACTCGTTTCCAACCCGGTTACCGAAAGAAAACAGGCACAATTGGGAATTTCCTTACTTCCTGTTCGTAAAAATCCCATGACACAAACGCTGGAGCGAATAGTGTCGTTTGATTTTGATATTATTCCCGGGGCACCGGCCCCCCAGCAAAGTGTACAAAAGGCTTATGCTGCCAATTCGGTGCTTTCTTCCGGGAACTGGTACAAGCTGGCCGTTAAAAATACGGGTATACATATTATAACGGTTGACCTGCTCAGCGATATGGGCATGAACCCGGCAAACGTTAATCCTTCACGCATACGTGTTTTTGGTAATGGAGGCGGCATGCTTCCATTTCTTAACAGCGAATTCCGGCACGATGATCTTGCTGAAAATGCAATCTTCGTCAGTGACGGTGGTGTTCCCGGTATTTTCGACGGGAATGATTATGTATTATTTTATGGGGAAGCTCCTACCGACTGGAAATACGATGCTACAGATGATCGTTTCCATCATTCACTAAACTTACTTTCTGATTTCACTTTTTATTTTGTTACTCCCGAAATCCCCGGAACTACGCCTAAGCGTGTACAACTTCAGCCATCTTCATCATCGCCGGTAACATATACGTCTACATCCTTTGATGATTATAAACTGCATGAAGTGGAACGGTTGAATTTTATTAAATCGGGCCGGCAATGGTATGGTGAACAGTTTGATGTGAACCTTTCACAAACATTCACCTTCTCATTTCCCAATATTGTACTAACGGAACCGGTGTATGTGAAATCAAATCTTATTGCACGTTCCTTCAGTCCAAGTAATTTTAAGCTCAATTACGGAAGTCAGTTGCTCGTTCAGCAAAATGTTCCTGCAGTAGGAAGCAGCTATACATCTGACTATGCAGCGGAGAATATAAGCACTGCTACTTTTACTGCATTTGCACCTGACATCAATTTAAATCTTACATATACTCCAACCACTTCAACATCGATTGGGTATTTGAATTATCTTGAACTAAATGCAAGGCGAAACCTGATTCTGAGCAGTCCGCAAATGCTAATCCAGGACAAACAATCTGTTGGAACCGGAAACGTTACCGCCTTTAATCTCATCGCAACTCCCCAGGTAAAAATCTGGGAAGTTACCGATCCAACAAATGTTAAACAGCAACAGCTCAGTTCCGGCACTTCATTTCATATTGAAACTGATTCGCTGCGCAGATTCCTTGCATTTGATGGTAGCAGCTATTTTAATCCTTTGCCTGCGGGTACCATTGCCAATCAGAATTTACATGGTCTCGGACAGCGTGATATGATCATATTGAGTCATCCCGTTTTTCTGACGGAAGCATACCGACTGGCGAATTTCCATACAACTAATAACGGTCTGCGTGTACAGGTGGTAACTCCGGAACAAATTTACAATGAGTTTTCATCGGGTGCCCCCGACCTGGTAGCCATCCGTGAATTCATGCGGATGTTTTATGACCGTGCAACAATTCCTGATGATTTCCCTAAATATCTTTTGTTGTTTGGAGATGGTTCGTATGATAACAAAACTATTTCTGCTACCAACACTAATTTTATTCCGACTTACCAGTCATTGAATTCTATTTCACTGGTAGGCTCGTATGTTTCGGATGATTTTTTTGGTTTCCTTGATAATGCCGAAGGTGACTGGGACGACAGCACACCCGATTTGCTGGATATCGGTATCGGAAGGTTTCCGGTAAAAAATAATACCGAAGCTACAACGGTTGTAAATAAGATAATCGATTACTCAACTCCCGGCACGTTTACGGATGCAACGCTTTGCGCGGAAGGGAATACCACCAGCCTGGGAGACTGGAGAAACACAATTTGTTTTGTTGCCGATGATGAGGATTCGGCGCTGCATCTTGATCAGTCGAATTCACTGGCCGGATATTTAAAAACCAATCACCCTGCTTACAACCTTGACAAAATATATATTGATTCCTATACACAGGTGTCTACACCCGGAGGTCAGCGGTATCCTACCGTTAACGAAGCGATCGACCGGCGTGTGGAAAAAGGAGTTTTGATATTGAACTATACCGGCCATGGTGGTGAAACCGGCTGGACCGGAGAGCGCATTCTTGATAATGATATGGTGCAGTCGTGGAGTAATATCAGGAAACTGCCGTTATTCATTACTGCCACATGTGAGTTTTCACGCTATGATGATCCGGGAAGAACTTCCACCGGTGAACTCGTATTAATAAACAGCGAAGCAGGAGGAGTAGCACTCATGAGCACAACCCGTCTTGTGTATGCTTCCCAAAATGCAGTTCTGAATGCAGCAATGATCCGTGCAGTTTTTGATACTATCAACGGACAACGACCACGCATGGGTGATATTTACAGAACAGTAAAAAATGATAACAATGTTATGCAGGGTGGAATTAACCCGAGGAACTTTGCTCTTCTGGGTGATCCTGCAACAATGCTTGCCTATCCGGAGTACCAGGTTGCAACCACTCTTATCAATGGCAACCCGGTTGTTGCCGGTGCAGATACCATATCTGCGCTAAGCAAAGTAACTATTTCAGGAGAGATACGCTCAAACGGACAGAAGCTTACCAACTTCAACGGAATTATTTATGCGACGGTGTTTGATAAAGAAGAAACGGTTTCTACATTATCAAATGATCCTTCAAGTCCGCTGAGGAATTTTACACTTCAGAAAAATATTCTTTACAAAGGAAAAGCCAGTGTGACCAACGGTGATTTTTCGTACACCTTTATTGTACCTAAAGATATTGCTTACCAGATTGGCAACGGTAGGCTAAGTTATTATGCCCATAACGGCAATGAGGATGCGAATGGTAATTATGACAGTTTGCTGATCGGCGGATCGTCTTCCAATGCAGCCACTGATAATATTGGTCCTTCAATCAAGTTATTTCTGAATGATGAAAAGTTTGTGTTTGGCGGAATGACGGATGAAAATCCAAAAATCTATGCGTTGGTAACCGATACAAATGGAATTAATACTGTTGGTAACGGCATCGGGCACGATATCACCGCCACCATTGATGAGAACACCGAAGAGGTTTACATTCTGAATGATTATTACGAAGCCAATCTCGACAGTTACCAATCTGGCAGGGTGCTGTATCCGCTTTCTGATTTGAGCAGTGGCCGTCATACGCTTCGTTTTAAAGTGTGGGATATTTATAATAATTCTTCCGAAGCCTATACCGAATTCCTGGTAGCGGAATCGGCAACACTGGCCTTGAATCATGTTCTGAATTACCCTAATCCTTTTACAACAAAAACATCATTTTTCTTCGAACATAACCGTCCTTGTAACACTTTAGATGTTCAGGTTCAGGTATATACGGTTTCAGGGAAGCTGATAAAAACCATAAATCGGTCTGTCACCTGTGAGGGATACCGTGTTGATGATCTTGATTGGGACGGCCGCGATGATTTTGGCGATCCGATCGGCAAGGGGGTGTATGTTTACCGGCTCAAGATCAGGGACTCAGAAGGTGCCACCGCCGAGAAGTATGAAAAATTGGTTGTATTAAAATAGAACCTTCCTTGTACGTATTTCGTTATATTTGCAATTCGTTTAAAATTTCCATGATGACACAAAAAATCAGCCCGATTGTGGCGGCAGTTATTTCGCTGTTTCTTTTACCAGGTGCGAGCAAGGGTCAGTCCCAGGATAACTCAAACCTTTTAGGCCAAATTAACACAATTACCACAGCGGTTCCATTTCTTATCATCTCTCCCGATGCAAGGGCGGGTGGCATGGGCGATGCTGGTGTTGCCAGTTCTCCCGATGCTAATTCCATTCACTGGAATGCATCAAAGCTGGCTTTCGTTGACAAAAAGCTGGGGTTCGCGGTTTCCTATACTCCATGGTTGCGAAAACTGGTGCCGGATATTAATCTTGCCTACGTTTCTTTTTATAGCAAATTAAAAAACGATCAGACCATTGGTGCTTCGTTGCGCTATTTCTCACTGGGAAATATAACCTTTACGGATAACACCGGAAATGAAATCGGTCAGTTTAATCCTGCAGAATATGCGATTGATGTAGCGTATGCACGAAAGCTGAGTGAGAATTTCAGTGGTGGTATTGCGTTGCGTTTTATTCATTCAAATCTTACAGGTGGTATCCTGGTGGAAAATAATGCTACTAAAGCAGGTAACTCTGTTGCGGCAGATATCAGTGCAACGTATATGAACCAGGATGTCGAAGTAGGAGGCAAAGATGCGATTTTTACGATGGGACTTAATATCTCGAACATCGGTTCAAAAATTTCTTATACCGAAACCGGGGAGAAAGATTTTATTCCAATCAATCTGCGATTAGGTCCTTCACTTACACTGAAGCTGAATGAATATAATGAACTTACCTTCCTTGTCGATTTTAACAAACTACTGGTTCCAACTCCTCCTATTTATTCCGATACCGTTATTAATGGTGAGCAATTAATTCTTTTTGGAAAAGATCCGGAAGTAAGTGTTGCATCCGGAATTTTCAACTCTTTTAGTGATTCACCTGATGGCGGAAAAGAAGAACTGCGCGAGGTGAATATTGCAGGTGGTATGGAATACTGGTATGACAAACAGTTCGCATTTCGCGCCGGTTACTTTTATGAACATTCTACAAAAGGTAATCGTAAGTATTTTACGCTTGGTGCAGGATTAAAATACAATGTATTCGGTCTTGATTTTGCTTACCTGATCCCTACCGATCAGCGTAACCCGCTTGAAAATACTTTACGTTTCACCTTATTGTTTGATTTCAATTCCCTTAAAAAGGCAGACGACGAATAATGAAAGTTCGCGTAGGCTTTGGATTTGATGTCCACCAGCTGCGTGAAGGCCGGCCTTGTATTTTAGGGGGTATTGAAATAGCCCATCATAAAGGTCCATTAGGTCATTCCGATGCCGATGTTTTAATTCATGCTATTTGTGATGCATTACTGGGTGCAGCTAACTTGCGTGATATTGGTTTTCATTTCCCCGATACCGCAGCTGAATTTAAATCCGTTGACAGCAAAATACTGCTTAAAAAAGTAGTTGAACTGGTGCGGTCCAAAGGATACCTTATTGGAAATATTGATACCACTCTTGTACTGGAACTTCCTAAAATAAATCCGCATATTGAACGTATGCGCAAAACGTTAGGCGAAGTAATGGGGCTTGATGAGGAAGATATTTCAATCAAGGCAACCACTAATGAAAAGCTGGGCTTTATTGGCAGGGAAGAAGGCGTTACAGCGTATGCAGTGGCGGTGATTACGAAGGAATAATGGAGAATGGGAGAATGGGAGAATGGGAGAATGAGGGAATGAGAGAATGAGGTAATGGGAGAATGTGGAGAATGGGAGAATGGGAGAATGGGAGAATGGGAGAATGAGAGAATGAGAGAATGGGAGAATGAGGGAATGAGAGAATGGGAGAATGAGAGAATGGGAGAATGAGTGAATGAGGGAATGAGGGAATGGGAGAATGAGAGAATGAAATGAGAAAAGGGGAAAGTGGTATTCAGGCAGTGAGTTTATGGAATGAAAAAAATATCAGCTGAAATTATTTATGAAGTTTACGATTCTTCGGATGAATTATCCGGAGAGGATCAGATGCTTTTAACGGAAGCCATTAATGCTACTGCTTCTGCATATGCGCCCTATTCCAATTTTCATGTAGGCGCAGCCGTATTAATGGACAACGGGGTGGTGGTGCGCGGCAGTAACCAGGAAAATGCGGCTTATCCATCAGGACTTTGTGCCGAACGAGTGGCCTTATTTTCAGCCGGAGCGCAATATCCCGGAATGGCAATTAAAGCTATAGCAATTACAGCTCAGTTTAATGATAGCATGAAACTTTTGTCGGTGAGTCCCTGCGGTGATTGCCGCCAGGTAATGGCCGAATACGAACACCGTTTTAGCACCAACATTCACCTTATCATGACAGGTGAAAATGGGAAAGTTGTGGTGGTGCCCAACATTAAAACACTACTGCCACTGATGTTTAATTCGGATAGTTTGAAGAAATAAAAGTCAGGAAAGAGGTCAGAAAAAAGTCAAAAATTGTCAGGCATTTTCAGGAATTGTGGGGATTGTGGGGATTGTGGGTTTTTTTTCCATACCTATGGAGTTTATATAATTGTTAAGTCGGTATTTTAAGTATTTAATTCTTGTACAAAGGTCAGCATAATCTGTTTTGTTGATTAAGTTTCGTTCACGAGCTTTGACAAGGCATTCAGCTGTTTCGAATAAAGAACCTCGTGAATAATAACAAAATAACTTATTTTCCCGATAATAAAATCGTCCATAACCTTCGCAAATATTAAGCGAAATGGAATCTGCGGCTTTAATAAATTGTTTACCAAGCGTATCTTTATGGAAATAGCTCCAGGTTGCCACGATTTGTGACGTTGCTGCACCTATTTCGTGAGCTAATTTATAAACATCAAGGTCTTTTAATGATATTGTTTTACCCATGATTGAAAAGTTTTTAAAAGTGATCTCAATAGAGAATTAAAAAGCAAATATAATAAACCGGAAATTGAATTTCTTGTAATTTGTAATTTGTAATTTTTTATACCTGACCCCTTCCCTTCCCTTACCTTTTCCTTGACCTGTTCTCTGACTTTTTTTTGCCTCACCCGACCTCTCCAAATGAGAGGAGGAAATTTATCTGTAATTTATAGTACCTGACCTTTTCCTGACCCCTTCCCTGACCTTTCCCTGACTTTTTTTGCCTCACCCGGCCTCCCCAAAGGAGAGGAGGAAATTAATCTGTAATTTATAGTATCTGACCTTTTCCTGACCCCTTGATGACCCTTCCCTGACCTTTTATCCTGACCTTTTCCTGACCCTTTTCTGACCCCTTCCCTGACCTTTTTTCCTGACCTTTTCCTTGACCCCTTTCCCTGACTTTTCCCTACATTTGTCAAATATTTTATTCTATGGCAAAGTCGAAATTCGGTAAGGACATCTATTTATTCTGGTATGAGCACATGTACCTGATGCGGCGTTTTGAGGAGCGGGCCGGTCAGTTGTACGGGATGCAGAAGATCAAGGGGTTTTGTCATCTGTATATTGGTCAGGAGGCTGTTATGGCCGGAGCTATGTCGGTATTGAAGAAAGAGGATGCCATGATTACTGCGTACCGCGATCATGCACATGCCCTGGCGAAAGGAATTACTGCCAATGCCGTTATGGCTGAATTGTATGGTAAAATCACGGGTTGCTCGAAAGGCAAAGGCGGTTCGATGCACATGTTTTCGAAAGAGCATCGGTTTTTTGGCGGGCATGGTATTGTAGGCGGACAAATTCCCCTGGGTGCTGGTATCGCTTTCGCGGAACAGTATAACGGCACCGATAATGTATGTGTTTGTTACATGGGTGATGGAGCTGTAAGGCAGGGTGCTTTTCATGAAGCCTTGAATATGGCTATGACGTGGAAACTTCCTGTTATTTTTGTTATAGAGAATAACAATTATGCAATGGGTACTTCTGTGGGCCGCACAAGTAATATGACTAGTTTATATAAATTGGGACTTGCCTATGATATGCCTTCAGAGCCGGTTGATGGAATGAGTCCGGAAGCTGTGCACAATGCGATGGAAGTTGCCGTTGACAGAGCACGTAAAGGTAACGGCCCCACACTATTGGAAATGGAAACATACCGCTACAAAGGCCACTCCATGAGTGATCCTGCAAAATACCGCACTAAAGATGAAGTTGAAAGTTACAAAGCAAAAGACCCTGTTGAAATTATAAAGCAAAAGTTACTGAGTTCGAAGTTTGCTACGGATGCAGATATTGAAGCAATTAATAAAAAAGTGAATGAGGTAGTTGAGGAAAGTGTAAAATTTGCAGAAGAATCACCTTACCCGGAAGTTGATGAATTGTATAAAGATGTTTATTCGGACGCTTATCCGTATATTGTAGAATAAACATGATGGGTGATAAATGATAAATGAGGAATGAGGAATAATAAATAATATAACTTTTTAAATTACTTTTCAAATGGAAGAAAAAACTGTGCAGGAAAAATCATTTCGGTTTGCATTAAAGATAATTGAAGTGTATCAGAAAATGATAATTCAAAAAGAGTATATTATTTCAAAACAATTATTCAGATCCGGGACAAGCATTGGTGCCAATGTAGCAGAAGCACAGGGTGGAATTTCAAAAAGAGAATTTAGAAATAAAATGTCGATTTCCTTAAAAGAAGCTTTGGAAACCAGATACTGGTTTAACTTGTTAGATGAAAGCAAATTTGTCAGGATTGATTTAAAAAGCGAAATGGAAGAATTGGAAGAAATTATAAATATGCTCTTTAAAATTGTCAAAACAACAACAGAAAATTTGTCAATAAAATCGTATACATTAAAAGATTCGCCGGTTCTTGGCATAGATTAAAAATATTTATCATTTATCATTTATCACTTATCACCTCTACAATGGCCGAAATAGTCCGAATGCCCAAAATGTCTGATACCATGACCGAAGGAGTTGTGGCCAAGTGGCACAAGAATGTTGGTGACACAATTAAGACCGGTGAGCTGGTTGCTGAAATAGAGACCGACAAAGCTACCATGGAATTTGAATCGTTCCAGGAAGGTGTTTTGCTTTACAGGGGAGTTGAAGAAGGCAAGGCGGCTCCTGTAAATGGCATTTTGGCCATAATGGGCAAGGCCGGTGAGGATTACAAAGCATTATTGGAAAGCGAAAAGGCACCTGAAAAAGAGGAAGCGCCAAAGACGGAAAGTAAAGCAGCACCTGCAGCTGAAACAGCACCCAAAGCAGCAGCACCTGCTCCCGCTAAAGCAGCTGAAAAACCTGCACCTGCAGCCAAGCCAGAAATAACTCCTGAAACCCCCATCGCTACTTCAAATTCAGGCGTTGCAGATGGCAGGATCAAAGCATCTCCACTGGCTAAAAAACTTGCTGAAGGAAAAGGTATCGACCTGACTAAAATTATGGGAAGCGGTGAAGGCGGACGAGTGGTGAAGCGTGATATCGACTGGTTTAAACCGGGTTCTTTCGTAGCAAGTCAGGGTATGATGCAGGGTGCTGTCACGGAAGAAAGCTTTGATGAAATAGCAGTTTCACAAATGCGTAAAACCATTGCACGCCGGCTCGCAGAAAGCAAATTCACCGCACCACATTTTTATCTCACCATGGAAATTAACATGGATCGATGTGTTGACGCGCGTGAAAGTATTAACGCGGTGTCGGGTTCTAAAATTTCGTTTAACGATTTTGTTTTGAAGGCAACTGCAGCAGCGTTGCGCCAGCATCCGAAAGTAAATTCCTCCTGGCTTGAAGATAAAATCAGGGTCAATCATCATATTCATATAGGCGTTGCCGTTTCTGTTGATGAAGGATTGCTTGTTCCCGTTGTTCGCTTTGCGGATAACAAAACATTATCACAAATAAATTCGGAAGTGAAGGAGTATGCTCAGAAAGCAAAAGATAAAAAACTGCAACCTGCCGACTGGGAAGGAAATACTTTTACCATTTCCAACCTGGGAATGTTTGGCATTGATGAATTCACCGCAATTATCAATACCCCCGATTCCTGCATTTTAGCAGTAGGAAGTATTAAAGAAATTCCCGTTGTAAAGAATGGCCAGGTGCAGGTTTCTTCAGTCATGAAAGTCACGCTAAGCTGCGATCATCGTGTGGTTGACGGAGTAGCAGGAGCGAAATTTTTACAAACGTTGAAAGGATTTTTGGAGAACCCTGTGGTGCTTCTCGGACAGAATTCGATATAAGAGAAAATAAATGATAAATGATAGATGATATATAGGTTCTTAGTAGTGTGATATTTTGTGTAAACCAATTTAGAGCATAACTATAATAATTATTTATCATTTATCATTTATCATCTATCACCTATCATTTCCTAAACTTTCATCACCTCATTTTCCGCAATAATAAAAATACTACGACCTTTAACTTTTTTCATTTCATACCCTCCTGTAAAAACACCAAAGCTGGGTAAAATTGCCTGGTTGTTATCGATAATAAAGCAGGGTAATTTAATGCTTTGCGTTCGTGAGCGAAGACAATACACCGGGTGCACATGTCCGCAAAAAACATAATTTTCCTCGGGATGTTCCATTGGATGATGGAGAAATATAAAATTTTCCTCCTGCCAGTAATCCTCAACCCTGATATTGATTTCTTCAAATAACGCATAAGGAAGGATATCATGATTGCCGAGAACAATTATTATTTCAATTGAGTGAAATTTTCTTCGCCAGTTTGCGAACAGTTCCCATTCGGCATTATAAATGTTATGAAAAAGATCACCCAGTAAAATTATTCTTTCGGCATCGTTGTTCAGGATTAAATGTTCCATCCGCTGGAAATTATTAAGAAATGCACCTGATGGCACAGCAATTCCTGAATTCCTGAAATGCGTTATTTTACCCAGATGCAAATCCCCAATCAGCAAAGTTTTCCTGGTTTTCCAGAAAATTGCTTTTTGCGGTAGTAACCGAAACAGGTGATTGTTAATTTCAATCTGCATCACTGTAGTCAATTAACATTTTCTGTATGCGGACATTTAATTTTTCTGACGTCAACTGTTCCCGTAAACGATCAACAAGTATAGGGAACGAGAGTGGACTTGGTTTATCAATTTCTTTGATGAGTAACTTTTGTGAATTAATTCTCGTTAATGCTTTTCGGAGACGTACTTCTTCCAATTGATAATACAATACTTCCTGGAAAGCCTGCCTGACAAATAAATTATCCTTTTCATATTCAAATATTACATCAAACAGTAAAGAAGAGGAAGCCTGCAATTGCCGTGCTTTTACCTGCCTGCCGGGAAAACCCTGGAAAATCAAACCTGCTATGGAAGCTATTTCACGGAACTTCCGTTTTGCCATTTCGGTAGCATTCACACTTGCATGAATGTCATTTAGCAAATTGTCAGTTGTAAATATATTGGAAGTTTTTACTATTTCCCGAATGTTTACATACTGATCACTTAGCAATTCAAAACCATAATCATTCATGGCAATTGAAAATGTAATCGGAAATAGCTGTGTTAATCGATACGCCAGTAATGCCGACATACCTTCATGCACCAGTCTTCCCTCAAAGGGAAAAATAAAAATATGATGACCATCGCGTGCTTCAAACTGTTCTATTAACAGTTCATCACTCCTTGGCACTGCCGACCTTGAACTTTGCAATTGTAAGAGCGGTTGAAGTTTTTTAATTTCTATTTCCTTGCCGGGATGATCAATTGACTCCGATAGACGATCCCGTATAAACTGTGAGAGATTTGATGATAATGACATTCTGCCACCCATCCATTGGGGTATTACTCCTTTTTTACCCGGTGGTGCCTTTCGAACAGTTACAGCCATCTCGCGAATGCGGATGAACTCCACACTCATGCCTGCAAACCAGAAAACATCTCCCGGTTTTAAACGTGAAACAAATGACTCTTCAATGGATCCTAAATATTTTCCATGCTGAAATTTTACAGTTAGTGCTGAATCAGATACAATGGTTCCCATGCTTAACCGGTGCCGCATGGCAATCTTCCGGTCTTTTACTACAAACCGGCCATTTTCAATCTCAACCTTCTTGAATTCATCATACGCAATAAGCGAAGAACTCCCTGTAGTAATGTAGCCCAGCATCCACTCCCAGTCCTTCCGGATGATCATTTTGAAGCTATTGGTATTTTTAACTTCTTCAAACAAACTTTTTTCATCAAATCCCTCTCCAACTGCAAGTGTAACCATCCACTGTGCAAGTACATCATAAGCATTGATGAAAGGCTCACGGTCTTCGAGTATATTATTTTCAATTCCTTTACGGAATGAAACAGCTTCTATCAGCTCTAGTGAATTGGTAGGTGTAAAATAAATTTTACTAACGGCTCCCGGCTGATGACCGCTTCGTCCGGCACGCTGAACAAATCGTGAAATGCTTTTCGGACTTCCGATTTGTATCACGGTCTCAACAGGTCTGAAATCGACTCCGAGGTCGAGACTTGAAGTGCACACAACCAGTTTTAACTTTTCATTGTGTAGTGATTCTTCAACCCAGGCACGTAAATCCTTATCAAGCGAGCCGTGATGCAGCGCTGCAATACCTGCAAATTCCGGATAGTGTTCAATAATTGCCTGATACCACGTTTCTGATTGCCAACGAGTATTTGTAAATAGTAGTGTACTCCTGCTTTTTTTTACAATATCAACAACTTCCTTCAATAAACGTATGCCTAAATAACCTGACCAGGGCAAGGATTCGATTTTTTCAGGTAATAGAGTTTCTACGACAATCTTTTTTGTTGATTTGGCAATGATGGTTATTGAATTTTTATTTTGTTCATTCCCCAGTAAAATTGTTTTTGCCTGTTCAAGGTTTCCAATGGTAGCGGAAATGCCCCACGTTCGCAAACCGGGATTGATAGTTCGTAATCTTGATAAGGCCAGTTCTGTCTGTACCCCCCGTTTGCTTCCAATTAATTCATGCCATTCATCAATCACAATGGTATGTAATGAATTAAATATTTCGCTGCTGTTCTTCTGTGAAAAAAGAATATGCAGACTCTCAGGAGTGATTATTAACGCCTGCGGCATTTGTTTTTTCTGGCTGGCTTTATCTTTTGTATTACTATCGCCTGTGCGTATACCCACTTGCCACGGTATTTCCATTGCATCACAGGCCTGCTGCATATTTCGTTGCAGATCCTTTGCCAGTGCCCGTAATGGTGTTATCCATAAAATCTGCAGTCCTTTTGGAGGCTTTGTTTTAAATTCTTTCGTAGTGTTAATATAGTTGACAAGTACAGGAAACCAAAGCGCATATGTTTTTCCACTGCCTGTAGGTGCATTGAGTAACCCGCTTTTGCCCGATAAAAATGCATCCATGGTTTCCAGCTGAAAAGGCGCGGGTTTCCACTTCCTGGATCGTAACCATTTTTGCAATATTTTATATCCGGGGGTTTGTTGAAATTCCACTTGTGGTCTTACTTGTAAGTATCAAGAATAGATTTAAGATTCACCAGTGTATCAGCTTCCTTAACAGCTTTATCTTTGCGCCAACGTAGGATCCTGGGGAAGCGGACTGCAATTCCTGATTTATGTCGTGAGGAAACGTTGATGCCTTCAAATCCAATTTCAAAAACAAGTTGAGGCGTGACGGTACGCACGGGGCCAAATTTTTCAACAGTATGACTTTTAATGAACCGGTCCACTTCAGCAATTTCTTTATCGGTTAAACCGGAATACGCTTTCGCGAAAGGAATTAATTTCTCATCATCATCCCAAACGGCAAAAGTATAATCGGTAAAAAGTTCCGATCGCCGTCCGTGACCTTTTTGTGCATAAACCAATACAGCATCGATGCTCAAAGGATTTACTTTCCATTTCCACCAGTCTCCTTTTTTCCGGCCAACCTGGTAGGTTCCTTCTTTATTTTTTATCATAAAACCCTCAGCAGCATTTTCGCGTGAGCTATTATGTAGTTCCTTCAGCTCTTCCCAACTATTAAATTTTAAAACCTCCGAAAGCCGGAAAATTTCTTCCCTTTGTGCCGATTGATACAGCCTCTCGAGTTTTTCACGTCTTAAATATTGGGAAAGTGCACGAATATCCACTCCATTTTCCTCAAGCATATCATAAGCAATAAAAGCAACCGGTGCTTCCTCCAGGATTTTTTTTGTAAGCGTTTTCCTCCCGATCCGTGTTTGAAGAATGTTGAAAGGAAGTGGTTTTTCATCACGAAAACTTACAATTTCGCCATCCAGCACAGTGCCATCCGGCAGACAGTTTTTTAGAGCATGCAATTCCGGAAATTTATCGGTAGCCAGTTCTTCACCGCGGGTCCAAATAAATAATTCATTGTTTCGATGAATTACCTGCGACCGTATTCCATCCCATTTCCATTCCACCATCCAGTTTTCCATGGCATTGAATTCCGAAATGTCGGTCTCAATAGCATAGGCAAGATAAAATGGATAAGGCCGGGAAGCATTATCATTTTCACTTTCATTAAAAATCAGGTTTTCGTAAGTGGTGTCGGAAGGGAGCCATTTACCCATTAACCGGTGAGCAACAGCGGATGATTCCAGTCCGGCCGCCTCTGCCACAGCACGAACAACAAGTGTCTGGGAAACTCCAATCCGGAAACTACCCATTAGTAATTTATTAAACACAAAAATTTCCTGTCGTGATAACTGATCCCATGCCGCGAGAATATGTTCGCGTTTTTCAATTTCATTCATGGCAGGTAAACGGTTTAAATACCCGAACCATTCTGTTAGTGATTTATCACTTTTTTTTTGAGAAGCAGGAGGAAGAATAAGCGAAATTGTTTCACCAAGGTCACCAACACTATTATAGCTTTCGCGAAAGAGCCATCCCGGAATAGTAGCAACTTCATTGGCCCATAATTGCATTTGTGTGCTGTTAATTTTAAATGAAGGTCTTCTGCCGGTGAATAATGCAAGGGCCCAGATTTTATCTTCCGGTTTTGCATTCATGAAATATTCTTTCATCAATGCAATTTTATCGTTGGTTTTGTTGGTCCTGTCGAGATTTAAAAATAATTCAGCAAATTGTTTCATAAATTTTATCCTCCCGTTTCCTCATTAAGAACCGGTACAGCATCTTCCTGTACTTCATCATTACCATACATTGTTTCAACTTCTGCCGATTCTATTTTATTTTCATTCAGCCATCGAGAAAAAGCACTTGTAAAACCATGGGTGACAAAAACTTTTTCAGCCCCTGAACTTTTGACAGCAATGTTGAGGTCATTCCAGTCGGCGTGATCACTGAGAACAAAACCCTGGTCTACCGCGCGCCGGTTCTTGGCACCTCTTACCATCATCCAGCCGGAACAGTATCCCAGTGAAACCGGCCCGAATTTACGCATCCATGGAGATCCATGCGCGGAGGGCGGAGCGAGAATAAGAGCACCTTTGAAATGTTTTTTATCTGTATCTTTAGTTATCAGTGTAACCGGGGGCAGATCATATCCTGCTTGGCGCAATTGTTCATTTACCATATATACGGCACCGTGAGCCAGCACAAGTGTATCCGTTATGGAAATATTTTTCAGAATGCGCTGGATTTTCCCCAACGAATATCCCATTAACACACTTGCCTTTCCCTCCTCCTGGTTCTTATGATGCCATGAGTTTATTTCACTGAATATTTCTGCCTGTGGTTGCCATTTATAAATAGGCAACCCGAAAGTGGATTCAGTTATAAAAACATTACATTTTACGGATTCAAAAGGTGCTGAAAAATTATCGTTTTCAAGTTTATAATCTCCACTGGCAACCCATACTTCTCCTTTATGTTCCACACGAACCTGGGCCGACCCAAGAATGTGCCCTGCAGGATGCAGCGAAAACCGCACGCCGTTGATTATAAAAATTTCCCCGTATTCAACCGTTTGCAAATCAATATCCTGTCCGAGTCGTAAGCGTAATATTGCTTCGCTGTCCTTATGAGCAAGGTAATGTTTACTGCCCCATTTGGCATGATCACCATGAGCATGCGTAATGATAGCCCTGTCAACCGGTATCCACGGATCGATATGCACATCCGCCGCAGCACAATACAAACTTTTGCCCGTAAACTGAATTAATTTGATACGCATAGTTTTGCTGAAAAGATTATTGTTACAACAGTTAGAGAAGCGTTATGTTAATGACCCCGTTTTCTCCTTTACCAACCTTTATTTATGTTGTAAAATCTATGCCATTATTCTAACTTGTAAAAAACCATATTCATGCGAAATAAATTGCACAAAATGGGAAGGATTGAGCGGGTATCTGATATAATCAACAGGTTAATCCTTCATCACATTCACAAACTCAAACTTCTCCCCATCAAACAGTCCTTTGTCACTCAGCTTCAGACTCGGAATTACCAGCAGTGCCATAAATGAAAGCGTCATATACGGTGCTCTTAGCAGGCAGCCCATTTCTTTTACTTTATGATCCAGTTCTGAATACAGTTTTCCCACGGTTTCACCATCCAGGTTACTCATTAGTCCTACAATAGGAAGCGGAAGCACTTTTTCGTCGTTCCCATTCACTACACTTAATCCGCCCTTATTTTTAATGAGCAAATTCACCGCCCTGCATATCGAATCGTCATCTACACCTACAGCTATAATATTATGTGAATCGTGGGCTACAGTGGAAGCGATGGCGCCGCTTTTCAGGTTGAAGTTTTTTATAAAGGCTATAGCAGGTTGCGCATCCCGGTAACGGTTTACTACACAAATTTTAAGGATATCGGATGCAACATCCGCGACAGCAAAACCGTTTTCATTTTTAACAGGTGCTGAAACCGGTTTGGTGATTAGCTGCCCGTCAATTGCCTCAATTACATGTAAAGTATTTCCTTTTGCAGGGATACGAAAATCGGCAACTGACTTTTCATCAACTGAAAAATTGTTTATTATATCATGACTATTACTTTTTAAGATACAAACGCCCTTATCCGCTACAAGTTCTCCATTAATGTAGGTCTGTAGAATAGTGAAGTCATTTAAATTTTCAACTACTATAAAATCAGCAGGGTCATTAACACGAAGCAGTCCTACATTCAAATTATAATGGTTAACCGGATTTATACAAGCACATTGAAGAACATCAAATATAGTATGACCTTTTTGCAATGCTTTTTTAACAACCAGGTTGATATGTCCCAGTAATAATTCATCCGGGTGTTTATCGTCACTGCAAAGCATTACCTTATCAGGGTATTCCGAAATTAATTCATGCAACGCTTCAAAATTTCTTGCAGCAGAACCTTCGCGGATCAGAATCTTCATTCCGTTTTTTATCTTATGAAGTGCTTCCTCCTTTGTAAAGCACTCGTGATCGGTAGTGATACCCGCAGCAATATATTGAATCGCCTTCTCACCCGTGAGACCGGGAGCATGACCATCAACAGGTTTTCCGTATTTTTTTGCAATAGCTATTTTTTCCATCACTTCCGGATCTTTAAAAAGTACCCCGGGATAATTCATCATTTCTGATAAATAATATATATCATCACGCAGCAGGAGTTGCTCAACATCAGCAGGGGAAATGGAAGCACCTGAGGTTTCAAAAGTAGTTGCAGGAACACAAGAAGGGGCTCCAAAACAAATTTTCAAATGTGCGTCTTTAGCATTTTCAATCATGTAATAAATTCCATCCAGCCCACACACATTTGCAATTTCATGCGGGTCACTTACCGTGGCTACAGTGCCATGCACCAACGCCTGCCTGGCAAATTCATACGGTGTTAACATAGAACTTTCAATGTGAATATGGGCATCCACAAAGCCCGGCAGTATGAACGGCAAGTGTGTTTCCGCAAATGGACTTTTTTTATGGGTTTCCAGAGGGGTAATTTTTTGAATTTTCCCTTTTGAAATTGACACATTCGCCAAATAAATCTTCCGGTTAATTATGTCAACTAATTGACCTTCAACTTCTAATAAGCCATGCATAGATACGTGATTTTTTTCCGGTTTTGTGGTTTGTAAATAAATAATGTTATTTTTGACGCATTATTCACAAAATTAATTGATTACGCAATGAAAACTGGAAAAGTAAAATTTTTCAATGAATCCAAGGGCTTTGGATTCATCCTTGAGGACGACTCCCAGCAGGAGATCTTCGTACATCATTCAGGATTGATCGACAAAATCAGGGAGAATGACCTGGTTTCGTATGAGGTCACTGAAGGACGAAAAGGTCTCAACGCTGTTAATGTTAAAAGAATGCAGTAAGCTAACCACAACCGAAAGGAAGAAATTGCTCAGCATTGAACATTAAAGAATCCCGGCACACCCCGGGGTTTTTTTAATGCTGTAATGTATCAGCGTATATTCACAAACCGATAGTCGGAAACGGAGTGTTGCGATTCAAGACGCAGGTAATAAATTCCGGAGGATAAAAGAGTTTCGGGCAGTTTAAAATTATTTTCTCCCGGAAAGAGATGAAAGGCTTTATGATTGTGTATAATTTTTCCTGATGCATCAGTAATATTTAAATTGATGATGGTATTTTTCTTCGACACAATTACAACTGTATTTGCACCTGCATCATAATAACTGCTAAACTCCTGGTTTTTTATTTCATTTACAGAAGTAAATTGTGAAAGTTTAACGATCCAGAAATCGAAATCCCCATGATTGTTCAACACCCACCCATTGATAGATTTGGAATCTCCCATCAGAATAAATGAACTGTCGGGCGCATTAAAAAACATATCTTCACCCAAATCGGTATTGGTACCTCCTGTACAAAAACTCCATTCCATATTCATTGCAGAATCCAGCTGCGCGAGCCAGAAATTCTGGGAGGGTCCGGTATTGCTTCCCGTAAGATCAAAATCGGAAGATTGTGCAAACCCAAAAGTAATTATTTTACCCTGGCTGTTTTCATAACTGCGATTCAGCCGGTCAAATAATGAGCCACCAAAGCAATGCTGGGAGATTAAGTTACCTGTCGAATCAATTTTAACAAGCCAGCCATCGGTGCCGCCTTTAAAGCCGGTCACATCACCATCATTAGAATAGGTGCTTCCGGTCAACAAATAATTTCCATCGGAGGTAGGCTGAATATGATACGCCAGTTCTTCCAGCGAGCCGCCATATAATTTGCTCCATTCATGATTGCCCAGTGAATCCACCTTTCCCACCCAATAGTCAGACCCTCCGTGATTACCGGTAAGCTGATAATCGTTCGAAGCACAACTTCCAAAAAACATATAGCCACCATCGGGAGTTTCTACAAAACTTCGCATACGGTCTTCACCGGAGCCGCCATAAGTCTGCGACCAGATTACATCGCCATCAATATCTATTTTCAGCAACCAGCCATCATGCAATCCACATGTGGTATCAACATCATAATTTTTGGAGGTAGTATAACCGGCTACAAGGTAATCGCCATTCGGAAATTGCTGAATCATTCTTCCACCCTCATATCCTGTACCTCCATAATTCCGGAACCAGATTATAGTTCCTGCAGGATCCAGTTTTAAAATGAAAAGATCACCATTGCCGTACGTGCTGTCTACATCACCATCTGTAGAATAGGTTCCACCTACCACCAGTATGTTTCCGTCAAGATCTTCCATAATGTAGCGCGCTTTATCATACGCATTGCCACCGAAAGTTTTTGCCCATTCTTTTGCTCCTGTAGCTGTGCATTTCACAACAAAGATATTTGTAGTATCAAAGGCGATAAGCGAATCGATGTCACCATCGAAGGAATTCGAAAAACCTGTCATCAGATAGCCCCCATCCGAATAAGGAGCACCTGCAAAAAAATCTTCTTTTTGAGATCCGCCGAAACTGTTGGAAAAAACAGGAACGAAATTTGGAGCCTGTGCTTTAGCATTATTAGTATTGATGCAGGTTATAGCAAGTAACAGATAGAGGAAACGGTTCATCGGTTGAAGTTTGAATCAAAGATATACATTGAAGGCAGTAAAATCGGGCCGGACTCATAATATTCCTGAAAACCCAAACATGCCTGTTTTGTTGGATAATATAAACTACTAAACCGTATTACTGCGAGTTTTCATAGCATCGGGAATAGCATTCAGTATCTCTTCTTTGAGTGCAGTGATCGTCTTAACCTTTATAAAATTCCGGTGTGTTACAATACTGACTTCCCGCACCGGGGCCGGAGCTTTAAACCGACGAACCATCTTTTTTTGTGAAGCTGATAACCCATCAACAGAAAGTTCCGGCAGGATAGTGATTCCATGATTTAATTCAACCATCATTTTAAGCGTTTCAATACTGCCCGTTTCATAATCAAAACGTTTATCCTCACCGGAAGCTTTCCGAAGCTCACACAGGTTCATGATTTGTGAACGGAAGCAATGACCTTCTTCCAATAGCCACAGCCGTGAGACGTCGATGTCCTTAGGAAGGAGGAATTTTTTGGAAAACGATTTATCGTCTTTGGAAAGGTAAACAACAAATTCTTCGTAAAAAAGCGGTTCTTCCCGGATACTTTTTTCATCGAGCGGAGTAGATAATAATCCTGCATCCAGCTGTCCCTTTTTTAGCCGGTCAATAATTTCTTCGGTGATCAGTTCATGAATGATAAGTTTAATGCCGGGATATTTTTTTAAAAATTTATTAATAAACAGTGGCATCAGGTAAGGTGCTATTGTGGGAATGATTCCCAAACGGATTTCACCTTCCACCTTGCCCCGCATCCCGGCAACCATTTCCGGAATTCTCCCGGCTTCTTTCAGGATTTCCCTGGCCTGTTCAATTATGGCTATACCTGCTTCCGTTGGAATAACAGGTTGCTTGCTTCTGTCGAAGAGTAAAACCCCAAGGTCCCTCTCCAGCTTTTGGATCTGCATACTGAGCGTGGGTTGGGTGATAAAGCACTTTTCGGCTGCCAGGGCGAAGTGGCGCCACGTATCAACTGCAACTACATATTCCAGTTGCAGCAGGGTAAAGGTTGTTATCATAGATTTTATCTATCAGAACATAAAGATAATCGATTTGATTTATTAAAACAAATAATTCACCTTCGTAGCGGTAAATTAGCCGGAACTATTAACGAACTTCATCATGAAAGAGAAAAACAAGAAACTTACCACCGCAAGTGGCCGTCCCTACGCAGAGAACGAGAATTCACAATCGGCCGGACCCCGTGGCCCGTTATTGCTGCAAGACTACATTTTGCATGAAAAAATGGCGCATTTTAACCGGGAGCGCATCCCCGAAAGGGTAGTACACGCAAAAGGTTCCGGCGCTTATGGAACTTTTACCGTGACGCATGACATTAGCAAATACACCAAAGCCAAACCATTTTCGGAAATTGGTAAGCAGACAAGAGTATTCCTCCGTTTTAGTACTGTAGGAGGCGAAAAAGGAAGTGCTGATACAGAAAGAGATCCTCGTGGATTTGCCCTGAAATTTTATACAGAAGACGGCAACTGGGATCTTGTGGGAAATAATACTCCCGTGTTTTTTGTAAAGGATCCTAAAAAATTCGGTGATTTTATTCATACTCAGAAAAGAGATCCTCAAACGAATATGAAAAGCGCTACCATGATGTGGGATTTCTGGAGCCTTAACCCTGAAAGTCTGCACCAGGTTATGATACTGATGAGTGATCGCGGAACTCCCTTCGGATACCGTCACATGAATGGTTTCGGAAGTCATACCTTTTCGATGATCAATAAAAATAATGAAACGGTTTGGGTAAAATTTCACTTTAAAACAATGCAGGGCATCAAAAATTTTACCAATGACGATGCCGGTGTCATGAAAGGCAACGATCCCGATTTCGCACAGCGCGATTTGTTCGAGGCTATTGAGAAAAAAGATTTTCCGAAATGGGCCTTGAGAATACAGGTAATGACGCAGGAGCAGGCTGCAACTTTCCAATGGAATCCGTTTGATCTAACCAAAGTATGGCCGCATAAAGAATTTCCTTTGATAGATGTGGGTGTTCTTGAGCTCAACGAAAACCCTGATAATTATTTCGCACATGTTGAACAGGCAGCATTCGCTCCTGCTCACGTGATTGATGGCATCGGTTATTCGCCCGATAAAATGTTGCAGGGACGATTACTCAGTTATCCCGATGCGCACCGTTATCGTTTAGGAGGTAATTACGAACAAATTCCGGTGAACCGTTGTCCTTACCTGGTCAATAATTATCAGCGTGATGGTCAAATGCGTATTGATGGCAATGGCGGAAGCGCACCCAATTATTTCCCGAATAGTTTTGATGATACTTACACTGATGAGTCTACGAAAGAACCGGCCATGAAACTGGAATCCACAATGGCCGACTGGTACGACCGCAACGGTGAAGGCGATAACGATCATTATTCACAGCCCGGTGCGTTGTACCGCAATGTGATGAATGATTATGACCGCAAGAATCTTGTAAGCAATATTGTTGGCACCATGAAAGGCATTTCCGGACCGAAACGCATGGATATTATCAACAGGCAACTGTGCCATTTCTTCCGCGCCGATATGCAGCTGGGAATGGCAATCGCAAAAGCTCTGGATGTAAATGTTGACGCCGCAATGCCGAAAGATACAGCGCACGTATAGATAAAAGTTCAAAGTGCTAAATGCTAAATGGAAGTTTTTCTGTTTAGCATTTTTTATTTATGAAAATGAGACAAAAAATCATTCAAGGGAGCTAGAAGGTTCAAAATTTTACTCATTCACTTTGCGATCTTAGCGCCCTTTGCGTGTAATAATTGAATCACCCAACGAAGCTAAGAAGACTTTTGCTAAAAGAATTTCTTTATTCTTACTTTTACGTCCTATGCAATCCTTTTTCGACACCAAAATAGAATTCCTTAAAGGCGTGGGCCCGCAGCGTGGTGAAATCCTGAGAAAGGAATTGGGTATTTTTACTTTCAACGACCTTTTGTATACATTTCCATTCCGGTATGTCGACCGGTCGAAGTTTTATAAAATTGCCGACATAAAGGATGACAGTGCCTGGATACAGGTGAAAGGAAAAATCACCAACATTACCACTGCGGGTGAGAAACGGTCGCAACGGCTTATTGCCACTTTACGTGATGAATCAGGTGCGATTGAACTGGTTTTTTTTAAGGGGATTAAATGGATACAGGAAATGCTGCTACCCGGAATGGAATATATCATATTCGGTAAACCATCAGAATTTAATGGCAAATACAATTTTGTACATCCTGAAATGGACCTGGCCTCCGTAAAGCCCGATACGATTAACATCAACCTTCAGCCATTTTACAGTTCAACCGAAAAATGTAAAACGCGCGGGCTCGACAGCAAAGGGATTTTACGGTTGCAGAAATCACTATTGCAGCAACTTCCAAAAGCAATGAGTGAATCATTACCACAAGAAGTTATTGATGCTTTCAGAATGCTGCCTTTGCGGGATGCATTACTGAGTGTACATTTCCCGGCCGATGCAGATGCACTGAAAAAAGCACAGTTTCGTTTGAAATTTGAAGAGTTTTTCTTTATTCAGCTGGAGTTGTTAAAACGAAAACTGGTAAAACTCGAAAAGTATAAAGGATTGCATGTATCTACAATTGGAGAGCATTTCAATAATTTTTTCAAACAACAACTACCATTCGAACTAACAAGTGCACAAAAACGGGTGCTGAAAGAAATCCGCACCGACATGGGTAGCGGGAAGCAAATGAACCGGTTGTTACAGGGTGATGTTGGCAGTGGCAAAACACTCGTCGCCCTCATGAGCATGATCATGGTGCTGGATAACGGCTACCAGGCGTGTATGATGGCGCCCACCGAAATACTCGCGCAGCAGCATTATACTACATTGTCTGAATTTTTGAATGGTACGGGTATAGCCATCGCTATTTTGACAGGATCCACAAAGAAAAAAGCACGCACTGAATTACTCGAAAAGCTTGCTGACGGATCACTTAATTTTTTGGTTGGTACGCATGCACTCATTGAAGATCGTGTTCAATTTCAGAAGCTCGGACTGGTGGTTATAGATGAGCAACACCGGTTTGGAGTGGAACAGCGGTCTAAACTCTGGAGCAAGGATGCTACATTACCACATGTACTGGTGATGACGGCTACACCTATCCCCAGAACGTTAGCTATGACCTTATACGGCGACCTCGACACTTCTGTAATCGATGAACTGCCGCCCGGCAGAAAAGCAATTCGTACCGAACACCGATTTGAATCGTCACGACTGCGGTTAACCGGATTCATGAAGGAGCAGATTGCAAAAGGAAGGCAGATTTATATTGTGTATCCATTGATAAAAGAATCTGAAAAACTGGATCTGATGAATCTACAGCAGGGTTATGAAGCATTATGCCGTGATTTTCCTTTGCCTGAATACAGGGTGAGTGTAGTGCACGGACAAATGAAATCAAAGGATAAGGATGATGAAATGAAATTGTTCGCAGCCGGTAAAACACATATTATGGTTGCTACCACGGTAATCGAAGTAGGTGTAAATGTTCCTAATGCTTCTGTTATGATTATTGAAAGCGCTGAGCGATTCGGTTTATCGCAGTTGCACCAGTTGCGTGGCAGGGTAGGGCGAGGTGCTGAGCAGTCGTACTGTATTCTTATGACCGGCTATAAACTTTCAGCGGATGCACGACTCCGCATGGAAACAATGGTTCGCACTAACGACGGTTTTGAGATAGCTGAAACTGATCTACGCTTACGCGGACCGGGTGACATTACCGGAACGATGCAGTCGGGAACCATTGAGCTTAAAATTGCCGACCTCGCTAAAGACGGAGCTATATTGGAATTATCGCGCAAAGCAGCATTGCAATTACTTGATAAAGATCCCGAATTACTGCTTCCTGAAAACCAGTCGGCACGCAGGATACTTGAAAACAAAATGCAGGGGCGCTCCGACTGGAGCCGTGTGTCGTGAAGTAAAATTGCACACATCTTCATGTGAAAACCGGATTCGCCTCTTTTTTCGTATTTTTGTTACTACCCCAATTCAATGAAACGACTCCTGGTTTACTGCTGCTTTCTGCTGCCGTTGCTTGCAACCGGCCAGCCCTATAAAGCGGTACATATTTCACTTGCTGATGGTTTATCGCAAAGTTCTGTATATGACATTGTCCAGGACAAGTCCGGTTTTATATGGATGGCAACCCAGGATGGCCTGAACAAATATGACGGAACTGCTTTCCAGGTATTCCGTGATGAACCATTTGACACCAATTCTATTTCATCCAACAACTTATCATCGCTATTATGCGACTCTAAGGGCAGGATCTGGGCCGGTACTGCCAACCACGGGTTAAACTTGTACATCCCCGCCGTTGGCTTTCTCCATTTTTTAGCGGATGGAAAAACGGGAAGTGTAGCCAGCAATATGATAACCGCCCTTCATGAGGATGCCAAAGGAACGATATGGGTGGGAACCGGAAACGGGCTTCACCGGCTTAAAGAAATCCATACCAAGAATAAAGTTGAATATGAATTTGAGAAAATACCTCTCAAAACAATCGCAGAAGATTCAATCACCGACAAATTTATTAATGTACTGGCGTCCGGAAATAATAATGATTTGTGGGTGGGAACCTTCGCAGGTCTATTCAAAATAAATACCGCAGGAAAGCCGATACAGGAAAAATGGTACAGCAAAAAAAACAGCCAGCTTGCCGATGCGTATGTGTATTCGATTACCATTGATAAAACGGGTCGCGTGTGGGTGGGAGGGCGCAATGGAATTGATATAATTGATGCTCTTACCGGATCCAGGATAGAAGTTTCAAAAGACAGTCCATTACAGGAAGGTATGGCCGGTAATCTTGCGGCTGCTTTATTCACTGCCTCTAACGGTGATATCTGGATTGGCTATAACGACCGCGGGGTGCAGGTAATACGTACATCTGCACTTAGTCCCTTACCGGAAGGAAAGTTAAAATTTGAAAGAGTGAATGTAAATGCACCGGTTAACGCACTGGATAATGGCAAGGCCATATCATTTTGGGAAGACAAAATTACAAGGGGCATTATTTGGGCGGGTTTTAATGCGGGAGGATTGGTACGTCTCGTACCGGTGACCAAAAAATTTACAACAAATAAATTAACTGATGCACCATTGCCTGCTGCTTTTGTTACCAGCGTTTTAAAGGATCAATTGCAGCAGGTTTGGGTTGGAACAACATCGGGTTTGCTGATGTATGACAGAACAACGAAAGCATACAAATCTTTTCTCCCGACAGTTTACTCCAAATCCAATATAAGTGACGATTACATCAATGGACTTGCAACAGGTCCCGACGGAAGTATTTATTTCGGTGCAAAAGGTGAATTATTTAATGTAAAAAAATCGGGTGCTGACTATACTGTAAAATCCATTCCCTTTCCGGATGAAATAGAAGGGAATATGATGCGAACTATTGTAAAGGATGAGTTAGGGAGAATTTATATTATCTTACGGTACAGCATATATGAATTTGATCATACCGCGCAGGCATTTATTCCGGTAATAAAAATCGAAGATCAGAAAAAATTACTTGACCGAGGTTTTTACCTTAGTACTTTCTATGTGGATGCAGCTGGCAATTACTGGCTGGGTACATCCAGCGGACTTGAATTTTATGCAAAGACTTCAGCGGATAATAAACCTGTCAGGAAAGCTGTAACGTATCACCACAATCCAAAAGATACCAACAGCCTGCGCAACCAGAATATTCTCAGCATTGCACAGGACAAGAACGGAAACATCTGGCTGGGTACCATGAATGGACTCACCCGAGTGGTTACCGAAGGAAATAAAAGGCGATTTCTGAACTACTCCACAAGAAACGGATTAAAAAATAATGTTATTTATGCCATCATACCCGATTCCCGCACTGGCAACATTTGGTTGAGTACCAATAATGGTCTTACTGAATTTGATCCGAGGGGAACGGCAATTACCACTTATGATGTTCATGATGGCTTGCAAAGCAATGAATTTAACAGTTATGCTTCCTTTAAAGCACCGGATGGGGAAATGTTTTTTGGAGGAATTGAAGGGTATACTTCATTTTATCCTGAACAGATTCGTCGTGATAATACTTCCCCCTTTGTTGCTATAACCAGTCTTGTTCTGGATGGAAATAAAATAATCAACCTTTCCGATTTTCAGGAATCAAAGACGATTGAATTAAAATACAAGGACAATTCCTTCACCGTGAATTTTATCGGTCTGCATTATGTTGATCCGCAGAAAAACCAATATGCCTACCAGTTAGAGGGTTTTCAGAAAGACTGGACCTATTCAGGCAATTCAAGCCGCGTGAATTTTTCACAACTTCCCCCGGGCAATTATACATTCAGGGTAAAGGCAGCTAACAGTGACGGTGTTTACAATACTGCAGGTGATATGTTTACTATTGTGATTAATCCGCCATTTTACAAAACCATCTGGTTTTACTTGCTGATAGCGGCATTTATTACAGGCGTGCTTTACGGATTGCATAAATACCGCCTTAGCATGAAGCTGGCCCAGGTGCGTGAAGTGGAACAGTTGCGCAGAGCTACAGCAGCTGATTTTCATGATGAGCTGGGACATAAGCTGACAATCATTTCATGGTTTGCGGAAATATTGAAGAAGAAAATCGGACCTGACCAGGTCGACTTGCGTCCGCATCTTGACCGCATTATTGAAGCTTCAGGAACGTTGTATCATACCATGAAAGATATGTTATGGGCGATGGATCCTGATAAAGATTCGGTGTACGATTTGTATAGTCAGATTCGTGAATTCGGATTGGAGCTTTTCGATAATACCGGTGTTTTATTTGATGCGGAAGATATTGCTGATGACCTGAAAACGAAAATTATTTCACCGGCTCATAAGCGGCATGTTCTATTGATCTTTAAGGAAGTCATGAATAATAGTCTTAAGCATGCACACAGTTCTAACACGCATCTTGACCTTATAACAGAGGAGAGCAGCATAAAATTCCGCTTCCGTGACAACGGAAAAGGTTTTAAGATGAACGGTCATAATGTAGGACACGGTCTGAATAATGTGAAGCGCAGGGCAGAAATGATTCATGCTGACATTACAATTCATTCGGAAGGCGATGGTACCGTTGCGGAATTGGATTTACAAATGAATAATTTAAATTAAAAGCATATGATAAAAGTTGCACTGGTTGATGACAACCATGATTTACGCGAAGGATTGCAGATTGTAATGAAAGAGCACAACAATGAATTCGAGTGTGTGGGTTCATTTTCTGATGCAGAAACCGCCGCGAAAAAAATTCCTGAAATAAAGCCCGATGTTGTGCTCATGGATATCAATCTTCCCGGGATGAGCGGCATCGATTGTCTGAAACTACTGAAACCTAAAATGCCCGACCTGGATGTCATCATGCTTACGGTATTTGCAGATGATGATACGGTATTTGATTCCCTTTGTGCAGGTGCCTGCGGATACATTACCAAAAACACATCTCCTGAAAAAATTCTGGATGCCATTCGTGATGTGCGTGATGGAGGCGCTCCTATGAGTGGAAGAATTGCACGCATGGTAGTATCATCTTTCAAAATGCCTGGCGATACTTCGGCGCAATTAACCGATCGGGAAAAGGAGGTTCTGGATCAATTGTGTAAAGGGAAAAGCTATAAGATGGTGGCTGATGCGCTCAGTATTACTCACGATACCGTAAGGCATCATATAAAAAACATTTATAAAAAGCTGGAAGTTCATTCGGTATCAGAAGCAATTCTGAAAACCATGAAGAAGAAAATAATTTGATGATGATTTGATTTAAAAATTTAAGAAAATAAAAAGGGAAGCTGTTGGGCTTCCCTTTTTATTTCTATAATAGTTTTTTACGCGATCGCTTCATTAATATCCGGTAACCGGCCAAACCGTTTAAGTGTGGCCATATGCGATTTAAAAGCGATTCCGAATGTTTCATTATTTAAATACGGAATACCGAATTCTTTGGCAGTCGCTTCAACAATCGGAGCTAATTTAGGGTAGTGTACATGACAGATCCTTGGAAACAGGTGATGTTCTACCTGGTAATTAAGTCCACCAAGGTACCATGTGAGAAATGGATTTCCTCTTGAAAAATTAACTGTGGTATTCATTTGATGTATGGCCCAGCAATTTTCTATATCACCCGCATCATTCGGTAATGGGTGCGTTGTTCCTTCAACCGTATGTGCAAGTTGAAACACCACTGTTAGTATAACTCCCGAAGCAAAGTGCATCAGCAGAAAACCTATCATCACATGTCCTAATGGAATACCAACCATAAGAGGAATACCCAGTGTCAATGCAAAATAAAATATTTTGTCAAGGACCATACGAGATACCATGATCACATTTTCTTTGGTTGTACCGGGATTAACTCCGTTACGTGTATACCGTGCAAACTGAATAAAATCTTTAAGCAATGCCCAGTATAAAGTGAGGATACCATAAAACAGGAATGCGTAAATATATTGCAGTTGCTGATATTTCTTGACTTTTGTATGCGGGTTAAAACGTAAAACCAGTTTATCAGCAATGTCTTCATCCAGGTGAGCAATATTGGTATAGGTATGATGAAGAATATTGTGCTGCAATTTCCAGTTGAAAACCGAACCACCTACCAGATTAAGTGTGTGACCCATTATAAAATTTACAAGTTTGCTATCAGAATAAGCTCCATGATTGGCATCATGCATGATACTCATACCGACACCGGCGAGTCCAAATCCCATCAGCAACCACAATAAACAGGAGACCAGTAATCCGGGCTGAAAAACTACAAGGATGATGAAGGGCAGAAAATATGAAGTCAATAGCACAATGGATTTTATCACCATTGTTGCATTGGCATTTTTGGAAATTTTGTGCTCTCTGAAATAATCGTCGACACGTTTTTTAACTGTTGCGAAGAATAATGATTTGTCACGATCGACAAATTTTACCTGGCTTTTTAGATTCATTGGTGGTGTTATACGATTTTAAGAATGGGCAACAAGATACGAATTTTTAATTAAATTTTATTTTTGAGTGTATTATGTTGGTAATCATGGTGTTATGTCATTATTACAACACGCTTAACATAAATTGTTGAAAAGTTTTTCAGGAATTTTTTGGTAAATCTCAAATCAGCGCTTATGTTTGTTCCGTTTTTAAAGCGTATTTTAATAAGTTCATCCGCTGGTTTTTTTCATTTTCTCAGGTTGGTACCCTCGATAACCAATGAAAACCCGGCACATTCTGAAAGGAGGTCAAAAGGTAAAACACTCATTCAAGTAATTTGTTTATCAGCAACTGATAAATAAAAACGGCTTCGTCGCGGGCCTGATACACGATGTAATTTTTCAATATTTATTTTTCAATATTTTTTACTATGAAAATTTCAATTAAACATTTCCTGTTATTCACTTTTATATTGTTGGAAGTCTGTTCGGTGATGGCTTTTGCAACGGCAACTCCCGTTTGTACTCCTGTGGTACCGAATGCTGAATTCTCCCTTAAAACCAAGATCACCATTTCATTTACCATCGCCCGACGACGTGATTGTGAGGGATTTGGTATTTGTGATATCTCGGTTTCTGTTTCAGGAAAAATCAATTCCGCAACCGGATCAATTTACCAGGATGATTTAAACAAAAGTCTGATGGTGATAGAAATTGATAAAGCAAGAGGTATCTCAGCTGAAACGTATAAAAAATACTTTAGCTCCGGCGTTTTTTTAATGGAAGATGATAGCCCTGTGCCCTCTGAAATAGTGCAGCAGTTGGGATTAACCGGAAGCAAAACTCTGGTTGCAGGAAAGCACAAGATTGTTGAGCGCAATGGGATTCTTTTTATTACTATTCCAGTTAAATAGTTTTAATACCGGGAAGAGAGATCTTCCCGGTATTTATTATAAATTTCTATGAAAAAAGAACTGAACCTGATAATTTTATTATGTTGCCTGTTTTTGAATGGAGGGTGCAAAATGGTTTTGAAAAAAATTTATGGTGTAAAAACCGCAGATTTTCAATCTCAAGAATCAATCGTCAAATTTCATAATGATATTGGTTTCGGAAATATTTCTTATTTTAGTTTAAAGGCGGATTCATGGAAAAATAACAAGCTATTAAGCCTTCCTGATGTTTTTGTGTTTAGTAGCACAGGAAATTATATTCCTTACCGGGATTCATTGAAACCAAATTGTAACGGTCCGGCTGACGTTTTTCTTTCAGAACTGCATCCCGAAAAGAAGTATATTTATTCGGATGATTACAATCTGAAAACTTTCTTACATTTATTGGAAGGTCCGGAATGCCAGCCGTTGGAATTTGATTCTGTTGCTAAAGTTGATTTTTATATTTTTTTTACAACCGCAACTTTTGTTGGAAAGAAAATATTCAGAGAAAAATCCGCAATCTGGCTCGATTCTTTGGAACAAAACAGGAATGTAATGTATCAACTTTTCATTTTGAACGAAGATTGGAAATCGTGCTGGAGCGATACAAATAAACAATTATTTACAACAGATGAATAGCTGATTCTGTTGAATTTTAGTAAGGTACTTTTTATAAACCTGTTTTGAATCTTTTTTTGTTTTGTAACATATTTCTTTTGTTGTGGGTTGGGCTAAGTGCAGGCTTTTCAGATGATACCACAAAATTTACACGGACTGAATTTTCGGGTGGATTATCATTTTCGTTTAATCACGCCACCACCCCTAAAAGTTCTCCGGGTTATACAATTATATTGATTTCAGATATAGGTATAAAATATGATCAGGTCAATCGCAATGCCTCTCATTTATACAATTCAAAACTAGATATCGGATTTACTTATTTCCAGGATTCAATATGGCAAAAGCATGCTGACAGAATCCAATTTCATTATCTGTACAAGGCCGGGAAAACTCCGTTTAGTCATACGTTCTCCGCGCTTTTTGATTCCCATATATTGAATACATACAGTTATTCACCGGACCCCTTAACGGGAAAAGTTTCATCAAAGAGAACAGAAAATTTTCTGAATCCTTTTTTGCTTGAACTGGGCATGGGCTCCGCATACCGTATTGCAACAAATTCAGTAATTAATGTTTCGCTGGCAACAGCACGAATCCGGTCATTTCCTGATTCCGGAACAACTGTTACATCTGAAAACATTCCGCTGGGAATCTTCAATAGCGGAATAATCTATTTCGATTATGGGTTTTCTATACAATATTACTTTGTGAAAGAAATAAAGTCAAAAACTGAATTAAAGTGTGACGGAAAAATATTTATTAAAGGTATCGAGCGCGATCAATTTGATATGAATCTTTCAAACATATTAATTATCCGGTTATCCCGGTTAATTCGTATGAAAGCGGAAATAAGAATGGTGTATACTCCGGAAATCTCCTACAAGCCCCGGTATTATAATGAAATATCAATTGGACTGTTTTATAATCCTGTTTCGGTGAAATAATAATAACTGTTAGAAATTTACTTTAACCCCAGCAAATACCATTCTGGTCAATCCAACCCTGATGCCCTGCGGACGTCGCGTGGTAATCGATCTTTCATCCGTAATATTTTTCATGCACACCGTAAAAGTGGTATTCAATCTGGCCAGGACATATTTAATTCCTGCATCAACTGTGTAGTGGGATGGAATTATTCCTATACGCCCATCAGCAGACGAAGTAATGCTGTTTAGTTCGTCACTGAACTGATCGCTTACGTAATTCACATTGAAATTCATGCTTAATCCAAATGGTGAATAAAGTCCTGCACCTCCATTGAAATTCCATTCAGGAGCGTATGGGGTATAGTTGCCTTTTATATTTTCACCGGTTGCTTCTCCATCAATAAAACGGTCGGATGAAAAAACAGCGTTAACATAACTGGCTCCGGCCTTAAGTTCAGCATAATATTCAGAGACTATCAGTTCTTTTGTAGTAAACGAAAATCCTGCTTCTACACCTGTGTGTGTAGTTTGTCCGCCATTTATTAATCCTGATCCCGTTCCCCCTGAAGATTCGGAGACCGGGATTACCTGGTTTTCAAAATCCATGTAAAACGCGGTAACTTCTACGCTTAGCCACTTATAAGGAGTGGATCGGATTCCTGCTTCATAATTCCATGATAACTCGGCATCCAGTTCGTAAGCAATTCCCTCAGAAGAAATGGCATCTTTCACGCGTGGTGGAGCAAAGCCACGATGCACACCACCGAAAATATTCAGCCGGGAATTCACTACCAGGTTAATGCCTGCACCGGGAATTACCGCAGATACTGCATTGCTGTTTACAACCACGGTATCACGGGTTGTATTTACACCATCTATGCTAAATCGTCCCCGACGAATGTCGCGTTCATAATCAAAATGTTCAACGCGTACTCCACCGGTTATGCTCAAATTTTTGGTAAGGTATAATTTGTCGTGAACAAAAACACTGTAGCCGTTTCCTGTCCGGATTTCATCCTCTACCAATGAACCAGAAGAAGCATCTGCTTTAGTTCCATTAATACGTTGTTCAAAAGCTCTTTCATATAAATAACGAATTCCTGAAGTTAATTCATGCCGCATTTTGCCGGTTGTAAAATCAAAAGTCATTCGCGGTTCAATGCCTGCGACTTCGAACCGGCGGTTGCGATTGCCTGTTGCATTGCGCATGTAAATGGCACCGCCTTCTATTAATTCATTTCCCCACGTAACTCCGGAATAATTTGACGGCTTTGGATTTAACATTCCATTATCATCAAATGTATTGTATGAAAATTCCTGCCGCTGCCAATCCCGTGTTGTCGTATAGGCGTAGGCGGTAGTCTGCAGATTCACCTTTTTTGAAAACCGGAATTTGTGATTCAGACTGAGTGAATACCTACGGATTGAAAGTTTATCGTCCGGTGCAAGTTCTGTAAAATCATTTCCTCCAGCATCAAACATCGTTTGTGTAAGACCAATATAAGTGGAGTTGGATGTTTCGTTATATAAACCGAGTTTCACTCCCAATATGGATTTCTCATTAAGTTGAAAAATAAATTTAGAGGAAAGATCATTAAGCCGCAGATTCATAGTTCCGAAATTATCAGCCTGCTTCCGCAGATAATTTACCTGTACCCCTGTTTTTCCGAAGGTGGATCCATACCCCATTAACCCTGTGAAATAACCACCTTCTCCTACAGTGATTTTTGCAAATCCTTCCGGAGATGCAGGAGGATCGATAGTCTGGTAGTTAATTACTCCTCCAATAGTTTGAGGTCCATACAAAATAGATCCACTGCCTTTTAATACTTCCACAGCTGTCATCCGTTCAATGGCCGGTGTATAATACATTTCAGGTTCGCCATAAGGTGCCAGTGCAACCGGTACCCCATCTTCCAGCATCAATACCGTCCGGCTCCTGTCAGGATCAAGACCACGGATACCAATGTTTGTCCGTAATCCTAGTCCTTCTTCTTCCACCACATTAAGTCCGGTAGCTTTTCGGAGTATCTCATTGCCATTAACAGGTTGCGCCGATTGCAATTCAATTGGAGAAATGTAATTTAAAGAACCGGGAACTTTAGTAAATAAATGGTTTTTTCCGGCAATAATATCTACCCCGGGCATCGCATAAGTTTGTGAAACCATATTGATATCCAGCGTGGTTGCCTGGTTGGAAGTAATCTCAGTTATTATCCTTTGGGGCAGGTAGCCAATTCCGGTAACTACCACCTGATGCTTGCCGGTGTTAAGGTTTTTGATTAAGAAGTTGCCGTTATTGTCGGAAATGCTATAATGTTTAGTGCCTTCAATTGCTACATGGATTCCCGAAAGCATATCCCCGGAAGGAGAGAATATCTTCCCTGAAATAGAATTAGTTGATTGGGAACATATTGGACCACTAATTATTAGTGTAAGTATCAAGGTAATGGCAAAACGGAACATATTTCTGGATTAAGAGTGTTATTGTTTAGAACGTTTCTAAATAAGGTTGCAAAGAAAATAAAAAATGAGACTTCAATCAAATTAATTAGAATTATTCTAAATAATTTTTAGCAAGTGCGAAATACGTTACCGGAAATCAGAAATGAACTGATTTTTCTCATATTTTTATGTAAATATTTAAATTACAGTTGATTACTATTTATAGTGATAAATGCTTTAATTAATTATTTACAAATTGTCTCACCCTACTCAGGAAGTGGCTTTTGTTACTTTTGCAGTTCATAAATCATTTCATGAATATTTCATACAACTGGTTAAAACAATACATTGATTTTGAACATTCACCCGAAGCCATATCGGTCTTGCTTACCGGGTGTGGTCTGGAAGTGGAAGGCATTACTCCCTTCGAATCTGTAAAGGGTGGGTTAAAAGGCCTTGTTGTAGGAGAAGTTATCGAGACTTCCCGCCACCCGAATGCGGATCGGCTAACTGTTACCCGTGTTAGCCTTGGAAATGGTTTGATTTCTCAAATAGTATGTGGTGCGCCAAATGTTGCCCCCGGGCAAAAAGTTGTTGTTGCCGTTCCGGGAACAATGATTTATCCGTTAAAGGGGGAACCTTTTGAAATTAAGAACTCAAAAATACGAGGCGAAGTTTCGGAAGGAATGATATGTGCAGAAGATGAAGTCGGTTTAGGTAATAGTCATGAAGGAATAATGGTGCTTGGCGCAGATGCGGTTCCGGGAAGCCCTGCGGTAAATTATTTTACTGTAGAAAATGATTATACACTCAGCATAGGGCTTACTCCCAATCGTCCTGATGCAGCTTCGCATATAGGCGTAGCCCGTGATATACGTGCAGTGCTAAATACACAGGCAATGCATAAAAGTAACAATGAGGTTGCTGTTAAATGGCCGGATGTTAGTTCATTTACTTTTCCGGATGTGCCACCTGCAGTTAAAGTGAAAATTGAAAGTGAAGCGGCAACGCGTTATTCCGGAGTACACATAAAAAGTATAACTGTAACTTCATCACCCGAATGGTTGCAGAACCGTTTAAAGTCAATAGGCCTGAAGCCCATCAATAATGTTGTTGATATCACCAATTTTGTATTGTATGAAATGGGTCAGCCGTTGCATGCCTTTGATGCTTCTAAGATTGAAGGTGGAGAAGTGATCGTTAAACGACTTGCTCCGGGAACAATTTTTAAAACACTGGATGGCATTGACCGGAAACTGGAAGGAAGTGAATTGATGATTTGTGATACAAAAGGAGGAATGTGTATTGCCGGTGTATTTGGAGGGTTAGGTTCGGGCGTTACTGAAGCCACTACTGAAATTTTTCTAGAAAGTGCCTGCTTCAATGCGGTTTCGGTACGTAAAACATCAAAACTGCATGGTTTAAAAACCGATGCTTCATTTCGTTTTGAAAGAGGTACGGATCCTAACATAACTCTCACTGCATTAAAAAGAGCAGCACTAATGATTTGTGAAATTGCCGGTGGGAAAGTCAGCTCAGAAATTGTTGACATATATCCCCACCCCGTTAGTGACTGGAAAATAGAATTTTCAGCTTCAGCTTTCACTAAACTCACAGGTGTTTCACTATCCGAAAAAGAATTAGTGAGCATACTGGATTGGCTTGAAATTAAAGTTGTGAGTGGTAGCAATGGTATTTTTCAACTGGAAATTCCACCTTACAGGGTTGATGTAATGCGTGAAGCCGATGTGATTGAGGAAGTATTGCGCATTTATGGGTATGATAACATTCCGCTTCCTGCTAAAATGAATACCAATCTGCCTAATTCGGTGAATGTAAAACTGGAGAAGGTACGGAATGAGACTTCCGCCTATCTTGTGGCGAATGGTTATTTTGAAGTAATGTCAAATTCACTTTACCGGTCATCGGCTTTCGGCAGTGATGTAACACACCTGGCAAAAATAAAAAACCCGTTAAGTCAGGATCTGGATGTGATGCGTGGCAATATGCTTTTTCCACTTCTCGATATTGTATTATATAATCGTAACAGGCGTCGCAGTGACTTACGATTGTTTGAATTTGGCAAAACGTATTTAAAGCACGAAAATGGTTATTCTGAAACCAATCATTTGTCGGTGTTAGTTTCCGGTTACCGAAATAATTTGCACTGGCAGGTACAACGAGGCGAATACACTCTTTTTTATCTTAAGTCAATCGTTGAAAATTGTATGACTGCATCCGGTGTTCATTCCGGTGCAGTTCGTTGGGAACCGGCGGAGAATAATTTCACGGATATGTCGATGGTTTTAAAAGCGGGTAAAAAGGAAATTGCCCTTATCGGGATGGTGAAACACGATGTTTTAAAATCGTTTGATCTTGATGGTGCGATATGGTATGCCGATATCAATCTTGACCAGGTGGAGAAAATTATAAATCAATCCCCTGTTAAAATTTCAGAGCCACCAAAATTCCCTGAAGTCCGTCGCGACCTTTCAATGCTTCTCGATAAATCCGTACAATACCGGCAACTGGAAACAATTGCTTTTGAAACCGAGCGTAAAATTCTGCGTGACGTCAATCTCTTTGATATTTTCGAAGGAGAAAAAATCGGTCACGATAAAAAATCGTATGCACTCAGTTTTCTTTTACGGGATGATGAAAAAACGCTTACCGATAAGGAAATTGATAAGGTAATGGATAAGCTTATGGAGAGTTTCGAAAAGAAACTCGGAGCTGTTATTCGCAAATCCTAACAACCCCGACGGGGTGGGCCCACCCCGTCGGGGTTGGGGTACCCTTCCGGTTACCCGAAAAAATGCTACGGTTGCCGGCAGCATAGGATTTGCGTAAATATTAGTTTCGCTGCCTTTACCGCAACAGCCGCCAAACTAGCCCCGATAGGAAGGAGCTCCCGCGACTGGATAGCGGGACAGGTGTTGCGATGAAATACTAAGGTCGGGCTTCGAAAAAAAAAATTACCGCTTTTTCTTGTTGCGTGACTTTTTCTTTATCAGGTCGAAAATACGTTTTGCCTGGGTGAAAAAGGGCATTTTATCTTCTACAGAAGCGTCGGTTAATAGACGTTGAAAATAGTCGCGCTGAAGGGCATTTACTTTTGATGAATTTTTCATGATACTGCAATAACTTTCCGTTAATTCATTGTACGGATGACTCTTTTAACGGGCAGAAAAGAATTTTGTTATAAAAACTTTCCCACATTAACAGGCAGGTTTTAAGGAACCTTTCAATTTTGTATCTTGCAGTCAGGTTAAGAATCGCTTAGGGTGAATCTAAGTATTTGTAAATCAATAAAATATATTATAAAATGGCCTTTGATATTGACATGATCGGCAAGGTTTACGCCGCTTTACCACTCCGCATTGCTGCTGCCCGAAAAGCGCTCGGAAAACCACTTACGCTTACCGAAAAGATCCTTTACGCCCATCTCACTCAGGGCGATGCAACGGAGGCTTTTGAAAGAGGTAAATCGTACGTTGATTTTAATCCCGATCGCGTGGCCATGCAGGATGCAACAGCACAAATGGCACTTCTGCAATTTATGCAGGCAGGCCGTCCGCAAGTTGCCGTGCCTTCAACCGTGCATTGTGACCATTTGATTCAGGCTAAAGAAGGAGCAGTCGAAGATCTTCAGACAGCTAAAGATTCGAATCGTGAAGTGTATGATTTTCTTGCTTCTGTTTCCAATAAATATGGTATCGGATTCTGGAAGCCGGGCGCGGGAATTATTCACCAGGTTATTTTGGAGCAATATGCTTTTCCGGGCGGATTAATGATTGGAACCGATTCGCACACCGTAAATGCCGGAGGACTTGGAATGATTGCAATTGGTGTTGGCGGTGCCGATGCCTGTGATGTGATGGCCGGACTGCCCTGGGAATTAAAATTTCCGAAATTGATTGGTGTAAAACTTACCGGTAAATTGTCGGGCTGGACTTCATCAAAAGATGTGATCCTTAAAGTTGCAGGAATACTTACTGTTAAAGGTGGCACCGGTGCTATTGTTGAATATTTCGGGCCGGGTGCGCAATCGCTTTCATGCACGGGCAAAGGTACCATTTGTAATATGGGGGCTGAAATTGGCGCCACTACTTCTGTATTTGGGTATGATGGTAAAATGGCCGATTACCTGCGTTCAACAGGTCGCGCCGATGTTGCCGCTATGGCAGATGCAGTTGCAGAACATCTTACCGGTGACTATGAAGTATACACAAATCCTGAAAATTATTTTGACCAGGTAATTGAAATTAACTTAAGCGAACTTGAACCGCATGTGAACGGTCCGTTTACTCCCGATCTTGCATGGCCACTTTCACAATTTGCAGCAGCAGTAAAAGATAATAACTGGCCTGCAAAACTTGATGTTGGTTTGATTGGATCGTGCACGAATTCTTCATATGAGGATATTTCGCGTGCAGCTTCTGTTGCAAAGCAGGCTGTTGACAAAGGGCTGGTTGCAAAATCAGAATTTACCATTACGCCCGGTTCCGAGCAGGTGCGTTTTACCGTTGAACGGGATGGGTTCCTGAAAATATTTGATAAGATGGGTGGTGTGGTGCTTGCCAATGCATGCGGTCCGTGCATCGGTCAGTGGGCTCGTCATAATGCGGATCAGGGAGAACGAAATTCTATCATTACTTCCTTTAACAGGAATTTTGCCAAACGTAATGATGGTAATCCGAATACGCATGCATTTGTTGCTTCACCGGAACTTGTAACGGCTTTGGCTATTGCCGGAGATCTTACTTTTAATCCGGTCACAGATTTTTTAACCAATGATAAAGGAGAGCAAATAAAACTGGAAGAACCAAAAGGAATTGAATTGCCTGCAAAAGGTTTTGATGTTGAAGATGCAGGATTCCAGGCTCCGGCTGAAGATGGAACCGGGGTGACAATTGAAGTGGATCCTAAATCTACCCGCCTGCAGTTGCTCGATTCTTTTTCACCCTGGGAGGGAACTGATCTTTACAATCTAAAATTATTGATTAAGGTAAAAGGCAAGTGTACAACCGATCATATTTCAATGGCCGGTCCCTGGTTGAAATTCCGCGGACATCTTGACAATATTTCGAACAACATGCTCATTGGTGCCATTAATTTTTTCAATGAGAAAACCGATTTGGTAAAGAATCAAATCACCGGTGAATACTGTCCGGTGCCTGCTACACAACGTGCTTACAAAGCAGCAGGCGTGGGCAGTATCGTAGTGGGCGATGAAAATTACGGTGAAGGATCATCGCGGGAACATGCTGCTATGGAGCCCCGGTTTCTTGGCGTTAGAGCGGTGCTCGTAAAATCATTTGCGCGGATACATGAAACTAATCTGAAAAAGCAGGGAATGCTTGCATTAACTTTTGCTGAAAAGACTGATTATGATAAAATCCGTGAAGACGATTCCATTGCCATCACCGGTTTGCGTTCTTTCGCTCCGGGAATTCCGTTGACCATTGTACTCAATCACTCTGATGGAACTTCAGATGATATTACAGTCAATCATACTTATAACGACGGACAAATTGAATGGTTTAAAGCAGGATCAGCTTTAAACCTGATTAAATTATCACTCAAAGAAAATTAATTTTCAATATTAATTTGCTGAATGCTAAATTTTAAATGTGAGAAGTCAATCATTTAAAATTTAGCATTCAGCATTTAAAACCTACCTTTTGACAACAGGCACGCAACTTCCTTCCATAAAAGGCAACAGGAAAATAATTAATGCATGGGCCATGTATGACTGGGCCAACTCGGTGTATTCGCTAACCATCACGACTGCCATTTTCCCGATTTATTTTATGGAAGTCACAACAAATGGTGACAGCGATATGGTTCGTTTTCTTGGAATGAATTTTAAGAACAGTGCCCTGTATACGTATTGCATATCTATTTCTTTTTTGATTGTTGCCCTTCTATCGCCGTTACTTTCAGGGATCGCTGATTCAAGCGGAAGTAAAAAAGGTTTCATGAAATTTTTTGCCTGGATGGGAAGTGTTTCCTGTGCAGGATTGTTTTTTTTCGAGAGTGAGTCACTGTGGATAGGGGTAATGTGTTTTATGCTTGCCAGTATTGGGTTTGCCGGAAGTATTGTATTTTATAATTCCTACTTACCTGAAATTGCTGAGCCATCAGACCAGGATCGCATCAGTGCAAAAGGATTTGCATTAGGTTACATAGGCAGTTCGCTGTTGCTGATGTTTAACTTACTGATGATAATGAAGCCGGGGTTATTCGGCATTGCTGAAGGCACAACCTTACCGGCAAGGATCTCATTTCTGATAGTAGGTGCCTGGTGGATAACGTTTTCAGCATATACGTTTTATTATCTTCCTTCAAATGTTTACAAGCGTAAACGCGAGGGCCATTACCTGATGAAAGGTTATCATGAACTTCGGAAAGTTTGGAATGAACTTAAGAAACTAAAATATCTGACCCGGTTTCTGCTTGCATTTTTCTTTTACAATATGGGAGTCCAGACGGTAATGTACGTAGCCTCTATTTTTGGGGAAAAGGAAATTAAGCTTGCAACCGATCAGCTTATTATTACTGTTCTTATAATCCAGTTTGTTGCTATTGGCGGCGCGTATCTTTTTTCACTGGTATCATCTAAAATTGGCAATATTAAAACACTGACCATTGCGATAGTTATCTGGGTTGGAATCTGTATCAGTGCCTATAACCTTTATACCGTAGAATCATTTTACATTCTCGCTTTGGTAGTAGGATTGGTAATGGGTGGCATCCAGGCATTAAGCCGTTCCACCTATTCAAAAATGCTGCCCGAAACGCAGGATCACACATCCTATTTTAGTTTTTATGATGTTTGCGAAAAAATTGGCCTGGTACTGGGAACAGCTTCGTATGGCATGATCGAGGAGATAACAGGGAGTATGCGTAATTCCATTCTGGCACTGATAGTATTTTTCATTATAGGATTGACCTTCCTGTTACGAAGCATGATTTTAAGAAGCAGGGAAGAAAGCATTGATAATTTGAAATTGGAAGTTTAAGAGTAATTTTTTGATGTGATATTTATTTAGAAAGTTGTTGAGGTGAATTCATTATGATTGTAGATATATTTATTCCATGTTACATTGACCAGGTTTATCCCGGAACGGCCTTAAATATGGTCAAGGTTCTGGAGAAGGTTGGGTGTGGCGTAAACTATAATACCGATCAAACCTGCTGCGGCTTACCGGCCTTTCACGAAGGTTACCGGGATCACTGCAAGGAAATAGGCGAGAAACTTATTTGTGAGTTTCAGAATGACCGGTATATCGTGTCTCCGGGTGCTTCATGTGTGAGCATGATTAAAAATTATTATCCCGAACTTTTTCATAATTCCTCATTGCACAATGAATACAAACAGGTTCAGAAATATTTTTACGAATTTTCTGATTTCCTCGTAAATGTGATGCATGTAAGCAATGTTGGCTCCCGCATGATTGGTAAAGCGGTTTTCCTCGATAATTGTTCTGCTTTGCGTGAATGCGGTATTCATGAAAGTCCGCGATTGTTGTTAAGTAAAGTAAAAGGTTTGAAAATTGTTGAGGCTGCCGAAAGCGAAACCTGTTGTGGATGGGGAGGCACGTTTGCCACCCGCTTTGAGGGTATAGCCACAGCGTTAGCTGAAAAAAAAGTTAATCAAATTTTAGCCACCGGAGCCGATCTTGTAATTTCAACTGATATGGGTTGCCTGATGCATCTTGAAGGATATATTGCCAAAAATAATATTTCGTTAAAGGTGATGCATTTGGCGGATGTGCTGGCGGAGGGGGTTTAGCGGCTCGCGGCTCGACTACGCTCGCCGTGACAAGAAAATAAAGCTCGACTACGCTCGCTTTTTTAATATGCAATGCCTGTCGGCATGCATATTAGGGGGAGGATTATCCAATGCCTGTCGGCAATGTATAGGGGGTGGATTATGCAATGCCTGTCGGCAACGCATATCAGGGGGTGGATTATGCAATGCCTGTCGGCATCCATAATATGAGGATTGAATTTAATTTGCTTGACAGATGCTTATTCGGCAGGTTTGAATGATCCATTGTAATGGGAACTGGCTGATTTATTTTTGCAGGCAGATAACGCATGAAGTTTTTTAAAATCCTGGTATATCAAAGCCTCTTTTTTGGCTCTGCTCCAGCGTTTAAGTTGTTTCTCAAAAGCAATTGCCTGATCGATGTAATGAAAAATTCTAATGTATACAAGTTTAACCGGTCTTCGATTATGACAATATTCATCCGGAAAATCATCGGAGTTATGTTCAATTACTCTTCGGATGATATCATTGGTAACTCCAACGTAATAAGATTTATCCCGGCAAAGCAAAATGTAGGTGTAGAAAAGTTCGTTCATAAAATTGAAAAGTTTTAAATTGAAAAGTGTTGCTAAAGTAGCATTTTTTATTGGGGTTCGACTACGCTCACCCTGACAAAATTTTAAAGCTCGACTACGCTCGCTTTTTCAATTAGCCTGCCAAGGGCAGGCTAATTGTTGACTTTGGCTATTTACGTACATAAAAAAGTAATAAGCTTGCCCTTGGCAGGCTTATTGAAAGTTCTTGATTGATCAGTTGATGCCTGTTGAAAACAGGTATTCCTTATACATAGGGATAAAAGCCAGCTTTTATCCCCGTAAAATATATCATTTGCGGGACTGCCACCGGCAGACCCGCACAAAGCGAGCGTAGTCGAGCGATCCTTTTTGTCAAGGTGAGCGTAGTCGAACCTTATTGCAAAAGCTTATAATTCTTCCACTCCCCAATCCGCCATCCAAAAAAATCTTCCACAGTATGTAAAAGTTGTGATTTCAACGACATTTTTTTCTTGGTTGGGTCGAAGGAAAATTTCCAGTTTTGTTTTTCGATTCTTTCTTTCATTACTTCAGGATGCGTTCCCTTGTAAAGAACGAGTGAGTCGATGTTGGAGTAATCGAATTCTTCAGCTGCAATTACATTTTCTTTTACCCATGCGTCATCATGCCACAATTTATGAAAAGTTTCCTGTTTGGCCTGCATGGCTTTGGGTGGTTTTACCCAGCCGTAATGATGCATGAATGCATATACCTGTTTAACGCGCAATTTTTTCCCATTCTTTTTAAAACCCTGAGCATCTTTATAGGAACGGATTTGTTTATCATTTTTTATAATGCGTATTTCTTTCCGGTACCATTTCCTGGAATTACCTAGGTAATCGTACGAACCATAAAAATGCCGGAAGTTGAATAATAATCCTTCGACTTCTTTAACATCTTTGTGTTTCTCCATGGCATCTTTCACTGCTTCTATTCCCTGCTCATGAAAAACTTCATCGCCCTGGATGTAAAAACACCAGTCGGAATCAGGTGAAATTTTATCAAGCGCCTTATTTGTTTCTTCAGCCAGTACCCGACCTCCATCTCTCAGCGAATCATCCCAGACACTGTCAACTATTTTTACACGCGAATCCCCGATTGATTCCAGTAATTTACGGGTATCATCTTCTGAATTTCCTAACATTACAATTACTTCGTCGCAAAGCGGAAGTATTGAGAGTATGGCTTCCCGGATCGGATAATCATATTTGATTGCATTTCGGATAAAAGTGAAACCGGAAATTTTCAAGCGTGTCAGAATATAAGTGTAAAATTAAATTATGATTTGTCCGGTTCTGTTTTGGAATTAAAGGTTAAACTTCATGGCATTGCCCACAAAATTTTCAGGAGTTAATTTCTTTAATTCTTCCTTGATCGCTTGAGAAACATTTAATCCTTCAACAAAATTAAATAATGTTTCCCTGGTGATTTTTTCACCGGTGCGGGTCAGATCTTTAAGTGCTTCGTAAGGATTGGGATAATTTTCCCTTCGTAATATGGTTTGAATGGCTTCGGCAATAACAGCCCAGTTGTTATCAAGATCTTGTTGTATTGCAATTTCATTTACTTTAATCTTATTCAAACCTTTCAACAGCGATTTAACTGCAATTAAAGTATGTGCGAAGGGAACACCTGTATTTCGAAGAACTGTGGAGTCGGTGAGGTCGCGTTGCATGCGTGAAACCGGTAATTTGGATGAAAGGTGTTCGAAGATGGCGTTTGCAAAACCAAGATTTCCCTCTGCATTTTCAAAATCGATGGGATTCACTTTGTGTGGCATTGCACTGGAACCGATTTCTCCCTTTTTTACCTGCTGGGTAAAATAATTCATCGAAATATAAGTCCATATATCACGCGAAAAATCAATGAGAATGGTGTTGATTCTTTTAAGGTTGTCAAACAGTGCCGCAAGATTGTCGTAGTGCTCAATTTGTGTTGTAATTTCTGAGCGCTGTAACCCCAGACTTTCCACGAAAGTGTTACCAAATTTCTGCCAGTCTGTGGAAGGATAGGCAGCGTAATGCGCATTGAAATTTCCTGTGGCGCCTCCGAACTTCGCCGACCAGGGAATTGTTGGCAGTAATTTTAACTGGGCATCCAAGCGTTTGATAAAAACTGCTATTTCCTTTCCGAGTGCTGTAGGGCTGGCAGGCTGACCGTGAGTATGTGCTAACATGGGAATCATTCGCCACTGATCTGAATGAGCGGCAAGCAAATTTCGTAATTCATTCAGCGAAGGCAGCATTACTTCCTCCATGGCAGCTTTAACTGATAAAGGTATGGCCGTGTTATTTATATCCTGCGAAGTCAAACCAAAATGAATGAATTCACTGGCAGCGCCCAAATTCGCTTCATACTTTTGTTTGATATAATATTCAACCGCTTTCACATCATGGTTGGTTACCGCTTCAATATCTTTTATAGTTTTAATATCAACATGCTGCTGATCCTCTGCCAGTTCCTGCAATTCTTTTATCGTTTGTAAAGGAACATTTTTGAGTTGCGGAAGCGGCAGTTTACATAACGCCAAAAAATAGGCGGCTTCTACTTTTATACGATACCGGATCAGGGATGCTTCTGAAAAATAAGGAGCCAGCACTTCCGTGCTTTTACGATACCGTCCATCAACTGGAGAAATGGCGTCAAACGTTGAAATGGTCATAAGAGGTGTTTCAAAACGCAAAGATACACAACGAATTTTAGAAGGGTAATTCGAGTGATTTTGAAAAACTATTTTTGTTTCTTATAAGAAATTTAATGGATTTGTAAAATTAATCGCCTGTAAATCATTAGTTTAATTATTTATTTTCATGGAAACTTTACAAACATTAAAAGTTTCCATAGTTTTGCACCCCGAGAATGAAAATGGAACCAGAAGTCAGAATTATAGAGTCGGCAACCGAATTGTTTTACCGGTTCGGCATAAAAAGCATAACCATGGACGATGTGGCAAAGCACTTGTCGATGTCGAAAAAAACCTTGTACCAGCATTTCCGTGATAAGAATGAAATGGTGATGAAGTGTTGTCAGCATGACCTTGTAAACCGTCAGTGTGTGTTCCAGGACATTGCTGATAATGCAACCGATGCAATTGGAGAGCTGATGAGTATGATGAAACACATGGAACTGATGTATACTTCCATGAATCCGAATCTTTTTTATGATCTGCAGAAATATCATCCTTCGGCCTGGAAACTTTTCAGGGAGTTTAAAGAAAATAAGGTAATGGTATCAATTGAGGCAAATCTTCACAAAGGAGTAGAGCAGGGTTTGTATCGTAAAGATATGAACATACCGATTGTTGCACGCTTACGTATTGAAGAGGTTGAGATGGGATTTAACCCGCTTATTTTCCCGCCCGACAAATTTAATTTTGCCAAAGTGCAGATACAGTTGTTCAGTCATTTTATGCACGGCATTACTACCATCAAAGGCCACAAACTTATTAATAAGTACCAACAAATATCTGAAGAGGACTAACTCCTGTTTTTATGAAAACGAATATACTTTCAAAAACCCATTATCAAAATCTAGTGATTGCCGTATCTTTTGTTTTTTTTCCGGCAATAAATTTTGCCCAGGCACCGGCAGGTTCTGAATTTTCATTGCAGCAGGCCATCGATTACGCTTTGAAAAACCAGGTGGATATAAAAAACGCCCAGCTCGATACCGAAATAGCACGTGCCCGCACCAATGAACTTATTGCCGTAGGTCTACCCCAGGTAAATGGATTTGCAGATATGAATAAGTACCTGGAAATTCCAACCCAGTTTGTTCCTGCGGAATTTTTTAACGGAGAAGCCGGTTCGTATGCACCGGTACAGTTTGGTCAGCCGTATACGGCCTCAGCTGGAATTAATGCTTCCCAACTTTTATTCGACGGGACCTACCTGGTAGGAGTAAAGGCAGCAAAAACATATGTTGATTTGGCGCGAAAAGGACTCGCACAAACCCGTATCGAAACTGCGGTGAACGTAAGCAAAGCTTATTATTATGTTCTGGTTGCCGAAGAACGTGCCAAACAACTGACAGTTGATTTATCACGACTTGGAAAATTACGGGATGATACAAAAGTTTTATTTGATAATGGATTTGTAGAAAAAATTGATGCCGATCGTATCGCTTTAAGTTATAACCTGGTTGAAAGTGCACTGGCTCAAACACAGCGTTTAGTCACCAACAGTTATAACCTGCTCAAATTCCAGATGGGAATGGACTTAAATGCGTCAATAAATCTTTCTGAAAACATTTCATCAATAAATTTCGATGCAGCTGCAATTCCGGCCGATAGTGTGAATAGCAGAACGCGGATTGAGTATGAAATTCTTGAAACGCGGTATAAACTGGCAGGTTATGATCTTAAACGTTACAAAACAGCGCGCTGGCCCAGCTTGCGTGCTTTTGGTAACCTGAGTACAAATGCATCCCGCAATGAATTTAATTTCTTTGAATCAGGTTACAAATGGTATCCCTCATCCGTAATAGGAGTTTCTTTATCAGTGCCCATATTCGGGGGATATAAAGTCGGGTTCCAGGTTAAGCAAGCCCGGTTGAACCAGCAGAAAGTTGAAAATTCTTTTTACACCCTTGAGCAGGGAATCAAACTGGAACATGAGAATGCGCTGAATACATTTCAATCCAACATTGATAAACTGGAAACTCAGGATGAAAACCGGAATCTTGCCAGGGAAATCGCAAGGATTTCAAAAATTAAATATGACCAGGGCGTTGGTTCTAACCTGGAAGTCATTGATGCGGAATCTTCACTGCGTGAAGCTGAAGCCAATTATTATGTTGCCTTGCTGGAAACAATTATTTCTAAAATTGATCTTGACAAAGCACTTGGTAATTACAAATACTGATTCAAAAATCACAACAAACTAAAATAATTTTCAACTTACCATTTTATGAAAAATTTCATTTATACCATCGCAATAGCACTGTTTCTAACCAGTTGTGGCGGTAAGGAAACCGGAAACAAACAGGAACAACTGGATTCACTCCTGAAAGAACAAATTGCACTTAATGAAAAAGTACATGAGCTAAAATCGGAACTGAAAGCTGAGAGTGGGGATAATACCGGAACCAAGCTTGTGGTTTATCAGCAAATAAAACCTGCAGCTTTCAAACATTTTGTGGAAGTGCAGGCTAAGGTAGATGGTGATGAAAGCGTGACGGTTAGTCCGCGGTCAGCAGGTACTGTTTATGACATACAGGTTAAGGTAGGAGATAAGGTTGGAAAAGGACAGGTGCTTGCTCTGCTCGATGATCAGATAGTCCGTCAGTCACAGGCCGAAGTGCAGACCCAGTATGATTTTGCAAAGAATATTTTCGAGAAACAGAAAAATTTATGGGATCAGAAAATCGGCAGCGAAGTTCAGTTCCTGACAGCTAAAAATAATATGGAATCATTGGAAAAACGGCTTGGCGCTGTCAATGAACAACTCGAAATGACAAGAATTAAATCACCGGTAAATGGTACTGTCGACAATGTTGCAATAAAAATCGGACAATCTCTAATGCCGGGAATGCCTGCTTTCAACGTGGTAAATTTATCAAGTCTGAAAGTTAAAGGAGAGGTAGGAGAATCCTTTGCAGGCAAGATCCGCAAAGGTGATGAGGTGACACTGTATTTCCCCGATCTTGGTAAAGAGATTAGTTCCAAAGTAGGTTTCGCTTCCCGCACTATTAATCAGCTTAACCGGACTTTCAATGTTGAAGTACCCCTTACAGGATCCACTGATGGAATCAGTCCGAATATGATTGTAATAATGAAAATTGTGGATTACACAGTTGACAGTGTTTTTGTGTTGCCGGTTGATATTTTGCAACGAAGCGGCGAAGGCTATTATGCAATGGTTGCGGTTACAGAAGGTGGTAAACTCATTGCAAAACGAAAAATGGTAACGACGGGAAAAATTTACAATGGACAGGCGGAAATTCTTTCAGGCATAGCGGAATCCGACCAGGTTATTGTTTCCGGTTACCGCGATCTTAATGAAGGACAGGAATTACGAACCAAATAAACAGGGCTTTTTAAAAAAATACGTTATGATCGATAAATTCAAAGAATTTAAACCCTCCAGTTGGGCAATTGATAACCGTACCAGTATATATATACTTACGATTTTCATTACCCTTGCAGGACTGGCAGCATACAATGCATTGCCAAAGGAAAATTTCCCTGACATTGTAGTACCGCAGATTTTTGTCAGCACTGTTTATCCCGGAACATCACCCGAGGATATGGAAAACCTTGTGGCCAAACCGTTAGAGAAGCAGATGAAATCTATCTCCGGCGTAAAGAAAATTACCAGCAACTCACAACAGGATTTTTCGAATGTGATTGTGGAATTTAACACTGATGTGGATGTTGCAGTGGCAAAGCAGAAAGTAAAGGATGCTGTTGATAAGGCAAGAAATGATCTTCCTACCGACCTTCCCAATGATCCGAATGTACAGGAAATAAATTTTTCTGACATTCCTATTCTTTATATAAATATAGCAGGTGATTATCCTCTTGATAAACTGAAAGAATATTCTGACGATCTGAAAGACCGGATTGAAAGTATGAAGGAAATCACCCGCGTTGATATGGTTGGTGCATTGGAGCGCGAGATACAGGTAAATGTTGATATGTACAAAGCGCAGGCTGCCCAGGTATCAATGCGCGACATCGAAAATGCCATCGCCTTTGAGAACATGACAATTTCAGGAGGAACTGTGGCAATGGATGGATTACGAAGATCCATCAGCGTGAAAGGGGAATTTAAAAATGTTGAAACCCTTAAGAATATTGTTGTTGTTTCTACACAAGGTTCACCTATTTACCTGCGGAATATTGCAGAAGTTAAAGATGGTTTTAAAGATCAGGAAAGTTATGCCCGCCTTTACGGAAAGAATGTAATTACACTTAACATTGTTAAACGCAGCGGTGAAAACCTCATTGAAGCCTCCGACCAGATTAAAGAAATCGTAAGTGAAATGCAGGTTAAGAATTTTCCGCAGGATCTTCAGATCACCATAACAGGTGATCAGTCTAACCAAACCCGCGTTACATTGCATGACCTGATCAATACCATTATCATTGGTTTTATCCTGGTTACTATTCTGCTCATGTTTTTTATGGGAGCAACAAATGCAATTTTTGTAGCGCTCTCAGTTCCACTCTCTATGTTCCTGGCGTTCCTGTTCATGCCAACCATCGGTTTTACAATGAACATGATCGTTCTATTCTCATTCCTTTTAGCATTAGGAATTGTTGTGGATGATGCAATTGTGGTTATTGAAAATACGCACCGGATATTTAATAAGGGCAAGGTTAACATTGTTACAGCTGCCAAAACAGCAACCGGTGAGGTATTCTTGCCCGTATTATCAGGTACGCTCACAACGTTAGCTCCGTTTGTACCTTTGGCATTCTGGCAAGGTGTTATCGGCGAGTTTATGTTCTTCCTGCCTATAACACTTATCATCACGCTCACCGCATCCCTTCTGGTGGCGTATATTATTAACCCGGTATTTGCTGTTACTTTTATGGAAGAGGATGAATTCAAGGTAGATAAGCCACGAAGAAACAGGAGTATCAGAATCGTATCCATTATCCTAGGTGCCCTTGCAGTACTATCATATGTTAGTGGAAATTTCGGAGCCGGAAATTTCTTTGTCACTATTGCGCTTATTTATGTTAGCTATAAGTTATGGATAATAAAGGCCATTCAGCGTTTCCAGGAAAAAACCTGGCCTGCATTTACTGAGTGGTATAAAAGAGTTTTATCATGGACGCTCGACCGTCCGTGGACCATGCTTGCCGGTACTGTAGGTTTATTTTTGCTTACCATAGGTTTGGTTTGGCTTCGTGCTCCCGGTACACGATTCTTTCCGCAATCAGAACCAAATTTTATTTATGTTTATGTTACACTTCCTGTTGGAACCGATCAGGCTCATACGGATTCTATTACTAAAATTGTTGAAAATCGTGTAACTAATGTTGTAGGTGCCGATAATAAAATAGTATCCTCTATAATTTCGAATGTAGCTGTTGGAGTTACGGATCCGGCCGAGAATGATCAGGCCAGTTATCCTAACCGGTCGAAAGTTACAGTTGCTTTTGTTGAATTTGGAAAACGCGACGGAATTTCAACACGTGATTATTTGGCTAAAATCCGTCAGAATATAAAAGGAATTCCGGGTGCTGAAATAACTGTCGACCAGGAACAGGGCGGACCACCTACAGGAAAACCTATTAACATTGAAATCAGCGGTGATAAATTTGAAGATCTGATTGCGGCCTCGGCAGGATTAAAACGTCACCTGGAATCCTTGCAAATACCGGGTGTGGAAGAGTTGAAATCAGATCTTCAGAATAATAAACCGGAAATCGTTTTTAATATCGACCGTGAACGTGCGAACAGGGAAGGAATTTCTACCGGTCAGATTGGTTCGGAATTGCGGACAGCTATTTTTGGTAAAGAAATTTCCAAATTCAGGGATAGTAATGATGAGTATGATATTTCTTTGCGCGTTGCAAAGGAACAGCGTGAAAATATTGATCAGTTGCGTAATATGAAGATCACATACCGCGATATGAATATGAACGGTATGGTGCGACAGGTGCCGCTTTCTGCCTTTACGGATATCAGATATTCTTCAACGTATGCCGGCATCAAACGCAAAAATCAAAAACGTGTGATCACTGTTTATTCAAATATACTCAGCGGATTTTCACCTAATACAGTGGTTGCTGAAGTTCAGGCTGCAGCTAATGAATATGCTTTGCCGGAAGGTGTTGCAATTGACATGACCGGTGAACAGCAGGAACAGGAAGAAACTATGGCCTTTCTGGGAAGTGCATTGTTGATTTCCTTAGGGTTAATATTTCTTATCCTGGTCACACAGTTTAATTCATTGAGCAAGCCGCTAATCATCCTTACCGAAATTATTTTCAGTCTTATTGGTGTATTCCTCGGATATGCAATATTCGATATGGAAATCACAATTATCATGACGGGAGTAGGTATCGTAGCCCTTGCGGGGATAGTTGTGCGTAACGGGATCCTGATTGTTGAGTTCACTGATCTTATGAGGGAACAGGGAATGAATCTGAGAGAGGCTATTATAGAAGCCGGTAAAACCAGGATGACGCCGGTATTGCTTACTGCTTGTGCTACAATCTTTGGTTTAATTCCATTAGCGGTTGGTTTGAATATTGATTTTGTAAAGTTATTCACCGAGTTGAATCCGCATATTTTCTTTGGTGGTGATAGTGTTGCCTTCTGGGGACCTTTAGCATGGACAATGATTTTTGGTTTAAGTTTTGCTACATTCCTTACATTGATACTTGTGCCATCAATGTATTTAATCAGCGAGCGAATTAAGCTTAAACGGAAGCATAAAAAGGAAATGAAAACTTCAGGGAATAATTTTCCCGTAGATCCGGCAACAGAAATCGGAGCAATGCCGGAAGTGTCACGTCATTAATCCATACATTTAATTACAGAAAAGCCTGGATCTTTTACGTCCGGGCTTTTTTTTACCTTATAGTTTCATCCCACCCATACAAAATCATTTTGTACTTTTGCGCTTGCAAAAAATCCCACGTGAATCGTATCCTGTTAGTTATAATTGTGTTATTTTCAAAACCGGCTTTTGCCCAGTTGGTTAAAGAAGATTTGTTTTCCATCAACCGCCATTTAATCATGGGGGAGGGTCAGTATAATTTTAAAATGGCTGTCAATTCCCAGGAAGTTATAGCATTTAATTCCTGTAACCGGCCTGTGGTTTATTTTATTTTTAATGGTTTGGTAAAAGATAGTATTTCTCTTGAGTATAAAGGCTGCATCCGTAATATGGAGTTTGATGAAACCGATAACCTGCTTATCATGGATAATGAGGAAAAAATTATTTACAGGTATTCACATCGCAATCATGCTCTTGAAAAATTGCCGTATAACAAACCTGAAGACTGGTATATTTATCAGAATCACTGGTATAAATTTTTCGAAATAGGTTCGGTTCCCACTTTTTACAATAACCGTGAATACTTGCAGGATTTTTATTACACACGTTTTGATTACTCTTACAATTTATATCTCAATTACAGCAATGGATACATTTACCAGTATGCGTATAATTTTATCCGTAAAGTAGGGAATCGTAAAACCTATATGGCTTTGAAAAAAGGAGATCTTTGGTTTAGCGACAGACTCAGCAATAAATGTAAGATGCTGCTTATTGATCTTGAACGTGAAGTAGTGGTATATTATAACCGTGCCCTGGTATTAATTTACGAAGATTTTAAAAATGGACGGTTGCAGGAATATTCCAGCCCGGTTCCGAACGGAGAGCCGGTGCAGTTAGATTATGCCACCAACAAGCAGCAGAAAAAAATATGGGGAGTCAGTAATTTTACTAAAGATAAAATTACGTTTGCTACCTATTCGTTGGAGTGATAAATTTCATTTTCCTTTTTGCCTCACCCTAACCTCTCCAAAGGAGAGGAGTACATTTTTCTGTAATTTATAATTTTGCGATAAAACGGGAATGTAAAATGTAAAATCTTAAATTTTTTTAGTAGCTCAATGACCTAATGTCTTAATGTCTTAATGTCTTCATGTCATTTCCCTTTTTTGCCTCACCCTAACCTCTCCAAAGGAGAGGAGTACACTTTTCTGTAACTTATAATTTTGCGATAAAACGGGAATGTAAAATGTAAAATAAATGTAAATTTTTTTAGTAGCTCAATGACCTAATGTCTTAATTTCATTTTCCTTTTTGCCTCACCCTAACCTCTCCAAAGGCGAGGAGTACATTTTCCTGTAATATAAAAATCCGACTTGTCCATGACCCTTTCATTGACTATTTCCTGACCCCTTCCCTGACTTTTACTTACTACTTTTCAAAAATCCTACTGCCAACATCCTTGCCTTTGCTGTTGCAGCTTCATCAAATTTCGGATTGCTTGGGTTGGCAAACGCGTGATCAGCTTCAAACCAGGTGATAGTGACGGGTTTTTTCATCTCGTTCATTTGTGTTTCAAAAGCTTCAACAACCGGTTTAGTAATCCAGCCATCGCGTGCAGCAAATATTCCTAATACAGGAGCCTGAAGCATTTTAAGTTTTTCAGGATTTTTTTCAGGCATTCCATAATACATCACACATCCTTTTGCACGGTTGCCTATAATAATTGCGGCCTGCAACGACCATGCTCCGCCAAAACACCATCCTATTGTTTGAAAACTTGCAGCAGGTCCTGCATAATTAATGGCACCTTTAATAATTGCTTCGGCACGTTCCTGTTGAATTGACTGCATGATCTTACCTGCATCTTCCGCGTTGGTGGCAAACTGGCCATCATATAAATCAATTGCCATGATATTTACTCCCGGAAAATCTTCAGCAAACTGTTCAGCTTCCTGCCGAATGTGGTCATTCAATCCCCACCATTCATGAAACACAAATAAATACTGGTCGCTTTTTTCTGTGGCTTTTACAAGGTAAGCGCTTCCTTCCTTTGTACTATCAACAGGAAAGGTTACCGCTTCTCCTTTTATAGGTACAAAATTAATTGGTTCAGGGGCAAGATGAGCCGATTGAAATGCAGCATCACTGCCTAACATAGCGAATTCACCGGTAGCAGTTGATTTGCAACAGGATTTGGTTTGCGCTTTAATGGTTCCCGCAAGGAACAATAGTGACAGCACAACAGTAATGAACAGGTTTTTTTTCATGACATTAAGATGGGATAGAAATGGTTATAGAAAGAATTGAGAAATCAATAAATTTGGATTTTAACTCCTTCCATAAAGGTATAAAAAAATTAACTTATTTGTATAAGTCAGATTTACAGCCAATTACGAATAAATGATGTTCTTAAAATAATTCTAATTCCCTGATTATCACGTCTAAATTTGCTTTCTTTGCCGTCCATTTAAAACAGGGGAAAACAGTTTTATCGCTCTCATGCTGTTGTGATTTATGAATTACTGGTTAGTTAAGTCGGAACCCGATGTTTATTCGTGGGACCAGTTTCAGCAGGAGGGTGAGACCGTTTGGAGCGGGGTGCGTAATTATGCTGCCCGTATTCACCTTAACGGGATGAAAAAAGGTGATCCGGTAATGTTTTATCACAGCAACTCGGGGCTTGAAATTGTTGGCATTGCGAAAGTGATTCGTGAAGCGTATCCTGATCCTACTACGGATGATGAGCGTTGGGTGGCTGTAACTATTAAACCATTTAAAAAATTAAAGAAACCCGTTACACTAAAAATAATAAAAGAGGTGAAGGCACTTAAAGATATTGCACTGGTCAGAATTGGCCGTTTGTCGGTGATGCCTCTGACCAAAACAGAATATGATACGATTATTGAATTAGCCGCTGAAAAATAATTATTATTCCGAACCCTAACTAATTTCCTTAAAGAAAAATTCGCGTTTATGAAATTCAACAGTTCAACAAAAATAATTTTACTTTCTTTTTTCCTGCTCTTTATTACATTCAAAACATTTGGTCAAACTGCTACCATTCGCGGATTTGTTTATTCAACTGAGACTGGTGAACCTGTATTATTTACTAACGTTTACCTGTTAGGCACTACTTACGGGGCTGCTACTGATGTAAACGGTTATTATTCTATTACCAAAATACCGGCCGGTGATTATATTTTAACTGTAACTTCAATTGAACATGATACACTGAAAACACCCGTGACGGTTGCTGCGGGTGAATTGGTTACAAAGAAATTAAATCTCACAAAGCGTTCTATCAACTTAAAGACAATTGATATTTCCGCAGAAAAACAGGAGCAGCGCACGGAAGTGAAAATGTCGGTGAACAAAATTACACCGAAAGAACTTAAGCAATTGCCTTCAGTAGGAGGAGAGCCTGACCTGGTTCAATATCTTCAGGTGCTCCCCGGTGTTGTTTTCTCGGGTGATCAGGGTGGACAACTTTATATCCGGGGAGGAACGCCCATTCAGAACAAAGTGATGCTCGATGGAATGGTAATTTATAATCCCTTTCACTCTATTGGTTTGTTTTCAGTTTTTGATGCCGACATAATTCGCAATGCCGATGTTTATGCAGGAGGTTTCGGTGCCGAGTATGGTGGCAGGATATCTTCAATAATGGATATCAAAACACGTGATGGTAATAAAAAGCGCCTTGCGGGAAAAATCAGCGCCAACCCATTTACGTCAAAGCTGATGATTGAAGGTCCGTTGAAAAAAGCAAAGAAAGAAGGTGATGGTGATATTTCATTTGTGCTCTCCGGAAAAACTTCTTACCTTGATCAATCCTCAAAAGCGTTTTACAGTTATGTTAACGAGGAAGGATTACCTTACAGCTTTAATGACTTTTATGCAAAGCTGGTAACGAATAATGCCAACGGAAGTAAATTTAATTTGTTTGGCTTCAGTTTCAATGACCGCGCCAGGTATAATGGCGTGTCTGATTACAAATGGAATTCAAACGGATTCGGTTCCAGCTTTGTAATTGTGCCGGGTAATTCTTCTGTTCTCATGGATGGTAATTTCGCATACTCACAGTATAAAATTTCCCTCACAGAAGCTGATAACCGTCCACGTGAAAGCCTGGTAAACGGTTTTAACCTCGGATTGAATTTTACTTACCTGCTTGGTAAAAACGAATTTAAGTATGGTCTTGAAATACTTGGTTTCAAAACTGATTTCGAATATTATAACTTCCTTGGAACTAAGGTGGGGCAGGAAGAAAATACTACGGAGCTGGCGGCTTTCCTGAATTACAAAAAAGTGTGGAATAAACTTGTTCTGGAACCCGGAATGCGTTTTCATTATTATGCTTCCTTATCAGAACTTTCTCTCGAACCACGGTTGGGTGCCAAGTATAACCTGACTAACAGCATTCGCCTGAAAGCAGCAGGTGGTATGTATTCACAAAATATGATCAGTACAGTTTCAGATCGCGATGTGGTAAATCTTTTTTACGGATTTTTATCCGGACCCGAGAATCTTCCTGAAACCTTCCGCGGAAATGATGTAGATACCCGTTTGCAAAAAGCCATTCATGGTGTAGCGGGTCTGGAAGTTGACCTTCCGTATCATTTGTCTCTTAATATGGAAGTGTACATAAAAGAATTCACACAATTGTCGAATATCAATAGGGATAAACTTTTTGAAGATGTTGCCGCTAATGCGGATGAACCGGAAATTCTTACATCGGATTATATTGTTGAAGAAGGTACAGCGAAAGGTTTTGATGTAACACTTAAATATGATCACAAACGGTTTTATTTCTGGGCTGTTTATTCCCTTGCATTTGTCGATCGCAGAGATGAATACCGTGAGTATGTGCCGCATTTTGATCGCAGGCATAACATGAATCTTGTAGGATCATATACCTTCGGTAAAAAGCTTGACTGGCAGTTTGATGCCCGATGGAACATGGGATCCGGTTTTCCTTATACACAAACGCAGGGCTTTTATGAGTACCTGAATTATTCAGGTGGGTTGAATGTTGATCCTACTACGAATAACGGAACGCTGGGAATATTGTATGGGCCACTTAATGAAGGAAGATTACCGTATTACCACCGCCTCGATATTTCATTACGGAAATCGGTTGCAGTTGGAAAAAATTCTAACCTCGATCTTACTGCAAGTGTGATCAACGTCTATAATCGCAGTAACGTATTTTATGTTGACCGCATCACTAATGAACGAGTTGACCAACTGCCTATTCTGCCGAGTCTCGGGGTGAGTCTTACTTTCTAACAGCATCGGAAAAACCGGGTGATGTGTGAAAAGTCTGAAATTAATTTTTTTTAACCTCTTAATTTATCAAGGAGCCTGCTTAATTCCCGGGCTTCTTCTACAGAAAGTGTTTTAACAGGTTCCTCAAGAACGGGGTCATTGTCATCGAGTTGTTTGAGTGTATCAAGTCCTTTGTCGGTGATCCGTACATTCACTGAGCGTTTATCAGAGTCACTGGTACACCGGTTAACGAAACCTTTTTGTTCCAGTCGGTCGACAAGACGGGAAGCATTACTGCTTTTGTCAATCATTCTTTCAATCAGCATATTTACAGTTGCAGGGTTCGGATGTTGACCGCGTAAAATTCGTAACAGGTTAAACTGCTGTGGGGTGAGGCCAAAAGGTTTGAGTTTACGGGTATGACTTATTCCCAGCCACGATGCTGTAAATAATATATTCACGGAAAGTTTGTGATACTCTGATGTGAACTTTACGGTTTGTTTAATTTCTTTTTCTATTTCCATGATGGGGGCGGTTAGGGGAAATACAAGACAAATATAAGTATTAAACCATTCAAGCCCACGGTAATCGGGAGTTTAGAATTGGATCATAAGTTCCTAAGCTGATTTCTGCAAGGTACTGATCCAAAAAACAAGCCCGGTTGTTATCAGGCTAGTTTTATGTCTTCCAACAGTTCCTTTCTCAGTAACGGAGGCAGTACCGCGATCAGGTTGGTCATTTCCAGTTCTCCTACATGTCGTAACAGTACCTTGAACACACCAAGGACAACATTTTTTACTTCATCATGGTTTGAAAAATCACGCCAGGCTGAATTGGCATCTTCCCGCACAACTTCAGAGATAATATCAGAAGATATTTTTTCATCTTCCGGTTTCGGATTAATTTTCCATCCATCCACATATACCGCCTTCAACGCCATAGGTAAATGCGCAACCAGGCGAAATGAATCTTCCATGCTGAGTTGGTTGCGTAATGCACGAAATACACATCGCGTCAACCTGCCTGCCTTATCGGTATCATCCAGATGCAATGCCGTAGCAACATCATCAATAAATTCATATCCTTTACGGGCATACGCATAAAAGTGCAATGACATTTTACAGGCTTATTAATTTTAGCTAAAATAGAATTAGCTATGTCGCCATTGAATGACAATCGTCACCACCCTGCATGACTTTAATCATTTGAAGGAAAAGTCCGGGATAAAAAGTTTAGTTAGCAGAGGAAGGCTAATCCCTCAATATTTCCCTGGCGATTACCAGTTTCTGAATTTCGGAAGTACCTTCCCCGATTGTACAGAGTTTGGCATCGCGATAAAATTTTTCAACCGGAAAATCTTTTGTATAGCCATATCCTCCGAAAATCTGGACAGCTTCAGTAGCTGCGCGAACGCAAACCTCCGAAGCATAATACTTTGCGAAAGCAGATTGTTTGGTCACTTTTTCACCCCGGTTCTTCAAATCAGCTGATTGCATGACGAGCAATTCCGCAGCTTCAATTTCCGTTGCCATATCAGCCAGTTTAAAACTGATTGCCTGGAATTCAGAAATAGGTTTACCAAACTGCTGGCGTTCTTTTGAATATTTCAGTGAAGCATCAAACGCTCCTTTTGCAATTCCCAATGATAAAGCAGCAATGGAAATACGGCCACCATCCAGCACTTTCATCGATTGAATAAATCCGTCACCAATCTCACCCAGGATATTCTCATTTGGCACACGGCAATCCTCAAAAATCATTTCTGCAGTTTCAGATGCCCTCATTCCTAATTTATTTTCTTTCTTCCCACCTCTGAATCCCGGAGTGCCACGTTCAACAACAAATGCCGTGATGCCTCTTGAATCGAGCAATTCACCCGTACGTGCAAGTACCACAGCGATGTCACCACTTTTACCATGAGTAATCCAGTTTTTTGCACCATTAATAATCCAGTGATCTCCATCTTTTTTCGCAACGCATTGCATGCGCATGGCATCACTTCCGGTATTGGCTTCTGTTAATCCCCATGCGCCAATATGTTCTGCTGTGGCAAGTTTGGGTAAATACCTGCGTTTCTGTGCCTCATTTCCAAACTGCATAATATGCCCGGTGCAAAGAGAATTGTGTGCCGCCATTGATAATCCGATAGAACCACAAACCCGTGCAAGTTCAGAAATGGCCGTTGCATATTCAAAGTATCCTAATCCTGCCCCGCCATATTCTTCGGGAACTAAAACACCCATCAGTCCCAGTTCACCCATCTTCTTAAAAACCTCAACAGGGAATTCCTGCGATTCATCCCACTCCATCAATTTTGGACGGATATGCTTATCGGCAAAATCGCGGACAGTTTGTGCAATGAGTTTTTGATTTTCGTTGGGATGGAATTCCATAATTAATGACCTAAAAGGGAGTTGAGTGTAGTGGTGAACAAGGGTGCAAAATTATTCAAATACCGCATAAGGTGCAACTTTAAGCCATATTTGCTCTTCGAGTACAGCAACCTTCCGTAAAGCATTGATATCAACGAACTTTCCATGTTGTTTACGATACGCAATTATTGCTGCCGCTGTCCGTTTGCCAAGATATGGGTGGTTTAGCGTATCACTATTGAAGTTTAATTTACGGATGAGCTCTTTATTAATGGTGATGTGAGGACGAATTGCATTAAGCGCTGCTGAGTCCATAGTGAAGACCTCCAGGAGTTGGTCTTCTGAGATGAAACCTCCCAGCCGTTCCCTGTATTTATAAATCATGCGTGCCCTTCCGGGACCAATTAAAGGCAGCGAGGTTAACTGAATTGTATCGGCAATATTTAATTCTATGATCTGATTTTTTTTAGTTGATGAAAACCGGTTGGCAGCAGGCTCTCGTTTCTCCTTTGGTTTTTCAACTATGAGAATCCAGGGTTTTAATTTCTCATACATTTCAGGACGAATACTGTAAATTTTTGAAAGGCTTTCCTTATCCCGGAAACGGCCACCTTTATTTAAATAATTTCTGATCAGTTTGGTTTGTCGTTCTGATAAACCCAATTGCATCCATTGCTGATTACTGATTGTATTGGGGTCAAAATAAAAATAGGAAATATTTTTTTCATGCTTTGCGTACACACGGGTGCTTGTATTCTCAAGTGCAATCTTACGTTCGAATTCCCGGAGTTCCATCCTGTGAGTTGTTATCAAAGGCTCTTCAGGCGGAGTAAGATAATGCAACTTAATCAGTGCAATTATCTGTATTATAATTATTGCTGCAAGTACAAGTGCTCCTTTTCGCTCACGGCTGGTAAGCGTGAAATAATCCCTGATAAAGGATTTTAGTTGATTGAAAAACATCGAAAAACATTTTTAAAAAGTACAACAAAAATTTGTAATTAAATATCCTGCGAAATAGAATCCGGTAGAATTATGTTAACTATAATAAAAAATAAACGCTAATCATCATGTGGTTCATCATCATTTTCAGAATAGGAATCGGGCTCTTTTCGTGGCGGAGTCAACAATACTTTAATAAAGAAATATAAGGTTGCGAAAGTAACAAGTGACATAACACTTATCATCAATATGAGTGCAGATGTATTCATCAGTGAATCCTCCCTTCTTTAAGTCGTTTTTTATAGGCTTGGTAAACTAAAACAGCTACAAATGTAAACATTCCCAAAAGCATTAATCTGGCAAAAGTTGTGTATGTCAGACGATCTTCCAGTATAGCTATTTGTGCAGGATCAGTTGCAGCGGCAATTTGTTCTTTTAATCCGGAATGTGTCAGCTGCTTAATTATAGAACTGTTATCGAGTTCCCATCCGTTATTGATTGCGCCAATCCAGTCATTGCCAACCGGTGTGATCAGCGCGCCAAGGAATACGAGTAACAAAAGGAGGGGTGTGATCCATTTAATGATAAACCGGTAGATATTCGGAATCTTAATATCTCCTCCCTGGTTAATTTCTTTCCAGCCTTTATCCATTCCGAAAATCCATGCAAATAATATTGTTTCGGCGAGAGCAAAAACAACAAGGGAAACTGTACCGGCCCAATAATCATATTCATCAAATACACCCTGTTGAAAGAAAAACACAGTTGGCAGTCCCATAATTAGTATGATCAGGCCGAATGACCATGCACCTTTTTTCTGATCCCACTTAAATTCATCTCTCATAAAACCTATCCAGGGAGTTCCCATTGCCAGTGATGATGTGATACCTGCAAAAAACAACAACCCAAACCACATAACTCCGGCTATAGTTGAAAGCATAGGTCCCCATTGTTCGAACAGGAAAGGCATTGTCTGGAAAGCCATGCCAAAACCTGCATTTTCTTTTAACCAGTCGATACCCAGGTAACCTGCAGCAATTGGGATAACGATTAAACTTCCCAACACAACCTCTACAAATTCATTCATAAAACCTGCTGATACTGCGTTAAGTGCAATATCATCTTTTGATCGTACGTACGAGGCATAGCACTGAATGGAACCCATCCCTACCGATAGCGTAAAAAATATTTGCCCTGCCGCAGCAAGCCACACCTTCGGATTAGATAGCGAATCAAATTGAGGTGTCCATAAAAAATTCAATCCTTCCCAGGCACTTGCATCGGGATGTTCAGCAGTTGCTCCGGAAGTTCCTAAAGTAAGCCCTTTGAATGCAAGAAAAATTCCAAATATTATTAATAGCGGCATTCCTATTTTGGCCACTTTTTCAACTCCTGCCAGTCCGCGTGACAGGATCCAGGTATTGAGCAGCAGACATAAAATATAAAATATTACAGCTTCGTAAGGAATTCCGGTGGTTGAAACGCCGATATCTACATAATGATTGAAAAAATCTGCCACTTCACCTTGTTTCATATTATCGAAAGTGCCGGCGAGTGAATGAATCACATACGACATGGTCCAGCTTTCAATATAGCAATAGTATGCGGCAACAGCGATATTGGTAAAAATTCCAAACACTCCTATATATTTCCAGAATTTCCGTTTATCCATTGATTGAATGATAAAGGGAGTAGAGTGATGGTTATGCTTTCCGCCAAGCCTTCCTGATGACCATTCGATCCATAAAAGCGGGATTCCCATCAGTAAAAAACAAACGATGTAGGGTATTATGAATGCGCCTCCGCCATTGTTCACTGCCTGTACAGGAAACCGGAGGAAATTACCCAATCCAACAGCATTTCCTGCCATTGCCAGAATGAGACCAACCCGGGAGCCCCAGGAATCTTTGAGTTTAACCATATACGTAGTGGTGACAGTTAAGTGGCAATAGTCTGAAAATTTTCCGAAACATACAAATTATTCGGCAGTGGAGTTAAAAGTCATTAAAATTATGACGTTATTTCTTACCGCACGTGTTTGTAGGGTTGCGAATTTCTTCGAAAAAAAGTTATTTAGCTGAAGTTTTGAATGCAGCAGTACCCTTTCCCTCATTTACAATATACTTCAGGTAGTTGATGGTCACCGTCCCCCGTGTATTCTTAGCTCCTTTTTCTTTCGGAGCGGTATTTTCAAAATCACCGGTAAGGCCTATCGGAAGTTCACTTTTGCGAAGATCAAAATTGAAAATTATTTCACGCGGAAGATCAAATTTCCCGGAAACGGCATCATAAATAAATTGCATGGAGAAAGTTCCCTCGCTTTTTGTGGTCGATTCAAGACGAAGTATCACATTCCTTACAGGGTCAATCCAGAGTGTCGACAATATAATTTCGTCTTTTTCATCCTGGGGAATTACTTTGATCACGGAAGTCATAATGTTCCCGACTTTTTCTTCCCGGGCGTATATAGTGGCGTAATTTCCGGTGAACAACTGGTTGGGTGAAAAATTCATTCCCCGCTTCGGCAACAAGGCGAATCCGGGGGTTTTAACTTTTACTTTATCCGGATGCAAATACCAGATAATTCCTTTTTTCAAAGGAATTTTAATGAAATCAACATCCACTTTAATAGTTACTTCGGCTTCATAATCCGTTACCGCCCTGAATTTGTTTTGTACCCGCATCAGCAAACTGTCAGGATCACTTTTCTGCGAAAGCACAGGTGAAGCAATTAACAGCAATAGCGTGAGTATACGAAAATGAAGGAAGTAGATTCTCATGTTAGTATATCTTTTCGGTTCATGGAATAAACGGAAATCCCTAAAAATAACAGGCTGTGAACCACCAGTACGCCGGCCGATAATGCAATTTTGTTATAGTCAACAGGAGTTTCAAAAAAAAGTTTCCAGGCTCCCAGGTAATTGGTAAATAAAAATGGTTTTACATAACGGAAAAGGCTAAGGTCAATAGCTGAAATAATAATGAATGAAATAATCACTGTCATGGTAAGAATAATGGGTCCTATGGAATTATCAGCAAAGGAAGAAAACATAAACGATAATGATGCCACACACCACATTGCAATTAATCCGTATCCGAAAGCAGCGAGTAACCGCCATAGCACATCATCGGATGAAAAAATATAAACGGTATTTTTAATAACAATTAGATCGCCCGTTCCCATGATTGCTATTCCCAGCAGCAGACTTATCAAAGCCATCCAGAGGATTAATGCAGACGTATACAACAGCCCGGCAAAATATTTTGCAATCACAAGTTTTGTCCGCGATACAGGTCGTGTGAGAAGAATTCTGAAAGTTCCCGCTGCAGCTTCACCTGCCAATGAATCACCGGTAACAAGAGTAATGAGAAAGGGAATGTGCACATACAGTGTGGCAAGTATGATGTAGCATGCCAGGTAACCATTCAGCAATTCACCCTGGAACTCAAATGCTTCTTTCAAATTTTGCAGACTGAATTCAATGTAGGTGGTACCATCAATATACAATGCAACCTGTATAAGGGGAACCAATATTCCTATCGCAATGAAACCGATATAGGTTCTGCGCTTGCTGAAAATTTTGAACAATTCTATTCCCGTAAGGGTCAGCATATCAGGTAAGATTTAAAAAATAGGCTTCAAGTGATCGAACCGGCACAACCGAACTCACATCAATTCCATTGCGAACGAGCAACTCATTCACTCCGGCAATATGTTCTTTTTTTAACTGAAGATGTAAGGTATTGCCGGAATCATTTTTTAAGAATTTATTGAATTCAGATGCCTGCAACAGCTGTCGTGCCTTTTCAGGTTGTGATGTTTCAATGGTTACTTTTAAGTCGCCACTGTTTAGCAGGGTATTTACTTCTCCTTCCACAACAACTTTTCCTTTATTGATGATCACCATCCTGTTAGCTACCAGTTCTACTTCGTTGAGAATATGAGATGATAAAAGAATGGTTTTTTTGTAATCCCTGCTAAGTTTAAAAATGAGATCCCTGATCTCAACCATTCCCTGCGGGTCAAGTCCGGTGGTGGGCTCATCAAGAATTATCAGTTCAGGATCATGCACAAGTGCCTGTGCCAGTCCCACCCGCTGTTTCATCCCGTGTGAAAAGGTTTTAATTTTATCATGCGCCCGGTCTTTTAATCCTACCAGTTCCAGTACTTCCATAATCCGGGTTGAAGTGATTGCCATTCCAGACATTTTTCCCAGCAATTTCAAATTATCAAATGCTGATAAATAACCATACAGATCCGGTTTTTCCACAATAGCTCCCGTTTTCCGAAGTATTGTTTCCCTGTTTGCGCTCAACGGCAATCCGAAAATTTTAATATCCCCCGAAGTCGGACGGATCAATGTCAATAACATTCTTATGGTAGTGCTTTTCCCGGCTCCGTTAGGTCCCAGGAATCCAAAAACATCACCCCGAAAGACTGTCAGATCAATGCCTCTGACAGCTTCAAGCCCGTTGAAGGATTTATAGAGTCCCTTGACTTCAATTATGGGTTCGGAAGATTGCATGCTGCGAAAGTAATGGTATCACCGACAATTTCCGTTTTTAACAAACGCTGATGCTATAAAGATTTGCAATCCGGAATTTATTGCATTCAAGGGTATGCTTAAGGGATTCAAAGCCCGATACAGCTATGCCAGTCAAATCCACTGGATGTTAACAGTATACGCTTCCAATACTGAATAAGGCTGGAAATTCCTCAACAGCAATTGATAAATAATTATAATTCAATTATTTGTCAACTTTCACCCCAGTTGCAATACTAACCTATTAATCCTATATTTGCGGGCTCAAAAAAAAATCAGAACTTAAATATTTCAGATTCATGCAAAGTAAAGGCGCTATTAAATTTTTTGCGATCGTCCTGGCAGTAGTTTGTCTCTACCAGTTATCGTTTACAATCGTTTCCAAAATGGTTGAAGGCAATGCCCGTGAAGCATCCGGAGGTGATCCGAAAGCATACCAGGCTTATCTGGATTCAGTTGCAACGCTAGGAGTGTACAACCTGGGGTTAAAAGATTACACCTATCGTGAAGTTAAGGAAAGGGAGCTCAACCTGGGTCTGGATCTTAAAGGTGGTATGAACGTTACACTGGAAGTTTCTGTAGTCGACCTGATCCGTTCAATGGCCAACAACAGCACCGATCCAACCTTTACCAAGGCACTCGAAGATGCGCAACAGGCACAGCGCAACAGTCAGAAAGACTTTGTTACCCTTTTCGGGGAAGCTTTCGAGAAAATCGATCCCAACGCAAAATTAGCTGCCATCTTCAGCACGATGGAACTCCAGGACCGCATTACTTTTAATTCGACCAATGAAGAAGTGATTGCTATTATCAAGGAGGAATCGGATGCTGCTATCAACCGTTCATTTAATATTCTTCGTACCCGTATTGATAAATTCGGAGTTACCCAACCCAATATTCAGCAATTAGGTTCAGGAAGGATCCTGGTTGAATTGCCAGGGGTTAAAGAACCGGAACGTGTGCGTAAACTTCTCCAGGGAACAGCTCAGCTCGAGTTTTGGGAAACCTGGGAGAATAAAGATGTTTTTAATTATCTGAATTCCGTAAACGAAGCTTTAAAAAATTCCGGAAAGAAAGATTCATTATTGTCCAGTCTTGCCGGCGATACCACCAATTCCTCGCCTGATACTACCGGTGCTGATTTGGTTGGAAATGATGAGGTAACGACAGTTACTCCCGATTCCGTTTCAAATGATACTTCCAAAACAGCATTGATCGATCAGATAAAAGGCGATTCCGCAACAGCAGCATCCGATTCATCTGCTCAGTCATTTGAACAATTTGCAAAGGAAAATCCATTGTTCGCTGTATTGAGTCCTGCAATTTTTCAAAATGATCAGGGTCAAAGTGAGTACCAGCGCGGTCCGGTAATTGGATACGCTCTTTTTAAGGATACTTCAAAAGTAAATGCGATTTTAAATCGTGAAGACATAAAAGCGCTTTTACCAAAAAATATGAAATTTTTGTGGGGCGTAAAACCACCTACCCCGGAATCAAAAGCTCTGGAACTGATTGCTATCAAGACAAATGGTCGTGATAACCTTGCTCCTTTAGATGGAGGCGCCATTTCTGATGCACGCCAGGACTTCGGTCAGTTTAATGGCAAGCCTGAGATTTCAATGCGTATGAATCCTGAGGGTGCGCAAACCTGGAAACGACTAACGTCGGAGAATGTGGGAAAAAGTATTGCCATAGTTCTTGATGAAAGCGTTTATTCTTTCCCAACCGTTCAGGGAGAGATCGCCGGGGGCAGTTCTTCCATCACCGGGAATTTTGAAATTAACGAAGCAAAAGATTTAGCAAACATACTTAAGGCCGGTAAACTTCCTGCACCTGCCCGCATTGTTGAGGAAGCTGTTGTAGGTCCTTCTTTGGGAAGTGAAGCCATTCAATCGGGTCTGATTTCGTTTGTAGTTGCCCTTGTTCTGATTCTTGTGTTCATGGTATTCTATTACAGCAATGCTGGATGGGTAGCCGATTTAGCGATGTTCGTTAACGTGTTTTTCATATTTGGTGTACTTGCCTCGCTGGGTGCAGTGTTAACCTTGCCGGGAATTGCAGGTATCGTGTTAACCCTGGGTATGGCAGTGGATGCCAACATTCTTATTTATGAAAGGATACGTGAAGAATTACGTGCAGGCAAAGGAGTGAAACTTGCAATTGCTGATGGTTTCAGAATGGCCTATTCATCTATCATTGACTCCAATGTTACAACGTTATTAGCAGGTATCATCCTTTATGTGTTTGGTTCAGGCCCTATCCAGGGATTTGCAACTACCCTGATAATCGGTATCCTCACTTCTTTATTCTGCTCAATTTTTGTAACCCGTTTAATATTCGAATGGCAGTTGGCGAAAAATAAAGTGATCCGTTTCTCGACGCCACTTACTGAAAATTCGTACCGCAATATAAAGCTCGACTGGGTTTCAAAACGTAAGATCTATTATATGATTTCAGGTACCGTTATCGTTATTGGTATCGCTTCCATGTTCATTCGAGGATTCAGTACCGGTGTAGATTTTAAAGGTGGGCGTTCGTATGTTGTAAGGTTTGATGAAACCGTTTCAACGGTCGATGTACGTGGTAAACTGACTCAGCCATTTGGCAGTGCACCGGAAGTAAAAACTTTCGGATCCGGTAACCAGGTAAAAATCACAACTTCTTATCTTATCGAAGATAATTCTGAAGCAGCCGATTCAAAAGTTGAAAATGCTTTATCTGCCGCATTAAATATTCAGCCGGAACAAATAATGAGTTCGCAAAAAGTGGGGCCGACCGTTGCTGATGATATTAAAGTTTCAGCCAGTTATTCGCTTATTTTCTCGATGATCGTTATATTCCTTTACATCGTATTCCGATTCCGTAAATGGACATTCGGTTTAGGTGCGTTGGTTGCACTTGTTCATGATGTGCTGATTGTACTTACTATATTTTCTTTATTCTGGGGCATACTTCCTTTCTCACTTGAAATCGACCAGGCATTCATTGCTGCGATACTTACCGTTATGGGATTCTCTATCAACGATACCGTGGTTGTGTTCGACCGAGTCAGGGAATTCCTTGGTTTGCATCACAAGTCAGAAATTAAAACTGTAATCAACAACGCCCTGAATGCTACACTGAGTCGTACAATTAATACCTCGTTAACCATCTTCTTCGTACTCTTCGCCATATTTGTTTTTGGTGGAGAAGTGATTCGTGGATTCTCTTTCGCGATGATGATCGGTATCCTGGTAGGTACATATTCATCACTTTGCATTGCAACACCGGTTGTTGTTGATTTAACAAACCGGTTTGACAAAGACAAAAAGTAATCAGACTTAAATTAATGAAAAACGCCTTCTCTGAAAATTCCGGGAGGGCGTTTTTTTATATCCGGTTTTTAAAGTGTGTATTTTAAAGAAGGGAAATTGAAACGGAAAGCATTCGAATAAAACCACTGAATGAAAAGCAGACGAGATAACATTAATGACCTCGCACCTCAACTCAACTCGTCACGCGTCACTCGCAACTCGTAAAAACTTGTGCGTGTCACTCGTCACCCGTCACCCGTCTCTCCGAGCCGGGCAGGCCTGTCACTCGCCCCTCGTCGTCACTCGTCACTCGCCACTCGTCACTCGTCACTCGTAACGTGTAACGTGTTACGTGTCACTTAAAAATTACATCAGTGATCATCCCAGGCGGCGTTTCTTCACTGTTCCTCCGCGGGTATCATTCACGGTATTCATTACAATAAAAGCTTTTGAATCTATTTTTTTGATTTCACTTTTCAATCGTGGCATTTCCAGGTTAGTGACAACAGTAAAAATTACATCAATTTCATTTTCAATCTCACCCTTCTGCCGGTATCCGCCTTTACCTTTATATACGGTAACACCCCGATTGAGCCTTTCGGTAATCATTTTACGTATTTCCTCACTGCGGCTCGAAACAATGGTAACACCGGTATACTCTTCAATACCGTGCACCACAAAATCAACGGTTTTTGAAGCTGAGAGGTAGGTGAGCAGGGAGTATAGGGCAGGTTCAATTCCTAACAAAAAGGCAGCGAAAGAAAATATCAGAATGTTGATGCTTAATATCACTCCACCGATAGTAATGGGAGTTTTTTTGCTGATGTATAACGCAAGAATTTCGGTACCGTCAATCACACAGCCACCCCTTACGGCAAGCCCGATGCCCAATCCCAGAAAAAATCCTCCAAATACCGAAATGAGTAACTTATCATCGGTTACAATTTCAAAATCGAGAAGGAAAATGCATGCCGCCAGTGCAACAATCGCTGTAATGGTTTTAAGGGCAAAAGTTTTTCCCATCTGAAAATAGCCCATCACTACAAATGGAATGTTAAAGGCAACAATAAGAATCGATAATCCAACACCTGTAAGTTGTGCTGTTAACAGCGAGATCCCCGTTACACCGCCATCAATAAAATGATTGGGTAGAATAAAACCCTTTAAACCCAGGGTAGCTGATAAAATACCAAAAGTGATTAGCAGGAAATCAATGACGATATTTCTCCGGTCCATGATTCGCCGGTATCGTGACGGCGACATCAATGTTTGCCTGGTAAAAAACATAAATTAATTTAATTCTCACCAAAATTAGTGATTGTGGACCGGATTTTGGTCCTTTTAAAACCATTTTAGACCCGGGAACAGTATCTTTGTAATCTTAATTTACAGAATCATGTTGTGTATCTTTCTCTTTCTTGAAAGTATTGGAACAGGCGAGCTCATCCTGATCCTGTTGTTTGTTTTATTTTTTTTCGGATCCAAAAAAATTCCTGACCTGGCCCGTGGACTGGGTAAAGGCATGCGTGAAATGAAGGATGCCGTTCAGGGAATTCAGAACGATATCCGCGAAGGCGTTAACCTGGAAGAAGAAAAAAAAATGGTGGAAGATGTTAAGAAGGAAGTTCAGTCAGCCCGTGATGAAATTAAGTAGTAGATGATAAGGCTTTGACAGGTTTCCTTTTAGTTTTGGTGTTTTATTGTATTCAACGGTATTTTTATGACAGCAACTCCCGATTTGTTTCCCGCTACTTCTAAAAAAAGAATTGTGATAATCGGCGGTGGATTTGCAGGAATCCGGCTTGTAAAGAAATTACGCACTAAAGGTTTTCAGATAATTCTGCTCGACCGGAATAATTATCACACCTTTCAGCCATTGCTGTACCAGGTGGCTTCCGGTGGGCTGGAGCCGGATTCAATTGCCTATCCCTTACGGTCAATTTTTCAGGGCTATCCTGATTTCTTTTTCAGGATGGCGAGCGTGAAATCCATTGATGCTGTTGCTAAAGTGGTACATACTTCCATAGGAGCCATTGCATACGATGACGTTGTTATTGCAGCAGGCTCTACCAATAATTTTTTTGGAATGAATACGCTTGCCGAAAATGCAATGCCTTTAAAAACCGTTACCGATGCGCTGGATTTGAGAAGCCTTTTGTTGCAGAACATGGAACGGTCACTGACGGCCGGAGCGGATAAGGAAAAGTATCAGAACATCGTGATTGCCGGAGGGGGACCTACAGGTGTTGAAACTGCCGGGGCTTTATGTGAATTAAAAAAACATGTGCTTCCGCACGATTACCCGGAATTGAATTTTAAGGAAATGAAAATTATCCTTGCCGAATCAGGACCTGCATTATTGGCCGGGTTTTCACCTTTCGCTTCCGCAAAGGCACTTAAATCACTGCAAAAAATCGGAGTGGATGTCCGCTTAAATACCGCTGTAAAGGATTTTGATGGACAGGTAGTGGTGTTGGCCGATGGAACCAGAATTCCGTGTAATGCATTTGTTTGGTCAGCAGGAGTGAGAGGAGTCGATATGCAGGGCGTGATTGCTACCAGCATTGCAAGAGGCAACCGCATTGCCGTTGACCGTTTCAATAAAGTGCTCGATATGGAACACGTTTATGCAATCGGCGATATTGCTCTTATGAAAGAAGACAATTATCCAAACGGGCATCCTATGGTTGCACAGGTTGCCATTCAACAGGCTCAAAATCTCGCCTTCAACCTGGTGGCGCGGAACAATTCAGCAACCCTGAAACCTTTCACTTATAAAAACCTGGGCTCACTCGCCACTATTGGTCGGAATAAGGCTGTAGCCGATTTTTCATTTTTGAAACTCAGCGGTTTCATTGCCTGGGTACTATGGCTGATCGTCCACCTCATGACCCTGGTAGGCTTTCGCAACCGGGTAATTGTTTTAATCAACTGGATGTGGTATTATTTTTCGTATGATCGCGCTATCCGACTCATTATTAGACCATTTAATAAGGAAGATCGGTAAAATTTTCTTATCCGGCCCTGAAAAAAAGCGTACCAGTCATGCCGAACAGCGGTTTCAGAAAAATTTTGTAAAAAACCATTCATTTTGGTTTTACCCCCCTATTTTTATCAACCATTTGTTCAAAAAAACATAATTTTTCTTGACTTACCCCCTTTAAATAAGATACCTTTGTCAAAAATTATATAAAAAATGGCAACTTTAAGGTTTAAAGCATTGGAAAGCGCTCAGAATCGCGTTCCGGTGAAAATTACTCCACCTGAGGGTAAGATTTCCGATTATTATGGTCTGAATGTATTCGATAAGGATACTATGCAGAAATATCTTTCCAAAGAGCCTTACAAGCAGGTGCTTGAGGCAGTGGAAAGCGGTCAGCAAATCGAACGCCGTGTTGCCGAGCAGGTAGCCACTGCTATGATGACCTGGGCCATTTCAAAAGGAGCCACTCATTATACGCACTGGTTTCAACCCCTGACCGGATCCACAGCCGAAAAACATGATTCATTTTTTGAGCTGGGTGACGGTGATAAACCCATCGAAAATTTTTCCTCGTCTGCGCTCGTGCAGCAGGAGCCTGATGCATCCAGCTTTCCGAGCGGTGGCATCCGTAATACTTTTGAAGCCCGGGGTTATACCGCCTGGGACCCTACTTCCCCTGCCTTCATCATGGAAAGTTCTTCCGGAAAAACATTGTGCATTCCAACAATATTCGTTTCCTACACCGGTGAAACCCTCGATTATAAAGCCCCTTTATTGAAAGCGCTTCATGAACTCGATCAGGCAGCGGTTCCGGTTTGTCAGTATTTTGATAAAAACGTTACCAAAGTAAATGCAACCCTTGGAATTGAGCAGGAGTATTTTCTGATTGATGTTGCCATGTTCAATGCACGACCTGATATTGAAACAACCGGTAGAACCGTTTTCGGTCATATCCCCGCCAAGGGACAGCAACTGGAAGACCATTACTTTGGTTCCATACCCGCCCGTGTCTATTCTTTCATGGTAGAATTTGAAGTAGAAGCATTTAAACTGGGTATTCCTTTAAAGACCCGTCATAATGAAGTTGCTCCCAGCCAGTTTGAATGTGCTCCTGTGTTTGAAGAAATTAATCTTGCCGTTGATCACAACCAGTTACTGATGGATGTAATGGATAAAGTGGCACGTCGTCATAATTTCAAAGTGCTTCTTCACGAAAAACCTTATGCAGGCATTAATGGTTCCGGAAAGCATAACAACTGGTCGTTGACTACAAATACCGGGAAAAATTTATTGTCGCCCGGAAATTCTCCAAAAACAAATCTCCAGTTCCTTACATTCTTCGTTAATATAATCCGGGCAGTGTATGAACATGCTGATTTGCTACGTGCCAGCATTGCATCTGCAAGCAATGATCATCGTCTCGGTGCAAATGAAGCGCCACCCGCAATTATGTCGATCTTTCTTGGTTCACAGTTGAGTGAAGTACTGGACGAAATTGAAAAAACGGTTGCAAAAGATAAGTTGAGCCCTGAAGAAAAGACTCAGATAAAATTAAATATCGGTCGCATTCCCGAAATTCTTCTCGATAATACCGATCGCAACCGTACCTCCCCTTTTGCTTTTACAGGAAATAAATTTGAATTCCGTGCAGTGGGTTCTTCTGCAAATTCATCAAGCCCAATGCTCGTGCTGAACACAATTGTTGCTAACCAGCTAAAGGATTTTGCAAAGGAAGTGGATGCCATGATCGCAAAAGATGTTAAGAAAGATGAAGCTATTTTAAAGGTGTTGCGAAATTATATTGTGGAATCAAAAGCAATTCGTTTTGAAGGTAATGGTTATAGCGATGAATGGGTGAAAGAAGCAAATAAACGCGGACTATCCAACATAACTACAACACCACCGGCCCTTGATGCATATATTTCAAAAAAATCAAAGGACCTGTTTAAGAAAAATAATATATTCTCTGCACGCGAACTCGAGGCACGTCACGATATCCTTCTTGAAACCTACACAAAAAAAATACAGATTGAATCACGGGTAATCGGAACTCTCGCTTTAAATCATATCATTCCAACAGCTATACGTTATCAGTCGGACCTGGTAAAAAATGTTGAAGGGCTGAAGTCGTTAGGATTGAATGCTGATTCTTATAATACGCAACTCGATATTATTAAGGAAATTTCGGAACACGTGAATGTAATTAAGAAAAACACCGACATTATGGTTGACGAAAGACGAAAAGCGAATAAGATTGATAATGCCAGGGATAAAGCAATTGCGTATTGCGATCAGGTAAGGCCGAATTTTGATATTATCCGCTATCATGTCGATAAATTGGAATTGTTGGTTGAGGATGCCTACTGGCCATTGCCTAAATACCGCGAAATGTTGTCAGTTCGCTAATATCCAATTAGTTAAAGTGAAGGCCGCAAAATTTCTTTGCGGCTTTTTACGTTTATGTGATTAATGTCATAACATTAGCACAGGTTAAATGAATTATCTTTGCAATGTGATACGAATACTGGCCTTTATTCTCTTATCAGGCATATTGTTGCAGACATGCAGTAAGCAACTTATTTATACCGGCTATCTTCTGAATCAGGAAATGATCGCCTCCGTATTTTGCATTAATAAAAATGCGCCGGAAAAGCATTGTGAGGGTAAGTGCCACCTCAAAAAACAGCTCGACCATGATACCCGTCAACAGGAAGGGGATCAGAAGGTCAAGTCGATGAATGAAATTTTTTACCTGTTTACCGAACCGCTTGAATTAACAATGCAATCCATTCAGGTAACCTCCCGGTTTTATTTCCTGCAAAGTCATTTCCTCAATGCCACACTGATCCCCGTTTTTCATCCACCTTCAATTTCATAAAGTTTTAACAGTCATAGCGATGTATTTTATAATTTTAAAAGCTAAACGATGTACCGGTAAAACAGAAACCTTCCTCTATTTGTTGTTTTAGAGTATTTCCCTTTCTGGAGATACATACCTTATAAAAATTAACGCTTCAAAAATTATTGATATGAAAAAATTTAATTTGTTAGTAGTGCTTGTTTTCTCATTTGGTTCACTCTTTATTGCAGGTTGTGATAAAGATGACGATGATAATCCTGTTAATCCTGTTCCGGTTGTTGCACCCATACTGACCATAGAAATGGATCATCTTGCAGGTACGCAGAAATTCTATCTTGATTCTACTTATACAAACGCAAACGGAGATGAATTTACCCCCGATTTATTTAAATATTATATCTCAAATATCCGTTTGATCAGGAATGACAATTCAGAATATGCAATTCCTGAAAGTTATTTCCTGGTTAATCATGCAGCACCAGGATCAATGAAAATAATGATTGATAGCCTTGCTCAGGGAGCCTTTACTTCAGTGAAGTTTCTTTTAGGAGTCGACAGTACACGCAATGTAAGCGGAGCTCAAACGGGAGCACTTGATCCGGTTAACGGTATGTTCTGGACCTGGAATACAGGTTATATATTCTTAAAACTTGAAGGCACCTCTCCGGAAATTCCAACATCAGCCCAGACTTTCACTTATCACATCGGTGGATTTTCGGGGCAGAATATAAATTACAAACAGGTAACGTTGGATTTTGATGGCGATGTATTATTGCTGGCGAACAACAAAAATCCGGAATTACATATTGTAGTTGATGTTCTTGAAATTTTCAAAAATCCTACTACTATTGATATGTCAACTTTTTCAAGTACGATCATGTCACCTGGACCGAATGCGACCATCATTGCAGATAATTACGCCGACATATTCAAGTATGATCATATTCATAATGACTGAGAGCCAAAAGCTTTCAATCTTATATAATAACTCACGCTATGAATATGCGAATATATTTTATTTTGTCGATGTTTATTTTATCAGGAACGGCCACGGCGTGTGACTATTGTAATTGTTATCTTGGACTTGACCCGGGTTATAATAAGAACACCATCGGCATACGGAACAGCTGGAGAACTGCTGAATGGCAGGATCCTTTTTCAAACATGCGGTCCACTCATACCAGTCATGGTTCAACGGAGCAATCGTCAGGCAGTTTGTTGAAGGAAACTTTTTTGAATACCGAATTGTTTGTAAAGTATTCACCGGTTTCAAAACTCCGTCTCATGATGTCACTTCCGTTTTCGGTAAACACATTAAAATATGAAGGAGTGACCGTAACGCGCAGTGCACTTGCTGATTTAACGCTGCTCGCCATGTACCAGGTAGTTAATACAGTGCCTTCCGATTCCAATGCAGTCCGTCACCGGATTTTCGCGGGAGGTGGTGTAAAGTTTCCAACCGGAAAATCAGAGGGCGCGTCCGAAGTTGAAATTCCGCTGTCCCACCACCTGTATTCCGGAACAGGAAGCACTGATTTTTTAATCAATGTTTCATACATAGGAAAGAAAAACCGTTTGGGTTGGAACCTGGATGCGAGCTATAAGCTGAATGGCGAAAGCGCAAACGATTACCGCTATGGCAATACGCTGAATGTTACTCCCCGGATATTTTATGAACTATCCTTTAAAACACTGAAGGTGTATCCTCACGTTGGAGGTGCATATGAAGACGGCATGGAAGATGAATACCGGGGTGATACATGGATTGAAACAGGAGGGGAGACAATGTGGGGCACAGCGGGCCTTGATGTTTATTTCAGCAGGTTTTCGCTGACAACCGATCTCAGGGTTCCTGTTTATCATGATATGGGTGCTCAAATGGCAGAAGATAAATTTGTTTTATTTACTTCTTTGAATGTTCATTTTTAAAACCCGGATTTATGAAAATGATAAAAATTTCAGCCCTGTTTTTTGTACCGGCATTGTTGTTTTTAACTTCGTGTAAACGGGATGTTGATATTCCTGCACCCTATTGTAAAGCCGGTTCTACTGGAACAATTACCATAACGCTTCAAGCCGAGCATCACGGCGAAGCCATTCCCAGTCTGCCAAACTACCCTGACTCCGTTTTTATAAAATTTAATACATCCGAATTTCCGGGTGACGATCCTGCCCTTTACGACCTGGTGGTTAAGGGAAGTGCTCCATCGCCGGAAGTTGTGATAAACAATTTGAATTGCGGAAGGTATTTTATTTATATGACGGGTTTTGATGTAAGCATTGCCGAGAGAGTTAAAGGAGGGATACCGGTTACGTTGAATTACGAAGAAACCAACAGAATGATAAAGATTCCGGTGACGGAGGATTAACAGCATTTACCTGTTTATTTGGATCGAAAGCCTATTTGATTATTTTTGAGCCCTTCCTATGAAGGGTTCATTTATTTTCCGCCGATTATATTTCGCTCATTTTGTGCTGGTAATTATATGCCTTCATGCGTTCAGCGAAATTATTGCCCAAACAACATCAACTCTTAGCCGCCACCAGCAGCAGGTAGAGAAACTCCTTTCCCAATCCCGTCCTTTTCTACATGAAAATATTGACTCACTTCACTATTACGGAAATGCCCTTCTGGATTATGCTGCCAGGAATAATTATAAACCCGCTTTCTCGGAAGGATATAATCTTTTAGGCATAGCTTACCAGGTATCCGGAAATACTCCCGAGGCACTCGATAATTTTAAAAAGGCAATCAGCGCAGTAGCACTTCCGGATCAGCAAAAGTTATTGGCTGCAATTTTATTGAATAAGGGTAACTCAGAGGAGAATATTGGAAATTATGTGGTTGCTCTCAGCGATTACCTGGAAAGTATGAAGCTGAGAAAAATACTGAATGATAGTTTGGGCATGGCTAAATGCCAGAACAACGTAGCACAAATTTATTTCCGTCAGGGTAACACCGGCGAATCCCTTAAAAATTTTCTTGCATCATTGGAAATTAAGAAACAATTTGGAGATTCCGTCAGCATTGTAAAAAGTTATAACAACATAGCGGTGGTGTATAATGAAATGAAGGAATACGATAAAGCACTTCAATATTTCCAATATTCCAAAGAGTATCATGAGCGGAAAAATGACGTGGATGAAGTAGCTGTCGCACTAGGTAATATAGCATGGACGTATGATCTGATGGGCAAAAAAGATACTGCCCTCGCCAAGTATCTTGAAGTGTTAAACCTTCCTGTTGCGGAAATTGATCCTTATACCAGGGTTTTAACAAGAATAAACGCAGGCAGCCTTTACATAGAAGAAAAGGATTATAAAAATGCTGAGAAATTTTTGTTGCGGGGTCTTGAAGAAGGTAAAGCACTCCACTCGAAAGAGGATATTCGCGAAGCAACAAAGTATCTTTCACGCTTATATTCCCAAACAGGCGATTATAAAAAAGCATTTACATATCAGCAGGAATACCAGGCTGCAAGTGATTCCATTCTTAATGAGGAAAAAGCAGCTATGCTATCTGAGATGCAGGTAAAGTATGAGACCGGAAAAAAAGAAGAGCAAAATAAATTATTGCAAAAGGAAAATGAACTGCAGGGAATCATGCTCGAACGGAACCGGTATGTGAATGCCGCCCTGGCAGTATTTTCAGTATTGATTTTAATAATTGCATTGTTATTTATCAGTCAAACAAAACTGGCGGCAAAACAACATGCTATGGAGCTTGAGCAGAAAATATTGCGATCACAGATGAACCCGCATTTTATTTTTAATTCGTTGCAGTCCATTCAGGGTTTTATTTTTGAAAGCAGCCCCCTTGAAGCAGGCAAATACCTTTCCGATTTTGCAAGGCTTATGCGTTTAATCCTTGAAAATTCTAAATCAGAATACATATCCATTGCCAGGGAAGTTGAAACACTGAATTTATACCTGGTGCTTCAGCAGTTGCGGTTTTCTAATAAAATGGTATACGCCATTGAGATTGATCCCTCCATTGATCAGGAAGCTTACCAAGTGCCACCCATGCTCCTGCAGCCCTGTATAGAAAATGCAATTGAACATGGAATCCGTTGGAAAGAGGAATTGGGAAAAGTTAAAGTTTCGATTCAAAAGGAAGTGAATTATTTTACATTTGTAGTTGAAGATGATGGTGTAGGAAGAAATCACAAACCTTTGAACGGAAATACACATAAATCAATGGCCACCTCAATTACTTCAGAACGACTCGACCTGATAAATAAAAAAGCAACCCGGAAAACCACCATGGTTATTACCGATCTGGTTAATCCCTCAGGAACCCGTGTTGAATTTAAAGTTCCTGTACGTGAAATAGTATGATGACTCACAAAATTCCCTCTATCCTCATTGTTGATGATGAACAAAAAGCCCGCGAAGCTATTAAAGCGGTTATCCGGCTTACCGAAACGAATGTTTCAAGAATAGATGAAGCTGTTGGTGTAACCGATGCACTTGAAAAAATTGCTTTACTTAAACCCGATATTCTATTACTCGATGTTCAATTGAAAGACGGAACCGGTTTCGATATTCTTCAGAAACTGAACACACCGTTGCCGGGAATTATTTTTATAACGGCCTATGAACAACATGCACTTTCGGCATTTCGTTTCAGTGCAATTGATTACCTGCTCAAACCCGTTGATCCGACATTGTTAAAGGAAGCAATCGAAAAAGCTACTCGTCAGCTTGCGGCAGGTGACATAGAAGTGCAGATGCACCAGCTGCTGCAGGTAATATCCAATCCATCAAAGGAAAATAAGAAGATCGTTCTTAAAACCACGGAGCAAATTCATGTGGTTAAGGTCAGGGAAATAATCAGGCTGGAAGCCGATAAAAATTATACAACTTTTTTTATGGAATCCGGCGTCCAGATCCTGGTAAGCCGTACCTTGAAAGAATACGATGAAATGCTTACGGATTTTGGTTTTATCAGGGTGCATCAGAGTCACCTGGTGAATGTTGATTTTATCGACCGGTTCGATAAGCGGGACGGCGGTTTCCTAATTCTAAAAAACAAGACCAGTGTACCGGTTTCTTCCCGGAAACGGGAGGAGTTACTGAAAGCCCTGGAAAATTTTTAGCTTTTTAGTGTAATTGAGTACGGTTATTCGATGAATACCTGCAAATATTCAGGCGTATTGTTTTCTGGTCGGATTCTTCTAATTTCGTACTCAAATACAATCAAACTCTATAACACTTATGAAATTACAATTATTTGCTGCATCTGTAGCCGCTGTTGCGGTGCTTGCAGGCACTTCAGTAACAACCGCCCAAAAGCTCGAGAAATTCGGAGCTGATATGGGCAAAAAATCGGTAATGGGAAAAGAAGTCCGTGTTCCTTATACCGATATTATCAGCTATTATGGCTACATCCAGCCGGGTGCCCAACCTGATGAGGAGCGTGGCGGTAAAAAATACTACTACCTGTATGTATGGATCCCTGTAGTAGCTCCCGAAGTGGGAATCCGTATGATTTCTCCCGTACCGGATAACATGACTCCTGCAGCAACCGATTTTGTTGCTGTTAACTACAAAGAAAACGAAGCTGATAAAAAGAATTTCTTCGACACATGGGTTACTCTTGAGAGAGCTGGTGGAGTAACCAAACCTGAAGAAATTATTGCCAAAGGAAAAACTGCATCCTGGAATTCTTATGGTGTGAATGATGATTCCGGCGATATGCCGGCACAACCCTCAGGCAGTAAATACAATTCATTGATGCGTATCACAAGTGAAACCAGTGATCCCATGAAATCACTTGTGGTAGGTTTATACCGTATCGGTTTTACAACATACAAAACCGGTGAAGTGCAGGGAAGTTTTCTTGCCCAGATAGGAGCACCTGTTAAACTTCCGGGTGTACAGATTGCAAAAGATTTGGAATCACTTGAAAAAGCAGTTGCTGGAAAATAATATTTTCTGAAAATTTAAAAGCCCCCATGAAAAATTTTTTCGTGGGGGCTTTTCTTTGCAGGGATGTTAATGCTGAATAATAAATGTTCCTTTTCTGTCCTGCTCCGCATGATAAACCCGGACCAGGTAAAATCCATTATTCAGATTATTTACGTTTATACGCCACCGGTTCTTGCCTTCCTCGATATTGTTTTCTGCTTTATAAACCAGTTGCCCCAACACATCCACAATTGTAACCGTTGCTTTTCCGGAAACACCGGATAAAAATTCGAAAATAGTTTCTGATCCTGCCGGATTAGGAAGTGTAACTATGCCGTCAAGTAAATCTTTTTTTACAGCATTCGACATATTATTTGCCGGCTGAAGTTTCATTTCACTTGTCAGTATCCGTAAATTATAACATCGTGAACCATCGCTTGCATTATCATAACCATAAATTTTTATGTAATATGCATCAGCGGCTTCACCATTGTGATGAATGATTTCCTGATTTGTTCCGGTGTTCTGTGAAGTGCTGATTAAATTTAATCCGGCATCATATAATTTCAGATCATAATCACCCGGCAGATTTATTAAACGCAGTTGAAAATTTTTATCAGGTAATGAGGTTGTAAATGCAAACCAGTCTTCCTCGCCTGCAACAGCAAGCAGTGAATTTATATCGGAATTCACATTAATTCCTCTTGCTGAAGCCTGAGAATTATTTAAATGAATGGTATCACTGCAGCCCAATGTGGTAAAAGTTGCATCACCGGAATAATAGCTGTTATTGTAATCGCAAACTGCCATCACATTATAAACATACGGAATATCATTTTTTAAACCATCAAGCATCTTAAATGTGGATGAAGATGTTGTAGTCGACCATGCAGAAAAAGGAACGGGTTTATACCGGATTATATAAGAACCTGCACCGGGAACTGAGTCCCAGCTCAGCGTTGCAGTTGATGCTGTTACATCTGTTGCATTCAATCCCGATGGTAATGCGCACGCTATTGCTCCAGGTGGCAAACATCCTGTTGATAAAAGCACCGAATCACGTGAACCGTTCAGCACGGCATTCATTCTCAATCCTTGTCCCCAGGTAAACATGTTCATGCATGCATCGTTAGAGTAATCCATATAATTCATAAACATGTCGCCATTCGGACCGTTGATGCAACTGATATGGGGAAACGAGGGACATCCGTAATTAGGGCTTTGCTGAACCGGAGTATCCGAAACCTGGTCATTTCCGCAATTAGTATCACCCCAGATATGCAGCAGGTTTAACCAGTGCCCTACCTCGTGCGTTGCAGAACGGCCTAAATTATAAGGCGACCCTGTTCCGGGGAAAAAGGGTCCTCCAACGGTCGTGTTTTTAACAACTACTCCATCGGTTGCAGGGTTCCCACCCGGAAATTGTGCAAACCCCAACACATTACCGGTGAGGTTACAAATCCATATATTGAGATAACTGGCAGCAGGCCAGGCATCGCTGCCACCGGAAGCATTGAACTTCATGTTGTCATTCGTAGTAAATCCGGCAACCGGTGTAAACTTCCTTATTATACCGGATGTAGCATTTCCGGCCGGGTCGCGCTTTGCCAGACAAAATCGGATGTTGGTGTTGGCTGCAGATGCAGAAAATGCCATAGGAGTAAGGAGGGCATCGGCATTCTGCCGTGAAAAATCTTTATTCAGTACATCCAGCTGGGAAAGTATCCGGATGTCAGGAATATTTTCCGATGCTGTATTATAAAGGACATGAAAGACAACCGGAATGGTTATCGTCCCTTGCATCCGCGAAAGCGAGTTGCTTTCAGACCAGCTTTTTGAATGAAATTCAATCGCTGCCATCCGGGCTGATCGTGAAGGATCTGACGCCAACTGTTGCTGGTGATAGATCATGGTGCCGCATTTTTCAGGAAGTTGAGCACTGATTTCATCAGCAATCAATAACATCAACAGCAATGCCGGCAGGCAGGATAGTCTCATAAGGGATTTTTAAACGCAAAAGGCGAAATTAGGTTTTGCTCACCAAATATACTCTTTATGAAACTGTATTTAACACTCACTGAGCCTGAAACCCATCCGGAACCCAGCCTTTATTTAATAATAAGTTTTTCAAATAACCGCTAAACATTTCCATCGGATCCAAGCTTTGATCAGGCAAATTAAATAAGTACCACACCAACACATTGGAAAATAAAAGGTGTTTTATTCAGTCATGCCGGTATAAAAAAAACTCAGTTTCACCATAATGCTTAAATGGATCTCTATTAATAAGTATGGGAATATACAATATAAATGAGTCAATGCACTGATTATAAATAATTTATAAAAATATAAAATGCAAGATTTTTTTAAATTACCATACTCTCAACAATTTAAGAATAGGTTTTGATATGTAGGAAATAATATTTTTCTTTGCTTGTCTTAAAATTTAGCAGAAAGCACCTTTAAAAAAATAACACCAATCAGATTATGATGAGCCGTACAAAATGCCTGATCTTTCTTTTGGTCACCCTTTTATCGCTTCCCGTAGTAGCGCAAAAAGCAAAGACCCCCAAGAGCAAAACCCAGAAAGCTGACAATGCCTACAATCAGGCCAATTATGCGAAAGCGATAGAACTTTACAAAAAGTGCTATGGCAAGCAAAAGAAAAAAAGTGATAAAGCGGTTACAGCTTATAAACTGGGTGAATCGTATCGTGCGGTTAGCAACTGGAAAGAGGCTGCAGGCTGGTATGAAAAAGCGGTGAATGATGGTAACAAAGATCCTATGGCTACCTTACGATATGCCCAGGGATTGAAGGCAACAGGCCGCTACGATGAATCGATTGCGCAATACAATGCCTACAAAACATTGGTTCCTGACGATGCAACCGTGGATGCTGCAATTAAGGAAACCACTGATGCACAGGCATGGAAAGACAAGCCAACCCGCGCTGTAGTTGAAAATGCAGGTGCTCTTAACACAAAATATTTTGATTTTTCACCTTCCAAATCCAATACTCCTAATGGCATGTTTTTCACTTCATCAAGAATGGAAGCAACCGGATCGAACAGTGATGGATGGTATGGAGAGAAATTTTTTGATTTATTTACTGCCGCACTTGATAATAATGGCAAATGGAGTACTCCTGTTGCTGTTCCTCCTCCTGTAAATTCATCTTCATCAGATGGAGCTGCTGTATGGGATGCTAAGAACAATGTGCTTTATTTCACACGTTGTCAGAAAATTAAAAACAAAGAAGGAATTTGCCGCCTGTACAAATCAGTTTATGCGAATGCAGCATGGGGTACACCTGAGCCGCTTCCTTTTGCCTCAGAAGATTATACAACCGGTCATCCTGCATTATCTGAAGATGGATCTGTTATGTATTTTACATCTGATATGCCCGGAACACTTGGAGGAAAAGATATTTTCATGGTTAAGTGGGATGAGGCTTCAGCAAACTGGGGTACTCCGACTAATCTTGGAAGCGCGGTGAATACCACAAGTGATGAAATGTATCCTTATGTATCCGCTTCCGGAAAATTATATTTTTCCAGTAATGGTCACCCGGGTATGGGCGGACTTGATATTTTCCATGCCACTGAAGGCGGTGGATCATGGGGAAGTGTGAACAATGTTAAATCGCCAATGAATTCTCCCGGCGATGATTTTGGTATCATGTTCGATGGCGATGTTACCGGATATTTAACCTCTAACCGCGAAGGTGGTCTGGGTGCCGATGATATTTATTCGTTCCGCATTCCTCCTCCGGTATTCTCAGTTGCTGGTCGTGTTTATGATACCGATACCAAAGAAAGTATTGAAGGTGCAACTGTTGAATTATTCGGCAGCGATGGAACATCACTGAGTGTAAAAACCGGTGCTGATGGTATGTACCGTTATGAACTGAAAGGTGATGCCAAGTATAAGGTGTCGGCTTCTTACACCGGTTACCTTACAAAATTCCTGGAAGTTACCACTGTAGGAATGGATGAATCAAAAGAATTTGTTGGTGATTTCGATTTCCCGTTGAAGTCTACTGCCAAGCCGATCGAATTGCCTGAGATATTCTACGATCTTGATAAAGCATCTTTACGTGCTGAATCCAAGAAAGAACTTGATGGCCTCATCAAAGTGCTGGATGAAAATCCAACTATCACCATCCGCATAGAAGCACATACCGATACACGTGCTACCGATGAATATAACGTTGATCTGTCAAAACGACGTGCCAAGTCAGTTGTTGATTATCTCGTTAAAAATGGTGTAGACAAAGACCGTTTGACCTCAGAAGGATTTGGTGAAACCAAACCGGTTGTTAGTGATGATGAAATTGCTAAAATGGCAACCGCTTCAGAGAAAGAAGCCGGTCACCAGAAAAACCGCAGAACGGAATTCATGGTGTTAGGCACTGATTTCGTTCCAAAGAAGAAGTAGTTTTAAAAAATATAGTATCGGAAAGCATCCCTGTAAAATGGGATGCTTTCCCTGTTTATAACCAAATCTGTTACAACACAAAAATCAATGAGTGATCAGTCCCGTTACGCTGCACGAGGGGTTTCTTCCGGTAAGGAGGATGTTCATAATGCCATCAGCAGGCTCGATAAAGGATTATTCCCTTCCGCCTTTTGTAAAGTAGTACCTGATTACCTGGGAAATGATCCTGCGTGGTGCAACATTATGCATGCCGATGGCGCCGGTACAAAATCGTCACTGGCCTATGCCTACTGGAAAGAGACCGGAGATCTTTCTGTATGGAAAGGAATTGCCCAGGATGCACTGGTGATGAATCTCGATGACCTGCTTTGTGTAGGAGCTACCGATCAGATTTTATTATCCTCTACAATTGGCAGAAATAAACGCCTGATACCCGGCGAAGTAATAGCCGCTATAATAAATGGTACTGAAGAACTCATTGAAGAGTTGCGCAAACACGGAGTAAATATTTTTTCGACCGGTGGAGAAACGGCAGATGTAGGTGACCTTGTACGAACAATTATTGTTGATAGTACTGTTACATGCAGAATGAAAAGGCAGGATGTGATTTCCAATCACCGCATACAATCAGGCGATGTTATTGTTGGTCTGGCTTCTTTCGGGCAATCAACCTACGAATCGGAATATAACGGCGGTATGGGAAGCAATGGCTTAACAAGCGCGCGTCATGATGTGTTCGCAAAATATATTTCCGAAAAATATCCTGAAACTTATGATGGAGGTATACCGCCGGAACTTGTGTATTCAGGAAGTTGCAAACTAACGGATAAGGTACATGTGAAAAATACTTCTACAGGAACAAATGAAACGATTGATGCCGGTAAACTGGTTTTATCTCCAACCCGAACGTATGCCCCTGTAATTAAAAATATGCTTGAAAGTAACCGGGCAGATATTCATGGCATGGTGCATTGCTCCGGAGGCGGACAAACCAAGGTGCTTCATTTCGTGGATGACCTTCACATTATCAAAGACAACTTGTTTCCTATTCCGCCGTTATTTGAACTCATTCAAAAAGAATCGAAGACTCCATGGCAGGAAATGTACAAAGTATTTAACATGGGCCATCGCATGGAAATCTACACAGACGAAAACACTGCAGGAAATTTAATCGCTATCTCCCGCCACTTCAACATCGAAGCCAAAATTATCGGCCGCTGCGAATCATCTTCAAAAAAATCATTAACCATAGAATCACCGAAGGGTGTTTTTAAATATTACTAATACATTTTTTTATTTATCACTTATCATTTATCACTTATCATTTCTTAAATGAGTTCATTACTGGAAAAATTAGAATCTTTAAAACATCGTTACGAAGAAATCGGGACGCAGCTGGGTGATCCCGGAATAATTGCGGATCGAAAACGATATAAGGCATTGACGAAATCATACCGGGATCTTGAAAAAATTGTTGTGGCCTCAAATGAATATCGCAGCGTTCTTGCAAATATTGACGGAGCTAAGGATGTTATGGTGAATGAAAAGGACGAAGAATTTCGTTTGATGGCTAAGGAAGAACTTGAAATCAATGAAAAGCGGCAACTGGAACTTGAAGAAGAGATAAGGGTGTTGTTACTGCCACAGGATCCTGAAGACAGTAAAAACGCGATTGTAGAAATACGTGGAGGAACTGGCGGGGATGAAGCAAGTATTTTTGCAGGGGATCTTTACAGGATGTACACACGTTATTGCGAAGGCAGAGGCTGGAAAATACTTGAGGTTGATGCCAACGAAGGAAATACCGGTGGCTATAAAGAAGTTGTGTTTGAAGTCACGGGTGAAAATGCATATGGAATTCTAAAATATGAAAGCGGTGTACATCGCGTGCAGCGGGTTCCTGAAACCGAAACGCAGGGACGTGTTCATACCAGTGCAGCTACCATCGCCGTGCTTCCCGAAGCTGATGAAGATTATGAAGTTGAAATCAGTCCGGCCGATATTTCTGTGCAAACGGCGCGGTCGAGTGGGGCAGGAGGGCAGAATGTAAATAAAGTGGAAACAAAAGTTCAGATGACACATATTCCAACCGGCATTGTAATTACCTGCCAGGCGGAACGCTCGCAGCATGGAAATCGTGAAATCGCTTTCCAGATGCTGAAATCAAAGTTGTATGAAATTGAAATCAACAAACGGCAGGAAGAAGTTTCACGCCGCCGAAAAACACTTGTATCAACCGGTGACCGTTCGGCAAAAATCCGTACGTACAATTATCCTCAAAGCCGTGTTACCGATCATCGTATAGGCCTGAGCAGTTATAACCTGCCCGCAATTATGAACGGCGACATACAGGAATTCCTGGATGCTTTGCAAATGGCAGAGAATGCCGAGAAAATGAAAGAAGCATCTTTAATATGACCTGCTGATATCAAAAACCCATGAACCGTTCGCAACTCATTGCTGAAATAAAAAAGAAGAAATCATTCCTTTGCATCGGACTTGATACGGATATTTCTAAAATTCCTGCCCACCTGAAAGAAACTGCTGACCCGGTTTTTGAATTTAATAAAGTGATTATTGATGCCACTTCTGAATTTTGTGTGGCCTACAAACCGAATATTGCTTTTTATGAGAGTAACGGACCTGCCGGATGGGAAAGCCTCCGTAAAACACTTGAATATATTCCCGAAAATTGTTTTACTATCGCTGATGCCAAACGCGGTGATATCGGCAATACCTCTTCCATGTATGCGAAAACATTTTTTGAATATTATAAGTTTGATTCGGTCACGGTTGCACCTTACATGGGTGAGGATTCCGTTTCACCCTTTCTCCAAACAAAAAATAAATGGGTTATTTTACTTGCACTCACTTCTAATAAAGGAGCAGTCGATTTTCAAATGGATCAACTTGCAGGTGGTGACCGGCTTTTTGAAAAAGTAATTACGACTTCTCTTCAATGGGGTTCAGTTGAAAATATGATGTTTGTGGTAGGTGCTACACGCGGTGACCTTTTCAGGGATGTACGAATCCTTGCTCCCGATCATTTTCTGCTGGTTCCGGGAGTAGGAGCACAGGGTGGCAACCTGGCAGATGTTTGTCAATATGGAATGAACAAAGATTGCGGACTTTTGGTGAATGCCTCACGCAGTATTATTTATGCTTCCACAGGTCCTGATTTTGCGGAGAAAGCACGTCAGGAAGCAGCAGTCATTCAGCAGGAAATGGAGCAATTGTTGAGGGCACGGAAAGTCATTTGATATGTAACGAATAACGCCTGCCCGCCGAAGTGATCAAATACGATGTTCATCTTACAATGCAATTATTAATATCACGCAGGCGGGAATAGGCTACGCCTTACGAATCTACCTTTACGAATATAGCATTTGTAATTCGTTACATTCGCAGATTCGTAGCGAAGCATTCGGTAATTCGTTACATTATTAAAATATTTTTCTTACCTTTAAGCTAATTATATGCAAAAGTTTATGAAACCATTTTTTCTTGTATACCTCATTTTGTTTTTTATATGCGGTCGCTCATACGCACAACTCGATTCAATTACCTCGATGAACCTTCCCTGTAATTGTGGAATTGGTGTAACATCAATGGCAGCTACCAATGCAATTCCGAATGCTACATATTATGAATGGAGTACCCTCCCTATATCTGTGAACAGTGTAGCTTTCAATGGACAGCCACCCGGTTCGGTTCAAACTTCTGTTCCCAGTGTATCCCTTACCTGCATTTTGCCCTCACAATTTGTTGTAATTTGTGTAACCGCATACAGTGCAAGTGACAGCAGCAATACTTTTTGCGATACTATTTATAATGCCCAGGCAGCAGTATTTTCAAATCTAAACAGCAGTGTGGCTTCGCCGAATTCCAGCAGTTTGTATTTTGCCGACACTACAGATTGCCCGCCGTTTCAGTATATATGGACTTTAGTTGGGGATATAACTTTTGATAACGGTTTGCCGGGGACTTTTACCACGGATCCGTTTGTAAATCTGAATTTCGGTGCCGGATTTACCGGCGGTTTTCTGTGCGTTCAAACACTTAGCACCTTCGGTTTCTTATCCGATACAGTTTGCATACAGATTGATGCAACGGTCGGGTTGAATGACCTGCACGACTCAAACATTTTACTCTATTATCAACCTGCATTGAAACAACTAACACTGGAATTTCATAAATACGTTTCACAAACGTTTAACTTAAATTTTTACGACATAACAGGAAAACGAATTCATCATGAAGCACTCCATCCCGCAACCAGTCAACATAAGTTCGAAATCTCAACTCCTGAATTAATTCCCGGAATTTATTTTGTTGAGCTAACAGGAATCGGTTCTCATAAATTTTTTAAATTTGCAGTCACGGAATAATTTACTCATCATTACTTTTAAAATTCTTATAATTCTTTTCTTTTTGATATCTTCTTTTTCTTAACTTCGTCTTTGTTCCTGAAACGTATACTTTTTTATTTTTGTTTTTCAAAAAAATCTTTTTCAATACTTTCACTCATTCACTCATTCACTCATTCACTCATTTACTCATTTACTCATTTACTCATTTACTCATTTTCCCATTAGCACATTATTTTTAACTTTTTAAATCCCCTTTTCAAAAATGAACGAAGATTTTCTCTCTTTCGTCTGGAAGTACCGCTTGTACAATTCAGATCTCAAAACAACTACCGGAATTCCTGTACTTGTAATTATGCCCGGTGAGCAGCACACCAATTCAGGACCCGATTTTTTTAATGCCCGTATTCGGATCGGTGATACGCTATGGGCAGGTAATGTTGAAATTCATGTAAAGGCTTCCGATTGGTACCGCCACCAGCACCAGACCGATAAGGCGTATGACAATGTTATTCTGCATGTGGTATATGAAGCCGACAGTGAAATCATTATGGGCGATATGACTACCGTGCCGACCGTTTCACTAAGTGAACAGACCGATCCTGCTGTAATTAAGCACTACAGGAATCTTAAAACTTCACCCAACCACATTCCGTGTGGCAGTCAGCTGAAGGATGTTCCCGAACTTATATTTAATTCATGGTCAGACAGGATGCTGGTTGAAAGGCTCGAACATAAATCGGTACAGATTGAACTGGCTTTGCATGTAAATAAAGGCGATTGGGAGGATGCTTTTTACCAGTTGCTTGCGCGAAACTTTGGCTTCCATGTAAATGCCGGCCCTTTTGAAATGTTGGCACGCTGCCTCCCCAGAACTTTGTTGCTCCGGCATGCCGACCAGCTCCACCAGGTGGAATCGCTTATTTTCGGTCAGTCGGGTTTGCTGAATGAACCTGTTAAAGATGACTATCCCTCCCTCCTGCAAAAGGAGTATCAGTTTTTGTCAAAAAAATACGGACTGATGCCGCTCGATCATCATATCTGGAAATTGCTTCGCATGCGTCCGGCGAATTTTCCCACTATCAGGTTGTCGCAGTTTGCCCGTCTTGTGTCCGAAAACAATTGCACCATGCAACGGTTGCTGAGAGAAACTTCAGGGGAAATGATCATGAAAAATTTCCGCGTAAGCGCATCGCCTTACTGGAATAATCATTACTTATTTGATAAGCCTACCCGGTATCGGCCTGCCAATCTGGGTGACGCATCAATCCGGAATATTCTGATCAACACCATTGCCCCGGTCATGTTTTATTATGGTCGGACCAAAGGAGAGGAAATGGCCTGCGAACAGGCTTTCGATCTGCTAAAAAACCTCCCTTCCGAAAAGAATCATATACTAGATGACTGGTCAGCGCATGGAATTAAAGTGGATTCGGCCTATACCGGCCAGGCAATGCTCGGACTTTATAAAAATTATTGTTCTCAAAAAAAATGCTTAAATTGCAGCCTCGGAATCACTATTCTCAATAAACAGCATGAACACGCCGGTTGATAAAATTAAAACCTGGTTTGAAAAACAAGCCTTCGGAGTTTGCGAATGGTGGGGTGAAAAACTCAGCATTCAATCATCCAACATCAGGATCTTTTTTATCTATACCTCCTTTCTTACCATTGGGTCGCCATTAATAATTTACCTGATAATGGGTTTTGTAATGAATCTGCGCAATCTCGTAAGAAAACAGCGTGGCAGTGTTTGGGATCTTTAACAGGAAAATTATAACTCATATTTTTTCTGCAAAATTTCATTTCTAAATTCCATACATTGAGATAAGGAGTGAAGAACGAAAAATTGTATCGTAAAGTTTGCAATCATCACCAATTCATCACCGAATGAAAATTCTTATCACAGGTTCTAACGGGCTCTTAGGTCAGAAACTGGTTTACAAACTTCTCGATCATTCAAATGTAGAAGTAATTGCAACCAGTATAGGCAGCAACCGCATTGCAAAAACGACAGGTTATCGTTATTTTCCACTCGATATTTCCGATCGCGATGCTGTGTTGGCATTGGTTGGGGAAATAAGACCTGATTGCATTATCAATACGGCTGCAATGACGAATGTTGATGCCTGCGAAAATGACAAGCCTGCCTGCAAATCATTGAATATTGATGCTGTTGAATATCTTATTGAAGCAGCACGTCCGTTGAATTCACATTTCATTCACCTATCGACCGATTTTGTTTTCGACGGAAAAAAAGGCCCTTACCGGGAAGAAGATACCCCCAATCCGTTAAGTTATTATGCTGAATCCAAACTGCAGAGTGAAAAGCTCGTGGAAGCATCAGGATTGGATTGGGCAATTCTGAGAACAATAATAATTTATGGGGTAGTAGATGATGTGCAGCGATCCAATCTTGTTTTATGGACGAAGACTTCTCTTCAGGAAGGAAAATCCATTAATGTGATCACCGATCAGTTCCGAAGTCCAACACTTGCTGAAGACCTTGCCGATGCATGCATTGCAGCAGCTCTTAAACGTGCAAAAGGAATTTATCATATAGCAGGAGCGGAAGCTGACCTCGACAGCATCATCAACCTTGTTAAACGAATTGCAGGATTTTATGGACTCGATCAATCACTGATTAAGCCGGTAACATCGGCTCAATTAAAGCAACCTGCCGTTCGTCCACCTAAAACCGGATTTATTTTAGATAAAGCCCGCAGAGAGTTGGGGTATGAACCGCATTCTTTTCTTGAAGGTTTAAAAATTGTGACACAACAGCTGGAACAAAAAAATTCTCTGGCACCCTGATAAAAGAAAGAGACGACCGGTGCCGTCTCTTATACTAATTAAACCATAGTAGCATTGATACCGGAAAGTAATAAAATTGAATTATTACTTTCTCATTTCTTCAGTTGCGAAAATTATTTATCAATTCGCATCTGTATTGAAAAAACTTTTATCAGGCACCAATTACTTTAGCTGCCGGATAACGCTCTTTCCAAAATTTCAGCATTTCCATTTTGCGGATAGTTATAGTGGTCCTCTCATCGAGTTGTACTTTAATTAAAGGTGTTTCGCTTGCTGTCTTCCCTTTCTTTCTGCTTCTTGAAGTTCTCATGGTATTTTTGAATTATTCTATAATAGTAAACAAATTTTTAACAGGTTTGGTATGAATTATAAAAAATAGTTTATAGTTTTTAACAACCAGGAAATTCTATCGAATTATAACAACAACTTCCTGATTATCAAATGCTAACTGTATTTTTCATGTATTTTATCCAACCGTTGTAAAGATCCGTCAGCAGCATGATGATTACATGAATTAATGAGATTAAATCATCCATTGTAAGAAATATCCTCAAAAAAGCCCGGCCCGTACCCTAATTCCTGAAATTAATAAACTGGAGAGGCTGTTCAAAATTGGCTTGCCTGACTACAGCAATGGTGGCCTGGAGGTCATCGAGCTTCTTCCCCGTTACCCGGATCTGGTCTTCCATAATAGCGGCTTGAACCTTTAATCCACTGTCTTTTATAGCTTTAACCACTTTTTTGGCAGCCTCTTTTTCAATTCCATCAATAATTTTGACTTCTTTACGGATCATCGCCCCCGCCGCAGCGTGCTCTTTGCCGAAGTCAAGACAGGAGGCTTCAAGGCCTTGTTTCATAACCCTCGAGATAATTATGTCCCTGATTGCATCCATTCTCATATCATCTTCCGTCACTATCTTAATAACCAGCAGTTTCTTATCTAATTCCACCTCAGTTTTGGAACCATGGAAATCATATCTCGTACTAATCTCTTTTGCCGCGGTGTTAATTGCATTGTCGAGTTTCTGTACATCGACCTTGCTGACGATATCAAATGAAGGCATAGGCGGGTTTAATAGGAATAACGTAATTTTAACAAATAAATGAAAGTTTTTGCAATCAAAGTCACAGGAGTAGCGGTTAAATATAGTTAAATTTGTAAGTATGAAAACAATAGGAATTATTACCTGTATTCTTTCCGCTTTAGCTTTTACGCAACACACCTCTGCGCAGGGCACCTACGTTCCCGATAGTTCCATTCCGGTAACCATTAATGGAAACAACATAAGAAATCCGTGGGCAGGGGGCTTTAATGCACCGATTTTTTCCCAGATTGATCTGAATGGTGATGGCATTAAAGATCTTTTTGCATTTGATAAAGAAGGCAATCGTATCACAACCTATATTAATAACGGTACCCCGAATACCGTTGATTACGTTTTAGCTCCTCAGTATAAAAAGAAGTTTCCCATTTCCCTTCACGATTGGGTGATTCTGAAAGATTATGACTGCGATGGTAAAGAAGATATTTTTGCTTATTCCTATAGTGGAGGAATGAGCGTTTACCGGAATGATTACAGTATTCAAACAGGTTTAAAATTTAATCTGGTGCATAACCTGGTGATGAGTAAATATGGAACCATCACAGCCAATTTATATATCTCACCTGTTAACCTGCCTGCTCTTGTAGATGTTGATTATGACGGTGACATGGATGTGCTCACATTCCCGGTTTCCGGAAACTACATCGAGTTTCATAAAAATATGGGCAAGGAACTTTTTAATAAATGTGACACTTTGGTGTATGAGTTTCAGCAAAATTGTTTTGGAAACTTTGGCCTTAGCGGGAATTCAAATACGGCTATTCTGAATATTTCCTGTCGCATGGCAGCACCTGCTCCTCCAATATTGCCGCCTCCCACAGCTAATCATTCATTACATTCAGGCTCCTGCATGATAGCAGTGGATATAGATGGTGATTCTGATTATGATTTGCTGAACGGTGATATATTAGGTGATAATATTTTACTTGTTGGAAACGGCGGCACTTCTGCGTCAGCAAACATGACCTTCCAGGATAGTACCTTTCCGGTTTACGACACACCGGTTGATCTCTTTACATTTCCGGCACCTTATTATATGGATGTTAATAATGATGGGAACAAAGATTTTATTGTTGCACCTTGCATCAGTGGACCCTCTGAAAATTATAACAACATTCTATACTATAGGAATACGACAAATAATACCACCAACATTTTTAATTATCAGCAGGATCGTTTCCTGATTGAAGATATGATTGATGTCGGATCCGGGGCAAATGTTTCTTTTGTCGATATTGATTCGGATGGCTTGCAGGATATTATAATCGGGAATTATGGATACTACAGTGCAGTATTGCCTTTCGAATCCGGATTGTCGTATTACCGCAATACCGGAACATCAACCAATCCGGCGTTCGTATTACAAACTATCGATTTTGGAAATTTCTTTTCATTACCCACCAACACCGGGCTTGATCCTGCATTCGGAGATCTTGATTCCGACGGAGACCTGGATTTGATTCTTGGGCAGACAGAAGGAACACTTATTTATTTTGCCAATACAGCAGGACAGGGGAATCCACCTGCATATACTTTAGTGCAGGCTGAGTTGCTTAATAATCTTGGAGATCCTATTGATGTCGGTCAGAATTCTGCCCCGCAGATAGTCGATGTGAACCGTGATGGAAAATTGGATCTCATCATCGGCGAGCGATCGGGAAACATTAATTATTATGAAAATACCGGCACAGCAGCGGCTCCAGTTTTTACACTTGTCAATTCAAATCTTGGGGATGTTGATGTGAGTAATGTGTTTACACTTTACAGTTACAGCACACCCTGTTTATACGACAGTGCCGGAACCTACCAGCTGCTTGTTGGCGCAGTAAACGGATTTATTTACCAGTACAACAATATTGATAACAATCTGAACGGAACATTTACCCTGGTTGATTCAATGTTTTATGATATTCGTGAATCCGATCGCATCACAGTGGATGTTGCCGACCTTAACGGGGATGGTGTAGTTGAAGTGCTTACAGGAAACTCGGCTGGTGGTGTAACGCTTTATAAGTTTGATAACACAATAGGCATTCCATCTGATCCGGAAGCAAATAATTCTTTCAGTGTTTATCCCAACCCTGCCTCCGATGAACTTTATGTAAAATTTAATACGCCATTTTTCGTTGAAAGAACTATTGTCATCATCGATATGCTGGGTCGCGAAGTAGAGAAAACAATTTCAGGATCCAATGTTGTTTTATTTGAAACCTCGCGACTAGCACAGGGCGTTTATACGTGTCGCGTTATTGAAGGCAACAAAGTGTCTGCTCTTAAATTTATGGTAAAATAAAATACCTCCATGATTTTCAAAACCGAAAAATTTGCAGTATTACTGATCATGGTTTTTATGGTTACCGGTTTTCATGCCTGTAAAGATGATGATGATACCCCTGTTTTTAACGATGGTTGCTATCCTCCTGATGTTGCCGAAATTATTGTAAAAAAATGTGCTACTTCCGGTTGTCATAATACACAAAGCAAAGATGCGGCAAGCGGTTTGGATCTTACCACCTGGGAAACCATGTTTGCAGGAAACCGTAACGGAGCCGTTACCATTCCGTACCGGTCCGATCAGAGTACACTCTTTTATTTTATTAATACCGATTCCACCCTGGGTCCTGTTCAAAAACCCAATATGCCTTTCAACGGAACTCCGCTGAGCCTGGCTGAAATTTTAACGATTCGTAACTGGATCGATGCGGGAGCTCCTAACTGTAACGGACAAGTGAAGTTTGCAGATAATCCTAACCGGAAAAAATTTTATGTAGCCAACCAGGGGTGTGACCTGGTGGGTGTTCATGATGCGGTAACAAAAGTGATCATGCGATATATTGATGTAGGAAACAGTCCGGCAATTGAATCACCTCACATGATTAAAGTTTCACCGGATGGTCAATACTGGTATGTTGCTTTTATTAACAGCAATGTCTTGCAGAAATACCGTACTTCTGATGATACTTTTGTAGCAGAAGCACAAATCTCGCAGGGTGCCTGGAATACATTCGCCATTTCTCCTGATGGAACAAAAGCCTGGGTTGTTGATTTTTCTCCGAACGGTCGGGTTGCTTACGTAAACCTTACTACAATGCAACTGGAACTTATGTATGCCGGTCCCGGATTATTCAGTTCCCCGCATGGCAGCATGGTAAGTCCTGATGGAAATACTCTTTACGTTACCAGCCAGCTAGGAAATATTATTTACAAAGGTGATATTACCGATCCGATGAATCCTGATTTTGAAGATATCATAATAAATAATTCCGGTGGAAACCAGGCCGAGCCCCATGAAATTGCATTTAGTCCCGATGGAAGTAACTATTTTATCACCTGCCAGGGACGTGATGAGGTGAGAGTGTTCAATGCTGCCGATGATTCTTTCGTCGCTGCAATACCAACCGCCGATTACCCGCTTGAAATGGCATTTTCACCCGATAACGGTTACCTATTTGTAAGTTGTGAAATTGGTAATGCTGTAACGGTCATCGACTATACGAATTTAACCGCAGTGAAGAATATTACAGTAGGTTTTCAGCCTCACGGACTCTCAGTTGATGATAATAAAAACATGGTGTATGTTGCAAACCGTAATACTCCTTCAGGTGGAGGACCTCCTCCTCATCACACTTCAGCCTGTGGTGGCCGTAACGGTTATCTTACCATTATCAATATGGCAACCCTTGAGCTAATCCCCGGTTTCAAAACTGAACTAAGCGTAGATCCTTACTCTGTTGCGGTAAGAAATTAAATGATGTAACGAATCACGAATGCTTCGCTACGAATCGAATGTTACGAATTAAGCCCGCCCGTCATTTCAGGCGGAAATCCTTTTAATAAAAGAAAAAAGCATTCGTAATTAGTAGGGCGAAGCCCATTCGATATTCGTATATTCGTAGGGCGAAGCCCATTCGTTATTCGTTACATTGTATTTAGTATAAGCACCTTCTTCCCATAATCAATTACCGCTTTATATTTTTTCAGAATATCACCTCCAATAACACCATCAACCGGTTTAAGTTGCATGAGCTTGTAGGATTCGTTAACGTGAGAAAGATCAAGTAAAATCATTTTTTCATCCTTGATTTCAAAATCTCCTAATACCAATCCGGGTACTTTTACAAGATGACTCTCCATTGAGTTGGTACCAAGTCCGGTGGATAATGACTCCGATTTCTCAAATTTTTTATGTCCAAGGAAATGTTCAATGCGTTTCTTGTCAAAAACAGTTTGCGACGCTCCCGTGTCAATTATTAAATGTGCTTTTTTACCATTTATTTTTCCTGATACAGCCACATGACATCCTTTCTTGTCGATGCGTATCATTTTTATTTTAATAGTATGTTTTCTTTTTTTAGCCATCGTGTTAAAGTAAAAAAGGCATTACGGTAATCGCCGAATGCCTTTTAGTTGTTGCAGTGATTTTACAACCACCAGTTACCAATCAAATTTAGTTTTTTGCTGCAGCCTGCATATTATCCAGCACATCCATTACTTCTTTTACGGAAACCGCCGATTTATCAAGCAATTCTTTTTCTTCTTTATTCAGCTTAAGTTCAATTATTTGTTCAATTCCATTTTTGCCTAATTTAACAGGAACGCCTAAATAAATATCTTTCATACCATATTCACCTTGCAACCAGGCGCAACATGGAAATATGCGTTGCTGATCTCTTAATATTGCTTCTACCATCTGCGCAGCAGCAGCTCCCGGTGCATACCAGGCTGATGTTCCCATTAAATTCACCAGCTCTCCACCGCCTTTTTTAGTCCTGTCAACTATGGCATCGAGTTTATCGGCTGCAATAAGTTCCGTTACTGGAATTCCGGCAACCGTAGTATAACGGGGTAAAGGCACCATGGTATCGCCATGACCGCCCATTAAAACTGCCTGGATATCCTTGGGTGAGGTATTTAATGCTTCAGCCAAAAAAGCCCTGTACCGTGCAGTGTCCAGAATGCCCGCCATTCCGAATACCTTGCTGGAGGCAACCCCGGCAGTGAGATAAGCGCAATACGTCATTACATCTAACGGGTTGGAAACTACTATGATAATGGCATCGGGTGAATATTTTATAATATTTTCAGTCACCGACCGAACGATTCCGGCATTGGTTGCGATAAGGTCGTCACGGCTCATACCTGGTTTGCGTGGCAATCCTGATGTAATAACCACAACATCAGAACCTGAAGTTGCTGAATAATCATTGGTGCAACCTTTTACACGGGTGTCGTATAAATTTATCGGTGAAGTCTGCCACATATCAAGGGCCTTGCCTTCAGCAATGCCTTCTTTGATATCCAACAGGATGACTTCATTACATAACTCCTTGTGAGCAATTACATTGGCGCAAGTGGAACCTACGTTTCCGGCGCCTACAACAGTGACTTTCATGAGCAAATGGGGGTTTTTGACAAATAAAATTAAACTTAATACGGGTCTGGAAAACTGATTATAACCAGCCCAAAATTATAACAATTTTTAATTAGAGTAGAAGAGTGCTGTTTCGGAACGGTAAAGTTTAGGAAAAAAATAAATGATGACATGTTAAACAGGATTTTTATTGCACTTTTTTTTCTGCTTGTATCCTCACGGATGGGTCAGGCTCAGGTTCCTACTTTCCAGGATTGCCTGGGTGCAACGCCAATATGTCTCAATTCTTATGCAACAGGAAATGTGATTACCGGCACAGGAAATATCCCCAACGAAATTAATCCCGTTAATTCATGTTTACTGACCGGTGAGAGGAATGATGCCTGGTATATTATCACAACGGGTAGTTCAGGAAACCTTAATTTCTCCATCATTCCCAACAATCCATTGCATAATTATGACTGGGCACTTTTTAACCTGACTTCTGCAATATGCAGCGAAATATTCACCAATCCTGCACTGGAAATTTCCTGTAATTATAGCAATTTGCCCGGCATAACCGGTGCCAATGGATTGGCCGGTGCGCAAAATAATTCTGTGATCCCGGTAAATTCGGGACAAACCTATCTGCTGAATGTAAGTGGTTTCTCAACTATAAATCAAAGTGGCTATACAATTGATTTAAGCAATTCAACTGCTACTGTCATCGACAATACCTCCCCGTCACTTTCAGGTTTAACAGCTATGAATTGCGGTGCCACTACATTGGTGGCAAGTTTTTCGGAACGTGTATTATGCAATTCAGTTCAACCATCCGACTTCACACTTACCGGACCCGGCGGTCCTTTTACCATAAATGCTGTTACCAGCACAGCCTGCGCTGCCGGAGCTTCGTATGCACGTGATTATTCCATTTCATTTTCACCCGCAATTCCCGGAGCTGGATTGTATACACTCAGTCTGGTAAATCCTGTCACCGATCTTTGTTCCAATACAGCTGCAGTTCCACAAGCATTCCCTGTACCAATTTCAGGTATTAACATTACATTTCAGAAAGTAGATGTTACCTGTTTCGGTGGCAACAACGGCTCGGCAACTGCAATCGTTACTGGTCCTCCCGGGCCTTACACGTATCAATGGAGTCCGATGGGTGGAAACGGAGCTTCTGCACAATGGCTCACCGCCGGCACATATACCGTGACCGTTACATCCGCATTAGGCTGTACAGGACAGGCATCGGTAACTATTAACCAACCGCTCACCGGTCTTACTGCATCAGTAACTACCACTCCCGCAAACGGATGTGCTGCAAACGGATCAGCATCGGTATCGGTTTCGAATGGTCAGCCGCCATTTACCTATTCCTGGTGGCCAACCGGAGGTAATGGAGCTACTGCAAATAATCTTTCTGCCGGAAGTTACATGGTTACCATTAGTGATTCCAATCAGTGTGTACTTAATTATTTCTTTACGGTTCCTTCAGTGTCAGGTCCTACCGTAAGCATAAGTAATTTTAATGGTGTTTCATGCCTTGGCGGGAATGATGGTACTGCAACGGTTAGTGTTAGCGGAGCAACTGGTCCTTTTTCATACCAGTGGTTACCTTCCGGTGGAACAGCGGCAACCGCTACGGGATTATCGGCGGGAAATTATACCTGCGATGTGATTATCGCTCCGGGTTGTACACTTACGGCTACAGTCACTATAGTAGAACCTCCTACAGCAATTGATATGCAGGTTGCATCCTCAGGAACTTCATGTGGGAATAATAACGGATCAATCACACTCACGACAACCGGCGGCACCGGATCTTATACTTATGCCTGGACACCGAATGTTGCGTCAGGCAGTTCGGCGACAGGACTGTCTGCCGGCGTATATACCATCACCGTTAGTGACGGTAATGGCTGCTCGGTAACCAACCAGGTAACAATTTCACCTTCCACACAACCCGTTATTACTTTAACAAATCATCAAAATGTTTCGTGTTTCGGATTGAGCGATGGTTCTACCGGTATCAATGTAACAGGCGGCACTGCACCGTTGAATTGCCAATGGTCTACTGGCCAATCATCTTACCTGCTGAATAGTATTCCTGCAGGAAATTATACTGTAACTGTCACTGATGCATTGGGCTGTTCGGCTTCCTTGACATCGGTAGTCAGTCAGCCTTCGCAGCTAACAGCAACTGTGACACAGCTTCAGCATATAAATTGTTTCGGGCAATCAACAGGAGCTGCTACAGTGGCCACTACCGGTGGAAGTGGTAACAACAGCTGGTCCTGGACCGGGACGACATCTTCAGTTCCTGCAATTTCAAATGTAGCTGCAGGTTCGTATACGGCTACCGTTACTGATCAGAATGGGTGTTCCGCTTCGGTTCAGGTTATTATAACTCAACCCGCTGCTGTGCTTTCACTTGCATCAAATGTTATTGAAACTACGTGTGGTAATAATGATGGATCAATTAACATAACTGCAACCGGAGGAACTGCACCCTATTCTTATTTATGGAGTTCTGGTGCAGCAACAGCATCAATTAACAATTTACCTTCCGGCATATATACTGTAACCGTTACCGATCAAAACGGATGTTCTGAAAGTTTATCAGTCACATTACAGGCGAGCAATGCTCCTGTGGTTACTGTAAATTCCATAACCCATGTTAATTGTTATGGTGAAAATAGTGGTGCAATTGATCTGGCAGTAAGCGGGGGACAAGCTCCTTACACCTGGCTTTGGCAGGGAAGCTCATCCACAGTATCATCTGCATCCGGTTTGGCTGCCGGTAATTATATTATTACAGTAACCGATGCTTCGGGATGCCAGGCATTTCAACAGGTTGTTGTCAGCCAGCCTGCTCAGCTTGCCATTCAGTTATCGCAACCGGTTACAATATGTACAGGACAATCGGCGACCTTAAACGGAATCCCATCCGGCGGAAGCCAGCCGTATAATTATAGTTGGAGCAATGGAAGTATCACCTCCACAATAAATGTAAACCCGGTATCGGCAACTTCCTATGTACTCACCGTTACCGACAGTCATGGTTGTGTGATAACTGCTGCACCTGTGACCGTTACGGTGTTGCCACCGTTAAGTGTGGTTGCTGCCTATCCTGATTCGGTATGTAAAGGAGATGCTGCCAGTGTGGTGATTACAGCATCGGGTGGCGATGGTAATTATATCTTTGACTGGAGCAACAATTTATCAGGGTCTGTCAATGATGTACTGATTGCCGGTGACACAACTTTTACTATTGTTGTTTCCGACGGATGTACTTCACCGTTAGTTCAAACTGTAGTTACAATTACTGCAGTAATGCCTCCTGATGTATCGTTAAATGTGGCAGGCCAATCCGGTTGCGAACCTTTTGAAGCTCAGTTTTCGGTTGATCCCGGCTGGACTCCCGGTTATATATACCAATGGAATTTCGGAGATGGATTTACTTCATCGCTTCCTGCACCCATACACACATACACACAAGATGGAATTTATGATGTGATACTTACCGTTTCCTATGCTTCTGCGGGAGGTTGTTCCACTGTATTAAATTTCCCTGCTGCCGTTGATGTAAAACCACTACCGGTTGCGCGATTTATTTACGATCCTTCTGAACCCACACGAAATCATCCGGAAGTATATTTTACCGATAAAAGTACGGGCGCAGTATATTGGTACTGGACTTTTGGTGATGGTACACCGGAGGTTCGTGAGCAAAATACAGTTCACGCTTACGCGGATACAGGAACGTATGTGGCTGGGTTGCGCATTCAGAGTACTGATGGATGCCAGGATTCAACGTACCAGGTCATTACTGTAAAAGATGATTTGCAGGTTTATATTCCGAATGCCTTTACTCCAAACGCGAGTGGAATAAATGATTATTTTAAAGTGTACGGTGTTGGATTCACATCGTATGAATTATATATTTATGACCGGTGGGGAAAAATGGTATACCATTCAAAAAGCCGTGATTCATCCTGGGATGGTAATGATGCCACTACAGGAGAGCCTGTTCCCCAGGGATTATACGTGTATAAAGTCAGCATTATCGACAATGCAGGAAATCTGCACAACCGGTTTAATCATGTCACCGTAATCCGGTAACAAAAATCCCGCCTTGTGGGCGGGATTTTTTTATGCATCTATTTTCGCGTATTTCGAATTCTTTTCGATAAACTCTCTTCTTGGCGGAACATCATCACCCATAAGCATTGCGAAAATGCGATCGGCTTCTGCGGCGCTCTCAATCGTAACCTGTTTCAAAGTACGTTTTTCAGGATTCATGGTAGTTTGCCAGAGTTGTTCGGCATTCATTTCTCCCAAACCTTTATAGCGTTGCACGGTAACGGTATTTTCTTTTCCCTCGCCTGCAATTTCACGTGCAAATTTTTCACGCTCTTCATCATTCCAGCAGTAGCGTTCTTCTTTTCCTTTTTTCACGAGATAGAGTGGAGGAGAAGCAATGTAAATGTAGCCCTGCTCAATCAGTTCTTTCATGTGACGGAAAAAGAAAGTAAGGATCAGGGTTGTGATATGACTTCCATCCACGTCGGCATCGGTCATGATTACTACTTTGTGATAACGCAGTTTTTCAATATTTAAAGCACGTTCATCTTCAGCAGTTCCTTTAAAAACACCAAGTCCTGTAAAGATGTTGCGGATTTCTTCATTATCAAAAATTTTATGTTCCATGGCTTTTTCCACGTTGAGAATTTTACCTCTCAATGGAAGTATTGCCTGGTAAGCACGGTTACGTCCCTGCTTTGCAGTTCCACCGGCCGAATCTCCCTCGACAAGGAACAATTCACATTTCTCAGGAGCTCTTTCTGAACAATCAGAAAGTTTCCCGGGAAGGCCCATTCCTGAAAATGCACCTTTACGTTGCACAAGTTCGCGGGCTTTACGTGCGGCATGACGCGCAGTAGCTGCCAGAATTACTTTGTTAACGATGGTGCGTGATTCTCTCGGATGTTCTTCAAGGTAATTGGAAAGCATTTCCGAAACGGCAGTATCAACCGCTCCCATCACTTCGTTATTTCCAAGTTTTGTTTTTGTCTGCCCTTCAAATTGCGGCTCCTGTACTTTAACAGAGATCACGCAGGTAAGTCCTTCACGAAAATCATCGCCGCTGATATCAAATTTGAGTTTGGAAAGTAAACCTTCCTTGTCGGCATAATTCTTAAGTGTCCGCGTAAGCGCCCTGCGAAAACCTGCAAGGTGCGTTCCGCCTTCATGGGTATTGATATTGTTCACATACGAATGCACATTTTCATTGAAGGAAGTATTGTATTGCATGGCTACTTCAACAGGGATACCATTTTTTTCACCCTCCATGTAAATAATATCTTCCATGAGTTTTTCACGGGTTGAATCAAGAAATTCAACAAATTCAACCAGTCCGCGTTCACTGTAAAATTCTTCCTGGTTAACAGGTTCTCCCTTTTCATCCAGCTCACGCATATCGCAAAGTGTAATGCGGATACCCTTGTTGAGGAATGATAACTCACGCATCCGTGCAGCAATGGTATCATACAGGTAAAGGGTGGTTATGAAAATAGTATCGTCGGGGCGGAAAGTAACAGTAGTTCCGCGAAGGTCGGTTTCACCATCCTGTTTAACAGAATAAAGCGGCTTGCCTTTTGAATATTCCTGGATATATTTTTTTCCGTCTCTGTATACTTCAACTGTCAGATGCTCCGATAATGCATTCACGCAGGAAACACCCACACCATGCAATCCGCCGGAAACTTTATAAGAATCTTTGTCAAATTTTCCACCGGCATGCAATACCGTCATTACAACCTCAAGCGCTGAACGCTTTTCCTTTTCGTGCATATCAACAGGAATTCCGCGGCCGTCATCCTTAACAGTAATGGAGTTGTCGGGATGAATTATGACATTGATATTTTTACAATGACCCGCCAGCGCTTCATCAATGGAATTATCCACTACTTCATACACCAGGTGGTGTAGTCCTTTTACCCCAATATCGCCGATGTACATTGCGGGCCTTTTACGCACCGCTTCCAGTCCTTCAAGAACCTGGATACTGTCTGCTGAGTAGGTGTTGTTTTTCAAAGTTGTTTCTGCTACGTTCTCGCTCATTATCAATTAGTTATAATAATATTGTGGATTCATGCAAAGATACCATTTTTAAGCGTACGGACAGCATTTCAGACGGTATTTTCGCACCTTTCAGGCAATAATTTATCAACAAAAATGAGGGGTATTGTGAATAAACGCAAAACCACCGATCCCGGTATGGGAAACGGTGGTTTTGATATAAATAATAATGCTGATTTTCAGCAGGTTACCTAAAAAGAATAGGTGAGGCCGGCCAGAGCCCCGAAGCGGTAGGAAGGATAGTTATACCAGCGGGAATATTTGGAGGCTGTAAAATTGTTCAGATTAACGAATACAGACATCACTTTTGAATAGCGGTAGTCAATAGTCAGGCTGCCATCAATAAATCCTTTTAATGTCGTGTAATCGTCTCCAGGAGTATTATAATTGAGCGCATAACGGCTGGTTACATATGCCCATTGCGTACTCAGGAATATTTTCTCACCAATACTGTACTGACCATTCAGGGTCACTTTAAAATCCGGACGGAACAAAGCTTTATCATCACCCGTTAAATTATTTCCAAAATAATCAACTCCTAAACTCCAGATCGATTTTTCACCCTGATCGAAAACCATTTCTGCATGAATATTGGTTTGTGTATTATCATCATACAACACATCATATTTTACATGGGTGCCGTCGGGCGGAAGGTTGTAAAAGAAGGCATCATTTTTCAGTCTTCGGAAAGCGAAACTTGCAATGAACGCCAGTTGTCGATCCAGTTTCAGATTTAATCCACCGGAAATATCCAGTTTATTATTCGTATTTTTCAGTTGCATATCAACTCCTAAAAAGGGATTTTCTCTTGAGAAAGATTTAAAACTGTTCCGTTCAAGATTTCCGGTTACCTGTGCAAAAGCACTCATCTGATCAGGAATAAGTGCATAATCAACACGTACATGCGGATACAAATGATATTTTGTAAGGTCATTTATTTCAATCGGCACGTTGACGCCGGCCGTTAGTTTCAATGCATCAAACGAGCGTTCAAAACGCGGGTTTAGCCGCAGGATCGTTCGCTTGTCGTCACCGAATGTTTTGTTTTCATACGTAAGATAGTCCACCTGGATTGCTGCACTGAAATCCATTTCATTGATCAGTTTTCCAAGAGTGGCATCGAAAACGAAATCTGTTTCATCATTCTTTTTATTATCGGAAAAATTATAAAATGACAATCCACCCAGGTAACGAAAGCGGTCTTTATCCTTGTCACTGCTTTTAAAAAGAAAATTTCCTGACAGGTCATCAAAGGTATGTTTGGTTTCCGATTTTGAAAACAGGTCGGGAGGACTGTTGTACCCATAATAATGATATGCATAACGGTTATAACCAATAGCACCTTTCAGCAGGTTATTATCCAGGAATTTAGTGCCGAAAACTTTTACACCACTTTCACTCATTCCGGGATGCCCATATCCTTTTAATTTTCCTGATGAAGAAATATGTGAAAGATGCAGGCCGCCATCGGCAGATTTGGACCGCAGGCTATTATAAAATATTTCTCCGTAAGGCGTGTTTTTGGTTCCATAACCGGCCTTAATAAATCCGCGGTACAGTTTTTTTATGGTTTCATCTTTTATGCGCAGGGGTTTAATAGGCGTAATGGTGTAAACGGTTTCATGCTGCACCTGATTAACCGAATAGTTCATATCGGGTACAAACGAAACCGCCGTATCGCGTTCCGGAACATCACTGATTTTAAATGCATCGCTAAGCGTAGGCTGATAGGCTTTTACAACATTAATCTGTTCATCACCCAGATTCCCCTGCTGTGCCATTACAGGCAATGCAGCAACGATACATGCAAATGATGTTGCAGCGAAAATACACTTCATGATTATATTTTTTAATTGCTTATTCATTGTCACCTCCTGTAGTATCATTATCACCGCCAAAATATTTCTTTTCTTTCTCATCAATTTCCTGTTGCAGCTGTTCACTTTCACCTTTCTCAATAGCAAGCAGGCGTTCCTGTGCGGTTACCCGGATATCTTCAGGATCGGCGGGATTTTTCTCATAATTATCAATAACGGACCGGTACGTATGTTTTGCCTGGAAGGGATCTTTGAGTGCTGCATAATTATCACCCAGCAATATAAATGCTTTGCCGATCCAGAATTCATAAGAAGGCACCTGCTTGATCATTTCAAAACATCGTTTCTGCGATTCTTTGAAATTACCCAACTTGTACTGAATCAGTGCAAGACTATATTTTGCTTCAGCGCCACTTTCACTGTTTGGTATTTTTGCGACCACCGTAAATGCATCACCCGCCGTTTTCAGATCATTGAGTGCCATCGATGACCGTCCCTGCAAAAGGTATGCTTCATTGCGCAATTCATTGGAAACCTTATCGCCATCAATGAGTTTTCGGGCGTTGGTAATAGTGCTTTCAAACTCTCCCTTTTTATAATGACTGCGCATCTGTCCTGCCTGAGCTTCGATTATATTATCCCTGAAGTCGGCAATTTCTTCCAGCCTGTCAAAGTTTTTCAGGGCTTCATCATAATTGCCTTTATCATATTGGATAAAACCTGCCTTCAGCAATGATTTTTCAGTAAAAATATTCCGGGGCTGACCGGTAACAAATTCATAACCCGCCAATGCCTTATCAAATTCTTTGGCTTTATAGTCGGATTCTGCTTTATAAAATTTCGCGTTAAGTGTAAACTGTCCGTTAGGGAATTTTTTCAGGTATTCATCGAAGTTTCGGGAGGCGTTTTTATTGTCACCTTTCATGTATAACTGTTCAGCCGCTTCGTAGGTAATCGAATCCTGTGCCGTTTCACTGATGTTTACATTGGAAACCGTTTTAAGATAATCAAAGTAAGCTTGCGGGTTTCCTGCACTCACATAAATATTTTTTATCCCCGTAAGGGCCTCCATGGCTTCGGGTGAGCCCGGATACTTTTTCACCACATCCTTGTAGGTTACAAGTGCTTCATTATCCTGCTTAAGATTATATTGTACCAATGCAATTTTGAGCAACGATTTTTTCGCATACTCACTCTGAGGAACATCACGAATCACTTTCCGGTAAACATCTTCAGCCGCTTTATAATCTTCAAGTCCCATCATGGCAGTTGCTTTTTCATACGAAGCGTCATCAAGATAGGTTGATTTCGGATAAGCGGCAGCCAGTTGATTCATGGTAGCTACTTTGCCCTGCATGTCACCCCTGATGCCCTGTATAATTCCCTTTTGAAACAAACAGTAATCGGATGCTTTTGCTTTTGCAGCCACCGCATCATTATAATAGGCCATTGCATTATCATAATCTTTTAACACAAAAAATCCATCGCCAATGCGAATCAGTGCATCATTGTATTTGGGAATATCGGTATCGGCTTTATTGTGGGTATACTTCCGGAACCATGTATTGGCTTCACGGTAGTTTTCGAGTTTGAAATAACTGTAGCCCATATTGTAATTGGCCGTGTTATACATGGGAGCATTTAATGAAGCCGGGTTAAAAATAAAAATCCGGTATTGTTTTATCGCGGCCTCATACTTCTGCTGATTGTAAATTGCTTCAGCCTTCCAGTACATGGCCTGTGACCGTATCATCGGATCGACTTCCGTTGTAATGGCTTTGTTAAACATGCCGATGGCTTTCTCATAATCACGGTCATTGAATAATTCAATTCCACGGAAGTAGGCCACTTTCTGAAAAGCAGCATTGGCTTTTGGTGATTTACTTTTTATTTTTTCAAGTGATACCAGTGCGTCCTTATAATTTTTGGTTGTGATATACAACTGTGCAAGTATTTCATTGGCTTCATCAATATGTTCCGAAGCAGGAAACAGTTTAATAAATTCATTCAGCGAATTTATTGCAACAGGCTGGAATGATAATTCAAATGAAAGCTTTGAATAATTGAAAAGCGATTCTTCCTGTATTTTTTTATCATATTCCGCTTTTGAAGCAAACTGGAATGCATTCCGCGCACTTTGTTTATCATTCAGTTTTAAAAAGCAATCACCCAGGTTGTAATAAGCGGTTTGCTGTAGTTTGTCTTTTACATTCACCACTTTTTCAAAATATTTCACCGCTTTTTCACACCGGCCCAATTTATAATTGGCAAAACCGAGTTGGTATAAATCTTCACGGCTCATCCGTGGATAGCTTCGTTCAAAATCTTCGAACATAGTGAGCGCCTGTTCGTATTGTCCTTTTTTATAATACGATTCAGCGACAAAGCGGCTTATTTCAGCACTGTTTTTTACATCGGCACGCCCTTCAAGGGTTTTAGCATAGGCGATAACTGAATCGTACTTTTGCTGCTCGTAGTATATCTGGATAATGTAATAGGGAACAATAGGACCAAAGCTTTCCGAATCTTTAAGTTTCTGAAAACCTTCAAGTGCCGTTTTGAGATTATTATTCTGGTATGCCACATGCGCATAGTAATAGTTGGCAGCCGTTTTATATTTCGATTCAACATTCAGAATTTCATGGAAACTTTTGCTGGCATTCGGATAATCTTTAATTGAAAAATAACTGTATCCTTTTTTGAAATAGTACTCCGGAATCTCTTCATTAGTGAGATAACTGATATCTGTTTTTTCAAAGTAGTTGACAGCATTCTTATATTTTTTTTGTTTGTAGAGAATATTGCCTGCATGAAAATACGCCAGTTTCGCTTTCAGACTTTCAGGATATTTCTGGGTAAACCGCACCAGTTCATTTTCAGCATCGGGATGAAATAATTCAGCCCCACTCAGTGCACTGTAGTATTCGGCGTTAATGCGGTCATTTACATTCAGAATGTTGTCCTGTGCAAGAAATTCACTGAACTGATCGCGGGCGGCACTGTATTTTTCTTTCATAAACAGTTCATAACCCAGGCGGTACTTTTTACCCGGATCATAATGGTGCTCCTGTTGCTGTGCGTTTGTGGTCAGAAATGAAACGAGAAAGAGAAAAAGAGAGAAGTATTTCAATAACTTGTTGTTATTCATGGTTTTGTGAACTTAATTAAGCTACCTGCAAATTTAAATCTTACAAACGGGTTAATGGCTTGGAATATTACCTCTTACCGGAATTTTATGAACATGAGGGTGGTGAAAACTCTCTGAAAGTTACCTGGCCTTACTCGAATTTATTATTAGTAAATTGTTCTGACTTATTGTTTAATTTTGGGAAACGTTCGGATACTCTTTAAAAGTTATAAAAAATAACTACATCACTTTTTTAAAGTTGATGATTGTTAGATAAAGCCCATGCGAATAATAATTATTTTAATTTTCCTAAATTGTATTATTTCTTTTTCAAATGCCCAAAAAAGAGATGCTGTTTGGTGCTTTGGAGATAGCGCAATGATTAACTTTTCTGATACTTCCAATATTATTACTAATACTAGTATTGTAAAATCAAGAGGTAGTTCTGCCAGCATTTGTGATAGCACAGGGAGTTTGCTTTTTTACACTGGGTATGATAATGATGTATATTCAATCGGAGGACCGCCATTTAAAAATGGTGAAATTATTGATAAATTGCATAATTTAATGCAAAATGGCGATTCAATAGTAATGCAACTCTGGTATCACGAAGCTGTTATTGTTGATGACCCTTCAACTTTGAATCAGTATTACGTATTTTCTATTGGTGTTACATTCAGCGGTCAACAAGGCCTATTCTACTCCATTGTCAACATGAACGCCAACGGAGGACTTGGTGCCGTTACTCAGAAAAACATACAGCTTCAAAATTTTGAAATGGTAGATTGCCTTACAGCAATTAAACATGGAAATGGAAGAGACTGGTGGGTGATTTTTAGAAGGTGGAATGATTCACCTCCTGCTCCAAATAATGAATTTTATAGTTATTTAATTAGTCCAATTGGAATCTCAAATTACTCTGTTCAAAATGTAGGCGCTATCCAAAGTACGGGATTTGGAAATATTTCATTCAATGTATCCGGAAATAAAATGGTTTTTGTCAACTATAAAGGGCTACTGGAGTTGTACGATTTCGATAGATGTTCCGGCGTTATCAGTAATCCTGAAACTATTTATTCTGAAAACACTCAGCCGCCATGGCCACAGCGTTGGAGTGCAGAATCCTCTCCATCCGGCAATTTATTGTATGTAACACACGTTGCTGCTTTTTCTCCCGATAGTTGTTACCTGGTTCAATATAATTTAACAGCATCAAATATTGCTGCCAGTGCAGATACCATTTGGCGCACTCCTTTTATGCTGAATATGGGTCAATTAAAACTTGCTCCGGATGGGAAAATTTATTTGAGTAACAATTATTATGGAGGTTATCCTTACAATGATACCACTTACAACATGTACAATATGAATTTGAGTGTAATAAATTTGCCTGACAGCCTGGGCATGGCTTGTAGTTTACAGCCTTATAGTTTTTACCTGGGCGGTAAAAGAACCTACTTTGGCCTTCCCAACAATCCCGATTACGACCTGTCCGCTTTAGCAGGCAGCCCTTGCGATTCGCTCACGGCAATGGAGGAAATTTCAGGCATTCAAAATCCAAATCTTTTCGTTTACTATAACCACGGCTGGCAAACGGCGTTCATTAATGCTGAAAAATTAAAAGGAAA
>JBBQQQ010000007.1:0-164143 GCA_038215705.1 Bacteroidia bacterium
TCAACTCCGAAAATATTGTTGAGCAAAATTCTTTTCTTCTCTGCTGTTGTCAGGTTGCCTTCGGGTGTGAGTGGGTTTCCTTTGTTTCCTTTGGAAATTTTACCGTTGTCGGTGTAATAGTTCTTATGCCAGTCCAATAAAAACTGATAAGCACCGATAAGAAAACTGCCACTGCCGCAGGCAGGGTCAACTATTTTTATTTTGCTTATCTCTTTCGGTGTTTTGTTTTCGGTGAGTTTGCCAACTGTGTTTTTCACAATGTATTCAACCACATATTGAGGAGTGTAATAAACTCCTCCTGCTTTTCTTACTTCGGGTTTTTCTTCAATGTGGGCACGATGTGCTTTGTCAATACGAATTACTTTTCCTAAAAACTGTTCGTAAGCACTTCCTAAAATCTCTACCGACAAAACCGAAAACTCATAAGGGCTTTCGGGATAATACAATTCGTTGATGATGGTTTTTAAAACCTTGTTGTCAACCGAAAGTGTTTTGCTGATTTTGTCTTTCTTGAAATCAAACAAACCCGAATTGTATTTTTCATCGGCTTGCTCAAATTGTCGGTAAAGATTTTTGTAAAACTCTCCTTGTTTGATTGCCTCTTTCAGTGTTCCGTATGGTTCAACACTTCTGTCCTCTGCAATTCGCAAGAAAATAATTCTGTCAATAGTTTGTTGAACAACAAAATTTATTTCGTCTTCGTCAAGTTGTTTGTTGTTCCAACTTATTGAAGTTGCAAGGTAGGTTCTCCAACTGTCAAGCGATTGCAAAAACTCTTTGTCAACCGTTGCCGTGCCTTTTTTATTTAGATTGCCCTGAACAAATTTGTCAAAGCTGCCCTTGAGAACTCTCTCTTTGCTGAAAGTGTCCCACAAAAAGTCAAACTCTTTTAAATAGTCCTTAAAGGTCAGATACTTAATTCTCGCAACCGATGCTTTGTCTGTCGGAATTGGCTTTTTGGTGCAGTCGTAAATTGCAAACTCCTCAAAGTCGGTGATGATGCTTACAGCAAGTTTAGCACTCCAACCATAACGCCTCACCTGATATGCTGGCAGTATGTCGTCTTTCACTGCTACGCTTGGCTTTTTTGCCTCAACAAAGAAAAGTCGTTTGCCGCCAACCAGTCGGAAGGAATAGTCAGGGGCTTTGGTTGCCTTACCAACTTTTATTTTGTCCTCATGGATTACTTCACGGTAGCTTTCAGCGTAACCGTTTTTGTTGTCAATGTCCCAGCCAAGTGCTTTGAAGAAAGGGTCAATGAAGTCCCGCCTTGTCAGCGTTTCGTTATAGTCGGCTTTTTTGTAGCTGTCGTATTGCTCGGTAAAGCGTTCTACCAACTCTGCGATTTCATTGTATGCTTCTTCTTTTTGCGTCATTCTTTTTTACTGGTCTGCTCGTTTATTTTGTATTTAACAAAGGTAGATTTTTAAGTAGATAATTTGATACGGAGCGAAACAAAGCGTTGGCGATTTGGCTCTTTTTGTTTTGCCTTTGTGTCGGCTTGTGCGGTTGCGGCAAAACAAAATGTGCCAAATGTGCGGTGGCATAAAATCATTTTAAAAATTTTGAGCGTGGGCAAAAAAAAATCAAAAACGAAGCGTTGCCTGTTCATTATAAGCGATGTCTGTCCGATATGTTTTTTGTCCTGTGTCATGTTGTTAAATGGTTGTCAGTTTGATGTCAGCACGGTCGAAATACAGTTGCAGCTAACGGACCGGCCATTGCCGCAGGCCGGGTTCGAAGCCGAATTTACACATTTCCCCTTTACGTTTTACACGGAGCCAAAATCTCATTCCTTACTATAATCTCCAGGCTTGCGGCACATGGCCTGTTATGGGCAGTGCATTTTTTGCTACTATTCATCAAACCCAAAAACCGAAACGTTTCTCAATCCGTTAAAATAATTATGTCTGGACGAAATTAAATCTCGCATCCTTTCTGTTTCATTTATTTTATTAGATAATGTTAGTCTAATTTTTGCATAATATTCTTTTAATTGCGAAATTGATAAAATCAATTCATTATTTGTCTCTAATAAATTGTTAAGCATGGGCTCAAGATGGATGTTGCTATTGCAAACGTCTATCAATTTCTTAGAAAAATAATATATTGCTCTCTTTGTTCTTTGTTTTCCAATTTCGGATTCAAAATATTTTTGTCTAGCAGTCGCTAAGTTCATATAAGATTGAAATGCAGAATATTGCTGAGTTTGTTTATAACTAGGATTTTGTTCGATCATATTGTAAATATGAGCCATGTACTTTTTTTCTTCAGAAATTAGTCTCTTAAAGATATTGAAACCAATATCAGAAATTTGATTTGTTCGTTGATTGAGTTCAGATGATTTAATCTTAAAATGCTCTATGATTTCCTTGGCCGAATTAAGTCCAAATAATATGTCGTAGAAATTTTGACTCTTTTCTACAGTATTCCCCGTTTTCATTGTAATAAATTTTTTGTGTAAATCTGCACGAGGTATATCCAAAATACTACTGATATCAACATTTGCAAAATCGAAAGTTCTAATGTTATCAAATTCTATGCTAGTATATGTTTCTCGCAAATTTCTGAATAGCTGTATTTGCTCATTCAGGCCAAGAATGATATTGTTTAACCAAACATTTATAAAATCATTTAATTTTCTAATTCTCTTATACTCCCTATTTCTTGAAGTAAAATTTGTTATCCAAACAGAAATTAGAATAATTATAGCGGGCGCAAATAAATACTCTAAGCTTAGTAACCACCAAGGATCAATGGTATTTGGGTTAGACGTAACAATGATATTTTTTACAATTGAATTACAAGAATCATGTTTATCAATAAGTGAATCAACCTTTGTAATAACTGTATTAAACGACACTATCCCTTAAAGTGTGTAAGTAGCAAAGTTAGATTATTATTCGGTTTTCAAATAGAATTAAAAACTGGTTTAAGATTTGTCCCCAGTTTCTGATAGGAATAGTCCATTTTTTTGCTGATTGATTTATAGCTAAATAGACAGATTTCAGTACTGCTTCATCGGTAGGGAAAGAGAGTTTATTTTTAGTGTACTTTCTTATTTTGCCATTCAGATTTTCAATCACATTCGTAGTGTAAATTATTTTTCGGATTTCTAAAGGGAAGTTTAAAAATGCAGTGAGTTCATTCCAGTTTATTCTCCAGCTTTTAATAGCATAGGCATATTTATTTCCCCATTTTTTTTCTAACTCATCCAAGGCATTAGCCGCTGCATCAGGATTGGAAGCATTGTATATATTTTTCATATCACCTGCAAATTCTTTTCGGTCATTCCAACTTACATATTTACAACAGTTGCGGATTTGATGCACGATGCATATTTGCTTAGTTGCTTGCGGAAAGATGGCCTTAATAGCCTCTGTAAATCCTTTTAGGTTGTCAGTAGCGGTGATGAGTATATCCATGACGCCTCGACTTTTTAAGTCCGTAAGCACGCTCATCCAGAATGATGCGGATTCACTTTTGCCTAGCCAGATTCCTAAAACATCTTTTTTCCCGTCTACCCCCAATCCAATGGCAATATAAATTGTTTTTTCTATCACTTTGGAGTTTTCCCGTACCTTAAATACAATACCATCCATCCAAACAACCAGGTACGTCGACTCTAGAGGTCTGTTCTGCCAGTTAGTTATATCTTGGGAAATACGATCTGTGATGCGTGAAATAGTAGAGCCGGAAATATCAAAATTGTACACTTCTTTGATTTGTTCTTCAATATCGTTTACGCTCATTCCTTTAGCATACAATGATATAATTACATTTTCTATGCCTTCTACCATACTTTTTCTCTTGGGTATAAGCACCGGGTTAAAGCTTCCATCCCGATCCCGGGGAACGGTAATTTCTGATTTCCCACTTTTGGTGTTAATGGATTTAGTAGAATGACCATTGCGTGTATTGGTCCCCTCAGTACGGGAATGTTTGTCATATCCCAGATGATCATCCATTTCCCCTTCTAGAAGCTGCTCTATGCCTCGCTTTTGAAGTTGTTCAAGGAAACTGGTTAGCTCTGCACCCGTGCGGAACTGCTTTAAAAAATCGCTGTTAAGTAAATCTTCTTTTTTCATATTTTGGAGTGTTAAAGTTAGTCTAAAGTTATTTCCGAAAATTTTTTTGACCTTTTTTAGGGAGGTCAAAAAATTTTCAGAATAACTTCGCTACTTACACACTTCGTGGGACAATCCCTATTAAACTGAACAGAATTCAATTTTATTAATTTCGAACCCATCTTATAGTGATTTCAATTCATACTGTTTGCCTTTACCAAGTTTTTCAACCATCTCATTCTGCAATGAGACAATATTTAAGTTTACAAAATTTATAATTCTTTGTAAGTTTGTATATGAATCCGGTGTAAGTGTAAATGACTCTTCAGTATAATAATGTAAATTATTTCGATATTCAAAATAAGGTTGAAACAAGTTTGAAGTACTTTTATTAAACCCAATAAAATCTAAATAACCTGGTTTCATCAAAATATTAGTCCCAATAGTGTTTTTCAATATGCCACTGATCTGCATTCTAAATTCAGGTGTTGGCAAATCAATTTTTTCGTTGTCAATCCACGAATGGTTTTTTAATAACTCGTTAACGTAAACAGGTTTTTCTCTTTGTTTTTTATGTAATTCTAGATGTATCGTCTTATCAATTCTATGAATGACAATATTTTGAATTAAAAAAACAGCCTTTAAATAATTCTCTAAGCAAATGTGAATCTTTATGGAATCAATTAGATTATTAAATGTGAAATCTGCAAGAACTTTTACATTCTTAGGTAATAATTCTGACTTTTCAACTAAATTTTTGAGTATTTCTCTATTTTGATACAAAAAAGTATTGCTAAATTGACCATATCCGAAATTTAACAAATTCATTGCAACACCAAAAGCGTTATTTGGGTGATAATAGCATACCTGATGATTCTTTTTCAATTCTATCATTTAGTAGCTGAATAATAACGACCTTTCGACTTGCCAGATGTGTACATTAAAACAAAGCATACAAGCCATGATACATTATAGTCTAAAATGAACACGTCCTTCTTGAATTATTCATTGACAAGTACAGGCAAGTCAATATTATTTCCACACTTTTCTCTAATTGCTAATAGATGCTTTCTTTTTATCGTTTTATTGAGGGGTTTATTTTTGCTTGTGTAAAGCGACCCATCACCTAAATGCAATTTATGTCCTGTCTGCAAATTATGCGCATGCGGATTTGAAGGAAAGGGATCAGGATCGTATATGTTAATTTGCCAAATTTCACCTTTAACTTTTATCCGTTGTTCATCAAGCCTGCCAATAATACCCTTAGGCAGAATTGAAGTATTGAAAATTATTTGTCTTATTTCTCGATACTTTGAAAAGTTAATTTTACTTAGCTTGGCTATCATCTCATTGGACAGAAGCTGCTTATCAAGTAATTTTCCGTGATCACTTTCTTCTATTCCAAGAGTTTTTGATAATTCGATTTGGAAATCTAATTCATTCCATTCCAAATTAAATTGTCTGGTGAGGTAAGAAAACGCTTCTTGGGATTCCTTGATATATAAATATAGCTTATCCATTTGTCAGTAATTCCATTTCAAAATTAATACTAGTTGAGGATGATAGCATTGCCCATAACTCGTTTATACTCGTCTATCCCTTACCCCCAACAATCCATCGGTGGATATTGCCCGCAGGTTTGTAGTTCTTTCATATTGGGAATTTTTCGCCATATAAGGCTGAAAAATTTTTGCAGATCAAATTTATGGATTACCTGGCACATTACCTAATTTATTTAAAGATCCAAATGATCGAATGGATTGTAAATGCGTTGCAGCGATAATTTGCTGACGTGAGTATATATCTCAGTGGTTTTTGAGTTTTTGTGACCTAAAATTTCCTGTATTATCCGCAGATTCGTCCCCCCATCCATTAAATGCGTTGCGTAACTGTGCCGTAAATCATGGAAACGGTATTTTTCATCAAACTTGTTATCTTTAACCGCTCGCTGAAAAACCGCCTGTAAACTCCGCTGCGAATATGGCATCCCGGAAACGGCCCCCTCAAAAAGCCATCCTTTCGGTTTGTAACAATCATGATAGGCCTTTAGCTGGGTAATCAAATTCAACGATATGGGTATCATACGGTCCTTGTTGCCTTTTCCCATACGCACAAAAAGCATCCCTCGGCCCGCATCAATATCACTGAGCTTTAATTTTATTACTTCTCCCGACCTCAGGCCGCATCCATATCCCACACTTATAAGCATTTTATGCTTTTGATTTTTAATGGAACCTATCAGTTGAGCAATTTGCTGCAGGTTGAATATATCCGGAATATTCTTAGCTGCGCGCGGACGCTTAATGAAGCCGGGCGGTGGTTCACTACCGGTGTTTACCTTGTAAAAAATTTTAATAGCGCTTAATAAGGTGTTCTGATAGGAATACGACAACTTGCGGTCGATTACCCTTTCCTGCTGAAAACGCATCATATCGCCTTCATCGAGCGTTTCCCAATTTTCATCCTTAAAAAATTTCAAAAATTCATGAATGGCACTCATGTAATTGTCAATCGTATTTTGACTGTACCGCTTTACCTGCAGATGCTGCCGTAACTTGTTTACCGAATTTACTACCTCCGGATTTAAAACAATCTTGTCAAATTCGGGATCGGTTAGGACCGTTGGCGTAACGTTGTTGCGCGTTACCTCATCCTGCTTGTAATTAAGTGCAGCTTCCAGTTGCGCTTTCACCTGTTGTAATGACCGTACCTCACTACCATTATTCTCTGGCGCATCGGAAATTTTTAAAGGCACATACCAGCATTTAAACGTTTGCGACCAGGTAATTCCTGCAATTTTTTTCACTGCAGTAATTCTTTTATCCTGAAAAGGTAACTTAACACCCACACATATTGAATTACGATGAGTAAATTGAAAAATTTCGTTGTTCATGTTAAAAAGTTTTTAAAAGATGAATAAAAATAGAATTGAAAAAATTATCAGAAATCAAAAATAATAATTAAAATGATTGTAACCAAATAAATTTTAATTCCCCCTTGAGGCTTTCAAAAAAAAATAACAACTAAGGAAACATAGTAACGAAGAAGGACGAAGAGTGCTTCGTAAAAATAAAGCTTATTTATCATCATGAACATTTGTTACGATTGAAATTGGTCATTGGGTATTTGGTCATTGCATTTATCATTCGTTCGGACAAATGGCAATGTGTCCCTACGTTTTTTGACTAATATTTTGTGACGGCTTCATGAAATGAGTTAACAAACACTACACTTCAAGGCATGCTTTTTCCTCCCCTTTCAATTACTCAATGACCTTAATGACCAAGGACCTTTTCAATGACCTTTCCCCTGACCCCTTCCTTGACCTTTTCTTCTGACCTTTCCTCTGACTTTTTTTTATAACCCCTGAAGTAGAAGTTTCTTTTTCAAATCTTAAAATATTAGATCCCTTAGAAATCTGAATAGCGTCAAATCTTGTCTTACCAATCACTACACTTCAGGGCATGCTTCTTCCAATCCTTTCAATTATTCAATGACCTTAATGACCAATGACCTAATGACCTTTTCAATGACTTTCCCTGACCTTTTCAATGACCTTTTCCCCTGACCCTTTAAATGACCTTTTCAATGACATTTTCATGTAGCTGAATCCAAATTACCCTCTCATGACAAATCTCAATTGTTTTTCAACTCTTTTGGTTGTAAATTAGCGCTTTAATACTGTGAGGAAGGAAGAAATGAGGTGTTTGAAATTTTCAGGCATCTTTTTTTTCGGCATCATAAACCTTACGGGATGTTAATTTGTTTAAAATCAATAAGCTAACCTATAAACCAATCATCCAATGAAGTATTTGTACGCTAAGTTGCTGCTTGCAGCCATCTTTATGCTCCCCCTGGCCGGTATGGCACAAACAACAGGTGTTCAGAATGAAAAATGCCTGGCTCACCATATGTACCTGGAGCAGATGGCCAATGAACCGGCTTTCAGGACAGCGCAACAAAATCTTGAAGTTGAAACTCAACAGTTTGTAAGCCAATATCTTGCAAATAAAAATTCCGGGGTTCAAAAAAATGCATCTGTGGTCCGTGTGATCCCGGTGGTTTTTCATGTCATTCATGAGGGCGGTCCCGAAAATATTTCCAAAGCACAAGTTGTAGATCAGCTGGATTCCCTGAACAAGGATTTTCGTCGCTTAAATGCTGATGCAGCCCAAACTCCTGCGCCATTTCAGGCCCTTGGCGGGGATGCTGAAATCGAGTTCCGATTGGCAACTCTCGATCCCCAGGGAAATTGTACCGATGGAATTACCCGCACTTTCAGCCCCCTTACCAATGATGCCCGCAACAACGTTAAAGCGCTCATCTACTGGCCAAGCAATAAATATCTCAACATCTGGGTTGTAAAAACAATTGAAAATACGAGCGGTTCTTCAGGCATTATTTTAGGTTTTGCACAGTTCCCCGGTTCTGCAGCCGCTACCGATGGGGTGGTTATGCGCAGTGATGTGATAGGAAGTATTGGTACAGCCGGATGGAATAATGACGGACGTACCGCCTCGCACGAGGTGGGTCATTGGCTGAACCTACGTCACATCTGGGGCGATGCCTCTTGTGGAAGCGACTTTGTTCTCGACACTCCTACTCATCAGGCTCCTAATACAGGATGTCCTGCTTTCCCGCATATAACATGCAACAATGGTCCTAATGGAGATATGTTTACTAACTATATGGATTATACTGACGGTTCCTGCCAGGATATTTTTTCAATTGGTCAATGTGCTCGAATGAATGCGGCTCTCAGTTCTGGTACCAGTGGCAGAAATAATTTGTGGTCAGCTTCCAACCTTATTGCTACAGGAACCACAGGTGCTTCCACTACTATTTGTACTCCTATTGCTGAATTTGTAACACCGGTCAGGTATATCTGCGAAGGAACATCAGTAAACTTTACGGATGGATCATGGAATGGTACTCCTGACACCTGGTTGTGGGATTTTCCCGGAGGCACGCCTTCTTCTGCAAACACGCCTAATGCAACAACTGTATATAACACTGCAGGCACATACGATGTTACGCTTACAGTAACCAACGCATCCGGTACCGATACCTATTCTCAACCTGCATCTATTATTGTGGTTCCCGCTATCGGTCAGTATGGTGTTCCGTACAGCGAAGGTTTTGAAGCAATCACCTTCCCGGGAACGGAATGGGCTGTTGAAAATGAATCCGGAAATACCTGGGTGCAAACTACCAACGCCGCTAAAACCGGAACTAATTCGGTTTACATCAACAATTATGTAGGCAACACATCTCAAACTACCGATGTGTTTTACACACCAACATACGATCTAAGCAATATTAGCAGTGCGAACATGACTTTCTGGCTTGCCTTCGCTGCCCGTTCATCAACCAGCACCGATCAGTTGAAAGTGTGGGCATCAACCAGCTGCGGGCAACTGTGGAACATCCGGTATAATAAAACTGGTACTACGCTTTCCACAGCCGGACTTATCACCAGCAATTTCGTTCCATCTGCTGCCCAGTGGCGCCAGGAAACAGTTAATATCGCAAGTTCCTCTTATAACAACAAACCGAACGTTCGTTTCAAGTTCGATTATTATCAGAATAACGGTAATAATATGTACATCGATGATATTAATCTGACCGGAACCGTGGGCCTTAATGAAGTTATGGAAGCCGCTCTTGATTTTAGCGTATATCCAAACCCCGTTATGAGCAAAGCGTCTGTTGAATTTACACTCACCGATCGTCAGCCGGTTCGTATCGATGTGCTTGATGTGATGGGCCGAGTGGTAAATCAGATTTCCGAAACAACATTGGATGCAGGTGAATACCAGTTTGAACTTCCTGCCGAACTTGCAGCCGGAGTTTACAGCGTACGCCTGAATGCAAATGGCTACATCACGGTTCGAAAAGTAATTATTAATTAATCTATAGTCTCATCTTAACCTTATGAAAAAATTATTCCTTGCCGGGATATTGATCCTGTCGGGCTTTACAGCCACTTATGCCCAGCAATATCGCCCGTGCGGTACCGATGCCATGGTTCAAAATGCTATGCAGAATGATCCTTCGTATGCCATTAACCGCGCGCAGCTTGAGCAGTTTACAGCGCAGTACATACAACAGCAGCAAGGCGCGCTTAAAACTTCGGGAGTTATCCAATATACCATACCGGTAGTGTTTCATGTGATCCATAATTATGGTTCTGAAAATATTTCAAAAGCCCAGATTCTGGATGCGATGGAAATTTTCAACAAAAGTTTTCAAAACCTTTGGGGCGACAGCATGATAGTTAGTTCCGTATTCCGTCCCATTATTGCCGATGCGGAAATTCAGTTCCGACTGGCTCAGATTGATGAAAACGGGAATTGTACTGATGGAATTACCCGCACTGTTTCAAACTTTACTTATTCAGCTAATGATAATGTTAAGGGACTTGTACAATGGCCGTCCAATAAATATTTTAATATCTGGGTAGTTGAAAATATTGCCAGCGGAGCTGCCGGTTATGCCTATCTTCCCGGAGCTTCTGCAGCTATCGACGGAGTTGTAATGCGTTCCGATTATGTAGGAAGTATTGGTACCAGTAACGGCTCCAATTACTCCGAACGCTCGCTTACGCATGAAGCAGGTCACTGGTTAAATTTATCACACACATGGGGTGGAACCAACAACCCGGGTCTTCCGCAAAATTGTTCTGATGATGATTTTGTTCAGGATACACCGAATACCATCGGTACTGCGAATTTTTCATGCGATACCAACCAGGTTACCTGTAACACACTCGACAATGTTCAAAACTACATGGATTATGCAAGCTGTCATTATATGTTTACCGACGGACAAAAACTTCGTATGCACGCAGCGTTAAATTCCCCTGCCGGGGGAAGAAGTAACCTCCATACTTTATCTAATCTTATTGCCACCGGAACAGATGACGGATTTATTCCTTCGCCATGTGCGCCCCTTGCTGATTTCAATAAAGATATAAAATATATTTGCGCTGGTACAAGTATCACTTTCAACGATCTATCGTGGCGTGCTGATGCAACCAGTTGGCAGTGGGATGTTCCGGGAGGTACTCCTTCGGTTTCAACCGATCAGAATCCTTCCATACAATATAACACCCCGGGCATATACGATGTAACATTAACCGTTACAAACGCAGGCGGAAGCGATGTAGTAGCAGCGAGCGGAATTATAATTGTGAGTCCTGCGAATGGCAATTACGGTGTTCCCTTTACGGAAGACTTTGAAAATACAGGACCCATTCCTTCAGGATATAACTGGATCGTTGATAACACAACGGGAAATCCATGGGCATTAAGCACCGTTGCAGCTTTCAGCGGTTCCAACTCCATGCGACTGCTAAATCATTCGGGAAATCCAAATGGTACAATCGATGAGTTTGTCACTCCCGGTTTCGACTTAACAAATATCGCTAATGCAAATATGACATTCCGCCTTGCTTTTGCTGCACGTTCAAGCACATCAACCGATCAGCTGAAAGTATTTGCATCCAATAACTGCGGTCAGGCATGGAACATCCGGTATACAAAAACCGGATTAAACTTATCAACTGCAGGAATCATTTCCTCCAGTTTTATACCAACAGCTTCCCAGTGGCGCCTTGAGTCCGTAAATATTAACGGTGCTGCCTATACGAACGAACCCAATGTGCGGTTTAAATTTCAGTATACGCAAAACACCGGTAACAATATTTATATTGATGACATTAACGTAACAGGAATTTCTACTGTAGGTATCCAGGATGTTGAGTTTCTTGCAACTGTTTCCGTCTATCCAAATCCGGCTGATGATATTTCCACAATTTATTTCAGTTTGTCGGAAGCAACACACATGACTATAGAAGTTACTGATGTAACCGGACGGATGGTTTCACAAATTGAAAACTCAAAATTGTCATCCGGAGAACATACCTACACGTTTGGTGAGAACCTCAACGGCGGTATTTATTTCGTTAAGTTTAAAGCCGGCGATAATGATTTCACCCGCAAAGTAATTTTCACGCGATAACATGAGTGTAAAACAAGGAGCCTTCTCCATCACCACCACGTACATACTGTATGCACCTCCTGCCAAAGTATTTGAAGCGCTTACCCAGGAAGGTAAAATCGGTCAGTGGTGTGATGGAGGAGGCAAACTGGAGCCCCGCGTTGATGGTGAGGTTACGCTTTTCGGAGGATGGGTTACGGGAAAAGTCGTAATGGTTGATACCCGCGGAAAAAAGATTGCTCATACCTGGAAGCCTACCGAATGGGATGCGAAAACACCGCCCTCGCTGGTAGAATACACCCTGGCCCCTCATCAGGCAGGCACCGAAATCACTGTTGAGCATTCGGGTTTCCCTTCCAAAACCGAAGCCGACAAGCACCTCAGCGGGTGGACCGATTTCGTTTTCGAGCCCCTCAACGATTTTCTAATCAGTTGAACCCCGACGGGGTACTCCCACCCTCCGGAAAAGGTTGCATTATTAAATCCATTCCATTACCTTCGCACCTCATTAATTACCGAGCATTCCTCAGTAATTTCGGGCCTATAGCTCAGTTGGTTAGAGCAACAGACTCATAATCTGTGGGTCCTTGGTTCGAGCCCAAGTAGGCCCACCCCTGAAGCAGAGAAAACCTCGCCTGAACGGCGGGGTTTTCACGCTTCAGGGTATGGCCCATCGGAAATAAAAGCTTCATATAAATCCTAATTCACAAAATGGAGTCGACCCTGAAGCGTGTTGTTGAACTCTGTAGCGTAGCAAAAGAGTAAAACAATTCTGCTTCAGGGCAGGGGTTTTTGCTTTTTGAAATCGTATGCGAATTCGAAATCTTTGATGAAAGGCGTTCTCATTTCCCTTGCACAATCTGCTTTAACTTAGTCATTAGAAAATTAAATCTCTCCGTGCGGGTTTCATAAAATAAATTTCCCAAAACCGCTTCCTGCGAAGTTCTGTCTGCCAGAATGATTTGAAATTCCGTTTTTAGAAAATTCAAAACATCTTCAGGTGAATTTAAAATTGAGTCTACTAAATCAATTTTGTTATCAAGTATGTAAATGATATCTTCAAAATCATGACTGGTACGTGAATAACTCCGATGCAAGGTTAGAAATGTCGATGGTTTGTTTTGGTTGCTAAACTTTGAGTATTCAAGATGGATAGTTAATATTGCCTGGCCATATAAATTGTTCAATATCACATTAGATACCTATTTGAAATTACTATTCCAATCAATAGTAATTGCATTGTGTGCCGGGTTGGATAAATTATAAAATTATTAATATAACTAGTTTTCTACAAATCCCTGACAAATATTTCCTGGTCGGGCCTCAACCAAAATGCAATTATTCCACGAGTATGCGTATAGTATGTTTTCCATACCATTTTATCGGGTTCAACAATAGTATCATTTGTTAAAGCAAATACATTGTAATAAGTGTGATTATTGAGGGTAATTGATGTAAGAAACGAATCTGAAGGATAATAATAACTCTTATCGTTATAATACCGACTCCTAAAATCAAATATGTACGCTAAAATAGTATAGGGTGCTCCTAATGAACCTTCGTTTTCACGGTAGGTATATCGTAGACCATAGTTATTAACAAGTGAATCCGTTTTATAATAAAGGTTGCCATATTTACTGCATTGACTTTCACACCAACAAGAAAAAGGTTTATCGTCACAATTTAGATATCGAGGTGTATTAAATTCCTTTTTATACAAATGGAAAGTATATTTTGCACCTGAAGCTGCACGATAAGTAACGGAATCTCCAAATTGTTGTATATTTTCAATCCAGTTTTTACCCACAGGTGATAATTCATCACAGTAAGTTGGATCGCAACCACATCCTGAACACATCACTGAAAAAATTAATGCTACATAAATGTAATAGTGCTTCATGGTTCTATCAATGGTTATTTTATAAAATTTAAAAATACATACATTTTTTCGATGTATACAGTTTTTAAGAATTAAATATAGAGAATATCATTCGTCAGACTGAAATGAACACTGAACACTTTGAATATGCTTACGATTAAACTCATAATTAACTAATTCTCTAAATATTACTAATCAATAATATTAATTCATGCAGGTACTTTTCATTTAAATGTTTCGACTAAACATGGCCCATTATCATTTTTTAATTAACTATCTTTAGGGTAAGCGTGATCCTTACTGGATTTTTCACTGTGACAATCCAAGTCTTAAAACGTTTTTATAAATACCGTTTCATAAAACCCAATTATTACTTAAACTCTAGACATGAAAAAAATAATTACGTCTCTATTTTTACTCTGTACCACCCTTTCCTATTCACAAATCATTTGCATATTCTGCTACAATCAAAATGATTCAATAAGTGCTAACGTCAATAATCTCATTTTGAACGGCAGTTTTGAATCGGGTTGTACAACAACTCCTGGCTATTTTTGTCCGAATTCAAGTGCTCACAACTGTAACCTCGCGAATTGGACTACAACTAATGGAGGACCTTCGACCTATGCGAGAGCGGAGGACAGCTTTTACGGATTTTCTGTGACACCTGATGGTGACTACACAGCTTATTTCGGCAATGGCCTTTATTCAAGGGTATGCTCTCCGGCAATTTATGATACTACCTGCCTGGCCGATTCAGGATGTGTAATCATTAATATTCCCACCGGTTACCCATATACGAACGCCATCTATGGCGGGGTTAACGGAGTATCTACATCCCAAACGGTCAACAACCTTATTGTTGGTAATACCTATGTGCTGGAATTCTGGGCAGGAGGCGAAGGCCACATTGATGGTTTTTCAAAACGAGGGGTATTTGCAGTGGATGTTGGCTTTGGCAATACATTTCTCAGGTGCAAACCTACCAGCCCGGGAACTATCGGAACGCGGTACATTATAGAATTTAACGCCACTTCTACATCCCATGTTATAAAATTTACCAACTGGGGGCACGTTTGCGCCACATGTACTGAGTTAGTACTTGACAATGTAAGGCTTTATACCATTGCAGAATTAGACGCTTCCGTTCCAAATTGCGCAACCTCAATAAACGCTATCAATAAAGATGTCTCCGTAAAAATTTATCCAAATCCATTTGCAAATACACTAAATATTACTGTTAGTAATAATGAACTTTCAGAAATTATTCTCTTTGACATTACTTCAAGAATTTTAATGACTGATAAATTCCTGAGCTCTGTTTCATTAAACACAGAGAAATTAGTGAATGGAATATATTTTTACGAAATTAGAAATGAAGATGAAGTGATCAGGAAAGGAAAAATTGTGAAAAATTGACTTCATAATTCAGAAAAAAATAATCCACTCATTACTTTCACTTATTTAAAAGTGAATCTTTCCGGGCTTGTTTTGCCTGCTTTTTAAAATATCCCCTTAATAAAAAACTGTGTTTGGCGGCTTCAAGATCCTCCTCAAGCTTTTTGGAACTGCTGTCAAGATTTTTTATCATTTCTTTTAAATTTGCCCCCGCATCTTCATCGTGTAATAAAACACCCACAGGAGTTTTGGTATTGCTACCGGCTTGCTTTAGGTCAGCTATGAAAATTGAAGCTGTATCAGATATTTGCTGCAAATTTAAAACTGATTCCTTTAGCGAATTAAAAACTACGGTATCGGTAATTAGTTCATTGGCCAAAGTACCTTCCTTATTCAACCCGGCACTGAATTCCTCCAGTGATGCAATTAAATTTTGCGCTTTCGCGGAAGCATTTTGAAGTGAAATGGTGGCAGAATTTATATTGTCATAAATCGATTTGTCGTTCAGCAATTTCCCTATAGTGCCTTCACCGGTTGCCATTTTTTTACTGATTATTTTAAAATCATTGGTGATTTCGAGTACATTTTTATTGTTTTCCTGGAGTGTGTTAATCATATCTTCCGATGAAAATGTTTTTTCTACGGAAAGGGTGTCTCCTTCATCAACCTCCGGCGACCGTGACGAACCTCCGTAAATTACTAAAATCTTGCTTCCAATCAATCCATCGGCGCCAATTTTAACTTTGGAATCCTTCCTGATATATTGCTTATCCTTAGTATCGATTCTCATGATTACTCCTACCTGTGATTTGCCATAAAATTGAATTTTGCTGACGGTACCAATTTTCACACCGGAGAACCAAACGTTATTCCCGGGCTGTAATCCATTTACGTCATCAAAGAGCGACACTAATTTCATTTTCCTTTTAAATGTTTCGTTAAGATTACCTACCATCAGTATACCTCCTATAAGGAACAGCAATCCTATAAAAAGAAACAACCCTACCATTACAGGTCTTTTATTTTTTGATTCGCTCATTGTTTATTGTATAAAATTATAATTAAAAAAACTTTTGATTTGTTCATCAGAGGTATCAAAAACTTCATCAAACGTTCCAACACTCTTAAATTTACCTTCAAGCAAAATAGCAACCCTGTTGCCGGTAGCCTTTGCACAGGTAAGATCATGCGTAATAATTACCGAACTTGTATTATAACGTTGCTGAACTTCATTTATAAGGTCATTGATTTCGGAACTGGTTATCGGATCAAGTCCGGATGTAGGTTCATCATACAACATAATTTCCGGTTTCAGAATAAGCGTTCGGGCAATACCAATGCGTTTTTTCTGACCTCCTGAGAGATCCGAGGGCATTTGATTTATTTTATCACTTAACCCTACTGCCTCCAAGGCTTCCTGTACTGCAAAATCAACTTCTTTTTTAGTCAGTCTGGTATTATTCATCGTTAAGGGAAAGGCAAGATTCTGATATACATTCATGCTATCATACAAAGCGCTGTTTTGAAAAGAAAATCCGATTCGTAAACGCAATTTATCCAGTTCTTTTTCATTAATACTACTTAAATCTTTTCCCAATATTTTTACATCTCCCGCATCAGGTTTGAGTAACCCAACCATAATTTTAATTAATACCGATTTACCTGTTCCCGATTTTCCCAGTACGGCCACATTCTCCCCTTTAAAAACATTGAAATCAATTCCCTTTAACACATGCAAATCACCAAATGATTTGTAAAGTCCGGTTATAGAAATTACAGATTCATTTTTGTTGATTATATGCGGTTGAAATTTTTCCATTTCACATAAATCTGATCCAGTTCGAAATCTGAACAATTAATATTTCTTCCACAAATACCAGGAACATGGCCAGTACAACTGCTTCGTTAGCGGCCTTACCAACACCCCTTGTTCCCTGTGTAGCATAAAAACCTTTGTAACATCCTACAATGCCAATAGTGAATCCAAAAACAATGGATTTTGCTATTGCAGTAAATAAATCCAAAAATTTTATGGTAGAGAAGGCGCTTTGATAAAAACTGATAAGACTGGTAGTCTCTTCGGCATGCACGTTAATGTAGGATCCATATAAAGCAAGAAAACTACAATAAAAAGATAATACCGGAATCGCAATGGTTGTAGCAAGCACACGGGTAACCACTAAATATTTAAAAGGATTAATAGCCGATACTTCCATCGCCTCAATTTGTTCAGTAACCTTCATGGAACCTAATTCCGCACCAATACTGGAACCAACCTTACCTGCACAAATAAGTGCAGTGACTAACGGACCCAACGCTTTAACAATGGCGATTCCAATAAGGGAAGGTAACCACGAAGTAGCACCAAAATCTTCCAGCGACGGACGTGACTGCTTTGTAAACACGACTCCTATGATAAAACCCGTAACGGTAATTAACGAAAGTGACCGCAACCCGACTTCAAAACACTGATTAAGTACTTCTTTAAAATGAAATGGAGAACGTACAACTTCTTTAAAAAACTTCGTAGTGAACTTAAATGCTCGATATAGATCGCGGAAAAACTGATCAAGACCGGCAGACATAATAAACTTATTGGGGATAATTTTACTCATACCCTGCCTGAATTGTGCATTACTGGGAAGTTTCTAAAGAAAGAGGGAAACAATGGGGTAAAATACGATAATCTAAAGCAGGAAACCCTCACCGATACCAACTACCAATAAAGATGCCATAGCCGGAAAGGTAAATTGTGATATTTAGGTGTTCCGTTAATAAAACTTACTGTTTTACAAATTTAATTGTTGAATAATTTTCACCTTCAAGCCGTATATAATAAATACCCTGGCGTACGTCAGCTAAATTAATTTTCATCAAAGGGGTTGATACTGGTAAAGAACGAATCAAAATACCCATTGCATTGTAGAGTTGAATATTTCCGCTACGCAAGTAATTATTAAATACAACAGTTATAGTTTCCGTTGCCGGGTTCGGAAAAACACTCCAGTGAGCCGATTGTATTTCTTCTTCAATACCCGTTACATTGCAATTGTATTCAATTAAAGTTGAAGTCGTATCCAGCGGACAATTTGAATTCGGATCAATGACTTTGCATTCATACTTTCCTGACCCAAAAATCAATAAGGTGTCTTCATTGGTCATCAATGGTAAAAGCGTATCGTTTTTATACCAAAGAATATTTTGTGAACCCGGTAAAAAGCCATTCGTATGCAGCACTGCAAAAGCTACCGTATCGCCATTGCATGGATCCCCTATGGCATCAAAGTAATAACCCGACCATTGAGGGGTATCGTTATACATTTGTGAAAGTTCCGAACAACCATTAATAGTAGCCATGACTGAAAACCCGGAAATGCCGTAATTTAAATAATCGGAAACGTACTGATTGGTTTCCGGAATAAGAAATCCATTCGCATACCATTGATACGAATCTGCCGGTTGCGTCCACAACGTATCCACATAACACAACCATGGCTGTATGGTAAAAACTGTTGGCGTATGACTGCAAAATTGAATTGTTGTATCGGAATAACTGGTGTGAAATCCCTGCAGGTCACAATTTGATGTTGTTAACGATACAATATATGTTCCATTGCTGGCATAGGAATGTATTGGGTTGGGCAATGAAGAATTTGTACCATCACCGAAATCCCAAAAATAGGTTTGCTTTATCCAGGGATTGTTCGGGTTAAAAATTAATTCGTTACTGCCGGTTCCGGATTGAAATCTAAAATCCGATTCCGGCAACATCTTAAAATCGTAAATCTGTAAACTGTCGAAGACCTGTACTTTCACCGCATCTCTGATAATGGCTGCATCCGTTGCACTTAAACCCGCATCAAAAGTAATGAGTGTCGGATCTTTTTTAAATATGGAAGTATAAAAACTGCATGCAGCAGCATAAGAACCCGCCAGCGAAGGATGACTTTCATCGGGTTGATACAATTCAATTCCGGGATTATTTTGACGAAGATGATTCCAAACCACTGATACCGGTGAAACTTCTCCATTGAGCATCTCTGTCAGGCTAAGATAACTGTTCTTAAGTGCAAGATCCATTCCCTGGTACGTACACATCTCAGGAAAAAACGGACAATTGGCTGTATCACCATTTTTCCGGCCCCACGTCATGTATGGCATTGTAACGGCACAGGCATTATATTGCTTTATCAAATTGTATAAAACATTGGCGCCTGAATAAAATTGGCTGGTATAGGTTATTGGTTCCTGACTCTGGCCCTGAATCACCACATAATTCCAGTTGCCCGCCATAATTTTATTCTGGCTGATAGTGTCAATACTATGATCAACTAACTGGTAACCTCCGGGAGTATAGCTGTCAAAAATTAAAGTATCTCCGGTCGATAACGCAACGTCACTTATCAACTGCGGTAAATTATTTACTCCAGTGTAACTGTTACCCAGGAAGAGGACTCTGTGACTTAATTGTGCTTTTACGCCTGTTGATGAAATAATGAAATATAGACAAATCAAAAAAATTAAATTTATTGTTTTTATTTGCAGCAGCATTTGTATGGTTGTTTACTCAATTTAGCAACAGGGCGATGGTTACGTCAAACATCACATTACACTGATAATTTTTGATATGGTTCCTGAACTGATGGTAAGGTGGAGAATGTAATTTCCTTGCGGAAGTAATACAGGCTCGGTATGGTTTTTAGCATTTACCAGTGTGGTTTGAAGAAGTTTTCCCTGCATATCATATAGTGAAATATACATCACAGTAACGTCTTTTGAAACAATAATCAACTCGTCCTTAACGGGGTTATTGATCACAATATCCATTTCATCTCCATAATTTTCTCCTATTCCAACATTTTGCATAATGAACGGCAATGACTGATAACTGCATCCTACCGAATCCGTGGCAATAACGGTATATACTCCATTTGTTGTTGGCGTATATATCGGGGCTGTTGCTCCCGGTATTATAAGTGTGTTAAAATACCATTGTAAAAAATAACCTCCTGATGATTCCAGATTGGCCCCATTCTGAGAAATATGTGGCACATTGGAAACTTCAATCATCCGGGTAATTAAATAATTTCCGCCTCCATTCATAAGACACATCAACTGCCCATTGTCTAAAATCTGAACATCCTCAACGAAATGTGTTCCCGGGAAAATATCCACTGTAAGAAATCCTGAGAAGCCAAAGGGTGAGTTGATTGTTCCATTGGTATTAACACTTAATAGAAAACCGGTTCCTGAATTTATGTTGTATCTTCCAAATACCAATAGTTGCGTATTGTCAATTAATCGTATTCCTCTGACTTCTCCTGTACCTGAAGGAAAATTGTATCTGAGTCGTCCTGCTGTTCCGAAAGATGTTACCAGGTCACCCTGGGCACTTACACAAATTACTTCAAGTGAATTTCCACCTGCAAGAGTGGCAGCAACAATTGAGTTGCCGTTAGGAAGAAGGGTTATCCAGACGGTTCCGGTTGTGAGTGCTGTATCGAGAAAAATTCCGGCAACACCAAACGTAGTATCAAGAGCGCCGGTTGAATCAAGAGCAGACATGGCAATGCTTTCAGTAAAAGTTCCATTTGCTACGTTGTTAAAAGCTACAACGATACGACCGTCCTGCAAAAGTTCTCCGCGAACTTCTCCCGGTGCAAATCCGGGCTGTGGATATCTTGCAATTCCATCAATGTCAAATGTAGGATCAAGTGTTCCATCCTCCATAAAACGCATGGCACCATATCCCATGCTCCCTCCGTTAATATTAAACGTACTTCTTCCAATTGTTAGTAATCGACCGTCACTATACTGATGAACTGAATAAAAACCACCGGATGACACGGGGTCAAAACGCTGAGTCAGGTAGCCCCCGGAACCAAATGTTGTATCAATGCTTCCATCCGAAAGATACCGGCTTATAAAGGGGATTTGACCGGAACCGGCATTGGAACTGCCACCAACACCTGCACAAACAATTTTTTGATCCGATTGTAAAAGAATATCATTGGGTACATTTCTGAAATCATAGGAATGTAATAACAATCCACTGTCGGCAAATGCCACATCCGGTATTCCGCAAATATCAAAACGCGTCAATGCAGAATAATACTCATTGTTGGGTCCTGCTGAAAATCCGCCGGCTACTATTTTACCATCGGGCTGAATAAAACATTTGGATGGATCTTCATTATATGGAAATGCAGGAGTATAAATTCCATTGGTTCCGAATAACGAATCAACAATTAAAATCTGTGAATTGGAAGATAAGTACGTAAAGGAAATCGAAAGAAATAAAATAAATGTCTTCATGGAAGTAAATAATTACATGGTTAGTGAGAATAATTAAATAGTATATAAATTTGGGTTAAGCATAAAGATAATTCAAAATCCCGGCAAAGCCTAAATTTTTCTTAAAAGAACATAAATTGCCCCCTAAGCAGGTTTTAAAATTGATAATCTAATATGGTTTATAACTAGTATACTGTTAAATTAAAATGTTTTTTTATAATTCATTGTTTACTAATTAAATACATGAGATTTTTTGATTTTCTTTTGTGAATTAAATATGATTTAAAAGGATCAACACCAAACAGTTCTTTCTCAAGAAGTTTCGTATTTATCCTAGTTGGAATTTAACAAACGTGTTTAAGCGGTTTTAATGGGGATTATTGTGAGCGAAAATTTACATTATGGGAGCAATATTTAGAAATGAGCTTTGACCGGTTAACGTATCAGAATAGTTTGCGGTAAATAGAATCTTGTCTTGGTGCAAATGAACAATAAACATTATCATTCCGGTAATCGAACAAAAATTTCACAAAGTACTTAGTTGAAGAAAATGTAAATCGCGAGTGGAGAATAAATTTTGATTTTACATCCGGTTGTATTGAACAAGCAAGGAGATTATAGTCAGCTGATTCAACATTTGAGTCTTTATGACCAAATGTAAAAGAATTACGGATGCCAGACTACAAACTAACCAAAAGGGAAATAAAATTAAAAGCACCAGTGCCCTGGCGTTTACAGGAAAATTGCTGCTAAAATGATCAGACCGTACTAATTTGAACTAGGAAAACAGCACCTGCGACCGGAAAGGGGAACAGGTGCTGCTCACAGTCTGTATAGTGTGGCTTCTATTATAAAAACATTAGCCCTTAAAAAGCCACCGATGCTTCTATCATAAATCCATCGAATTCTCCTCCGGAACGAATGTCTTTCGAAGAGAAATTTTCATATTGCTGATTAACATATTCGGCCTTCATCATAATATTTCTTGTAATGAACCATCCTGCAGTTGCTGCCCAGCGATTGATAGTAATTTCTCTCGTAACAGAAGGCATTTCAGATGTAACAGAATTATATCGTCCACCAATCCAGAAATTTTCCTTCTCGCGTGGAAATCTATACAAGAGGTCAGCAGCATATTGTGTAGTTTGTCGCTTATTAACTTCTGTCAGCATCCTTCCCTGGGCCATTTCATAGGATCCAAAAAATTCAAATCCCCTGAACTTAACAAAAGGATTAATTATAAATGCGGTTACTTCGTCAGAATATTGAGGATTATATCTTCCGGATCTGAAATTGCCGTCGGAACTGGAGGCCGTATTTTCCATTACGAAAAAGTAGTGTGATCCTGTACGGTCACCATTATATAAAGTGTTGCTGGCTGAACTTTTAACAGCATATACAGAGGCCGTTAGACGTAACCGAAGTCGATTATTAGTTTCATAGTCATAACCTATCTTTCCGTGAATTGCAGGAGAGTGTTTATTAAAATCACCGGTAACCGTATCGATCTTGGTCGATGAAACAACAGTTGGATTAAGCTCACCATTCGTTACTCCAACCATAAGGATTAAACCACTTACAGGATGGTACATTACCTCTCCACCGATTTCCGTTGCAAACTGATCCATTATGTGATTTTCGGTGAAGGGATTAAAAAATGAGTTTCCCCCGTCACTACGTCTGAAATGCTGATCGCCATAATCCACTTCAAAATCTCCAACCTTTATAGTGATATCGCGCATTAATTTATCAATGAATTCACTTTTTAAAAATGCGAGTTTATCAAACTGAATGTATCCGCCTTTAACCCAGGTTTCGTGATGATGCCGTGATGATAAATACAGCGACAGATTCAACCTGATGCCATCTTCAAGTTGTGCATCAACATTTAAGTTTGCCATAGCAAGATTAAACCCGCCTTTCAGGCCCACAAGTTTATTTGTATTAACGCCGTTGACAATATTCAAATCAGCATTATTTGAATGACTGAAGGATTGGAAATCCTGTGTAAAATTTCCACCAACCCTCACTCGTAAGCCATCAAAGGGAATAGTATCATGTTTTGTGGTTTCAAAAGAATTTAATCCTTTTTTATTGTTAGGGTTGTTAAACTGAATTGGAGAGTCCTGGGCTATGGCAGTTAAATTAATTGTAAATAAAATAACTACAAGCAGTTTTGACGATAATACGAGGTAATTTTTGATAGGGATGATTTTTAAAATGTGAATTTATATTGGGTTTGAGCCGGGTGATAAAATAAAATTTGCTTTAAAACTCAGTTGAATCTCATTTCCTGTTTTCAGCGTTCCAAAAAATGCACTGGGAGGTTCTACATCATAGTCGGTCATTTTTAGTTTATACGTACCTTCAAAAGTCAGTTTGTTCTGCTCTTTCATAAAAACTTTGACCTGCATTGTAACGGGTTTTTTAACACCTGCAATTTGAAGACTACCGTTTACGGATATTGTTTTCTGTTGAGATACGGAGAGTATTGAATTTATTGGTGTAACCAGGGTAAACATTATTTCGGGATGATCGTTGGATTTAAGTGCTTTATAGGTATTGTTATCCATGACAGAACCTTTATCACTTTTAATTGAACGAACATTCATACGAATGTTGAGCGACCTTAGATCAAAACTTTTGTCATCGTACCATTTAACTTCTGCTTCACCACTTACAATCTCTACTTTTTCTTTCCAGTCATGCAGGTTGGAAGTTCCATCGATACCTATAACATAATCAGGCGACAATATATAGCGATGAAAAGCAGGCTTTCCGGCAAAAAATAAAATGATAGCAATAATTAAAATTCCGTATGTGGAAATAAATTTCATTTAGTTGTATTTAACATGGATCTGTTTTTTCAAAAATCAACCCTGCAATAATTCCCTGCAAGAAAGCCAGGATAAACCAGGTAATAATCATTCCCATGGAAACACTCAGCGCGCTATATAGTAGCCACATCATGGGAAATGTGGCAATCATAAGGTAAATAAATCCGAATTCAATTCCCTTAGTTAAATAAGAACCGGTAAGTACACTTTTAAATCTCGACCAGAACCAGGCTAATGCAATGCTTATAATAAAAGGATGCATGTAGTAAAACATGACACGGCCCGATTGTGATTCAAATGCGGGATTAAAATATTCTTCAGCCAGAGATGGGAACAGGAAGATTGTAGCATATAACCCACTGATGCTTAAGATAAGCAGTGCAATTCCGGAAATTAATCCACCTATAATTATTTTTTTCATACATTTCTTTCCGGGTTTTAAAGAAAGTCGTTCCGGAAATGGGTTTACTGGGCACTTCGATGCTTCTAACTGATAAATCTTTCATCAGATGGCTAAGCTGAAGAAATGGCCAGGAAAGGAGATGCTTAATTATAAGAGATAACTAAATTCTCTATTAAAGACGACTGCAAGGTCGGTAGTTAGTTTCTGATGCGAAATGATTAAAATCATAAAAACATGAAATAAAATATCAAGAGGAAAGTTACAGTTCATATTTGGGTATGTATCTGATACTTTTCTTTGACCATAAAGGGGCGGCGGCGGCAAACGATTAATTCCTCGAAATGAAAAGCCGGTTATTCAATCCCTTTTGTATTCTCCCACTCAACAATACTTATTGCCAACATCAGCCATAATGCTCCCAAAGCAAATCCGGCAACAACATCTGTAAAATAATGAACCCCAAGATAAATACGGCTAAAGCCTATTAAATTCACAAACACAAATGCTCCTGTCATTGAATATCCCAGATGTTTTTTAATGTTACGAATCAGAAAATAAAACAACAATCCGTAAAAAGCAACAGCGATAATTGAATGACCGCTTGGAAATGAAAATGATGATGCATCATAATATTTAAACAAGTCGGGACGCGCGCGCTGATAATGCGGTTTGCTGAAATAAACCGTGAGACCGGTTCCACTCAGTGATACCAGTAATGCCAGGATATAAACATACTTCTTTAAAAAAAGCAACAACACAGCTACAACTGCAGCTATTCCAATGACAAAGGGAAAGGATCCGATTTTTGAAAAATAAAACATCGGGATTGCTACTTTTTCAGTACGTAAATCATAAAAATACTGTGATATGGAAGTGTCCAGGTTTACAATTCCTTCCTTTTCGATTATTATGTCGGAAACCTGATTAAACACCAGGTAATTTGAATAGGCTACGACTAATAAAAAAGTTAAAGGCAATCCCGAAAATTTGTAAAGTGAAAGCCGGGCCGCTAAAAACCGGTATGCCCCGGGAAAACGTCCTGCAAATGCCATGACGACTTCACTATTATTAATTTTTTTACCGAGTTCCAGGAATAAATATTTATACTTCCTGATTCTTCTTCTGCCACTTGAAATTGTTTTAACTGCCATATTTAAACCACATTATTTATGTACTAATTGGAGTTCTAAAAATACCTGATTTTGCAGAATACTCCAAATGTACAATGAATTATCCTTCCGCCGGAATTAACTATATTGATCCTTTTACTGCCAGTTGGATAATTGGGATTGTTATAATCTCACTCACACAATTCGGACCCAGTTTAAGAATTTGGTACACCTGGATTAAGCCGGGGAAATCATGTTGATAAAGGTAAAATGTAGAATACTTTTCCCAAAAGCGGGTAACTCTACAATCATCACCTATTCATTGCCGGTGAAAACTGTTTAAAATGACTGTAAATAAATATTATTAAAATGGAACTTTTTTTGCAGTAATTTCTGTTATTTGAAATCTCATTTTAACCAAACCAATTTAAATTTTTAAAATCTCATGAACATGAAAAATTTACTAGTCGCCCTGGCGATGTTTTCGGTATTGTTTACTTCCTGTGTAGGAACAAAAAAGTACAAAGCCCAGGTAAGCAAATACGACAGCCTTAAAATTGAACACGACAAATTGCAGTACCAGTTGAGTGCCTGCTTAACCGATAAAGAATCGCAGGCAACAAAAATGAAAACAATGGAGGAAGAATTGAAAGAACAGAAATCCAACAGTAACGCTATGCTGAATCACCTCAGTGAACTTTCTGTGCTTTCTTCATCGCAATCGGAGAGTATTAAAAAATCACTGGAGAATATTAATGCCAAAGATGCATATATAAAAGATTTGCAGGTGGCAATGTCCCGCAAAGATTCTCTAAACATGGCATTGATCATGAACCTCAAAGGCGCATTGAAAGATGTAAATGATTCGGACGTTGAAATTAAAGTGGAAGGCAGCGCTGTATTAATTTCCATTTCAGATAAAATGCTTTTCAAAAGCGGCAGTTATGAAATCACTCCCCGTGCAAAAGAAGTTCTTGGAAAAGTGGCCGATGTAATTAAAGCGCAACCCGACATTCAGTTTATGGTGGAAGGTCACACTGATAATAAACCTATCAAGACTGCAGCCATAAAGGATAACTGGGATTTGAGTGTGCTGCGTTCAACTGCAGTGGTAAGAATTCTTCAGAAAAGCTATGGAATTGATCCTTCCCGTATGATAGCAGCCGGCCGTGGGGAATATGTGACTGTCGCATCTAATGATAACACCGAAGGCCGCTCGCTGAACCGCAGAACACGCATTGTGATTCTTCCGCAGCTTGACCAGTTTTTTAAATTGCTTGAACCTAATACTTCTGCTACCGGAACAGAATAAAAATTGAACACGGATTTAACGGAGGGAACTTATTTCCACACGGATATATTCCGCTTTTTTGCCGGTGCATCGGTTAAATCCGTGTTCTTGTTTTATCCCGTAAATTTATACATTTTTAAAAAATATTTCGTTATTATACAGTATAAATAAGTTTGCTTTGTCATGGAACGCACTCCCTGGATCAAACGGAAATTTCACTTCAAAATACCTCCCGGATGGTTACCGAATATTATTGTGAGGTTGCAGGGAACTGTGGTCCGTTTGCGTGATCTTACGGCAACGGTTTCTGAACCGATGACCAGTATAAAATACCTGGATAAATGGAGCATTCGTGAACACATAGGCCATCTCACCGACCTGGAAACTTTGCATATGGGACGAATAAATGATTTCATATTCCGTCAGCCTGAACTTCGTGCAGCTGATATGACTAATTTAAAAACACACCAGGCATTACATAACCTGAAACCGGTTCCTGTGCTGATCGATGAATTCGCTGAAGAAAGAAAACACCTCATTCATCACCTGGAAATACTGGATGATGAAACAATGCAATTCGCCTCACTGCACCCACGACTCAAAAGTATGATGCGGCCCGTTGATATGGCATATTTTACGGCCGAACATGATGATCATCACCTGGCCAGTATACGACTGATCATTGAGAACTATATGAAATAAATTTACTTTCTTTTAACCCTTGCCGCAGTTGTCAATAAAAAATATAATTTTTGATCTTGGTGTTGTCATTCTTGATGTCGATTACAATCGCACGGCTGACGCATTTAAAAAACTTGGAATGGTGGATTTCGATAATCACTATTCAAAGGCAAAGCAGGATAATTTATTCGATCGTTTTGAAACCGGTGAAATGTCGGATGAAGAATTCAGGGAAACCATTCGCAGGCATATATCCCATAACGTGAGTGACGAGCAGATCGATGCGGCCTGGAACGCCATGTTGCTTACTGTTTCTGAATCAACCTTTTCGCTACTCGAGAATATTGGTAAAAAGAAGCGGATATTTTTGCTCAGCAACACGAACCGGATTCATATTAAGGCCTTTACTTCGATTATTGAAAAGCAGTATGGCTTTAAAAAATTTGAAAGTTTGTTTGAAAACACGTATTACTCCTGCGATCTTGGGATGCGGAAGCCCGATGCGGAAATTTTTGAATTTGTACTCCGGCAAAACCATCTCGCGCTCAGCGAAACCCTTTTCATTGATGACTCCCCGCAACACGTGAAAGGAGCCAGGCTATACGGACTCACAGCTGTGCACTTGCGCGATTCCGAAAAAATTGATGCTGTGATTTCTGAGGTAATGTAAAAGTTCGATTATTGTAAGTAGCAACCTTCGGGAGCGAGAAAAAAATTATTTTCTTTCCTGGCAAAGTTCAATCAAAACCCCATTGGTATTTTTCGGATGCAAAAAGCAAACGAGTTTATTATCCGCTCCCGGTTTCGGTTCCTTATTCAGTAAAATAAATCCTTCTGATTCGAGCCGTTTCATTTCTGCAACAATATCGTCCACATCAAAAGCAATATGATGAATTCCTTCTCCGCGTTTTTCAATAAATTTAGCGATTGTACTACCGGGATGAGTGGCTTCCAGTAATTCGATTTTGTTTTCTCCGGTTAAAAAAAAGGAGGTTGAAACACCTTCACTCTCCACAACCTCCGTTTTGTAAGGCGGCTTTCCGAAAAGTCGGGTGAAAAGTAAATTCGAATTTTCGAGGTTACTAACGGCAATGCCTATATGTTCAATTTTTTTCATGAGTTGAATCAGGTGGAAGAGCTTGATTGGGTTTGTAAATATAATGAATGTTCACGTTCTTATTCTCCGTCTCTTTATCAGAGTCGGGAATTTGCGATGGCGGATTTAGCGGTGTTACACTTGCAGCAGGCGGAATTTTCCAGTAAGCATGCTCGTCATCAGTTTCTTCTTCCTGTTCTCCCTCCCATTCATATACTTTACGTTGCGGTCCTTCTTTACGGTAAACAAACGAGAACAACATCCCCGCAAGGGCTCCGAATAAATGAGCCTCCCACGAAATGCCGGTAAACAACGGAAAAATTCCCCACACCATTCCTCCATAAAGGAAAATTACCAGCATCGATAACGCCATCAACCGTACATCGCGACGAAACATCCCGCTAAATAGGAGGAAAGTAGTAAGTCCATAAACCAGTCCGCTGGCACCAATATGAAATGATTCACGACCTCCTAACCACAGCCAGAACCCGCCTAACAGGAAAATTCCGGCTATAACCCGGTAGGCGAGGCTGCTGTAGAAATAAAATAATCCTCCCGCCAATACCAGTAAAGGCACTGAGTTAGAGATCAAATGCCTGAGATCACCATGAATAAAGGGGCTCGTAATTACTCCTTTGAGACCTGAAAAGGTACGGGGCATAACTCCATATTCCACCAAAGGCTGTTCTGATTGCACTTCAATAAGTTTAACCAGCCACAAAACCGCGACGAAGATCAGGCCCGGTAAAAAACTACTAATCATTCTCTTAACTTCCTTGTCCATGGCTGTATTTGTTAAAATTCAAGGTCCGTCAACCCTTCGGGCCCTTAATCACATACCATTCCACCGCAGTGATCTCCCCAAACTTATCCTTAAATGTCAGTATTTTCTGCCCATACGGCATAAACCTGTCAACAAAAGGTAATTTTGCAGTATGATTATCACCCGGCAGATTTCAAAAATAGCCACTTTAACCGGACATGCCGGTTCGGTTTACGCACTCGACACATCAGGACCTGCTTCATTTTTTTCAGGAAGCGGCGATAAAGTTGTAGCTGAATGGAATTTGCTGGAACCCGGTGAAGGGAAACTGATTGCAAAAATTCCTGAAATCGTATATTCACTCTTCACCGATTTTAATAATAACCGTTTGCTCATCGGTCAGGCGGCCGGTGGTATTCATGTAGTGAGTCTCGCTGATCGTACTGAAATACGTTTATTGCAATATCATTCGGCTCCGGTGTTTCATATCGGTGTTTCACATAAACATCATTTGTTGTTTTCCCTTACGGGAGAAGGGCAACTCGGCATACTGGATCTGAATAGTCTTGAACTGAAAGGGCTTATAACTATTGGCAAAGGAAAATTACGCGCCTGCGCAGTAAATGCTGATGAAACACTTGTTGCCATTGGCGCAGGTGATGGTGGCATTAATGTGTTTTCGTTACCGGATATGCGACCCGTTAAACACTGGCAGGCACACCAGGAAGGATTTTCAGTAAATGCCCTGGCTTTTAGTCCGGATGGTAAAAAGTTGCTATCCGGATCACGCGATGCGCACATGAATGTATTTGATGTGGAAGATGATTTTGCATTGTTACAATCAATCGCTGCTCACAATTATGCTATCTATTCCATCGTTTTCAATCGTGATAATTCATTACTGGCAACCGGCAGCCGCGACAAAACAATTAAAATCTGGAACCCTGATACATTTGAATTCCTTCAACGTATCGACCTTGAAAAAAATGAAGGACATAAAAATTCCGTAAACAAAATCATCTGGCATCCTGAAACAGGGTATTTGATTTCTGCAGGCGATGACAGGACTATTATGGTTTGGGAAATTGGTGGATTGAAGAGGTGATAGATGATAAATGATAAATAAAAAATAAGGTTTGAGTTAAGAGGGTGTTAGCGTTGTTAATTGATATTTCTTTGTAAATAAATATAATACTTACTGATTCCATATTTATCATTTATCATCCATCATTTTAATACAACAAATCAATTTCGATACAATTAATTTTTTATCTTTATAAAATAAACATTCGGGTAAATCTGAATTTCATGCTTCCCTGATCCACTATTTCACATTTATCATTTATCATTTATCATTTATCATTTTATATTTCTCATTTATTATCTCATAAATCGTGAATCCCAACCTCAACCCCCACGAATCATCTCTGCAAAATGTTGACCGTGAAATGGAGAAAGTCCTGCGACCTCTCGATTTCGGTGATTTTACCGGGCAGTCGAAAGTGGTGGAGAATTTGAAAGTATTTGTAAAGGCTGCACAATTACGTTCCGAATCACTTGACCATGTTTTGCTGCATGGCCCTCCTGGTTTAGGAAAAACTACGCTTGCCAATATTATTGCCAATGAACTGGGAGTGAACATACGTATTACTTCCGGTCCCGTTCTCGACAAGCCTGGTGACCTTGCAGGTTTACTCACCAATCTTGAACCGAATGATGTTTTGTTCATTGATGAAATTCACCGCTTGAGTCCGGTGGTTGAGGAGTATTTGTATTCTGCTATGGAAGATTTTCGAATCGACATTATGATTGATGCGGGCCCAAATGCACGCTCTGTGCAGATCAAATTAAATCCGTTTACACTAATTGGTGCCACCACCCGTTCGGGATTGCTTACAGCTCCACTACGTGCACGGTTTGGAATAAATTCGAGGCTTGAGTATTACGATGCAAAATTATTGCAGCTCATTGTTCTTCGTTCAGCTGATATTTTGAAAGTTCCGATCGAAGACAATGCTTCCTTCGAAATTGCACGTCGCAGTCGTGGTACTCCACGTATCGCAAACTCCTTGTTACGCCGTGTCCGTGATTTTGCACAGATCAAAGGAACCGGAAAAATTGATATGCCTATTGTAGAATATTCACTGAACGCTCTTAATGTAGATGCTCATGGGCTGGATGAAATGGATAATAAAATTTTAAGCGTTATCATCGATAAATTTAAAGGCGGTCCTGTCGGAATTAGTACTATCGCAACAGCAGTGGGTGAAGAATCCGGAACTATTGAAGAAGTATATGAACCTTTTTTAATTATGGAAGGTTACCTGATGCGCACACCCCGTGGCCGTGAAATAACCGACAAAGCATATAGTCATCTCGGGAAAAAACGAACCACACCTCCCGGTTCACTTTTTGAAGGACTGTAAGTTACCATGACGACACTACCCGTTTCTGAAGATCATTGTTATTATAATTCTCCGCTGGGATTACTTTATCTGTCAACTACTTTCACAGGAATAAATAAATTAAAATTTGTTGACGATCTGACTTCAGAAACTGTTTTAACGAAACCTTCACATCCATTACTTGTGCGTTTAATTTCAGAGCTTGAAAACTATTTCTCCGGTTCATTAAAAAAATTTACCGTCCCGCTTAATCCAAATGGAACCGATTTTCAGAAAAAGGTATGGGAAGCTGTTTCAGTAATTCCTTATGGGCAAGTAGTTTCTTACGCCAAACTTTCTGACTCGCTGCATCAGCCTGAAGCCATCAGGGCTGTGGCTAATTCCAATGCCCGCAACCCGTTACTTATTTTAGTTCCCTGTCATAGGGTTATAGGTTCCAATGGTGACCTCACCGGTTATGCCGGCGGACTTACACGAAAAAAATTATTGTTGGAACGGGAAGGCGCACTTCATCAGCTTTCGCTGGATCTGCATTAAATTAATTTTAGGGCTCGCCTTTAACGTTGAGTCTGATCCGCGGTCTGATTTCCTGCGTCAATTTCGCTACTTTTGAGCTACCGTGTCAACCATTCAGCAACATACTCAATTAATAAAAGCAGAAGCAGCGCGCCTTGGGTTTTCTCACACGGGCATTTCCAGAGCCGATTTTCTTGAATCGGAAGCGCCACGCCTTGAACAATGGCTAAGCAGCAACATGCAGGGGAAAATGTCATACATGGAGCGGTACTTCGATAAACGTTTGGATCCGCGATTATTAGTTGACGGTGCGAAAACTGTTGTATCGCTTTTACTCAACTATTATACTGAAAAAACTATCGAGCAACCCGGTGCTCCAAAAATATCACGGTATGCCTATGGGAAAGATTATCATACGGTGATTAAGGAAAAATTAAAAGAGCTCATGCACTTTATTCATCAGAATGTTGGTGAGGTTGGCGGAAGGGCGTTCACCGATTCCGCTCCTGTGCTTGACCGTGCGTGGGCGGCTAAAAGTGGATTGGGATGGGTTGGCAAAAACAGCAACCTCATAAACCCCAAAGCAGGGTCGTTTTTTTTCATTGCCGAACTCATTATCGATCTTGAACTCGAACCTGATGTTGCAATGAAAGATTACTGCGGAACCTGTTCACGTTGTATCGATGCTTGTCCGACTGACGCTATTATAAAACCAAATGTTGTTGACGGCAGCAAATGTATTTCCTATTTCACCATCGAACTGAAAGATCATATTCCTGTTGAAGTAAAAGGTAAATTCGAGAACTGGGCATTCGGTTGCGATATCTGTCAGGAAGTTTGTCCGTGGAATCGTTTTTCAACACCCACAACCGAACCTGCCTTTACTCCCAATGAGGCAATTGCAACATGGAACAAAAACGACTGGGAAGAAATTACTGAAGACGTTTTCAAAAAAGTTTTTTCTGACTCTCCACTAAAGCGAACAGGTTATGATGGATTGAAACGAAACCTGGGATTTTTGTCGCAAACATAGCACAGAGAGAGGAACCCTCCAGCTTTAAATCAACGAAATTTATTTCGAAACGTGACGGAAGGTTTCCGTGATGATATCAGAATACTTTGTACCGAATGTGGCTAAACACCACACCATCAACATCCTTCTTTCTTCACTTTTGAGCCATTTTACTGCTTTGCGCAATTCCTTTTTGAACAAAACCCGGTCGAAACTAACCTTGACCAGGATTTCCTTGGTGTATTCAAACATGTGTGTAGGTTGTTTGGGAACTTAAATGTACTGTCTTTTTACCACAATTCCAACTATAATTTAACTAAATATTAATACGGGTTGTTGATAACTTTGCTGGGGGCTGTAAATCAATCTTTTTGTGATCCCCAGCGGTATGAGTCCTGTTTCAGTCCGATCAAATCCACCACCCTGTCGACAACTGTTGCTGCGAGAGCTTCCATTGTCGGTGGTTTACTGTAGAACGAGGGGGAGGCCGGACATATTATCCCGCCGGCCTCGGTCAACACTTTCATGTTTGTAATATGGATAAGGTTTAAGGGCGTATCACGCGTAACCAAAACCAGTTTCCTGCGCTCCTTAAGTATGACATCTGCAGCCCGGGTAGTAAGGTCATTCGACATGCCTGAAGCAATCCGACCCAGCGTACCCATTGAGCACGGACAAATTATCATGGCGCCGAAATTGGCTGAACCTGACGCAAATGGCGCCATAAAATCATTTTTGTCGTAACGGGTAAAAGGGTAATCTTTATATCCTTCATTATCGAGTTCGTACTTCCATACGGCCTCGGCATTATCCGACATCAGCAATCCCACTTCTGCCAGCTGGTCGCGCATGGCTACCAGTTTGTCAAGTAAGACTTTCGCATAAATTGCACCGCTTGCACCGCTTATTGAAACAACAAGCTTTAGTTTTGAATCACTCATTATTTTTTTTAAACGTGTATTGTATCCCAAAAAGAAGCGCTGCGTTGTATTGACCCTTATTCAATCGATAGGTTTCTCCTGATACATGATCCCGTACTGCGAGTACCGAAGATTCAATGCGTGCTGTGAAATTAAATGCTTGAGCAAAATTTACTTTCATACCGCCTGCTATTCCAAATTCAAATTTTTTAAAGGGTCTACGGTTGGGAATATCTCCCAGTTCATCTTCTTCCCGTTGCGACAACAAAGCCCCAAATGCAGGGCCGGCTTCAAATGTAAACCGTTTTGTGTACTTCCACTGTAACAACAGCGGTACTTCAAAATAGTTAAGCCTCAACCGGTACTCTGTGAAATCAAAATTTTCGGGATCGGAATTTTTGCGGCTTCCTTTTTGAAAATAAAGAATTTCCATAGCCAGGTCAAACTTTTTCGAGAGCTCTACACTCACCATCCCTCCCGCTACAATTCCTGCTTTGTGATAGCCCGCTAACCGGTCGCCCGAAATTTGTGTTGCTGAAACTCCGCCAATCAGTCCTGCTTTAAATTGTTGTGCAGAAACCGCCAATGGCAACAGGATTGCAATAATTAAGTAAGTTACTATTTTCATAGATGTAATTTTTGTAAAAAGAAAATGGACAACTAACATGGGAGTTTATCCGCCTGTCGATTGTCCATAGTTTTCGGTTGTAAAATGCTACTCGATCTCCCGCTGTTCCACCTGGATTATTTCTTTGGTAGCCTCATCATATAAGTAAGCAATAATTGAAATGTGTTCAGCACTCCAGTCTACCGGCAGGGTATATGTGTAATTTAAAGTGTTGATGGTTCCGGAAGTGGTTGGAGTAACCGCAGCACCATACGTTGAGTTAAGAGAAGTGCGCAATACTTCGCGATGAACATAAAATTCAACATCTTCAGGCGAAACATCATAATCTTTTTGCCAGTTAACGATACTGTCTTCCGCTATAAAAACACACAACTTATAATTCCCGGTAAGGGTAGTAAGAAACTGCGAACTAATTTCCGTTTGTAATTCTCTGCTGATTGCATTGTAATTATTGGTTAACGTAATTTTTACCGGCGCCTGGTTGGTATCGGATAAAACTTTTCCTACTTCTGAAGCCCACTTGGTAGCTCCAATAATATAACTTCCCGAAACCTGTTTCCTGTTTACCATTCCGTTGGGATTTCCCGCAAGTGAAATTCCGAAATCCGTATCCAGTTCTGTTCCTTCCTGAGTTCTGAAGTCATAGGTGTAATATGGCGCACCTTGCGGAAAAGTAGTTGCAAAACTTCCTGCGTGAATGGCCATAATAATCAGACGGTCGCCATAAACTGCTTTCAAATTATAAATTTCGCGTGAAGCGCGCGGACAATTTCCGCACTTGTGGCCGGTATAGTCCTCAACCAACACCTTCTTTTGAATTACAGCAGCCGGAGGTGGCGTAACAGGAATCGTTTGCGTGTAAGGCGCACTCACTTTATCACATGCCTGAAAAGTAAAAGCGGCCACAAGGATAAGACAACAATTGAGAAATACTTTCATGGTACAGGTTATTGTAAGTTATTATGTACTGATTTTATTATCACAATGATCATAAAGTATTGACTTCATCAAATATACGTAATAAACGCAACATGAACAAGCGTATCAGAAACTGCTGGTTACTGATAACGAGAAACCGTTCGATGCCGGAACCTGTCGGCACACGCCCCCTACACAAAGAAGGCCTTCCCGTTGCTTTCCGTAACCCATGGTAATACGGTTGGCGCCTTTGGTATAACCTAATGAAACATTGGGGTAATGAAGCCGGTCATCGCTGTCATCGTTCCCATAATTGAATTCATCAAACGCTGCAAAAAACCAGTTAGGTGATATTGAATATTCAAACAATCCCATTAGCCAATTTTGATTATCCTGCCGGGTATAAAGATGTTGAACTTCCGCCCTGAAGCTGTGTTTTTTGTTAATTCTGTACTGCACTTCAGCAATACCGGTGTGTGCATATATTTTTCCGAAATTTTCACCCAGGCCTTTAACAACCCCCTCGTCATATAATGTGTAGATATAAGTAACGAGCAGCTTCATATTTTTGTTCAGTTTTTTCTGAACTTCCACATTTACTTCTTCAAAATATTTTTCATCCCCCATTGAAAAAAATGAACTTTCATAACCCAATTCATCATTTGTGTTTACGGTATCCAAACTATTGGCACGGGCATAATTCAATGCGATATATGTCCCCGCCTTTCCTCCCAGCAGAGATCCGGGTTTGAAGTTGTAAAAAATATCTCCCTGGTATCCCACCTCACCATTTGGCTGGGTAGCATACGGGTAAATAGTCGCCAGGCGGTAGGATTGTTGTTTGGTGAGGGCAGGTAAAAAGCTTAAGTTTAAGTCGTTGCCAGTGGCATCGCGATCAGACCGGTAACTCATATTATCAATAAATTTTCCCGATAAGGAAATTCCAAGCCCTTTGCGGGAATAGGTTCCGTTAATATAAAGAGCTTCTCCGGGCTTGTAAATTCCGCTTGGATTGTCGGATGTTGCATTGATCGCCGATGGGTCGTTATACTTGTAGGCATACTCACCGTATAAACTATAATTCCCCCGGTTGATACGTACACGTGGGGCAAACGACAACACATTTTCAGGAAGGTTATACAGATTATTATCGTCCTTTTGGTATTTACTGACTACGGCACCGCCCAGGGTGATCAGGGTTTTTGAGTTGGCCAGGGAAGTAAAGGTTTCTGAAAGTGCAATTTCAGCGTCAGCGCCCCGCACCAGGCCCGCTTTATCGAAGTAATACCGCTGCTCAGCAATAAATGCTTTAATATAAATTCCTGCTATTGGATTGTATTTCAATAAAATCCCATCCATAGCATTATCAATACCCAGGCCCCGTTCTTCATAACTCCTGAAAATAAGTCCGCTTCCAAACTGCTCATAAAAATTACCCAGTGTTATATCCAGGTCACCTACCTTATAGGTTGCATACCGGTAAGTGATTCCGCTTCCCTTGTAGCGCGAATCAAATCCCAGCAATGGATTTTGGTAGGATTCATAGCGGATACCGGCTCCAAAATTTCCCCGCGTAAAAGTTAGATTTCCGAATCCATTCGACAACACTTTTTCGGGAACTACGGGCGCACCGATGGTAGAATCTTCAAAGTAATACTGGGCATCGACCTGGAAGTTGCCATGTATCTCAAAAGGAAGATTGATCTGTGCATTTGAGGCGGTAAAAGCCAGGATAGCCGAACCGGTAACAAGAAGTTTTTTAAGATGGATCACAGCAGTGGATTATTATGTGTTTCGCGGCTGTGAAAATAAACCAAATAGCTGAGATTTATACTACCCAACAAAACCCATCTGCAAATACGTTTCTGCCTGTTAATTCAACGGAAGACCGGCGGCTACTTTTTTAACCAGTTCGTACAGTTTTTCCTCATCGCCGGGAGCAAACGATGTATGCTGGTTAACTACTTCCATTTTGCTGTTTAACAGGAAGGTGTGAGGAACCATGTTAACATTCATAGCCCTTTTAAAATCACCATTCGGATCGAGGTATACTTCAAAATCCCATCCTTTTCCATTTACAAAAGGAGCTACCGATGTGGCTGAACGGGCATCATCAATTGAAATTGCAACAAACTTTACTCCTGTCTCAGCCTGCCAGTCAGCATACAACTCGGCAATCGCATTCATTTCCATAACGCAGGGTTTGCACCAGGTGGCCCAGAAACTTAAGATAATGGGCTTGCCATCGTTGGTGATTTTATCGGTACTGACTACCGAACCATCCAACGCCTTAACATTTACTGAGGGAAGTCCACTGCTTTTTGCAGCAGTATCCTGTGCAACCACAGTGAGGTTGAGTAAAAAAATAATCACCGACAGGGAAAGAAGTAATTTTTTCATATTCAGTTTTTTATTGGGGGATTACGAAAGTACAAATTCAAATTGAGCCGGAAGCAATTATGCTGCCACATTTATTTTTTGTCGAGCACATGTCTTTTTACCCACCTTGGCAGGATAAGGGCACCGATAAACAGGTACGGGTAATAACTGATCAGTCTCCAGAGTAACGCCAGGGAATCCGAAATTCCGGCGGGTATCATTTCTCCCAGAAACCTTGAAAAAATAACTTCAGCAATTCCACTGCCTCCGGGGGTTGGACTCACCAGCAGTATGATCCACATTACCAGCTGACGGGCATAAATAATCATATTTTCATACCACCCATGCTGAATGAACGCCATAATAATGCAATTGATCACCATATATCGGGCTGTCCATGAAAAAATGGTTGCGGCGAACGATGTGATCCAATAAGAAGCGCGCTGATTCCTGATTTCTCCGGAAGCTATAACCATATCATTTCCGGTATGCCAGGCCTTTTGTTTCCACCGTCGTAACAGAGGCAATGAAAAAATTTTTAATAACAACCATTTTACTGCGCGTGGATTTATAAACAATGCATAGGCAACCAACAGTGTATAACCTAAAATTATAAAATATCCAAGCCAGAAAAAATAATAAATACCTCCGGCATCAGTACTTACTCCTTCCGTTAACGTATCAAGCGAAATAAAAAGATTGGCTTTTCCTACAAGGATAAACACTAACGGTACTGCCAATACGAAAAATAATTCGTCGAGGAAAGATGTGGTAAGGACCACAGCAATGCTCCGGCCCATATTTACTTTTTCTTTATTGAGAATGAAAAAAGCAAGTGCTGTACCGCCAACCATGGTAGGTGTAATTGCCGATGCAAATTCCCAAAGCATAATGACCGGGAAACTCCGACGCCAGGAAATAAGGTTTCCGGAAAGCACTTTAATGCGGTACATATATGCCAGATCACGTATGCACATCATCACCACAGCTAAAATAATCCAGAGCGTGGTGTGTCCTGTCCAGTTTATGCGCGAATAAGCTTCGCGGTCAAAATTTGAAATTAAAAGGTAAACTACAACTCCCAGTCCTATGAGTACCGGCAAAATAATTTTTCCCGGCCTGAAATTTTTAATCAGCTCATGCCCGTCAATTTGCATGGGCAGTGTCAGAATTTACATCGGTAAGATAAAAATTGTTGAATCCTTCACTGATTACCAGGATAACCATTTTTGCCTGGATAAGATCGAGCAAAGCAAGGAAAGTGAAACAGGCATGCATGCGGGACTGACAGGCGGAAAAAACATCAAGGAACGTAACATTGGCCTTGAGGCGGACAAGCCGCTGAATATTATCCTTTTCCTGATCAATGGTAAATGGAAACTGCACCACGGTATGTTTTTGCCTTGACTCGCCGATGCGAAACCGTTCCATCACTTTTTCAAAAGTGATCATAAGTTTAAAAAGTGTAAGTGCATTCAGTTCCGATGAATAGCTGCTGCCATCGGCGATCATGGCAATAGTTGATAATTCGGCCGGTGTATTACCGCGTTCCTGTTTCATAAAACGCTCTTCTTCCCTTGCCTTAAGTTCGGCAGCAGCTTCTTTATACTGCTTATACTCCAACAGTTGTCGCACCAGGTCCTGGCGGGGATCAAGGTCATTGCCTTCATCATCTTTAGGATACCTTGGCAACAACATCTTTGCCTTGATTCGCATCAGGGTGGAGGCAACCAGAATAAACTCGCTTGCAAGTTCAATATTCATAGAATCCGCATGGCGGATATATTCAAAAAATTCATTCGTAATTGTTGAAATCGGAATGTTATGTATGTCAAGTTCATCCCGTTCAATAAAAAACAGTAACAGGTCGAACGGACCTTCAAACTGGGGTAATTTAATTTCGTATTGATTCTGTATTGCGACCGCTTCCACCTGTTGTAACTTTTAGATTTCAAAGATACGATTCCACCCAAACTTCTCATCGCAGCAGGGGATTTTAAATGGTTAATTCTAACTTTGCACCTCAAACCACTTCCGCAAAGCATTAAAAATCAAGATGAAAAAGATCTACCACCTGGGCATCTGCACTACCTGCCAGCGCATCCTCAAGGAATTGAAACCCGGCCCGGATTTTATATTGCAGGACATTAAAACTGAACCTATTACCGAAAAACAACTGGATAAAATGGCGGAAATGGCAGGAAGTTATGAAGCACTATTCAGCCGCATTGCCATAAAATACCGTGTTATGGGACTGAACGAAAAAAAGTTATCGGAGAAAGATTACCGAAACTACATATTGCAGGAATATACCTTTTTGAAACGACCTGTTTTTATAATTGGTAAGGACATCTTTATTGGCAATTCACCAAAAAATATTGAAGCGGTGAAACATGCAATGACTAAATAATCAACGAACGATGTGATATTTATTCGAAAAGTGTAGTATAGGTTACAACAAGCGGGAACACATTTCTATTTCCACCGGTTTCTATTTCCTACCTTCACATTTTATTTCGCAGGTGCAAAACAAAAATCTCCTTGCTCATTTGTCAGTACTTTCCGCCAACCTCATTTATGGGGCCAACTATAGCATAGCCAAAGAAGTAATGCCGGAATTTATTAAGCCTTTCGGATTTATAGTAATCCGCGTTTTGGTGAGTGCCATGATATTCTGGCTGGTTGGTTTATTTATCCGCGATAAAAAAGTGGAATCCCGTGACCTGGTAAGATTGTTTTTCTGCGCATTATTCGGAGTAGCCATTAATCAGTTACTGTTTTTCAAAGGCCTTGATCTCACAACTCCAATTAATGCATCACTCATGATGACCACTAATCCGATCATGGTTATGATTGCTGCAAGTTTTTTGATCCGGGAAACCATTACATTCCGGAAAATTGGTGGTATATTGATTGGAATTACAGGAGCAACGCTGTTGCTGGTTTGGGGAAAGGAATTTTCAATTTATGATGCATCGGTGCTTGGTGATACATTCGTATTAATCAATTCTCTTTCTTTTGGCATTTTCCTGATTATTGTTAAACCACTAATGCAAAAATACAATACGCTTACCGTGATGAAATGGGTTTTTCTTTTCGGAAGCATTCTTGTTTTGCCTTTCGGATATTCGGAGTTTACTGAAATAAAATGGGAAACATTCACCACCACTATCTGGCTGGCTACACTGTATGTTGTGATTGGTGTTACTTCTCTCGCATATATTTTAAATGTATATGCATTAAAAAACCTGAGTCCGTCATCAGTGAGCGTTTACATTTACCTGCAACCGCTGTTTGCTACGCTGTTTGCAATTTTCCTGGGCAAGGATCATCTCAATATGATGCACCTGGCTGCTGCTGCGCTGATATTCCTGGGAGTTTGGCTGGTTACATCCGGTAAAATGCCTGCCCGTCTCTTTTCGCCAACCAGGATCTGAAGTGCTAACCGCATCCTTTTCATTCACCTCTTGTTTCTTGCCACATCTTGTTATCTTTGCACTCCTTAGTTAAAACTCAAACTCATATGATCAGGTCAATGACCGGCTTCGGTAAAGCCACAGGCAGCGCAGGAAGCAATTTAATTACTGTTGAGGTAAAGTCACTGAACAGCAAATTTCTTGAACTGAATTTGCGCGTGCCGTCGGTTTACAAAGACAAAGACCTGGAGTTGAGGAATGAAATTACCAAGGCGGTTGAACGCGGGAAAGTTGATTTTATAGTCACCATTGAACAGGCGCCCGGTTCCCGCAATAGTGCTTTTAACAAGGATGTGATCAAACAGTACTTTGAAGATTTTAATGATCTTAAAAAAGAACTGAAACTCACTTCTTCCGATTACCTGAGTATTATTATGCGTTTGCCGAATGTGCTGAATATTGAAAAAACTGAAGCGGATGCGAAAGAGTGGAAACTCATTGAAACGCTTTCGCGGAAAGCGTTGTCTGCGTTCAACGACTTCCGGATTAAAGAAGGAAAAGTACTTCATAAAGATTTTGAAGGAAGGGTTGCTGCAATTCGCGACCACCTGAAAAAAATTGAAAAGATTGAACCCGGAAGATTAAAATCTATTAAAGGCCGGTTAAATAAAGGTCTCGAAGAAGTAAGTGAATCCACCCAGATCGATAAGAACCGTTTTGAACAGGAGTTAATTTATTACATCGAAAAAATTGATATCACTGAAGAAAAAGTGCGCCTGCTTTCACATCTTATATTTTTCACCGACACGTTAAAAGAAGCTGATTCAAATGGTAAAAAAATTGGTTTCATCCTCCAGGAAATTGGACGCGAAATTAACACCATCGGGTCTAAGGCTAATGACGCTATCATTCAACGGCATGTGGTGCAAATGAAAGACGAATTGGAAAAAATGAAGGAACAGGCTGCAAACATTATTTAATAACTATTCCATCGTATTACCTGCGTCCAGGCAACACAATAATGACATTTTAAAATGGAATCCAAACTCGTTCTTTTCTGCGGTCCTTCGGGCAGTGGTAAAACCAGCATTGTTCGACACCTGGTGCAAAAATTTCCGGTGTTGAGTTTTTCGGTGTCGGCAACAACACGCAAACAGCGAAAAGGTGAGGAACATGGTAAGGATTATTATTTTATTTCGGTTGAAGAATTTCATGCGCGCATCAGGAATGATGATTTCCTGGAATGGGAAGAAGTATATGAAAATGGCTATTATGGAACGCTTCGCTCGGAAGTCGATCGTATTGCATTCATGGGGAAAGTGGCAATTTTTGATGTAGATGTTGAAGGCGGAATTCATATCAAAGGAAGATATACCGATAACCTGCTCGATGTATTTGTAAGGCCTCCTGCAATTGAAGATCTGCGAAAGCGATTAGTTGCCCGTGCCTCTGAAACAACCGAAACCCTGGAGAACCGTATTCATAAAGCTGAACACGAACTTACTTACAGCACACGTTTTTCTAAAGTGATTATCAATAAAGATCTGGCTGAAGCTAAAGAGCAGGCTGAACAGCTGGTAGTGGCTTTCCTGGGATTGTAATCATCACTTAAAGTAAACCCTTTCCCTGAGTTTGATTAACTTTGGCGCTTACTTATGTAATTACGTGCATTGAAAACAGGCCTCTTCTTCGGTTCATTTAATCCCATCCATAACGGTCACCTTGTAATTGCCCAGTACATGGCCGAATTCACCGACCTCAACCAGGTTTGGATGGTAGTTTCTCCACATAATCCACTTAAACTTGCCGGATCCCTGTTGCAGGATCACCACCGGTTTGAAATGGTTCGTATCGGAATTGGTGACTACCGGAAACTTAAAGCATCGAAAGTTGAATTTACATTACCCAAACCTTCGTATACGATCAATACGTTAGTGCATCTGCAGGAGCAATATCCCGATAACAGTTTTGTTTTAATCATGGGTAGCGATAATCTTGACACTTTTAAAAAGTGGAAAAACTGGGAACAGATTCTTGAACATCATGAAATTTATATTTACCCCCGTCCGGGTCATGATGGTGGGGAATTAAAAGATCATCCTAAAGTTAAAATTGTAGATGCTCCGCTTATGCAACTCTCTTCAACTTTTATCCGCAAAGCCATTTACGATAAAAAAGATGTACGGTATATGTTACCTGAATCGGTTTATACCTACATGGATGAAATGAATTTTTATAAACGTTAAATTTTAAAATCTAGTTTTTAAAGCATGTCGTATACCACAAGTGCGGTTTTTCTTAAAATACATCGTTCCCCTATCCGGACAAAATTTTTTACATCGGAGCGATGAATTTTATTCCGAAATAGGGTGAGATATGAGGGTTTTACGGGATTGCAGAGCTGGTTTCTACGGGAATTTTTTATTTCCAACCAAATTGTTTATTATTGTAACTGATATTCAAGACACACCCCCCATGTCAGGCCTGAAAGTATTAATTGTTGATGATGAACAGGATGTAGAACTTTTGTTCCGCCAACGCTTCCGTAAAGAACTTCGTGATGGTGATTTCAATTTTCATTTTGCCTTTACCGCCGAAAATGCTTTGAACTACCTAAAAACACTAAAGCCATTTGATGTTGTGCTGGTGCTTTCCGACATAAATATGCCGGGAATGAACGGACTTGAGTTACTTCGGCTTATTAAAACCGATTTTCCTGATCTTAAGGTGATCATGGTAACTGCTTATGGTGATGAAGCCAATCATAAAACTGCTATGGGGTATGGTGCAGATGATTTTATTACCAAGCCTGTTGATTTCAATTTCCTTAAAGAGCGTATGGGATTGATTAATAGCAGGTAATCGGTTGGATTCCTCCATTACTTATCATTAACCCTGGCCATTACTTTCATCGCCTCCCGTTTGCTCAGCGGAGCCAGTGTATGTTCCTTCAAAAAAATTTTTACCGTTACCGGATCCGTCTTTGAATATTCCCGCAAAATCCATCCAATAGCTTTTTGTATAAAAAACTCTTTTGAATCAGAAAGCTGTTCAATATAGCGGGAGAGTAAATTAAAGTCAGTTTGCTTTTTATATTTTAACTGGAATAAAAGACTTGTTCGCTGCAGCCAGATGTTTTTTGAATGATTCCATTTACCTGTAACTTTTTCAATCTGATCGGGAAATTTTTTAAAATAGTCTCCCGCTATGTGACTTGCAATATAATCAACCGTATCCCACCATGATTTAATTACGATTAGTTCTTCAATTAAAGCGCGTTCTTTTTCATTCCATTGTTTGTTTAACTTCATGAATAATTCCATCCCAAAATATTGGAACTCTCGCTCGGGCAAAGACCATAATTCTCTCACAATTTTTCTCATTTCGTCACCTTCCGGTAACGGTCTCGAGTTCATAAATTCCTTGCTGATCGCTCTGCGTTGGGTTGATGGCAACCCAAAAAAATCAAACTGTTCCCGCATGTATTTTTCCATGGGCTTTGCATTTACTTCGCTGGCATTAGCAAGAAATACCTTTTTCAAATCCCTGTTGTATGGAAGCATAATTAACGGTTATGAAACTTTGATGCCATTTTTCATGATGCGCTCTGTTTGTAACAATACCACACTCCCGTCATCCTGTGAAGCTCCAAGGACCAGGCACTCAGAAATAAAATTGGCTACTTGTTTCACCGGAAAATTTATAACGGCTACAACCTGTCTGCCAATTAGCTCATGGGGCTGATAAAGCACCGTTATTTGAGCCGATGACCTGCGAACTCCAAGATCGCCAAAATCAATGGTTAGCTTATACGCCGCCTTTTTTGCTTCCGGAAAAAGTTCCGCCGCGGTTATCGTACCGGTTCGGATATCAACTTTTTCAAAATCTTGCCACGTTATTTTATCCATTTGGTCAGGTTAATTATGATGTTCATCAATTGTTTTACAGCAAAATTAGGAGAATTTCCTACATTCGCACCAGCCCCCATCGCTGCAGAATGAGACCGAAGAATACCTTTAAGAAAACGTATCAGCATTTTTACGAGCGACAGCGATACAAAAATCTGACATTATTAACCCTGCTGATCCTCATTGAAGGAGCACTCATCTATTTGATACTGGAAGAAGTTCTTGCTGACAACCTTTGGGGTTCCAAACAGCAAAACAGCTGGATACTCATTGGCCTTACACTGCTGATCCCAACCCCCTTGTTGCTCGGATTTTTTCTCATCCGGCTTGATACCATTATAACCGAAGAAGGTATTTTTTACCGGTGGTTTCCTTTCGGGAAAAATTACCAGATGATATTGTGGGAAAATATTAAGGAAGTTTTTATCCTCGACATGAAAGATGTGGGTTTTACCTGGCGGTTTTCCAATAAATATGATGAATCACATTTTCCGGGTAGCGAATACGCCCTTCTGATTCAAATGAAAAGCGGAAAGCAAAAATTGCTTGGCACCCGCAAAGCAGGTGAATTGAACCGTGTGCTCATACGTAATTCAGGGAACCGATACAATTCAACTTTTGTTGAAAAATTTGACTTCGATTAAGGTGTGATTGGTTGCTTGTGAAGGCTGTCGCTTAATTTTTTTTAGTAAGTTTATGCCCTTCAAACACTATGAAAAAGCCGGTTAAAAAACCTTCATCCCCTATAGCTGCCGGTCTATCGACTGTTAAAACGGTTGACCCGTTGGCGCACAAGCGCACCATTTCATATGCCGCACTGATTTGTGCATTGTTTGCATTTTTGCTGTATGCAAATACGCTTGGTCATGAATATACTGTGGATGACGGTACTGTGATTTCCAATAATAAAATTACCAAAAAAGGTGTATCGGCCATTCCTGAAATATTCACCACTCCTTATCGTGCCGGATTCTGGGAGCGCCGTGAAGGATTGTACCGCCCGCTTTCAGTTGCCATGTTTGCAATTGAATGGGAATTAGCTCCGGATAATCCCGCACCGGGTCATTGGATAAATGTACTGCTTTACTCCCTGACCGGTTTTTTAATGTTTCATCTTTTTGCTTCAATGTTTCGCAATTATTCATTGCTATTACCCTTTTTTGCTACGCTCATATTCATTGCTCACCCTTTACATACCGAAGTAGTTGCGAATATTAAAAGCCGTGATGAAATACTCTGCCTGCTATTTTCATTGGTTACACTATTCTGGCTTCATAAATGGATGTTGTCACCAAAGCCGTTGTATCTGGCAGGATCCGCTATAACTTTTTTTCTTTCCTATTTGTCGAAAGAAAACGCAATTACTTTAGTTGCGATAATTCCACTTTTTATCTGGTTCTTTTCGGATCTGTCGCTGAAATCGAATTTAAAAATCAGTTCTGTTTTCATGGGAATCACTGCATTGTATTTAATAATTCGTATCAGTGTACTCGGAGCTTTAACAGGTTCCGCTGAAATGCAGCTGATTAATAATTCCATATTAGGTGCACAAAACTATGCCGATCAGCTAGCCTCTGCCTTTGCCGTGATGGGAAAGTACATTTACCTTTTGTTTGTGCCGCATCCTCTAAGTTTCGATTATTCTTATAACCAGATTCCGGTAGTATCTTTTGCCTCTGCAGGAGCCCTTGCAGCAACTGCACTATGTATTTTCCTGGCCTGGCGCGCTTTTGCAGGAATCGGGAAAAAAGATCCGCTGTCATTCGGATTACTCTTCTTTTTCGGAACCATCGCCCTGGTGGCAAATGTGCTTTTCCTAATAGAATCAACAATGGCCGAGCGGTTTTTATATATGCCTACCGTGGGATTTGCGATTGCAATTACATTTTTCGCTCTAAAATATACAGGCTTGCTTAAAATGACCTCCGGCCGCAACCTGCTTGAGTATTTTAAAGAGAAAACATTCGTCACCGCGATGTTTATGGTGGTGCTGGTACTTTTTTCCATCAAAACAATCAGCCGTAACAATGACTGGAAAAACAATCTTGAATTGCTGTCGAAAGATGTAAAGACTGCTCCTAACAGTGCGCGTATACGTTATGCGTATGGCAGCGCATTGCTGATCGAAAAGGCATTAAAAGAAGAAGATCCGACCTTGAAAAACAACTACCTTGACAAAAGCATTGCGCAGCTCGAAAAAGGTGTTGCTATTTTGCCGAACTATGCTGAAGCCTGGAATCATTTGGGAATCGCTTACAAAGAAAAAAATAATGGACCTGCCGCCATTGCCGCTTTTGAAAAAGCACGTTCTTTCAAAGAATTTAAAGATGCTGATTTTTATATTTCGGCAGGGCTGGCTTATGGTATTGGAAAAAAATATGACCAGGCTGTTGCCGATTTCAACAGAGCTATCAGTATTGATCCCTCCAATGCGGAAGCTTATAATAACAGGGGTTTATATCTGACTGAAAAAGGGTCCATCGACAGCGCACTTGTAAATTTCGATCAGGCCATCAAGTTAAAAAACGACTTTTACCAGGCATATTACAACAAAGGGAATGCACTGGCAAAAGCAGGGAATTTTTCCGGAGCCGTAGCACAATACCAGGAATCAATGAAATTTAAGCCCGGTTATATTGATGCCCTTTTAAATATGGGCAACAGCTACGCAGCTATGGGTGATTATAAAAATGCGCTTAATTGTTTCCAGCAGGTCGAAAAATCAGAGCCACAAAATTCCAAGGTTTTATACAATATCGGAATTACCTATCGTATTTTGGGTGATGAGAAAAATGCCTTGATCTATCTTGATAAAGCAACTAAATCCGGTATGAGATAACTATGAAAAATATGATTTTTTATACTGTTGTCGCTTGTCTTTCTGCTTTCGCAGGATGCGGTAACCGGCAGGATTCAAAAAGGATTTCTGCCCTTGATGAAATTCAAAATTATTTTGATTCGGAAATTGAAATACTGAAAGCTTCTGACTACACACTAACCAAAAACCTGGATCATAAAGGCCGTGCCGAGGAACTTGTCATAGAAAACCCGGATTGGGAAAAAGAACTCGTTCCCTTTACTGAAACACTCGCCAATCAACCTTCAATGCTCCAGGCATTTATTAAAGACAGTGCTGTGCAGGGGAATTCACGAATCATTCAATTTACGGCAAATGACTCTTCGGCAACCATAAAATTTTTGCATGCAGCATTTACCGGAGAAAAAACGGATAGTATTGTAATAATCAAAAGGGTGAACAATGCGTATTATGCTTCAACCGATACACTCACGTATTATGGGAAAGGAAATTATCTTATTAAAGCCCAAAACCTGCCCGGGCTTGGAAAAAAGATCGGATTTGTAATGTCGGGCCGCAGTAACATAAAAAACTGAATTCCTTTATTTACTTATCATGACAATCCTATCAACATTACTTATTGCAACGGGTCTCTGGAGAGCCGTTTTATTGACTCCCGGCGGTGAATTGCCATTTCAGATTGAAGTAACCGCAATTAATAACACGTATACCTTAACCGTTATTAATGGTGCCGAGCGCATGTTGCTTGATGAAGTAACGGTTAAAGATGATTCGTTGATTGCCCGCTTTCCAGTTTATGAGTCGGAACTTCGTTTGAAAATTGTTGATGCAACTCATTTAGAAGGTAACTTTATCAATCTAACCAGACTTACACATACTGCAATTCCAATGCGTGCAGTTGCCGGTGATGCTCCCCGTTTTACTGTTAAATCAAAGTCACCTGTTGCCGATTTAACTGGCCGGTGGTCGGTTCAGTTTTCACCGGGTACTAAAGATAGTTCCAATGCTATTGGTGTTTTTGAACAACAGGGCACTAAAGTCACCGGCACATTTTTGACAACCAGCGGTGACTACAGGTACCTTGAAGGTGTGATTGATAATGACAGTCTGTTTCTCTCTACCTTCGATGGTGTTTTTGTTTATCTCTTTAAAGCAAAAGCTACGAGTACGTCATTACAGGGAATTTTTTATTCCGGAACCTACCGGCAAACACCATTTAATGGCTACAGAAACGAAATGGCTTCATTGCCGGATGCATACACCATTACCCGATATAACGAAGGTGAAAACGGTTTACAATTCACATTGCCCGATGTTGATGGCAACAGCGTTTCACTGAGTGATGAGCGGTTTAAAAATAAAGTAATCGTAATTCAAATACTTGGATCGTGGTGCCCGAATTGCCTCGACGAATCTGCTTTTCTGGCACCGTATTATGATAAAAATTATCAGCGAGGATTTGAGATTATAGGTTTATCGTTTGAAAAAACCGATGATTTCATTCGCGCTTCCGGTAATGTAAAGCGATTTCGTGACCGGCTGCAAATAAACTACCCGCTACTGATTGCTGCCAATCGTGATAAAATAAAAACTGTGTTACCGGGTCTTGAAAGTTTTGCAGGCTTTCCCACCACAATTTTTCTTGATAAAAATCATCGAGTACGAAAAGTGCATGCCGGATTTTCAGGCGCTGCTACGGGTGTTGAATATGAAAAGTTCAAAGATGATTTTATACTTTTTATGGATAAACTTTTATCAGAATAGTTTAAAAACAACATCATAAAACAAAATGCCGGGATTATATCTGAAATCACATCTCGGCACGTCAATAACGTTGGGGTTATACATTCACCTTGCCACGCAGGAAGCCGATTGCTGTCTACCCCTGAAAACCCTACTTTCACGTAATTTATTAGGTATTCTGCCTTATAACAGGTTAAATTCGTAATCCGGCTGCAGCTTTTTACAATTCCTGCCCGGATCAAATTCATAAAACACCTCATCACATGAACAGAATAGTACTCTTTGCCCTTGTATTATCAGCTTTACCACTCATTTCAACCGCACAATGCAGCACCACCAATGCCACCAGTTGTGCCTGTGAAACACCCGGATCAACGAATTGCGATCTTCTGCCCGATATCATTGTAGCCCGGCCACCCCTGCTGGTCTCCGGAAATAACGGAATTATTGAATACTCCCAGTCCGGAAATGGTGTGGAAAACGGAAGGCTCCGTGTTTCAGTTTCCTCACCGAATATTGGCCACGGACCCCTGGAAGTAAGAACCACTAACAGGTATATATGTGGTACTGATACCATTACAGGAACTGCTCCTGCCACTTGCCCAAATACGGGGTTGCCACCACGCCAGCTGGTTACTCAAAGGGTTTATCAAAAAAGTGGCAATGTTATGAGTTATTACGATCGTGATGCGGGTTCAATGACCTATCATCCCACACATGGTCATATGCATGTGGATGACTGGGGTGTTCATACCCTTCGTACCATGACCTCCGATCCGAATCCACTTAACTGGCCAATTGTGGGCAGTGGTTCAAAACTTGCTTTTTGTCTGATGGATTACGGTTCGTGTTCAACCTATGGCGGACATTGTGTCGACAGTACCGGCGCTACATTGTTAAATGGTGATTTTCCAAATTATGGATTGGGCGGCGGTTCGTACAACTGCTCTCCAAGTGTGCAGGGAATTTCTTCCGGCTACACCGACATTTATTACCAGTACCTCGATGGTATGTATATTACTATTCCTCCGGGCACCTGTAACGGACAATATTATATTGTAGTCCAGCTGGATCCCAACAATTATTTTCTTGAAGAAAACGAAGACAACAACTTACTTGTAGTTCCCTACACTTTAACTCAGCAAGTTGTAAGCGGAACAGCAACCATCTCTTCCAATATTCAGGGACCGGTTTGCACGGGAACTCCGGTAACACTAACTGCTAATACCGGTGCCGGGTATACGTATCTTTGGTCTACCGGTGCAACTACACAAAGTATCAACGTAACATCAACAGGAAATTATACAGTTTCAGTTTCTACACCTTGCGGTGTTGCAACATCATCCCCGCATGCTGTTACATTCACAGGAGCTGCTCCGGTTACAGCAGGAACATCGAATTGCGGCCCGGGATCAGGAACACTTTCCGCAACTGCGTCCGGTGCAACCATTAATTGGTATGATAATTCATCAGGTGGTTCATTACTCGGAACAGGAACCACCTTTAACACACCTGTGGTTAATTCCACAACTTCTTATTTCGCTGAAGCAACCTCATCCGTTCCCGGGTATTCAGGTTATGCAACACCTAATGCAAATACCATTGGTTCCGGCGGATTTTTTACCAGTGCGCAATATCAGATTTTCGATGCTATTCAAAATTTTACGCTCGTTTCTGTTAAAGTGTATGCACAAAGTGCAACCACAACTACTGTAGAGTTACGAAATTCCTCCGGTACATTATTGAACAGCCAGGCAGCTTCAATTCCTTCCGGCGAAAGCCGTATTACCTTGAACTGGCCAATAACAGCTGGTAACGATCTGCGACTGACACGGGCGGGCAGTGCAAGTCTTTACAGAAATAATTCCGGTGTAACGTATCCGTACACCATTCCGAATTATCTTTCTATCAAAAACTCTTCTGCAGGAACCGCCTTTTATTACTTCTTTTATGATTGGGAAATATCAACTCCTAATGTAGTGTGTGTAAGTAACAGGGTATCTGCAACACTTACCATTAATAACATTCCTAACGTGGGTGTATCCGGAAATACGTCAGTCTGTAATGGCTCTTCCACAACATTAACGGCAACAGGTGCTATTACCTATTCCTGGTCACCATCAACAGGACTAAACGCAACTACCGGTTCAAGCGTAAGTGCTAATCCAGCATCAACCACAACGTATACGGTTACCGGTACCAATGCGGCAGGTTGTACCAGTTCACAATCGATAACCGTAAACGTAGGTGTGTTACCCATTGTCACATTGGACCCATTTACTGCTGTGTGCCACAATGCAGCAACATTTCCGCTCACCGGCGGATCTCCGGCAGGGGGAACATATACGGGAACCGGTGTAAGCAATAACAATTTTTCACCCTCCACTGCAGGTGTCGGCACCCATACCATTACGTATACATATACTGATAATGGCTGCACCGCTTCTGTAGCCAAAACCATAACCGTTAATAATTGCAACTGTAACGCACCCGGCAAACCAGGAAATATTTATGGAACTGCTTATCCCTGTCCCGGAGCTACAATTAATTATTATGTAACCAACCATTCGTATGTGTCCAATTATACGTGGACACCGCCTGCCAATACCACAATAATTTCAGGACAGGGAACAAATTCCATAATGCTGGCGATAGGTGCTAATTACACAACAGGAAGTTTATGTGTTGTGGCATCAAATGTTTGTGGCAGCTCACCTGCAAAATGCAAAACCCTTACTAAAATAGTTGCTCGTACCCCTGGAAATATACAGGGACAACTTTACGGAAATTGTCAGTCGGTTGTTAACCTTTCGGTGAATCCTATTGCGGGTGTACAATCATATGACTGGACACTTCCTGCAGGAACAACGTATATTTCAGGCCAGGGAACAACGGCAATTTCATTTTCAACCGATGTAGGATTCGTTTCAGGAAAAGTTTGTGTTACCTCCTTCAATGGATGTTCTAGCAGTAACTCACGCTGTGCCTGGGTGTATGCCGGACCTCCGAAACCGGTAATAACAGGACCGTCAACAGCCTGTGTTAATCAAACAGGGGTTCCCTATTCCGTACAACCGGTTTATGGTGCCACAACCTACACATGGAGTGTGCCTTCCGGTTCCACCATTGTTTCAGGCCAGGGTACCACTTCAATTATTGTAAACTTTGGCGCTACCGCAGGCAAAATCGGATGTACCGCGAAAAACGTTTGCGGAAACCGGGGTACATCTACTTATACTATTACTTTTAATTGTCGCATTGGTGAAGAAAATTCATGGACTCAAAATTTAAACATTGCTCCTAACCCTGCTTCCGATTATGTTGATGTAGTCTTTGACAGTCCTGTTGCCGGGGAATCTATTGTTCAACTGATGGATATTACCGGACGAATTATGCTTACACATTCCGTTGAAACTCTTGAAGGTCAGAATATAGTAACACTTGACCTGACAACTTACAGCCGGGGAATTTACATGGTCCGTCTGAATAATAATGGTACCATACAAATGTCCCGTGTGGTCCTTGAATAACATACTTTTCTATCTAACCAGGAAAAGCTGTGCCGGTAAACGGTGCAGCTTTTTTATAAACTACAGATTTTATAGTACATTTGATTTTACATAACTCACGCCCCACCTGCTTATCCTCTCATTATGAAAAAATTGTTACTCATTACCATCCTGGCCCTGGCCTTTGTAAATTTTGCTTCCGCACAGTGTTCTACTACAAATGCAACAAGTTGCGTTTGCGAAACCCCCGGAGCTACAAATTGCAGTTTGTTGCCCGACATCATTGTTGCGCGTCCGCCATTGATTGTTTCAGGAAACAATGGAGTTATTGAATATTCACAGACCGGAAATGGTGTTGAAAACGGCCGGCTTCGTGTTTCGGTATCATCGCCTAACATCGGACATGGTCCGCTTGAAATTCGTACAACCAATACCTACATCTGCGGAACCGACACCATAACAGGAACCGCTCCCGCCACCTGTCCGAATACCGGTTTACCACCACGCCAGCTTATAAAGCAACGTGTGTATCAAAAAAATGGTGCTGTTATGAGTTACATCGATCGTGATGCAGGCTCAATGACCTATCATCCAACACACGGCCACATGCATGTTGATGATTGGGGAGTTCACACGCTTCGCACTCAAACTTCCGATCCCAATCCGCTTAACTGGCCCATTGTTGGAAATGGAGCAAAGCTTGCATTCTGTTTAATGGATTACGGCTCCTGCTCAACTTATAACGGTCACTGTGTTGACAGTGCAGGAACAACTTTAACAAACAGCAGCTTTCCAAATTATGGACTGGGTGGAGGTTCTTACAACTGCTCACCCACCGTACAGGGAATTTCATCGGGGTTCACCGATATTTATTACCAGTACCTTGACGGGATGTATATCACTATTCCCCCCGGAACTTGCAACGGACAATATTTTCTTGTGGTACAACTTGACCCTAATAATTATTTCCTTGAGGAGAATGAAAATAATAACATACTTGTTGTTCCATATATGCTGACCAAACAGGCAGGAACAGTTCCTTTAATAACAGCAAACGGCTCCACGGCATTGTGTCCCGGGAATTCGGTTACACTTACATCGAGTCCCGCACCCAGCTATCTGTGGTCAACAGGAGCAACTACACAATCCATTATTGTTAATACAGCAGGAACCTATACTGTAACTACTGATGTAAGCTCTGCCTGCCCTGCATCGTCGGCACCCGTAAGTATTACCGTTCAAAACATGCCTGTTTCCATAACACCTGTTAGCAATTCTTTATGCACAGGTCAAAGCACCACATTAAATTCATCGGTTACTGCACCTCCTAACGGTACGGTACAAACGACGTTTTCAAATAATACTGTTTATGCTATACCGGATAATAATTCTGCCGGGGTAGCTTCGCCGATAACTGTGGCGGGAATTTCTCCTGCAACACTTGCAAACGGTGCAATATTTTCTGTTCGTGTAAACATTACACACACCTATGATGGTGATCTTATAGTGGCATTGATTTCACCTTCCGGAAACACTATTAATCTTAGTAATCGTCGTGGCGGAAGCGGTGATAATTTTAACAATACGATTTTCAGCATGAGTGCCGGCACTCCCATAGCAAGCGGTACGGCTCCCTTTGCGGGGTCTTACATTCCCGATGCATCCTTCAATCTTCTTACAGGAAACGCGAATGGTTTATGGCAATTAAAAGTATCAGACGTGGCAGGTACTGATGTAGGAACCATAAATTCGTGGTCTTTGGTACTCAATAATGTAGTGGCCACACAAATAAATTATTCATGGACATCATCCCCGTCAGGATTTATTTCTTCCGCTGCGAATCCGGTGGTTTCACCTGCCGTAACTACAACGTATTCGCTTATCGCAACCAACTCCGTTAACGGCTGCACCGGTTCAGCATCTGCGCAAATAACAGTGAACCCGCTCCCAGTTGTTCAGGTTAATGGCACCAATGCCATCTGCGCTGGTTCATCAACATCTCTTACTGCATCCGGTGCATCAACGTATTCCTGGTCACCTTCTACAGGATTAAATGCAACAACAGGTGCAGTGGTTACAGCAAGTCCTGCTACAACTATCACTTACTCTGTTACCGGAACCAGTGCTGCAGGATGCAGTGCTGCACAAACATACGCTGTTCAGGTTAATCAGCTTCCACAGGTAACTTTTTCACCATTAAATACAGTATGCAACAACTCATCTTCCTTCGCTCTCACACATGGAAGTCCTGTTGGTGGAGCATACTCAGGAACCGGAGTTGCGAATGGCAATTTTGATCCTGCACAGGCAGGAACCGGTACTCATTTAATTTCCTATACTTATACCGATGCAAATGGCTGTGAGGCAACGGCTTCTCAATCCATCACGGTAGGGACTTCTCCTAATGTAACATTTTCTGCAATAAATGCAGTTTGTAATAACACCGCATCGTTTACCTTAACAGGAGGTTCGCCTTCCGGCGGAAGTTATTCCGGACCCGGAGTGAGTGGTGGCGTATTCGATCCATCACTTGCCGGCGCAGGAACGCATACACTCACTTATTTTTATTCAGGAGGAACAGGCTGTGACGGTTTCGCTACAACCACTATTACGGTAAATGCATTTCCTGTTGTAACGCTTTCATCTTTCCAGCCTGTTTGCAGTAATGCAGCTTCGTTTACGCTTACAGGTGGTTCACCCTCCGGGGGAAATTATTCAGGAGCAGGTATTGTTTCCGGAATATTTAATCCTTCTGTAGCAGGAGCAGGTACTCACACCATTACTTACAATTTTACAAATGCAAACGGATGTTCAGCATCGGCTACTTCTTCAATCACAGTAAACGCTGCTCCCTCAGTTTCACTTTCTTCTTTTCAACCTGTTTGCAGTAATGCAACTTCGTATACCCTTACCGGTGGTTCACCATCGGGTGGAATTTATTCAGGAACCGGAGTGTCATCAGGAAACTTTAATCCTTCTGTCGCCGGGGTGGGTACTCATATAATAACTTACAGTTATACAAATGCAAATGGTTGTTCCGGATTTGCAAATTCTTCCATTACCGTAAACGCTGTTCCTGTTGTTACCTTAGCTTCGTTTTCTTCCGTCTGCAGTAATGCCGCTGCGTTTACCCTTACCGGTGGTTCTCCTTCCGGCGGAACCTATTCAGGACCGGGAGTTTCCTCCGGGATATTTAATCCTGCAACAGCAGGGGCAGGAACACATACTATCACATACGTTTACAGCAGCAACGGATGCACTGCCTCAGCAACAAAAACAATTACTGTTACCAATTGCGGATGCACCACTGCTCCCGGCACTCCTACAGCGATCCAGGGTGTATCAGCACCCTGCAGAGGACAATCATTTACGTATTCGGTTGGACCGGTTTCAGGTGCTACATCGTATAACTGGACAGCGCCTTCAAATTCTACAATTACTTCCGGACAGGGAACTAACAGTGTTACTATCTTTTTTGCGAACAATTTTAATAATGGTAACGTTTGTGTAACTGCCAGTAATGCCTGCGGAACTTCTGCATCACGTTGCAAAAGCCTTGCGCGTAGCAGTGCAATTACTCCGGGATACATTCAGGGAGAATTATTCGGTAATTGTCAGGCAGTAGTGAATTTATCAATCGCTTCCGTTAATGGTGCCGTTTCCTATAACTGGATATTGCCATCAGGAACAACTTATATTTCCGGACAGGGAACCACGGCAATTTCATTCTCAACCAATGCCGGTTTTGTTTCGGGTCAGGTGTGCGTAACTTCTTTCAACGGTTGCAGCACAAGTAGCACGCGGTGTATTAATATTTACAGTGCTCCTGCAAAACCTTCCACAATTAACGGACCTTCATCAGTGTGTGCACAACAAACAGGAGTTGCTTTTAATGTACCTCCAATGTATGGCGCCACAACTTATACCTGGACGGTTCCATCGGGCAGCACAATTACTTCGGGACAAGGAACGAATGCAATTGTTGTAAACTTTGGAAATTCCTCCGGTAAAGTTACCTGCATTGCAAAAAACAGTTGCGGTAACCGCGGTACGCTCACCAAAAATATTTCAATGAATTGCAGATTGCAATCAACAGCTGAAGTATTTACTATTGCGATTGCACCAAATCCTGCCAGCGAAAAAACTTCCATTCAACTCACCGGCTTTACCGGAACTCAGGCTCATGTAGTAATGACGAATGTGTTAGGAAAAGAAGTCCTGAATCAAATTGTTGCTCCGGATGATCAGTCGATACAACTTGATCTTTCACAACTTCACAGCGGTGTATACCTGGTGAGCGTTTGGAATGGCGATGAAAGAAGTTCAACCCGCCTCGTGGTAGATTGATTATCTTTGATGCATGAGCCGATCACTTTATTGCATACTTGTTTATCTGATTATTCCCTTTACGGGATCAGCTCAAAACGGGTGGACCATTTATAATTCAACCAACTCACCCCTTCCTGAAAATTCAGTCCGTTGTATTACCATTGATCAGAATGGCTTGAAGTGGATCGGTACTGAATTTGGCCTCGCTTCGTTTGATGATATCAACTGGACCGTTTACCAGACTACAAACAGCGGTTTGCCCGATAATTCTATTCGAAGCCTGGCTGTTGATCAGCAAAATAATTTGTGGATCGGAACTTTTTCAGGGGGACTGGTAAAATTTGATGGGAGCACCTGGACTGTTTATAATACCGGCAACTCCGATTTACCTGATGATTTTGTAAGGTGCCTTGTAGTTGACACACTAAACAATAAATGGATAGGAACAATCGGCGGCCTGGCTTATTTTGATGATGTTAACTGGGTTCTATATAATACATCGAACTCCATCCTGGGATCCAACAACATCGGATCTATTTATGTTGACAAAGAAGATAACAGTGTGGCTATAGGAACCATTAACGGTGGACTTACGCTGATCGATGATACTGCCTGGACACCGTATACTCTCTGGAATTCGAATCTTCCCGACAATACCATTCTCGGTCTCGATGAAGATTCGTCAGGCGTTTTGTGGTTGGCAACACCTGCTGCCGGTCTTTCGGCACACATAGGAGGCTTTTCGTTTCTTACTTTCAATACTGCGTCATCAACCATTGCAAGCAACAGTCTTACTTCAATCAGCATTGCTGCTGACGAAACTATTTGGGTAAGCAGCAATGATTCGGGTATTATTAAAAGAGACGGTTCAACTTTTGAAGTTTATAATACTTTGAATTCCCCGCTTCCCGATAATTTCGTGCATACAATCAATGCCGACGAGCCGGGAATTATCTGGATCGGAACATTGCAGGGAGGATTGATTCGTTTTGATGAATCGCTTTATCTTCCCGTTAAGGAAATTACTGCAACATTTCCGGTACAACTGTTTCCCGTTCCCGCCAAGGAAATATTATTTATAAAAGCGAACGACCAAACTATTAATCAAGTTTATATTTACGATACGTATGGAAAAATAATCCGCACCAAAATCGTGAATTCAAATAACACATCGCTCGATACATCTGATTTACCCTCAGGAACCTATATCGCAAAAATTATTGGTGCGAACGGAATGGTTGCATCAAAAATATTTTCTACCCTGCATTAAATTTTTAGAGTAAATTTTTTCCATTCCCTCATTCTCTCATTCTCCTCATTCTCTCATTCTCCTCATTCCCTCATTCCCTCATTCTCCCATTCTCTCATTCCCTCTTCCTCCACATTTCATTAAACGATTCTTTCGCCGGAGCTTTCATGGTACGCAATCCTTCTGTTGATTTCAAAAATAAATTATTCATAACAAAATTACGCGTCCGAAAATTTTTCCAGTTCACAATTTCCCGTTTCAGCATGGCACGCTTCCACAAAAAATAAAATAATTTTTCGGTTGTGCTGGTAACCTGTTGCGTGACGGCAAGCCGGCGGTTTTCGAGAATCAGTTTGTTGAAGTTAATATTCACCGGGCAAACTTCTGTGTCGGCAGCACTAAGTGTGGAGAGTTGATTAAAAAATTCATGCGTTTTCATTCCTTTGATGAGTGGCTGTACAATAACTCCGGGAGGACCCATCCATGAGGAGCGATACGGTTTAGCGCCAATCACACGATAAATCGGATCGGTGTAGAGGCAGGCACCGCATTTGATACAACTGAGAATAGTTCGCTGTACTTCATGCGCCAAAACAGCGGAACGGCCGTTATCAATCAACACCACATACATTTCATCAGGTCCATCTTGTTCGCCGTTACGTTTTGGGCCCTGCAATATTGAATTATACGCTGTAAGTTTTTGTCCGGTTCCGAAGTTTGCCAGCAGGGGCCATAATACATGCAGGTCAGATACCAATGGAATTACTTTATCAATACCGGCAATAACAATATGTATTTTAGGCTTTGCTGCGGCCAGCATCACATTGCCTTCGTTCTCGGTAATTGCAACAGCACCCTGTTCGGCAATCAGAAAATTTGCACCGGTGATGCCAATGCTAACTTTTGAATAAGCCTCCCTGATTTTTACAGCTGCCTTTTTTGAAAGTGAAGCAGCATCTTTTTCAACAATACCCAACTTTTCATTAAACAATTTTTGAACTTCCGTTTTGCTTTTATGAATTGCGGGCATCACCATGTGAGATGGTTTTTCATCAGCAAGTTGCAAAATAAACTGTCCCAGGTCCGATTCGGTCCAGGTTTTTTGTGATTGCTTTAAGGCTTCGTCAAGGTGAATTTCTTCCCCGGTAAGGGTTTTTGACTTTACAATGCTTGTAGCCTTCGAACGGTTTATGATTCCTATAATTTCACTGCAGGCTTCATCAGCATCCTGTGCCCAAATAACTTTTCCACCGGTCTTAATAAAATTCGCTTCAAACTGAATCAGGTATTGATCCAGATTTTCGAGCGCTTTCCAACGGGTAAATGCGGCCCTTCGTTTTGCAGTTTCTAAATTTGAAAACTGGCGAACACTGTCATCAAATAATTCCTGGTAACGATTAGCCGCATCGCTCACTGCACCGGGCCAGCTCTTATCAAGGTGTTCCTTTGCTATATCCCTGCTGAAAATGTTGACCGGTGTACTCACGTTGAAAACTTGTTATTAAAAATTATTTTATGATCCAATCTAAACACGTTTCGTTACTATTTAACGTGTCAATGCATTTACAAACTCCAGGAGTAATTGTTTAACATCAGCATATTCTTCAAGCTTTAATGAAGAAGGTACATCATAAATATCGTGATATGCTTTTGAGCCTCCCTGTGTGTAAAGAAAAAAAGCGGGAACACCTTTTTCACTAAACCAGTAATGATCGCTGTTTTTTGCCTTTCCCCTTTTTCCAACTTCTTTAACAAGTTTTTTTTCGGTGTTAATGTTATTCATCAGGTTATATTCCTCCTCATGAATTGCTCCGTTCACTACCATTACGCCTTCCTGTCCGTTGCCCATTAAGTCAAGATTCAACAAGAAACGAATTTTGTTAAGCGGCAATGGCGGATTTTCAGTATAGTATTTTGAACCAATCAAACCCGCCTCTTCTCCCGCGAAAGCGATAAAAAGAATTGATAAGGAAGGTTTATTTTCAGGCAGCATATAATACTGTGCCATATCCAAAATCATCGCCGTCCCGCTGGCATTATCATTTGCTCCTGCAAAAAGTGCTTTTTTTCCCATCCGGCCCAGATGATCATAGTGCGCGGTAAAAACAATGAACGAATCGGCATGCTGTGTGCCGGGAATAAATCCCATAACATTGTTTGCCTCATGCGACATGATAAATTTATTTTCAATGTCAAGTTTTATTCGTGTACTGTTTTCCGGAATTGATGATTTGAGGACCCTTATAAAAACCTGGTCATTGACTTTCCCGGAAACACTCCACGTCAGTTTTTGCGGCTCCGAAATAATTATCCCTTTTACCCGGGGCGGATTCATTGCCACAGAATCCATATACGCCATCCCCGCAGAATCGAGACCTGTTTTATCAATCAGAATAAAATCATCCGCTTTAAATTGCTGTTGCGTAACCGTTGCTTTCACAAGATTAAATTCTCCTTTCACTGATGGGCATGCAGGACTTACAATATAATCTTTTCCGGCAACAAGTTTTTTATTGCCCAATTTAACATCCATCTTTCCCGGGAAGGTATTGACAGGAAAATTAAATGACTGAAAGTAGGAGCCCTTTACCGGTTGCACTCCAATCCGGACAAATTCTTTACGGATGAATTCCGCAGCTATTCCATCTCCATTTTTATAATAACCTCTTCCGTGAAAAGATGGAGAGGCTAGTTTTTTCAAGGTCTTTTCAGGATATTGCGCATGTATCGCTGATGATAAAAAAATAAAAAGTGCAACATGTAAAAATCTCAGAAGTAGTTGTCTGCTCATTCCCATAAACTATTGTACAAGGCCTTTCGGCAGATGTTAAAGTATACAACTTTCCAACTAGGAAATATATCGGCGTTCCAGAAGGGTTTTTAATTGCTGAAAAGAATCTGCCTCATCCTTCCAGTTATATTTTGGTGCCAGGTCATTGGAGAGGGTGTTGAATGCTTCATTCAGATTTTTGCAATTGTTCAGCTGTTCAATGGCGGCATTATAACTGCCGAGATCACCATCGAACAACTCATTGATAAAAGCAAATTTCTCGTTGATGCCTATTGATTTTTTCAAATCGCTGACCGGATTTTTCTGAAGCCGTCCTGCAAGACTTTTGTCTTCCTTTGTTACTGCAAATTTATCATACAACGTAGGGGAGCCTTGAAATTTATCGGCAATGGTTGGTGCATCATCAAATAATGAAGCGGTGTTACCATTTTTACCGGCAGGTTTTGAAAATTCCTTAACACGTTCCCTTGAAAGCGTAACCTGCGGTGCAATTATTTCTTCAGCTATAACTTCTTTTTGTGTTTCCTGTGGTGCATTACTTGTTTCAATTGATGTTATTTTAGCTGTGTTGTTGTTTTCATGCTGTGAAACATCATTAACAACCTGAGGAATAATTGGAGGTTCCGGAAAATTCGCCTGAGTTTCCTGGGGCGGAATCTCAGCAAGTGCAATTGGTTCCTGAATAACTTCATCAACTTTTGTTTCATCCGAAGGCGGGGCGGGTATTGACTGTTGTGATGCTGTTGCAGTTTCAGTTTGTGGAACGCTTGCCGCTGCTTCAACCCGGGTTTCTGTTGCATTAATTACAGGTTCCGCTTGTGAAGCCTGTCCGGTTTTATTCAATTCCATCAACCGCTCATACACTTTCCTGATATTCGCCATCAGGATATCCAATTCTATTTGGGGAATTTTATCGGTGTATGAAAGCACGAGCGCCTGTTGCTCGTTAATGACTTCCATCAGATTTTCAATTTCCTGTTTTATGAAATTCTTATTCATATACTGTAATTTTTCAGGGGTTAATAATCACCCGGCTTATAGTAACGCAATTGATCCCGGTAAATTTCGCAAAAATCGGCGATTAGGAGCATAGATTTTTGATTTCTTTAATCAAATTATTATCGTGACAACGTGAAACTTAATGAACTTTTTCCCACTAATGAATAATACGAACACGTGCCAATATATATAAATAATTGAAAATAAATATACTAGACTTAAAATGACATTAATTTTGCCAAGTTAGAATAGTAAATTGTTTCAATCAAATCTTAGAAAACAGCAGTTTGGTTTGTGGGGAGATGAATAACCTTTTTGTATATTTGGGAATAATGGAAACTCCAGAAGAAATTGATGAGTTAGCTATATCACGATTTGATGAGGCAACAATTCTTTTTAACAATAAAAAGTTTGATGGGGCGTATTATTTAGCAGGCTATGCTATCGAATTAATGTTAAAGGCTAAAATTTGTCGAAATCTTGGAATACCTAACTTATTTAGTGAAAATGAATCGTCAATTTCTACAATAGGAGCCGGGGTATCTGAAGTGAGAAAAGCCCTTAAAACTCATAACCTACTTACTTTGTTAATATTTTCTGGATTAAAAAATAAGTTTGATAATGATAAGGCTGTAAATAAGAACTTATCTTTGGCTAACTCTTTGCTTTTTCAATCGTGGTCAGAAAACTTAAGATATAAACCATGTGGCAACACTTCAGAAAGTGAGTGTAAAAATCTTATTGAATTATTAAAGAGGGATAATGGATTAATGCAATGGATCTCGAGAAGTTAAAGGCAGAACTAAAAACATTTAAGGAGGTTTGCGCAAGCAAAGGAAAACCTATCATGGAAAGCTGTCTTAAGCCAGCTTATCCGGGAGACAGTTCCACGTCTTATATTTTACAAATTCAAGCTGAATGGGTTGATGATTGCTTTGATGCTATAGATTTTTTTGTAACCATTATGTTTGATACCCTTTCTGAGGATGCTAGAAAGAAAATTTTTTCAATTCAGGTTTTTAAGAAAGAAGATAAATTACACTGTGACACTGGTAAAAAGGATTTCGCATCCATTAGTGTTTAAATCTTCCAAGCCCTTCGCATTCAGGTAAATTTTGGTTCATTAGGATCAATTTGTTGAGTTTGAGCTTTTTTCAGAAATAGGTTAGTAATATATAATCGCCCACTTTCTTGGAAATATGCAAACCCGACTTTTCATGACAATGTCAGGAATTTGTCAAAACCCGTCGTTTTGTGACAATAGTCATGATTATGTGAGACACTATAAATATTGTGTGCCTTAGCTTCGCACCGTGAAATTTTTACAACTCCTTCTCGTCGGTACCCTTTTATTATCAAACCTTTCACAAGGTCAGGTCCTGACTGTGTTGGATTCGAAAGGGAAACCTCTTAGCCAGGCTGTGGTGTTCATAACCGCACTTGATCAGCACTCAAAACAAGTACTGATTTCTTCACCGGAAGGCATCATTAATTATCAACCAGTTCTTAGTAAAGTACAAGTATTCATTTCTCATCTTTCCTTTGAAAATCATGTTGATACACTTCCTTCTCTTTCGGGTGATCTCCATATAAGGCTAGTTGCGAAAAACGTCGCTCTTGATGAGGTAGTTGTTACTTCTGAATATGCTCCGCGTACAACCGGCGAAAGTGTTCATACGGTATCAGTTATAAACAGGCAGCAAATCGATAACCAAGCCGCACCTGATCTGCAGTCGTTACTCTCTCAACAGCTTACAATGCGGGTTTCCCAGGATGCAGCATTGGGTTCCGGCTTGACAATGAACGGATTATCGGGTCAAAATATTAAAATATTGGTTGATGGGGTTCCGGTTATCGGAAGGCTGGATGGGAACATTGACCTGGGCCAGATGGTATTATCAAATGTAGAACGCATTGAAGTGGTAAACGGACCCATGGCTGCTTCATATGGTACCGATGCGGCAGGTGGAGTTATTAATATTATCACCAAACAAGCTGTTGACAGGCTATACCAGGCGGGTGTTAATTTACTGTATGAAAGTGTAGGACAATACAATGCCGATATGTTTGCCGGTTTTGCTCACGGGAAATCCGTGCTGCTTATTAATGGTGGCCGCAACTTTTTCGACGGATGGTCGGAGTCAGATACCGGTCGCTGGCAGGAGTGGAAACCCAAAGAGCAGTATTTCGGAAATATTAAATATCGCTTCACTCACAAAAACCTGGTTCTGGGTTACCAGATGAGTGCCTTTCATGAAAAACTTTCAAACAAAGGTGTGCCTCGCCTGTCGCCCTATTTCGCATACGCTTTCGACCAGTTTTATACTACCATCCGAATTACCAACCAAATTAATAGTTCGTATATCCTCAACCGTGACTGGTCAGTATCCGGCACCGTGTCACATTCTTATTATCACAGAACGAAAAATACCTACCGGAAAGATCTGGTTTCATTGAATGAAACATTACTTCCCGGTCTTGATGAACAGGATACCACGATAATGAATTCCTGGATGGGAAGAATGGTTTTCAGCCGTGCTAAAATAAACGCAAGAATAAACTACCAGGCCGGAATCGACCTGAGTGTGGAGAATGCTGATGGCTCACGATTTAAAAATGATGTGAAGCAATCGGGTGATTATGCAGCTTTTGCCAGTGCCGAATATACTATTACACAAAACTTCCAGGTGAAGCCGGCAATTCGGATTTCATATAACACCGATTATAATTCACCTGTAGTTCCTTCTGTTATGTTTAAATATGATTTTCCAAAAAATATTCAGGCCCGCATTTCATATGGCAAAGGGTACAGGGCTCCCGGGATAAAGGAACGTTATTTATATTTTGTGGATATCAATCATAATATCCAGGGAAATGAAAATCTGCAACCGGAAAACTCCGATAATTTTTTTGCTTCCATAAATAAAAAATCCGTTACCGGGAAAATCATACATAACACGCAGCTTTCCGGTTTTTATAATGATATCCGTAACCTGATAACACTTGCTCAACCCGATCCGGATGCCTCGCTGTTTACATATATTAACATAGGTAATTTTTCAACACATGGTGGAACACTAACACATTCCATTAACTGGAAAAATGTATCCGTAAACGGTGGAGCAGGCTTGACAGGCCGTTATAACATATATGCTGACAGCGGTAATTTCAAACCATACATTTACAGTTACGATTTTAATGCCGGTGTTCAATATTCCTTACCGAAACTGAATCTCACAACAGCCATATTTTTTAAGTATAACGGGAAACTTCCCGGATATAAGTTGAATGATGATAATACCATTACTCAATTCTCAAACGATAGTTACAGGTTTCTTGATGCTACAATCCGGAAAGGATTTTTTAAGAATGTTTTATATATAGGAACCGGTGTAAAGAATATTTTAAATATCACCAATGTCAATTCCTTTTCACAAGGTACTGCTCATAGTTCCGCCGGTAATGAACAAGCCGTAGGAACAGGCCGTACCTTATTCGTTCGCTTACAATATACCCCGGGCAAATGAAACATATAATCTTATTCGGTTTGTTGATTTTGCTTTTCACAGCTTGTGAGAAAGAAGATGTTGCCATTAAACTGCCGCCACCCGGAACTTTACAAACTATGACTGCAACTATGGGTAGCTTTTATGATGACCAGGTATATGTTGATTTCGAAACCGGCGCTCAAAAAGTTGTTCCGTACCGTTCTTACGACCTTGCGTTTGAAGCTTCCCCAACCGGTTTCCGGGTTTATCTGAACACGGGGAAATATATGTTCGTTGCAAATACTGGCTCCACCGATATTACTTCAGCCGACAGTACGGGTAAAGCGTGGAAAACAGAGCCGGATAACCTTTATGATGATTCAACAGCTTTTGGAAACTGGGTTGATGGTTCACTTCAAAGCAACAATGAAGTTTTTGTTGTTGACCGCGGACGCACAGAACACTTCGGTAGCAGCCGATGGAGAAAGATGCAGCTGCTCTGGGTGAATGCTAACGAATACCGTATACGTTTTTCAATGTATAACAATACGCAGGTCACTGAATTTACGATTCCAAAAAATCCGGATTATTCCCTAATGTATTTCTCGTTTAAAAACGGAGGACAGGTAGTTGACGTTGCGCCAAAGAAAAACAACTGGGATGTAGTTTTTACAAAATACACACATATCTATCTGAGCGAACCCGTTACTTCGCCCTATCGCTATTACATAGTATGCGGTGCATTACTGAACCGGTGGTCTGACAATGAAAATGCCATTGCTAAAAAAGATTCAACGCCTTCATACAAACCGTTTGACGACGTAACGTCAACGGATACAGGAACACTCAACTTCACAAAAAACGCAGCACAAATCGGTTTTGAATGGAAGCTTTATGACTTTAATCTAGGTTATATAATTATCCCTGACCAGTATTATATGTTGCGTGATCCTTCAGGCTATTATTATAAAATTCGCTTTATCGACTTTTATGATGACCAGGGTAATAAAGGTACTGCGTCGTTCGAATATCAGCGACTCTGATTAAATGTTTAAACTATAATTAACCATAAATACTTACTTACTTAATCCTTCTAACTCTTTATAAACAAATGAAAAAATTAATTACAAAATCATTACTCTTTCTTAGTGTTTTGATCATAAGCAATTATGAAATCAAAGCGCAGGGACAAATCTTCGATGTGGTTTCCATCGGAGCGGGTTATACCAACCAGTCGTTTTACAGTTTGTCGAATGGCGAAATCAGCAATGAATCAAACACGAACTGGGATCTTGCATTCCAGATTTCCGGTTTTCAGGCAACCATTTTGATCAATGGAAAAAATAATGTCCGACTGTTTAAATCGGGACTTGATATAAACAGCTGGTCGTCACTAACGGCTTATGATACTATCGGTGTGTTGAATTCGGCTAATGAATTATTCAACCAGGATACATCCTGGTGGGCTGGTGCTTTTAATGTTACAAATGATGTTGCCAACCAGTTCGACCTTGGATGGGGTGTTTATGATTTTGCTACCCATGTTGTTACAGGTGATTCGCTTTATTTTATAAAGTTGTCGACAGGTGTTGTTAAAAAATTGTGGATACAGTCGCTGCAAAACAATACCTACTTTTTCGCTTACGCGGATCTTGATGGTACGAACGAGGTAAATACAACACTGAACAAACAAAATTTTCAAGGCAAGAATTTCGGATATTATTCAATAATTGATGGAATGGAACTCGACAGGGAACCAAACAAATATTTGTGGGATCTTACATTCGCGCAGTACATGGCCACAACACCGTTTATTTATAAAGTTACCGGGGTCCTTTCCAATGACAGTATACAGGCAGTGAAAGCATATCCGGTTGATGTGGCAACTGTTACTCCATGGGGTTATAATTATTCGTGGTACATTAATACCATCGGCAATGACTGGAAATCGTTTGATTTCAATAACAACGCCTGGTCGATTGAAGATTCATTAGCTTATTTTGTTTATGATCGAGGTGGGCTTTTATGGAAAGTTGTTTTCACCGGTTTCGGCGGAGCTTCCAATGGAAACTATGAATTTTATAAGGAGCAGGTGTCTGCAACAGGTTTATCAGAAAATGGCGGGCAGCAAGCGCTTTTGAGTGTTTATCCGAATCCTGCTTCCAATGCAATAAACGTAGTATGTTTCATTAACGAAACCGGTTCAGCTAACATGGCTGGCATATATGATATAAACGGAAAACTCGCAATGAGCATTGATCTTTCAAATTATTCAGGATTGAATGAAATTCGTGTTAATACTGAATCGCTGAACGAAGGCGTATATGTTATGAAAATAGTTATTGACGGTATTTCTGAGTCAAAAAGAATTGTGATTGTTAATTAAATAATGTGATTTAAAAAGGCCGTCCCGAATCCGGGCGGCCTTTTTTGTTGCTATCAAATTATTATTTTCCTATACTCACGATACCATTTTCCAGTGCATAATAAACCAATCCGGCCATGTTTTTTGATTTTGTTTTTTCCATGAGATTTTTCCGATGGCCTTCTATTGTTCTTTCCGATAAACAAAGCATTTCCGCAATTTCCTTTGTTGAATACTGGTGGCAAATCAATTTTAAAACGTCTTGTTCGCGTGTGGTAAGGTCGGTTATAAATTTTGTTTTCCGCGGAAGCGGTAATTTATCGAGATCGCGCCGCAGCAAAAGTTCTGAAACTTCCTTCGAAAAGTAAGTATTCCCGTCAAGCATATGTTGTATTGCCTCCGCCAATTCAAGTTTGTTGGTATTTTTCAACAGATAACCGTTAGCGCCCGCTTTAAACATCTGAACAATGCTTGCCTTGTCGTCCATCATTGAAAGAGCAAGGATTTTAACATCAGGATTATTCATCCTGATCTGAATCGTTGCTGAAATACCATCCAGTTCCGGCATTCTTATATCCATAATAATTACATGAACCTGCTCAGAGGAATTTAGCAGGGAGATCACTTCGTTGCCATTGGTAGCATGAAGAATTTTCCCCACAAAATTTACCCGCTTTAAGGTTACCTCCAGTCCTTTCCTGAAAATTTCATGATCGTCAGCTAATATGATATTTATTAAATCCATATTTTAAGATGCGGGTATCGCAGAATAATTAAAGGTGAATTTATAACTGGTATGAATTCCCGGTCCAGACTCCAGTATATATTTTCCATCAAATAATTTCGTACGGGCATCCACGTTAGTCAGTCCCATGCCTTTTTCCCTGACAAGGTCGCTGTTAAAACCACGACCATTATCCTTATAGCTCAGGTTCAACAAATGATTCTCCTGTGAAATACGAATGGTTATGGTATCACATTGACTGTGTTTCACGGAGTTATTAACCAGCTCCTGTATGATGCGGAAAAGGTTGATACCGAAATTATTTCTTAAATCGGGAAGCGGATCATTAAGCTCAATCTCCATTTTTATTTTATTGTGATCAGAAAAATAACTGGTGAACCGCATCAGCTCAGAGGAAAACCCGTTAGTAAGTAGGTATTTTGAAGCCTGGTTGCGGATAATACTTCGTAAATTTATTATAACATCATCCAGCAAAGAAACACTATCGCCGGCCATTTGTGAAGCCATAACATCTGTGCTGTCTTCACGTATTGCGTCTATGCGAAGTTTCAGTGCCGACAAACTGGCTCCGATACTATCGTGAAGATCTTCCGCGATACGCGCCCGTTCATTTTCCTGTGTGGTATAAATGGCATCCAGCAATTTTTTCTGATTTCTTACCCGCTGGCGATAAATATTCATCACCACAACTATCAGAAAGACCGACATAATAAAAAATGACAAGGAAATAACGACTACAAAAAGTGTAAAATCGTTTTGCCGGGAAACTACCTGCGCTGTGATACCGGGATACATAATAACCCGAAGGTAAAAATTAAATTCGCTAATATATTAACCACCGAATGTATGAGCCAGGTTTTACGCATTAGCATAACATTATTTTCAAATAAAAATTCGGCTGTGAAAAATACGGCAATATTCACCGAAAAATAGATAAATAACCCGGCCGAAATCCAGAATTCAGGGTTTTGAAGAAGCTGAAGATTTTCCTCCTTACTGATTTTTATTAATGCGTACGCTGTAAGAGCCTGCACCATAAGCGACTCTGCTGCCCTGAAATTACCATTATATTCCATGTATCCCGGATCAATAAAGGTAGTATAGAGTCCATATGAAAAATACACCAGCGCAAGTAACACGGCCGGTATGGCAAACTCCTTTTCATTATAAACCAGGTAAAAAAAATAAATGAAAAGTAAGCCTTCGGTTATATAAAAAATATCACCAACCAGGTTATTATTCATTTTAATGGAGTTCATGTACATAGAAATACACTCAACCATTAAACAAATCAGCAGGTAGCTGATTATAACCCTCATGGCTTTTCCTGCGTGTGGAAATTTCAGTATCCCGGTAATGGCGGGCAACAAAATAGAAAACCCGGAAATATACGCAAGGGTTTTCATTGCTTAACCGGAAACCAGCGGACTATCATCATCGCAAAAATTCGGACAGGGAACCGACATTTCCAGCAGTCTCCCATCCACCATATCTTTATTCTCAGCCGTTACACCTACCAGTATCAAAACATTTTCATTGACGCTATTCACTCCATAGTAATAACGCAAACCCTCACAATCCTGCTGATCAAGGAGCTGCTGCACAGCGGCTTTGTCAAAGCATCCACCATTAAACCCATTAAAAAGTGAACCGTTACGATACCGGGCTGTCATTTCACTGGCTTCTTCAAGGCTTATGTCGTGATCTGGAACGGGATCAAATAACGGAGGCATATAATTGGGTTTTGTGGGTCAAAGCTAAAGGTTATTTTATTTCGCATTAGATTTTTACAGGACCGTCCAAATTTTAAGCCTTACGCATCGCCCGTAAAGCCCCTGTTTGCTGCATCGGCAGTTTTTAAACCACGGGAAAGTACGTGGTTTTTCAGGGGTAAACCCCTGTTTTCAATTTTCGCAAAAAACAGGGGTTTACCCGCTTATCTGCGGTAAATAATTCCTTCAACTTTGTGCTGTGTGTTTAAATGGAGGGATGAGGCTGGTTGAATAAACCTCCTTGTCCCTTACTATTATCTTTTGACATTTTTATTTACAGCGGCTTTTGCCGCTGTAATTTTTTAAAAAATATTCCTTCTGATATACCGTGATAAAGCCATGGCGCAAAAATTGCATAACTTTTTAGAGTGAAGATTGGAATAAGCAAAAAATACTAATTATCAACATCTTAATAATTAACGAGTTATAATCGTTTATTCTTTCTTCAGTTCGATAACTAACAAGATCTGTTTATTTCATATAAATTAGCCCCGATTATGATAACCCCCCATACTGAAGATTCTCTGTCTGAAACGCTGGATAGTCTGGTTCAGATTCAAAATGAACTCCGTAAGTTATTACGTTCATGTGCAGTAACAGAGCATTCACAACTTCGTCACTCCCTGTTTTGTTCCAGGCGAGTTTTTCGTTCCGATGAATTGCATGTCGGCTTGCGTGCTGCAAATTCTTCCCCATTCAGTACAAACTGAGGATAGTTTTCGCCGACTTTCATCGTTCCGCCTTAAACGGGATATACTTTACATTGGATTAAACCGGATTCATTGGTTATTTTTGCAGCTTATCCCAATCCATGTTTCTCGAATCTTCCGGTCATCAACATAAACGCAAAGGCGCCATTGAAGTAATATGTGGTTCCATGTTTTCCGGAAAAACCGAAGAGCTGATACGCCGCCTCAAAAGAGCCCGCATTGCAAAGCAGAAAGTAGAAATATTTAAACCTATGGTTGATCAGCGGTACGATGTTATAAATATTGTTTCGCATGATGCAACTTCGATTCCCTCTACACCTGTTCCCGCTTCCTCCAATCTTTTGTTGCTCAGTCATGATGTTGATGTTGTTGGAATTGATGAAGCCCAGTTTTTCGATAACGAACTGCCTAATGTTTGCGAACAACTTGCCAATTCCGGACTGCGGGTAATTGTTGCAGGACTTGATATGGATTACACCGGTTCGCCTTTCGGTCCCATGCCTCAATTACTCGCAATAGCCGATTACATTACAAAAGTACACGCCATCTGTATGCATTGCGGCGACCTTGCTAACCATTCGTTCCGCACAGTAGCCGATAGCAGTCTTATCGTGATTGGTGAAAAAGAAAGTTATATTCCACTTTGCCGATCCTGTTTTGTGAAAGCTTCAGCATAATTTTTAAAATTATCCTATCGTTAAGCGGGAATTCACTATTTAATTTTAAACTACCAAAACATTGAATCCAGTAAGCTACACCATTCATGATATTTCAGCTATATTGAATGGTACTTTTATTGAAAATCATACCAGTGCTACTCCCATACAACACCTGTTAACCGACAGCCGTAAAATTGTTTCGGCTCCATCATCATTATTTTTTGCGATAAAAGGCGATCGTCGAAATGGTCATGAATTTATTGATGATCTGTACCAGGCGGGTGTTCGTAATTTTGTTGTTTCTGATCCAAACGTTACTTCGAAATATCCGGATTGCAATTTTATAATAACCGGCGATACACTTGCCGCATTACAACAACTTGCCGCACAGCACAGGTCCCTGTTTAAATTTCCTGTAATCGGGATAACCGGTAGTAACGGTAAGACTATAGTAAAAGAATGGCTTTATCAGTTGCTACGCGAAGATCACCACATTGTGAGAAGTCCTAAAAGCTATAATTCTCAAATTGGTGTTCCCTTATCTGTCTGGCAAATGAAACCTGAAAACGACCTTGCCATTTTTGAAGCCGGTATTTCAGAGCCCGGTGAAATGAAAAAGCTCGAAACAATCATTCAGCCCGACACTGGGATCTTCACAAATATTGGTTCCGCGCATGATGAAAATTTTGAGTCGCTTCCCGAAAAGGTAAATGAAAAATTATTGCTGTTTAGAAATTGTACTACACTCATTTATTGCAAGGATTATCTTTTAATATCAGACCAGATTAAATCTGCGGATTTCTTATCGCCCTCACTTAAATTTTTTACGTGGTCGCGGAAACAACGGGCTGATCTGCAAATCGGACGTGTTTCGAAAGAAGGTGCTGAAAGCGAGATACAGGGAATTTATAAGAATAGTTTTTTAAGTATACGTATTCCGTTTACCGACGACGCCTCCGTTGAAAATGCAATTCAGTGCTGGGCAACAATGCTGTTTATGAATTATGATCCCGAGGTTATTGCTCAACGCATACCTTTATTAAGTCCGGTTGCCATGCGACTGGAAATGAAAGAGGGAATTAATAATTGTTCCATTATAAATGACAGCTACAATTCGGATCTTGGCTCACTCACTATTGCTCTTGATTTTTTAAACCAGCAACAGCAACATGCAAGTCGTACCGTGGTGCTTTCTGATATTTTACAAAGCGGGCGCGATGAATCACAATTATACAGGGAAGTTGCCGACCTGCTGCATAAGAAAGGCGTTTCGCGACTTATCGGAATTGGTCCTGCCATCAGCAGGCAGGCAATGCATTTCGATACAGGGAAAACTTTTTTTGAATCGACCGATGATTTTCTTAAAGAATACACGCCAGCACTTTTCAACAGTGAAACCATCCTGTTAAAGGGCGCCCGCACCTTCGGCTTTGAACGCATTTCAAAAGTTTTACAGCAAAAAGCGCATGAAACCGTACTTGAAATTAACCTGAACGCATTAATTCACAATCTGAATTACTATCGCTCCCGTTTAAAACCTGAAACCAAAATTATGGTTATGGTAAAAGCTTTTTCTTATGGAAGTGGCAGCTTTGAAATTTCAAACATTCTGCAATTTCATCGTGTTGATTATCTGGCAGTCGCTTACGCGGATGAGGGTGTTGAGCTTCGTAAAACAGGAATTACACTTCCTATTATGGTAATGAACCCTGAAGAGCAGAGTTTTGAAACCATGTTGAATTACAAACTGGAACCTGAAATTTATAATTTCAGGATGCTGCAACAATTCAGTGAAGTTGTAAAGCGGCGTTTATCAGAGTTGCCCGGAGTTAAAGTTCCTGTTCACATTAAACTGGATACCGGAATGCACAGGCTGGGTTTTGAAACGCAGGACATTAATGAACTGGTTGTCCGCATTAAAAATAATAAACATCTGAAAGTTGCATCGGTGTTTTCTCATCTTGCTGCGAGCGACGAAGCCGTTCATGATGGATTTACCAATCAACAGGCAGCCCTGTTTACAGAAATGGCTGATATTATCTGCGGACATTTTCCTCACAAAATTTTCAGGCATATTTTAAACTCCGCGGGCATCATGCGTTTTCCTGAATATCAACTTGACATGGTTAGGCTGGGAATCGGCTTGCATGGTATAGCCGCTACACAACATGAACAAAAGCAACTGCAGTTTGTAGCAACACTTAAAACTACGATTTCGCAAATAAAAACCGTTAAGGCGCACCAAACAATTGGTTATTCCCGCAAAGGGGTTGTCAGCCGCGATACGCTGGTTGCTACAGTGGCAATTGGTTATGCCGACGGACTAAATCGTAAACTTGGAAATGGCGCCGGTTCAATGCTGGTAAATCAGAAAAAATGTCAGATAATAGGTGGTGTATGTATGGATATGACGATGTTGGATATTACCGATGCCGCTGCCAATGAAGGTGATGAAGTGATTGTTTTCGGACCCGGCTATTCCATTATTGAAATGGCCCAGGACCTGGGTACCATTCCTTATGAAATTTTAACCATGGTTTCGCAACGGGTGAAACGTGTTTATTTTCATGAATAATTTTTTTTGACTTTCATTGGTTAAAAATTAATATCTTATTTGTTTTGAAAATTTTAATCTTTACACTTTATTCACCTACAGATCATGAAAGATTTTAAATCCTACTATATAATTTCTGCCCCGCCCTCCGATGTATACGCAGCTATTACCAACCCACTTACTATTCAGTTGTGGACGGGTGAGGAAGCGATAATGTCAACCGAACCGGGTTCCGAATTTTCGATGTGGGAAGGAAGTATTTCCGGGAAAAATCTGGAATTCGAAGCAGATAAAAAAGTAGTACAGGAATGGTATTTCGGTGAACAGGATGCGCCATCAGTTGTAACAATAAAATTACATCCTCATAAACAAGGAACTTCTGTAGAACTTCGGCATTCCAACATTCCCGATGACGATTACGAGGATATTGTGGAGGGGTGGAACGATAATTATTTTGGTGCTCTGGAAGATTTTTACGGTGAATAACAGATTTTTTTGTATTTTTAAAGTGGTTTCAAACTTTCCGTCCGTTTGGAATGTTATGCATTGTTTAGTTATTCCATCTTAAAATCCTGGCTCTATGAAAAAATTCTTGTTTTTGGCATTGTTATCTGCAACCGGCTTTATTTCAAAAGCCCAGATTAATGGCACCATCGTACACGATGGCATAACCAGGAATTATATCATTTATCTTCCAACGACTTATGCTGCGGGTCAGAGTCTGCCGCTGGTATTTGTTTTACACGGCTTCACTCAATCAGCAACAACAATTATGAACGTTTCCGACTTTAATACCTTTGCGGAAGACAATAATTTTATTGTGGCTTATCCACAGGGAATTAACAACGGATGGAATACCAATACCGGTTTTCCCGGAGGATCTACCGCGGATGATATCGGATTTATTGAAGCGTTACGCGATGAGTTTCACGCCTTGTACACAATCGACAGCACACGTGTTTATTCGTGCGGATTTTCTGCTGGCGGATACATGAGTCACCGGCTGGCATGTGAATCGTCGAGGTGTTTCGCAGCAATTGCTTCGGTGAGCGGAACCATGTCGGATAATGCTTTTAATGATTGTAATCCTTCCGGCAGTACACCGATAATGCAAATTCATGGAACTTCCGATAATGTGGTTAGTTATAACGGAGGCTTCGGAGGAAAATCCGTTGATGAGGTTATCGCCAAATGGGTAACTGTTAACAGTTGTCCTTTAACTCCTGTTATCACACTTCTGCCCGACATAAATACCAATGATGGGTCAACTGTAGAAAAAAGTTTGTATGACCCTTGTGCTGATTTCAGTTCAGTTGTCTTGATGAAAGTAATTGATGGTGGTCATCAATGGCCGGGAACGACGGCTATTTTAGGAGGTATAGGAAACATTAACAGGGACATTAATGCCAGTGAAGAAATCTGGAGCTTTTTCAGTAATTTTAATTGTTCATCAACAACCGGAATTTCCAATACTAATTCCGGAAACCTAACCATTCTTCCTGCAAATTTGGGCAATGGATTGTTTAGTATTTCAATACCTGAAAATGCCGGTTCGCTACTTTCTTACAGCGTAGTTGCTATGGATGGTAAAACCGTATTAAAAAATACTACTCCTGTTTCAGGCACATTAACAATCGACTTAAAAAAACAGGCTCCGGGTATTTACATCCTTTCCATATTATCTGAAGCAGGCACTATTTCTGCGCGGCTGATCCGATAATAAAAAAGAGGCCGGCATACACCGACCTCTTTTCCGAACAAATTGCTTACTGCAACGGGCTAACTAATTGCGAAGACATTGGGACTATCGCATTTTCTCGATTTGCAATTTTCAATTAAACACTTTCATGTTATTTTGAAAGCTATTTGTCTTCCATTGCATTCTTGGGCAAAGTGAACGTTCTTTCCGGTGAACCGGATATTAAGAGTTTCTATCTTTTTACAGTGACATATAATTACCATTGTTCACTACATCAAAATTATTTTAATAAAAAAGCATAAAATATGATAAGCATCAGGTATTCATAATATTTTTTTTAAAGTGGTTTTTCTTGTCCTTATGAAAATATCTGTGATGGTGCTTTCTTAAAAGGTTGATCACGCTCGGGCAGGCAATTCGGTCCCCGGAAAGGTGTTGGTCGTTATTGCCTCCTCACAAAGTTCAACATAAAACATCTCAGTGCATCCTTTTCCTTTCACCTGGAGTTCTCCCCTGGGAGAAAAACGGAATATCGGATCATGTTTTATTAACTCATAAGTAGGTTTGGAAATATTTACCTTGCCGGGCTCTCCATTACTTTCCATTCGCGAAGCCAGGTTAACCGTATCGCCGTAAATGTCATACTGGAATTTTTTAACGCCAACAATTCCGGCTACTACTGTACCGGTATGAATACCTGCTCTCATTTCGAACGAAAACACTTCTGCCCCATCGCGCTCTTTTTTCCTTTTAAGCATAAACGTACTCATCTCCAGAGCAGCCATCACCGTATTCCTGGCAGAATCAGGTGATGGAACCGGAAGTCCTCCGGCAACCATATATGCATCCCCGATAGTTTTTATTTTTTCGATATGATACTTGCCACAAATTTTATCGAATACAATAAAGCAGACATTCAGTTCCGAAATAAGTTCTTCAGGAGTAAGTCTGGCAGCCTGGAGTGTAAAATCCTTGAAATCGGTAAAAAGAATCGATACATTATCAAATTTACGGGCAGTTGCTTCACCTTTTTCTTTTAGTTCTCTCGCAATGTCTTCAGGAAGAATATTTAAAAGTAAATTGTCGGAGCGTTCTTTTTCAGCGGAAATGATTGCGCGTGATTTCCGGATGTAACGAACCCGGTTGGAAAGTGCAATTGCTCCGGTAAGTAGCAGAATGGTGATCCCAATAAAAATATTCCGGGTTTGATTTTTCTTCTTAACTTCTTCCTCGTGCGCGCTCTGAATTTTTTCCCTTTCACCTGCTTTGGCAATGCTGTCGTTTAAAACCAAACGTGCAAATTCCATTTGCTGCAGCATCCTGTCGGTCTCAGCATCCTTTATACTATCATTCAAGGTCAGCATTTTTTCATGAAACTCCAGTGCTTTCAATTCGTTGTTGGCGGCCTTATAACTACGATACAAACATCCGCATGCCATTTCCTGTTCCAGGAGTGATCCTATTTCAACAGCCGTGTTCAAGCCGTCAGTGCACCATTTGATAGCCTGAGTATAATCGCTTTTCTTTTCATAAATGAAACCAATGTTGATGAATGTTACTGCAATGCTTTGCCGGTCGCCTAACAGTTGTTTTATGGCAAGGCTTTCATTAAAATATTCCAGCGCTTTATTAATGTAACCTTTTTGTTCATAAATATGACCAATGTTATTCATGGTAGCAGCTATGTCACGATTGTCTCCTAAGGCCGTACTTATTTCCAGGCTACTGCCATAATAGTTGTAAGCACTATCGAGGTTACCTTCATCTTTATATATCAGGCCAATATTGTTAAGCGCACTTGCCACTCCGCGTTTATCACCAAGTTCACGACTTAAATTCAGGCTGCGTGTAAAAAAATTTATTGCTTTATCATAATGTTTTTGCTGGCTGTAAACAATTCCGATATTATTCAGTGATTTTGAAATTCCCTGCTTATCATCAAGTGATTCTCTTATTTTCAAACTTCGCATGTAATATTCTACCGCCTTCTGATGGTCGCCCTGGTAATAATAAATAATACCAATGCTGTGCAAGCCATTTGCCAGGTCACGTTGATCTCCGCTTTGCTCGCTTAGCAAAAGACTTCTGTTCTGATATTCAAACGCTTTAAAATAATTTCCCCGCAGTACAAAAGTGTTTCCCTGCAAAAGGAGCGCCTTTGCCATCCAGTTTGAATAACCCTTTTTTTCTGCAAGGTTATATAGCTGTTGTGCAAAATAAAAAGCGGAATCGGGTTGGCTGTAAAGGTAACCTTCGCGGGAAAAGGTTTCAAGTGCCTTTAATCGATTGGTGTCGGCGAGTGATTCATTCTTCCATACCCTTTGCAATGAATCCAGGTTGGACATGGCTGATGCAAGCTCACCATCTACCACGAAAATTAGAAAAATTAAGATCCTGATTACCTTTCCCATGATGAAGAAGTAGCAATAGTGCACGTTCAATCAACCGAATACAAAATATTCGGGGATAAAGGTATTAGTTTTGGAAAATAAAATCAATTTCCGGCAGCAGGTGTAATTACCGGGTGTCGCCTTTCCCGGCGCTTCGGATCATGATTAACTCAGCAATATTTTCAACATCAATGATTCCTGCAAGCTGTTCTCCATCCCTGACAAGGATTAACGACGCTCTTGATTTCTGAATCAACTCATAAACATCGTTAAGTGGTGTGGTTACATTGCAATAAATCAATTCTGTTTCTGTGCACTCGTGCACCGGAGTTTTTTCACCTTTTTCGCTGAGTCCTTTAATAATATGATCCCTGCTTAATATTCCATAGGGTAAACCATTATCTGTAATGAGAAAATTTTTTGCTGTACCATCAATTAAAAGCTTAACCGCTGCAGAAAGCAACTGTTCTTTGTCGAGTTTACTGTAATTGGTCATTAAGGCATCCCGTGCAGTAAGATCAGAAATCCAATATTGTGTTTTTACCATTTCCGTTTCTGCCTGCGCACCAAGAATGATAAAAAGACCAATGAATATTAGGAAAGGATTCAAATAAAAACCTGCGATAATAAAACCTACCGCTAAAATTTTTCCCAGGTTCGCTGCAGCTTTGGTAGCTTTAAGCCGGCCGGTTTTCATAGAGAGCAAGGCGCGGAATACTCTTCCTCCGTCCATAGGAAAAGCAGGGATAAGATTAAAAAGTGCCAGCCATAAGTTCATTGTTGCAAGCATGGGCAAAAAATTACCTGGGCCAATTATAAGGACATTTTCATCCCCCTGCTCACCGGAAAAAATATTCGAATCGAGCAGGAACGGAATCAGTAGTGCTGCTATAATAACATTCACCAGCGGCCCTGCCAGGGCTACTACCAGCTCCTGTTGCGGTTTTTCAGGCATCTTTTCCAAACGTGCCACACCTCCGATTGGATATAAAGTTATGTCCTTTGTTTTTATACCGTACCGTTTTGCTGCCAGCGCATGGCCGAGCTCATGCAGGGTTACACACAGGAACAAACTAAGCACGAATAGTACCGACCATACAATCTGTGTTGTATCCAGGCCTGCCTGCATATTCGTGTAAATAATATAAATGATGATTAATATAAATGTCCAGTGAATCCTAAAATCTATTCCGGAAATTTTTAATAAATGCGGTGCCTGTTTCATAAAAAATAAGGTGATGAGTGTAAGTTAAAATTTATGGGTTTATTGAATCTCTCAGGAGTTCCACAACAATCCGGTTATGACGAATAGCAATGGTTGCCGGATAAAAAGATTTTTCCTGAATTGTATTCCACTTTCGCTTTCCAGATCGATAATATAAATTGCATCCGCATAAGCAGGGAACTTCTGTAGAACTCCGGCATACAAATATTCCTGATGATGAATGCGATAATATTGTTGAGGGGTGGATGAAAATTATTTGGGATCCCTTTCTGATTTTTATGAGAGTTAATTATCGGGGTAATGCCATGTGTTGAAGGTAGCATTTGTAACTGATACTGTATACGGTGTTCCCGAAACAGGATCTGTTCTTTTAAATACACCTGAAAATGTACCTGTGATAAATCCACCGGCAGGTGCATAAGAATTTACAGTAAGTGTACCTGAAACAATTTCGTTATATGTTTTTGTTGTAGCCATATTTACCTGTGGTCGTATTGAAAATCCTGTAGTATAAAAATCATTTGGTGCTGTGTATGTTCCCGGACTATTACCTTTGAAAGAAAGTGTTCCATGATAACCCGCAGAATTCGCGCAACCATATAATTTCATGGTGGTCGCGTTGCTTGCCGACTGGTAATTGGATGCAACATAACCAAGCGAATAATTAAGCGATGAACACCAGTCGAAATTTATTTGCTGGTTAACAAACCCATCATTATTTGCAGTAATCTTATTGTTGCCCATATTATTATAATTAGGTGCACGCTGCATTCGCATTTTACCAGTTACAGTAACGGGTGTATTTCCACCTGCAGGATTGCTAACAATTGTCCCGTTAAAATAAGCTTTGAAATAATTCAACTCATCACCATAAGAGATGACATTAAGCGAAACTTGTGAGCCGGCAAATTCTGTTGAATAGGAATTAATTTCAGACGTAACCGGATAATACATAAAAATTTTCAGCTGGTTGGTAAGAGCAGGATCACATGCGTAGCTGCCATTTCCTGAACCATTAATATAACCAGTAAATTGAATATTTCTTCCCTGCAATGTAGTGCCATAAATTTTGAAGTATGTTTTTAGCGCCTGGTTCCTGTATTGAGCAAATGCATTTTGTCCGTATGTTTGAACTGCATCAATATAAAAAACTTCATTTGTAAATCCACCCCCATTTACCGTGACCATGTTTGCGGTGTCAGCCACATAACACATTGGAATAACACCCAGGCTTGTAGTAGCACCCTGGGCCGGACTTATTACCGAACCATAATTTAATTTATTTGCAGTTATATAACTTAGCATAATTGGAATGTTTGGTGCCACCGGCAAATTAAACACTCCGGTGGTGCTATACATCGCAGTGCCTCCATATTGACTTCCATATGATGCCTGAATCCAACCGGGCGTACCGGAACCGGAACAATTTTGCAAATACCCTGAGAGATAAGCAGGACATTGCAAAACAATATTGCCAACATCATATAATTGGCCGGCTGCAATACCACTCACAGGAATTGGAGAAGAAAACACACCATAACCTGCAGCAATTACATCGAATGAAGTGTTTGATGGTACACGCTTATAAAAATATCCATTGTTATCGGTAAATTCATAATTGTCGTAATCAAATGTTACATTTATGTTAGGCAAAGGGTTATTATTACAATCAAGCACCCTGCCTTTAAGGTATGCCGGCGTGTGCAATGAACCACATCCCCAGAAGCTGAAATGAGAAACTGTTACATCGTAAAAATTACCATTTCGTATTGCCACTCCATCTTCCCGCCACACTGCAGTGGTTTCATTAAATGAACAAAGTGAAGTGATTGCAGGAGCTGACGCAATTTGTGATGCAGGAATTGGAAGCTTGAATGTAACTGTTACACCTGAATCAAGCTTTAATGCCGTAGTTCCCGACATCAGCTTTACATAGGCAAATGATAAGGAGCGAAACTGCATTTGCTTGTTTTGACTGTTAAGTGCGAGACGGTCGTATCCCGGAAGTTTGTACCTGTACAAAGAATCATCGGTGTCAGCAATATCATACTTTACCTGAACAGATCCGGTATAAAGCTGACCATCTTCAGTGACAACAGCATTGGGAGGAAAAACCATTGTTCCGCCAGTATTCAGATTAATAGTGCCGCCGGATGTGTTCATAAACGATCCGATGGAAAGTGCCTGCAAGACAACATTTATATATTGAACACCATTCTTCGGTGTAAAACCAATATAGTTAATTGCATATCCTGAACGATTGATTTCAATAACCCCTCTTGTAACAGGAACGATGGCATTATACAAAGCATAATAACCAAGTGAATCCGAAATGGACGAAACACCTCCTGCAGTAACCATTGCATATGGAAGTGGAAGATTCCCCTCATTTAATACTCTGCCCCCTACTGTTACGCTTGTAGTTGTCGAAGGAAATACGATCTGTGCCTTATCATCATCTTTTTTACAAGACTGAATAATAACGGCAAACAAAGCGCACAGAAACCAGTATTTTTTAAATAACATGTTAGTTGTGTATAAGTGAGGTTAATTGATACAAATGCAATATAAAACAGACGCTCCAATTAAATGAATCGTTGCAGGCAATTTAATCCCTGCCAATAGCTATCTGCTCATCATAACTTTCCTGCGATAGCAAAACGGTTCTCCTGATATAACAACCAACAGCAGTTGCGATTCAAAATCGGGAAGATTGATTAAAGTATTATTTGAAACCAGGTTTGATTCAATTAAAAGCCGGGAAGCTGCATCATACACTTCTAGCACAACAGGAAACTCACTATAATTGTCCGGCAATTGTATTTGAAGTTGATTTTTTGCCGGAGAAAAAATTGTTATTCCGGCATTATTAAAATTATCAATTGAAACTGTATTAACTATTTTCACACTAACATCATCCACAAAATAATAAGCACCAAATGAACCTGACGAACCGGGTTGTGTAATCGTGGTTCCGGCATCATCATTAAAATTACCTATGGTAATGAATTGTTCCCCTCCTGTAGCGGTGAATTGGCCATTAACACGTTTCCAGTTGGCAGTATCATTCAACGCACCGCTTATATTCTGAATTTGAGGTGTTACATTAATATGCAATACGTTCGAAAATGGGCCCGGAGCTGTCACACTAATATATGCACCAATTTCTTCAATTGCCTGTATATATCCATCATGCAGACTAACCCAGAATTCAACATCATATAAAACGCCGGCGGTGAGTGGTGTCGAAAAAGTTCCGGTAATATATTCACGGTATTCGGTTCCAAAATTATAACAAATAATTCCGGCATACCCTTCGCCCGAATGAGGAGCCTGCAATACCGGCTGAATACCTGCACAGTTATAATGGTAATAGTCGGAGCTGGCAATGGTAGGCTTATCCCACGATATAATGTAGGCGCTGCTGAATTGTCCGAATCCGGGACAAGTAATAAATCCGTCAAGACCGGGATTGACTACAAGATTCTGACCTGCAACAGGTCCTGAAAAAAATGCGAACAGTACTATTACAAACATTTTTTTCATGGTAGCGGCATTAGATTACATTTTACCTTCAATTTATTTAAACTCATTTACAACATCAACAACAATACGATCTTTTCGGTTAGCTAATTCCCATGCGGTGTTAAAAACCAAACGTGCAATAGCTGCAGTTTTATCAAAATCAATTTTATCAATTGTATCTGTTGGCTTATGATAGTCTTCATGCAATCCGGTGAAATAGAATATTACCGGAATATTATTCTTAGCAAAGTTGTAATGATCGGAACGATAATACAATCTTAAATTATCGGAGGGATCATTATATTTATAATCGAGCTGGAGCTTACAGCATGATCCGTTCACAGATTCATTTATGGTATGAAGCTGCTTGCTTAGTTTGTCGGATCCAATCAGGTACGTATATTTTTCAGAAGCCCTGGCAACCGTATCAACCCGGCCAATCATATCGATATTGAGGTTTGCAACGGTTTTGTCAAGAGGAAACACGGGGTTCAGTGTATAGTATTCTGATCCAAGCAATCCCTTTTCTTCGGCGGTAAATGTGACAAACAAAATACTTCGTTCAGGCCCCTCGCCATCCCTTTTTGCCTTCGCAAATGCGGCTGACATTTCCAGTATTGATGAACATCCTGTTCCATCATCATCTGCGCCATAATAAATTTTGTCTCCCCTTTTACCCAGGTGATCGAGGTGGGCAGAAATAATAATCACTTCATCCTTTAACGAGTTACCTTCCACATAGCCCATAACATTTGTACAAGAGATTTTATCAAGAGCAATTTGAATTTCTACCGGTGCGTTAATAACAACTGGTACAGGTTTTTTCTTTTTGGCAATTTGTTTTTCAAAAGTCGTTAATGACAATGTTTTTGAAATGATACGATCAGCGGTTTCACGCGAAACAAAAAGTACCGGAATCGCAGCAGTATTAATAATGGTATCAAGTCCCAGGCGACCGTGTTCCAATCGTCGCTGATAGCGCTCATAATATTTTTTATACTCCGAACTTATAAAAATTACCGCTTCGGGTTTTTTAACTTTCAACAACTGTATCTTCCTATTCCGATCCTGGTACCATTTGCTTTTTTCCTTAGTGTTTGTAATTAGGGAGTTTCCGCTTTTATCCACCGGCTCACCATCCAGAATCACAACAATCTTGCCTGATACGTCTAAATTCTGGTAGTCATTCCATCCTGATAAAGAATCAACAATGCCATACCCGGCAAATATAAATTCACTTTTTTTGAGAGTAGATAGTGCAGGTGCATCGGATATAAAATAATCAGTGCCGGGTACCAATTCATTTCCTGTCATTTTAAAAAGTGCTTTCGCATTAACATAATTAACCAGGGGTACTGTTTGAAAATAATTGGTATTAACCGGTGTAAGTCCCATTGCTGAAAATTGCGAAGCCACATAATTCGCAGCTTTGACCATTCCCGGTTCAGCGGTTTCCCTGCCTTCGAGTGAATCGGATGCAAGTACACTCAGATGATTTTTAAGAGCAGTTCCTGTTATTCCCGATGCGTACCGGAAAGCAGTGGTGTCCTGCGCTTTAATTGCAGAACCAACTAAAAAAGCAAGTGTGAAAGCAATTACATAATTGTTGATTTTCATAAACCGATGAATGGTGTGAATTTAAAGTAGTATCTTTTTATATAATTACAATTCTATTTTATCGGCTCTTTTTGCATGGCGGCCTCCTTCAAACACCGTTGTTAAAAATACTTTCGTCATTTCAATCCCCACTTCGTCGGAAATGAACCTTGCTGGTATGCACAAAACGTTAGCGTTATTATGCTGCCTGGCCAGTGCGGCAATTTCGCTATTCCAGCTCAATGCACCCCGTACTCCTTTATGTTTATTCACAGTTATACAAACCCCGTTTCCGCTTCCACAAATTACAATCCCTCCATCCACGGATTTCCGGCTAACTTGTTCACCCACACGGTGGGCGAAATCCGGATAGTCGGCCGATTCAGAACTGTAAGTTCCCTCATCCGTAACTTTAATGTCCGGAAAGTCGGTTTCCAGAAAATTTCTGATTTTTTCCTTGGTTTCGAAGCCGGCATGGTCGGCTCCTATGGCAATGGTTTTGAATATCATTTTGGTATTATTTTGTTAAAGAATTGATCAGTGTAGGGTTAGACGGCAATTTTACAGTAAAAATACTTAATTAACACCATTTCTGCATTATTAACAATTACCTTTGCATAACATTTGTAATAACTGGAGGCCAGGTAGTTAGAAAGACAAGTTTTCAACATGGTTTTGGTTAGTAACTATATTTGATGACAATAACTTCTTGAAACTTTACCTTGACAAATGATTTAACACCTGTGCTTAAAAATATAACGTTCACCTGTTAGGTTAAAACAAAAAAAGTAATGGTAATTCTATCAACAGGGTAACACACAAAATGAACAGTGATTTTAAGGAAAGTAATTAACAAACTGTTTTTAAGGCAACTTGTTTATAAGTAGAAAAGATACTTACAGTCAATGACTTTATAAATAAAGATGGTTAAAATTATGTTCATAACATCTTATAACCACAGCAGACAAGAAAAAGCGTTTAATTTTATACACCTTATGAACACACCATTTACATCATAGTTTTAATAATATAAAAAAGAATAATAATATATAAATGGAAAAGGGGATTGTGGAAGAAGTTTTAGAAAACGGATATTTGCATCGTTCAATCGATCCGGGTCTGGATCTGTTTGCGGAAATCGAAAAACTGAAGAAAGAAAAAAATGCTGTCATCCTCGCTCACTACTACCAAAATGCCGATATTCAGGACATTGCCGATTACCGGGGGGATAGCCTGGGACTTGCACGACAGGCTGAGCAGACTGAGGCTTCGATGATTGTTTTTGCCGGAGTTCATTTCATGGCTGAAACGGCCAAATTACTGAACCCGCATAAAAAAGTAGTTCTTCCCGACTTACGTGCCGGCTGTTCGCTGGCCGATTCCTGTCCCCCGGCAGCGTTTAAGGCCTTCCGGGAACAACATCCCGATCATGTGGTGATTTCCTATATCAACTGTACGGCGGAAATTAAAGCACTCAGTGATATTATTTGCACCTCATCGAACGCGGTTAAAATTGTAGAATCAGTTCCTGCTGACCGAGGAATTATTTTTGCTCCTGATAAAAACCTGGGAGCCTATATTGAGAAAAAAACGGGAAGGAAAATGTTATTGTGGGATGGTGCGTGTATGGTGCATGAAATATTTTCACTGGAGAAAATTCAGAAACTGAAATTCCAGCATCCAACCGCTAAAGTAATTGCTCATCCCGAATGTGAAGATCATGTGCTGCAGCAATCCGATTTTATTGGCAGCACAACGGCACTCCTTAATTTTACAGCCACTGATGCAGCCGATACTTTTATCGTGGTTACGGAATCAGGAATTATACATCAGATGCAATTACAATCACCGGGTAAAACTTTTATTCCTGCTCCTCCCGAAAATTCCTGTGCGTGTAACGATTGTCCGCATATGAAATTAAATACACTGGAGAAATTATATCTCTGTATGAAATATGAAGTTCCTGAAGTAATAATCCCGGAACATCTCGCTGAAAGAGCCCTCTTACCTTTAAAACGAATGCTGGATATTTCAGCAAAACTTGGAATATGAAAGTTAAATTTTTAATACTGCTGTTTTCTTTTTTCGCTATGTTTTTGCACACCATTGCGCAAAAACCTGCAGATACAAATCCTGATGGTTTTAATATTTTTTATTATCCCGGTGGAGCTGTCAGCAGTGAAGGAAATCTTGTAAAAGGAAAACCCGATGGTATCTGGAAAGCTTATTTTGAAAACGGAAAATTAAAGTCGGAAGGAAATCGTGTTAACGGGAAGCTTGAAGGAATTTGGAAATTTTATAACGAAGATGGAACCTTATCAGCTGAGTATAATTATTCTGAAGGAATTAAGAATGGCAGTCAGAAAGAATATTTCATGAATGGCAAAATGCGATCTAATGAAACCATAAATAATGGTGTGAAACAAGGTATGGCATTTTATTACAATGAAGAGGGAAAATTGATAAAAGAAATTCCTTTTGACCAGGGTGTTGAAAATGGTTCGGGTCGCGCTTTCGCTGATGATGACCGTGTCATCGCATTAACAACGTATAAAAATGGGTATGTTACCAAAGAAGAAAAAATAAACCGAGTTGATAAATTTAATTTTAAACAGGGAACATGGAAAGAATTTTATCCTGATAATAAAATAAAAACCGAAGCCACTTATAAAGATGATAAACTGGATGGGCCGTTTAAATATTATGCCACTGATGGTTCCGTAAAAAAAATAGAGATGTATAAGGAGGGAGAACTTTTAATTGATAAACTGGCAGATGTAAAGTTGGAAATCGACCGTGATTATCATAATAATGGCAGGGTGAAATCATCTGTTAATGTTATTGATGGCCAAAAACAGGGAGTATACCGTGAATACGATTTAAAAGGTGCGATCACTTCTTCTAAAATTTTCAGGAACAGCCAGGTAGTTGGCGAAGGGCTGGTAGATGAGAGCATGTTATACCAGGGTCCCTGGAAGTTTTTCTATCCTGACGGAACAGTAAAGTCAGAAGGTAATTTTAAGGATGGTAAGCGAGAAGGTGTATGGAAATTTTATTATGAAAATGGTAAACTTGAGCAAACCGGAAATTATACCGCCAATAAACCCGACGGGGAATGGAAGTGGTATTATGCTTCCGGAAAGTTGTTACGGGAAGAACTTTATAATAAAGGCATGGAAGAAGGTTTTATGAAGGAATTCAGCGAAAGCGATGAAATAGTTGCGGAAGGAAATTATATTGAAGGTCGTCGTGACGGACCCTGGAAGTTTATCAGTGAAGCGTATACAGCAACGGGTAATTATGTGGATGGACTGCAGACCGGTGATTGGAAAGGTAAGTTTGCGAACGGTAAGACCGCATTTGAAGGTTCGTACTTTGAAGGTGCTGAAAATGGAGAACACCGCTATTATTATGATAACGGCAAATTAAAGGAAATCAGGAATTATAAATACGGTTTGCCGGATGGGGAATGGCGATCCTATGATATTACCGGTGAACTGATTCTGTCAACTACCTACCTTGCCGGTGAAGAAATAAAGTTTGATGGTGAAACCATAAAGTAAACTTTCCACACATTTTTCCATCCCCGAAAGGGTGATTTGGGCTCCAAATTTTTAACCTGTAACCTTTTAACCCGCTTTTCAGTTAAAAACCTGTTGAAAAATCCTAAAACAACGTGGTTGTTATAAGAGATTGAAAAACAGTATCATATTCTTGACTATCTAATAAATTAAGTTACTATGAAACGATTTTTTCCCGTGCTGGTGTTGATAGCACTTGTGTTATCAAACCCTGCTTTTGGTCAAAATAACGGACCGGAAGTTAAGGCCGACAAGCTGTACCAGGCACTCGCCTACCATGATGCTATTGAAGAGTATCAGAAAGTACTGCTTAAAGAACCTGACAATTCAAATGCTTTAAGAAACATTGCAGATTGTTACCGGCTCACAAACAATACTGAAAAATCAGAATTATATTATTCACGTGTTGTGGAATTGCCCGATGCACGTCCAATTGATAAGCTGCATTATGCACAGTCGCTGATGTACAATCAAAAGTATGAGCAGGCTAAAGAATATCTTGAACAATATGGTGCAATTGCAACCACAGATGAACGTGCAACAAATTTCCTGGCAGCGATTTCTAAGATCGATGAGTTTGTTAAGGACAGTGCAAAAACACTAATTACTAAAGTTGAAATAAATAGCGATAAAGCTGACTTTAGTCCGGTTTTATATAAGGATGGAATTGTATTTACATCATCGCGTGAATCAGGAAACAAAGACCGTACGCACTCATGGACCGGTAATCCGTTCCTGACACTTTATTATGCAGCCGGAACCGATGCCAATCTTCGCGCACCGGAATTGTTCGCAAAACAAACCGAGAGTAAATTTAATGATGGACCTGCGTCTTTTAATTCAACAGGCGAGGTCATGTATCTCACCCGTAACAATAGCGAAGTTTCAAACAAATCAGATAAGGTTGTTAAACTTAAAATTGTTGAAACAAAATTTGTTGAAGGCAACTGGTCAGCACCTGAGGATCTTCCCTTTGTTAACAAAAAATACAATTCTGCGCATGCATGGGTAACCCGTGATGGAAATAAAATGTTTTTCTCTTCCGATATGCCCGGTGGTTATGGCGGAATGGATATTTATGTAGTGCATAAAAAAGATAACAAATGGGGATCACCCGTTAATTTAGGAAATAAAATCAACACCAAAGGAAATGAATTATTTCCCTGCATGAATGTTGATTCCATGTTATATTTTTCATCCGATGGTCTTGTTGGTATGGGAGGACTGGATGTGTTTTCATCGTCCTTTATCGACAGCACCTTTTCGGCACCTGTAAATATGGGTTACCCGATGAATACGCATCGCGATGATTTCGGACTGGTATTGGATACTGCAGGTGAAAAAGGATATTTATCTTCTAACCGCAATGGCGGTAAAGGAGATGATGATATTTATTTCGTACAGTTATTTAAAGATATCATTGTTACCGGAACGGTTACTGACAAACGAAACGGACAGCCGATTGAAATGGCAGAAGTAGTTTTGAAAGACCGCGAAGGAAAAGAGCTTGAAAAAATTATAACCAAGGCAGATGGTACGTATGAATTCAAACTGGAATTCAATAAAGACTATACAATAGTTGCACAAAAACTACAGTACTCAACAGAAAGCAAATCCGTTTCCACATTTAATATTACCAACACACGCCTGATCGTAGACTTCCAGTTATTTAAAATGTCGATCGGTGTGGAAGGTATTGTGTCGGATAAAGAAACAGGTCAGCCTCTTGATGGAGCTACTGTTTCACTGGTGGGAAGTGATGGAAAAGAAATTTCGTCGGTGACAACCAAAGCTGATGGATATTATTACTTCGAACTGGTACCTGAAATGAACTATAAAGTTAAAGGATCGAAAGAAGGATTTTTTGCAAAAGTGGAAGCAGTTTCAACTAAAGGAAAAAAAGACGGCATGATAAAGAAAGATCTGCCTCTTGAGAAACTTATTCTCAACAAAGCAATTCGTCTCGACAATATTTATTATGACCTGGCTAAATGGAACATTCGTTCCGATGCTGCCAAAGAACTTGATAAACTTGTACAGGTGTTAAAAGACAACCCTACCATAGTAATTGAATTAAGTTCACACACCGATTGCCGTGCAAGTGATACGTATAATATGGATCTTTCCGACAAGCGCGCAAAGTCTGCCGCTAAGTATATTGTTGAAAAAGGAGGAATCGCAAAAGAACGAATAACCGGAAAGGGTTATGGTGAAAGCGTACTCATTAATCGTTGTGCAAATGGTGTGAAATGTTCTGAATCGGAACACCAGGAAAACAGACGTACGGAATTTAAAGTTTTAAAATTCTAAACAGGAAATCTCAGGACGCCCCCCCCTTCCCGCCACCCAGTGGCGGGATTTTTTGTTTATGTAACGATGCAGAAACCTTCCTTATGAAAATGTCCAATATTTTTAAAATCAAGTATTTAGTACTTTCTTGCATAAAAACATACAAAATCACTAACTTTGTATTGATTAATAATGTTTTAGGTAAATAACAGGGTATTCATAATGCGATTTACGCTTCTCTTATTTATGGTTTCCGCCACCCTGATTTTATTCATGGCTTTTTTTGGGTGGAATAGCCCCGGATCATCCCAAATTCCCGTCTCGCACCCCGATAAAATTTCCAAGGCTAAAAAAGGCCGGATTCCCTTAAAGGATCGAATTGATCTTGCCATTTTACAGGAAGTTGAATTCACGAAAGATCCTGCAACAAATACTGTCCCCCGGGAACGGCTGAAAGTTGCAATGCTTTACGCAGAATCGCTTCGCGTGCAAAGCGCCTCTAACCGGGTTGCGGGTGCCATACCGGGAATGATCTGGCAGGAACGGGGACCCAAAAATGTGGGAGGCCGTACCCGTGCTATTATGATCGATCCTAATGACGCTTCCCGGAAAACGGTATGGTCGGCAGGGGTAGGCGGCGGATTATGGAAAACTACCGACATCACCTTACCGGCCCCGGCATGGACACCGGTAAACGATATGTTTAATAATATTGCCATTACCACAATGGCGTTTAACCCATCGAGTCCACTTGTAATGTATTTCGGAACCGGGGAAGGATTTTTTAATGCTGACGCAATCCGGGGAGATGGTATTTGGAAAACCAGTGATGGTGGTGTAACCTGGACACAACTCGCAGCCACTGTTGCCAATGCAAATTTTCAGTACATACAAAAAATGGTTGTCCATCCGGTTACCGGTCATGTGTATGCGGGCACCCGAAGTGGTCTTTTCCGTTCTGTTGATGCAGGTATAAATTGGACCAAAGTACTTGGAGCGGGAGTGGGTGCAACAGATAACCGAATTGCAGATGTTGAAATCGGCGCTGATAACAGTATTTATACAGCCATTGGAATATTTACCACCGATGGTGTTTATAAATCCGCAACAGGTGCAGCAGGAAGCTGGACTAAATTAAATACCGGAACCAATGGTTTTCCAACAACGGGCTTTAACAGGATAGAGCTGGCATGCGCTCCATCTAACGCAGCTACCCTATACGCAGTATCACAAAGTACTGCTACCAATGGTGTTTACCGTATTCTTCAATCAACCGATGGAGGAAATAACTGGACACAGCGCACCAACCCTGTTGATGCTGATCCCGGCATCGGTAATGATTTTACACGCGGACAGGCCTGGTACGATCTTACAGCTGCTGTTGATCCTAATAATGCCAATACGGTTTATGTTGGTGGTGTTGATTTATTTAAATCAACCAATGGTGGGACTAACTGGCAACAAATATCACATTGGTATGGAGGTTATGGATTCCAGGAAGTGCACGCTGATCAGCACGCCATTCTTTTTGAACCGGGAAATTCATCTGTTATTTATTTTGGAAACGATGGTGGAATTTACAGGACTGAAAACGGTACCGCCACAATTCCTTCAATTATAACCAAAAGCGAAAACTATAATGTCACACAGTTTTATGCATGTGCGATGAATCCTACTGCATACTCGTCGCAGTTTTTAGCGGGTGCCCAGGATAACGGTTCACAGCAATATAATTCATTAGGAATTAATTCAACGGTAGAAGTGACAGGTGGTGACGGATGTTTTAATCATATTGATCAGAACCAGCCGCAATACCAGTTTACATCTTATGTTTATAATAATTTTTACCGCTCTACAAATACCGGTGCAACGTTTGGCGGAATGACTAACAGCAACACCGGTTATTTTGTAAACCCTACCGATTACGATGATATAAATAATAACCTGTATGCAAGTAAAGCGGGAGGCGATTATTTTGTTATATTAAATGCTCCTGCAAGCAATGCATTTACCACTGTTGCTGTTGCAGCTTTTAACGGTGGCCGTGTAACACATATCAGTGTATCACCAAACACCTCCAACAGGGTTTTCTTTGGAATTAATAACGGACGTGTAGTACGTGTTGATAATGCACATACAACAACTCCCACAGCCACCAACATTACAGGAGCAGGTATGCCTTCCGGAACGGTTTCCTGCATCGCCGTGCAAAACGGAAATGACAATCATTTGCTGGTTACATATTCCAATTATGGTTTGACTAGTGTATGGGAAACTACAAATGGCGGAACATCGTGGACATCGGTGGAAGGAAATCTTCCTGATATGCCGGTTCGCTGGGCATTATTTAATCCTACAGTTTCAACCCAGGCAATTCTCGCTACGGAAGTTGGAGTGTGGTCAACGGATTTATTAAACGGTGCGGCCACCGTGTGGGGGCCATCCTCTAACGGTCTGGCCAATGTGAGAACCGACATGCTTCAAATACGAACATCCGATAAACTGGTAATCGCAGCTACTCATGGCAGGGGGCTTTTTTCAACGGATGTATTCACCGATCCCTATCCTGATTTTGTTTCCGACCGCCGTATAACGTATACGGGTAAACCGATTTCATTTACTGATGCATCGTATAAATCAACTGCCTGGTCATGGAATTTTGGCGACGCTACTTCTGCATCCGTAAAGAACCCTGTAAAAAGTTATGCAGCACCCGGATTATATACAGTTACACTTCAGATTAACGGAAGCGCTTCGTTACAGCGGGTGAAAACCGCATACATACAGGTGTTACCTAACGAAGGCATTCCCTATAATCCTGCAGCGGGAGGAAACTTTGATGTGAATCCGCTTGATTTTGGAGCTGAAACCGTTGCCGGAACACCGTTTGAACGAGGGCTATCGGCCATTGGAGGAAAGAACGGAACGTTCAGCGGATCGAATGCATGGGTAAGTGGATTATCAGCTAACACCTACACTTCAAATACCGATTCGAGATTGTGGACCCCGAATTACAATTTCAGCGCCCCCGGGACATATACAATGAAGTTTTACAGAAAAAATATTTTTGAGTTAGGATGGGATGGTTTAAGAGTTGAATATTCACTTGATAAAGGGGACACATGGACACCGTTAGGTAACGTAATAGCAAACTGGTATGACTTTGCCAATAACGCAGGAACAACTTCCTTCCCGCTGAATCAACCTTATTTTAATCAAACAAGATCCGCATTTACCCTATGCCAGTATGATGTTTCATCCTTGGCAGGAAATATTAATGTTGCATTTCGTTTGCGGTTTAAATCCGACGGCTCAGTAAATGCTGCCGGAGTAGCCGTCGACGATTTTGAAATCATTGGTCCTGTAACTACTCCACTGCCTGTTGAACTTGGCGACTTTATTGGTAAAGCACAAAACGATTTTAATTTATTAAACTGGACTACCTTTTCAGAGGTAAATAACAATTATTTTGATGTGGAGCGCTCTGTCGATGGCGTGAACTTTCAACTGATTACTTCTGTGAAAGGTAAAGGAACAACATCTTCAACCAGCGAATACAATTACAAGGATTACAAAATTGAAGAACGGAATTATTATTACCGGTTAAAGCAGGTTGATTTTAATGGCGATTACAATTATAGCGGTGTAATTTTGGTAAAAAGATCCGTTGAGTCCTTAACGGCAATCAGTAATGTATTTCCAAATCCATTTACAGATCAGATAACCGTAATTTTTTCTGAAACGGTTAAATCCCCTGTAAAGATTTCACTTTTTAATCTTGCAGGAAGGGAAATCATAAACACACAAGTACCTTCTGAAGGCGTGCATTGCACATTAAACTTTTCAAACACGGCTATTGCTACCGGAACGTATTTGCTGAAGGTTACTACCGGAAATGAAACCCGGACGTTTAAAGTTTTCAAAAAATAACATCTTTCTGAGAATGCTGATTTAACTCCTTCCTGTTCCAGGTAGCGATTTAAACGTAGCTATCTTCGACGTTTATCCTTTGTACTTTTTTGCTTATTTTTATTGGTGCTTTGCTCCTGGCGGCGTTCGTTGCGTCGCGGAGGCGGTGTCGCCGAAGTTTCTTCACCATACAGTAAAAAGTCAATTTGCTTTTTAACGAGGTCTGTATTTTTTACTACCACCATAACCTCATCGCCTAAACGAAATATCCTTCGCGTGCGGTGACCGATGATACAGTAATTTTTTTCGTCGAGTTCATAAAAGTCGTTGCCAATATCGCGTAAGCGAACCAGCCCCTCACATTTATTTTCGATGATTTCAACATAAAAACCCCATTCGGTAACTCCTGAAATTATTCCATTAAAAACTTCGCTTTTTTTATCCTGAAGATACTGCACCTGTTTATATTTAATCGATGCACGCTCTGCTTCAGAGGCTTTAATTTCCATGTCGGTGGAATGCTGACAATTTTGTTCGTATTCATTTTGATTAACGGTTTTGCCGCCTTTCATATAATGATCGAGTAAACGATGCACCATCACATCGGGATACCGGCGAATGGGTGAAGTAAAATGAGTATAAAAATCAAATGCAAGTCCGTAGTGACCGATATTTTCAGTTGTGTAAACTGCTTTCGCCATTGTACGTATGGCAAGTTGCTCCAATACGTTTTGTTCTTTCTTTCCCTTTACATCTTTCATCAGCTGGTTGAGCGAGTGGGCGATTTCCTTATCGGATTTGGTATTAATCCGGTAACCAAATTTACCTGCGAACATTGAAAATTTTTCCAGCTTTTCAGGAACCGGTGAATCGTGGATACGGTAAACAAATACCGGAGGAACAGGGGTTTCTTTTGATTTCTTTTTTTGTGGATAATGCCCGGCGTGCTTACCAATAAATTCCGCAACTTTACGGTTGGCCAGCAGCATAAACTCCTCAATCAGTTTATTGGAATCTTTATTTTCTTTTGTGTAAACGCCCAGGGGATTCCCTTTTGCATCAAGCCGGAATTTTATTTCAACTTTTTCAAAGGTGATGGCGCCTTGTTTAAAACGCTCACCACGCATTGTTTTTGCCAGTCGGTCGAGAAGTAAAATTTCCTCTTTCAAATCACCTTCACCGGTTTCTATTACCTGTTGTGCTTCTTCGTATGAAAAACGCCTGTTGGAATGTATAACAGTTCTTCCATACCATTCATCGAGCACTTCGGCATCGCTGTTAATTTTAAATACAGCCGAATAACATAACTTGTCTTCATTGGGGCGAAGCGAACAAACATGATTGGATAATTTTTCAGGCAACATTGGTATCACGCGATCCACCAGGTATATTGAAGTGGCCCTGTCGGCTGCTTCCACATCCATTTCGGTACCCGGTTTTAAATAATGCGATACATCCGCAATATGCACTCCGATTTCCCAGGTTGTTTCATCAACAGCTTGCACCGATAGTGCATCATCAAAATCTTTTGCATCAACAGGATCTATTGTGAAGGTAGTTACACCTCGCATATCACGGCGCAATTTTATTTCTGCAGTTGAAATTTCGTAGGGAATATTTTTAGCTTCATGCTCCACCGCTTCAGGAAAACGCAAAGGAAAACCATATTCCACAAGAATGGCATTCATTTCGGTAGTATTGTCTCCGGGTTCACCCAGAATTTCGATAATTTCGCCGGTAGGGTTTTTTGTATCCGGCAACCATTCAGTAATACGCGCAACAACTTTTTGTCCATTGCGTGCACCATTGAGCTTTGAAAGCGGAATGAAAATATCGATATTGGATTTGCTGCTGTCAGGAACGAGAAACGCAAATTTATCCATCACCTGCAATGTTCCCACCATATCATTCTTCGCGCGCTTCACTACTTCAACGACTTTACCTTCCTGGCGACCACCGCTTTTCGCTGCCGATAATAAAATCCGTACCGTATCACCATTCATTGCTGTACCGGTATGACGCTGCGAAATGTAAATATCATCATCAAAGTTTTCATTAATAACATACGCCGATCCGGATGCTGTTATGTCAATAACACCCTCAATATATTGTTCAACCGGAACAGCTTTAAAGCGTCCGGCATCAATTTGCAGCAGGTCGCCTGATACCACTAACTCCGACATTAATTGCAGTAGCAATTTCTGGTTGGCATTACGGTCATCTATAAAAAAATGTTTTGCAAACAACACAGGGTCGTGCTGTTGAATAAGTTTAGCAACCTGTTTATGGTTAAAGTTCCGGGTAGGGTGATTTTGAAAAACTGCCAGCAGCACCCTTTTTAGTGCCGCTGTTCCTGTTAGTGCGTCGCTTTTTGATTTTTTAGTCATAATTAAAAAATATTGTATTTCACAAAGATACTAAGCATCAGCGGTTTAATTTCAGGATTCTTGAAATTTATAGAATAATTCGTGGTTGTTACAGCAAGATGATCAAAGGGTAACGTTTACGAAACATTTGAGATGGATTAAAGTAAATGGCTCCCACAGAATCAATCACTTTAACTGCAAACAGTTGATGCTGTCAATGTTGATAATATGAGCAACAATTCCTACCTTTCGTTACTTTTGCTTTGCTATGTACAAAATCACGATCAACGATAATAAAACCATTACCTCTGAGAATGGACCCGACGGAGTAATTATGCTGGACGGGGTTTCTATGAGCCCCGACATTATTCAAATCCGCGAGGGTGTTTTTCATATTCTTCTCGACAACAGATCTTACAATGCTGAAGTGCTGAAGCACGACCCTCTTGAAAAAGTATTTCATATCCGTGTAAATAATAACAACTACCGTATAGCAGTCAAAGATCGTTATGATGAATTGCTTAAGGCATTGGGTATGGATAAGGCTGCAACCGGTAAAGCTGCAGACCTGAAAGCACCTATGCCGGGACTTGTGGTTGAAGTTGCCGTTACTGCCGGACAGGAAGTTAAAAAAGGTGATAAACTCGTGGTGCTCGAAGCAATGAAGATGGAAAACATATTAAAAGCATCTGCCGACGCGGTTGTAAAAAAAGTGATTGCAGTTAAAGGCAGGACCGTAGAGAAAAATGAAGTATTGGTATTGTTTAACTAATAAATTTAAATAAAATGAAAAAAGATAACAGTAGAAGAACATTTATAAAAAAATCAGCACTTTTTACGCTGGCAGGAGCTGCTTTGCATGTGGCAGGTAATGCTGCTTTCGCAGATGGAGTTCTTTTCCCGGAAGGTGATTCTTATTCACTGCCTCCACTACCTTACGCGGTGGAAGCTCTCGAACCGCATATCGATACGCAGACTATGCAGATACATCACGGGAAACATCACAAAGCGTACGTCGACAACCTGAACAAGGCTGTGAAGGAGGGCAAGCTTGAGCAGGGGGGCCTGGATGCTTTGCTTGTGAATGTATCAAAATACAGTCCTGCCGTGCGTAACAATGGCGGCGGTCATTATAATCACAGTATGTTCTGGAAACTGCTTACACCCTCCGGTGGTGGTGAGCCTACCGGGCCCGTTGCTGATGCTATCAACAGCTCCTTCGGAAATTTTGCATCTTTTAAAGAAAAATTCAATGCTGCAGCTACAGGAAGATTCGGATCAGGATGGGCGTGGCTTGTAGCATCCGGTGGCAAACTGAGCATTGGTTCAACACCCAACCAGGATAACCCGCTAATGGATGTTTCCGAATTGAAAGGTACTCCGGTTCTTGCATTGGATGTTTGGGAACATGCATACTATCTGAAGTATCAAAACAAACGGGCTGATTATATTAATGCTTTCTGGAACGTAGTGAACTGGGCGGAAGTTGGCAAATTGCTTAAAGCGGCGAAATAATAATCAGTGTTTAGTGCCGGATGATTCTGTAATCATAATTATCATTTCTTTGCAAAATAAATTATCAAATAACTAATGTTGTTTATTGTATGAAATACTTCCGGTATGGTTTTGTTTTTTTAATTTTTTTCATGGTGTGTTGCGAAAGTATTGCGCAAACCGGTAAAGGGTATTTATTGATTGCGGTCAAGCCGGATGATGCCATTATACGACTCGACACAACGCTTATGATTCAGAAGCGGGCTCATCAGCCTGTTGATACAGGAACGTATGTGATAAAAGCATGGGCTCCCGGCAGAATGCTTGTGGTTGACACATTAAAAATTGGTGAGGGAAAAGGCGTCTTGTTTCGCATGAAATTACAGCACACAGAAGAATACAAGCGTTACAAAACACAAAAACACGTTTATAACATGACACGTTATTTGCCGGGCGTGGCAACTATTGGGATCGCATTATATTACACAGGACAGTATTTCCGTCAGAATGCCAATGCAGAAAAACATCTGGATAAAGCAAACGAGAGTAAAGCCATTTACGAAACGCTTACGGATGCGGCCGAAATCGAAAAATACCAAAACAGCTATAACTTAAATAAAGACAAGTATGACTCTGCCATAAAACGGACTAATAGTGTGATCAGCAGTGCAACCATTGTAGTTCCCACTGCAATAGTCGTTACAGGTGTTTTATATTATGTTTCCCGGAAGGTTATTAAACCTGTTTTCAATGAAACTCCGCTGTTATCGGATATCTCATTAAATTATGAATTAACCGGTTTTGCAAGCGGACCTCGTATTAACACCGTAATAAAAATTTGACGATGAAAAACAAAATCAGCATAGTGTTTTTTTGTTCTTTGCTCGCATTTGCTTTTTCATCATGTGAGAAAAAAGAAAATGAATTAGCAGATGTCGTGCTGTTCAACCCGTATGACATATCCAGTGGAATTGAGCTCATGGCAATCGACAGCATGAAGCGGAACTACGGAACGCTTCCAAATCTGCGTGGTTATTTTCATATCAATTCTGCATTGATTCCTGATACGAGCATTGTTCAACGCGTAATCTTATACCGCAACGGATTGGAAAAAGGAAGGTTGTCACCCGGAAACATTACATTCTTTGTCGATATTACCGCACAACCAGGAGGAACCTACAATTACCAGCTACAGCTGCTCATGAAAGACAGCTCCTACACAAAATTCACGCTGCCGTATGTGATAACTTTTTGAGGCGGTAAGGTTTAAAAAAAACAACAAAGCAAACATAGTTACATAGAAGGACGAAGTACTCTTTGCCTCACCCAGACGCATTTAATGCGTCTCTACGACTTAGCCTCACCCGACCTCTCCAAAGGAGAGGAGTACATTTATCTGTAATATTTTTTTATCTCATCGCGGCGGAGAAGCATTCAATGCGTCTCGACTTATTTGATGAACAAAAAAAATTAACAAACCCAACACACTTACCAGAAATACTAAAATCTCTTCGTTAACCTTCGTAACTATGTTTCCTTAGTTGTGATCTGCTACGAGACAAAATGGCTCAATGACCTTTTCCTGACCCTTTCCCTTCCCCTTTTCTGACTTTTTCCCTCTCAATGCGTCTCTACGACCTATTGGGAGGACAGCAAATAAAATCTCTTCGTTAACCTTCGTAACTACGTTTGCTTTGTTGTTATCTGCTACGAGACAAAATGGCTCAATGACCTTTTCCTGACCTTTTTTCTGACTTTTCCCTGACTTTTCCCTGACTTTTTATTACACAAGCGTAATATCAAACTGCACCAAATCCACAAACTCCTGCACGCGTTCATCTACTTCTTCCTGTTCAAGATGAATGATACGTTCGGTTCCGAATTTTTCGACGCAGAAAGAAGCCATAGCCGAACCAAAAATAATTCCACGCTTCATATTTTCAAACGAAACATCTTTTGTGCGTGCAAGAAATCCGATGAAACCTCCGGCAAACGTATCGCCGGCACCGGTAGGATCAAAGACATCTTCGAGCGGCAGCGCAGGTGCAAAAAATACCTGTTCCCTGTTAAAGAGCAAGGCACCATGCTCACCTTTTTTAATGATCAGGTATTTAGGTCCCATATCAAGTATTTTCTGAGCTGCTTTCACCAGCGAATATTCTCCCGACAGCTGACGTGCTTCAGCATCATTGATGGTAAGCACATCCACCATAGCAATAGCCTTCATTAAATCATCCATTGCTGTTTCCATCCAGAAATTCATGGTGTCCATAACAATAAGCTTCGGGCGGTTATGCAAACGCTCCATCACCTGGATCTGAACAGCAGGCATAAGATTGCCAAGCATCAGGAAACTGCAATCCTGGTAGGCTTCCGGAATAATCGGATCAAAGGTCATTAACACATTGAGTTCAGTTGCCAGCGTATCACGCGTGTTCATATCGTTATGATATTTTCCCGCCCAGAAAAATGATTTTTCCCCTTGCTTGATCTGCAACCCTCGGGTGTTGATTCCATGACTGTTGAGATCTTTAATAGTGGCTTCCGGAAAGTCATCTCCGACCACGGAAACAAGATTGATATGATTATAAAAATACGATGCGGCAAGGGATGCATAAGTGGCGGCTCCTCCAATAATTTTATCCGTTTTTCCAAACGGCGTTTCAATAGCATCAAATGCAACGGTTCCTACAACTAACAGGCTCATGAAGTTTCAGATAAGATAAGGTGAATGTGTGTTAAGATCACAAAGGTATTAACTGAACCGGCATGTTCCGAATACTGGCCTACATATTTAGCGATGTAAGGCCTTTTTTGGTCAGATGATGAATTTAGTAGGTCAGGTGAGTCAATAAATTGATGTAAGATGCGGTGAATGTGTGACTTTTGAATAGATTTACTTCAGAAAATGTCATAGTTGCACTAAAGCCTGATCCCATGAGAAAACTGCTTCCTCTATTTGTCTGGGTAATTTTGTTATTATCAGGTCGTCCCCACATAGCCAATTCTCAAAGCTTCTATTTCAACAGCGGTCCTATTCCCATGTGTGATACCAGTTATTTCACGATGCTGGTGAATGGAATCGGAACACTTGAGCCTATTGGATCAGGATGGGGATATTCTATTTCGGAATTATGCATAAACATTACTTCCAACCACCCTCAAACACTTGTCATAACACTTACCTCTCCCCAGGGAACCAACCTTTTATTATCAGCTTACAATGGAGCAGGCGGATCTAATTACACCAATACCTGTTTCGGTTACGGTGGTCCGAATATTACTACGGGTTCAGCTCCTTTTACAGGAAGCTTTGTTCCTCAGGGAGGGAATTTCTCGGTTTTTGACTGGGAAAACGCCGATGGCACATGGACAATTACGATAATCGACACTGCCTGCGGCGGCGGAGGAGGCGGCGGCGGCGGTGGTGGTCCCTGGGTTGATGGATGGTTTGACGGTGGAGCAGGTGCCGGAAGTGGTGGCATCACGTTTAACCCAAACATTCCGCCTTGCTGGAACTGGATCTCAAATGGCCAGGAATACATTTGTCCCGGCGAAACGGTTGACCTGACCCTTTTTTATAACGACCCATTCCTGATGTATGACTTTGTGTTCAGCGGGAGCACGGTAGCAAATCCGAATGCAGTTTCAGTTCCAGGTGTTTATGATATTTATGCATTTGATTGGAATGGATGTTCCTATTATGCACAATTTTTTCTCTTTTCGGCTTCTCAGATTTCCCTTGGCCCCGATCAAACAATAAGCATTTGCTCCGGAACACCTGTTGACTTACCAGCATTGTTTCCGCTTGCGGGAATTATACAGAACTGGAGTTTGAACGGAACCCCGCTCACCGTTCCCTATGTTTCAGCAGCAGTAACTCCCGGTGTTTACCAGATCATTGCAACAAGCGCTACTGAATGTAATGATACGGCTCTGGTAACACTTACTAATAGTGGAAGCTTTTCGCTGGGACCCGATCAGAATGTATCCGATTGCCTGGCTACACCATTTGATCTGACAAACCTGTATGTAACCACAGGCCTCACAGCGAACTGGTATCTGAATGGCATTCCTGTTGTAAATCCTTCAGCAGTTTCTGCTTCCGGAAATTATTACCTCGTAACTACTGATGCAGGAGGATGTGTTGATACTGCGATGGTGCAGTTGACCATTACACCCAATCCGGCACTTGGGCCCGACCAGTTTGTTAGCGCATGCACAGGCAATATCGTGGATCTGACTTCTCTTTACAGCACTGGCGCAAACACCGCAACCTGGTATTTTAATAGTTCTGTTGTTTCTTCACCCGCTGCAGTTACTAACGGTGGTGTATACACGTTAATTGTAACCACGCCTTCCGGTTGTGCCGATACGGCAGAAGTCACGCTCAATGTAACTGCCGGCCCCGCCTTAGGTGCCGATCAGTCAGCGTCGCTCTGTTCAAATGCGCTGCTTGATATTTCCGGATATTATTCAACAACCGGTTATACCGCTTCATGGACCTTGAACGGAGCTCCTGTTACCAACCCTTCAGCGATTAACGTTGCTGGCACATATGTTTTAATCGCATCTGCAGGATCCGGTTGTTCTGACACAGCCCTGGTTATCGTCTCAACCCTTCCAACACCTTCTCTTGGTGTAAACCAATCAGCGTCGTTATGTTCGGGAACTGCTACAAATTTAAATGTTCTTTTCAGCACTACAGGATTAACAAACTCGTGGACTTTAAATGGCAGCCCTGTTGCCAATCCGGCCAACGCATCCGCACCCGGAACGTATCAGCTTATCGCTACAAATGGATTTGGCTGCAGCGACACAGCACAAGCTACACTAATTGTGATTACAGGACCTTCACTTGGCGCAAACCAGGTACAGTCAATTTGCAGCTATGCTTCTGTAAATCTCACTTCATTGTTTTCCACAACGGGCTTCACCTCATCCTGGTCAATTAATGGAGCGCCTGTGATCAATCCTGCTTCGGTGAATGCAGCAGGTACATATACGCTCATAGCTTCTTTGGCAGGAAGTTGTCCGGATACTGCCCAGGTAATTGTTGCAACGCTGCCTACGCCATCATTAGGTTCGAATCAATCCTCTTCAATTTGTTCCGGAACAACTATCAATCTGAACACACTTTTTACATCAACAGGATTTACCACAGCATGGTCATTGAATGGCGCTCCCATTGGTAACGCAGCGAATATAACTGTTGCGGGTACATACCAATTGATTGCTACGGGTGCTTCGGGTTGCAGTGATACCGCGTTCGCAACAGTATCGGTTATACAGTCGCCCACATTGGGTGCCAATCAAACCCAATCTATTTGTACGTATTCTTCAGTTAACCTTCCTTCCTTGTATACAACTACCGGGTTTACTACTTCATGGACATTGAATGGTTCACCAGTCAATAATCCCGGGTCCGTAGCTGCTGCCGGAACCTATATGCTGGTGGCTTCGGCAAATGGCAGTTGTGCTGATTCCGCTTTTGTAACAGTTACAACATTACCCACTCCGTCATTAGGCTCTAACCAGGCGTCATCGGCATGTTCAGGAAATGCGATTAATCTTACCACATTATTTAATACAATGGGCGCAGCTGCTTCATGGACACTCAATGGTGCAACAGTTTCAACTCCTTCCGCAGTTAGCGCTCCGGGTAATTACCAACTGATAGCAACAATTGGCGGTTGTTCCGATACAGCTGTTGCAAACATTAACATTTTACCACTTCCGGTTCTCGGACCTGACCAGAATGTAAGTTCATGCAGCGGAACACCTGTTAATTTAACGGCATTTAACAATTCAGCAGGCAATACAAATAACTGGACTTTAAATAGTACAACTGTAGCTACACCGGGCGCAGTTAGCATACCGGGAAATTATATGATAACGGCAACTAACGGTTCCGGATGTACGGCAACTGCAACAGTGGCTGTTACTTTTAATGCATTGCCATCATTAGGAACTGACCTGGTTCAGGAATTTTGTTCCGGCGGCACAGTTGATCTGACGTCTCTTTTTTCTTTGACAGGATTGACAACAAACTGGACTGTTAATGGAAGTGTAGTTACCGATCCGCAGGATATTACCGTTTCAGGAAACTACCAGCTCATTGCCACAGATGTTAATGGCTGCAGCGACACTGTGTTCACTACAGTTACTGTTAATCCTGCTCCTGATTTGGGAACAGACCAGTCATACACATTATGCCAGTGGAATACAATTGATCTCAGTAATTTATATGCTACCACCGGTTATGCAACAAGCTATACTTTTAACGGTCAAAACATTTCACAGTTTTCGGCATTGCATGATTCCGGCACGTATACCATTAACGTTATTGACGGAAACGGATGTTCAGACATGGCCTATGTTACGGTTTCAAATATTGAATGCCTTTGTTTAGCCGATTTTGATTTCACGGGCCGATGCATCGAGGATCCGGTATCATTTCATCTGATCGCGGATTCTGTAATAGTTGGTGCCCAGTGGAATTTTGGCAGCAGCGGTTTACCCGGACAGCAGGAATTGAATCCCATTGTGAATTTCAACACAACAAACGAGATTATTGTCACGCTGGAAGCAAACTTAAGTTGCGGAACAGTGAAAGTTGAAAAGACATTGAAATTAACTGAATGTGCCGACTCGTGTCATTTTTACCTGCCTAATGCTTTCACACCAAACAACGATGGCCATAATGACTATTTCACATGGAAAGGTGATTGTGATCCGGAAGAATTTTATATAGAAGTGTACAACCGCTTTGGACAGGTAGTATTTTCATCCGCAAATCCCTTGATGGCGTGGGATGGAAAACATGAAAATTCCATATCTCCTACCGGAATTTATTCCTACAGCATGGAATACCGGTTACCTTACCAGGATAAAAAGTCGGTGTTTGGAAAGTTGTCGGTGTTGAGGTGATACAAGTTGTTCGTCTCCTTTTCATTGATACTACTCACAGATAAAACCAGAAAAGATCTCCGGAATGCGGTTCTCTTTGATCTGCATTCTGCGTGTTCCGACGTATAAAAATTACAGGTAAAACCATTCCGCACAGTTTAAGGAAACAGATAAGCAAGTTGAAAGGAGTTCAACGATGATAGATTAATTATTTCCGTATAAGATCTATTATTTCTGATTTCATCAGCGACTTATGATAAAATTACGCTGGTATAATCTTTCCTCTGTTCTAATTAACATATGATAAATTCCATTAGATAAATGATGAATATCTACCAATCTGTTAAAATCATGTTCTTTTGAAATTTCAGAATATACGGTTTTCATAGCATTGTTTAAGATGCTAATATCAGAAGACGAATTGTCAGGTATTCCGTGTATATTAACTGTAATTTGATCTGATGCGGGGTTCGGAAATATTGAGATATATTCAAATGAATCGTCCATTAATTCCCAAATTGCTGTGATGGAATTCAAATTTATCGAATACATCCCGCTTGGATTTAAAGAAGACCAGGATTTAGTCATAGCAAGCATTATGGAATCATTAACCACGTACATCTTAACGAAATTATTTGACGTACCTGTTTGATCTAGGCTCCATGAGTTACCACCATTAGTTGTCCGGATAATAACACCCGAATTACCTGCGGCAAAGCCAATTTGATCAGTCTTAAAGCAAATGACATTTAATTGAGATGTTATACCACTATTAAGATACTGCCAGCTATTACCACCGTCAATTGTTTTTATTATTATTCCGCTATCTCCACAGGCGAATCCCTTAATTGTATCAGTGAAATATGTGTTTCGGATATTTAAATTGGTATCTGTAAAAACGGTACTCCAATTGAATCCGCCATCTGATGATTTCAGGATATTATTGAATTTGTATCCGGGTGCAGAAACATCTTTGGCAATTATGAAACCAACAGCGGTATCGGGAAAAAAAGGCCGAGAAGGAATATGATTTGTAAAAGTTGCAAATTGTTCGTATTTCACACCGTTATTGTATTTAATTAAATGATAAGGAGGAATAGATGACAGAATAAACACCACCGCCTATGGCACCTACTGGCATCCAACTCAATCCTGCGTTATTGGTTAAACGAATATTACCAAAGGTTCCTGTGCTTGGTGAAAAATTTATATTATAGATGAATATACCCGAATCCTTGCTGTTAAATTCAGCATCTACAAACGAGGTGCTGGTTCCAGGAGGTGGCGTTGGCCAATTGAAGCCGCAATAATAATTCCATTGTCCATGTGCATTTGTTGCCATACCAGTAATAAATACCAATATAAGTATTTTTAAAAGCAGAAGGAAAGTTTTTTTGTTAACAGTCATTTTAAAATGATTTTCTGTTACTGGCCGTTATTTATGCTGGACTTAATATCTGTTCAGCTGTTCGTTTAACTACTTCCTTGATTTTTTCTGTTGGGAAAGTATGAAGAATAAAGAAACATATTATAAACCACCCTGAAACCACCAATGTTAAATTTGGTATTTCTTTGGTAATATTTGTCCCATTATCGTTCGTCAATTCTAGCTCCGTAAATATTGGAAGGAAAGCAATCAATATTAAAGTGAATCCACTTACTATGCCCAAAATTGATATGTAATAATTGTTCGACCACCATTTATTTAATTTTTTATGAATTCTAATTGGCAAGCCAATCACCAGGCAAATCACGATTGTCAACGCTGATAATATTCCTCCAAATATTGGTTGAATAAATGTTGTTGCAATAAATCCATCAATACCACCCTGATAATCCAACAAAACAAAAATTAAATAAATTGTTACAAGAGTAACAAAGGTCACTATACCTTGTGCACAAAAGACTATAAAATTGATTATTTGATTTGACATCGTATTATCTTTTCAGTGGCCTGTTATAGGAAGGCGATTTTCGTCCGGTCAAATGTTAATTCTTTATCAACACCAATTTTTTATTCTGTTGATTATCACCTGATATTATTATTACGCTCCCGAAGAACGAGAAGTATCAAACCGGATTAAGGGAGATTTATTAATATTCAATGAATTGATTCATTTTAATCAATTGCAAAATGGCAATGTTTAGATGAAGGAATGAGAACTATTGATCCTACTATAAATTGAATTTTTTGTTATTCTATAATCCGTAATTGACCCTCTGTATGCTCTAAAAAAGCATTGCTTCTTGTTAATTTGTCCTGCATTTCGTCCATATTTTCACTATGAATAGTTTCACTAAATTCATGTGCACGTTGGAGCATTTTAATATATGGTCCCGGTTCTTCTTGCTTCGTTAATTTACGTAATGCCCCCATGTAATCGTCCCTATAAACAGTTGGAATAATTATTTTTGATTGCCCATCCTTCACTAATTCTGCGTTTAGCATTATTCTTGCGATCCTACCATTACCATCCAAAAAAGGGTGCACTTCACTAATTAAAAACATTATATATGCCGCTTTTGAAAAAGGATTCTCCAATCCTTGATAATATTCGAATCCTCTAATAAGAGTCCCTTTTACCAATGTAAAATCAACAAAAGCAGTATTCCCGGCAAAGTTGTTTTTATCTTTGAATTTTCCTGGTTTTTTCTCTTTCCTTGCATTTAATAGAACTTTATGGCGATACATCAATATATTTAATAGTTGTTCCGGATTTGCAGGAGTTATTATCATTTCGGTTTTGCTTGAAGCAAGTTGATATGTCCCCAATACATCATGGCTATCTTCATTGCGATTATCCATTGGTTTATTGGTTGATATTATTTGCTTTGCCTCCTCTACACCAAAAATAGTCCCTTCAATATAATTAGAAAAATAACTTTCGTAAAACGCAAAATTCTTAAAGGATGGCAACGATAAATTTTTATCTGGTCTTTTTTTGAATTCTTGTTTTCGTAATTCATGGAACAGTTTTTCAAATATAGCGATCCTTCCCGGATCGTATGGAGTCCCAGTGGCTCGTGCCTTTGCCAATGGCGAATTGAGTGATTTTGATGTATGTGTTGTAAGTAGGGCGCTGATCATCAAACTCAACTTTTCAAACTCCTTTTCCATATTCAACTTAGCGGCTATTTCTCTCGCTTCGTCTCTCACGCTGTTTATTTCATTTTCTCCGTGTACTCGAATTATTTGCTCCAATTTTTCTTCTAATTCAGGAAGTGGGAGGCATTTTGAAGTTGCCCCTGAATATTTAAATTGCTGTAGATTTTCTAAAAACGCCCTTGCCTTTTGAGAAGCAAATAATTCGCCAGAGATAGGATTATCACCTTCAATGGGCCCTGGTCCGGCTAACAGTCTGAGAATGATTCCCGGTAAAACTATTTTCTTAGTATATTGATAAGTTATAAAAATATGTCCAGCCTTAGTAGGGGTAAATTCGAATGCTGAACGATGACTTAACACAGCTCCTGGATACAGTTGACCAATTATTTGAAATAAGTTTCTTTTGATAATAGTCTCGATAGGCTCATCAAAGATTGGAGTGAAAATCCTCGGGGCAATCTTTCTTATTTTTCCTTCGTTTTCCAGATGGGATAATTGCCGGGAAATCTGAGGAACAGGGGAGCTAAAGATTATTTCTTGGAGATGTAGAGGAATGGTCTTTTCCACCAATAAGTATAATTTATTCGTAAAATTACAAATATTTTCCACAAAACGACGTGCATTCACAAATATTTTCCAAAAAAAGCCAAATGCGCACAAATATTTTCCACAAAAGTCAAATATATCCCCAACACTCGTCTTTGATGAAAACTCGTATCGAACAAGCAGAGTTAACGAAGCATTTCTTCTATTGACTCAGATTATCAATGAATTACATGAGCTGAAAAAAAAACGCCACCGTTTCCGATGGCGTTTTTTAAGATGCTCCCCCTCCTGGGCTCGAACCAGGGACCCCATGATTAACAGTCATGTGCTCTAACCAGCTGAGCTAAGGAGGAATAAACCTTCTCGCTGCTTATCAGTGAGAAGGTCTTTTTCCGGCTCATGCCATCATGAATGCGCAAATGCTTATTCATGACTAAAACACGTGTAGGGTCAAAATTGAGAGAACTACCGTAAATAATCTTTTTAGGATTTCTGTACGGGAGGGCAAAGATAATGCAATAACTTAAAAATTCAAAGGCTTGTCATTAATTTGTTAAAAGGTTGACAATGAGTGCATTTCAACAGTTTTAAGTTATCTTTATCTGTTAATTTACAATTCAAAATCGAACCTCTCACCGTACCAGCAACACCCTCCCCGTTCTGATTATCGGAGTTGTCCCCCTCGCGTCCAATTTATAAAAAGCAACCCTTCCAGACATACAATCCCGCAGGAGCGCCTTTCCCGTCCCACCCATCCGCCATATTACTGGTTTGAAAAACCCGTTCACCCCACCGGTTGTAAATGGAAAAATCTTTCAAACCGATATTTATACCATAACAGGTAAATGAATCATTTTTTCCATCATTGTTTGGAGTGAACGCATTGGGGACAAATAAATCACCTTCACAGGCATCTGAAATTTTCACGGAGCGGATTGACTTGCAACCGCTGCTGTCACTAACGGTAAGCATATAGGTTCCATAAGATGTAATGCTAATAGCACTGGTGGTGGCCCCGGTCGACCATTCAAAATTGTAACCGGATGAGTCAGCTATACCTGCTTTTAAAATGTAATTGGTAGCAAGGCAAAAATCAATGGTGGTGTCGTTACCCAATGAAAATTCAATGGGTTGTGAAACAGTTACGTGAATGCTGTCGGAACTGACCCAGCATTCGCCGTTGAATACCGAACATAAATAATATCCGCTGGTTGCAGTAACAATGGTTTGTTGTGTTGCGCCAGTTGTCCAGATATACTGATGACTGCTATCATAATTCAAAATACTGATTGTATTTACACCACAAATTATTGAGTCAGCTTTTATGACAGGTTTTGCCATTGCTTTAACTGAAACATCATCAACATAATAATACGAATAGTGAAGGTTCGATGTTTGTGAACCTACATGCGTGTACATCGTATTGATTCCTGTTCTGAAATTTCCGATAGTAATATATTCATACGCAGAGTCGGCAACAAAACAACCTGATATAGTTGTCCAGCCTGATTTATTATTTAAAGGAGCTGATGGAATGTTGGTTACCTGTGGGGTATACTGTATGGCAAACTCATCATTTCTGACGGGCAACGTCATCGAAAACAGCATCCCTAATTCGTGCACTGCATATTTGGATGCTTCCGCCAGACTGACTTTAAATTCTGCATAATATGTTTTACCCGGCTGCAACGGTTGAATTAATTCAGAAGTAATGTATTCATGGTCGTTATCGGGAGCAACGGTAAAGGTATCGGGACTGTAAAAAGCATACAACCCTGCATATCCATTCCCGCCGGACGGCTGTTGCACTCCAAACTGATTATCGGGAACACTCACGGAAAATGGAACACCCAGGCAAGCATTAAAATAATCGGATGTACCGTGTGTGGGCTGCATCCATCCCAAACTAAAACTAACCTGGCTTACATAATACGGGCATGTTGCATATTGTTCAAACCCGGGATTGGTGACCAGGTTCTGCGAATTTCCAATTACAACAAAAAAACTCATTACTAAAATTGTAACAGACTTTCTAATCTGTTGAATCGAGATCATGACAGCAGCATTTAATTAGTCATTTAGGCATATCCCCGAGCAAAAAGTTCAGCGTATCGTATTCAATGCCCGAATCAACCAAAAATATAAAATTCATGGGTTGATTAAACGCGGCAGGGTAAAATTGCAGATTTGTGACATCACCAAATGATGTGTCGTAACACATGCAACTGTAAAATAACCTCTTGCAAGGGAATTAATAACATAGTTAACCAAATCATCCTGCCTTCGCAATAGTCATAAGTGATGATTTGACTGGTTTTAAAAAATTTATTTCCTCATAAAATATTAATGATCATAAAATACAATGGCATTCCAACAGTAATATTGAAGGGGAAAGTAACTCCTAACGCCATAGGGATATAAAGTCCGGGGTCAGCTTTGGGTGCCGCTAAGCGCATGGCGGCTGGCACAGCAATGTAGGATGCACTTGAAGCAAGTATTGCAAAAATAAACCTATTTCCTGAATCCTGAGTTACGAACTGGCTTATGTAGGCAACCAGGCAGCCATTGATTGCAGGAACAATAATCGCAAATATCGACACATACAATCCATATTTTCTAAAAGCCGAAAATCGTTTGGCTGTAACCATCCCCATCTCTAATAAGAAAATCGCAAGAAACCCTTTGAATATATCTGTAGTAAATGGATTTATTCCTTCAGCCTGCCTGGAATCTGCAATTATTCCAATAATTAAACTTCCTATAATCATTAGTACGCTGCCATTGGTAAACGAATGTTGAATAATTGATTTAAAATTTAGTTTGTTATTCTGGTCTTTATCAAATCGCATCATTAAAATAACGCCTACAATAATTGCCGGAGATTCCATAATTGCCATCACAGCTACCATATGTCCGCTGAAATTGATTTCTTGCGCTTCTAAAAATGAGGCAGCAGCAACAAAAGTAACTGCACTTACTGAACCATAGGCTGCAGCGACTGCACCCGCGTCGCTGATGCTCAACTTTCTTTTCAATATAAAAAATATGTAAATCGGAATTAATGATGCTATAGCAACTCCAAATAAAAGCGAATAAATAATTTCATCGGTAAACCCACTATGGGCTAACTCTTGTCCGCCTTTAAAACCAATCGAAAATAAAAGATACAGTGCAATGAATTTACTTGAAGAGGATGGAATCTCCAGGTCGCTTTTAACTGTGGTGGCAATAATTCCCAATACAAAAAAAAGTAAAGTTGGATTGGTAAGATTTGAAATTAATATTTGAAAGTCCAGTATATTTGTTGTTAATTAGGATTTAAATTACATTTTTCCACCGATACAATTGTGTTTGGCAAGTATTATCAGCCAATGCCATTTTAATGCCTGTAACAATCAAGAATGCGCCAAACACATAAATTATCCAATGAAATTTTTCTATTAATGCTACTCCGGAAAAAATAAAAATTACTCTCATCACCAAAGCTCCTAAAACACCATAGAATAAAACCCGGTGCTTATATTGCTCAGGTACTTTAAAGAAGGAAAAGATCAAAACAAAAACAAAAATATTAAAGCTTCCATATTTCTTTTTAGAAATCAAACAGGTCACCTAAAAATCCTTTGCGCCTCTTGTTGTAGTTATGTTCTTTGTCCCTATCATACTCATCCTTGCGATAGCTAGATGATAAGGTTTGATTCTTAGTTGACGGAATAGGAATTGACTTTTCAATTATTTTATCTAATTCACCGCGGTCCAGCCATACTCCTCTGCAAGTTGGGCAATAATCAATTTCTATATCTTGCCTGTTGCTCATAATCAAATCAATATTGCACAATGGACATTTCATGCTTTCTTTTTTTATATCGTCTATTCTAATATATTACTTGTTAATTATAAAATTCAACAACCCCTGTTTCAAGATTATACATCCCCCCAACAATCATAATTTCACCTTTACTTTCCATCTCTGCTAAGATTGGGCTACGTTTACGGATATCCTGAATCGTTTGCAAAACATTTTCCTTAGCTACCGCTTCCACAAAATCATGATTGTTTGAATTACGCTCTCCTTCTACATTTTTTACTTGTTCGGCTGCAGGTTTTATTTGATCGATTAGGTTAGTAAGATTACCTAATTGAACATTATCGCAGGCGCCTTTAACGGCTCCGCAATTGGAATGGCCTACTACTAAAATTAATTTTGCTCCTGCTGCAATGCATGCAAATTCCATGCTTCCAAGAATATCAATATTTTCAATATTTCCAGCTACCCGTGCATTAAATACACTTCCTAATCCTTGATCAAAAATCAGCTCAGATGAGGTTCTGGAATCCAGACAACTTAAGATCACGGAGTGTGGATATTGGCCTTTTGCGGTTTGTTTAACTTCTTCAGAATAGTTACGTTTTAGTAACTTATCTTCCGAAAATCGTTGATTACCCTCTACCAACATTTGTAATGCTTTTTTTGGAGTAATTGCGTTTTGAGCATCTTTTGTCATAATGACATCACCGCTGGTTTTTGTTTCTGATGAATGTGATTTTGAAGCAGTTTGCTGAGCATTAACTATCTGACTTCCAATTGAAATTAAAGCTAGACTTATCATTGTCAAGCGTTTAGACACTTTTTTAACTATGGGTATCATATGTATATATTTTTGAATGCTGCAAAATTGATAATTATAAATCATAAAGAATCATTTAACTTTGCAATGATTACCATAAAATAATTTTATGCATTATACAATACATCAATTAAAAATATTTTTAAAAATTACGCAAACACTAAGCATAACAAAGGCGGCAGAGGAATTGCATTTAACACAACCTGCGGTTTCTATTCAGTTAAAAAATTTCCAAACCCAGTTTGATATACCGCTTACGGAAATAATTGGAAGAAATATTTTTATAACTGATTTTGGAAGAGAGATTGCTATTTCAGCCGAAAAGATTTTGAATGAGGCTCATGTGATTAATTATCGAACCCAAGAATTCAAAGGACAGCTGGCAGGGCGGTTGAAAATTTCTGTAGTCTCAACAGGAAAATATGTTATACCTTATTTTCTTTCAGGATTCTTAAAACAACACGAAGGAGTTGAATTGTTGCTTGATGTCACTAATAAAACCCAGGTTATTCAAAGTCTTGAAAATAATGAAGTTGATTTTTCATTAGTATCTGTTATGCCTGAAAATATGAAATTGAATAAGCTGGAATTGATGGAAAATCAACTTTACTTAATCGGTAACAAAGAAATGGAATTCAAAAAGAAAATCTACGACAAATCAGTATTCGAAACTATTCCGTTAATTTATAGAGAGCAAGGTTCGGGAACACGACTTGTGATGGAAAAATTTATTTTAAAAAATAAACTGCCTGTTAAAAAGAAAATGGAACTCACATCAAATGAAGCAGTAAAGCAAGCAGTAATATCAGGCATGGGATTTTCTATAATGCCATTGATAGGACTTAAAAATGAACTGAATTCCGGCGAACTGCAAATTATACCCGTAAAAGGCTTTCCAATTAAATCCTTTTGGAATTTAATATGGTTAAGAGACAAAGGTTTTTCACTGGTTGCAAATTCCTTTTTAGATTATTTAAAAGTAGAAAAGCATACTATTATCAAAGATAAATTTGGATGGATTGAAGGTTCTTACCTTGGAAAATAGCTAAACGGAAATGTGAATATTTATTAATGTTTCAGGTAAGTGTCATCCCCAATTCATTGCTATCCAAAATTCAACCCGATCCGTATCCCGCCCCAGCGGTGATATGTTCCTGTTTTAAATTCCCGTGATTTTAGATGTTGGAAATATTCTAGCGAAAGTTTTTTAAGCTGTATTATAATTCCGGCTTCCGAACTCCAGACAACTCGTGAAAGATTATGCGCATCAATAGTGTAGGGGCTGCTTCTGTTAAATAGCCCGCCCTGAAGCGAAGCATCATAACCTATAATATTAATTAAGGATGATGCATAGAACTTAATATGAAATTTGTTTTCCAATGGAACCACGGTAAAAAACGGATTGCTGAATTTTCCTCCTGTAGCAGAAAATCCTGTTGCAATGTTATTCCGCAAGGTGCCCGCATTTAATTTTGTGATACTGCTGAGCATAAAGTTATCGGATTCAGGAATTAATGCCTTTTCGAGGATGATGGAGTAATTGATTACAACATCATTTTTGATTTGGTTGTGCCATCCAAGAGGTTCAATATTATTCAAATTCCTGTGAATGGTTTTTTGCATCCATTCACCACCCGCAACAGGTCCGATACCACCTAATTCGATTAGAGACGTCAGCAGAATATTTCGTGTTGTATCAAAACTCTGCTTAAAAGTTTTCAGATATAAAGTTGCTGAAAAAGGACGATCACGATAAATTATTTCCACATGACGAATGCTGGAAGGGGTATAGCCCAAATGTTCCAACGACATCCCATATTTCTTTTCAGACCCTTTTAATGATACAAGTAGTTTGCCTAATGGTGATTTACTGATTGCGGGATGTACAATCTCGAAATTTAGGCCCTGTGTATAGTTTCCATCAGTAGATGTGAAAAAATCATTATCATAATAAAACCGGATGTACTTACCGGCGGGAATAGCCCTGTAGGAAGCTGTATTATTAATTGGCTGAGCGTATATTTCAGGAAAACGGGATAAAAACAGGCACGCGATAAACAGGTGTTTAAGATTCATCTGCAGTGTTTGTGCATATATACGCAGAAAATGGTTTATTGGATGTCGTTACACTGTAGTTATTGTTTTAAAATATCCTTAATAATTTTTAAATGATGATGTGTGTGTAATAGTAAAAATGTCTTTACCTGCTTAACATTCAGATCGCCGAAGTATGGGTGCTTTATGTAATTATTAGGATGCAAGGCGCTGATTTCATCTATAAGTTTTCTTGCTTCCAGGACCCCGGCAGAAATTTGAATTGAATTGATTTCTCCTTGGGGGATAACGGTTTCAGGGGCTTTTCCTTTTCCGCGGGGAATTCTTCCCGAAAGGTAAACAAACGTTCGCGCTAAGTTAAATTTCCATTTGTAGACTTCCGGATCAGATTTCTTTAATCGTGTAACAATTTGTGTAATCACCAATAAACTGTGCTGAATGTGCCAGCCAACAATAGCATGGGAAGTTGAAGTATGCACTTTATCATAATGCATACTATGCTGTTCCATTTCATTTAGTAATAGCAAAAGCTTTTTCATAATGAGTGCCGTTAATTACAGATCAAAAGTACACTTCAGCAATCAAAAGCCATAATCATGTTAAAATAAGGTGAGCTGAATTGGTTTTGGGGGCTTTGATTTACTGAAAACGGTTCTGCCGCCATATTTATAACTTTCCCGTCGTTCCTTATTTATCAGGTTATCTATCGATGCTTCAGGTGTAAAATTTTCTACAAGCATTTGTGTCACATAAGAAAGATTTTTAATCGCAGCGGATTTATCGGAATTTCCCAGCCGCGCTTTTTTACCATATTCCCAAAAATTGATTCCACTATTGCCCCTCCCCCTCCCAGCAAAACTCATTCGTTGAGCCAGCCATGGCGGCACCTGTCCGAAATGTAATGGCAAATCCGCATGACGGGGATGGAAGTAAAATTAAGGGTTGGCATGGAAGTTACAAACTCAAATCTAATCGAAAAAATGCGCGATAAAGTGAGCCACGCTAAAAAATAAATTCCTTGTTGAACAACTAAATTGAAAACATAACAGATTGTTAACAATCAGTTGTCGTCACACTGATTATTGTAATGGATAAGAAAAGTGATTGACAGAAAAACTTGTTGGTTTTATGACCAGAGATGAATCACTTTTAATAATTAAATCCTTACCGAAAGACATTACTGTAAAGAGACTAAGAAATAGAACAAACAGAAATACAAATATGAATTTCTCGCGTTGGACGTGTATCGTTGGATTTTTCATGATAGCTACCTTTATAAATATGTTTGAAGCAATGAAAATCTCATGCCGCAAACCCAATTAACCTTTATTATCAGATAGCTACACCCCTATAAACAGCATAAATCGCCTTATAATGAGGAACTTACATAATATATTAACAATGCGATCCTGCAATTGAAAAATGGTGAGTCATTCTTTCAGACAAAATTTCGTAACTCAAATTGGGAAATTCTTCCCACAAATTTTGATGCGGCCGGAAATGCATTCCACAAATATCGTACCTGTAGATTATTGTAGAATTAATTCCACATTAAAAAAAAGTTAGCATAATAGTTTTACAGGTATTGCAAAATATTTTATCTTGTAAGGCTTTTATTTAAGTACACGGTAACCTAAAATTTAACCTCCACGAAAAATTAAAAAACGTAAAAAAATAAAGGTTTTATGGATAAGAAGAAAACCAACGGAACAAATGGAAAAGATCCCATCAGTTCAAATGAAGATACTGCAACCGCAGTGAAAACACGCCTCGGTTCCGAAAAGCCCAGGATCGAAAAAATTCCCATCCCGCCCCAGCCTCAACTCGTCGACATTTCTGATTCGACCATGTTGCTGCAGGTACTAACGGAGGTGCGTAAGGGAAATTTTAGTGTGCGTATGCCAATCGATCAGACAGGGGTTCACGGAAAAATTTGTGATACGCTGAATGAGATCATCTCGCTCAATGAACAAATGATCGAAGAATTTACCAATGCCGGAAACACTATCGGTAAGCAGGGAAAATTAACCCAGCGCATCGATCTTCCGCAGGCTAAAGGCGCGTGGCGTAAAGGTGTTGATTCGTTGAATTCACTTATATCTGATCTTGTACATCCTACTATCGAAATTGCTCACGTAATCAGCTCGGTGGCAAAAGGAAATCTTTCACAACAGATGCCGCAGGAAATTGGTGGTCATGAGTTGCAGGGTGAGTTTGCGCGTATTGCCAAAGAGGTAAACGACATGGTGAAGCAACTTAATCTCTTCTCGATGGAAGTAACACGTGTTGCAAGGGAAGTAGGTTCCGAAGGTAAACTCGGAGGACAGGCAAAAGTAAAAGGTGTGGGCGGTGTGTGGAAGGATCTTACCGACTCGGTTAATCAGATGGGAAGTAACCTTACTGCACAGGTGCGGAATATTGCTGAGGTAACAACCGCGGTTGCAAAAGGTGACTTATCGCGAAAAATTACAGTAGACGTAAAAGGAGAAATCCTTGAATTAAAAAATACCATCAATACCATGGTGGATCAGCTGAACTCCTTTTCTTCTGAGGTAACCCGTGTTGCACTTGAAGTAGGTACAGAAGGGAAACTCGGAGGACAGGCGCATGTAAAAGGGGTTGCAGGAACATGGAAAGATCTTACCGACTCGGTAAATCAAATGGCATCTAACCTTACCGGTCAGGTGCGTAACATTGCTGAGGTAACTACCGCTGTGGCTAAAGGCGATTTGTCGCGACAAATTACGGTTGACGTAAAAGGAGAAATTCTTGAATTAAAAAATACCATCAACACGATGGTGGATCAGCTCAACTCTTTTTCTGTAGAGGTAACACGTGTTGCACGTGAAGTAGGTTCCGAAGGAAAGCTGGGTGGTGAAGCGCAAGTAAAAGGAGTTGGAGGTGTATGGAAAGATCTTACCGATTCAGTTAACCAAATGGGTAGTAACCTCACCGCACAGGTGCGTAATATTGCCGAGGTAACTACCGCTGTGGCTAAAGGCGATTTGTCGAAAAAAATTACTGTTGATGTAAAAGGAGAAATTCTTGAACTTAAAAACACCATCAACACAATGGTGGATCAGCTGAACTCTTTTGGTTCAGAAGTTACGCGTGTGGCAAGAGAGGTAGGTTCGGAAGGTAAGCTTGGTGGCCAGGCAACGGTGAAAGGAGTTGGTGGTGTATGGAAAGATCTTACCGATTCGGTTAATCAAATGGCATCTAACCTCACCGGACAGGTGCGGAATATTGCCGAGGTAACAACCGGTTTGGCGAAAGGTGACTTGTCGCGGAAAATTACGGTGGATGTAAGAGGAGAAATTCTTGAACTTAAAAACACCATCAACACAATGGTTGATCAGCTGAACTCTTTCGCATCGGAAGTAACACGTGTTGCGCGTGAGGTAGGTTCGGAAGGGAAACTTGGTGGTCAGGCAACGGTTGTGGGAGTGGGTGGTGTATGGAAAGATCTTACCGATTCGGTAAACCAGATGGCATCAAACCTCACGGGCCAGGTGCGTAACATCGCTGAAGTAACTACTGCTGTTGCGAAGGGTGACTTATCGCGAAAAATTACGGTGGATGTAAAAGGTGAAATATTTGAATTGAAAAAAACCATCAACACAATGGTGGATCAGCTCAACTCTTTTGCATCGGAAGTAACGCGGGTTGCACTTGAAGTAGGAACGGAAGGAAAACTTGGTGGTCAGGCTGAGGTAACCGGTGTAGGTGGTACGTGGAAAGATTTAACGGATTCGGTAAACCAGATGGCATCCAACCTTACGGGCCAGGTTCGTAACATCGCCGAGGTAACAACAGCGGTGGCGAACGGTGACCTTTCCCGAAAGATTGGTGTGGATGTAAAAGGAGAAATCCTCGAGTTGAAAAATACAATTAATACGATGGTGGACCAGCTTCGTGGTTTCGCTTCGGAAGTAACACGTGTTGCGCGTGAGGTAGGTTCAGAAGGAAAACTTGGCGGACAGGCAACTGTGGAAGGTGTGGGCGGTGTTTGGAAAGATCTTACCGATTCAGTAAACCAGATGGGATCCAACCTCACATCACAGGTGCGGAATATTGCTGAAGTAACTACCGCTGTGGCTAAGGGCGATTTGTCGCGAAAGATTACGGTGGATGTAAAAGGAGAAATTCTCGAGCTGAAAAACACAATCAACACAATGGTGGATCAGCTGAACTCTTTTGGTTCAGAGGTGACACGTGTTGCGCGTGAGGTAGGTTCCGAAGGAAAACTAGGAGGTCAGGCCGATGTACCGGGAGTTGCAGGAACCTGGAAAGATCTTACCGATTCGGTAAATAAAATGGCTTCCAACCTAACTTCACAGGTACGTAACATTGCAGAGGTAACAACAGCTGTTGCGAATGGTGACCTTTCGCGTAAGATCGGTGTGGATGTAAAAGGTGAAATTCTTGAATTAAAAAATACGATCAACACCATGGTTGATCAGTTGCGTGGTTTTGCATCGGAAGTAACACGTGTTGCGAGAGAGGTAGGTACTGATGGAAAACTCGGAGGACAGGCAAACGTTCCCGGTGTTGCCGGTACATGGAAAGATTTAACAGATTCCGTAAACCAGATGGCAGGTAACCTTACTGCACAGGTGCGGAATATTGCTGAAGTGGCCATCGCGGTTGCGAATGGTGATATGTCGAAAAAAATTACAGTTGACGTACGCGGAGAAATTCTCCAGTTGAAAGAAACACTTAACACCATGGTGGATCAGCTGCGAGCATTCGCTTCGGAAGTAACACGTGTTGCCCGCGAAGTAGGTACCGACGGTAAACTCGGAGGACAGGCATTTGTACCCGGCGTTGCAGGTACATGGAAAGATCTTACCGATTCGGTGAACCAGATGACCGGTGATTTAACAGCACAGGTGCGAAATATTGCACAGGTAACAAAAGCGGTTGCATCGGGTGACTTATCAAAAACTGTTGCCATTGACGTAAAAGGTGAAATTCTCGACTTGAAAAACACCATTAACACGATGGTGGAACAGCTTAACTCATTTGCATTTGAAGTAACACGTGTTGCGCGTGAAGTAGGAACGGAAGGAAAACTTGGAGGCCAGGCTGAAGTAAAAGGTGTTGCAGGAACCTGGAAAGATCTTACCGATTCTGTTAACATGATGGCCTCTAACCTTACCGGCCAGGTGCGTGGTATCGCAAAGGTTGTAACATCGGTAGCAACCGGTAACCTCCGACAGAAACTTTCAATCAATGCAAAAGGGGAGGTGGCTCAGCTTACGGATACCATTAACGAAATGATTGAAACACTCGCGGTGTTTGCCGACCAGGTAACAACGGTTGCACGTGAAGTGGGTGTAAACGGAAAACTGGGAGGACAGGCTAACGTACCGGGAGCATCAGGTATCTGGAAAAATCTTACTGAGAACGTAAACCAGCTGGCAGAAAATCTTACCACGCAGGTACGTTCTATTTCGGAAGTGGCCTCAGCGGTAACAAAGGGTGACCTTACCCGGATGATCAGGGTTGAAGCGAAAGGTGAAGTGGAAGCGTTGAAAGATACCATCAACCAGATGATCGCCAACCTAAAGGAAACCACATTGCGAAACCAGGAGCAGGATTGGCTGAAATCAAACCTTGCCAAGTTTACACAAATGCTCCAGGGTCAGAAGGATCTTAACACTGTAACACAACGAATTCTTTCGGAACTTGCACAGGTGGTAACCGCGCATTACGGTGCATTCTACATTCTGAAACAGGAAGATCCTGAGAATATACACCTGCAACTGTTTGCATCCTATGCTTTCAAGGGCGATAAAAATATCCCCGATTCTTTTGCAATTGGCGAAGGACTTGTTGGACAGTGTGCGCTGGAGAAAGAAAGAATTCTTTTAAAGAATGTTCCGCAGGGATACATCAAAATTAATTCGAGCCTTGGAAGAACAAAACCGGCAAACCTGATTATTCTCCCCGTGCTTTTTGAAAATAATGTTCAGGCTGTTATCGAACTTGCTTCCTTGGATGATTTCAGTGAAACGCACATGGAGCTGCTGAGCCAGCTTACGGAAAGTATCGGTATCGTATTGAATACAATTAAAACAAACTCACGTACCGAAGAACTGCTTGCACAATCACAGTCACTTGCAGGCGAGTTGAAAATTCAGCAGGAAGAACTTCGCAGAACCAACGACGAGCTCCAGGATAAAGCGTTATTGCTTGTTAAGCAGAAAGACGAAGTGGAAGCCAAGAACAAAGAGGTTGAAGAGGCCCGCCGTTCTCTCGAGGAGAAGGCGGAACAGCTTACACTTACATCAAAGTATAAATCCGAATTCCTTGCAAATATGTCGCATGAGCTTCGTACTCCGCTGAACAGTTTGCTGATTCTTGCACAGCAGCTGTATGAAAATGCTGAAGGTAATCTTACTGAAAAGCAAACGCGTTATGCAAAAACAATTCACTCGTGCGGTGATGACCTGATTCAACTAATCAACGACATTCTGGATCTTTCAAAAATTGAATCCGGATTTATCTCTGCAAACATTGCTTCGGTACGATTCAATGAAATTACTTCGTTTGTTGAAACAACATTCAAGCCCATCGCGGAAGCACGCCATTTGCAATTCACCATTGAAACACATCCTGATTTGTCGTCCGAGTTTTCAACAGACATTCAGCGACTGAATCAGATCCTGAAAAATCTTCTTTCCAATTCGTTTAAGTTTACGGAAAAAGGCGATGTGCGTTTAAATATTTATCCGGCCCACGGTAACTGGAAGCATGGAATCAATCCTAATCTTGATGCCGCAAAGAATGTGGTGGCGTTTGAAATTGTGGATACAGGTATCGGAATTCCGCAGGAAAAACAAAATATTATTTTTGAAGCTTTCCAGCAGGCTGAAGGTTCAACAAGCCGTAAGTACGGAGGAACAGGACTCGGATTATCAATCAGCCGTGGTCTTGCGGAATTGCTTGGCGGAACAATTGAACTTGAAAGCGAATCAGGAGTGGGAAGTACGTTTACGCTTTTCCTGCCAATGAGTCAGCCCGCAACTTCACTTACTTCAGGGCCTCATTCAAAAGATGCTCTGGAGCAGGAAACTGTTCACACCGGCAACATCGACAATCTGCTTCAGGTGATGCGCATCACAAACGATGGCATTGAAGCAAACCTGGGAATGGTTAATGAAATGATTAATGATGCTGGTGATGACCGCACATCCATTAAACCTAATGATAAAGTTATTCTTATTGTTGAAGATGATCTTCGTTTTGCAAAAATTCTGATTGAAAAAGCACATGATTCAGGACTCAAAGCAATTGTAGCGGTGAGTTACCTCGAAGTATTTGAATTCATAAACCGGTTTTCACCTATTGCCATCACCTTGGATGTGAAATTGCCTGACACAAGCGGATGGAAAGTTTTGAACTTGTTGCGGAATGATATAAAGTACAGGCACATTCCTGTGCACCTTGTTTCGGGAGAGGAGAACACCGCATTGGCTATGAAACGGGGCGCCCGAAGTTTCCTTCTTAAGCCATTAAGCAGCGACACAATTAAAAATCTTTTTGAAGACATCATTTCCTTCAACAATAAGAAATTAAAGAATGTTCTGATTGTTGAAGATAACGACATTGAGTCTTCGCAAATTGTAAAATTCCTGAAAGATGATTTAATTGATGTAGATATTGCAGATACCGGCGAGAAAGCATTCGAGCAGATTAAAACAAGGGATTATGATTGCCTCATTCTGGATTTCACTTTACCGGATATTGCAGGAATGGAACTGCTTGAGAAAATTACCAAGTTAAAAAATGAGCGATCCCCGGTTATTGTGTATTCCGCAAAGGATTTTAATAAAGAAGAAATAAACAACATCAACAAATTTTCGCAATCGGTAATTCTTAAGGGAGTAAATTCCCTGGAAAGCCTGGTGGAAGAAACTATTATGCATCTCCACATCAGTTACCTTGATCTCAGTCTTGAAAAACGCAAGATCATTGAAACAAACAGGAGGCAGCATGATATACTGGCATCGAAAAACATACTGGTTGTTGATGATGATGTTAGAAATCTTTTTGCTCTCACTACGGTGTTCGAACGCTTTAATATAAACGTTATAACTGCGGAGTCGGGGAAGGAAGCAATTGAGGTGCTCAACGATAATCCAAACATCGACATGGTATTAATGGATATCATGATGCCTGAAATGGATGGTTATGAAACGACACAGAAAATCAGGCGCGAACACAATAACAGTTCACTTCCCATTATTGCCGTAACTGCCAAAGCAATGAAGGGCGACCGCCAGAAATGTATTGAAGCCGGAGCATCCGACTATATTACTAAGCCACTTAAAATTGATCAATTATTATCTTTAATGCGATTATGGTTTCACAAATGATTCCCGGACTGGTAAAAATTTTATTGGTTGACGACAGGGAAGACAACCTGATGTCGATGGAGTTGTTGTTGCAGCCGGCGGGCTACCAGCTTGTTAAGGCAACTTCAGGGCGGCAGGCGTTAAAGATCCTTCTCACCGAAACTGATTTTGCCTTGATATTGATGGATGTGGAAATGCCTAACCTGAGCGGGTTTGAAACGGCTTCCATGATTTATGCGCGCGAAAAACTGCGACATATTCCCATCATTTTCATTACTGCTCATAACAGGGAAGATGAGAATATTTTTAAAGGTTATAAGATTGGTGCGGTAGATTATATTTATAAACCCATCAACCCCGATCTACTGCGAGCAAAAGTTTCTGTCTTTATTGATCTTTATCAGAAAAAAGGATTGCTTGTTGAACAGGAACGACGGCTTTCTATTATCAATAAAAATCTTGAAAATGAAATTAATGAGCGCAGGAATTCTGAAGAAAAAGTAAAATCGCTCAATCTGCAATTGCTTCAGTATATTGATAAACTGGAAGAAGCGAACAAGGATCTTGACCGTGTTGCTTTCATGGCTTCGCATGACCTTCAGGAACCGCTTCGTAAAATTTTAATATTCAACGACCGGTTGTTGCATCTGAATGCAAAAATACTGGATGAAGATTCGGTAAGCTATATCACCCGTATAAAAAAAACCGCACTTCGGCTTCAGCAATTGATAAAGGATATTATGACCTTCTCAAAAATTTCAATTGAGAAAAGCGAATTTGCTTATTGCGATGCATGTGCTTTGGTAAGCGAAGTCCTTTCAGAGTTGGATGATGTAATTAAGGAAAAAGAGGCGATAATTCAGATTGAAGAATTGCCTAACCTCTTCGTAAAACCCAACCTGTTCCGCCCGTTACTTTACAACATTCTTGGAAATGCATTAAAATATTCCCGGAATGATGTTGCTCCGGTTATCAAAATTTATTCAGAGAACAGTTATATAAATGTACCGGGTGATGATTTCGGACGTCAGGGGAAATACCACCGCATTTATATTGAAGATAACGGCATCGGGTTTGAGCAAAAATATGCGGAACAGATTTTTATGATGTTTAAACGACTTCATCATAATCATGAGTACGATGGTACGGGAATCGGGCTCGCTCTTTGTAAAAAAATTATCGAGGAACACAATGGTTTTATTACAGCTAAGAGCGATCTTAATAAAGGATCAACTTTTATAATTTCGCTTCCTATAGTTAAAGACGAAGATCCTGCGGAAAAATCAATGAAAGAGATTTTTTGATTTTGTTGAAGATATTCAAACTCTTCTTAGATTTGTTGCGGTGATCATTACTTTGATAACTCCCGTATGAGACGTCTGAATTTGTTGCTAGCTGATGATGATGAGGACGATCGGCTGCTTTTTGAAGAAGCATTTTCTGAAGTCGCACAAAACAGCACTTTAACTTTAACCAAGGATGGGAAGGAACTTTTGGCATATCTTTCTAACCCCCAGTCTGTTATGCCTGACATTATTTTTCTCGACCTTAACATGCCTATTATTAATGGTTACAAATGTCTTGAAGAGATTCGCGAAAACAATTCTTTAAACAATATTTTTATCGTGATGAATACAACAACCGCAAGCCACAAAGAAATTAGCCGTGTGTTTGAACAAGGCGCCAATTTGTTTCTGATCAAACCCAATTCCTACAATGACCTTAAAAAGTCAATTGAAAAAATTATGGAGTTGGATTTTAAAAAACTGATGCAGTCAAAACACCGGGAGAGTTTTGTCTTCAACCTGGATTCTTTCAGATAATTTTGTTGCAACAGTTATGTATACTTTGCCAATATTCCTTTAACTCCGTCCAGGTATCCTGTACCGAATAAATTAAGATGCACCAGTATTGGGTACAATTGAAACAGTTCTACCCTTTTTTCCCAACCTTTTGCCATTGGATTGGAGTTTTGATACGAAGCATAAAACGCCTCACTAAAACCACCGAATAACCGGGTCATGGCAATATCGGTTTCCCGGAAGCCAAAATATACGGCGGGGTCAATTAGCCAGGAAGTACCATCATTTCCTGTTATGTAATTTCCACCCCACAGATCGCCATGAAGCAAAACCGGTTTTTCACGGGGAAATAATTCCGGAAGTACTTTATAAAAGTTGTCAAATTGCCTGGCGACGTTTACCGGAAGTAATTTTTTTGTTGCTGCATTATGTACCAATGGCAGGTAGCGCATTTGGATCATAAAATCAATTCCTGAAAGCATTTGTGTGTTGCTTTGCGGAAGGGAACCGATATAATTATCATGATCAAGTCCGAATGTTTCGGCTTCTATTTTATGCAGATGGGCCAGTTGCTTTCCAAGTTTTTCCTGCGATTTGGCAGTGCTGCTTGTCTGATTTATCATATCCAATATCAAAAAGTCATTACTCTCAAATTCTCCTGCACAAATAACCTCCGGAATTTTTACCGCACCCGTTTTATGTAACAATGAAAGTCCTTTTATTTCGTTCTCAAACATCCCGGGAAACCGGCTTGAAGAATTAAACTTAAGAAAAAAATTACCTGTAGTTGTTTGAAGCCGGAAAGCAGTATTAATTGAACCTCCACTAACCGGGCTAAACTTTGTGATGTTACTATGTTCACCTTTCACCTTTGAAAGAACGGCTTCAATATGTCTTAGAAACGGTTTTGTTAACATTTTAAAAGGGTGATTATCATGATTTAATTAACATGCATTAAAATCCTATTCCCCTGTATGGCCTTTTTGGGTACTTTTATATCCTGAATTACACACCATGAATTTTCCAGGCACTTTAAAATCAAAGTTACATAAAACAGGAACAACCATATTTACCATTATGTCGGGCCTTGCTAACGAGCATGGGGCAATTAACCTTTCGCAGGGTTTTCCTGATTTCAATGTATCAGAAAAATTAATTGCTAATGTAAACCGCTACATGCTGGAGGGGCACAACCAGTATGCGCCTATGCCCGGTTATCGCCCTTTGCGGGAAAAACTTGCGGCAAAAATCAATCATCTTTATTCGGCGGCATATGATCCCGACAAGGAAATTACAATTACTGCAGGAGGCACACAGGCAATATTTGCTGCTATATCTTCAGTTATCAAGGAAGGTGATGAAGTAATTGTTTTTGAGCCCGCATACGATTGCTACGTGCCCGCTATTGAACTGAACGGCGGCATTCCCGTTCAGCTCCAGTTAAAAGGCTCCGATTTTCATATCGACTGGAATGAAGTAAAAAAGATGGTGACCCAGCGTACGCGAATGATCATGATCAATTCACCGCATAATCCTACCGGTGCGATTTTAACTGCAAAGGATATGCACCAGCTGGAAAAAATTACTCATAACCGTGATATTGTAATTCTGAGCGATGAGGTTTATGAACATGTGATTTTTGACGGGTATGAACATCAGAGCGTAATGCGATACCCGAAACTTGCAGAGCGGAGTTTTGTAGTTTTTTCGTTTGGGAAAACATTCCACGCCACCGGGTGGAAAACCGGATATTGTGTCGCTCCTGAGAACCTGATGACCGAGTTCAGAAAAGTACATCAGTTCATGGTGTTCTCGGTGAATACTCCCATACAAATGGCGCTTTCCGATTATATTGACAATCCTGAAAATTATTCAGGCATCAATACGTTTTACCAGCAAAAACGCGATTATTTTTTAAGCCTGATAAAAAATTCAAAGTTTAAACCGCTGACCTGTTCAGGATCGTATTTTCAATTGCTTGATTACTCAAAAATATCGGATGAAAAGGATACCGAGTTCGCAATACGTGTCACTAAAGAATATGGCGTTGCTGCAATTCCCGTTTCCGTATTTTATAAAAATCCCAATGATTTGAAAATATTACGTTTTTGTTTTGCCAAAGAAGACGAGACCTTAGCGAAAGCAGCTATGAAACTTTGTGAAATCTAACTCATGAAAGGCGACCTAAAAATCACTCTTATTCAACCGCATTTGGCATGGGAAGCACCTTTGCAAAACATAGCGAATCTTTCTAAACTCATTGGTACAATTAGAAAAAGTTCAACCAACCTGATCCTTTTGCCGGAAATGTTTACAACAGGCTTTTCGATGAATGCCATGAAACTTGCAGAACCTATGAATGGTAATGCTGTTGAATGGATGACGGAAACAGCAGCAAAAAAAAATGCAGTGCTTTGCGGAAGTTTGATCATAAAAGCAAAAGGAAATTATTTTAACAGGCTGATATGGGCGCAGCCTGATGGTAAAATTCTATTTTATGATAAACGGCATCTTTTTACAATGGCAAAAGAAAACAAAGTTTACACAGCGGGAAAGAAGAAACTTGTAGTGAATCTGAATGGCTGGAATGTTTGTCCCCTGGTGTGTTATGATCTGCGTTTCCCGGTTTGGAGCCGCAGTGATGGCACGGTAGATCTGTTATTGTATGTCGCTAACTGGCCGGCGCGACGAAGTTATGCATGGAAGCAATTGCTGATTGCACGCGCCATTGAAAACCAGTGTTATGTTGCAGGACTCAACCGTGTGGGTACCGATGGTGAGAACATTGACTATACCGGCGACAGCATAGTTCTTGACCCATTGGGAATGCCATTACAATCCATTATGCCTTCCGCCGAAAGCGTAACTACTATCACACTTCCTTTAAAACCCCTTTCCGGTTTGCGGAAATCGTTTCCGGTTATGAAGGATGCCGATACCTTTAAGATCAAATGATAACAGAATTTAATTCCGATAAGCTTTTACAGGAAGTTATTCTTAAGGCAACCACTTCAGGTGGGAAAGGCGGACAGAATGTAAATAAGGTAGCCACACGTGTGGAATTGTATTTCACTATAAACAACTCTGCTAATTTATCGGATGAGCAGAAAGAAATTTTAAACCACAAGCTGATGAATCGCATCAGTGGAGATGGCGTTCTGCGAATCACAAGTTCCGAAAACCGTTCCCAATTGGAAAATAAGGAATCGGTAAAGCAAAAATTCCTGGAACTTATCCGTAAAGCACTTACTCCTAAAAAGAAACGCAAACAAACGGCTCCTTCCAAATCATCTGTTGAAGAGCGGCTGCGAAAAAAGAAACTTAAAAGCGAACGCAAATCATTCCGGTCGGTTGATTTGGGGAGTAATGATTTTTAATGGATCAGGTTTTTGAACTGCGATTTTACCTTTACAATTTAATGGAGAGTCGTAGCTCTCCACCCAAACCTAACTCAACAATTTTTTGAAGGGTAGAAATACGGACTTCTTTGATGTTGTTTTCGATTTTGGAAATGTATGATTTTGTAGTACCTGCTTTTTCTGCAAGTTCTTCCTGGGTCAATCCTTTTTCAAGTCGTGCTTGTTGTAGCATTACACAGATTAGAAAATTGTCGGATCCTGCTTCTAATTCATCCCGCTTTTTGGTACCACGCTTTCCATAATTTAGTTCCTTGAATTCCTCAAGAGTCATTAAATTTTTATTTTTCGCTTTCATATTCTTTTACTTTTTAGTTTGTTGTCCAAAAAAGTCCTGGAAATAATCCTAATAAAATTAAAATTACTGTTGATGTTTTATTCATAGTTGCCAATAACTTGCTGTTAACGGAATACCCAAATATTCAATCTTTCACAAATTTATTAACCTTAGTTCCATACTTAACAATAAAGACTCCTGAAGAAAGAAGAGAAATATCGATTATGTATTTTGTTTTTTCTTGCTCGATTTTAAAATTCTTAACTTCTCTTCCCAACATATCAAACACTTGAACTTTTGATGTAGGTTTCAGATAGCAACTAAAATTCATGTAAAGAGTTTCTTTAGCAGGACTCGGGTATAATTTGAAATTACAATTATCAAATTCATGTAAATTCAAAGAAGATGTGAATGTAGAGTCACAAAACTTAATAATCCAATAATCATTATTGCCCCATGAAGGTTGTGTTTTATACCCACCAATACCTGCATTGGTTCGATTTGCAACAACATAACATTCTTCATGTGTTTTACTTATTAATGTCTGTTCATCATGACCATTTGTAAAAATCGTTTTATCCCATTCAATACTTCCAAGTGAATCTGTTTTAATCAACCAACTTTGCTCTATTCCAAGATTGTTTTCTGATTTATCACCACTTATGTTTGAGTAAGATTCACCTGAAAATAAGAATCCATTATCTTTTGTTATTAATATGTTGAATAATTCTTCTGCATCAGTTCCGCCATAACGTCTTTCCCATTCAATATTGCCGACAGAATCAATTTTAACCACCCAAATGTCTAATGCTCCCCATGAGGGTTGTGTTTTATCTCCACTTATACCCGACAAGGAAAATCCACCAAGAATATATCCTCCATCATTGGTTTGATCTATTGATTTAAGATTTTCATAACTGTAACCTCCAAATCGTTTATCCCACTGTTTATTTCCAATTGAATCCGTTTTTACAATCCAATAATCTGCTCTATTTCCCGGATCAAACCAATTTGGTTGTGATTTATCCCCACTGGTATCTGAGTATGAATCTCCTCCTAAAATATATCCATGGTCAGATGTTTGTCTCATACAAGTTAAAAAATCATTTTCATCCCCACCAAAACGTTTATCCCATTGTTTATTTCCCATCAAATCAGTTTTAACAATCCAATAGTCTGCTGTAAATCCAACCGCACCCCAATTTGATTGTGTTCTATCGCCAGAAATACCAGAATAAGAAGATCCACCTAACATAAATCCATTATCAACTGTTTGCTGTACCACACTTAGTTTATCAATATTAGTGCCTCCAAATCGTTTGTCCCATTGTTTGTTACCAACACTATCTAGTTTTAATATCCAGAAATCTGGACTGCTATAAAATGTTGTATCCCAGTTTGGTTGTGATTTGTCTCCGTTTGCATCAGATCTTGAAAAACCTCCTAATATAAAACCTCCATCAGTTGTTTGTTGAGCAGAATAAAGTTCATCTTCGTTTGTGCCTCCAAACCGTTTATTCCATTGTAATAAACCAATTGAATCGATTTTAACTATCCAGTAGTCACTACTACCCCACGAAGGTTGCGTTTTATCTCCACCAATACCAGAATAGGAAAATCCGCACAAGATAAAACCTCCGTCAAAAGTTGAATGTGTTGAAAATAATAAATCTCCAGATGTGCCTCCAAATCGATAATCCCATTGTTTACTTAAAGGACTTTGAGAAAATGCTTTTTGGCTAAAAGTCAAAGCACATAGTAGCAAAATTAATAATTTAGGCATGTTGTTGATAAATTAATTAGTCTTCAAGTGGGTTTTCAATAACTCATTTATTTCACACCATATTCACTAAGCAAATAAACCAGGCTCGCCATTGCTGCAGCACCGAGTTGCAGCTCTCTTCGGTTTACTTTATCAAAGGTGTCGGAATCGGCATGATGATAATCAAAATAGCGTTGTGTATCGGGGAGTAAACCGATGAGTAGAGTACCCTGCTCCTTTAAAGGACCAATATCAGCACCGCCCCAGTTGCGATCCCAGTCATATAAACCATAGGAGAGTAGTTTGGATTTTAAGGAAATAAAATTTGCACGTTTTGTTGAATCAATGCATTCCGATGAAAATCCGTGTGGTGTAAATCCGCCTGCATCCGATTCTATAGCGGCAATATGATTCTCGCCTTTTTCTTTCGCTACAGCGGCGTACTTTTTACCACCACGCAAGCCATTTTCTTCATTCATAAACAGCACTACGCGCACGGTTCGCTTGGGCTGAATCTTTAATTCCTTAAAAATGTGAAGTACTTCCATTGCCTGTACGCAACCTGCACCATCATCATGCGCACCCTGACCTTTGTCCCATGAATCTAGATGGGCACCCACCAGTACAATCTCATCAGGAAATTCAGTGCCCTTTATTTCTGCAATAACATTATACGATAGCGTATCGGGCAACGTATCACAATTCATTTTTAATTCCAGTGTCAGATCAGGATCATTTTTAAGTGCAGCACTTAAAAATTCAGCCCCCTGCGTTGAAATAGCACAGGCAGGAATTCTTTTTACACTATCGGCATATCCCATAGAGCCGGCATGAGGAAAATTATCCATGGCAAGCGTCAGCGAACGGGTTATGGAAGCAACGGCACCCAGTTTAGCCGCACGCTGAGCACCGGAATACCGGTAAGTGCCTGCTTTCGAATAGGCGGTAAACGTGAGTACATGCTTTTGTTCCATCGGGACGTTATAAAACACCATTTTACCGGCTACTTTTTTTCCCAGCCGCTCTAGTTCATCAAAGCTGCTTACCTCAACAACATTCGCTTTTACTCCTTCTTCAGGAGTGCCAATGCTCCCTCCAAGACTGCAAATCATTAATCGTGTTTTGTATGAACCCATTGAAAGGTTGAGTTCCTCAGTGGTGTTCCGGCGCCACCGCGGCACCATTACTTCCTGTAAAGAAACGGTTCCATATTGCTGCAATTCAAGAATGTTTTTGGTATATGCAATTGCTTTTTCTGCGCCGGCAGTACCGGTGAAACGGGTTCCTATTTTGTTGCAGATGGAATCAAGCCATACGTAAGCCTTGCCTTTTTCCAGTGAAAATGTGTAAATAGAACGAATGGTAACCGAATCGGCATCCTGTGCAGAAACAGTCAGCACACGTACAAACAATAGGAGCAATAGGAATAAACGGATCATTGAATCTTTGATTTTTTTCAAAGATACTTTTTCTTTTTAATCCCGGAAAATCAACGTAAGCGGTCGGTGGTTTTATCGATTACCGTGTTGCCGAAAATGCGATGATGAAGGGATGCAAAAGTACCCAGCACCTTTGGATGGATTATGCCATAGGTAAGAACGGGTAACAGGAACAAAAGAATGTTCGGAGGAATCATGGGGAAAAATTGCGGAATGAGTACCATTATCAGGCTCATTGAAGCCATCATTAACGCTACGCTTCTATGTCCAAATCCAAATCCAAGCATAAGATGGTGCATGTGATTGCGATCGGCTCTGAAAGGTGACGATCCATTCAGCATTCGTATCAGGAATACCCTGCTGATATCATATAGCGGCACAAACAAAATTGCAATCAAAAGAACAGGACTTGGTGCCAGTTCCGGTTGTGCAATGCCGCTGTTGAGCAGTTCAATGGCGAGTACGGCAATCATAAAACCAACTACGAGCGAGCCGGTGTCACCCATAAATATTCGTGCCGGTGAGAAATTGAAGAAGAGGAATCCCAGCAATGCACCGGTCGCACAAAACGACAGCACAGCGAAATCAGTTTTTCCATAATGGAAAAAGAGGGCACCGAAGCAGGAAGTAATTATAACTCCCAGGCTGCCGGCAAGACCGTCAACACCATCAATAAAATTGTAGGCATTGGTAAAAAGTATTACCATAAACATCGTTATCGGCAACTGCAACAGTTCAGGAATTTCATGCATCCACAGCAGGCCGTCCAGTGAACTGATACGGAAGCCACCATAATATATAATACAGGAACTGATGGCCTGTAACATCATTTTTTTCGAGGGCGGAATATCCATCAGATCATCAAAGAAACCTGTGAAAAATAATATCAGAACCGCACCAAAAAGATAGCGTATTTTATTGTGATCAATAATATCGGCAAATACAATGAATGCAATATAGATTCCGGCAAATATAGCAATACCACCCATTGAAGGTGTTATAGATGTATGATGTTTCCGGCTGTCGGGTTCGTCAAATAATTTCCATCTGCGGCATACTGCTATCCATAACGGAATAAGACCGATACTGATAGCCATGGCAAGAGCGAAGGGCAATACAAAGTGTATGAAATATTCAGAAGTCATAGTTATTTTTTCAGGATGTTTATCTCTACTCTCCTGTTTAGTTTTTTACCTTCAGACGACACATTGTCCTCAAGCGGCATAGTTTCGCCATACGCAACCGTTTCAATACGCGATGCATCAATTCCCTGCTGTATCATATATCTTTTCACAACCTCTGCACGGGCTTGCGACAGTATCATATTCTGGTAAGCATCACCTTCAGAATCGGTATGTCCGGAAAGAAGTACCCTGGTTGATTTATCAGCATACATAATATCAATGGCGCGTTCTACAATATCGAAAATGTCATCCGTTGTTAATTTTATGAGTCCGGTTGCAAACAGAATGTTATCAAATTTTTTCACCAGCTGCTGGTCGTTTGCAGGTACCGGTATTTCACGGTCAGGACAACCTTTGTTAGCTAATGTTCCGCTCTCCACAGGGCAATCATCATTCATATCAATGAGACCGTCACCATCACTATCAGGACAACCTTTAGTTGCTTTTTTACCCTTTATGTAAGGACATTCATCTTCACTGTCGATAACTCCATCATTATCGGAATCAGTTTTAACAACTGCCTTTTCCTTAATCGCTGTTGCGGAATTTATAATGGCCGGAGCAATAAGTACGGGCGTGGTTGTAACAGGAAGTGCTTTAACAGGCAGGCTCTCAGCAGCTTTCTCATTTGAAGAATTAATTGTTGAAATTTCTTTTTTCTGTATACTAACGGCCGGGGTTATTGGAAGAGAAGGAAGAGTTGTTTTCGTTTCAGACACAACAGTCGTAACTTCAACAATTGAAATATCCGGTGCCTGTGGTTCAACAGGTTCAGGCGTTAGGTTATTTGTTACGCTAACTGTTGTAACGGGAATGAATTCCAACCGGTCAGGAATAGCCACTGTGGTCTCCGAATGTTCAATTCTTTTTAGCATTGCCATATCATCAGCAGCCGGAGTGCGGGCTTCTTCAGGTTTCGGAGCAGGTGTTTTCTTTTTTCTGGGTCGCGGAGAATAGGTTAATGAAATTTCAAAGGCATTGTTTCCTTTTCCTGTTTTACTGAGTTCGCTTGTGTTAACATCATAACTCATTCCCACAAACAGCAGGTTCATCTGGTATCCCGCGTAAGCAATAATTGCATCGTTCATCCTGTTATACACTCCAAGTTGAATGGCATTCTTATTATCAAGCTGATAACTTACCAATGACCCGAACGTAGTTTCCTTTGAAGGTCCCTGGTTAAGCAACATAAATGAAGGTCGTATCTCAAATCCGGATTCAAAGAGGTAACCGGCCCCGCCATAAACTGTTCGTTTGCGGTGGACTTTGGTTACTTCCATAATAAAGGTTTCATCGGGTTTTGTAATATGTGAGTAGCTTAAACCCATGAAAGGTTTGAAACGCACATCCTTTTTCAACCAGCCACGCTGCCAGGATACACCAATATTTAAATCGGGACGTGTTACACTCGTCGAGGTAAAATCTTCACCTGAGCTCAAAGCGGGATCATAACCTGCATCAGGATTATATTGATTATCGAAAGTCAGTTTGGAAGGATCAAAATTTTTATTTACTACACCAATTTGTACTCCACCTGATAATGTATTTATTTTCCGGCTGCCTACAGGGAGATGATACGATAAATTTCCAACAAAATTCAGCGTGCGCATGCTTGCATCACCTGCACCATTCCGTGTTATTGACGCACCAATTCCAATACGGTTTACTACTTTGTCAACGGCAAAACCCTGTGTTGTAAACGGTGTTCCCATTCCGGCCCATTGGTTCCTGTAAATTGCCGTTACCCGGATGTATTCAATGCCATTTCCTGCCATTGCCGGATTCAGCAGTAACGGATTATTGAAATATTGTGAGAACCGTGAATCCTGTGCCGACGTTTTTACCGAGGCAAGAATGAAAATGATTACGGTAAGCTGAAGTAAATATTTTTTCATGTGATTACCGTATTACATTTATATTTCCCCTGAAGTATTGTTTGCTGCCATTGTCAAACATAACTTCAATCGCATATGCATAGGACCCGTTATTTACAATTTGTCCGTTACTGGTTCCATCCCATCCACCTGTTTCTTTTCCACCACTCCAGATACGTTGTCCCCATTGATTAAAAATGTTAATATCTGTTGCCAGGATATTGTTACCACGTACCCTGAAATAATCATTGTTGCCATCATTATTGGGAGTAAATCCGGAAGGAATAAAAAGGTTGTTATCCATTAATACCGAAACGGTTTTTACAAGTGTATCGGAACAGCCATTGGTATTGGATGCTATCAGTGTAATTATATAATCACCGGTTTGTGAATATATATGTACAGGATTGGGGTCGGAAGAATTATTTTCTGAAGAGGAAGCATCACCGAAATCCCAATAGTATAAATCAGCTGCCGCCGATCCGTTTGAGAATGCTATTTCAAAACCGGAAGTAGTTTGCACAGATGCCGACGCATTGAACCAGGCAACCGGCTGAGTTAGTAAAAGAGCAGTTACTTCAAAACGGTTCGAACGAACACATCCGTAGCTGTTTGTTAATTCCACATAGTAGGAGTTGCTCTGTTGTAAGGGCGGTGTTATGAACGATAGTCCGGTTCCAAGTGAAGTTCCACCACTTGAATTTTCATACCAGTTGTAAGTAATTCCCGATTGTGGGGCTACATTTAATGTTGCTGATGTTCCCTTACAAACGGTGTCGGTATACGCAGTTATTGAATTAGGAATGGTTCTTACAGTTACCTGTATGGAATCGGAAAAAACCGGCGTTCCTGAAAAAGGTGTATTCCGGACTTTATAGTATCCTGAAATTTTTGCGATGTAATCAGATTGAATGGCGCCTGTGATTGCAATGCCATCGCGAAACCATTGGTTGCCGGAAGGAAATACGGAAGTTAGTACCACACTGTCACCTTCACAAAATGCTGAAGGTCCGTTAACACTGATCATATTGGAGGAACTGATGTACGAGACCTGCGATGTGGCGGGTGATGATTCACAGCCGTTTTGATCGGTTACGGTTACGGTATAGGTTCCGGGTGTATTCACTATTATGGTTTGCGTAACTGCACCGGTTGACCACAAATAGGAACTGCCTGTATTGGAGGATAAGGTTACACTCGACCCTTGTGGCAGCAGCACGTTTCCGGATGGCGATATTGTTGTTGTGGAAGCAGCGTAGAATGCTACTGAAATGGGAAGCGATATTGCAGAACATCCTGCTCCGTTGGTTACAAGTACGGTGAAATTTCCCGGAGATGTTGCATACGTAGTTTGTGTAGTGGCACCATTTGACCACTGAAAAGTGGAGGCCGTACCGGCAGAAAGCATTACTGAATCACCTGCACAAACCGGCGCCTGGCTGGCTGAAGTTATTGTTGCAAGCGGGGCCTGTAATGTGGTTATCTGGAGCGGTGCCGACTGTCCGCTGCAACCCTGCGTGTTAGTAACGGTAAGTATATACGTTCCTGCTGTGCTTACTGAAATTGATGACGAAGTAGCGCCTGTTGACCACTGGTAGGTACCGGCAACGGAAGAACTTAATACAACCGAATCACCTGTGCAGATTGCTGTGGAACCGGTTGGAACAATCGAAACCGTTAAGCCGGAAGTTATTGTAATGGTAAGGGTATTGGAAGTTACGGTTAGTCCCGATCCGTCTGTTGCAGTGCAATAAACAGAATGACTGCCCAGTGATAATCCCTGTATGGAGAAGGTACCGTTTCCGGAAGTTCCGAGAATGGTAGCGCCTTCACGTAATATGTAATTGGTCAGGTTACCCGGCGATGCGTTAAATGTTATTGCCGAACCTGAGCAGTACGAAGTGACTCCTCCCGGTGTTGAAAGTGTGAGTGTTGTAGAATTCTGCGGAACTATTTTTCGTACAAGCTGACTGTAGGGATCGCATAAGTAAATTCCGTCATCGGAGGAATTATGTACTAAAGCACTTACTCCGTTAAAGCTCGATTGCAATGCGGGTCCGTTAACCATTCCCGGTGCACCGTCCTGGCCGGCATATACAGATACTGTTCCACCTGAAAGTTTCCGTACAGTAAAATTGTTGGCATCACCTATGAAAATATCACCATTGGATTTTGCACACACTCCCCATGGAGCATTAAATGAAGCTGACAATGCTGCTCCATTTGAACTGCCCATGGTTCCGTTACCGGCGATGGTGGTTACGATGCCTGTAGGAGTAACGCGTTTAATTTTGTTGTTGTATTCATCAGCGACCAGCACATTTCCCGCTGGATCAAGAGCCAGGCTGTAGGGATGATCAAATTTGGCAAACGTTCCCGCGCCGTCGACATCTCCCGGTGAATAAACCACACCTGCGAGTGTTGTCACCATTCCTGCTTGTATTTTTCGGATGGTATGCGTCATTCGGTCGGCCACATACAGTATGGAGCCATCATTATTTACTGCCAGTCCTGAAGGAAATCCAAACTGGGCGATTCCAACAGCACCATTGGTAACACCGAACACACCGGTTCCTGCAAAAGTGGTTACAACCCCGGCTGGAGTAATTTTTCTGATCTTATAATTTTTTGTATCGGCTACATAAACGTTTCCACTGGTATCGCACGCAACTGCCCAGGGTTCGTTAAATGATGCAGCTGCACCTTGTCCGTCAGCTGCTCCTACGCTGCCTGATCCGGCAAATACGGATACAGTTCCCGAGGGGGTAATTTTACGAATAGTATGACCGAAGCGATTTGCTACGTAAATGTTTCCCTGGCGATCGCAGGCTACTCCGTGGGGGTTGTTAAACGAGGATGCAGCAGCCTGACCATTGGCAGAGCCTACTACTCCCGGCATACCCGCAACATTGCTGACAGTCTGGGCCTGGGAACAGGTAAATAGGAAAATAAAGAGTATTACCGTAAGTGATTTCATGCAGGGAACAGTCTCCTGTTATTCTGCTGTATTATACCGCGGTGATTATAAAACGGTTTAAAGGGAACTCAACTTCCTTACAGTTGTAAGAAATATTTTATAATGGATCAATTCTGGGAGGTATATGGATTTATTATATATTTGAAAAGTGGATGAACGCTGATTTAACGCGGGTCACCATCCCGGGTAACCGGACTCAAGTATCTTTTTAAAACATGTAAGAAATGTCCGATTTTATTAAAAAACTTCTCGATAGTAACAAAAGCTGGGTTAAGAACAAACTTAATTCCGACCCGCAATACTTCAATAAATTAAGTCAGATCCACGAACCAAAAGTGTTGTGGATCGGATGTTCCGATGCACGTGTTCCTGCCAATGAAATTACAGGAACTTCGCCCGGTGATATTTTTGTTCACCGGAATATTTCCAACATGGTGGTGCATTCCGATATGAACATGCTGAGTGTATTATCATATGCTGTTGAAGTGCTAAGGGTTGAACACATTATTGTTTGCGGACATTATTCCTGTGGTGGAATTCGCGCTGCCATGAGCAGTAAATCGTTTGGGTTGATCGATAACTGGTTACGGCATATAAAAGACGTTTACCGTATTCATGCCGAAGAACTTGAAGCGATAGAAAATGAAACGGTACGATACAACCGTCTGGTAGAACTGAACGTCAAACAACAGGTATATAATTTATGCAAAACCAGTATCGTTCAGTCTGCCTGGAACAAAGGTAAATTTCCTTACATCCACGGTTGGGTGTATGATGTACACGATGGGATTTTGAAAGATATGGATGTTACATTTAACAGCAACGCCGCGTTAAGCCACATGTATAAGTTTGAAGGAATTTAATACTGGAAAAAATTTACAGCATAGCCTGTCCCGCTGAACGCTTTTTTTCCTTGGTATGAAATTCGGGTGCATGTTGAGGAGATGCAGCAATATGAAATTCTTTATGGGTAAGCCAACCTAAAAATTTGTGAAAAGCAATTGCTACCGACCGAATAAACATTCTAATCAATGTATTCTCTCGTTCTGATCGCAACCCAATCATTATGGTAAGTAACATATTTGGTTTTGGGGAATACAGATCTTCAAGGGTATTAAAAACAAGATCGTACCGGGTTTGAAGATATTTAAAGATCACTGCCCTTGAAGCAGCATCATAGGTTGCAAAAAAATTCACGTACCGGTCGGGTAAATTATCTTTCCCAAACTGGCTCTTTAATATCATGTATTCGAACTGATGTTCAATTGAAGGAACCAGCATTCCATATTCATTAATGGATGCTGATTTTTTTATTTCATCAACTTGTAAGCAAAGCAGTGTTTTACGGACCATGTTCCGCATAAGGCGGAAGTTCAATTCAGAACCATCCCAAAATTCAACCAGAACATTTGTTTTACGGTATTGCGGGGTAACGGTCAATCCTTTTGTAAGCGGATGTGCCTTAGCATAATCAAGAAATGCCTGGGTCGACTTTTTATCAGCCAGCATTTCGATAGCCGATATATTGGCTAATAATTTAGCCGGCGCTCCTGTATGATTCAGGAAAATCAGATTCAGAGCAGGGCTGCTTTGTGCAAAAGCTTCTAAAAAAGAATTACGGTTAATGTTCATATCAAATGCATTTAGTTACTTAATCACAGTGTGTTGTAAATGGAACTACGATTGAAGAACTAATAAAACCAAAGGGCAATTTTACGCAACATATCAGGTACGTAAGAGCTTTTGGTGGTGTGGTTATCCGATTTGCTAAAGCTTCTGACTCTGCTTCTTCTTGGATGGCTAATAGTTTGGTTATTATTATGTTTTACAGAATTAAGCAGTAAAAACAGGTTCTCTAATTCATAATCCTTTTTAGCTTGTTCGGCGGTTACCAGTGATTGTTTACGTGACGTATTTGCATTCACCACGAACAGGCTAAGATCACTCATTTTCATTATCGGTAATGCATCAATTTGCGTGCCGATATCGGGCGTATCTGTTACGATTATGTCATAATGCTTTTTAAGATCATTTAGTATGTCTGCCCGCTTTTTAGATGCCAGAAAACTGTTTACACCTGAATCAAGTGTTCCCCATTCCAACACATCCAGATTTGGGTGCGTGGTTATACAAATGGCATCATGAATATCACAGCTGCCGTTGAGTACATCAGCGAGGGTTCTTTCCGGGGTCACACTAAAGTGTTCAGCAACCTCTGGGTTACCGGAATTCATATCTATTACCAGGACTTTTTTGTCCATCGCAGCAAATGCTTGAGCAAAATGTGTAGCAATAAAGGTTTTACCTTCACCTTTACCTGTCGATGCAAATGTAATCATTTTAGCATCCTGACGCAATAGCACGCGCGTACATAATGCAGCTATCGAAACTTCAAAATCATTTTGTGATGCTTTGTGTTGTGATATAGCGCCTAAAAACGGAATCCTGCTTTGATTTTGAATGGCTTGCCTGTTGGAAAGTTTAGTTGTTGCTCTTTTTTCCGCTATCAAATTCATTGGAATTGACAGGAGTATTCCGCAAAGTAAACCTATCGACACCAGCATCCAGGTTGTTGATGGAGTTGAATTCACAGGAGATGATGCGGGCTTTAATACCGTTGTTCCGGTAGGTGCCGCAATTCCTGTTGCAAGTAGTTGTGCACGCTGTTCTGCAAGCAGGTCATACACTTTTTTATCAAGCTCTAATTTTCGGTCAAGCGTATTCAGTGAATTTGCTTTTTCGGGCATTGTTGCCAATTGTGATTGCAGTAAAGCTATTTCCCGATTGAGTTTATTAATCTGGAGGGTTGTCCTTTTTCGTGTATTTAATATCCTTTCGGAAATTGTTGTTTTTAAGCCTTCAATTTCACTATCGGTTCCTGCCGTGGCTTTGCCATTTGCTTTTAATTCGTACCAGGAATTTAGTAATGCAATTTGTTCTGAGAATACCGGATCACCGATGGTGCCGTAATCAACATTGGAGTTATTTATTTCCCTGTTCTTACGGAGGTAATTGCTCGTGTTGTTCAGTGCGGCCAGATTCAGTTCAAGTTGTGATTTTTGAAGCTGAATACTCTTCAGCATATCTAAAGTTTTCGTTGTTTCAAAACCAACCTCTGTCAGGTTATTGTTTCTTTTGTATGCTGCGATTTGCGATTCTGTTTCTTCCAGTTGCAGTGAAAGATCAGCGAGCTTTTTATCCAGTGTTGCTGTAGGTGAATTTGATGACCCTTCGGTGGTTATACCGATAAATTTATTTGTTAGTGCTGCAGTAATTTTTTGTGCTGTTAATGGATGTTCATGCCTGCAGGTTAGCGTGATTATTCCATTCGATTCAGTTACTGTTATTTTTTTCTCATCCGACAACAACGTGGTTGCAAATGATTCCGGTGTTTGAATTTGAAATGAAAAAACTGCGGGTTGAATTAGAGATTCACTTAGATAAGGAGTTGTTTTCTTTTTGGATAGTACAACTGCTACATCATCAATAATTAATTCTTCATCAAACTTGCCGGTCTTTGTTCGTTTGATACCATGTGTAGTGCCCGTCAACTGGTAGGAATTGGAATTCAACTCATGAATTGTATACAACCTGCTGCTAAAACTTTTATTTAATGTATTATATTTTACGATGTAAGGAAAGCTATAAGTAGTAACGCGTGTCTGATAATCCTTTGTAACATAACAGGTCAGTGGTTCTACCGATGTTTTAATTGCATCGCTGACAAAATCAGGTGATGTTAATACTTCGGTGCTGATGGTTTTTTTGCTGGAAAAGGGCATTTCAATAGTTGTAGTTGAACCCTCTTGAGGATTGGAAATAACTGCTACCGATTTATACATAGGCGGGGTTAGATACACAACCGTGAGCGCCACTCCTAATCCTATTGCCATACAGGTAAGTGTAATGGCAGGATGTTTTAGGGTAGCGTTTTTAATTCGGGTAATTACCGCGTTTGTTGTCATGATTTTAGCTGATTTTACACTCCGTATTACAGAATTGGTGTAAGAAAGGTTACGATTTTTATGGATCTTGATACCTCTGGAGACTATTTATAGGTGATTTTAGATTTTTTTGGGAAGTAATTAATTCCAGATAATGGAGGTTTATTTGATTGTATTTTTTGCAATATAATAGCGTACCATTGTAAGAGTTGATGAATAGTTTGCCGGATATTACATCGGATTACGCGGGTTATTTATCTTTGTGAAGTACAGGTTATACCAGACCAGATTTAATTTCATATAGGCTGTACCGTTATACACGATGATCATTGAAGTTGCCTCACGTTTCCAGTTTGAAGAGGTTATTGCCACCACCCAGGTGGTGTTGGTCGATTTTTATGCCGACTGGTGTGAGCCATGTAAGTGGCTGGATTCCATTTTGATTGATGTGGAAGAAAATATACCCGGAGAAGTGGCAATCCTCAAAATTAATTCCGAACAGCTGTTTGAGCTTACGCAGAATTTCCAGGTTATGAGTGTGCCGGTACTGCTGCTGTTTAAAAATGGATTACTGATTTGGCGGATGAACGGTTTTTTAACGGCTGCGGAATTGACAGAAAAAATCAATTCTATTTCACGTGAAACTTCATGACGATGTAATCTGTTCCGGTTTGTAATTCCGGATGAAAATTAATACGGAAATCACTCGCGAACATAAATCGGAAATGATCTACAAACTATTAAAAGATAGGCGCGGTGATTTTTTTAAACCGGACAAAATAAATATTATTCAAATGATCTTGATTTGTGTGTAAAGCGGAGGAAAAATTAAAAAAATTTGACCTTTTTAGAGCCTTTTTAATGAAGCTGTTGATAAGCGGGCATATGCAGCTATCAAAATCACTTTCAATCATAGAAATCGCAGTAATTGAAGTTTAATAGGAAATCAATAAACTGATGCTAAAAATTTTATTTATCATTTATCATTTATCATTAATTCTAAAATAATTCAACTATATTTCACGTGAAACTATCTACCCATATTGACCATCAAAATTGATATATCAGAAGGCGAAACCCCACTAATTCTGGCTGCCTGGCCAAGCGTTCTGGGTTTAATTTTATCCAATTTCTGACGGGCTTCTGATGAAAGAGATTTTATCAGGCTGTAATCATAATCGGGGTTAATTGCTATATGCTCCAATTTATTGATTTTGTTTACCATTTCCTGCTCCTTTTCAATATAGCCTTTATATTTCATTACTATTTCGGCTTGTTCGAGTGTTATTTCACTGAAGTCGCATAATTTTTCTTTCAATTCAGGCAAATGTTCTATTAGATCCGGTAAAGTAATTTGAGGGCGACCTATTAAAGCCACCATTTTTAATTTTTGCCGAATGGGTTCGGTGTTGAGGTTTTGGAGCAGGTCATTTACTTGTTCCGGGGCTATGCTCATGGATTCAAATAATTCGATGATTGATTCGGTGCCCTGCATTTTGACTGAAACCGCATCCATTCTGTCCCTGGATGCCAGTCCCAGGATATATCCTAATGGAGTTAGGCGACTATCGGCATTATCCTGGCGCAAAAGTGTGCGGAATTCTGCCCGCGAAGTAAACATCCGGTACGGCTCATCGGTACCTTTAGTGACCAAATCGTCAATTAATACACCAATGTAGGCATCTGACCGGTTTAAAATGAAGGGATTTCGGTCATTAAGTTTCAAATGTGCATTTATTCCCGCCATTAACCCCTGGCAAGCTGCTTCTTCATACCCTGTTGTTCCGTTAATTTGGCCTGCAAAATAAAGATTTTGGATCAGCTTCGTTTCAAGTGTAAGATGCAACTGAACCGGAGGGAAATAATCGTATTCTATAGCATATCCTGGCCGGAACATCTTTACATTTTCAAAACCGGGTATGTGTTTAAGCGCTTTGTACTGCACATCTTCCGGAAGTGATGATGAAAATCCATTGACATATATTTCTACAGTCTTCCACCCTTCAGGTTCAACAAAAAGCTGGTGTCGGTCGCGTTCAGCAAACCGGCTGATTTTATCTTCAATTGAAGGGCAATAACGTGGCCCTAAACCCTGAATCCTGCCATTAAACATGGGCGATTTTTCGAACCCGGTACGGAGGATATCATGAACTTTTTCGTTGGTGTAAGTCATGTAACAACTTCGTTGGGTTGCCGGAGGTTGCGTATCCGTAAAGGAGAATTTACCCGGCTTTTCATCACCCTTTTGCTCCTCCATTTTACTATAATCCAGCGACCTTCCATCGAGCCGGGGTGGAGTCCCGGTTTTCATTCTTCCGCTCTCAAAACCGAGTGTCAGAAGCTGTTCAGTAATACCGGTAGATGCCTTTTCACCGGTTCTGCCACCCCCAAATTTCTTCTCACCAATATGAATAATACCATTCAAAAACGTCCCGTTAGTCAACACCACGGCCTTGCTTCTGAACTCAAGTCCCATACCGGTTTTTATGCCCATTACAGCACCATCTTCTACGATAATGCCATTCACCATATCCTGCCAGAAATCCACATTGGGAGTCTGTTCAAGCAGCAGGCGCCATTCTTCGGCAAAAAGCATGCGGTCGTTCTGAGTTCGGGGGCTCCACATAGCTGGGCCCTTCGACCGGTTCAACATCCTGAACTGGATCATTGAGCGATCACTAACAATGCCTGAATATCCACCCAAGGCATCTATTTCCCTTACAATTTGTCCCTTAGCAATGCCTCCCATAGCCGGATTACACGACATCTGAGCAATGGTCTGCATATTCATTGTCACCAACAAAACCCGCGACCCCATATTAGCCGCCGCCGCCGCTGCCTCACACCCCGCATGACCGGCACCAACAACTATAACATCATATTCAGTAGTAAAACCAGTCATTACTTCAAGCTAAATGTTCCACGTGGAAAAAAATCAATATTTTATTGATTCTCAATATTATACAATGAATTTTTTATAATTTGTTGTTCATTCACCACAAAATTACTCATATTTCACGACTCAGCTTCGCATTGCCATATCTCTAAAAACCGTTTAGTATCGTTTTTACGATACTAAACCCACGGCGAGCGCAGTCGAACCGCATTTCTTTAGGAAGTCAAGCGAAGCTTTAGTCCAACTAATTGACTTCTCTTAAAACCGTTTAGTATCGCATTTGCGATACTAAACTCAAGTCGAGTGTAGTCGAGCCGCATTTCTTGTCATAGCGAGCGTAGTCGAGCTACATGGCGCGAATCAACTATATTTGTTCATGCCCAAAACCCAACCGCTACCTTTCCTAATTCTCTTAATTCTCCTTCTCGCCTGCGACCATACCCATGCCCAATCGCATAGCGATAAGAAGGAACTTCCGTTAGAACTTTTATCCATCGATGAAGGATTATCGCAGGGAATGGTAAACTGCGTTGCCCAGGACCATTACGGATTTTTATGGTTCGGAACCAAGGATGGTCTTAACCGGTACGATGGTCAGCGGTTTATTGTTTACAGGAATATTCCGTCAGATTCAGGTAGTTTGAATGATAATTACGTGCAGGCGATTTATGAAGATTCCCGAAAACGGTTATGGATTGGAACTTCCCGCGAAGGGCTTGAGTTATTCAACAGGGAAACAGAAACTTTTCATCATATCCGGCTTGATTCAACACGGAATTCATTGTCGAATTGTGTGATCAGAATGCAGGAAGACAATGATCATAATTTATGGGTGGGAACATTTAACGGTTTGTACAAAATTACTTTTAATGAACCGGCAACCGTAACCACGCCCGCGCTATTTCCCCCTCTGTACACCATTAAAAAATATTTTGAAAGGTCATGTAATTTTCTCATCACAAAAAGCGGAACCATTTACGGAACATCAACCTGGAGATATCCATTTATAATTCACCCGGCTAAAAATGGCAGGGATCAGATTGTGCCCCTGGATCCGGCCAATTATTATTGGGTGCCATCAAATACAAATGACCTTTTGAAATACACCTCTGTGGTGGTTGAGGATTCCGTCAGGAAAAAAATTTACTTTCTTTATGAATACAGTTTTGTTGAAGTGGATCAGCTGACCATGGCGCCTAAAATTATTTTCAGGCGGCCGCCACCATCGGCAACATTACCGTACGCAGCAATTATTGATAAAGAAGGATTGTTATGGGTTACAACTTCAGGTTATATGGAGCAGTTCAACCCCCGCACCGGAGCCATAAGGTGCCTTACGGCCAGGGATAATGACCTGAAACCTGCAGCCCGACAAGTAAGGAATATTTATACATGCAGAAGCGGTATAATGTGGATTGGCACAATGGGATTCGGGATTCTGAAGTACAATCCCGCCACCGAAAAATTCCATACTATTAACGGTTATAGCATGAGCTGGATGTTTCCTGCAAACGACGGTAAAATAATTTGCCAGACACAAAGCGCCTTTCTCGGGCTACTCGATCCTGCAAAAAGAACCTATTCAATTACTGTTACCGATAGCGCATATGGTGCAATAAAAAAAATGCGGCTCATTCGCCCAACGTATGCCGCGGTGCAGGACAAACAGGGAATCTTCTGGGTCAACAGGGAATCACTGGTTCGTTTCGATCCGGTGAAGTTTACATTTGATACAATCAATAACCATGGAATAAATGGCGTTCCTGTTTTTCTTGATTCCGATACGGTGTTGTGGTATAGTTCGGGAGGAGCTTTTTCGGCTTATAATACCATTACACAGACTTTCAGGCACTGGAAATTTCCATTTGAAATTAATAACGATCCTTATTTTTATGTTCAGGCTATTTACCGGGATGCAAATAAAAATTTCTGGCTGGGAACCAATAATGGACTCTTGTTTTATAATCCGTTTACCAATGCCTGGAAAAATTACAGTAAGGATGGCGCGAATAAAAAATCACTCAACAATAATATTGTTTTTTCAGTGCAGCCCGACCCTGCTAAACCGGAACGGTACCTGTGGTTAGGGACAAACGGAGGTGGATTGAACCGGCTCGATATTCAAACGGGTGAATTTATTAATTACACCGAACAGGACGGTCTTTCCAACAATGTTGTTTACGGAATTCTCACCGATAACTCCAATCGGTTGTGGCTAAGCACCAACCGGGGATTGTCACGTTTTGATGTTAAAGAAAAAACATTCAGAAACTTTGATGTTCGTGATGGCTTACAGGGAAATGAATTCAACCGTCATGCCTGGTGTAAGGATGAACGGGGATGGATGTATTTCGGCGGGATGAATGGCGTGAATTATTTTCATCCGGATTCCATCACTGACAATGCTGTTCGCCCGGATATTGTAATCACTGCAATACGACTAAAAAACAAGGCTATTTCATTTAATAATAAAAAATCTCCGCTCTCTAAACCCACTTACCTGGAAAGTCGCATTGAAATTCCCTATAATGAAAACATGATTGCATTTGATTTTGCTGCATTGGAATTCAGTGCCCCACGAAAAAACCAATACATGTACCGCATGAATGGCTTTGACCAGGAATGGATTTTGTCAGGTAATAATCCTTCAGCAATTTACACCAATCTTGATCCCGGTGAATACACTTTTGTGGTGAAGGGAAGTAATAATGATGGCATCTGGAGTGATAAGGAAGCCCGGATGTCGGTGTTGATACTGGCTCCCTGGTATATGACATGGTGGTTCCGTATTTCAATATTTACACTGCTTGCTGCAGGAATTTACCAGTTATACCGTTACCGGATGAATCAAACCATACGGGTGCAGGAACTTCGTAACCGCATAGCAAGCGATTTGCACGATGAAATAGGTTCCACGCTGAGCAGTATTTCCCTTTACGGGGAAGCAACAAAACAACTGGTCAGTAACAACCCGGAAGCAATGAAAATGTTGTCGCGTATAAACGATAACACGCAGCAAATGATGGAAGCCATGAGTGATATTGTATGGACCATTAACACCCGCCACGACCGCTTTGATGAAATGATGAGCAGGATGCGGGAATATGCAGTGCATGCAATAGAAGTGCGAAATGGTGAAGTGCATTTTAATGAAGTCCCCGAAATCAGTCAGATCACACTCGACATGAACCAGCGGAAAAATATTTATTTGATTTTCAAGGAAGCTGTTAATAATGCTGCAAAATATTCAGAATGTAAAAACCTGTATGTTGAGTTTCATTTTAAAAAGTGGGGATGCATAATAAAGATCAGGGATGACGGGAAAGGGTTTAACCCCGACCATGTTAAAAAAGGAAACGGACTGTATAACATGTATAAACGAACTGCAGCCATTAAAGGAGACCTTGGAATTCATTCCATCCCGGGGAATGGTACAGAGGTGGTACTTAAAGTGATATTTTAAAGTGTAATATCACACCCAGGGCAAAAATGATCCCGTTCAATAGCGAAGGAAAATCATTAGTATTCATGATTATAGCTATAGTAATTCTGTTAAATTATAACAAACTTTGCAGGTATGGAAATTCAGGTAGCAATTTTTGATGATAATGCATCCCGCCGCGACGGACTCGAAATAATGATTAACCTTACTGAAGGGATGCAATGCGTAGGAGCGTTCCCGGATTGCAGTAATGTGGTCAATGACGTTGAGCGAACTAAACCGGATATTGTATTGATGGATATCGATATGCCAAAAGTAAACGGTATTGAAGGGGTGAAACTGATTCGCAAAAAGTACTCGTCAATTAAAATTCTTATGCAGACCGTATTTGAAGATGACGAAAAAATACTTGCAAGCATTTGTGCCGGAGCCGACGGGTACATCCTGAAAAAGACACCACCTCATGAATTACTGAATGGCATTGTTGAGGTAATGAAAGGCGGCGCTCCCATGACACCGGTTATAGCACGACAGGTACTTCGTTTTTTAAAGAAAGGAAATCCTGAAGCTCCCGCCTCCGACTTTGATCTCACCCAAAGGGAACATGAAATATTATCGTTGCTTGTTCAGGGGCTGAGTTATAAAATGATTGCGGCCAAGTGTAATGTATCGACAGCAACAGTTAATACTCACGTTCAGCACATATATGAAAAGTTGCAGGTGCATTCGGTGGTGGAGGCAGTTACCAAGGCAATTACATACAAAATCGTTTAGCGGGTATGCGCTTTTAAAAAAAACTTAATTAATGCTGCAGTTCATTTCGAATTTATTGCATTATTTCTTTTGAAGTTTTATAGTTACTTAAATAAATTGCACAATTAATATTTTGGATATTCCTGGTTTGAGAACTTTTTAGCAATAGGCATTCATTGAATAGGAATACCTAATTTTGCACGGCTTTACTCAGCAAGGATTTTTGGATCGAATTAACTATCAAACTTATCGGCGTTAAGCCAGGCTTTAAAACTATGATTAAGACATTACACAGGGTCGTAATTACCGGAATGGGTGCAATAACTCCGCTTGGAAATTCGGTGGAGACTTTCTGGAAGAATTGCCTGGCAGGGAAAAGTGGTGTGGGCCTTGTCACAAAATTTGATACTACGCACTTCAAAACAAAAATTGCCGCTGAGCTAAAAGATTTCAGGGCAGCTGATTATTTTGAAAAAAATGAAGCCCGGAAATACGATCCGTTCACGCATTATGCAATTGCAGCGGTTGAGGAAGCAATAAAAAATGCCGGAATTGATTTTGATAAACTAAATCGAAACAGGATAGGTGTTATTTGGGGATCGGGTAACGGTGGCATACAAACGTTCCAGGAGCAGATTGAGGAATTTGCTAAAAACAACCGACACCCGCGGTTCAATCCATACTTTATTCCAAAAATAATTGCGGATATTCCCTCGGGGGTTATTGCTATACGGCATCAGTTACGCGGATTAAATTTTTCAACCATCTCTGCATGCGCTTCATCGAATAATGCCATCATTGATGCCTGCAATTATATTCGTCTCGGTAAAGCCGACATGATTATTACCGGCGGGTCAGAAGCTCCTGTTAATGAAACCGGGATCGGCGGATTTAATGCATCAAAGGCATTATCCACCAATAATGAATTTCCTGAACAGGCTTCGCGCCCCTTCGATGTAAAACGTGACGGTTTTGTAATGGGTGAGGGTGGAGGTGCTTTGATTGTTGAAAGTCTGGAATCGGCAGAGCTCCGGGGTGCAACCATTCTTGCTGAGATTATAGGAACCGGTATGGCAGGTGATGCGTATCATTTAACCGGAACACATCCCGATGGAGAAGGCGCATTTTTGGGAATGACCGATGCACTCAACGAAGCGGGCATAACTGCAGACCAGGTCGATTACGTGAATGCACACGCCACCTCCACACACATGGGTGATGAAAGTGAACTGAAAGCGATGGCACGTATATTTGGAAAACGGGAAACGCTGCATGTGAGTGCAACAAAATCAATGACCGGACATTTACTCGGAGCAGCAGGTGCTATTGAAGCAATTATTTGTGTGAAAGCAATTCAGGATAATTGCATACCTCCAACCATTAACACAACTGAAGTAGATTCGGAATTTGCAGGTTATTTTAATCTTACACTCGGTGTTGCACAAAATACACCGGTGAACATCGCGTTAAGCAATACCTTCGGATTTGGCGGACATATTGCAACAACGATTTTTAAAAAGTTTGAAAAATAAAAATAATGGCTGTGGCCGGATGTTGTTCCTGACAATTCTGAAAGTTTATTGACCGCAGTGGAAAATTATCAGTCCTTAACTTTATTAATTCCCATCAGGTTTACCATCCAGTCGGGAAGTGGTTTTCCTGATTTCCGGTTTTTCAGGTTGAGGTAAAATCCCAATTTTTTAAGCACCGGAATTTTATGCGTTTCTACCATTTCTATCAGCGTACCGTCAGGATCTTCCACGTAAGCAAACCTTCCACCCGACTCACCCATGCTAAACGTATCACCGCTGTCAACAGTAAACTCATATTTATGTTTTTGCAGATTAGATTTCAGCGCCGACATATTGGAAACATCAAAGCACAAATGAATAAAACCCAGGTCACCCCAGAAACGGTTTTCATACGCTTTGGTTGCTTTATTATCGAGTGCCTGAATCAATTCAATCTGCACATCACCCAGCAAACGGCTGAACGGAGCAATAAACGGGTTATCGAAGGTTAAAAGCACGCGACGGAAAACACGGTCTTTAGCTTCTTCACCCAAATCATCAAATTGCCCTGTAACATCATAAACTATATTATTCAATCCGAAACCTTTCTGGTAAAATGCCATGGAAGCATCAATGTTACTCACTCCAATTACAGCACCGCACACTCCGCCCTGCATGAAATCGGCATTTTTGAACCACGATTTATCATTTACAACCTGGTATTGGTTTCCGGCAGCATCATTTACAAGAAATGATAATTTACCTGCAGGACATTTTCGTGGAGAGGTGCAGTCAACATCTTTTTCAATGTTATTGTACGAATTTTCAACCTTGTTCGATTTGAATTTAACAGCATTAATTCCATAATCGCCCCAATTAACTTTTTTTCCGCCAAGCGATGTTCGGCTGGTAAATTGCCATATTTCCGCTCCTCCTCCGCCATTCATATTCATGGCAAGAATGGCGCGGCGTTCATGAACTTCACCACCCGTATACCGGATCATTAATTCAGCCTTAGCTTCATCATCAAAAATTTTCACGTTCAAACCAAATGCTTTTCTCAACCAGGTAAAGGTTTCTGTTGCATCGGCACATCCGATGCCTACCTGTTGAATTCCTGAAATTAATGCCATAAAGAGAATTATGTGTTTTAAACGGATTGTAATTTTTTAGCGATTCTGAAAAATAAGAATGGTAGGCATTTTCGAAGCACCACCAGCACCATTTCTTTTTGAACAATATACACTTTACGCTGATTCCTGTATATTGCACTTATTATTTTTTCTGCACAAACGGTTGCCGCGATTCCATTTGCCTGACCGGCATCTAACTGGCGGTGTGCACTCCCATCCGCTTTAAGCGCAGAATAAGAAATGCTTGTTTTTACACGGCCTGGTGAAACCGTTGTGAAATATATATTAGGTCGATTGTTCTCAATCATCCATGATTCAAAAAAACCTTCCAGTGCATGTTTGGATGCCGCATAGGCACTGCGTTGAGAAAACCCAAATGTACCGGTAACACTGCTGATAAGAACAATATTCGCGTGTTCGGATTTAATCAGTAGCGGCCATAACAATTTAGTGATGGCAACCTGTCCAAAAAAATTTATTTCCATAATCTGCCTGTCAACCTGGATTGATGTCTCTTCCGCTTTAGACCGCTGGCTTATGCCTGCATTGTTAATTAACACATCCAGTACCGGGGTGAATCCGGAAACAGCGGCAACCAATTCAGCAATGGATTCCGGCCGGGCAAGATCTGCAATCAAGCTAATGCATGTCGCACCTTTTTCCCTGCACATTTCAGCAACCCGGTTAAGTTCATCAATACGCCGGGCAGTTATGATTAAACGCACTTGCGGTGCTGCAATCTGTAATGCCACAGCTTTGCCGATGCCCGATGATGCACCTGTGATAAGAATTACTTTACCGGCAAAATTCCCCATTCAAAATTATTAAACAACACTCAAAGATATATTTTTTAACCCATATACCGGTCTGACCACATAAGTAATTAAATGTCAAATTGATATAAGAAAAATACAGTTACAAAAACCGGTAGGTTCCGGGATGACAAAAGCATAATAAAAACGGTCTGTGAATTAACCGGGAAATAGCATTTGCAAAAAGTGCCGGAGTTACTTATACCACTCAATGCTTTACAAATTTCGTATATTCCATACCGTTAGAACCCGATAGTTGCAGGAAGTAAACCTGGGCAGCCAGTGAAGTTACAGAAATGCCATTCATGTAAATTCCGGACTGAATTATTTTCCCATAAACATCGTAAATGATGTATTCGCTTTCATTAAGCCCCTTTTCATCATTAATAGTCAGCACTGTTGAAACAGGATTGGGATAAACTTTAAATGTTTTTTCGATTACAGAATGAGCCAGTCCCACGCTTCCGTTGTGTTCCAGCCATGTGTCGTGTAACAGGAATGAGAGATTATTTATTACTGGGGTAGTTCCATTAATGGTAATAACAGGCGCCAGGGAATTGTCAACATAATAATTTAACCGGTCAACATAAACTTTGTAATCACCCAGTGGGAGGTTACCTATTCCAAAATTTCCATTAACATCGGTGAGAGCGTAAGCAACAGGCTGGTTGAGCTGATCGAAGAGAATAACAGTAATTCCTTCCAAATTAGCAGCGGGACTCATAATGCGATTGGCGCCCTGCGAAATCAATCCACCAATAAAACCCGGACCTCCCGGGTTAATTCCCTGCACCAAATCAATGTTAATACCCGAAACATTTCCGGAACAAAAATCTATTTCAGTTGCATCATACCACCACAATACATTTCCAAAATAGGTTGGCAGGTTTGCCGAATAATAAGCCGAGGCGGAATCAGCAGAACCTTTAACAAGATAGATTCCGTTGATGGCCTGCGAATGCAGAAAATTTCCATTCCCAACGGGAACCGTATCAACCGCTGTTAATGTGCTGTCAAGTAAATTTTTGCGAATCAGCCATGATTTCCCTGCATCAAGAGGCACGGTACCATTATCAGCTTGAATAGTACCTTCACCATCTGCATACGTCCCGGGATTTACAGCAATCACAAATTCTCTCCGTGAAGTAGCAATCAAAACACCATTACGGTATTCTTCGATTTTCTGGCCGATCACATAAACACCCATGGCATCGGGTACAGCTGTCATGAGACCCGAAGCCGGATCAATAGTTAATGGATCAGGACCGCCAAGCATATTGCTTTGTGAATATGAAGGAGCCCACACGAGTAAATTATATGGGGGTGGGGAAGCGGTCATAGGTGCGGGCATGGTTTGAGAAGATCCGTCATACGCGCCTTCCAGTGAATACACCAGCACATCACCATCGGGATCGGTTGCACCGGCATCGAAACTAAAATTATCACCTACATAGGTAAATGCCGCGAATTCATGATTGTAAACAGGTGCACTGTTTGGAATGGTTTCATCAATAACATTAAAAAAAGTCATCCCGAAATCACCGGGATCAACAATATTTAAAACAGATAAACTCCTGCAGCATCTTTGATAGGCGAAAGTAAAGGGGCCATCATTTAATGCAAGTGGAATGGTGACATAATAATTTGCTTTACGGATGCATACATTTCCCGGGATGCAACTACCCTGAACGAATACATCGGAACTGTCAAAGACAGGAGGATGCATCAGGGTATATACATTTCCGTTGCCATCGTATATTGTAATATGAGCAGGATCATCGAAAGGCGGAACGCCGTTAAGACAATCCCTGTAAACTACCAGATGAATTTGATACATATTCCCCGATAAGTGGGTGTAAGATAAATAGCCGCCGATGATATGAGTTGCCCTGGCGGGAAGGACGGTAACTAAAAACAGGAATATTATTAGGAGGAGTCGGAACATTTAATAAAATTATTAAAAAAAAGAATAGCTTCAACGGGTAATAGCAAATAATCGAAATAGTTTAATTAAATTACCATTTGTTGCAGTGAACTAAAAATCCATTTATATTTCGCGTATCCGATTTTTTAGTATTTTAGAGATGTCTTTTAATGGCTATTGCCTGATACTTGTATGCTGAACATAAACCTGAATGCCCCTATTCTTTGCAAGAAAAATATTACCATTAATGCTTCTTCTGTGTCGGTTTGGGAGATTCTCACCGGCATTGACGCCTGGCATGAGTGGCAGTTGGATATTAAGAAATCCTCATTGAAGGGCCCTGTCGAAAAAGGTTCCGCGTTTAGCTGGAAAAGCGGTGGAATGAATATCAACTCGATTATTCACATTGCCGAGCCCTACACGCTGTTCGGATGGTCGGGTAAAACACTGGGACTATCTGCAGTTCATAACTGGAAAATTGTAGAGCTCAACAAGCAAACAGAAGTGTATGTTGAAGAAAGCATGGAAGGGCTGCTTGCGAAACTCTTTAAAAAAACGCTCAATAAAAAGCTTGAAAAAAATATGGAGCGATGGCTTAATTTCCTAAAAGAGTATTGCGAACGGAAACACGAATGAACCAATTCATTTTATTTATAATCAACCTCAATAATAATCTTTAAAAAAAAATTAAAATGACTTCAGTAAATGTGTACCTGAATTTTGAAGGAAATTGTGAAGAAGCTTTCAATTTCTATAAATCCGTTTTTGGCGGAGAATTTAATTATATCGGCAGGTTTAATGAAATGCCTCCGCAGGAGGGGATGCCGACCATGTCGAAAGAAGATGGGAATAAAATTATGCATGTTTCTTTAATGATCAGTAAAGAAACAGCACTTATGGGAAGTGATACCGGTGGCGAATTGGCTCCTTCGTACAAACAGGGAAATAATTTTTCTATTTCTATTAATACCGATACTAAAGAAGAAGCAGAAAGGCTTTTTAACGGGTTATCAAAAGGCGGAACCGTTACCATGCCTCTCGACAAAACCTTCTGGTCGGAATTGTTTGGAATGTTTACCGATAAATTCGGGATTAACTGGATGATGAGCCTGGAGAACGGCCAAAACAAATAAGCATTCTTATGTTGTACGGACAGCATGCATGCTGTCCGTACAACACATATGCTAGTGCTTAAGAAATTTAAGATGCTGTTCGCTATCGGCGGATTTTATTTTCAGGATATATAGTTGCGAAGATAACGCAGCAATATCTATCGGATTATTTGATACAACTCCGTTCATGATTTTTTGCCCTGTAACATTATAAATTTCCCACTTCAAACCCTGAAATATTTCGAATGGAGAATCTATGTACAAATGCGCAGCGGCAGGATTAGGGTAAACACTAAAGACACCTGAATTAGAATAATTTTCCATTCCTACAGTATATGATTCGCACGAAGGAAATGTATTGCTATCAAACCAGGATTGCACCCTGTCGAGATCGGCGTGATTGCGTGCGATGGATGTGGTAAGCCCGTTCGGACTTAACGAATCCCATGTAAAGACATAGGCAAAATCAATAGTTGTCGTATCACCTGCATCCAATGAAATTGGCCCGCTGCTCATGATACTTCGTCTATCTCCGATAGGGTTTCCGGCTTCCGTCCAGCCCGCTCCGGAATAAGGCACACCTGAAAACATAAAATTGGTTATATTATTATTTGGATCCAGAACAGGATTTCCATTCAACCAAAGCGACCGTAAATAGGAATAATAATCATTTGCCGATGCAGGATTGCCTATTGGGGAATTATTTACATTATTGTAATACATAAAATGATTCATTGTAGTGCGCTCACCGGGTTCATCGATAATTCCATCTAAGTCATTATCCAATCCATCCATGGGTTCAGCTTCCATGCCTCTGAGAATTTTAACATTTTGCATGGGCGGATTAAAGCCATAGCCGGATGCTGTTTCATCATGATTATCACCATTGTAAGCAAAACCGGTACCGCGTGTGGTGTCACAACCTACATAATCATCTATCGCAGCACCCAAATCAATATCGTTCCATAATCCCACATAAACGCTATCATAGTTCTTTGCACTTCGGTTTATGATTTTGTAATTATAAAATGTTGTCCAGTTTAATACCTGGTTACTATCCGCACTATTCTGACAACTGAAGGCATAGGCAGAAGCCTGAATTTCCACGCCTAGTTTTGCTCCATTCGATTCCGAATGATCTTTAAGTGAATCATTGAAAACATGAAAGAGCATCTGATCACCTTTAATGAGCGGGTAATCGCCATTCATGGGATTGTACATATCATCACCGTCATAATCAACAAATGGTGCGAGATGTTCATCAACAATACTGTTTCCTTTTGCAGGCCAGGTCATCAATTCTTCAGGCACCATATACGTTCCGTTCGAAACATTTCCCGCAAGGAATTGATTTTTGAATTCCTCAACTTTCCATTTATTTATTTTCCATACCCTGTCAAATGCATGACACGATAAGGAATCAAAAGGCACATTGATTCCGTCAATGGGTCCCGACCAGAAATCATCGCCTGTTTGCCTGTAGGTTTGAGCAGCAGCGTGCAACAAGCCTGACTGATCTAATGCTCCAATCCACATTGAAGCTGCAAAAACAGAATGCTTACCGGAACCTTTCGGAACTTCGTACTTTGGATTGTTATAATCCCAGTGCATATCACCACGGGCATTTATTCCTGCGCTAACATCGTTGATGTCGAGAGTCCGGAAATTATCAAAATGCAGGGCACCTAACGGCGGAGGAACATACCCTGCAAAATCCATAGAATAAAAATTGAAACGAAAGCGTGGAGTCGTCCATAAAATTCCATTGTTGTCACAGGTCATTATAGAGCCGTATGACGCCACCCCGACATTAATATTTCCTATTTGATATTTCTCAATACCTGCAGGTGTAACTATGAACAAATGCCGTAAATTGGAGGTGTTAAAATATCCCTGGAAACAGATATTTCCATTTACATCTTTAAAAAGATCAGCATTAAAATAGGAAATAGGGATATCATAAAAATACTTCCCGTTTTCAAAACTTTTCACCTGGTTGTTTTCAACATAAAAAATACCCGTGATCATAATTTGTAAAGTGAAGTTAATCACTCCGCCGGATATCCAAACAACACCTGAGTTGTCAATTTCAATTTCACTTATAACTCTGCAAATAGGGGAATTGCGGGTTGTAAAGTTATTCCAGTTGCCGTTATTAAATCGTGATAAACCATTACGTGTTCCTATCCATATATCACCGTTAATGCCTTTTTCAATTGTGGTAATGGAATCATTCACTATACCTGAATTACCGGTATCATAAACAACCCATGTTGTTCCGTTGTAATGTACCAGTCCGGTGTGCGTACCGACCCAGATGGTATTTCCATCACAGTGGACTGCTGTAACGCGATTAGACGGCAAACCGGAGTTAATGGTATTAAACGTAATTAAACTGGCGCCAGATTTATAAACCAGACCTTCGGTAGTTCCGATCCACGCATCTCCGACTGCGTCAAAATCAATGCATAAAGTAGAATCTGTAGGTAAACCGGAGGAAACAGCGTTGAGCATGGTCCAGTTAGTGCCATCATAAATGCCTACACCGTAATTAGCAAAGGCAACCCATTTGTTATTGGCGGGATCCACCACCAGGTCGTTCATTTTGGCGAGTGTTTGAGTAACCCCGGGAGGGACAGGATGTAAAGTAAACGGCAGCTGAGCTAGCATGTTCAAGGGGGAGATCACTAATAGCATCCAAACCAGTCGGCAGGTTTTCATAATTTGTTGTGTTATTGTAAGGTTTAAAGTTACGATTATAACAGTACCCTGGAATACCAAGTATTTGGAATTTTATACAGGTCTGAGAAGTGCCAGGGTTGACTACGGGCACCAGGAAAACATCTAAAGAAAAAAATTACTTTTTCAATATCATCACTTCTTCTAATAATGGAGAAAGTCCGCCGGGTGTAATCCTATCATTATTCCAGAAACTCATAACACAACTAATGTAGTTTCCCCTGACAGGTGCTGATGTAAAAAATATCGTTAATGTTTTTCCGCCCGTCATGCCGACCAGTGCTGATGTTACACCTGTAAAATCATATATAATTTTTCTCGCCGTTGTTTCCGTATCTTCAAAAATAACATCCACAATTTCATCAGAAATAACTTTACCATGACTATTTGCCAGGTTGATTTTACGTTGGTTATCCAACAACCGCTCAGAAGTTTCTTTATCTTTACAAACACTCCAGTTCATTTGCCCATAGCCTGAACATTGAATGTTATTAATATTCATCCACCTGCAGTTGCCACCTAAATATAACTGCCGTCCGCAGAAATTTACACTATCTGTTGTAATGGGTGAATACGTCGAATCCGGAATTTTGTGGTTTAGAACAAGTTGAACAAACTTTTTTTGAAATTTAATATCCTCTTTATTATAGGAAGCAAAGGTAATTGCCGAAATTTCATCCGCTTTCGTCTTTATAAAGTAATAGGAAGAATAAGTGACAATATCTCCCTGAACGATGTCTGATTTATGCAGATAATAATTCTGTAAACCTATAGTGCTATCGGAGAGTAACAATTCATCTTCCTGTACCTTTAATTTTTTATATTTTTTTGAAATGGTCTTTGGTGTAAATTTTCCACTCATTTTCAAATGGCTTATTTCATACCCATCAATATTATAAAACCTAAACTCATCATTTTTAATCCCACTCAACCGGCTAAATAAATCATCCTGGGCTTGCTGTGCACAGGCTGCATGGGTTATTGCTGAAAAAATAAAATAAAAGATAACAAAGCGAAGGGTTGGCTTCATAATAAATTTATAATTTGAGCTTTAGTTCAGAGAAAAGTATCATGTAATAGTTTAACAACTTAATTCAACAAATAATTTTTATCGGCAAGCCACTTGAAGAGGTTTTCTCTTTCATTAGGCGAATCATATATAATATTGTACGATTTGTTTTCACTCAAGATTTTAATACTCCATTCTTGTGGATTTGTAATTGGTGCAGAGGCCTCAGCTACCTTTTCTCCACTTTCTATATACACTAGAATGATAATTGACTTCTGTGAATAGGTTGATGAGGTAGTATCTTGTCTGAACTTGCCTATAACGTTGTCATCGCGCATAATTTTGTTACCGTCTAAAATTACTGGAGATTTTGATTTTGGTGCGGCAATCGTGGTTCCAGTTGAATGGTTTTCACCAGAATTTACAGAATTATTATTGATGTTTACAATTACAGCGGGAGCCTTATCCGAAGTAGTTACAGGCGTTGTGGAAGCCAGGGTCCCGTTATGCAGCTGAACAAATCTCTTTTCTGATTCAGGGTCTATGGCATTTCCTTTTATGAGATTATTATCCACCAGTAATTTTGAAAATCCTTTTCCAGTATAATGTTTCAATTCGGCTCTATTTCCAGTTGCTATGAAATACGCTTCAAAATATAATTCCTCCCCTTGTCCAAACCTAAATCCACTTCCCATCCATGTGCGAAGCATAGATTTAAAATAGAGAAGTTCTGTTCCCGATAATCCACTAACAATGAAATCACTCCTCATTGGTCCTGCGCTTTTCTTTTTCATTATCGCAAAAGGTCTGCCGTCAACTTTCACCGTATCGTCATCGTATTCCACTTTTTGTGCATAAGAATAATGAGAGTATAGAAATAAAGTTAATAGCAGGCAAATTATGGTTGTTGTGTTTTTCATTTTTTTGATATATTAAACAAATGGACTGTTTTTACACCCATCGTATGCTAGCATGAATGGTAACTCAATATTCAGATATACTAATTTTTTAATTTAAAAGAGTTTAAAATACCTTCACCAATTTTATTATATTCCAGGTATTTATCCGCTTCACACGTTAAAGTTAAAACAAAAGCTTTCTCATTTTTAATCCAATAATATTGAATAAATTTGAGATGGAAAATTCCCTGGTCGCCAGTATAAATCATTCGATGATATTCTCCTGAACCATCTTCTACTTTCTTGCTTTCAATCAAAGTTGAATTAGTAATCATCATTTTTATTTGACCTTCAGAAATTTCAGCATATTTGTCCAGATTAATGTTGTGTCCTGATAAGTCTTGAATAATAAGATTGACATTCTCTTTAAATTGATCTTGACTCGTTTCTAAAGGAGAGAATATTATTAAGGCTGTGCCCATTTGTCCGCTTAGATCTAATTCCCATTCGGAAGGATAACTAATCAGATAGTTTGATCCATTAAAAAATCTCCACGCCTTATTGGATTCATTGGATACTGTGTCGGATTCCTGGCTTTGGCCGGAAGCAATGAAAGGGAAACTTAAGAAGAGAATTAAAAATTTTAATATGGTGTTATATTTATTCATAGTTTTTATACTAAAAAACTCGATCCAAATAATAAAAACTTTTAACGTTTCGCAACCTTGAGTAGGAATCACATTCCTGATGAACTATTTAGCCGCTAAGGCAATATTAGAAATAAAAGTCCATTAAAAAAAATTGAAAGAAAAATTGCGTAGAAATATCCCGGAGCATGATTACTGTACTTGCCGGATTAATTATTTTTTCTGAAAATATTCTGGCACCTAAAGTATTATAAAATTCAATTTCTTCCTGCTGCCACTACATTGGACCGGATTAATAGGTTACTATTTTTATATTCCTAAAGGTATGAAAAGCTGATTCAATATTCATTATATACACACCGGGAACAGCATTTTTCATCGTAAAATCTATGGTGTAATGCGAAGATTCGGTGTAGGATATAATTTGACCTTGCAAATTTTGAATTGTAATTTTTAAATTTTCCATATTTTTATTTAGGATGGAAAAATTTCCGGAATTAGGATTTGGAAATGCCTGTATTAAAGGATCATCATTTATCCCGGGCATTGAAGTGTTAAGATCGGTAAGTTTAGCTGTAAAAATAGTATGCGTATTGTTGCTATTTCCAGTCAGATTAAAAGGATCGAATTCGATGGTGCTGCCGTTAAATGTTCCTGTAATAAATATGCTTTGATTAGCATCATGATTAATTTTTTTACTCCAGTTGTCTTCGGTATCACCGAGGCTGAATACCCAATTATCATTTCCGGAAGAATCAAATTTGGCAAAAAAAATTTTTGTTGTTAAGGGGTTATTGTTATTCAGGATGGTAGATCCAAAATCCATTTGCCCGCTTTGATATAAACCGGTAACAAAAATATTGGCAAAAGAATCAAGTGCAATACTGCTCCCTGACCAAAGCGGAAATTGTTTAATTACCGGAAGATTGCATTCTCACCCCCGGCCCCTCTCCGGAATAAGATTTCTCGCTCTTCCTCACCCCCGGCCCCTCTCCGGAATAAAATTTCTCTCTTCGGTTCAAACATTTGGTCCGGAGAGGGGAGAGATTTCTATTCTTCCTCAAGATGTTTTCAATTCGTCTCCCTTCTCCCGACGAAAACATTTCTGAAAATCGTAAATGTAAATTCGGGAGAAGGGCAGGGATGAGGAAAAGCACTAAATCCGATGGCAGGTATTGCTGCATTCTTCCTCACCCCGGGCCACTCCGGAAAAAATTTTCTTGTTCTTCCTCACCCCCGGCCCCTCTCCGGAATAAAA
>JBBQQQ010000008.1:0-163485 GCA_038215705.1 Bacteroidia bacterium
TCTGACTTTTTGCGGATACTTTTGCGCAACCGGCTGCAACATCCGGTGAAGCGTATTTATAATGTACCCATCTACTTTTTTAGGATTACGACGCAGACTTCCTAACATTACATGGGTCACTTTATTTTCCCTGAGTAAAGTTAATACCGAATCAGGATGACTCATGTTGGTGAGTGTATCGACTGCAGGAACTGAGTATACCGGAAAAAAGGGCTTCCCTTTTCCATACACAAAACTCATAGGTGCCTTGCGGCTTGCTACCAGGCTGCCCTGGGGAAGACTGTCAGCGCACCAGGCACTCATTCGTAGAAAATTTTCCCAATCCGGCGTATATCCATAATACATATCACCTTGCAAGTTTTTCTTCAGGATAGGATAATTGGCAATGGACTTCTTTAATGTAGTTAAGAAACTGCTTCCCACTATAACGAATGCAACAAGCACAAAAGCGGTTCGGCCCAAAGAGCCCGATTTGTTTAAAAAAGAGTATAACGCATATAAAATTACCATCACCACGAGGGGTACATAAACCATTATTAATCGCGCCTGATCCCATCGTGTTTGCAATACCAGGTAGGTAAGAAAATGCATGATGCAGATATAAATAAATACCAGCAAAATATTGCTTGCGAAACCAGTGGATTGAAGAGAGGGGTTCTTTTTAAAAAATCCGGAATGTTTTAGTTCTGTAAAAATTCTCCATCCCGCAAAGGCCAGAAGAAAAACTATCAGCAATGATAGTATACCATGAACTTCATTGCTATCCGGATCTTTGAAACCTAAAATTTGAAACAGTCGCTTCGATGAATATAAATTGAAATTCTCAAAAAACCGTGTTATAAATCCATTCAGATCCTCCTGGCCGGCGGCGGCATTGTAAGCATCTTTTTGGAGCAGTATAGCACCCTGACTTCCATATTGATTACTGGGACCCCATACGGCAGCTTTAATGCCTTCAAAGGATAATCTGATAATAATAAATCCGCCAATTGCGTCAACCAGGTTTCTCCAATTCTTAGCCAATGCAAAAAAAACAATTATAGCACCTAACATTCCTATCGCAATATTTTTACAAAATGTTAAAAGGAACAACACAATTCCGATTGTTAATGCACCCCTTAAACGGGCTATTGAATAATTTCCTATTTCAGGTACAGGAGGCAAAATTGTATTGTATAACGACTTCCATTTTGAACTTGCGTGTGTTACCAATCCGCTGAGCTGCTCCTGCCATTTAAAAAAAACAAGAAAGAAAAGAGCCTGCAAACTAACAAACAGCATTTCGGTGTAGGTTTGACTGGCGTAGTACAGAAAATAAGAATTTAAAGCGCTTAATAAAAGCACCGGTAAAAGAACAGTGTAAGGAATTCTTCTGCGGAAAGCAGCATACATTAAAGCCAGGTGAAGCAGGAAAAATACTACATTCAATAACTTGTATAAAGTGAGATTAAATCCTGTAAACATAGTTACCACCCCCAGCAACATGGGGTACATGGGAGCATTAGCCCTGTAATAGTAACCGGTAAAATCGGCTGCATATTTAGTGGCGGCCTCAATGTACATTGCATCGTCATTACCCTCGCTGATCTTAACATCAAAAGTGAGCAACGCAAAAAGAGCTCCCAACAACAAAGGAAGCAGCAGTAACAATTTAATACGGTTGCTTTCCAGGTATTTTTCCCATTTTTCGAAAGCAGTTACCTCTTTAACAGGGCCAGGCTTTGAGATGGAAACGGGCTTTTTGACGGCAACTTTTTTGCTCATAATGGGAATTCCTTAAACAAAAGGAATGCAATATTAGAAAAATATATGCAGATGCCCATGATCCGGAGGTTCCAATTCGACCCTAGAGCATCGAATTTATTTTACTAAAATTATCCCGTATCGGGAATAAAGCTTGGGAATTGCATTCGCTGATTGAGGAATTGCCGCACCATCCCGCAAAGGGAAAGTTGTAAAAAACTTCCTTACAGTATACCTGATAAAAAAAATTAAAACAATTATCCTTTACCCGCGTCGGATAAAAATTTTGCCAGCCCGATGTCCGTCAGCGGGTGCTTTAACAGATCGGTTATCGCGCTAAGCGGACAAGTAGCAACATCAGCACCGGCCTCAGCACAGCGGATGATGTGAAGTGAATGCCTTATTGAAGCTGCGAGTACCTGGGTCTCATACCCGTAGTTACGATAAATGTGCACAATCTGCGCGATAAGTTCTACCCCGTCAAAACTAACATCATCCAGCCTTCCAATAAAAGGTGAAACATAGGTGGCACCTGCCTTTGCAGCCAACAGGGCCTGTCCCGGGGAAAATACCAGGGTACAATTGGTCTTAATACCTTTTTCTGAAAAATATTTCAATGCCTTTATACCATCGCGGATCATCGGAATCTTCACAACGATCTGGGGATGCAAAGCTGCCAGGGCTTCTCCCTCCGAAATCATTCCTGCCAGGTCCGTTGCAAGCACTTCAGCACTCACATCCCCGCCTTTAACAATTTCGCAGATATCGATATAGTGTTGTTTTACAGCTGCATCTCCTTTTATCCCCTCTTTTGCCATCAGGGAAGGGTTGGTTGTTACTCCGTCGAGAACACCAAATTCAGCAGCTTCCCGGATCTGGGCAAGGTTAGCGGTATCAATAAAAAATTTCATGTATTGTTATGAGTTTGTGGATTTGAGATGAGGATTCCGCAAATAAGCGATCATTGACTGCAAAAGTAAACAAAAACGTGTTTGGGTTAAGATGGAATTCTGTTAAGAAAACATCAGAATAAGAAATTAAGATGCTACGTGGATTTTGCGGCACAAATGTGGGGATATACCTCATGAATTATTAACCTTTATTCATTTCCAAATCTTAAAAAATAAAATTATGAAAACAAATTTACTGATCGCTTTGTGCCTGATCACCGCATCGCTTCATGCGCAAATAACTGTCGAAGCAACATTATTCGCTTCAGGTTTCGATTCCCCCGTAAGCATTGCCCATAGTGGTGACAGCCGGCTCTTTGTTGTAGAACGCGCCGGCTTGATCAAAATTCTTAACACGGATGGCAGTGTTGTAAGTACCCCTTTCCTTGATATTGACAGCATTGTTTCAAATGGTAATGACGAACGGGGCTTGCTTGGACTTGCCTTTGATCCCGCCTATACGTCGAACGGGTATTTTTATGTGTATTACATTGATAACAGCAACAACTCCCAAATTGCCCGCTACCGGGTGAGTGCCGGGAATCCCAACCTTGCAGATGCAACTTCACGGCAACCTGTGCTCAGCGTTACACAACCGGCTCAAACCAATCACAAGGGCGGTAACCTGGTTTTTGGACCTGATGGTTATCTTTATTGCGGATTGGGTGACGGTGGTGGATCCGGGGATCCTTCGGATAACTCGCAAAATATGCAAACCCTTTTGGGGAAGATGATCCGGATTGATGTCTCCACTCTCCCCTATTCCATTCCTGCCACCAATCCATATCTAGGATCAGCACCTCTCGACGAAATTTGGGCTGCCGGCTTGCGGAATCCCTGGAAATGGAGTTTCGACAAAAGCACTGGTGATCTATGGATTGCCGACGTGGGCCAGGGTAATTGGGAAGAAATAAATTTTCAACCGGCAGGCAGCCAGGGTGGTGAAAATTATGGCTGGCGCTGTTACGAGGGTAATGATCCTTTCAACCTTTCGGGATGTTCCGGCGTTTCCGCATATGATTTCCCGGTGTATGCTTATCCTCACAGCGGTCCCAATTCAGGATGTTCAGCAACAGGAGGATATGTTTACAGGGGAGCAAAGTACGCCTCACTCTACGGAACTTACCTGTTCACCGATTATTGTTCAGGCAACATCTGGGGTTTGGATCCCTCCTATAACCTGACTGATTATGGTAGTTATGGGTTTGGCATGTCGGCTTTCGGGGAAGATATTTATGGAGAACTCTACATCGCAAATGTGAGTAATGGTAATATTTATATTATTTCAACTGTTGAATGCGCACCCGTTGCTTTGATAGTAAACGCTGATACTTCCTACCTGTGCATATCACCAGTTACCTTGCAGGCCCTGCAGGGAAATGGTCTTACTTACCAATGGTTGAGAAATGGTTTTCCGATACCTGGAGGAACGGCACCTTCCTATTCTCCCAATGTAGGAAGCAATTATCGTGTGATAGTAACGGATGCGAATGGATGCAGTTCGGTGAGTGATCAAAAATGGGTGATTAACAACAAACCCGCAGCGGTAATCACCGGTGATACTGATTATTGTTTTGGTGAGACGGCTTTACTAAATGCGAACCAGGGAAGTGGCCTTACCTATCAGTGGAAACATAAAAATATTGATATTCCCGGAGCCAATCAGCCTGATTATACTGCTTCCTTACCGGGCAGCTACCGTGTTCTTGTAACGAACAGCCAGGGATGTACGCGACTGGCAAATCCATTTGTTGTAACAGGTCCTCCTCCGGGAATGTCGATCCTTAACGGGAATAATATACTTTGCCAGGGTGACAGTGTAGAAATATATGCCAAAGCTACCGGCCCGGCCTATACGTTTCAGTGGCTTAAAAACGATGTGATTATTCCCGGTGCGACAAATGAAAATTACTATGCATCTACTCAGGGCTTTTATAAAGTTATGGTAAGTAATCTTTACGGATGTTCAAAAACAGGATCCGGAAAAGCAGTTTATGTAAATTCATGCGTAAGGGAAGAAGCCATCGAAGCTGAATGGAAACATTACAAAATATATTCTGCAGAAGGAAAATTGTTGCAGGAGGGTATAGTATCTGAAAATATTACGGATACAGAAAATTACTTCAGAAATAATTTTTCTTCACTACGGGGATTTTTAATAGTGACTTTATATGATGAGCATTATCTGAAACAGCGGACTCTCAGAATGATATTGTAATAAGAATTATAAAAGAGGTGGTTGAATATGTTCACATTATATTCAATCACCTTTTTAAATTAAAATACAGTCAATCAAAAAGCCGAAGTATCCAACTGATCACAAATATCAATTCTAATAAATCACAAACCTGTAACCTACCGAAATGGTAAATGGTAATGGTTCACTCTCAAACCGTACTCCTTTTGTTGCTTCAAGGTAATCCATATACTCTTCCATTTCAGAATCTCTGAAAGGTATAATAACGCCTAGTGACAGATATCCCTTATTCATTGGAAAACGTATATCCGCACCGGCCCCTGCAGAAAATCCGTAAAAAAACTTATCGTATTCCGATTTATTCGACACTTTTATAAAAGAGTTGTATCCATACATACCCACTACAAAGGGTGAAATTTTCATAAAACGTTCTTTCGGGATTATGCGGAGCTTTGTCCCAAAATTATAACCCGCGCCAACAAATGCATACCCAACACCTCCAAAAAATCCAATATTCTTTTGCGGGTAAACTGTTGCGTTAACTCCAATGCCTCCATAATCATCCAGGCCTAATCCAAGCCCGATAGCTACAACATCCCTGAACAAACGTTCACCCGGATCTACCTGTCCGGAAGGAATAGTTCTTTGAGGTGCTGACCTGTTTACAGAATCGGTTGCAGGAATTCGTTGCGTAGAATCCGGATTGCTCTGTGCTAAAGCATCGGGCGGAAAAATACACATCACGAATAGGAGTACTGAAGTGCATCCTCTAAAAATTTGTCGCTGACAGTTAACGAAACAGGCTGTTGTAATATTAATTCAATAAAAATTTCTTCCGGTTTAAAATTAAAAGTACTACTAGCAGATGAATCTACCAAATAAATTGCTGCCTCATCGCAAATCCCATTAACTGCAACAGGCTTCACAGGAATCGTTAAAACTGTACCTTTGCGGGAAATACAGAAAATAAGCTGCCTTTAATGTCATTATCAACTGAAAATCAAAAGAATGACTCTTATCCGGCCAGGCGTTTTGCCTTATGGACCAACGATGTGGAAGATCATTCTATCTGGTTTAACAAGCTGCGTTTTGAAACAGGGGAATTGGTATTAAAAGAAGGAATGCCCATTCTGCTGGAAATTTACAAAAAATTCGGAATACAAAGTACGTTTTATTTTACAGGTTACATGGTTGAACATTTTCCTGATGTGGTGCGAATGATTATGGCTGATGGACATGAAGTTGCCTCTCATGGTTATTCCCACCATGTGCATGAAGCTTTTGATGTACTGAGCTTTGATGACCAGGTAGCGCATCTTGAAAAATCAAAAAAATTACTTGAAGATGTATGCGGTTACGAAGTTATATCATTCCGGGCTCCCGCTTTACGTGTTAATTCCGATACGCCCAGGGCGTTAGCACAAACAGGATTTAAAATCGATAGTTCTGTTGCTTCACAGCGGTTCGATATGTTCTTATCCTTCGGCAGCCTTAAGAAACTGAAGTGGTTAACAGCTCCCCGGCTTCCGTACAAAACTGACCCGGATAATCTTTTCAAAAGAGGAAATGGCCCCCTGACAGAAATTCCATTAACGGCATTGGTATTTCCTTATGTCGGTACCACTATGCGTATTTTCCCTGCCATAACACGTCTGCAACATGTATTGCTGAACGCTGAAAATAATTTTTACGAAAAACCGATTGTATTTGACGTTCATCCCAACGAGTTTATTAATGAGGAAAGTGAAACAAGGATTATCGAACGGCGTTCCAAAAATTTTTTCAGTTACCTGCTTGCAGACCTTGTACGAGGAAAATTAAAAGTAAAAAATCTGGGTAAGGCAGCCATCCCGCTTTATGAAAAAGAAATTTCCTATTACCGTGACCGTGGCTATACGTTTTTAACTGTTCGTGATTATTGCAAACTCAAAGGATTCACCTGATGCGCATCTTTATCATAACCATGGATGACCCGGTTTATACGGTGCCGTTTATCAGGGAAATAATTCATAAGCGCCATAAGGACATCATAGGAGTAGCCACCTCAAAAGGCGACAGGATGGTGATCGGTAAAAAACGCTCGCCGGTAGTCTATCTTTTTTCTCTTTTGCTGATAATGGGCCCTGTAAATTTTTTACGTCATGCAATTGTAACAGTTTCCTTCAAAGTCAGAAAGAAACTTTGCAAAATTTTTTCTTTTATTAAATCGCCGTCGATCCTTGCAACAGCCGCTGCATATAATATTCCGGTGTTTGATATTACTACTCCAAACTCAAAAGAATTCAGGGCAACACTTAAAGCATTAAAGCCTGATGTAATCATTAACCAGAGTCAGAGCATTATTAAAAAGGAATTACTTGAAATACCTTCCATCGGTGTGATTAACCGTCACAATGCACTATTGCCTAAGAACCGCGGGAGACTTACTCCTTTCTGGGTGCTCTTCCGTAAAGAAAAAGAAACCGGTGTTAGCATTCATTTTGTCACTGAAGGTATTGATGCAGGTGATATTATTGTGCAGGCAAAGTTTGAAGTCAGCCCTAAAGAAACATTTAACTCGCTCGTGCGGAAAAATTATGTAGTTGCACCAAAAGCGATGCTTAAAGCACTTGAAATTCTGGAAGCAGGAAACTATAATTTACTTCCTAATGATGATGACAAGGCAACCTACAATACTGTTCCGGCATTTAAGGAAGCTTTGCAATACCGTTTGCAGCAGGGGATTTTCAGATAAAAATTTCTACATTTTTTCGGTTGCACAAATTTACTTGAATGAATTTACCGCATAACTTCCCTGCTGAAAGCCTGAATTGTTTGATCCAGGTAATACGTAAATGTTTTCCAGTACATGTTGCCGGATAAATTCATTTTACTCTCAAATTTATTGCCGGCAAGTTTTACAAAATTCTTATCGTATACTTCGTATTCAATACTGAATTTAGACCTGGCTTTTATCTTACCGGGGATTAAAAAATAATCAGCACCGGCAGACAGCATTAATTCCCGGGCAACAATGATTCCTCCCGGCGTGAATATATTTCCATTATAAAAAGTGGGGCCATCATTCAACCGTACCCCTATTTTTGTAATTGGATCCTTTCCCTCAACCGCTTTTATGTGAGAAGAAGTAAGCATCTGCTTCACTGTAACGCTGTCGGAAAGTAACTGGTAAAACGAAGTGTCTGCCACCTTAACCACCAGGCCCGGAACATAAGCAATTAAATCACTGGCAAGGGTGGTATTGATCCAGTCGAGCAGGGAATCCCGGGTTACTGAATGCTGTTTCAAAAGACGATTCAGTTTCCCGGAGGCATCCAATTGTTCTGCACGGAATTCCGTCACCAGTACGATCTGTCCATTGGAAGAAACATGAGATAAAATCAGGAACAAAATTAATCTGAACTTCATTGGCAGTAACAACTTTACAGGAAATTGCTTATCGAAACGATAGTAAGTGCGGGAATCATCATCAAAAGATGGATAAAGTTATTAAAATATCCGTCCCGAAAGGGAAATACCACTTTTTTTCACTCTCCTTGAAAATTGTAAAAAAACAACAGGCTATTTACTATTTTTGCCATTATGAAAACACTCCTGTTCCTGTTTACCTTTCTCTTGTTAAATACATGTGTATTTTCACAGGGATATAAAATATTTAAAGGTGATACCATTAACCGTACTGACGCCAAAGGATTAAAACAAGGAGTCTGGAAACGTTTCTATGATAACGACCAGCTTTTTTCGGAAACCACGTATAAAAACGGCAAACCCGTTGGTGCATCCAATATGTATTACAAAGAAGGTCAAAAACAAGGTGTGATGTCGTATGAAAAGGATGGGAAAACTTCACGACTTATCAGCTATTGGCCTAATGGAAAAATTAAAGCGGTTGGAAAATATGTGAATCAGGAAAAGGACTCAACATGGAATTATTACAATGAACGCGATACGCTTACTTCAGTAGAAAATTATAAACTGGGCAAACCACATGGCGTATGGAAATATTTTTATGCTGATGGAATACTTTCCGAAGAAATCACCTATGCGAACGGGCAAAAAAATGGTGTGTGTAAACGATATTTTACCAATGGTTCGTTGAAAATGACTGGTAACTATGTAAATGATACTTTCGACGGTGTGCTTGTACATTTTCATCTTAATGGAAAACCTTACATTAAAGGCACTTTTGTGAAGGGCATTAAGGAAGGTGAATGGCTTTACTTAAACGAAAATGGCGCCAGGGATTCTGTTGATGTTTACCGGAATGGAGTGCTGCAGGAAAAATAATCAACCGTAATTATGGCTTATGCCAACTGTCTCTGCTACGAGATAGGTATTCCGGTCCTGTGAACTCCGGGCAATAAGTTCTCCTAAAAATCCTGCCACAAACAATTGTGTTCCGATGATCATAGCCAGCATACCGAAATAAAACAAGGGCCGGTCGGTCATATTAAAAATATCGTATGCAAATTTATCGACTGTCAGCTTAACGGCAATTCCGAACCCGATTAAAAAGCTTAATGTTCCAAGCAATCCGAAAAGGTGCATGGGTTTTTTTCCAAATTTGGAAACGAATGTAATGGAAAGCAAATCAAGGAAACCATTGACAAAACGTTCAAACCCGAATTTAGTCTGACCATATTTTCGTGCACGATGTTCCACCACTTTTTCAGAAATGCGACTGAATCCTGCCCATTTAGCAATTACCGGAATGTACCGGTGCATTTCACCATATACCTCAATGCTCTTAATCACTTCCGACCGGTAAGCCTTAAGTCCGCAATTAAAATCATGCAGGTTGTGAATGCCACTCATCCTTCGTGTTGTCCAGTTAAATAATCGTGTAGGAATTGTTTTTGATAACGGATCATGCCGTTTCTTCTTCCACCCGCTAACAAGGTCATCGCCTTCCTTTATCATTTTATAGAGTTCCGGAATCTCATCGGGACTATCCTGCAGGTCTGCATCCATTGTGATAACAACTTCTCCTTTTGAAACATTAAATCCGCTGTTTAGTGCAGCCGACTTACCATAATTTCTGCGAAAGCGAATTCCTTTAATTGATGTGTTTTTTGAAGCGAGTGTGCTGATGACATGCCAGGAGTTATCCTTGCTTCCATCATCAACCAATAATATTTCATATGAAAAATTATTTGCTTCCATTACCCTGACAATCCATTCACAAAGTTCCGGCAATGACTCCGCTTCATTGTACAAAGGAATGACTACACTGATATTTAATGAATTCATGCCTCGTTAATGGATTGTTGTTTACGACGGTAAATAGCAGCAATTATAAGCGTGGCAATCACACCACCGATCATTTTGTTAAAAGATTCACTGAAAGCAAGTGATGAAATTGTCATGGTATCAATGCTCTCAAAAGCTTTATCCATCATCCGTTCCGATAAAAGTCCTTTACCCTGTTCAAGACTTTCTGCCGCCTGGCTTTTATACAAATCAAGTAAATTTGTAGCAATCACCGTCCCGAAAAGGTAGAAAAACAATCCGAATAATGTGATGCTGAATATTGTGGTCGCAAAACCAACGGCTAAACCCTGGCGGTAAGTCATAAAACCACCCAGGTTATGCGACCGGTGATATTTGGTTGCCATTACCAGGAATACAATGGGAATCCAGACACCCAGGAAACTCATTTGCCCAAAAACATTAAAACCGCCATAATAGAGCGCTATATAAAAAACAATAACTGCTATTCCACTTAATGAACCGTAATGAATTGCAGTTTTAAACATTTTCCCCTCACTCATGCCGGCAAAGGTAACGGAATTGAATGATTCCTAAAACAAGCCTGTGTACGCCAATAATTAGTTGACCTGAAACAAAAACTATTTCCGTTTCCGGGATGTTATTTAGGGGAATATTAATGAACTCAAGTATTTAAAATGTTGAAGGTAAATCGATTACATTTTAAATCCTTTTGCTAATTTTGTAAAAAAATTAAAGAAATGGATGTGTTGGTTAAAATAGGTGCCATAGTTATCACCTTTTTATTCATGGAGTTTGTGGCGTGGTTCACCCATAAGTACGTTATGCATGGATTGCTATGGATCCTTCACCGCGACCATCACCAGGGCCATGTGGGTTTCTTTGAAAAAAATGACGCCTTTTTCCTGATCTTCGCACTGCCCAGCATAGTGTTGATGTTTTTTGGTGTACTGGCCGGAAACGATATCAAACTTTTCATTGGAATTGGCATTGCCATTTATGGATTTTGTTATTTCATGGTGCACGATATTTTTATTCACCAGCGGTTCAAAATTTTCCGCAACAGCAATAATTGGTATTTAAGAGCGATTCGCAGGGCACATAAAATGCATCATAAGCATTATAATAAGGAACATGGTGAATGCTTCGGCATGTTACTGGTTCCGTTTAAATATTTTAAAGAAGAAAAATAAATCCTTTGAACTGGCTTTACCTGGCCCTTAACCTGGGTTCTATTGCGATACCACTCGCATTTAGCTTTGAAAAACGGGCACGGTTTTACAAAAACTGGTTTGCGTTATTTCCTGCACTTATAATTACGGCTACTTTTTTCCTTGTGTGGGACTTCTGGTTTACCGAAATAGGTATCTGGCATTTCAACCCCGAGTTTGTTATGGGTTATAAACTGGTGAACCTTCCGTTTGAAGAATGGATGTTTTTTATTTTTATCCCCTACGCCTGCATCTTTATTCATGAATCACTAAAATATTATTTCAAAAAATCTCTGTTCGATGCACACGGGAAAATTATAGCGCAGGTTTTGGGAGCTATATTCCTGGTTATAGGTTTGGTTTCCACTGAACGTATGTACACTTCCGTTACGTTTATCCTGCTCGGCCTCTTTTTGTTGCTGATTGTTTATTCATTCAATACCCAATTTCTCGGACGGTTTTTTCTTACATATCTCGTGTCACTAATTCCTTTCGCAATCGTGAATGGCGTTCTCACCGGCATGCCGGTGCTGATTTATAACAATAATGAAAACCTGGCATTCCGCATAGGTACTATACCCATTGAAGATTTCTTTTATTCAATGCTGATGTTGCTGGTCAACATCACAATTTATGAACACCTCCTGAACCGGAAAGCAAATGCGATCAACGTGCCATGTGCTGAAAATCATCCCGTTAAGGAACAAAATGCCGGTAATATAAAATCCTGAGCTTTTCATCAATTTTAAAATTGTGGCGCTATTATTGTATGTCGCGACATACATTTCTAGTGCCCAAATCACTAATTTTATCCCATGTTTAAAAACAAGACGGTAATTTTCATTGTACTTTTAGTTGTGGTGCTCATAGCCATTAAGTTACTTTTTTTAACTGATAAAACCGAAAAGGCACCTGGAGGCGGTGCTCCGGGCCAGGGTGGAAAGGGCAAACCTACCAGTGTGAACGGAGTGGTTGTTTCAAAATCGGATCTTGAAGAAGGTGTTTTTGCAATTGGTACCATTCATGCAAATGAAGAGGTAGAATTACGCCCTGAAATTGCTGGAAAAGTGACGAAGATTCTTTTTAAAGAAGGGTCTGAAATTAAAAAGGGAACCTTGTTGGTCAAGCTCAACGATGCCGAATATAAATCACAGCTCTCCAAACTCGAAAGTAATCTCCGCTTACTGGAAGAGAAATCGGGCAGGCAAAAAAAATTATTTGAAATGAATGGTATCAGCCGGCAGGAATATGATGAAGCTATGAACCAGGTTGCTGCTATGAATTCAGACATGGAATTTTTACGGGCTCAAATTGAAAAAACTGAAATACGTGCACCTTTTTCGGGACAAATTGGTTTGAAAAATATTAGTGAAGGAAGTTTTGTTAATCAGAATTTTCTGATTGCCACCATGCAGCAACTGGATCCGGTGAAAATTGATTTTGCGTTGCCTGAAAAATATATTGAACAAATACGCCCCGGAAAAGAAATTTCTTTCACTGTGGAAGGCAGCGACACTACATACACCGCAAAAATTTATGCCATCGAACCAAAAGTGGAGGCCGCGACACGCACGTTAAAAATGCGTGCTCTTGCCGAAAATGCACAAAATAAAATTATTCCCGGTTCCTTCGCACAGGTGAAATTCAGTCTGAGCCGATCCGGACAGGCGATACTGATTCCTACGCAGGCGATCATTCCGGTGTTGAAAGGAAAAAAAGTTATGGTTGCTAAAAACGGAAAAGCAATCTCACAGAATATAGTAACTGGAATCCGTAAAGAAACCGATGTTGAGGTAATCAGCGGTTTAAATGTTGGTGACACAGTAATCACTTCCGGAATCATGTCGTTACGCGACAGCATGGCTGTTACAGTTAAAACCGTCAATTAAACTTTACTTTACTCTTATTTTTATTCCCTGCTTTAATTAATGTCGTTATCATCAACCAGCATACGCCGACCCGTCTTAGCCATCGTGATGTCACTCACGATTGTAATTTTCGGTGTTATTGGTTATACATATCTCGGAATAAGAGAATACCCTTCTGTTGACCCTCCTATAATTACAGTCCGTACCGCTTACACCGGCGCAAATGCCGATATCATTGAAGCGCAAATCACTGAACCGCTTGAAAAAGCAATCAATGGTATCGCGGGAATCCGCACCATTTCATCTTCCAGCAACCAGGGCTCCAGTATAATAACAGTAGAGTTCAACCTTGATGAAAATTTAGAAGCGGCTGCCAATGATGTCCGCGATAAAGTATCACAAGCAGTTCGTCAGCTGCCACAGGATATAGACGCGTTGCCGGTAGTAACTAAATCCGATGCAAACTCTGATGCAATTTTGTCGCTTACGGTTCGCAGCGATACAAAAAATCAACTTGAGGTTAGCGAATATGGAGAAAATGTAATTGCTGAACGCCTTCAGACAATACCCGGCGTGAGTACGGTGCAGATATGGGGTCAGAAACGTTACGCAATGCGCATCTGGATTGACCCGGTCCGGCTTTCAGCGTTTCAGCTCACACCGTTAGATATTAAAATGGCACTCGATCGTGAAAACGTGGAGCTGCCCACCGGAAAAATTGCAGGGGATAATACTGAGCTTACAGTGAAGACTGCAGGAAAATTCACTAACGAAGAGGATTTTAATAATATGATCATCCGGAATTCAGGTGATCAGACAGTCCGGCTTCGCGATGTAGGGTATGCAGTGCTGGGTCCCGAAAATGAGGAAACCATCCTTCGCGAATCAGGAGTGCCTATGATCGCTGTAGCAGTAGTTCCTCAACCGGGAGCTAATTACATTGAGATTGCTGAAGAATTTTACAAACGCGTTGAAAAGATCAAGAAAGAAATTCCCGATGATTTCAAACTGGGGATTGCGTTGGATAACACCAAATTTATTAAGCAGTCAATTGTTGAAGTGCAGGAAACGCTTCTCATTGCAATTGTCCTGGTTATTTTAATCATTTACCTTTTCTTTCGCGACTGGCTAATCGCATTCCGTCCACTCATCGATATTCCGGTTTCACTAATGGGCGCTTTTTTCATTATGTATCTCATGGGGTATTCCATCAACGTGTTAACCCTGCTTGCGATAGTACTTGCCACTGGTTTGGTTGTAGATGATGGTATTGTGGTAACTGAAAATATTTTCAAAAAGGTTGAGAAAGGAATGGGACCTGTTGAGGCTGCGCATAAAGGTTCGAAGGAAATATTTTTTGCCGTGATTTCTACTTCCATCACACTGGCAGCTGTTTTTCTTCCTGTAATATTCCTTGAAGGATTTGTCGGAAGGCTTTTCCGTGAATTCGGAGTGGTGCTTGCAGGAGCGGTTCTCATTTCGGCGTTTGTATCGCTGTCACTTACACCGATGCTTAATGCCAAGCTCATCCGTAAAAATCATAAGCATTCTCGTTTTTATGATTTAACAGAGCCTTTCTTTGTCAGGATGAATGAAAACTACGGAAAAACGCTTTCTTCATTTATGCGTAAGCGCTATCTGGCAATAGTTATTGTTGTAGTGTCTTTCCTTATGATTTTTGGTATCGGTTCGCAGCTTCAGTCGGAACTGGCACCGCTAGAAGACCGTGCATATCTGCGCATGATGGTTTCTGCACCCGAAGGTTCATCCTTTGAATATACTGATAAATTTATTTTTAAACTGGTTGACCTCGTCAATGATTCGGTACCTGAAAAACGTACACTCCTTACCGTTACCGCCCCGGGATTTACCGGTTCGGGTGCAGTAAACACCGGATTCAGCCGTGTTGTATTATCAGATGCCGGTGACCGTGACCGTTCACAGCAGGAAATCGCGGATTACCTGACAGCAAAAACCCGTTCTTTTTCCGAGGCCCGTACCTTTATTATCCAGGAACAAACAATTTCAGCAGGAGGTGGCGGTGGTAGAGGTGCTTTACCTGTGCAGTTTGTATTGCAGGCTCCTGATTTTGCAAAATTAAAAGAGGCGTTACCAAAATTTGTTGATGAAGCCGGCAAGAATCCCATTTTCCAGGGCATCGATGTGAATTTAAAATTCAATAAACCCGAACTTGTTGTTTCAATTAACAGGGAGAAAGCAGCCAACCTTGGTGTTTCAGTAACGGATATTGCACAAACGTTGCAGCTTGCATTCAGTGGACAACGGTTCAGCTATTTTACCATGAGTGGGAAACAATACCAGGTTATCGGTCAGGTGGACCGGGCCAACAGGGATGAACCGCTCGATCTGCAATCGATTTATGTACGTAACAATAAAGATGAACTCGTGCAGATTGATAATGTAATTAACATGGAGGAACAAAGCAACCCTCCGCAGTTGTATCACTTCAACCGGTATATGTCGGCTACCGTTTCTGCCGGACTTGCTCCCGGTAAAACTATTGGCGATGGAATTGAGGCTATGGAAGCAATAAGCGAAAAAGTTCTTGACGATTCATTTTCAACTTCACTCACAGGCCCTTCACGGGATTTTGCTGAAAGTTCCTCTAACATTTTATTCGCATTTTTACTTGCATTGCTGCTGATCTATTTGATTCTCGCAGCACAGTTTGAAAGTTTTATTGATCCGTTGGTAATTATGATTACTGTACCACTTGCCATGGCGGGCGCACTGCTTGCACTCTGGTATTTTAATCAAACATTGAATATTTTCAGCCAAATCGGAATTATTATGCTCATAGGACTGGTAACAAAAAACGGAATTCTGATTGTCGAATTCGCGAATCAGTTAGTAGCACAAGGCAAGTCGAAAATTGAAGCTATCCAGGAAGCTGCCGAAGCACGTTTTCGGCCAATCCTCATGACTACACTTGCAACAACACTTGGGGCAATGCCTATTGCACTTGCTTTAGGTGCAGGTGCAGAAAGCCGCATGTCGATGGGAATTACTGTAATTGGCGGACTGCTTTTTAGTCTTATGCTCACCCTGTTTGTAATTCCGGCCATGTATTCCTATTTATCAAGGAAGAAACCCGGTGTAAAGCCGGAATATGATCCTGAAAATGAACCGAAGCCTGAAGTTCAAAACATTTCCAGCTAATGAAGTCCATGAAACGGTTATCACTTTTAGTAGTATGCTTTTTTTCCGGGTTGCACATTGCAACTGCCCAGGATTCACTTTCGTTATCTGCATCGATAGAATCGGCACTAAAAAATAATTTTAACATTTTAATTTCCCGTAACGAAGCCCAGGTTGCTGTCAACAATAACACAATTGGAAACGCAGGAATGTTACCACGCCTCGATTTATCTGCGGGAATTACAAATGCCAGCGTTAATACGGAACAGGAATACAGCAATGGAAATATAGTCAACCAGGACGGTGCTGCAACTGAAGGGCTTTCTGCAGGTGCCCACTTCAATTGGATATTATTCGACGGGTTAAAAATGTTCGCTGCACGCACACGTCTGAATGCCGAGGAAGATGCATGGGGCATTCAGTTGAAAATTCAGATTGAGAATACCGTTGCCCAGGTGATGGAAAATTATTTTCGCGCAGTTAGCATTCAGCGGGAAATAAAAGTACTCGATGATGCTATTGCAATTTTCGACGAGCGTGTTCGCCTTGCAGAATTACGGTTTGAAGTAGGTTCCGGTTCCAAACTTGATTTACTGCAGTCGCAAACCGATCGTAATGCGCGGAAATCTTCCAGACTGCAACAACTTGTAGCGTATAATGAGGCGCTTGCAACCCTGAACCGGTTGATGGGAAAAAGTGATTTTATTAACTGGCAGCTGACCGATTCCATTACCATCAATTATACTCCCGTGTTGGAAGATCTTAAGAAATCAGCACAGGTAAATAACTATGAGTTGCAATGGAGAAAAAAGCAGGAAGAAATTTACAAGAGTATTATTAATGAATCGAGATCGTTGCGTTACCCGGTACTGAATTTAAATGTTGATTATAATTATTCCCGTACTGATAATGAAGTAGGGTTTGTTTTGCTGAATCAAAACCAGGGCCTTTATTCCGGACTTACACTTTCGTGGAATATTTTTAATGGCCGCAACATCAACCGTGAAATAAAAAATGCGAAGTTGTATTGGAACAATACTTCCCTCCTGTTGGCTGATACGCGTGCTAAGATCGACCAGGAACTTTATATTGCCTTCAGGCAATATGAATCGGGTATGGAAATTCTTAAGCTGGAACAGGAAAATGCACAAGTTGCAACCGAAAATGTTACCGTCGCGCTCGAAGCTTTCCGTTTGGGAAGCATATCAGGACTTCAATTAAAAGATGCTCAGATTTCATACGAAACCGCTCTTTCCCGTTTGGTAACTGCACAACTTGAAGCCAAACGAGCTGAAATTACTCTCATGCGGTTGAATGGGGAATTAGTGAAATAAAGGTAAAGTAACGAATCACGAATGGGCTTCGCCCTACGAATCTACAAATAATTAATTCGTTACATTCGGTTCGTACCGAAGGATTCCCGCCGGAAAAGTCGGGCAGGCGTAATTCGTTACATTCGTATATTCGTACCGAAGGATTCCCGCCTATTCAGTCGGGCAGGCGTTAATTCGTTACATCCGCAGATTCGTAACGCAGAATTCCCGCCTATTCAGTCGGGCAGGCGTTAATAGAATTCTAAAACATTTTCGATTGCAGAGTTGTTTTATCAATCCTATCAGCCAACGAATTGAAAATTTATTCTTTCCAGACTTTCCAAACCCTGCCAATTCCCCTGAACCAGGCGTGGGATTTTTTTAGTAATCCGTCAAATCTCAATTTGATTACGCCGCCTGAAATGAATTTCACTATTGCATCGACTTTTAAACTTGAGAAAATGTATGCTGGTCAGGTGATTTCCTATACAGTGAGGCCGTTAGCCGGAATACCCATGACTTGGGTAACAGAAATTACCCATGTTAATACTCCCAATTATTTTGTTGATGAACAACGATTTGGTCCTTATGCATTCTGGCATCATCAGCATTTTTTAAAAGAAGTTCCGGGTGGCGTTGAAATGCGTGATATTGTGCACTATGCATTACCTCTTGGGCTTTTGGGAAGATTGGCGAATTCGCTCCTTGTAAAAAATAAACTTCAAAAAATCTTTGACTTCCGGCATAAAAAACTGGAATCGCTTTTTGGAAGAATATCCGTCTTCAACTGACCCGGTAAGCGCTTTGCCGATTTTTTCCATATTTCTGTTTTTCAATTCATTAAGAAATTAAATAGCTACTGTTTTCTCAGGGAATGGCTCCTTTAAAAAGCCTAAATTTGCACTTTCTTAGCATCCTCGTGACAAACTACCCGGGTTACCATAACCTGTAAACTTATGTGTGGAATCAACGGCTTATTCAGTATTGGTACTCCCTTGCCGGGAAATACAGCCGAACTGATCAGTAATATGAACAAAGCCATTGCCCACAGGGGACCTGATGACAGCGGTTGTCATGTTGATACAGGAGCCGGATTTGCACTCGGCCATCAACGGTTAAGCATCATTGATCTTTCCGCCAGCGGACATCAGCCCATGACAGACGAAATGGGAAATTTCATGGTGTTCAATGGTGAAATCTATAATTATGCTGATCTGAAAAAAAATCTTCCCGAAAGAAATTTTAAATCGCAAAGCGACACTGAAGTATTAATGCAGCTCTATGCAAAAAAAGGTCATGGTGCACTGGATGCTTTAAATGGAATGTTTGCTTTCGGGTATTATGACCGGAAAAAAGAAGAATTATTTTTAGCACGGGACCGTGCGGGAAAAAAACCTTTGTATTTCACTGCAATGAATGGAATTTTTGCCTTCTCCTCCGAAATCCGGGCGTTGTTAACACTTCCCTGGGTAAAAGCAATACCGGATAATGATGCGCTCTATAATTTTTTAACCTTCAACCAGCTCGATCCTCCTCAAACCATGTTCAGGAATATTTCGAAGCTCGCTCCGGCGGAATGCATGACAGTTGGTAAAAGGGGAATTAAAGAACGCAAATCATACTGGGAAGTAAATTATACCGATCATTCAGGATATACTGAATCAGAACTCGCCAACCAGGTATTCGATGAATTAAAAAAAGCAGTCGATTATAGAATGGTTGCAGATGTTCCTGTTGGCGCATTTCTAAGCGGGGGCGTTGATTCAAGTGCAGTAGTTGCCCTGATGCGTCAGTCAACTGCAATGCCAGTCAAGACTTATTCCGTCGGCTTTGAAGGCCAGCCCGACTACGATGAACGAATCTACGCTCAACAAATATCAAAACAATTCAATACCGAACATTTTGAAAAAACTGTAGGTGCTGCTGATATTGCAAATCTGTTGCCCCGCATTGCAGATATATTTGACGAACCACTTGCGGATGCTACCTGCATTCCAATTTATTTTATTTCAAAATTAGCTCGCGAAAACGGAACCATTGTAGTGCAGACCGGTGACGGAGCAGATGAGTTGTTTGCAGGATACCGGGGGTGGAAAAAATACAGGGACTGGTATCCCTGGTTTCACCGGTTAAGTTCCCTTCCTTCGTTTATGCTCGGGCCGGTAGCTGCTTTGGCAGGAAACAGGAATGAAGAGTCGCCTAAAAATGAAATCTTATCCCGGGCATTGCATAAACAGGAATTTTTTTGGGGTGGAGCGAAAGCTTTTAAGGAACATACCAAGAAAAATTTCCTTGATGCCGGATGGGTGAATAATTTATCGGATCCCGATTCATATTCCGTTATCAAAAAACACCGCGATGCATTTGAAAAACTCAGAAAACAAAATCGACGTCTTGATGATACCGACTGGATGTGTTACCTGGGATTTAAATTCCAGGTTCCTTCCAAATACCTTCACCGGATGGATCGGCTTGGAATGGCAAACAGCATTGAAATCCGAACACCATTTCTTGATTATAACCTTGTCAATAAAGCTCTGAGCATTCCTTCGTCATTTAAAATAAAAAACGGGGAACCGAAATACATCCTGAAAAAATCGCTGGAGCGAATATTACCTCATGATATTCTCTATCGCAAAAAGATGGGATTCTGTGTACCGTTACGTGAATGGGCAGGTGAAATAATGCTTGATTATGTTGAACAGCATATGCATGAATTTTGCAGTAATACCGGAATTTTTAGTGAAGCAGGATTGAAAAAACATGTTAATGAAATACGAAATGGAAATACCACTTATACCAATAATTTGTGGACGGTTTATTTCCTGATGGCCTGGTTCAAGAAATGGATGTGAGTATATGAAAAAAGTAATATTCATCACCAACATTCCGAACCCCTACAGAATTCCGCTGTTCAATGAAATGTCACGGCAGTTCCGCGAAAGCAACATGCATCTTAAATTGGTTTTTGGTGCCGAAGGCTATAAGCGGAGAATGTTTCAGCTTGATAAAAGTGAAATTGATTTTGATTTTGAAATCCTGGAAGACAAGGCACACTCTTTCAGTGATGATGGTGAAAAAACTTTATTTTTATATCGCGGTTTATTAAAATTATTGCGGCGCGATAAACCTGATGCTATTATTGTTGCCGGATTTTCAAGTGCCACAGTGCAGGTGTTTTATCATAAGCTATTAACCGGTACACCCTTTGTAATTTTCAGCGGAAGCATAGATATAAAAGGACGTAATTACAGTTTCCTGAGAAAAATGAACAGGCTATTGTTTATTAAATCAGCAAGTGCATTTGTTGCTTACGGCAACCTGGCAAAAGAATATCTTGTAAATGCAGGAGCACCTTCCTCCAAAGTATTTGTTGGGAGAAATACAGTTGACACATCTTTTTTTGCTGAGAAAACATCTGCATTACGGCAAACTGTTTCTTCCGATGATAACAAAACACATTTTACCTACGTAGGCTACCTGGTTCCACGTAAAAATGTACAGGTCTTGCTTGAGGCAATTAAAATTGTTTCCGGAAAGCGATCTGATTTTTGTGTGGATATACTTGGCGATGGCATCAGCAGGCCTGATCTTGAAAAATTTGTTGATGAAAATAATCTGAAACACGTAGTGAAGTTTCATGGCTTTCGCCAGAAGGAAGAATTGCCGGAATTTTTTGCAAAAAGTAACGGATTTTTGTTCCAGACCGGCTTTGATATTTGGGGGCTGGTGCTAAATGAAGCAATGGCAGCCGGTCTGCCTTGTCTAGCTTCACCAAATGCCGGAGCAACCTTCGACCTGATTAAAGAAGGAGAAACCGGGTTTGTTGTTGATTTCAGCGACCGGGAATATGCCGCTCAGAAAATCGCATGGCTGATTGATCACAAAAAGGAAGCATTGGAAATGGGTAAACGCGGCGCCTCCTTTATCAGGGAGGAAGTTAACCTGGAGAAAGCAGCTGAAGGATTTAAAAATGCTGTTGAATGCGTTTTAAACCGGAAATGAAGTTATTTTTGTAGTGAATTTGACCCGAGCACTTCCAGAACCAACCCGATGACCCGCGATTATACCTTAAAAATCTATTCCCAACTGATTGGAACAATTCTGGAAAAAGGTTATAAAACAGTTTCGTATGAAGAATACGTCACAAAAAACTTCACCAACGAAAAAGTGTATGTATTACGGCATGATGTTGATTACAAACCCTACAATGCCGTAAACACAGCCGCCATTGAAGCTGCCGCCGGAGCTAAAGGAACCTATTACTTCCGGATAATCAATGAAACCAACGTTCCTGATGCTATTGAAAAAATTGCACGACTGGGACATGAGATTGGCTATCATTATGAGGACCTTTCAATGTGTAATGGAAACTATGAGAAGGCGTATGAACAGTTTTTAAAGAATCTCGCTTACTTCCGGAAGTATTACCCGGTTGTTACCATCTGCATGCATGGCAGTCCATTATCGAAATGGGACAACCGTTTAATTTGGGAAAAATATAATTATCGCGAATCGGGCATCATTGCAGAGCCGTATTTTGATACCGATTTTAATAAAGTGTTATATATTACCGATACTTCCCGTAGATGGAACGGTGCTGAATATAGTGTTCGTGATAAAGTAATTGGTCTGAATGCCACTATTCATTCTACCAGCCATCTCATAGAACAGCTGAAGGCAGATAAATTTCCTTCACACATTATGCAAAACATACATCCACACCGTTGGACTGATGATTACATAGGCTGGACGAAAGAATACGTATTTCAGAATTTGAAGAATGTGGTTAAAAAATTCATAGTTTCAAGATGAACACACTATGCTTGTAAAAAAGGAACGGATACCGGTTGTACATATTTTGCTGATTGGTTTGCTTCCCTCCTTTCTCAAAATAATGATTTACCGCCTGAAAGGTTACAAAATAGGGAATGGCGTTTCAATTAGTCTGGGTGCTGTAGTGATGGGCCGTGATGTAAAAATCGGTGACCATGTAAAAATTGGTTTTTTTACAATTATAAGAGGAAACAGCATAACAATTAACCGACGCGTTAAAATTGGTTCAATGACCGTAATTGATACTGAAAAAATATTTATTGATGAAGAGGCTCGAATCAATGAACAGGTTTACATTGGGGGAATGAAAACTCCAAAGTCTGAAATACGAATGGGTAAGCGGACTATTATCATGCAACTGAGTTCATTAAATCCCACATTGCCGATTATTATTGGTGATGATTCGGGTATTGGCGGCCATTGCCTGTTATTCACGCATGGTTCATGGAATGATCAGCTCGAAGGGTTTCCTGTTAAGTTCGCTCCTATCACTCTTGGTAAAAAGGTATGGCTGCCCTGGAGAGTTTTCGTTATGCCGGGAGTTACCATTGGCGACAATGTTGTTATCGGTGCAGATTCACTTATTACGTCAGATATACCCGCAAATAGCCTGGCAGCCGGAAATCCTGCCAAAGTGCTGAAACAAAATTATCCTGCAGCACCTTCCGATATTCAAAAAGAAGAAATGATACAGAGTGTTCTTGATGATTTTTTTGATTATCTGAATTATATTGGATTTACCATAAATAAAAATGCATCCTCACTGCCTTTAAAGGCAACAATTACAAAAAGTGGAATCACATCGGAACTGGTTTATGTAAAGAACGTCTCAGAAATTCCATCATCTGCACATAAAGATAATGTACTCATTCTGTTCGCTGCAACTCCGGGAGAAATAAAATCTTGCCTTCAGAAAGACTGGAAAATGATATTGGCCCCGGGAAGCAGATTGCGCTTGGGTCATTCAGCAGCAGGGGAAGAAATGGCCGCTTTCTTTTCCCGTTACGGAACCCGTTTTGAACGACTCGATTAAAAATAGTTATGAAATATTACTTCAATTACAAAGTTTTTAATTCGTTCGTTCCATAGCAATGAAGTTACTTTTTTACCTTGGACACCCGGCACATTATCATTTATTTAAACATGTTATTCGTGCGTTCAGCCCTGAGCAAGTTGTTGTTTTAATTAAATCGAAGGATGTACTGGAACAATTGCTTATTGAAGATGGCGTTGCGTATATCAATGTTGATAAAAAGACAGGTGTCAAAACGGTAGGAAACACATTCGCTATCGCCAAAAAATTCGGAAAGCGAATGCTGAGCATTGCCCGGGTTATCCGGCAGGTAAAACCTACGCTACTGGTTGGTTGCTCCGCGGAACTTGCATTGCTTGGAAAATTTTTCAGCATCCCATCCTGTGCTTTTTTTGAAGATGATCTTGAAAAAGTTAAATCGTTTGCAAGGCTGGCAGGACCCACGGCAACATATCTTATTTGCCCTGATGTATGCAGTGCCTGGAAATGGGAGAATAAAAAAATTGGTCATAACAGTTACCATGAACTGGCTTATCTTCACCCCGACCATTTCAAACCTGATTTCACACTGGTGAGTGCTATCTTTGAAAAAGGCACCCGAAACTTCATCATACGGTTTTCGGAACTGGGCGCTTATCATGATGTGGATAAGCAAGGAATTACCGATGAACTTGCACTAACTCTCATTGATAAACTGAAACCACATGGCAGGGTGTACATTACTTCAGAGCGTCCTTTGCCTTCACAGTTTGAATCGTACAGGATATCCATAAAAAGTTCCCATATCCATCATGCGTTATATTTTGCCGATATGTTTATTGGTGACAGCCAGACCATGACAGCAGAGTCAGCAGTATTGGGAACACCTGCCCTGCGGTTTAATGATTTTGTTGGTGAACTGGGTTACCTGGAAGATCTTGAGCATGCGTACGGATTAACCTACGGCTTCAGGACCACTAAACGCGATGGATTGCTGAAAAAACTCGATGAATTGCTGAAGGATACCAACCTGAAAGCACAGTGGCAACAACGGCGGTTGAAAATGCTTAATAACAAAGTAAATTTTGCAAACTGGATGATAACCTTTTTGAAGGAGCATAACAAGTGAAGGAAGCCGGCATTCGGTTTATTCTAAATTATTTATCTTTAATATAAAATATCCTGCATGAAACAATTTAACCGGATCATCATACTCATTATTGCACTTAGTTCTTCATGCAGTTATTCCTTTTCACAGGTAGTTTACCAGCACGTAGATTATTCAGCCATTTATGAATTCCTTGATGAAATGGCCAATATCAAAATCATCCAGCTTAACAGTGCAGTCAAACCTTATTCCCGGATTTTCATTGCTCAGCAACTGGTTGCAATCAATGGCAAGCGTGATCAGTTAAACAAGCGCCAGGCCAAGGAACTGGCCTTTTTTATGAAGGATTATCAAAAGGAAACTGATCCCTCCTCACATGTCGATTTTATTGGAAAAAAATACATCGGTAAAAACCGACAGCCTTTTAGCGAACGCACCCGCCGGCCTGATTTATTTTACTATCGTGATTCCACGTTCATGCTTTCTTTTAATCCAATTCTGGGTGGTCAGTTCTGGAATAATGATTCCGGTACGGTATATCATAGATGGAACGGTGCAGAAATGATGTTTTATGGGGGCAATCACCTGGGAGTGTATGGAAATCTTCGTGATAATTACCTGAGTAAAGCGATTACCGGTCCTGAAATTCTAACCCGCCAGACAGGCGGAAGTTTTAAAAATCCTACTTACGGTTACTCGAACCGTGAAGCTGTTGAATATTCTGAAATGCGCGGTGGTATTACCGTAAATGGTAACTGGTGGAACCTTGGCATTGTGAAAGATCATGCAGTATGGGGGAATAATTATAATGGTGCCAACATTATAAGCAACCGGGCCCCTTCTTTTGCGCAGATAAAACTTAATATTAAGCCGGTCCACTGGTTTGAATTGAATTATTTTCATGGATGGCTTTCCTCAAAAGTTGCGGATACTTCCGCAACGCAAAATTATGGTACCGGGACCACAACCGTTTTCGTTCCTAAATACATGGCTGCGAATTTTATAACGGTAAAGCCTGTACGAAATTTATTTTTCAGCCTGGGAAATTCTATTGTTTATTCAAGAAGCATCAACGCCGGATATCTTATTCCTTTCATGTTTTATAAGTCGCTTGATCACACCTATTCCACCCTTGGTAATTCGCAGCTCTTTTTCGATCTGAGTGTACGCAACCTTAAACATTTTCATTTTTATGCTTCCGGATTCTTTGATGAACTTTCCTTTGGCAGACTCTTCGAACAAAACAGTTTGAATCCGTGGAGTCTTAAAGGGGGAGTAAGAGTTTCCAATATCCTTGAAAATTTTGCTGTAACGGCTGAGTATACACGCAATAATGTACTGGCCTACAAGCATTATAATCCGGAAACAACTTTTGAAACTACCCGGTATAACATGGGTCATCATTTACGTGATAATGCCCAGGATTTCTTCTTCATGATTACTTACCGTCCTGTTGCAAAACTGGGAATTGACGTTATTTATAATTATTCGAACAAAGGTCCCGATTACCCGGATAATCGCAACCTGGTTGACCCTGTCACCGGGGAAGACCTTATCCTCACCTATCCTTTCCAGTCAAAGATTATATGGGAAAAATCCCTCTTTGCTGTGCAGGGGCAATACGAACTTGTAAATGATTTTATCTTCCGGCTGCGATTTGAAATGTCGGATGTGAGAGATGATACCAACCTGTACACGCCTACGCGTTTTCAAGGTGAGCAGTTTACCACATCGGCAATGCTGACATTCGGATTCTGAAAAATTTATGTGCGAAAGCTAATTAATTACCAATCACATTATTCTCAGACTCCACCATGTGAGAACCAACTTTGTAACCGCCTTCGTCTTCGCGCACAGCAAAAGTTTCAATTGATGTTACCCGGTCATGCACAACGCGATATTTTAAGATAACTTCCTGCGGTCTGCCGAACTCAGCAACATTGGTTGCAGAAACAAATTCAACCGACTGAACTTTCCCCATAGTATCGCGCAGCCGCTGCAATTTCTGAGTTTTGATTTCAGGTGTTTCACTGGCATTGAATTCAGCAGTGTATAAGTCTTCAATACCTTCCCAGTCACCCTGATCAGCTTTGGCAATCAATCGCTCCACTACTTTTTTTGCAGTTTCTACGTCAAGCGGTTTTTCCGCACAGGAAACAAGAGAAACTAAAATGAATAACAGTGACAAATATTTCATAATTGAATTTTGAAGTAAATTTAGGTATTTATGTGAAAACTTACGGCGAATTGTATGACATTCGCTTCAGTTAATCGATCGTGACCGGCTACTTTTTTCCTACCTTTGCCCTCCTAAAATCATTATTTATGCACCGGACGCACACCTGTGGAGAACTCACTCTGCCCAATAAAGGAATTGTTGTTACCCTTTGCGGATGGGTACAGAAATCCCGTGATCTGGGGGGCCTTACTTTTGTTGATCTGCGCGACCGATACGGAGTTACTCAGTTGATTTTCAATATGGAAACCAATTCGGAGCTGTGCACAGCTGCCCGTAAACTGGGACGTGAATTTGTGATTAAAGCCCGTGGAGTTGTTGCTGAACGCAGTAACAAAAATGCAAAAATGATTACAGGTGATATTGAAATCCTGGTGGATGAACTGGTTGTTTTAAATAGTTCCGAGACTCCGCCTTTCACCATTGAAGACCAGACCGATGGTGGAGAAGATCTCCGGATGAAATACAGGTATCTTGATCTGAGAAGGGCCCCGGTAATGAACAGTATCATGCTGCGTCACAGGATGGCGCAGCATAGCCGGCGCTATCTCGATCAGCAGGGATTTATTGAAATTGAAACTCCTGTCCTCATCAAATCGACTCCTGAAGGTGCACGCGATTTTGTTGTGCCTTCACGAATGAACCCGGGTGAATTTTATGCGCTTCCGCAATCGCCGCAGACTTTCAAGCAATTGCTTATGGTTTCCGGTTTCGATAAATATTTTCAGATTGTAAAATGTTTTCGCGATGAAGATCTGCGAGCAGACAGGCAGCCTGAGTTTACGCAAATTGATTGTGAAATGAGTTTTATTGAACGTGAAGATATTCTCAACATGTTTGAAGGTCTCGTTAAGTATTTATTCAAAACAGAAAAAGGAATTGACATACCCGTTCTTGAAAGAATTTCATATGCGGATGCGATGAAATATTACGGGAACGATAAGCCGGATATGCGGTTTGATATGAAACTTGTTGAACTGACTTCAATTGTTCAGCAAAAAGGATTTAAATTATTTGATGAAGCAGAACTGGTTGTCGCCATCAGTGTAAAAGGTGGAGCTGAGTATACGCGCAAGCAGTTAGATGAGCTTACCGAGTGGGTAAAACGTCCCCAGATCGGAATGTCGGGATTAATTTATTTACGTCATAATTCCGACGGAACATTGAAATCATCTGTCGATAAGTTTTATAATGAAGATGAACTGAAGAAATGGTCGCAACTGCTGGGTACATCTGCAGGAGACCTCGTATTGGTACTTGCCGGTAAGGAATCGAAAACAAGAAAGGCCATATCGGAACTCCGGCTGGAAATGGGAGAACGATTTGGTTTACGCGATAAAAATAAATTTCATTGTGCCTGGGTATTAGACTTCCCGCTTCTCGAAAAAGACGAAGAATCGGGACGCTGGCATGCCATGCATCATCCGTTCACCTCTGCATTACCTGAAGATCTTGAATCGTTACACACCAATCCCGGTGCAGTACGTGCCAATGCCTATGATCTTGTCATCAATGGTGTTGAAATTGGTGGTGGCTCCATTCGTATCCATGATAAAACCATCCAAAAGAAAATGTTTTCGATTCTCGGCTTTACGGATGAGGAGGCTCAAAAACAATTCGGATTCCTGATGAATGCTTTTGAATTCGGGGCACCTCCTCATGGCGGTATCGCATTTGGATTCGACCGCCTATGTTCAATGTTTGGAGGCTCTGATTCTATACGCGATTATATAGCTTTTCCGAAAAACAACAGCGGAAGGGATGTGATGATTGATTCACCCTCTACTATCAGTGAAGAACAACTGAAAGAGCTTGGAATAATGGTCAGATGATGCAGGTTGTTATGGCTGGATTGAAAATTTAACACGGGGCCAATGAGGCAACCATCCATGTTAATATCATCTATCGCACGCTTTTTTGTACAAATTCAATGATTTTTTTATATTTGTTCATGCCTTTCTGTACCATTGTTTAATATGAAACACTTTCAGTCATGAAAAAAATACTACTTCTGCTGATTTTTATTTTTTCATTCAATTTCTTGTTTGCACAGAGCAACCGGGCCAACATGTGGTATTTTGGAGTGAATGCAGGCATTGATTTTAATGGAACCGTGCCTGTGGCTGTCAGTAACAGTGCCATGACCCAGCATGAGGGCTGCTCCTCTATCAGTGATGATATCGGCAACTTGTTGTTTTACACCGATGGGGTGAATGTTTATAATAGCAGTCACGCTCTAATGCCCAACGGTACCGGCCTCCTGGGTCATTTCACTTGCACCCAGTCCGCTTTGATTGTTCCCAAACCGGGAAGCACTACATTATATTATATTTTTACCATGGCTGGTTATTCTTTATCACACGGGTTCTGTTATTCTATTGTCGACATGACCCTGGATGGCGGGAACGGTGATGTTATTGCAAAAAACACAACTGTGCTGGACTCCATTCCGCTTACCGAGAAACTCGCGGCAACCCTGCATGCGAACGGTCAGGATGTTTGGGTGGCAGTACACGAAAATTATACCGATGCCTTTTATGCCTACCCGGTGACTGCATCCGGTATCGGCACGCCTGTTGTTTCAAATGCGGGGACCATGCATACAGGGCTATTCCCCTTTATCGGGTATATGAAATTCTCTCCTATGGGCAATAAGGTTGCCGTGGCTTTGAATGGCACACCCCAAATGGATTTGATCGATTTCGATAAGGCAACCGGAGTGTTTTCAAATGCCGCCACCTTTACCGGTCCGGGAGCATACACGTACGGTGTTGAATTTTCACGCCTGTCGACAAAGTTATATGCATCACATGGCAGCAATAGTGATGGTGATATTTACCAGTTTGATATGACACTGGGTTCCAATTCCGCAATTGTGGCCTCCGGTTTGCCAGTATATAATTACGGCAATTACCCCGCCGCCTTACAATCGGCACCTGACGGAAAAATATATTTCTGCCAGTACTACACGGAATGGATCGGACGCATAAACTCTCCCGAATTAGCAGGTATGGCATGTAATGCAGTTACCAACGCGCTGAACCTTGGCGCCGGCAATCTATGCCGCATGGGACTTCCTAACATGATTTCCAATTATCTCTCTGATATTGAAACTTCGGGGGTGGCCGACAACAATCCTGTTGACCCCATTGCAGAAATATATCCCAACCCTTTTTACGATGCAGTTACTGTGATGGTGCCGGTTACCACTCATGGGTCATCACGATTTACTATCAGGGACTGTACAGGCAGGATTGTTTTCGATGCCACCCAGACTTTTAACGGCAGGGAATATATGAAAACTATCCCGCTCGAATTTCTGACAGAAGGAATTTACCTTTTCGAAATCGATCATGCGGGGAAACGAAGCGTGATGAAGCTTGTTAAAGTATAGTCACAGAATAACGGATAGAATTATGTGATGCCTCACATGTCATTTTACTGCCTGCAATTCGACGGTTTCGTTGCACTGCCTGCTGCTACTCGCTTTTTTAACGGGAAGCCTTAATATACCCCCAGCCTTCACTCTGGCGTTTAACAATTTCATAAATTCCATCGGGAGCAGTTTTTACCCCGTCAAGCAGTTGTGATTTCTCAACATTGTTCCTTTTCATCGCTCCTTCGCATACGGTGAAAGAAACATTTTTATTTTCCGCCATTTTAATAACTTCATTGGCTACAATGGATTTATCTTTTGTAACCATACCGAGTGACTTCGCATAATACACGACTTCAATATTTGCTTCAGGGTATTTTTTTGAAATTTCAGTTACCCATCGAATTACCATCTGGTGTACAACAGTATCGGCAGTTGTAACATCAAATACTACATTGTAAGGCACGTTCTGGGCCATCAGAACCGGCGCACAAAGAACCAAAGCCAGTGTTAAAATTAGATTTTTCATGATTCAGGATTTAAAATTAGATTTTTAAGATATACTTGTATCCTGATCAAATTTAAAAGTAATTAGTGAATAAAAAAATAAATTTCCCCTTTAAAAACCGGTTACTACTATACAAATTCCTAAACTAATGTTGTATTTTCATGGCAAAATTCTGATTCATGAAAAATTTCATAGTATTCATAACAGGTCTTATTATTACCTCCTGCGGCGGGAGCGAACCTACAACTGAAAACAAATCCCCTTTCCCCGATTCAACCTTCCAGGTCAGGCCGGATTTCGGCAGCATACTGGATTCACTGGAAGTTACCGGTGCGATACTTATTTACGATCAAAATTCCAATTCCTGGTATTCGAATGACTTTAACAGAAGCAATCAAGGTTTTTTACCCGCTTCAACTTTTAAGATACCAAATTCAATAATTGGCCTGGAAACCGGCGTTGTTGATTATGACACCTCAATATTCCAATGGGATGGAAAGAAGCGACGATTGAAAACCTGGGAAAAAGATATGAAATTGCAGGAAGCGTTTCATGCCTCATGTGTTCCCTGTTACCAGGAAATAGCTCGCAGAACCGGAGCAAAACGAATGCGGGCTTTCCTCGACGCTATCCGATATGGCAATATGGTATTTGATTCTACAACCATTGACCTTTTCTGGCTGGAAGGCAATTCGAAAATTAGTGCTGTGCAGCAAATAGAATTTTTAAAACGGTTTTATAATGAACAGTTGCCTGTTTCCGGAAAAACATATGCAACTATGAAAAAAATGATGATCATTGAAGAGAACAACATTTATCGCTTGAGCGGGAAAACCGGTTGGGCCATAAGAAATGATAATAACTATGGATGGTTTGTTGGATATATTGAAAAAAACAATAACGTTTATTATTTCGCAACCAGTATCGAACCACGGGAATCATTCAACATGAATCTCTTTCCTGAAATCAGAAATGAAATCACCATGACTGCGATGAAAAGAATAGTCTCGCTGGAATAAAATTTAATGCTATTTTCAATTGCGAGAAACAGTTAATCCTGAAGCGTCGTAATAAATTCAGAAATAACCCTGTTAAAGTCTTCCGGCTGTTCAATGTTGGATAAATGACCTGCGTTATCGATTGCATGCATGGTAGATTTGGCCAATCCGTTGTTTAATACTTTAGATTGCTCCAATGGCGTTACAACATCACCTTCCCCACAAATAATCAAAGCGGGAACCTGTACCCGGTTCAAATTGGAACAGGTCTCTTCTCTTTCCGCAAGAGCGGTTAAACCCGCAATTATCGTTGCATCCGAAGTGCCTGTAACAATATCTTTTATTTTGTTAACAATATCCTGTTTCGATTCAAGACTTTCAGCAACAAAAACCTTCTTAATAAATCCTTCTGCAAATTCCTTCTTCTTTCCTTCTCTTATGGTGGCTATAGTTTTGCCCCTGCCTTCTTTTGCTTCGGGAGAATCAGCAATACATTGTGTATCGCTCAGGATAATGCCTTTAAACCGCTCCGGGTTTTTTTGCACTGCGTTCAATAAAATATAGCCTCCCATCGAAAGCCCGCACACAACAGCTTTCTCAATTTCAAGTGCATCCATAAAACGGATCAGATCACTTGCGAACAAATCCATACTTGCAGCAGAAGAACCATCACCGGACTTTCCATAACCACGCATATCATAAGAAATGGTACGGTTATTTTTGCTTAATTCTTTCATCTGGGAATCCCATGTACTTTTATTAAATGGGAATCCATGAATAAATATAATTGGAGTTGTACCTGCTCCCAGATCATCATAGCATAATTTAACATCATCAATCCGGACGAAAAGATCAGTTCCTGTTGTATTAGTAGTTTCCATTATATTAAAAGTTTAAAACTATAAAATTATTTTTATTTCTTTTGCTTTTCCAGTCTTTTTGCTTCTGCATCACGTTTCTTTTTCTCAGCAGCTTTAGCTTTTTTATTAAAATATCCTCTCAGCAGGATGTTATGCTTGGCAGCTTCCATATTCTGATCCAGACCCTTAGTGCTGCTCTCCAGGTTTTCCATAGTCTGTTTAAAATCATCAGCGAGGGTGGTATCCTTAATAAGTTTTCCCAACGTACCTTTGCCACTGTTAATATTGGTCATGATTTCTGCAAGCTGAAAGGTTATAATTTCAGCATTGCCTGCAGTAATTTCAAGACTTTCCATTATGGCATCGGTTTCAACAGGTTCGTTCGATAAAAGCAATTCTCCGTCAGATGCCGGTCCGGAATCTGCTCCACCCTGTGTGATTATCAATAAGCGGTCACCAATAAGTCCTTCCGAACCAATGCCAACTTCGCTGTCGGATTTTATAAACTGATTAATTTCTTTACGAATGAGCATAGTGACCAATACTGTGGAATCATTAAAAATTGAAATTTTATCAACCGTTCCAACATTGATACCCGCAAACCGGACATTATTTCCAACCTGGAGTCCGCTGACATTAAAAAATGTTGTTTTTAATTCAAATACCGGGTTAAACATATTTTTCTGGCGGCCGATTATGAAAATCGCAAGCACAAATAGTGCTAATCCTACAGCCACAAATATTCCTAATCGTACTTTAAATTTTTGAGTATGCTCCATTATAATTATTTTATAAAATTACAGATTGTGTTGGTCAAATAAATAAACTAAGTTTTTACATCTTAAAGAATGAATGAATCATCGGGTCATCCGACTTTTCAAAATCTTCTATGGTTCCTTCCTTATAAACCGAACCACCATCAAGCATGATCACGCGGTTAGCAGTATTCTTCGCGCATTTTATATCATGTGTGATAATCATGGATGCCGTTTTATATTTTTTCTGAACCTCATTAATCAGTTCACTGATTTCATCGGATGTAACAGGATCCAGTCCGGTTGTAGGTTCATCGTACAAAATAATGTTTGGGTCAACGATGATGGTCCGTGCCAGACTGATCCGCTTTCTTTGTCCACCGGAAAGTTCTGATGGCATCTTATTCAATGCATCCGTCAGGCTCACATTTTCAAGCACCTCTTCCACCTTGGCTTTTATTTCTTTCTCACCCAAGTCTTTTCTTATTCTCCGCAATGGAAATTCAAGATTCTCTTTTACAGTCATGGAGTCATAGAGCGCTCCACCCTGGAACAAAAAACCGATCTTCAAACGCAATTGATTCAGTTCCTTTTTGCTTAGCGATGCAACATCAGTGTCAAGCACTTTGATCATGCCGCTGTCGGCATTCAGCAACCTCACAATACATTTTATTAAAACTGATTTTCCGGTACCAGATTTTCCAAGCACCACCAGGTTTTCCTGATCGTACAACTTCAGGTTAATATCTTTTAAGACTGTTGTTGTTCCGAAGGACTTCTGAAGATGTTCGATTTCAATAACCGTTTTGCGGTTACCAGTCGTTTCAGATTTATCAACTATTTCCTGGGAATTTGTTATCATGAAATAAACATATCAGTAATTTGTACAGCAATAACATCAACAACAATCACCAGCAAAGAGGCCATCACTACGGCTGAATTAGCTGCAACCCCAACACTTTCGGTTCCCCGCCCGGCATTATAACCTTTGTAACAGCCCACAATTCCGATTACGGCACCGAAGAAGAATGTTTTTATAACTGCAGGCAGGAAGTCAATAAATTCTACTGCGCTGAAGGCCTGCGAAAAAAACAACACGAAGGATACATCCCCTTTAATATTTGCACCACCCCAGCTTCCAAAAATTCCAAGAATATCAGCATACAAAACCAGAATAGGGATCATCAGAGTGGAGGCTAACACACGCGTTACAACAAGGAATCGCATCGGATTGGTAGACGAAACTTCCATAGCATCAATCTGCTCACTTACTTTCATTGAACCCAGCTCCGCTCCCATTCCGGAACCAATTTTTCCTGCGCAAATAAGTGCGGTTATCACAGGACCCATTTCCCTTATCAGCGAAATGGCAACCATTCCGGGTAACATGGTAACGGCACCAAAGTCCACTAAAACGGGTCGTGATTGTATGGTTAATACAAGACCCATGATGAAACCGGTAACTGAAATTAATGGCAATGATTTGTACCCGATCTGAAAGCATTGACGCAAAAATTCACGGAATTCAAAATTCCTGGTAAATGTTTCGCGAATGATGTTCATCACGAATAACGTAACATCTGCAATATCTGTTAAAAAATTACTTGCTTCTTTCGTTTTCACAAGTGCTTTTTCGCTCAACCTAACTGTTTGAGTAGTAGCGTAACCTCTTGCTTTTTTAACCGGGTTGTATGATTTCATCTTTAATTAATATCGGTTGCTTTATTCATGTAAGATAACAATCTGCCATAGTTGCAAGCTGACTATTTTCTTCAGTATTGCTAATATAATCGTAGAAATAATAAAATATATCAAAATGTTGAAATATTTCCCCAATATCAGAAATTTATTGCCACTCCTTGCGCAATTTTATAGCTAAATCAGGCATTTTTACCTCATTCAGGCAAAGGGATTTAAATCCGGACAATGAAATTTACAATAATTTTTATCAAATTTGGGCAATTAACTGATATTTGCCTCTACCAGATATAAGTATGCGAAAGATTTGATTGCATACCTCAATTCACCCTTCTATTTTCGTTCACAATCAAATTTGTGTTACAGTTTGCTTTTAAGCATAAACGGTGCCACCTTCCCCACTTTTAACCAAGCCCGGTCACGTTAAATTTACCCTTATTGACATTCTGTAATAACTTTCTAAAATTGCATTAAATCCCCGGTTGATAAGTAACGGAATCGTTTGAGGTTATCAGCCGGAAATGCTGTTAAATAGCCGTATATTCGCTCATAAGAACGGCCATCAGCTTCTGTCTGTGTTCAATTCCATATTAGTTTCCTAACCATATCATCTAACAAAAGCAATTTGTGAAACTCTATATTAAATACATGGTTAGCATCCGTTGCAAGATGATCGTGAAAGAGGAATTAAAGAAACTTGGTCTTACGTATGTTCATCTCAACCTGGGTGAAGTTGAAATTATGCAGAATATCACGGGTGAACAGCGGGAACTCCTGAGAATCGCAATTTCAAAATCAGGACTTGAACTGATGGATGATAAAAAAGCGATGCTCATCGAAAAAATAAAAAATGTAATTATTGAAATGGTGCATTATTGTGATGATCTTCCTAAAACCAACTTTTCAGATTACCTGGTTTCGAAAATTGATTATGATTATACCTACATGGCCAATCTTTTTTCAGAAACTCAAGGCTCTACCATTGAACATTACATTCTTCTTCACAAAATTGAACGGGTAAAAGAACTGATCATTTATGATGAACATAATCTTACCGAAATTGCGTGGAAAATGCATTACAGCAGCGTTGCGCATTTATCAAATCAATTCAAGAAAATAACAGGTCTCACACCCTCATTCTTCAAATCGCTGAAAACAAAAAAGAGGAATGTTCTTGAACAAATATGAATTGATAAATGTGTGAATTGTGTAACACTTTCCAAATAATATATAACAAAGCTTAAAATGTTTACTTTCAACTTTGCGTTATCAGTACCGTTTAGTACTCCTGTCGAGTAGTTTTAAAAGCAACGTTATTCTCCCATGTAATAAATCATTCAATGATCAAGCCTACACCGCCCTCAGGAGCTGAAAAAGCACTGAACGAACAAAAGTCCAAATTAAAAAAACAATTCCCGTTCTTAACCGATGAGGATTTGAAATATGATGTCACAAAAAGAGATTTAATGATGAATCATCTTCAAATCACACTTGGGAAAACAAAAACAGAACTTGAAGCTTTGCTTGCCACTCTCTGACACCAACTAAACATTCACGTATGAACAATTTGCTTTACATCATCGCGGTAATTCTTGTCATTTTCTGGGCTATTGGCTTTTTTGCCTATAGTGTTGGATCCATCATTCACATCCTGCTTGTGATTGCTGTGATTGCCATTTTGCTGAAAATAATCCGGGGCGACAGAATTTTATGAACGGTCCTTACGAAGCAATGCTACTGGCAATGCACATTTAAAATTTAACCTGCATACGCAATGTAAATACATTGTCATTGCGGTCCTTTGTAAAGCCCTGAAGATTGTTACTCGTTTCATTATTCACCACGTCATAATAGGCCATGAAACGTATGTTAGCGTCGAAGTGGTAAAGCAATCCAAATCCCCATGTATCATAACGGATGTCGGTTTCATTGGTAGCTTTCGCAGAACCTATCATCGATTGTCCAATGTCGTTACCTTCTACATCGGTATTCGGATCATACCAATCATACTTAACCACCACCTGGAAAGGTGATGTGAACAGATCCTGGACAAAATAAAAATAAGCGCCATTGAAATTCCGTGCATAAACATCTTTAACTATTGGATTCTTATCATTCGGACTCTTTGTTGAAGTACTGTTTCCGGGTTGTTCACCTGTAATAAATTCCCCTCGTAATGCAGTGGTTCCCGCTTTCCATTCAACAGCCAACTGGGCATCAGCACCAACATAATTTCTTCGTGTATGATCACGGCTGCCAATCGGAACCGGACCGTTATCAATGGCCCTTGAATCAATAATAAATCCTGTAGTGCCATTTGCATCTTTTCCATTTTCATATACCGTAACTGAGTCGATTCGGAATCCGCCGTCGTAATATGATACCCCTGCTCCATAACTGATTTTTTTAGAGGTCGTAGTGCGTGTCATTGATAACCGTGAAATAAAATCCTTTTTGTTATCAAAATCGCTCACATCAACGCCTGCAGAAGGTGACCCGATCCCATTAAAAAATCCTGCATCCAGGCGTAACCAGTTTAATTTGGAACTTTTTGGAGGCTGAATGGTAAGCATGACCCCAACTTCCCGTTCATTCGGAAAATGAAGTTGCGACATACGTCCGCGTTCCGGTGATTCACGCTGGCTGGAAGAATAGGTGATTTCATGACCGAATGGATTGTTAAACATACCGGCTGTAAGTGAAAAATAACCGGTCCATGGTTCCGAAATTTTTACGTAAACATCTTTAACCGCAATGCCTCTGTCAGTTGCATCCAATTGCAATACATATTGTGATGTTGCTATGCCTTTTTCATTTGCCGGCGAGGTATACTGAAATTTCACCCTGCCTCTTCTGATCATAAAGCGCTTGTCGACACCTGCAGCAAAATTACCTCCCGCAAAGGAGGGCTGGCCTGCAGAATCGGCGTATTGAAACTGTGGCTGGAGGTAACCTGAAACCTTTATTCTTTTAAGAATCCCAAGATCTTTTTTCAGGGAATTCATCTGAAGGGTTAATGAATCGGCCGTCGATGGGGAGGGGTTCTGAGCCATTACAGTGCCTGAAACTACCAGCAGCAATACTAAAATCAATAAAACCGGGAAATTTTTCATGTTTCTTAAATTAGTTGCGCAAATAACTTAAGTTAATGTTAAGGATTTTGAAGCGTCATATTAATAAATTGTTAATTAGAATGCATAAAAAAAGACCGACAGCAGTTTTATCAATAGCTATCGGTCTTTTTTCGGTTTAGCCCGGAATTACTGTTCGCGGGGAACTTCCAGTTTACTTTTCAACTTATTAATTTCATCTTTTGCCTGGTTGATCTTTTCTTCAAATTCACTTTTCAACTTTTCAGCATTCTTTGATTTCGCAAAAAAACCAATGTTGTTTTCCCAAACCTGTACATCATTTTTTAATTCTGTTATTTTATTCATCAGCACACGGCGCTCATCATCTCCTTTGCGAGGGGCTTCATGATTACGTACATAATCCGATTTCTGCACATACCTGTTTTTAGGCCGGTCTCCGGAGGAGGCTTTCAATCTATCAAAATGACCATCGATAATTGTTTTATAACGGTTATTAATCTCATCTTTTTTATTCATGGGAACCATACCCATCTCCGACCAGCGGCGCTGGAAGCCTTTCAGTTCTTCAAAGCTGGCATTGGTATCATCACCGGGTACAAATTTTTCCAACTCATCAATGAAAGCAATTTTCTTAATGAGGTTCTCATCATGCTCTTTATCCATCGTAGAAAAATGATTGGATTTATGAGTGAAGAAAGCATCGCATGCGGTACGGAAACGTTTCCAGATTTTCTCGGAATGCTTTTCTCCAACAGGACCTGTTTTTTTCCAATCTTGCTGCAGCCGGATCAACTCGGCAGTAGTGCTTTTCCAATCGTTGCTGGCTTGTAACGCTTCGGCCTGTATGCAGAGTTCCGTTTTCATCTGCATATTAGCAGCATACTCTTGTTTGCGCTTGTGGTAAAAGTCATTTTTTGCTTTGTAAAAAGCATCACATGAAGTTTTAAACCGGTTCCAGATCTCATCGTTTACTTTTTTATCAGCAGGACCGATCTTTTTCCATGAAGCCTGTATCTCACCAATTTTATCAGTAGCATTCTGCCAGTCTTTATGTTTCCAGCTCTCTTCAGTTTTGAAATTTTCAACGGCTTCGCACAAAGCAGTTTTTTCCTCGTAATTTTTTGCCCGTTGAACGGACGCCTGGTCGAGGTACTCTTTATGACGTTCAAAAAGTTTGTCACATGTAGCTTTAAACCGGTCCCAGATTTCATTTTTCTTATCCCTGGGAACAGGTCCTGTTTCTCTCCATTTATCCTGGATCTGATGCAGTTTCCTGAATGCGTTATTCAGCGAGGATTCCATCAGTAATTCATCAGCCTGCTCGCAAAGATTCAGTTTAGCTTCCAGGTTTCTTCGCTGATCCAGGTCCTGGAGTTCGCGGTTAATTTTTATGAAATCATAAAATTTATCAATCAGAAATTTGTAGGTCATCTGAAGGTCTTTCACACTGGCCGACGGAACCGGACCTACACTTCTCCACTTTGCCTGCAACTCATGAAAACGCTCGAAAGCTTTATTCATGTTATCCTCATTCTGAATGAGGTCTTTCAGCAGATCTAAAATATCATTTTTCGCCACCAGGTTTTCCTGGCGTTGTTTTTCAAGCCTTTCATTATATTCAACACGTTTTTTGTTGAACTTTTTAATTGCCTGGTGAAAACGTTCTTCAAGCGGGTCGGCTTTGACCGCAAAATCTTCTTTCGCACCACCTTCTTCTAATAATTTTTCACGGGCAACTTCCGCCGCAGCGGCAAAAATATTTGAAAGATAGTTGCGGATATTCGCTATGCGGGTTTTGAACTTTGGAACTTCAAGTTCAGCAACATATTTTTCTAATAATACAACGAGATCTTCAATGGAATAGGTGGAATAATCCTCTTCTGCCGGCTCACTCTCGGCTTCGTCATGTGCTTCATCAGCAATCACAACACCTTCTGTTTCTAAAAACTGTTCTTCGGAAACTGGAATGGGTTTTACGGTTTCACTAACATCGGCTTCTGCAACCCCGGCTGGGGGCGCATTTGTTTCAGTAGCAGCAGGATCAGCAGCTGTTTCGGTTTCGACCAGACTTTGATCCTTTATTGCTGTAACTTCATTTTCCGGTTTGGGCTTCGGGGAGGTAGCATCTGTTCCGTTTTCAAGCGGTTCCAGTGCTTTGTTTTCTTCGTTCATGGGAGTAAATGCTGAGGGACACAAGGGGTATATCAATGCAACGTAAATAATTTTGTTTTCTTACGTTCGATCGTACCAGTCAGACTGATTCGTTAGCAGTATATTTCCGGTTGGTAGATTTTAGAGTTTAATTTGGTTCAAGATAATACAAATTTAGAAAAATAGGAAATATATTGAGATAAAATCGGTTTTTTAATACAAGAAGTGCGTGAATTTAACGGAGCGCTTTATATATTAAATGGTGGTTGTTATGGAAGTATTTCAATGCACATTAATAAAAAGAATGTTAAATTATGAAACCCGGCATGGATTAAACCGTCATAATTTCTTTTTCCTTATGATCAAGATGTTTGTCTACTTTACTTATAAATCCATCAGTAGCGTGCTGAATTTTAGTTTCAGAATCCTTTGAAACATCTTCCGGCAATCCCTTCTTGACTTCCTTTTTTACATGCTCAATTGCATCCCGACGAAGATTCCGGATCGTAACTTTTGCATGCTCTCCTTCTGAACGCGTTTTTTTTACAAGATCTTTCCTGCGATCTTCGGTAAGAGGAGGAACCACAATTCGAATAATGATACCATCGTTTTGCGGATTGAATCCGAGATTGGCAGCCTGGATTGATTTTTCAATAGGACCTAACATTCCTTTTTCCCATGGTTGAATCACAATGGTTCGTGCATCAGGCGTATTCACACTAGCTACCTGGTTTAACTGGGTGCTTGTGCCATAATAATCTACATGAATGTTATCGAGCATGGAAGGATTAGCTTTTCCTGCTCTTATTTTTGCCAGTTCTGTTTCCAGGTGAACAATTGCTTTTTCCATCTGCGACTGCATGTCACTGATGATCTTTTTTATTTCGTCCGTCATAACCAGAATAATTTCAATGTTTAATTCAATAACAAAACAACAATTCTTTTCTTATTTAACTTTCACCAGTGTACCTACTTTTTCACCGCTGATAAGCCGCATAAGATTCCCTTTTTTATTCATATCGAAAACAATAATCGGCAAATTATTTTCCTGGCATAGCGTAAATGCCGTCATGTCCATAACTTTCAATTCGCGTTTATACACTTCATCAAAAGTAATCTGGTCAAACTTTTTTGCTTTTTTATCCTTTTCGGGATCGGCAGTATAGATGCCATCAACGCGTGTTCCTTTCAGAATCACATCGGCTTCAATTTCAATGGCGCGAAGTGATGCGGCTGTATCGGTAGTAAAGTAGGGGTTACCTGTACCGGCACCAAAAATTACAACACGTCCTTTCTCAAGATGCCTCACTGCCCTGCGGCGGATAAACGGTTCACAGATAGCCTCCATTTTAATAGCTGATTGCAGCCGGGTAAATACACCCAATCCTTCAAGAGCCGCCTGTAATGCCATACTGTTAATTACGGTGGCCAGCATTCCCATATAGTCACCTTGCACCCTGTCCATGCCCGCCTCGGCAGCCTGCAAACCCCTGAATATGTTGCCTCCACCGATTACAATAGCGACCTCAACACCCTTTTCTACAATAGATTTGATTTCTTTCGAATACTGAACCAACACTTCATTGTCGATTCCAAATTGGTTTTTCCCCATAAGGGATTCACCACTTAGCTTAAGCAGAATTCGTTTATAGGCTAACTTTGAAGATTTGGCTTTCGGCATACATGGGTCTGCCCGCGGGGATATACCTGTGAGCACGGCAAAAATAGGAAACCGGCGCCGATTGGCATATGATTATTATTGCCTTTTTTCACAAGGTGGCTTCCACCACATTCCGGTTCAGGTCGGTAAGGGTTTCGCTCTTGCGGATGAGTTGCGCTTTGCCATTCAGAATGAGAATCTCAGCAGGCCGGGGCCGGGCATTATAATTGTTGCTCATGGTAAACCCATACGCACCGGCGTTGCAGATTGCCAGGATATCACCTTCACGAACTTCATTCAACTTCCGGTCCCAGCCGAATGTATCGGTTTCACAAATGTATCCTACCACTGTGTAGATCCGGGGATTTCCCAAGGGATTGGTAACATTTACAATGTGGTGATACGCATCATAAAACATGGGACGGATCAGGTGGTTCTGACCTGAATCAACACCGGTGAAAACGGTAGAAGTAGTTTGCTTTACCACATTTACTTTTACCAGAAGGTAGCCGGCTTCACTCACCAGGAATTTACCCGGTTCAAACCACAACTCCAGATTTTTCCCATACTCTTTGCAAAAACTTTCAAACCGTTCTGTGATCACTCTTCCCAATTCGTCAATATCGGTTGTAACATCACCTTCCTTGTAAGCCACTTTAAAACCGCTTCCAAAATCAATAAACTCCAGCTCTTTAAACTGAAGCGCTGTGTCGAGTAAAAGATCGGCCCCCTGCACAAATACTCCCGCATCGAGGATATCGGAACCGGTATGCATGTGAAGTCCATTCACTTTAATGTTTTCCTTTTCCACTATACGCAACACATGTCGAAGCTGGTGAATTGAAATCCCAAATTTGCTATCGATATGACCTGTTTGAATGTGTGCATTGCCGCCTCCAACTATATGCGGGTTGATTCGGATACAGCAGGGAACACTATCCCTGTAAAGGTGACCAAAGTGCTCAAGCATTGAAATGCTATCGATGTTAATTTGTACACCTGCTTCCACACCTTTTTTTATTTCATCGAAAGAAACACAATTAGGAGTAAACAATATTTCATCAGCGCTAAAACCACAATCGAGACCCAGCTGCACCTCGTGAATAGAAACGGCATCAAGCCCTGCTCCCTGTTTGCGCAACAATTTTAAAATGTTGGGATTGTTTAGTGCCTTTAATGCATACTTAATTTTTACATGATCGCCCGGAAAAGCGGTTTTCAATTTTTTAAACTGTTCAATGATTTTATTTCCATCGTAAACGTAAACGGGCGCACCATATTCAGCAGCAATATCCGCCAGCGACACACCATCCGGAGCAGGGTTAAATCCTGAGTAGTTCATGTAAAAATTATTTTGGTAAATTTAAAAATACGAAAGTATAAAAATTAAAGGTCAGGAAAAAAGTCATTAAGTCATTTGGTCATTGAGTCATTATATTTTCTCTCAGAAAAGCTGTAGAGATGCCTGCATGCGTCTCCTCCACGACGTGGGTGGGAATGGTCAGGAAAAAGTCATTAGGTAATTGTGTCAATTAAAAATGACAAAAAAAAGGTCATAAAATTTACAGATAAATGTACTCCTCTCCTTTGGAGAGGTCGGGTGAGGCGAAAAGGTCATTTCAAATATTCCGGTCTATGGCCTGCAATGCCATGTGTCAATGAATGAAAAAAAAATCCGTCCTGGTAATCAGAACGGATTTTGAATTTTTATTGAGAGTATGATCAGCCTATTTGTACCCTGCGGAAAATTTTTACCGTTAAACCTTTTTCCGTTTTCTCAAGATACTGACGGATGTCAATTTTATCTTCTTTGATAAACTGCTGGTTCAGCAATGTATTTTCTTTGTAGAATTTATTCAGTTTACCCTGTGCTATTTTCTCCAGCATTTCTTCCGGTTTACCTTCGGCACGAGCCTGTTCTTTACCGACTTCAATTTCACGCTCCAGTGTTTTTGAATCCACATCATTTTTATCAATAGCAACAGGATTCATTGCAGCAATTTGCATGGCAACATCTTTTCCGGTTTCAGCAGGAGCTGAAGCAGAAGAAAGACCAACCATGGAAACAACTTTATTTCCAGGGTGAATATAAATTACCACTTTAGGTGCTTCAATAACTTCGTAAGCGGTGATGTCAATTTTCTCGCCGATTTTACCAATGATATCAAACAATTTATCACTCACGGTATGATCACCCATTTTCAAGGCTTTCAGTGTATCAATACTTTCTGCATTGTTAGCGATGGCAACGGCAAGAAGTTCATCGGCAAACTTTACGAAGTCGGTGCTTTTAGCAACGAAATCAGTTTCACATGACAAACCAATCAGGTAACCTTTGGTCGCTGATTCATTAGTTTTTGCAATAATATAACCTTCTTTCGCTTCACGGTCGGCGCGGTTAGCGGCAACTTTCTGACCGGTTTTACGGAGATAATCAATTGCTTTTTCAAAATCACCTTCTGCTTCCATGAGGGCTTTTTTACAATCCATCATTCCGGCTCCGGTTTGCAACCTGAGTTTGTTTACATCAGCTGCAGATATAGTTACTGTTGACATGGTAGTAGTTCCTTTCTGTTAATTAATTACTTTTTTCTTGGGGCAGATGAAGTTTTACGGGGACGGCTGGCAGTGGGCTTACCGGCTTTCGGTGCGTCTTTGGATGCTCCTCCTTCTTCCTCTTCTCCAGTGTCGGCCATTTCAAACTTCTTGCGATCGGATGCTTCTTCTTCGGCAGCCACTTCTTTCTCACGTTCGCTTTCTTTGTCGATTTTACGCTCCGACAAACCTTCTTCAATTGCTTTAATCATCACATCCATGATAAGGGAGATGGATTTTGTTGCATCATCATTTGCCGGAATCGGGAAATCGATGCTCGAAGGATCGGTGTTGGTATCGCATATTGCAATAGTTGGTATACTCAGTTTGCGGGCTTCGCTTACAGCGATATGTTCTTTAACTGTATCAACAATAAAAAGGGCGGCAGGAAGACGGGTCAGATCAGCAATTGATCCAATCAGTTTTTCCATCTTCGCTTTCTGACGGCTGATCTGGAGTTTTTCTTTTTTTGAAATGTTCTCAAATGTGCCATCGGTCATCATTTTTTCAAAACCGGTCATTTTCTTCACCGACTTACGCTGTGTAGCGAAGTTGGTAAGACAACCACCCGGCCAGCGCTCTGTGATAAACGGCATATTCACCGAACGGGCTGCGTTGGCAACAATGTCTTTAGCTTGTTTTTTAGTTGCAACAAAAAGCACTTTCTTGCCTGACTTGGCAATTTGCTTTATTGCTGATGCAGCTTCTTCCAGTTTGGCTGAAGTCTTGTTCAAATCGATAATGTGAATGCCATTGCGCTCCATAAAAATATAAGGAGCCATTTTTGGATTCCACTTTCTTTTGAGGTGTCCAAAATGAACGCCTGCGTCTAATAAATCCTGTTGAGAAACACTTGACATGTATGCGAGTTAATAAATGATAGGTTATAAATGATAGATGGGGGCAACGATTAACGCTTACTGAACTGGAAGCGCTTTCTTGCTTTTTTCTGACCGGGCTTTTTACGTTCCACCATTCGTGGATCACGTGTGGTAAGTCCCTGTGCTTTCAAGGCAGGCTTCGATTCAGCATTCAATTCAACCAGTGCGCGTGTGATGCCCAGACGGATGGCTTCTGCCTGTCCTGAGATACCACCACCCTCTACATTCACCTTCACATCGAATTTATCTTTGTTGTTAGTGATTTCAAAGGCCTGGTTAACGATGAACTGTAATGGCAGGGTTGGGAAATAAACTTTATAGTCTTTTTTATTAACGATAACAGCTCCGTTTCCCGGCTGAATATAAACGCGGGCTACCGCAGTTTTCCTTCTTCCAATAGTGTGGGTAATTTCCATGCTTAATTATAATGCTGAATCAGATTGTAACTTTTGTGGGTTGCTGGGCAGCGTGCGGGTGCTCCGGACCGGTATAAATATAAAGATTGCCTTTGATGGCATTTCCAAGCTTGTTTTTAGGAAGCATTCCATGCACGGCATACTCCACTATACGGGTCGGATGCTTGATCAGCATTTCATCCGGTGAAGCAAAACGCTGTCCCCCGGGATAACCTGTATAACTGATGTATTCTTTCTGTGACCATTTTTTTCCCGTCAAGCGGACTTTTTCAGCGTTGATAACAATTACGTTATCACCACAATCGACGTGCGGAGTAAAGTTGGTTTTGTGCTTGCCACGTAGCATGGAAGCAATTTTTGAGCATACACGTCCGAGAATCTGGTTCTCAGCATCGATAATTACCCAGTTTTTGTTAACTGTTTTAGCGTTGGCCGAAACTGTTTTGTACGTTAAAGTATCCACTGTATTGATGTTTAAAACTTTTTAATAACGGGGATGCAAAATTATAAAAAGCAATTGGATTAACCAAGAGGATGACAAGAAATGTTTGAACAAGGGAAATGAAGATACACTATGAAAATTTAAAATACTGAATATCAAATATATAGGTATTTATTTGCAATGCCCTTACCTTACTTTTCAACCTTGGAAAGTAGGAAAGTTAATGATTTAAATGATGACATTACTCCCATGCTTTAACCGGGACCTCTTCAATATCGATCCACAGCAAAAAGATAAAGCAGCTGACAAACTGCAAACATTCATTTTATAAACAGCCGATGATCAAAATTAAAGGGTTCAATTGAGACAATTTTTAAAACCTTAATGTCTTCATGATAGGGATTAATCAGGAAATTATACTCCCCCTGAACTACCGCTGAAGGAACCTTGAAAATTAAACAAATGTTATCGGCTATAAATCTATCTCCAATCGTTTGAGTTGAATGAGAGTGCGGAAACAGTTTCCAGTCGGCAGGCAAATTTTTTTCATCGGATTTTAGGATTTTAATGGTATCCGGAACAGTAAAAGTGATTAACTCATAACCCTCAGGAATATTTCCCAGGGGTGTGTGCACTGCAATTTCTGTTGTGCAAAGGGCACGTGATTCGCAGGTGTATATCATGGGAGTTCCTTTGCTATTCCACCTTCCTCCACTTTTTTCAGCACCCTTCCCTAAAAGATCCTTCGAATACACAGATTTACTTAACCTGAAAATAATCATGCAAGAATTCCGAATTCAATTCTGGATAATTCATCTTTTACCAGGGCAATTCCAAAAGAACTATCAAGTAAGGATTTGGGTTTTACTCCGCCTAATGCTACATTTTCCGTATCCAGCCAGGAATCAAATTTCATGGAATTACCGAAAAGTTCGGATCCCTTTTTATATAAAAGTACTATTTCCAAAATTTTTTCCGATTGCAGAGGGTCAAATTTTCTTTTATCCTTTTGATGCCGTTGCAATGTTCTTTCTGACACATGAAGAAAAGAAGACCATTCCGTTAACGTAAACGGACTTGCATTTGCAAATAGTTGAAAGATCCGGTATTGAATACCTTGCCTGATAATGTCTATGTAGGACATAATATTTTTGTGCTCAATGGTACTATAAGCAACTTTTGGATCAAAAATAACAGATGGTTTCATATTCACAAATATACAACAATTGTCATAAAAAATGCGACAATTGTCCAAATTATTTTTCTGAATAATCCAGGGCGGGGGTTTCCTAAATTATTCGTTATTTCGTAACCTTATTCCCTGATTTCTATGTCGCAACCTTTGCTCGAGATTAAAAACCTCACCACCGAATTCACTTCCGATGGCATTAAAACCACCGCGGTGAAGGGGATCAGTTTCACGCTGAACAAAGGGGAAACCATTGGTATTGTTGGGGAATCGGGATCGGGAAAATCGGTTACATCCCTTTCAGTGATGCGCCTGATCGCTTCACCCCCGGGAAAAATTACCGGCGGTGAAATCATTTATCACAATCGCCGCAATCAAGCCATAAACCTGCTCTCGCTTCCCGAAAAGGAAATGCGGAAATACCGCGGGAACGAAATAGCGATGATTTTCCAGGAACCCATGACCTCTCTTAACCCTGTTTTTACCTGTGGGTTCCAGGTTATGGAGGCGCTTCAACTGCACAAAGGACTCGATAAAAAAACTGCCAAAGCCCGCACCCTTGAACTTTTTAATAAGGTGCAGCTGCCCCGGCCTGAGGCCATCTTCGACAGTTACCCACACCAGGTTTCGGGCGGGCAAAAGCAACGGGTGATGATTGCGATGGCCATGTCATGCGACCCTTCCATCATGATTGCTGATGAACCTACTACTGCGCTTGATGTAACTGTACAAGCCACCATTCTCGATCTGATGCGGCAATTACAGAAAGAAAACGATATGGGCATACTTTTTATCACCCACGATCTTGGCGTGATTGCAGAATTGGCTCAGCGCGTGATTGTAATGTATAAAGGTAATATTGTGGAAGAAGGTCCGGTGCGTGAAATTTTTCAAAACCCAAAACATCCCTATACAAAAGGACTCCTGGCCTGTCGTCCTCCTCTCACACACAAGTTACACAAACTTCCCGTAGTTGCTGATTTCATGAAAGAATCGGAAGGGATATTAATGGAAACCGGCCGTTCAATCAGTGAAGTTACAAAAGAGTATATAGTTACCGTTAGTGAATTGGAACAACGGCGTGAAAAATTAAAAACACGGGAACCTATTTTGAAAGTGGAGTCGTTATCAACCTGGTTCCCTATTAAAAAAGGTGTTTTTGGTCGTACCCGTGACTATGTGAAAGCAGTTGATGATGTGACCTTTGATGTATATCCGGGTGAAACAGTTGGGTTGGTCGGTGAATCGGGATGCGGAAAAACAACGCTGGGAAGAAGTATTCTGCGCCTGATTGAACCAACGGGTGGATCGGTGGTATTTCAAGGTAAAAACCTGACAGAACTCAGCAACACCGAGATGCGTAACATGCGTCGCGATATACAGATCATTTTCCAGGATCCTTACTCATCACTTAATCCCCGAATTACTGTTGGCGAAGCAATTTTAGAGCCGATGAATGTGCATGGTGTGTTAACAAATGAAAAAGAGCGAAGGGAAAAAGTTCATGAACTACTGCGCCGTGTTAATATGCTTCCTGAACATTATAACCGTTATCCGCACGAATTTTCAGGCGGACAGCGGCAGCGTATATGCATTGCCCGTGCCCTTGGGTTGAATCCGAAATTTATCATTTGTGATGAATCGGTTTCAGCACTCGATGTTTCGGTGCAGGCACAAGTGCTGAACCTGTTGAATGAACTGCGCGATCAGTTCGGATTCACCTACATTTTTATTTCACATGATCTTTCCGTAGTGAAGTTTATGAGTGACCGCATGGTAGTTATGAATAAAGGCAAGGTGGAAGAAATGGGTGATTCAGAAACGATTTATGCAAATCCGCAAAAAGAATATACACGGAAATTGATTGAGGCCATTCCGAGAGGGTTGTAAGAAGAAGTAGTTAGGTAAATTAACCTGACCGGATAATTTAAAGCCTATTTAAAAATTAGTAAAAAAAGTTTACTTTCATCGCACATTAAAATTCCAACCAATGAAATATATAATGGTATGGTTGCTGATGCTGGTTGCAGCCGGAGCCAAAGCACAGCTTGCTGTAAGACTTCTTCACTTTAACCCTACCGGCGACCAGGGAATTTTATTTGAAAAAAGGTTCACTGCTGAAATCATGTACATGCAGGATTTTGCAAATGAAGGTGGAAGTTCCCGCATGAGGGCTGGCATAAGTTACACTCCTTTAAAATCGCGGCTCGATACATTTCCTTCCTATGCCGTACAGGAAGGGAGTGGAACCCTGGTTCTTCCGGGATATGAAATTTATAAAAAATATGATCTGATATCTGCTTTCATGGGAGCAGATTGGGCTGTATTGGACCGGGAACCTTTTTACTTATTTCTTGGTGGAGATATTATGGGTGGAGTTGTGAATATGGAATACGAAGCTAATTATGAAACCATTTTAGATGAATCGTTTTCCGGAGGGCTGGCAATGGTGGGAATCCGTTTGCGTGCCGGAACCCAATATATGATCACTGACAAGGTAATTGTGTTTGGCGAAGTGACCCGGAGTTATTATTACATTGAAGAATACAGTTTTCAGTCTCACTATGATTATGGGATTGGCATACAATATGTTTTTAACTGATGCTTATGAAAAATTTTATTTATGTATTCTGGTTACTCATAGCATCGGTATCAATGATATCATGCCGTAAAGTAGAAAAAGATCCGCTCTCCTATTATCCAAAAGTAAAAACTGTTTCGGCCGTAATACTCGATGATGGAAGTGTACAAGTGACAGGTGAAATTGAATCGGAAGGCACGGAGCCTATTGAATATGCAGGATTTTGTATGGATACAATTCCTGAACCGCCAATGGCAAAAAACCAGATGATTACTTCGGTGAATGGCTCTTCCTTTTCAGCAATTTACCAGGATTTCGACATCACAAAAAAATATTATTTCAGGTCATGGGCGGCCAATGAATATGGTTATGCTATCGGCAATACCTTATCACTTGACAGCATTACTGCAATTCCTGTTATTCCGCCCTGTACTATGACTCCCAACACCACAAATTTTGGTTCAGGCACAGAAACTTTTAATAATGTTGGATTACCAGTTATGAGTTTTGATGACTGGACCATATCAGCAAGCACCAGTGGCACTACTTTTACGCTTACGTTTGGAGAAAAGCCAAAGACCCGCAAATATGTTACTGCTTCTAATGTGAACGTGTCCTCTCCGGGATTTGTTAAAATCACCTTTAATTCAGGTTTTGTTTACGGCTCTGTTGATGATGGAGCTGATTTTTATGTGAATGAAATCGGAATCAATCAGTATGAGATGACGTTGTGCACATCACCATATTCCTACCAGACGTCTACATTAAGTATCCGGTTTAATTTTGACTGCCCGCTTTAGTATATAAATGAAAAAGCAGTATCAATCTGTAAATTTCAAAAATATAGAGGAGTTTTAGAATATCTCCCTCCGGATGAATTAAAAATTGAAAATCTGCTGCGATCCCTTATTTTCGAATGCATGCCTCAGTGCACAGAAAAATTAAATTACAATGTTCCTTTTTACAGAATAATAAATTCGGCCTGTTTTATATGGCCTGCATCAGTAAAGTGGGGTGAGAAAGTCTCCTACGAAGGCGTCCGGCTTGGATTTAACAGGGGCTACCTTATGCAGGATTAAATTAATTATCTTGAAAAATGTATCCGGAAACAGGTTTAACTGGTCGGAATGAACGTTAATTGCGTCAACGAACTGACGTAATTAACGTTAATTACGTCAACGAACTGACGTAATTAACGTATATTTGAAGAAATCAAGCCTCAATCACATGGGTACAGTTGAAAGAAATATCGAATCGATTATTCATAAATACATGAATATCAATAAGGTAATATTAATTTATGGTACCAGGCGGGTAGGAAAAACCCGGTTAATTCAAAAAATAAAACTCGAATATGAAAAATCTTCCGCCATATTTAATGGTGAAGACCTTGAGGTGCAGGAAATTTTCTCACGAAGAACCCATGAAAATTATCGAAGATTAATCGGTGATTCAACTTTAATCCTGATAGACGAAGCACAAGCAATACCTGGAATCGGTTCCCACCTTAAATTTATGATTGATAGTTTTCCCAACATTACCATAATTGCTACCGGTTCATCTTCATTTGATTTAGTGAACAAATCAGGTGAACCATTGACAGGCCGGAATTATCAATTCCTGCTTTTTCCAATCAGTTATGAAGAATTAATTAAACATTATGGTTTTGTGAATGCGCGGCAACAGCTTGATGACCTACTCATTTATGGATCCTATCCTGAGGTAGTCTTAATGACCTCCAATGAGGATCGAATAAATTATTTGAAAGGCATGGTGCAGAACTATCTGCTAAAAGATATATTCATGTATGAAGCCATTAAAAATTCGAACAAGATTTTTGATCTGCTGAAATTGCTGGCTTATCAAACCGGTAATGAAGTTTCAAATGAAGAATTGGGGAGAAATCTGGGTATCAGTAAAAATACAGTAAGCAAATATCTTGATTTACTGTCAAAGGTATTTGTAATTTTCAGAGTCGGTGGTTATAGCAATAACCTGCGAAAAGAAATTGTAAAATCATCCAAATGGTATTTTTACGATAATGGAATCCGAAATGCTGTCATAGGTGATTTCACTCCCCCTGGTTCCAGAATTGATACCGGTCAACTATGGGAAAACTTCTGCTTTTACGAGCGGATTAAATTTACAAAATACCGAAATCATTCCAATGAGTACTTTTTCTGGAGAACCTATGATCAACAGGAAATTGATATGATCGAAAAAACAAATTCGGGATTGAATGCTTTTGAATTCAAATGGAAAGAAAAAAATAAGTTTAAAATTCCTGCCTTCTTTTCATCAAATTATCCTGAAGTATCCTATTCAATGATCCATAAAAATAATATTGAAGATTTTATCAGCTGACATTTTTTCAAGAATGCGTAAGGAAGAAGTTAAAGGAAAGGTCAGGAAAAGTTTGCCCTGAAGTGTAGTTATTGGGAAGAAAAAATATGATTTTATTTCGAAAAATTTAAGGGCTCTATTAAATTCAATATTTGAAAAATGAAACTTCTACTTCAGGGGTCAGGAAAAGGTCAGGAAAAAGGTCAGGAAGAAGTCAGGATGAGGTCATGAAGAAGTCAGAAAGGGTCAGGAACTATAAATTACAGATGAATCTACTCCTCTCCTTGGGAGAGGTTGGGTGAGGCAAAAAAAGGTCAGGAAGAGGTCAGGAAAAAGGTCAGGAAGAGGTCATGAAGAAGTCAGAAAGGGTCAGGAACTATAAATTACAGATAAATCTACTCCTCTCCTTGGGAGAGGTTGGGTGAGGCAAAAAAAGTCAGGAAAAAGGTCAGGAAGAGGTCATGAAAAAGGTCAGGAAGAGGTCATGAAGAAGTCAGGAACTATAAATTACAGATAAATCTACTCCTCTCCTTGGGAGAGGTCGGGTGAGGCAAAAAAAGTCAGGAGAAAGATGGTTTCCTAATGGGAGTAATTGCAACCTCAGATAAAAAGATCAATCTTTTCACAAATTCTTTGCGCCCTTCGCGCCCTTTGAGTGAAAAAAAAAGATCAACCAACGAAGCTAAAGTTAATGAATCACCGGTCCGAGCCATCGTTCCGCTTCTGCGATTGTCCACCCTTTACGGGAAGCATAATCCGCTACCTGGTCTTTTGAAATTTTACCGGTGCCGAAATAATGCGATTCAGGATGTGAGAAATACAGACCACTTACTGCTGCAGTTGGTATCATTGCCAGGCTGTCGGTTAAAATGATGCCGGTATTTTTCTCCACATCCAGCAGTTTAAATAAAGTTATCTTCTCGGTATGATCGGGTTGTGCAGGATAGCCGGGTGCGGGACGAATTCCACGGTACGATTCTTTTATCAGATCTTCGGTCCCTAACTTTTCATCCTTCGCATAGCCCCACAACGTTGTTCGTACTTTCAAATGCATCAGCTCGGCAAAAGCTTCTGCCAGCCGGTCGGCGAGGGCTTTGATCAGGATGGCATTATAATCATCATGATCTTTTTCGAAACGCTGCACCCATTCATCAATGCCACCCCCGGTTGTTACTGCGAACCCACCAATATAATCATGATAAGGAGCCGGTGCTACAAAATCAGAAAGTGCTTCATTAAAATGTCCTTCTGGCTTTCTGGTTTGCTGACGAATAGACTGAAACACGCACCTGACTTTAGTCCGGGAATCGTCTTCATATACTTCAATAGCATCATCAGCAGTTGAGTTCGCCGGAAAAATTCCAATCACACCGTTTGCAGTCAGCCACTTTTCATCTATGATACGCTTCAGCATCTCCTGTGCCTCATCAAACAATTTTTTTGCTTCCGTACCACGATCCGGATCGGAAAATATTTTAGGATAACTACCCTTCATCTCCCATGCATGAAAGAAGGGCGTCCAGTCAATGTACTTAGCTATTTCTCCAAGCGAATAATTATTAAAAACTTTAATTCCTGTAATTACAGGCTTTTCAAATTCAAGCGAACTCCAGTCTGTTTTAAAATTATTTAAGCGTGCCTCAGCCAGTGGAATAAATTTATCCTGTGCCCTGGCATTTTTATGATGTTCCCGCACACGGTTGTATTCATCATTAATCTGAGTCATAAAGTTAGTACGCAGTTCCGGCGACACCAGCGAGCCTGCAACCGGAACACTCCTTGATGCATCATTTACATGCACAACTGCATGTGAATAATGTGGAGCAATTTTAACCGCAGTATGAACTTTGGACGTAGTGGCACCGCCAATCAGTAAAGGGATGGTAAACCCTTCGCGTTCCATTTCTTTTGCCACATGCACCATTTCATCGAGTGAGGGTGTAATCAATCCGCTCAATCCTATTATATCAACATTTTCCCTGCGGGCTGCTTCAAGTATTTTATCGCACGACACCATAACACCAAGGTCAATAATTTCGTAATTGTTGCATCCCAGCACCACACCCACAATATTTTTTCCGATATCATGCACATCTCCTTTTACGGTTGCAAGCAGCACCCTGCCGGCATTTTTACTGTTATCGCCCGCAAGTTTCTCTGCTTCAAGATAAGGCAATAAATGGGCGACTGCCTTTTTCATCACCCGCGCACTCTTCACCACCTGCGGTAAAAACATTTTTCCGGAACCAAATAAATCACCAACCACATTCATACCATCCATTAGAGGACCTTCAATTAAATGCAGCGCACGCGGAAACAACTGACGTGCTTCTTCCACATCGGTTTCAATATATTCAACAACACCTTTTACAAGTGCGTGTGTAAGTCGTTCCTGAACGGTTCCTTTACGCCATTCCTCATCACGCTCCATTTTTTTGCCTTTACCTTTAACGGTTTCAGCATACGTCACAAGGGCTTCTGTTGCATCGGGCTTGCGATCCAAAAGCACATCCTCCACCAACGTTAGTAACTCCTTCGGGATTTCATCATACACCTGCAACATGCCGGGATTAACGATTCCCATATCCATACCTGCTTTAACAGCATGATACAAAAAGGCAGCGTGAATTGCTTCCCGAACCAGGTCATTTCCCCTGAACGAGAACGAAACATTGGAAACACCACCACTAACCTTTGCATACGGAAGGTGTTTCTTGATCCATGAAGTGGCTTCAAAAAAATCGATAGCATTCCTGCGATGTTCGTCCATACCCGTTGCGACCGGGAAAATGTTCGGATCAAAAATGATATCCTGCGGAGGGAAATGAATTTTGTTCACAAGAATTTCATACGCACGTTTACAGATATCAATACGTCGCTGCAGTGTATCGGCCTGGCCGTCTTCATCAAACGCCATGACGATTACAGCGGCTCCATACTGCAATACTTTTTTCGCTTGCGCGATGAAGGCTTCTTCTCCTTCCTTGAGCGAAATCGAATTAACCACACTTTTTCCCTGCGTACATTTCAGACCGGCTTCGATAACAGTCCACTTCGATGAATCAATCATGAGCGGAAGCTTAGAAATATCGGGTTCTGCCGCAACCATATTCAGAAAACGGGTCATGGCGGCCTGTGAATCGAGCATACCTTCATCCATATTCACATCGATTACCTGTGCTCCGCCTTCAACCTGGTTACGTGCAACGACTAAAGCCTCTTCGTAATTTTCATCAATAATAAGCTTTGCAAATTTTCGCGATCCGGTAACATTAGTGCGTTCTCCGACATTCATAAAATTAGATTCAGGCCGCAGCGTAACTGCTTCCAGTCCGCTAAGGTGCATAAGGTGATCCCGTTCGGGTTTTATGCGTGGTGAAACATTTTTAGCGAGCTCCGCAATTCTTCGTATGTGGTCAGGCGTTGTACCGCAGCAGCCCCCAACAATATTTAAAAAATCATGATCCAAAAAATCATGAATATGCTCACCCATATGCTCGGGTGATTCATCATATTCACCAAACTGGTTAGGTAATCCGGCGTTGGGATAAGCACTAACATAAAAAGGTGCTTTTTGCGATAATTCTTCCAGGTGCGGACGCATTTCCTTCGCGCCAAGCGCACAATTGAGTCCGATACTTAACAGGTCAACATGAGATAATGAATTTAAAAATGCCTCCACTGTCTGTCCCGACAAAGTTCTTCCGCTGGCATCCGTAATCGTACCGGACACCATAACAGGTAGCTTTACATTTTTCTCTTCCATCACCAGCTGAATCGCCATCAATGCAGCTTTGGCATTGAGCGTGTCAAAAATGGTTTCCACCAGCAGCAGGTCAGCACCTCCGTCGATCAATCCCCGCAGTTGTTCGGAATACGCAAACACCAGTTCATCAAACGTCACGGCCCGGAAACCCGGATCATTCACATCGGGTGATAACGACGCTGTGCGATTGGTTGGTCCGAGAGCACCTGCTACATAACGTGCTTCACCTTCGCGGGAAGCGAGATACTCTTTTACAGCATCTTTTGCTATCCTTGCAGATTCGAAGTTCAGTTCGTAAGCAAGGTCTTCCATTTTATAATCGGCAAGTGAAATCCGTTGTGCATTGAACGTGTTGGTTTCAATAATATCGGCACCGGCATCAAGATATTCTTTATGGATGGCTTTTATAATATCAGGACGTGTTAATGATAACAAATCATTATTCCCTTTCAGGTCGCCGGGAAAATCACCGAAACGTGTGCCCCTGAAATCCGCCTCTTCCAACTGGTAACGCTGAATCATGGTACCCATAGCACCATCAATCACTAAAATTCTTTTTTGTAATTCTTTTTCGATAGACATAAAATTCATTTGATAGTCACAACCTTCTTGCAAATTCATCGCTACTGTAAAATAACTTTGCAACTCAAAAAAAAATCCCCTCCGGAATCGGAAGAGATTTATATTTATTAAAAATAAATTTCCCGTGATCCGGCTCATCTCTTCCCGCTATTACATATGCAATAGCGCGACAGGAATTGGCACCTTCGGTTGAATGATCTTTTTGTGATTTTTGTGATTATTATGATCGTTATGATTTATTATGATTGATAAGTTATGATTTTATATAATAAACACTATCATAAAAATCCATCATAAAAATCCATCATAAAAGATCATAACGATCATAACGATCATAACAATCATAAAGATCATTTAATCTTAACCGGGTTGCCAAGGCTTCAAAGGGCACTGTCCCTCCACCTTTCTTGATAAGCTGATTTATTGTCTCTGGCCGCTGTAGCGGGATGGTGAGCGCAATAATGATATTTTAAAGAACGAGGTGCAAAGGTATGAAAGGGTATGATACAATCGGAAGTACTCTGTAAAATCGATAACCTGATTTCACAAACTATACTTATTTTATTGATTGCCAGTGAGTTTAAAGAATTCATTTCACCGCCGATTTCATAAAGTTTTCTCATCTGAAAAAGGGCATAAAACAATTTATTCCGTATATTTGAAAACTTAAACCACGTATTTATGATAAAACGTATACCCCTGTTAGCAGTTCTTATCCTGCTTTCAGTTTCGGCCATCTCACAACCCATTTCATTTTCATGGGCTAAAGTTATGGGCGGCAAATCAAGCAACGCCAATAACATTACTATGGCAAGAGATGCCAATGGTGCAGTTTACCTGATGGGTGAATTTTCAGGAACACAGACATTTGATTCCTACTCCCTAACAGCATCCGGAACTTCCAGCATATTTGTCGCCAAATATTCTGCTGGCGGAAATTGTTTATGGGCTGTAAAAGGCGGTTATAATTTCTCAAGTGCAGGCGCAGGCAGAATTATTGTAAGCGGAAACGCCGTTTATATCACGGGTACCTTCACTAACTTTTTTGAAATGGGCCCGCTTGCCGTTATATCTAATGGAAGCAATGATGTATTTATCGCCTCGTTAAATATCAGCGACGGATCACCGATATGGCTGGAAAAAGCAGGCAGTGCTTCAGAAGATTTTGGCGTGGGTATATGCAGTGCCTCCATAGGAGGAGTTTACATTTGCGGAACATTCACCGGAACTGCTTCTTTCGGTACAAATACCATTGCTACTACATCTGCAATCGACAACGATATTTTTTATGCTCACTACAATAGTGCAGGAGTTTGCACCTGGGCTAAACGTATGGGCGGACCTGAATACGATAAAGCATTCTTCATTAAAGAAGCACCCTCGGGTGACCTTGTTTTGACAGGTTACTATGAGGGACAGGCGCAATTCGGCTCGGTATATTTACAGAGTGCAGGGTATGCCGATTATTTTCTTGCAAAAACAAATTCTGCAGGCACCATTATCTGGGCAGTAACAGGTGGTGGTGAAAATACCGATATGGGACACTCCCTTAGTTTTGATCCCGCAGGCAATATTTACAGTGCTGGTTTTGTTGCCGACACTGCCATGTTTGGAAGTATAAATCTGATCAATCCAGGGAATGTTAATGTACTTGTATTAAAACATAACTCAGCCGGTGTTTGCCAATGGGCGCGCACTGCTGGAAATATTAATTCCGACATTGCTTATGATATCGTTACCGATGCCGGAGGCAGTTCCTACATTACTGGGTATGTTACCGGTGATGCTGACTTTGGTGGCACTGTGTTAGTAGGAGTGATTATCCAGGATGGATTTGTTGCCAAATACGATAATGCAGGAACGCTGCGCTGGGTCACAAAAATAGGTGGCGTAAATACAGAAACCGGCAAAGCAATCCATCTCGACTCCAATGGTTATTGCTTTATTGCAGGTGATTTCGACGGAACTTTTAACGTTACGGGGTTACCTCCAATATCTGCAGCAACCGGAGCTTATAGTCTGTATTTTATGCGCATGGGAGGCGGAAGTGTCGGCCTGGATGAAGCGGGAGATAATATTATTTCAGTCTACCCAAACCCCGCATCCGATTTCATTCAACTCAACCTCTCTTCCATCAACGATGATATTTTCTCCCTCGAACTCATTGATGTTACCGGTAAAATGGTGTACAATGAAAAATTAACCCAGATCCATAATCTATCCTCCAAAACCATCAGCACCCGGAATCTTCAAAACGGTACTTACTTTTTAAAAGTCAGCAGTTCTAAAGGGGAAATTTCGAAACCGGTTGTTATTAATAGGTGATTGGGATAAGTCATTAAGACATTAGGACATTAAGTCTTTAGTCATTTTGATTGGTGGAACGAGCCTAGCAGAGCCACATTGAAAAAGGTGAGCGTAGTCGATAGCCGAGCATCATATTTTTGTCACGGTGAGCGTAGTCGAACCGCGCATTTCCTTGTCACGGCGAGCGTAGCCGAACCGCGCATTTCCTTGTCACGGTGAGCGTAGTCGAACCGCGCATTTACAAAGGCGAGCGTAGCCGGACCGGCGTCAATAAAAAAACTTTCTTATCACCACTTTGCTTTCATTTTGCAAAACCAGGTAATACACTCCGCGGCTTAAATCAACACCAATATCGATGGTGTTAATGCCTTCAGTTGCATCGTTGCGTGATGAGGTGGAAATGATGCGGCCGGTCATGTCGATAATGCGAAAAACATACGGCTCGTTGGAATTGTACTGAAAGACAACTAACAGCTCATGATCGGAGGGAGATGAAATTGTAGTAAGTATCTCGAACAGATCACCTGTGAAATTTACTGCTACCGGTCCATACGGCGTCATAGCACCGTCATAATCATACTGACGGAGGTAATAATACTGCGTCCCTTGTACAGGCGCTTCATCCCACGCTTCATACTGTTGCAAATTTGTTCCCGGACCCCGGCTCTCAACACGATCGATGAAATTGAACTTTTCATTATCGAGAGTGCGTTCAACAACAAAATGACTGTTATCAATTTCGGATGCAGTAGTCCATGAGATTTTTACTTTATCCACAACTTTCATAGCGGTTAATTCCAGCAGTGAAACCGGGAGCGGTGTTGTCTCGCCAACAATTGTCCACCAGTCACCGGATGTGAATCCGCTATAGTCGGGAAGTGTAACGGTGTTAGGATTTCCGGGAGTAAAAACCTGGTTAGGCTGCAACGGAAATTCCCACAAATCAGATGCATTCAGCCATCGTTGCGCACGCATGTCGGAGTTGCCTGACTGCGCTTCTTCACCCTGTGCATAACGGAATGTAATATCTGCCTGTCCGGCTTGCGGGGAAATATTTTTAACGAGGTAATACCTGTCGGTCATCGACCAGCCTGCACTTCCCCATCCGCCACCGGAACCATTATTGATTCCGTGAATATTGTTGACATCGGGCAGTGGCCAGTTGAGATTATCAGGAAGTGTGTTGTAAGTACCGAGCAACATATCATGCGAACCACTGTCGATGTTGTAATCCATAGGAATTCGTACGCCCGCATAATTGATAAACGGAATCGTTCTCACACCACTAACGGTACCCATATCCCACGCAATTCTTCCGTAAGGAGGAGCATTGTCAGACACCAAATCCGTTTCTGCCTGGATATCGCCTGCTGACAAAACAAAACTCAATGCACCCGGTGATGGATTTGTTAATGTTACCAGTCCGTTGTTCATTTTCAAACGGCCATTAGTAAGGATGAGTGAGTCGGATACAATAAAATCTTTCATCCGCATCACATGCGCGGTGTTCTGAATTTTAAGATCATAAAAAGTAGTAGTTGATGATCCGTTTATATGCTGCAACACGGTTCCATTCATGGTAACTTTGCTGATGGCAGGAATGAACGTTCCGTTATTATGCCAGTTGCCTCCTACTGCAATCGGGAACTTCATATAAGGACGCTCGAAGCGGAACGTCATGTTTGGGCGGTAATTTCCAGCAAAGTTGTTGGTGTTGTAAAAGGTAAGTGTACCGTTAGTAAAGGTTACCAGCACATTCGAGCTGAGTGTAACTGTTGTTCCGGCAACATTCATTACCGTTGCACTAATGCTGCCATTAAAAGGACCACTCCCAACTACTTTCGCGCCGGCATACACCTGTGATGCCATGGCGGGATCAACCGTTACCGTATTGGTTCCTGCAATACCTGAAGCTGTTGCCGAAAAATAATCGGACGGCAGAATATCGCAGCCTGCTTTCGGATATGCAGTAAGATTTTCCATCGTCATATATTTCCGAAACGATGTAGTTTGTGTAAACCGGATCTCATCATTGGCACCCGTTAATGCAAACCCTGTATTATCATAGCAAATCTCAATCACCACCTGGTTCGCACTTCCATCCCAGTTGACGGGGTTAGATAAAGGAATTTCAACTGTACCCCATCCGTCTACTGCAGGAATTGAGGATGCAATTAAAAGATCCCCGCTGAAAATTGTTACCGGTGCAGGACCAACCTGTGGAGGCAAAATTCCCGCTGATCCCGAGGTAAAATTGAATCCGCCGTTGGTGTAATAAAATTTAATGGTAAGATTTTTATAGGGAGCACCATTCGACTTTCGTTGCATGTGCAACAAAATATGCGTGATGCGGTCGTTGGCTACGAGACCTTTACCGGCGAGTTCAGCAGGTGTGAAGAGTAATAATGACCGCGACCGCCCATAATTTTTAAGCAATGATTCAAGTGGCCGGTTGAGAAGCCCATTGTACACCTGTGCCGAATCACTATAATTATTTTTTACCACCAGCGCAGAGCCACTGTGTTGAATCGCCAGCGAATCGAGTACTGTAAGCGATGCATTTGAAGCGGCATCCATGTAAAGTGTATCGGTATTCTGTATGCGCAATTTCATAGCCCGCGCCTGCACACCTGATTTTATGATGGGCCTTTTATAAGCATACCCTGCAAACGACGGACCACCCGGAATGACTACGTTAACGTCAGGAACAATTCCATTTACCGGCGCAACACCGGGACACCAGTTCGAAGGATCCGACCAGTCACTGGTGTAGCCAAGCCATGTCGTCCATCCGGCGGGACCGGTACATTCCCTTGCAATTGTGACTACATAATCTTCTGTCTCGCCAAAAAAGCGATGATTACACGGATCAATATCAGCATCGAGCCATACCTCACGGACGCGCATACGTGTTTCCCCGGGAAGGGCAGCTAAAGGCGGAGTAAATGTGGTGGTATAAACACCATTCGGACCCATGAAGCCCGATTGTGCAATTTTTTCAAGCGGATCAAATACCGAATTCTGATTGTAATCGATCCACGCTGCAATTGCATTTCCTGAATTATAGGAACCCACTTGCAGGGAAATCGAATACGATACCAGTCCGTTAGCTGTAACGGAAGTTGATTTCCCTAATGTGGCGGGAATAAATTCGTAATCGGATGGATGAGTCTGGAACGGACAGTTGGCAGGAAACGTGAAAGGGCATAACGTTCCCGCATAGCTGTTAATAATATTCTGCGTATTGTCGATTCCCGGAACCTGGTTACCTGCTAATTGCACCTTACCTATAAAATCGTTGCCGGTATAATTCAGCCACGATGTACCCATGGTGTAGGTAGGAGTACAATACACATCGCCGATTCTTCGTGCACCGGGGAGCGTATATACGCTAGGCGTGTACTGAACATTCGTGAGCCGGTAACCGATCCACTCCGCATCCACATAATGATCATTGACTGCACCCGGAGCAATGTCATACGTGATCCAGAAAAAATTATCGCCGTGATCCATATTGTTGATGGCACTTAATCCGGTGTAGCCCGGTGTTGGCGGAACCAGGAACATGTAATTGGTGAGCCAGGGCTGTGCAACGGTTCCGAGTAACATTGCATTATCAAAATTCAGCGTAGGTGTACCGCCGGTGAACCACAATTTTGCATTGGTAATATCAGTTGCAGGGTTCGTACTTCCATTGGTATTAAACTCCACGTGGCTCAATGACCGTGGCACATTATTACCATCCATAGTTAACCGGATGCCGATGATCTGTTGGTTAATTGTATTCTTCGCGGTAAGCGAAGTGTTTTGATTGATAACGGTAGGAGTGCTGGAGACCAGCGACTGGTTGGGAACTTTCGGATACGAAGTCACCGAAAAATCATCGATGTAAATATTATGACCAAATGCGCTTGTTGCTAAAATGATCAAATACACATTGGTGGAATTCCACGAAGAAGGAATCGTATACTGGTATTGGTTCCATGCACCGCATACAACCCCCGCAAGTGGTGCCATCATACAGGAACGATTGATACTGTTTGCAGCAGTCGACAATTCACTCAGCTGCAATGGTGCTCCCAGCAGATCGGGTGTGTTGTTCACATAAACACTTACGCGGTCACCGTTAGCCGGGTAACCTGCTTCGCGGTAAATCCAGAAACTCAACGGTGCTCCGGTTGCCGGAATCGTGCGCATGTCGAGACGTTTGGAAGCTAAATAGGAAGCTTCACCCGAATTGATGATTCGCGACTGGAACCGCATCATACCGCTACCGCTTTTCGGGGTACACAAAGGCGAAGTTCCCGAAGTAATCCGGTCCCACATATTATCAATGTCGTTACCTCCACCCTGCCGGCCTTGTGCCCAGCCCAGTGGAAGCGTTTGTGTGGGAGCCGTTACATCAAAGCTTTCGTTATAGCTGACTTGCCCGTATACTGCTGATTGAAGCAGCCACAACGACATAAATATCAACAACCCGAATGCTTTCAGAAATACAGTGCTTTTCCTCCTATGACTATAAAACAGTTCCATGTCTTCATTTTAATACTGTGCTTTCTGTTCATTGTGGGGCAATAACAAACACACTATTTAATAGAAGGCCAAAAAATTGGTATTCAAACAGCCAATAAAGATAGAAATTATTTTGACCTGTAGGTAGGAAAACCTTTTTTCATTTATTTTTTTTGGAAACTAAGGTTTTTCCAAGGTTGCCACCCCAGGCAACAAACTATGTCTTTTGGGGGTTGTCACCCCAGGCAACCAGATGGGTCATGCCTATGGCATTCCCAGGGTTGGAACCCAGGCTACAATCTGAGTGCCGTAGGCACGATCCATTTTATGGTCGACATTAAGAGATGAACTAATGATTAATCATTCTTTTTTGCCGGAAATTACATTCATAAATTTTTATACCTTAGCTATACTTTTTCTAATCAAACTTTTTAAACTCTTTTTATTATGGGCAACACTTATCATCAACTTTATGTGCAATCAGTTTTCGCAGTTAAATATCGCGCATCAGTTCTCAAACCTGAATGGCGTAAAAATTTTTTCGCAGTTATCGGAAATCTTATTAATCAAACAGGGTGCAAAAACATCATCGTAAATGGGATGGACGATCATGTACATTGTTTTTTTGGACTCTTACCCTCACTGGCAATTTCCGATGTTCTTCAAAAAATTAAGTCAGGATCCTCCGGATGGCTTAACTCCCAACAGCTTTTGACAAATCGGTTTGAATGGCAATCAGGATATGGCGCGTTCTCCTATGGCCGATCTCAGAAGGATTATGTTTTTCAATATATTTTGAATCAGGAAGAGCATCATAGAAAAAAATCATTCAAAATCGAGTATAAAGAACTGCTGGAAAGCTTTAATATTAAATATGATGAAAAATATCTGTTTCATGATTTAATTTGAATAGCTCTGAAAGGTTCTGCCCTGGACAACATGTTGGGTCATGCCTATGGCATACAAAGGATTGGCTTCCCAGGGTTGAGTCTTTTGGGGGTTGTCACCTCAGGCAACCAGATGGGTCTACCTGGGGTTGACACCACAGGCAACAAGATGGGTCATGCCTATGGCATTCCCAGGGTTAGTTCTTTTTGGGGTTGCCACCCCAGTCGACAAGATGGGTTATGCCTATAGCATTCTCAGGGTTGGCTTCTCAGGGTTGGGTCTACCTGGGGTTGCCACCCCAGGCAACCAGATGGGTCATGCCGATGGCATTCCCAGGGTTAGTTCTTTTGGGGGTTGACACCCCAGTCGACAAGATGGGTCATGCCTATGGCATTCCAGGGTTGGCTTCTCAGGGTTGGGTCTATCTGGGGTTGCCACCCCAGGCAACAAGATGGGTCATGCCTATGGCATTCCCAGGGTTAGTTCTTTTGGGGGTTGACACCCCAGTCGACAAGATGGGTCATGCCTATGGCATTCCAGGGTTGGCTTCTCAGGGTTGGGTCTTTTTAGGGTTGCCACCCCAGGCAACAAGATGGGTCATGCCCATGGCATTCCCAGGGTTGGTTTCCAAAGGTTTCAACATAATGGGTTATGCCTATAGCATTCTCAGGGTTGGCTTCTCAGGGTTGGGTCTTTTTAGGGTTGACACCCCAGGCAACCAGATGGGTCATGCCGATGGCATTCCCAGGGTTGGAACCCAGGCTACAATCTGAGTGCCGGAGGCACGATCCATATTGTAACCCTCGGTGGGCTTTGAGGGACGGCAACCGCTCCGGACTTAAAATAAAAAAGGCCACCACTTTCGCGGTAGCCTTTTTTGTAGAAGGGTTAACCATTTAGTTATTAATAGAAGAACTTACGCGATACTACTTTCGAATTGTTCTGCAGGATGATGTGATAAGCACCTTTTGCAAGATCGGCATCGATATCAATCACGTTTAAGCCATCCACAGCAGCGTTGCGGTCTTTAGCAACAATGATGCGGCCTGTCATATCCATGATGCGGTAGCTGTAAGGCTCAGTAGAGTTGTAGTTGAATACTACTGTCAAACCACGATCGGTTGGAGAGATGGTAGTAGTTACGATATCGAACACATCGTTGCTGAAAGTAGCTGATACGGGTCCGAAACGCTCTGTTCTTCCATCAAAATCCACCTGGCGCAGGTAATAATACTGAACACCATTTAACGGATTCATATCATAAGTATGGTATTCTCTTAAGTTATTACCCGGTCCCTGGCTTTCAACGCGGCTGATGAAATCGTAATCGTCCTGGTTAACAGTACGCTCAATTTCAAAGTGGCTGTTATTGATCTCCGATGAAGTGCTCCAGATAAGTTTAACTTTATCTTTCTGCTGCTCAGCACGGAACTCCAGTAATGAAACCGGTAAAGGATTCGGATCACCAACTATCGTCCACCAGCTGGTTACATCAAATGCTGTGTAGTCATTCAAGCGTACCGAACTTGGTGTTCCGGCAGTAAATGTCTGATTGCCATAGAATGGGAATTCCCATATATCCGTAGAATTATTCCAGCGTTGAGCTTTCATTGTTGCATTTCCTGCTGCTGCATTTTCACCTGTCGCATACCGGAAAGTTACATCAGCCTGTGGAACAGAACCTGCCGTGTTATCCATAAAGTAATAACGGTCAACCTGTGCCCAGCCATCAGTACCCCAACCACCACCGGTAGCATTATTAATGCCCAGTATGTTAGTTACATCCGGCGAAGGAATGTTGGTGTTATCCGCAAGGGTTGAATAGGTTCCTACAGTAAGATCGTGAGTTCCTGAGTCTATATTATAGTCAAAGAAAACCGGTGCATTTGCAGGATTAACAAATGGGATAACCCGTAAACCGACAGTTGAACCCATATCCCAACGGATGCGACCATATGGAGCCAGGTTTCCTGAAGGTAAATCGGCATCGGCCTGGATAAATCCGCCCGTGCGGGTTATTGATGTTAACTGTGGATTGGTTAATGTAACCAAACCATTATTAAGCTTCAAACGACCGTTGGTAAGTATTAAGGAATCTGTAACCGTAAAGTCTGTCCAGCGGGTTACGTGAGCAGCATTATTAATAAACAGATTATAAAACTCTGTCATTGTTGTTCCCTCAATTTCCTGGTTCGATGTACCATCAAAAGTTACATTGCTCATTCCAGCTGTAAACACACCGTTGTTCTGCCAGTGACCTGCGATACGCATTGGATAACGCTGGTATGGACGCTCGAATTCGATGGTCACGTTCGGACGGAAGTTAGTACTTACCTTGGTAAACTGGTGACGAACCCTGAACGTAGTGCCCGTAAAATTCGCATTGGAAGCATTATCCAGTGTTATTGTATTTCCGGGTCCGATTGAAACAATCTGGCTACCCGCAAGGGCTCCTGAAGATGTCACTACCGACATACCTACATACAGACCGGCAACAGAGTTCAAAGTAAGAACCGGAGAAGCATTTGTTCCGGTTGCTGTAAGATTTACGTTGGCATAATTAAACAACAGGTTTTCAGCTGTAGTCGGGAACACTGAGTTGGTTGACAGAGACATATACAAGAACTGTGATTGCGTTCCGGTAGTTCTCCAATCATCATTGTTAGGACCAATAGTACCTGTTAATGGGAAACCGGTGTTGTCATAGCTGATATCTAAAACCAGCCTGCGGTTTGCTGAGCTAAAAATAAACGAATTTGGTATCAACGGAAGTGTAATAGTTCCCGAACCGCCGGCAGGGATACCACTTACATCCAGATCTCCTGAATAAATAAGAGTTGCGGTAGCGGGTGTCCCATTAGGAGCCGGAATAGTTGTTCCTGAAACGTTATTTGCAGGTAGAGTCCACCAATATTTCACTTTAAAGTTTTTGTATAAATTACCATTCGACAACCTGCGCAAGTGAATTCTCATGGCAGTACCCACATCTCCATCAATCATACCTTCCTGAACCAGATCGGCATTATCAATAAGTAATAAGGAGCGGGTTTTAAGTGCTGGCTTCAGCGGTGAATCCGGTATACGGGCAACCATACCATTCATCAACTGTGAAGAGTCGCTGAATGCTGTAGTGATAATAAGTGCTGCATTTGCCTGTGAAGCAAGTGGTGTGGTAGGATGGTATTTAATAATCAATGAATCGGCAAGGTCAAGATAACTGGCAGTAGGTGCATCGATAAACACGGTGTCACCCGCTTCGATACGCATTTTGCTTGCTGTTGCATTTACACCTGTAGTTATCCGGGCTTTTGTATAAGGATATACAGAACCTGTGGGTCCACCGGGGAAACGAATGTTCGGTGTGGCCGGGTTAACGGGAACAATTGGAGGACACCAGTTGGCCGGATCAGTCCAGTCATCGGTGAAACCTAACCAGGTAACATAACCGGCAACTCCGGGACAATCGGGAACAATGGTCACTTCATAATCTTCCACCTCACCATAAGTAGCATACGCACAAGGATCAATATTATAGTTAATCCAAACCTCTCTCACGCGCATCCTTGTTTTACCGGGTGTTGCCCAAGAAGGAACGGTAAACTGGTTGGTGTTTTGTCCCCACGCACCCATTGGGCCCGACTGAAGAATTTTTTCAGGGAAGGACGAAGGTGGATTGGAAAATTCAATCACCGTTCCAATAGCTATATTCGCCGTATTATTTGCGGATAGGGTGATATTAAACGGATTAAAATTGGTCATAGCCGTTACAACAGCTCCCGGAGCAATACCCGGACCGGCAACCTGCATACCTACATTGAGGCCATAATTATTCTGAACCCTGATAGTATTGGTTCCTGCCGTAGCAGCAGTTGTGTTAATATTAAGGAATACGGTATCAAACAAGTTATTAAATGTACCATCACGGTTGTAATCGATCCAGGCGGCAAGGGCATTACCGGAACCATAGTCACCGGTTTGCGCTCGCACTGTATAAGGCATTGCATTATTTACAGTAATGGAAGCGGTTTGCGATGCACCGAATAATTCATAATCGGGCGGATGCGTCTGGAAACCGCACCACCGTGGAGCACCTGAACAACGGGATCCGGCATTGCTGGTAATCCAGTTTGAAGTTCCGATACCATTATTTAATGTAGTACCAAAACCACCATGATTCTGAATTCCGGCACCTGCGGCAGCATCACCTGCCAACTGAACACCATTAATAAAGTCATTATTATTATAACCACTCCAGGCAGTACCTGTACCATAATTGGGTACACAGTAAATAAGGTCAATAAGCCGTCGACCTGCAAGTGTTTGAGGGTTTGGCTGATATGTACTGAAGGGTGATATAGTAAAATTGTTCCACTCAGCATCCACATAATCACCCGATATGGCCGTTCCGGCAATATCATAGGTGATCCAGAAATAGTTATCTCCGTGTTGGAGTCCATTGAATGACGCAGGAGCTGTTCCATTAGTCACTGGTGTTGTTAAAAACATATACTGTGATGCCCATGGTGAAGGACCATTAGGTGTCCATGTTCCCAATTGCTGTGCATTAACCGGGCTGAATGAACTGGTACCACCTGACCACCATAGTGTGGCATTGGCAATATCCATTCCTGGATTATCGGATCCGTTAGTATTGAATTCCATATTAGTTAACGTTTTAGGAGTGGTAATACCATCCATAGTCAAACGGCAGCCGATAATCATTTGATCCTGTGCACTAATAGCAGTTGTTGCGGCATTCTGTTGCACTACTGCAGCAGTACCAACAGTATAGGCCTGGGGATTACCCCACATGTCAATAGTAAAATCATCCACAAACATATTATTACCAAAAGCACTAATACCAACAATCATCACATAAACCGAACTTGCGCCCGTTCCACCATAGGTATTGATCCCGCTGGTTTGAGGAATGGTATAAGAATACTGATTCCAGGCATTACAGGTAACTGCAGCAGGCGTAAGATTACAGGAGCGGTTAATTTCACCGGCACTTGTACTTGTTTCCAAGAGCATGGTATTACTAGGAGATCCTGGTATTACAAGTGCAGAATCGTTCACCCAAACCTGGATACGGTCGGCGTTGGTAAGGTAACCGGTATTATCGCGCCAGAACCAGAAGCTCATAGCGGCACCGGCAGCTGGCATAGCACGCATGTCGATGCGCTTGGTAGCAAGGAAAGCCGCTTCACCGTTCGGTATCCAGAAAGACTGGAACCGCATCATGGTGGATGCAGAGCGGGGAGCAACTGTTGGCAGTGTTCCGTTGTTTACAACATCCCACTGGTTGTTAGCAGCTGTTCCGCTCACTTTACCCTGTGACCATCCCAATGGCAAAAAGTTGTGGGGATAGGCAGCAGCCGGAGCAATGTTCGGCCCGAGGGTGAATGGCTGTACATACGGAACCTGCGCCTGGATGGTGCTGAATAAAAACAGCAACATTACAACCGGCAGCAATGCGACTCGCAAAAGGGAAAGAGTGCTTGATTTCCTGGTAGAACTTGTATTCATGGTCTTATAATTTTTGTTTGTGGTTTAACAATTCTGATACGGTACTGGTTTAAATTTCACTAAAATCTTACCAATTTTTTGTTCTTTTCTTAGTCTGCTGTTCACAAACTTGTATTCGAGTTTACAAAGATTGTAAAATTTTAACGAAAAAGAAAGTCTTTCGACAAATATTATGTAAAATTATTATGTTCATTTTCAATAATATAGTCGTAAAATACAGTTATTAACAGGTGCCTGTGATAATAATTATGGTTAATTGCCCCTATCTGTGGGTAAATGGATTATTCGGGGATGTAAATCCGTTTTTTGAGTGAAAATTTAATGTTGAAAGTAAACTAAAAATCCCCAAAAAGGGATGTTTTGCATGATAATGTGGGTAAAATCTTACAGTTTAGCCGATAAATTCAAGACTTTTGCCGGACCAAAAAAATAAAAACTATGAAACGCATTGCTGTTATCGCATTATTGCTCCTGGCCGGAATCGGGCCTGTTTTCTCGCAGGGGAAACTGACTGCCGAAATGCTTTGGAAATTCGGAAGAGTATCGGAACCCAGGCTTTCGCCGGATGGCAAACAAGTTCTCTACAGTGTTAAAGTTTTTAACCTGGAAACCAATAAGGGTGATAACAACCTGTATGTAATTCCCGCTTCGGGAGGTACGCCGGTTGCGGTTGCGGCAGGGCCTGAAAATGATCATACCGCCCGCTGGCGTCCCGATGGTAAAAAAATAATGTTTCTTTCAGCAGTAAACGGCAAAACCCAGCTGTTTGAAATTAATCCTGATGGAAGCAGTCGCACACAGGTTACCGCCATGCCCAACGACATCTCCGGTTATGCGTTTTCACCCGCCGGCGATAAACTCTGGTTGACCATGGAAACAAAAACGGGGAAGACCACAGCCGACCGCTATCCTGATCTTCCCATGGCTAACGGTGCGCGCATATACGATGATTTGATGTACCGCCACTGGGATCATTGGGAAGATGAAAATTCGAGTCACATTTTTGTAGCGGATTATTCAAACGGAAAAGCTTCCGCAGATGCAAAGGATATCATGCTGAATGAACCGTATGAAAGTCCGCTGCAGCCTTTCGGCGATGAAGAACAAATTGCATGGAGCCCCGATGGAAAACAGATTGCCTATACCTGCAAAAAACAGAATGGAAAAGAATATGCAACCGGTACCAATTCCGATATTTATTTATATGATTTAACTTCCGGGAAAACCGAAAATATTTCCAGCGGCATGCAGGGATATGATACAAAGCCGCTCTTCTCGCCTGACGGGAAAAAACTCATCTGGCTGAGCATGGAAACACCGATGTACGAAGCCGACCGCAACCGTATTTTCGAATATGATTTTGCTACGAAAACAAAAAAAGAATTAACAATCGGTTTTGATTACACACCTGATTCGCCGGTTTTTTCCAAAGATGGAAAATCAATTTATTTCATGGCGGGCATCAATGCCACCGACCAGGTTTGGCACTATGATGGCACACAAAAAGCAGGACAGCAATTTAAACAACTTACTAAAGAAACTGCAGACGTAACTTCTTTTACAATGGGGCATGACGGAAAAAACCCGGTGATGGTTACCAACGTGATGAGCATTTCATCACCCTCGGAATTATTTACGGTGGATATGAAAACAGGAGTTTCAAAACAACTTACTTTCACCAACAAGGATATTCTCTCCACCATTAAAATGGGAAAGGTTGACAAGCGGATGGTGAAAACTACCGATGGGAAAGAGATGCTTACGTGGGTAATTTATCCTCCTGATTTTGATCCTGCAAAAAAATATCCAACCTTATTGTATTGCCAGGGAGGACCGCAAAGCACCGTGTCACAATTCTTCTCGTACCGCTGGAATTTTCAGCTTATGGCAGCGCATGGCTATATAGTTGTTGCACCGAACCGCAGGGGATTGCCCTCTTTCGGTGAAAAGTGGAACCGTGATATTTCGGGCGACTGGGGTGGACAGGCTATGAAAGATCTGACAAGCGCCATTGATGATGTAAGTAAAGAACCCTTCGTAAACAAAGATAAACTGGGTGCGGTTGGAGCAAGCTTCGGAGGCTATTCGGTTTACTGGCTGGCCGGAAATCACAACAAGCGGTTCAAGGCTTTTGTATCACATTGCGGTGTGTTTAACCTGGAAAGCATGTATGGTACCACCGAAGAAATTTTCTTCGCCGATTTCGATATGAATGGTTCCTATTTCAAAACCCCGCTTCCAAAAAGTTATACCGAATTTAACCCGATCCGTTTTGTAAATAACTGGGATACGCCTATCCTGGTCATTCATAATGATAAAGATTTTCGTGTTCCCATCAGCCAGGGCATGGAAGCATTTACCGCGGCCCGCATGAAAAACATCCCCGCATGGTTCCTCTCCTTTCCCGATGAAAATCACTGGGTCACCAAGCCTCAAAACAGTGTTCTATGGCAACGTGAATTTTTCGGATTTCTGGATAGTTATCTGAAATAATTCCTTTTTATAGTCTGCTAAATTAAATCAGTCATGAAATCTCGTGACTGATTTTTTTTGATTCTACGATCAGGGGAGAAAATTCCACAATTTTTTAGTGTTTTTGACGGAAATTCCAGATTTGAAACGAACAAAAAAATCATACCAAAAAATTAAATTGCTAATAGGGTAGTAATTGGTTGCTTCGTATGGGTTTATTCTTTTTTTTTGCAACTCCTAACCCCCATTAGTTATGAGAAAAAGCCCTACAATATTTTTGATTGATGACGACATCGATGACCAGGAGATTTTCAGTATCGCTTTAGAAGGGACGAATGTGGAAACCAATTGTGTTTTTGCCAATGATGGGATTATTGCTCTGGAAAAACTAAATAATGATGAAGCCCTCATACCCGACCTTATTTTCATCGATATGAATATGCCCCGGATGAACGGGCAGCAGTGTTTGGTGGAGCTTAAAAAAATTGACCGGTTAAAATCGGTACCGGTGTACATGTATTCGACTTCAGCTGATCCGCAAAGCATTGCTCAAAACAAGCAGCTCGGTGCAGAAGATTTTATCTTAAAACCCTCCGATATTGCGCAGTTGTCATCCATGCTTGGAAACATTATCAGGAACCGGATAGTTCAGCTTCTGATTTGTGTACTGACCCTTACCATGGCTCCGGTTTCCGTAAAGGGGCAAACCGATTCAGCAACTTCGGCACTTGCAATTAAAAAACTGACTGTAGAACAATTGATGAATATTGTTGTAACATCAGTTTCAAAAACTCCAAAAAAATTAACGGAGGCAGCATCAGCCATACAGGTAATCAATAATGAAGAAATACGGCGATCAGGAGCCATACGTTTACCAAAAGCATTACGTCTTGCACCGAACTTACAGGTAGCTCAGGCAGGTTCGCATGAATGGGGAATTACTTCGAGAGGATTCAATGGCGCACCCGTATCAAACAGTTCATTGGCAAATAAGCTTTTGGTTCTTATTGATGGCCGCACCGTTTACACACCACTATTTGGAGGGGTTTTTTGGGATGTACAAAATGTTTTACTGGAGGATGTTCAACAAATTGAAGTGATAAGCGGTCCCGGTGGAGCGCAATGGGGAGCGAACGCAGTAAATGGAATTATTAATGTGATCAGCAAAAGTGCACGCGAAACGCAGGGGTGGTATGCTTCGGGTGCCTACGGTTCTTTTTTACAGGATCATGCTGCGTTGCGTTATGGAGGCCAGGTCGACAGCACATTTTTTTTCAGGGTATACGGGCAGCGTTTTGATTTTAATGAAACAAAAAAACTTGACGAAACACTGCCTGAGGATAACTGGTACCTGACCCAGGGTGGTTTCAGAATGGACTATTTTCCGTCTGAAAAAAATACATTTACCTTGCAGGGTGATGTGTATGGAGGGAAGGAAGATGATACGCTAAGTACAACTGTGAACGGCCAGAATATTTTAGGACGATGGACGCACTTGTTCAGTGACCGGTCGGAAATAATTTTACAGCTGTATGTTGACCGTACCTGGAGAAACATTCGCAGTTCTGAATTTAAGGACGAACTTTTCACTTACGATATTGACTTCCAGCACAATTTAAAAACGAGTGCACGAAATACCTTTTCGTGGGGATTGAGCTACCGCCTGGCTGATGATTATATATCAAGTGGAAGAAACAGTTTTAATCCTCCTAACCGGAAAATTGATCTGTGGAGTGTATTTATACAGGATCAGTATCAACTGATACCTGAGAAGATGGAGCTTACCCTGGGGACAAAAATTTTTCAGAATGATTACACTGATTTAGAACTACATCCCTCCATTCGGCTTGCTTACACTCCTAACACAAAAAACACCATCTGGTCGGCGGTTTCACGGGCGGTTCGCTCTCCTACCCGGCTCGATATGGATAATGTATCCACCCGCCTGGGATCCTTTGATGGGTTTAAATCGGAAACCGTAAATGCTTATGAGATCGGTTACCGAGTGCAACCGATGCGTACATTTACTTTTTCCATTGCGGGTTTTTTTAACCAGTACCGCGATCTCAGAAGTGTTGATACTAATTTAACTGCACCACCTGATTTTTATTTTAAGAACAACCTGGAAGCAGATGCTTACGGTGTTGAATTATCCGGAAATTTTATTGCTACCAGCTGGTGGAAACTTCGTGGGGGTTATACTTACCTGCACAAGACTTTTAAACGATTATCGCCCCTCACATATCCATACAGTTCAGACCTTGAAGCAAATGATCCAAAAAATCAATTCCTGATCCAGTCGATGATGACCATTAAACGGAATTTTCAGCTTGATGGTGTAATCCGTTATGTCGATTTGATTCCTGCAACATTTAACGCTACCTTTATTTCTTCTTACCTGACATTCGATATTCGGCTTGCATACCAATATAAATGGCTAACCCTATCCGTAGTCGGTGAAAATTTATCAGCCCCTTATCATACCGAGTTCGGAGAACGTCAGATTCCACGGAGTGTTTACGGAAAATTAAGCCTTGCATTTTGAAGCTACCCGCATTAAACTCTTTTATATTTTTCAGCAGGTTCCTTTACGGGATGTGTTTGCTGCTGGCTTTATGTATGTATGTAAAACCTTCGCGCGCGCAACTTCCTCCGGCTACGCAGGAATACCAGGTGAAGGCGGCATTCATGTATAATTTCACCCGTTTTGTAGAATGGCCGGAAACGGCTTTTAAAGATGCTGATGCTCCTTTCATAATTGGAGTTGTTGGCGGCGATCCTTTCAATAGTTTCCTGGAAGAAGTTGTTTCAGGAGAAAAAGTAAACTCACATCGCATAAAAGTTGTTCATTTTAAAAATGAAAATGACATCGACGATTGTCACATATTATACATAAACGTTACTGATCCTGATAAAATAAGATCGATTTTAAAAAATCGCATCACTCCGTTTACGCTTACCGTAAGTGATGTCCCCAATTTTGCCAAAATGGGAGGACATATACGGTTTTATAAAGAACAAGACAGAATACGATTGCTGATAAATACGGCATCCACTAAATCAACCCGCCTTTCCATATCATCGAAATTATTAAGTGTGGCACAAATTTATGAACTATGAAAAAATATAGCGTAAACAATGCCCCTTAAAGATACGCCCATACAACGAAAGCTATTGAGTGTGATGCTGGTCACCAGTGCCGTCGTACTTTCACTCATGTGTTCGGCTTATATTGTACTGGAATATTTTTCATACCGCGAGAATTTAAAAAGTAATGTAACAACCCTGGGCAAAGTAATTGCATCCAACAGTGCCGGTGCAGTGGCATTTCTCAGCGTTAAAGATGCTAACGAAATATTAAGCGCGCTTAAAGCGGAAAGTCACATTACCCGAGCCTGCATTTATGATAGCAAGGGTGAAATTTTTGCAAAATACCCTGATACACTTGCGGCAAGCTCTTTTCCATCTATCAGTTCACGAATAGATGATTTTTATTATGAGAATGATTTTCTGAAGGGGTTTATTCCTATCGAACACAACAAACAGCAACTGGGAATACTTTACATCCAGTCGGATTTGAAAGCCATGTATACGCAATTGAAAAATTTTGCCTTTGTCGGGATATTGCTTATCGGGGCCTCATTGCTGGTTGCTTTAATTTTATCAATACGATTGCAAAGAACAATTTCAGACCCTATTATTGCCTTGCAGCAAACCGCTAAAGTTATTTCTACACAAAATGATTATTCCGTGCGGGCAACCAAGCATGGCAATGATGAGGTAGGTGCGCTTGCCGACGCCTTTAACCAGATGTTACGGCAAATTCAGATTAACAATGCGGAAATTACCGCATTCAGTCATAATCTTGAATTGAAAGTAAAAGAACGAACGCGTGCGCTGGAGCAGCAAAAAGATTTTGTAGAAACTATTCTGAATGCCTCGGTCGATATTATTGTTGTGTTTGACAGGGAGTTGAATTATATTATGATGAACAGGATGCCTGCAGATTACACGAAATATTCAAAGGATGAGCTGATTGGAAAGAACCTCCTGCAGCTGTTTCCTTCGATGGAAGGTACTGAATTTCACATGCATTTACTTGAAGCATTAAAAGGAGAAACTGTTCATCATTCACGGTTCAAGTCGCGGGAAACCCATCGCACTTTTGAAAACTTTTTTATTCCTTTACGGGATAAGAGTAACGAAGTGTACGGAGTGCTCACGCTTAATCATGATGTTACCCAGATAGCAGAAGCCAATGATGCACTTGAAGCACTTAACGCAGAACTTTTAAAATCGAACCGAGAACTGGAACAATTCGCGTACGTAGCCAGTCATGATTTACAGGAACCTTTACGGAAGATACAGACGTTTACGCAATTGCTTTCCTCGAATCTGCATGACCAGGAAAAAAGGGAGTCCTTCTTAAATAAAATCAACCAGTCGGCAAATCGCATGCAGCAGCTGATCCAGGATGTTCTTAATTTTTCACGCATTTCGAATTCTGAAGATGCATTTGTTGAAACGGATTTGAATCATGTACTGGAAACCCTTAAGGTCGATTTCGAGTTGCTGTTCCGCGAAAAAAATGCAGAGCTGCATTATGCCCAAATGCCCAAAGTAAGAGGCATACCCATGCAGCTTACACAGATATTTGCCAACCTGATCAGCAATTCATTAAAATACACCAATGAATCACCGGTGATACGCATTTCACATTCCATTATGACGCGGGATGAAATAAAAAAATATCCCAAACTCATGGATACCGGTACGTATACCAAAATACTTTTCACCGATAATGGAATCGGATTTGACCCTCAGTTCAGCGAACAGATTTTTAATATTTTTCAAAGGTTGCATGGCAGGGAAACTTACAGCGGTACGGGTATTGGACTTGCGTTATGTAAAAAGATTGCTGAAAATCACAATGGCATTATCTATGCAGAAGGTGAGCCTGATAAAGGTGCTACGTTTACTATAATACTACCGGGCTGAAGCAATGGTAAGATTGAGTTTCAGGTGCAACTGAAAACTTCAAAGCGTTTGTTAATTTAATACTTTAGGTGCATTCGCACGGGACTGTCGTTTGCTGATTTCCACCACAACCTCTTCATACATCTCCGCAAACATTTCCGGCTGTGTTGAATAAAAATCAAAACTTTGAAGAAAGCGTGCGGTGTCGACTCCGGCATTGTTTAGCACATCTTGCAGGTAAGCTGATTTAATAGTAATATCGAGCCCTTTACTTCCTGATTTGATCAGTGTTGCTTCTGCAATATGCACTTCGGCAAGAAGGGTTACCATGGAATCGCGCGCTACAATACCATCAGGAATCTCCGGTTCATCTGCTGAACATCCCGCAAAAAAAATAATAATGGTTGCTAATAAAAAGAATCGCAGCATAGCATATTTTATATTCCTGATTACTGAAACGGATTAAATTTCATCCGCATTCCGTTCTGCCCTTCCACAAACCGTCCTTTTTCATAAACGAGATTACCGTTCACGAAAGTATGTGTAATTGTGGAATTAAAAGTCACTTCTTCAAATGGCGACCATCCGCACTTATAAAACAAATTATTTTTTGTAACCGTCCATGGCTGTTTGAGATCCGCCAGAACCAGGTCGGCGAAATACCCTTCGCGGATAAAACCCCGTTCGCGGATGCGAAAACACCTTGCCACATCATGCGCCATTTTTCTGACTATATTCTCCAGTGAAATCTTACCCATGTTATGAAATTCAAGCATCGCAACCAGGCTGTGCTGAACCAGGGGTCCGCCGGAAGGCGCTTCCGTATAATTCCTGCTCTTATCTTCCAGTGTATGAGGCGCATGATCGGTGGCAATAACATCAATGCGGTCGTCGAGTAATGCAGTCCATATTGCATCGCGGTCGGTACTTGCTTTGATTGCCGGATTCCATTTGATGAGGTTTCCCAGCTTTTCATAGTCGGCATCGCTAAACCAAAGATGGTGCACACATGCCTCCGACGTTATTTTTTTTTGCTCCAGCGGAATTTTGTTGGTAAAGAGTGTGGTTTCTAACGCTGTGCTTATATGAAGAATGTGCAGCCTCGACTGATACCGTTGTGCCAGTTCCACGGCCAGGTGGCTGGAAGTGTAACACGCTTCCGCGGAACGGATCAGCGGATGGAATTTTATATCAAGATGATCGCCGGTTTCCTGTTTGTACCGGGCCAGATTGGTGCGGATAGTCGCTTCATCCTCACAATGAGTGGCGATTAATGATGGGGTTGCAGAAAAAATTCTTTCCAGGGTTTTCTCATTGTCAACCAGCATATTCCCGGTTGATGAGCCCATGAAAACTTTTACCCCGCAAACATTTTCAGCATTTGTTTTAAGCACCTCTGAAATGTTATCATTGGAAGCGCCCATGTAAAAAGAATAATTAGCCAGTGATTTTTTTTCGGCCAGCCGGTATTTTTCCTCAAGCAGCTCAACGGTCAGCGTATTGGGAACCGTATTTGGCATTTCCATAAACGAAGTGATACCTCCCGCCACAGCGGCCCTTGACTCGGTAAACAAATCGCCTTTGGCAGTAAGTCCCGGTTCCCTGAAATGTACCTGGTCATCAATGCATCCCGGCAACAGGTGCAACCCGGCGGCATCAATTTCGTTCACACGTGCCGCACCGTTAGTTCCGATATCGTGACCGATTTTTTCAATCCTGTTATTTTTAATAAGAACATCGCCGTTGAAAATTTTATTTTCGTTTACGATGGTTGCGTTGCGGATGAGGAGCATTAGTGTCTAAGTGTTATTTTTTGTGGCAAGGTATTTCGTTAACGTAATTACCCAATATCACCAACCATCTCTTCGGGTCGTACCCATTCGTCGAATTGTTCGGGGGTTACGTAGCCGAGATCGACAGCAGTTTGTTTGAGTGTTTTGCCAAGTTTGTGTGCGGTCTGGGCTATTTCAGCTGCCTTGTAATATCCGATCCTGGTATTAAGTGCCGTTACCAGCATAAGTGAATTCTGAAGATTATTCTTTATATTGTCATGAAGCGGTTCAATACCAACTGCACATTTATCGTTGAACGATACACACACATCACCGATCAGGCGGGCACTGTGCAGGAAATTATAAATCATCACGGGCTTGAACACATTGAGTTCAAAATGACCTGATGCTCCGCCCACATTAATTGCAACATCATTCCCGAGGACCTGTGCCGCCACCATGGTCATTGCTTCACATTGAGTAGGATTTACTTTGCCGGGCATAATGGAAGAGCCGGGTTCGTTATCGGGAATGTACAATTCACCAATCCCGCAGCGGGGGCCCGATGCGAGCAAACGAATATCGTTGGCTATTTTCATTAACCCGCATGCAACGGTTTTCAATGCTCCGTGAGTTTCTACAATGGCATCATGAGCAGCGAGGGCTTCGAATTTATTTTCGGCTGTCACAAAAGGTATGCCTGTAAGCGTGGCTATATGCTTTGCTACGTTTACGCTATAACCGTTAGGAGTATTAATTCCCGTTCCTACGGCTGTCCCGCCAAGGGCCAGCTCTGCAAGGTGGGGAAGCGTGTGATTGATAGCCCTGATACCATGATCGAGCTGCGACACATACCCCGACAATTCCTGTCCGAGAGTCAGCGGTGTTGCATCCATGAGATGAGTTCTTCCTATTTTCACCACCTTCATAAACTGCCGTGATTTATCAGCGAGTGTATCGCGCAGTAACTTCATCCCCGGAAGGGTAACATCGACCAGCATTTTATAGGCAGCAATGTGCATAGCCGTTGGAAAAGTATCGTTCGATGACTGTGACTTATTGACATCATCATTGGGATGGATTGTTTTTTTCTCATCCATAAGATTTCCGCCCGTGATAACATGGGCACGATACGCCACCACTTCGTTAACATTCATATTCGACTGCGTGCCGGAACCTGTCTGCCAGATAACCAAAGGAAACTGATCATCAAGTTTACCATCCAGTATTTCATCACACACCTTTCCAATGATATCACATTTTTCAGCCGGTAACACCCCGGCTTCCATGTTTGTGATGGCCGCTGCTTTTTTCAGAAAAGCAAAAGCCCTGATAATTTCAATGGGCATTTTATTGGTTTCCTGCGCGATTTTAAAATTTTCAATAGAGCGCTGCGTTTGTGCACCCCAATACTTATCGGCAGGCACTTTCACTTCGCCCATTGTGTCTTTTTCGGTTCTGTGGGTCATAAGATTTTTAATTAAATATTCATTCTGCGGTTTGCGGTTTGCGGTTCGACTACGCTCACCGAGACAAGACTTTAAAGCTCGGCTACGCTCGCTTTTATTGGGGACACATTTGCAATGAGTCCCCACTGTTTAATTGTGCAGTTTTACGGACACATTGCAATGTGTCCTTACAACTTATTATTTTTTAGTGACAAACTCCACAATTCTTTCCACCGGCCGGCCGATGATTGCTTTATCGTTATATATAATGATAGGGCGCTCGATGAGGATTGGATTTTTGGTAAGAATTTTTATCCATTCGTTGCCGGTGATTTTGCGGCCTTCATATTTTTCTTTGTAAAGTGATTCTTTTTTTCGTACAAGCCCTTCAGGTTTTATACCGATCATTTTAATTATTTCCTTTAGCTCCTGCTGGGTGGGTGTTTCAACCAGGTATTCTATCGTTTCCAACTCTTCATCACTATTCTCTTTAATGAGTTGTAAAGCGGTGCGGCAGGTTGAACAGTTGGGTTTGAAGTATACTTTTAACATTTCATTTTTTAAGTGGTTCGACTACGCTCACCAGGACAAGAAATTAAAGCTCGACTACGCTCGCTTTTTGTTGGAAAACATTATCATGTGTTCCAACGGTATTGAAGAGATATTCCATTAAAGCTCGACTACGCTCGCTTTTTGTTGGAAAACATTGTCATGTGTTCCAACGGTATTGAAGAGATATTTTATCCTGACAATTCCTGACCTTTTTTGCTGACCTTTTCTCCTGACTTTCACTTAGCGGCGGCAAATTCCATAAGGTAAGCTTTCATAAATTCATCGAGTTCACCATCCATAACGCCCTGCACGTCGGAAGTTTCGTAATCGGTGCGGTTATCTTTTACCAGTTTGTAGGGATGAAATACGTAACTGCGGATTTGTGATCCCCATTCGATTTTCATTTTACCGGCTTCGGTGAGTGCTTTGGCTTCGTTTTGTTTTCGCACTTCAAGTTCATATAACTGCGAGCGGAGCATCTGCATGGCACGTTCCTTATTACCACCCTGAGTTCGCTCAATCTGGCACACAACCACAATACCGGTTGGATGGTGTGTTAACTGTACTTTTGTTTCCACTTTGTTCACATTCTGTCCTCCTGCCCCACCGGAACGGGAAGTTTGTATGCTGATATCAGCATCTTTGATTTCGATGTTGATGGTATCATCGACCAGCGGATAAGCAAATACAGATGCGAAGGAAGTATGCCGGCGGGCATTGGAATCGAACGGAGAAATGCGCACCAGGCGGTGCACTCCATTTTCGCTTTTCAGATAGCCATAGGCAAAAGACCCTTCAAACTCAAGAGTGCATGATTTAATGCCTGCTCCGTCACCATCGGTTCGTTCAATTTCAGTTATTTTCATACCATGTCGCTCTCCCCACCGGATGTACATGCGCATGAGCATTTCCGCCCAATCCTGGCTTTCGGTGCCTCCTGCCCCTGAATTTATAGTGACAACGGCATCGAGTGCGTCTTCTTCACCACTGAGCATATTTTTGAATTCCAGGTCGTCGAGAAATTTTAAAGCAGTAGTATATTGGGCATCCACTTCCTTCTCGGTTACTTCCCCCGCTTTAAAAAATTCAAGCAAAACGCCTGCATCTTCTACCGCGGTTTCGGTAGCTTTAAAAGCATCCGTCCAGGTTTTCTTAGCTTTAATTTGTTTGAGGATTCGCTCTGCTCTTTTGGGATCATTCCAAAAGTCGGGAGCGTGTGTCAGCTGTTCCTCCCCGGCTAACAGCTGCAGCTTTTTGTCGATGTCAAAGATGCCTCCTCAGGGCATTGATCCTTTCCCTTAAATCACTTAAATGGTCGGTTGTCATAGTGAGACAAAATTACAAAAAATGACGGAATCTACCGGTGAGATACAATTTTATATACCGATACGAAGGTATAAATCAATGAAATGCGATAACTTTGGGTGTATATTTTTTTAGGAATCGGAGCCATTCACGATTCAAAACAGGCGTTTCGCCCTTATAATTGGGTCAAAATCAATAATAGTCATGATTTAGAAGCCCTAACCCTTGACAGGTATGCATAAATTATTATAAATTTGTAAGGAACACACAAAGTATACTCATATTCCTTAAATCTTTATATTACCGCAACCCCCTAACACCCCCCACTCAATGAAATCTTTTATTCGAGGTGCCTTTGGCACACCGGGTTCTTTTGTCCTTTCAGCACAAAAGAACATTACCCGTATTATGGCAGGTTGTCTGCTTTCAGGTTTATTACTACCCCTGACCGGTTCCACACAAAGCCTTTCTATTTCAGACTTTGTAATGTTTGCAGGAAACGGTACAGTACCGGGAGCTACGTCTTCGGTGCCACCATCACCCGGTTATGGTGTATTAATATCCTCCTCGACCACCATCCCAACGGGAGCCATAGGAAGCTATGTACTTGTAAAAACTTCGGGTACAACCACCATGGGATCAGTTCATAGCGGCGGAACGGTAGAGCTTGTAAACAATGCAACCATTAATGGCCGTATTGCTATTGGCAACGCCGCCAACCTTCCTGCATCGGTAAATGTGCTCACAACAGGTTCCGGACTAACGGTGTCAGGAAATATTGATTCCAGAGGGAGTGTGAATATCCCTTCCGGCTCTAACGTTGCGGGAACAAAAACGATATTGCCCGGATTTAATTATTCCGGTCCCGGGTCCGCAATATTTGCAACGCCTGATGTGCCTTCATTGCCTGCATTACCTGCACCTGCAGTTTTTGCAAATTTTACGAATAACCATATCACAGGAAATTTTACAGCGCAACCCGGTGTCAGCTATGGCGATGTTACCTTGTCAGGAAACAGAACTATTACTTTTAACGGACCTGGTGTATATACTTTCAAATCGATCACCAATTCCGGTAATGCCAACAGTTTTAAATTTAACTTTAATAACACCACGTCCGGTGAAATTTATATTCATGTTCATGAAAATGCTGTTTTGGGTAAATTCAATTCATCATTTATTGGTGGTGGAGGCGCAAACAGGGTGTTCATGGAAGTGCATGGAAATGCAACCAATGCGGTTTCAATTGCCAATGGAAATGGTGGCGGTGGCTCACGCTGGCAGGGTACAATATATGCTCCCTATGGCGCTATTTACATGGGCTCGGGTACCGGATCAACTACTATCACAGGGGCTATGTGGAGCGGAACACAGGTTGACCTGCAAAGTGGAGTGACTGTAAATTATGAACCATTCTGCTCGCCTCCCAATGTAACGGCGGGTCTTGATAAATCAATTACCTGCAGCCAGACAACCGTAATTCTTGACGGTGCTTCTTCTACTGCCGGCGCAACTTTTAACTGGGGTGCCTCCAATGGCGGCGTGATTCAATCCGGTGCTGCTACTGCCACTCCAACTGTAAGTGCCACAGGAACCTATACGCTCACCGTTAGTGCAGGCGGTTGTTCCTCAACTGACGTGGTTCTGGTTACATCCAACACGACTGCTCCCAATGCCGCAGCAGGTTCCGATCAAACGATCACCTGCAGTTCAGCTGCTGTAACGTTAACAGGTTCTTCTTCCACTCCGGGTGCTACTTTTAATTGGGTCGCTTCCAATGGAGGAAATATAACTTCTGCAGCCAACCAGGCAATTATCACAGCCGATGCCGCAGGAACCTATACCCTCACCGTTACAAATCCAGCAAACGGATGCAGCGCAACTGATGTTGCACTTGTTGGAACCAATTTTGCGGCTCCGAATGCAAATGCAGGCACAGACAATGCGCTTACCTGCTCCATTCTTGAAATTACACTTAACGGATCTTCTTCAACTGCCGGTGCAACTTACAGCTGGTCAACTTCAGGAACCGGAAATATTGTATCCGGTGAATTAACTGCAACTCCAGCCATAAACGGATTAGGCATATATACACTAACTGTTACACATCCGGTTAGCGGATGTACGGCTTCCGATGTTGTCGAAATTTTTGAAGGTCCTTGTATCATTCCTTACTATCAACCTTGTCCTAACGGAAAAGAATATGCGAAACTTGGCTGCGAGTTATCATCACTATACCAGAATTATCTTTCGGTAGGTACTGATACTATTCAGCAAATTTTTGTTGTTCAGGAAGACACCGTTTGGATTGAAATTATTTCAGTGGAAGGTGAAACAGAAAATTTATTCAACCTTATTTACCAGACACCAAATTACGGATTAACCGATACCATTCCTAACGGACTGAATCCACTGGTGATTACCGGCAGGTTTGCAATTGCCAATCTGTACAATCTCCTAACTCCGGGTGTGATAGAGAAAATCGTTTATATCCGTCCGGTTTACCCGTCGATCACCAACAGTGGGGTTGCAGTTACCCAGGGTGATCTTGCACAAACATCCGATCTTGCACGAGCAGGATTTGGGGTTGATGGCACCGGTGTTAAAGTGTGTGTGTTATCCGACAGTTACAATACTGTTTTAGGAAATAATGCAGCTACCGATGTTGTGAATGGTGACCTTCCCGGGATCGGTAATCCCGACGATCACCTGGTTCCTGTGCATGTTATAAAAGATTATCCGTACAGCATTAAAACCGACGAAGGTCGTGCAATGCTTCAGATCATTCATGATATCGCGCCGGGTGCCGAATTAGGTTTCCGTACCGGTGTTATCAGTGAAGGTGATCTTGCACAGGGTGTTGTTGAACTTGCTCAAAACGGTTGTAATATTATTGGAGATGATATTACTTTCATCACGTCTCCTTTCTACCAGGATGGTGTTGTTGCAAAAGCGGTTGATTCGGTATCTTCTCTGGGAGTATCTTACTTTGTTGCAGCCGGAAATTTTGCATCAAAATCTTATGAAAACACATTCAGCCCTATGGTTGCCCCGTTAGGCATAGTAGGATCTGCACATGATTTTGGCGGCGGCGATAACCTGCTTAGCATTTCATTGCCTCCGGGAGGATATACAGTTGTTCTTCAATGGCAGGATTCAATTTATTCGCTAGGCCAGACTTCAACCGGAACAGTAAATGATTTTGATATTTATCTTACTAACGGTTACGGCACACAGTATTTTGGCTTTAACAGGGATAACCTTGGCGGAGATCCGCTTGAAGTACTTCCCTTTGTTGTTCCGGGTACCAATCCTGTTTTAGCGAATCTGACGATTATCAGGGCGGCAGGAAATCAGGCTGCAAATTTTAAACTAATATTTTTCCGTGGAGAAGTTCAGTTTATGGAATATGCGTCAGGTGGATCTACAATTGTAGGCCAGGCCAATGCCGAAGATGCAATCACACTGGGTGCAGTAAATTATTACAACACTCCTCCTTTTGGAGTTGATCCTCCTACCGTTCAGAATTTCTCTTCCCGTGGAGGAACAACCGTAAATGGTGTTGTACGTTCCAAACCGGATTTGATTGCTCCTAATGGTGGTAACACCACCGTGTTTATGAACGGACCCAACTATGAAGGCGATTTGTTCCCGAATTTCTTTGGAACCTCCGCTGCTACTCCTCATGCTGCTGCTGTAGGCGCATTGTTAAAAGAAGGTAAACAAAAATTTTATAACCAGGAACTTTCACCTTCAGAGATTAAAAATATTCTTACATCAACAGCGATGGACCTGGGAACACCAGGACCCGACTTCCAAACCGGTTCCGGATATATCCAGGCGTATGCCGCTATGCTTTCATTTGCAGCTCCAACGCCCGATCTTATAACACTTGATGTTCCTACAGGTATTGAGCCGGGAAGTGTTCCGTTTACGTTAACTATTACCGGGCAGTTTTTTACAACTCAGTCGGTAGTTATCTTTAATGGAGATACATTCCCAACAACGTTTGTTAGTCCAACACAACTGATTGTAAACCTTCCAGCGTTTGTTGGCAATTATCCCGTGTACGTTTATACGCCACCGATAGCCCCTAACGTAAATGATGGAGGAAATTCCGACACCTTATACTTCTTTGACCCTGTTCAAAAAGTTGTTGTTATTACACCGGAAACCAAAACTAAAAAGTATGGCGAAAAACTGCCGGTCTTTACTTCCGCTATTACTGTTGACGGTGTGCCCCTTGCAAGTTCCGGATACACGTATGCCCAACTCGGATTAACACCGCTTTCCTACAGTACTCCCGCAAACAGTTTTAGCAATGCCGGAATCTATTTTATCAGCAACACCGCATCTGTTATTGATCCCGGGTATGAAACCTTATTTGAGTATAATTTTGAAAACGGCCTGCTCGTTATTGAAAAAATGCCATTGGTGATTACTCCGAATGACACGACCATTTATTACGGTGATAAAATAAACGGACGTTCTCTCGGACATGCCTATTCTTATTCAACCACGAATATTGATGCAGGCGACCAGGCTGCTTTCCTAAGCAACCTTGAAAGTGCGCATAAAGATCCTATTGTTGAACAGGTAGCCTTTATTGATTCCAGAATATTTGTCGGGGCAAGAAATCTTGTTTCTGCAGATGTACTGAATACAAGTTTCCTGATGAGTGCCCGTAACCTGGTAAGCGCAAGAAATCTTGTGAGTGCAAGAAATCTTGTAAGCGGAGTAACCTTTGATACCACATTTATTGTAGATGTTCATCCTGAATCGGTATTTGATTTCCAACTGGCTCCTGACACTTCAGAATTAATTGGAGCGGGTCCCCTGAATAATGCCAGATCACTCGTAAGTGCACGTAACCTTGTAAGCGGAACTGCTTTTGTTAGTGCCCGCAACCTGGTGAGTGCCAGAAACCTGGTCAGCGGATCAACCGTTCTGAACAGTTCTTCAATAGCTGATTCTGCCGCTACCGGCGCCGATCCGTTTGTGATTATTGACACCCTGGATTATGCTGCTGCAGATGATACGTTGTACAGCTTCCTTCCTGTGAATATGATTACCGGAAATGAAGTGGGTGTTCATATTATTGCTCCTGCTGCCCTGGTTTCTGCAAACTTTGAAGTTACTTATGGACTGGGTGAGCTTACTGTACTTGACCAGGATCTGAACATCAGTGTTAGCAGTCCGGCAATAACATGTGGCTATAATGTTTCCTGTAACGGTGGAGATAACGGTAGTGCAACGGCCTTAGGAATCAGCGGTGGTTTCCCACCTTACACCTATTTATGGAGCACAGGTGCTGAAACGGCAACAATCACCGGTTTGAGCGCAGGCACTTACACAGTAACCGTGTATGATGATTTAGGATATCCTACTTCTCAAACTATTTCCCTCACACAGCCTCAGCCTTTGGTTGTTTCTCTTGGATCCGATCAAACTGTTGATTACAACTGTTCATGCGTAACACTTTCACCTGTAGTGACAGGCGGATCATCATGTGGTGGATCGTTCAGTTATTTATGGAGTACGGGTGAAACATCATCTTCAATAACAGTATGTCCGCAATCGGCAACTGACTATACCGTAACCGTTACTGATGCCGGCGGATGTTCATCATCTGATATTGTATCCGTAACCAAACCTGCTCTTGTTTCACAGCTTGACCAATATGTAATAATGGGACTTGGAAGCGGAATAGATTTGATTGGAAACAACACAACTATTAACGGAGCAGCAGGACACCGCGGTACAACAGGTTCGATTGAGATCGGAAATAACGTTGTGGTTGATGGTTGGATTGCAGGTAACGTTGTGAATATAGGAAGTAATGGATTTATTGATACGGTGTTCCGCAACAGCGGATCTGGCAGCATTTCAGGAACCGAAATTTCGCCTGTTACGCTTCCATTGGTTTCCCAGGTACCCTGCTTCCCAAGTTTCTCCGGAGGATCCAACGTGAACGCAAACTCAGGTACAACAACACTGTCACCCGGAACCTATAACCAGGTATCGGTGGGCAATGGTGCCACCCTCATGTTGCAGCCCGGTGTTTACAAATTCTCGAAATTCACCACCGGAAACAATTGTTCAGTTATTCCTACCGTGCCATACATGTCAAGTGATGTGTTCATTTTTGTGAAAAATGAAGCGAAAACAGGAAACAATAACGATGTCAGAGCTAATATTTACTCGCAAAAAGCCATGACGCTTCAGAATACAACGGGTGGTTTTTACCGAGGTGCATTCTTCAGCGGGATTAGTGTGTCGACCGGTAACAACGGAACCTTCTGGCTAAAGCCGTATTGTTTTGCCAACCTGCCATTCTGTAACAACAGGGTTGCCGGCGAAAATGATGAAATGTTACCTGTTGCAGACTTCAATCTTTATCCTAACCCGAACAATGGACTGTTTACCGTTCATTACACAGGTGAAACCGGAAATGTTATCCATATTTCGGTTATTAATACATTAGGACAAATTCAGTATGAAAAACAAATAACTGAATTTAACGGTGAATTAACCCAGGATATAGGATTGGATGCACTTAATGCAGGTGTATACACCGTTAGACTTAACAATGGCGATGCTATAATTTACAAACAATTTGTCATAACTAAGTAATACCACATAAAATGCTGATTCAGCAGAGAGGGAGCTTAAAACTCCCTCTTTTTTTTTACTTTTATATCCGTGAAAATCTTGTTGCCTGAAATTTCCCATTTAATAACGACCCTGCTTTTCAGAGTCCGGCTCCTTCTGGTATTCACCTTTTTATCATTAACCACTGCTGCACAGTCACAGGAAGACAGCTTGTTGCAAGTGCTTCGTGTAGCAAAAACAGATTCAGCAAAAGTGACCCTCCTGATTGAACTGAGTCGTTTGTCACAGGAGAGTGATTTGAAAAAAGCGGAAGTATATGCCAAACAGGCGCTGGATGTCAGCCTTCGTAGCGGTAATCTTGTTGATATTGCAACTGCGTACCGGTTTGTAGGATTAGCACAATATTACCAGGGTGAATATGGGGCTACTGTAGATAGCTGGCTAAATAGTCTGACCATGTATGATTCAATAGGTGACAAAGCCAATGTCGCCCGGCTTTACAGTAACCTGGGGGCTGTGTATGAGAGTCAGAGTGATGATCCGAAAGCACTGGAATATAATCTTAAATCTAAAAAAGTTGCAGAAGAAATTGGCGATACGGTGCGGCAGCTTACGGCAATAAATAATATTGCGGTGCTCTACATTAAAAAACGCCACACACTTGACATGAGTCTTGAATACAGCTTTGAAGCATTGGAACTGGCACGTAAAATCGATGATAAATATTCAATCAGCACCATTCTCACCAACATTGGAGAAAACTATTTCCAGCAGGGGAAAGATACACTTGCGTTAGAATATTTTTTAAATGCGATAAAAAGTTATGAGGATTCTTCATCGATGCCGGAGGCATTACGGAATATCGGCAAGGTTCATGAAGCCCGCGGCGATTTTGTAACAGCCGAAACCTACCAGCGACAGGCTCTTGCCATTGCCGACAAGATTAACAGCAAGCGCGATGTTACAACGGCGTTGCTGAGCCTTGCCAACACTTACCAGAAAAAGGGCGAACTCAATAAGGCTCTTGTGGCTTTCGAGCGTGCACGTGAACTTGGTGAAGATATTGGTGTACCGGAAGAATTAAAAATTGCCTATACCGGCCTTGCCAATATTCACTCGAAACTTAAAAATTACCAAAAAGCCTATGAGTACCAGGCGTTGTTAACCACGATAAAGGATACGCTCTACAATATCGATTATCAGCAAAAAATGTCGGGGCAATTGTTTGCATATGAAATCGACAAAAAGCAATCAGAGATTACCATCCTCAACAAGGACAAAGAATTACAGGAGATTGATTTGCAAAAGGAAAAGTTTGCGAAAAATGCATTCATGATAGGGTTGATCCTTATATTTTTTATCGCATTTATTATTTTCAGGAACTACAGGGCTAAAGTTAAAACCAATAAAATTCTTGATCGCCAAAAAGTAGAAATCGAAAACCTGTTATTAAATATTTTACCTGAAGAAGTTGCACAGGAATTAAAAACAAATGGTAATGCTACTCCCCGTTACTATGAAAACGTTTCTGTTTTGTTCACCGACTTTAAAGGATTTACAACCATTGCCGAGGGTATGTCGCCTACTGAACTGGTAGCTGAGCTCAACGATTTCTTTGTTGCATTTGATGATATCATCGAAAAAAATCATCTCGAAAAAATAAAAACTATCGGTGACGCCTATATGTGTGCCGGCGGAATTCCAACAGTTAACACAACACATCCATTTGATATCGTTCGGGCAGGACTACAGATCCAGGAATTCATGAATGAACATAACCGTGTGCGAATTGAAAAAGGTTTGCCGGTGTGGGGCTTACGTGTTGGTGTTCATACAGGACCCGTTACTGCAGGGGTAGTAGGCCGCAAAAAATATGCGTACGATATCTGGGGCAATGCCGTAAATATCGCCAGCAGGATGGAAAGCAATGGTGAAGTAGGTAGAGTTAATATTTCAGAAGCTACCTATTCATTGATAAAGGATGAATTTGATTGCGTTCACCGCGGAAAAATTTCAGCAAAAAACATTGGCGATATTGATATGTATTTTGTGGAAACGGTCTTTACGGAAGTAACGAATTAACGCCTGCCCGACTGAATAGGCGGGAATCCTTCGGTACAAATATACGAATGTAACGAATTACGCCTGCCCGCCTTTTCCGGCGGGAATCCTTCGGTACGAATATACGAATGTAACGAATTACGCCTGCCCGCCTTTTCCGGCGGGAATCCTTCGGTACGAATATACGAATGTAACGAATGTAACGAATTACACTTTTTCTTGCAGAAGTTGTTTTATTTTTTTGAGATGTTCTTCTTTTTTTGCGTTACGCAATTTGATGGAAGTCTGCGTGAAATAATTATGTGAGGTTAAAAATTTTACCTGCAATTCATTCCATTCACGCATATCTTTTACCAGGTTGCGTTGCTGAAATTCCCTGAAAATATTATTGCCGGTATCAAAGAAATCATCACGGCCGAGGTAATCAAGATCAGCATCACAAATAATTTTTTCAAGCAGGTTATTAGGCTCTTGCGGAACCCTGGTGGCGAGAATAATATTACATATAATTACTATTTCCTCTTCGTTGAAGCCAACAATGGTTAGAAAATCTTTGGCAATAAGACAACTCAGCATTTCGTGGTTGTCGGCCTGAATCATAAAACCTGCATCGTGAAAGAGGGCCGCTACACGCAACAACTCCATCTCAGTTTCACTGATGCCTTCTGATTTGCCAATCTGTTCAGCAGCCTGCAATACATCCATTACATGCGGCACATTGTGGTAATACAGGGAGGGATGTAATTCCGATTTCATCCTTTCCAGGATATAATTTGCTGCCTGATCTGCCCTGCTCATAAAAACTTTATTTGTGTGTTCCGAATTTAACGGCTCTAAAATAATGGTTAATTTAATACTTTCAGTGTTTGTTTAGATTCCGCAACACTTTATCGCGAAGTTCCTGTGGCGTATACGGCTTCATCATGTAATCATCCATTCCGCTCTCATAGCATGAATCAATTTCTTCGCGAGTAACATTCGCAGTCATTGCACAAACACGAATCGCGCGCTTTTCACCTTCTAATTCATTCCGGATAAAGCGTGTGGTTTCATAGCCATCCATGCCCGGCATCTGAATATCCATAAAAATAAAATTATAATCGCTTTCGCGAAGTTTTTCAATTGCTGATTCACCCGATTCTGCTACTTCTACTTCCAGTCCGGGAAACAAATCCAATAATGTATCAACAGCCACCATCTGGTTAAATTCATTATCCTCTACCAATAGTATTTTCTTCCCGGCAACGGATTCCGCATCCCATGACGGATCATTTGATTCCTGCTGCGGAGCAGGGCAGGCCGTATAAGGAATTACAAAATAAAAAACCGATCCTTCACCGGGTATGCTGCTAACCATGATTTGTCCTCCATGCATTTCAACGAGCTGTTTAGAGATGGTAAGTCCCAGACCGGTACCACCAAATTTACGCGTGGTGTCGGATGATGCCTGACCAAAGCTCTCGAAGATACGATCGATCTTGTCGGCAGGAATTCCAATTCCTGTATCACGAATGTTAAATTTCAGGGCATATTCATTTTCTTCCCTGTATTCAACAACAACCTGGATTGTTACGCTTCCTTTTTCAGTAAACTTAATAGCATTACCTGCCAGGTTCATCAACACCTGGGTAATCCGCGTTTCATCACCGGAAACATACTGCGGTACATCAGGATGAATATCGACTATCATTCTAATACCTTTCTCACTTGCTTTTAATCCAAGTATGGTATGGATGTTCTGTATGGTGTTGACCAATCCGAACGGTACTTCTTCCAGATCCATTTTTCCGGATTCAATTTTAGCAAGATCGAGTATATCATTTATGATAACAAGCAGGTTACTGCCACTATTCCGTATCACTCCAAGATATTTTTCCTGCACCTCAGTCATCGGTGTTTTCAGCAACAGGTTTGTGAGTCCAACGATGGCATTCATCGGTGTTCGTATCTCGTGACTCATATTAGCGAGAAACTGCTGACGGAATTTTTGTGTTTCAAGAAGGCTGTCCCGGGTTTCAGAAAGCTCCTTATTTGTATCCTTGAGTGTATCCAGTGCCAGGTGCAATTCACTTGTCCGTTCATTTACAAGCTCCTCGAGTTTCGCTTCGCGTTCGCGCGCTTCCTTAAGGGCCTTTTCATTCGATGAACGAAGGCGCTGATGATACAACGAAAATATATTCAGAATAAGTTTCGGATATTTATCGATGATCTCAAAAAAAACATTTCTGTGAAATTCCTTTGTGACAACTTTTGTGGTAGCAACAATGGTAGCAACAGCAGAGGCATCAGCTAAAAATCCTTCTCCAAAAATTGCATTGGTGCCAAGCTCGAGTAAGTGCACATCTTCATTATAAACCCCTACTGTTCCTTCACATAATATATATAGTTTACCCGGAATGGTGTTTTTCTTAATCAGGATGTCACCTGGTTGATACGTTCCGGTTTCAGCAAGTTGTATGATTTCCTCCACAACAGCCGGAGAAAGATTTTTGAATAGTGCTATTTCAGAAGTATTAAGGGAATTGGTAATCATAATACCGTGGACAGGTAGGTGGAACTTATACGTTCTAAAAGTACAAAAAAGAATTAGCCTGCTAAAACAGTAAATACAAAGGTTTCATGACTTAGTTCTGCGAATCCATGTTTATGGAAATGGCCTTCATTTTCACATTTTTATTTAATTACTTATTGATATTCAATTGATTCCATACAAGATCTGCCTCAAAACCACGTCCGATAGCATACTGAGCCAGTTGGTAATTAATTTTCATTGAATCGGACCCGGGAAGTTTCTTTCTTCTTGCATCCAGCACCTTACTCAGTGCTTTTTCATAATCATTAGCAGGGATCTGATTCAGGGCATGTCGAATACAATAGTCAGATATCTTTTTGGCCTTCAGAGCAAGGCGGATTTTCACTTTACCCCATTTATTAATCCGAAATTTTCCGCCTGCGAACGCGACCGCAAATCGTTGTTCATTTAAAAATCCATCTTCAATCAAAATTGCAATTCCCTGCTCCACTTCATTTTTATGAAGACCGAGATCATACAATTTGTCGCGAACTTCCTGTTGTGAACGTTCCTGGTAAGCGCAATATTTCCGCGCTCTTGCAAGAGCAGTGGTTAATGTATATGTTTTGGAAGTCATAATAATAGTCACATGTAACGAAATAACGCCTGCCCGACTGAATAGGCGGGAATCCTGCGGTACGAATCTAATGTAACGAATAACGAATGCTTCGCTACGAATGTACGAATGTAACGAATTAACGTCCGCACGACTGAATAGGTGGGAATCCTGCGGTACGAATCTAGGAATGTAACGAATCATGCCTGGCCGACTGAATAGGCGGGAATCCTTCGCTACGAATGTACGAATGTAACGAATTAACGTCCGCCCGACTGAATAGGCGTCCTGCGGTACGAATCTAGGAATGTAACGAATTAACGAATCCTGCGGTACAAATCGAATTTACGAATTAAATATTCGGTAGATTCGTAGGGCGAAGCCCATTCGTGATTCGTTACATCAATGGCCGTGCTCTCCGGTGTGTGCGTGGCCGTGTGATAATTCTTCTTCTGAAGCTTCACGCACTTCGATTATCTCACCACTAAAATGCAATTGTTGTCCGGCGAGTGGATGATTAAAATCCATTTTCACGGTATCACCTGCGATCTCCATTACACGCCCGTCGATACGATTTCCTTCACGGTCGGTCATGGGAACAATGTTACCTGTTTTAAGAATGCTGAGGTCAACAACTCCATCCACTTTAAAAATATCCATTGGTAAATCTACCAGGGCTTCTGCCTCTATTTCGCCATACGCATCTGCCGCATCAATGCTGAATGAAAATTTATCACCGGTAATTTTGCCAAGCAAATTTTCCTCAAACGCAGGGATCAGTCCGCCTGATCCGAACAGAAAAATCAAAGGCCGGTCGGCTCCAGCTGTTTCAACATGTACTTTTTCCTGTCCCGATGGATTTGCTTCTAAACGGTATGTCACCGAAACCACTTTGTTGTTGTCGATTTTCATATTAAAATTTTTTATTGAATTGAATTATACATACCCGCTGCTTTGCGGGACTTCCATCAAAAAAGAATCTCTGCTGAAATAAAGTAGCGGGAAACCAGATTGAATCCTGCAAAATTCGGCTAAAAATCCCTAAAAATCAATGGCAAGGAAGTCGTTTTCAGCTATGATATACACAGCTGGAAATTAAAGGATTAACAATCAAAACCGGAATTTAATTCAACAGCTCTTTCAGCTTGCCCTGGTCGATTTTCTTTTTAACCATCTCGCGGAATGGTATTGCCAGGTATTTCCCTTCAACCCAGGTAATAAAATCAAAATACTCAAAAACACTTTTTTCAAAAGGATCTTTAACGAGGGCCTGCAATTCGGGGCGTAGAGTTTGGAAGCAATTGCGGATTCCCGCGGGTGAATTTGCCTTTGATAACTTATTAATGAACTGCAAAAACACACTTTCAAAACGGTAAATTCTTTTGCGTTTCGAAAGATATCGCTGAGTGGAACGGAAAGTATAAGGGATAAGATCGTTGTTACCAATCTCGAGATGAATAATAAGATTGAATATTCTACCCATGCAGTGAATGTCCTGGCTTGAATCAATGTCGCTGTCATTAAGAAGCAGGTTGATCCATTTCAGCGCACCGGAATAATCGCCCAGGGCAAAATGAACGATTGACAAATTAAAATAAAAATAAGCGATGCGGATCTTGCTGATTTTATCGCGATATTTTTTTAATCCTACTTCTATTTCATCCACCAGCCCAAAAGCAGTTTCAAATTCGCCGGTCTGCATATACAAACTCAACTCTGCGCTATACGTGCTGGAGAAAAGTTTGATCATCAGATCCTCATTCATTTTTTTGACATTACTTTGCGGAATGCCTTTCAGCTTGGCAAGGTAAATAGGAATTTCACTAAACTTTCTGAGTTGGGTACACAAATAAATCATGTTGCTGAGCACCGCGAAATATTTGTTCGGTTCCTCTTCAAATAACTCAGCATGCTTTTCAATCAGTTCAAGATGCTTGCTGATGTAGGTGTAGGAATTTTTATAATCACCGATTCCAAAATAATACGCGCTGTATATATGATAATACAAATAACGTGTTTCATAAGAGAGCGCTTTACCCTCATTTTTCAGAAGCGTATTGTCGATTATCGTTTTAAAATTATTCAACTCCGTGCTATCGCGGACTTTCCCTTTCTTATTCAATAACAGGAAAAGCCTGCTTTTAATATACCAGAAATCACTGTAGTTATTTACTTTTTCAAGAAGGTCCTGATCCTGCTTATGCATTTCGGAAATATCTTCAATGCTGCTCGACACATAAGAATCTTTTTCAATCAACCTTTTTTCCCACTTCTGAATTTCCAGTAACATAAAATGTTTTTCATATTTCACTGCCAGCTTACGGGCGCGTGCAAGTGTTTTTCGGCTGTCGTCGTAAAGGGATTTTTTAAAGAGGATTTCAGTGGAGTGCATCAACCGTTGCAACTCCACGTCAATTGAACTGTCGGCATGAAATGCATGAAGACTTTTTAAAACAGTTTCATAGAGCCTGTTCTTGGCAATAGCAGGGGAATGGCCAAAAGTAGAATCCTTAAAAAGCAGGATCAATGCAGCTTCATTGTACTTATCCTGTTTATCAATGGCATCAAATAAATTCACATATTCATTCTTTTCCCCAATGGTATGGCGACCCGCAAAAATTTTAAAATACCGCTTTTCAGCTGTGGTTAAGGATTTTATCAACCGAAACAGGTGATCCGACGATTGCTTTGACATGTATAGTTTTCTTTTATTATTGTTGTATTCACGCTTATCTAATTTAATAAACGGATAAATTGGCTGGTAAAGGATAAAATCAGCTTTATGTAATTTAATGCCAATGGTGACTCAATTTCTACAATAGAGCCCTTACCGATTACCTGATGTTAAGATACATTAAATTCCAAAGATTCGTACAACAAAGATTATAAATCCCGCTAAACAGCCCATTGTCAGACCTGTTAATTTTAGAAAAATTGTGGTAGATGTGGCCCTCCCTCTCCTGGCACTGTTAAGGCCGGTTGATGATTCACAAAGACTGATTGAGCAGGTTAAATGTCATCAGCTTCCTGAGGTTTTTTTCTTTCAGTCCCCGCTTAAGCCCCTCAATATGCTTCACATGGTGACAGTCCGTACCAAGTAAGTCAACCAGTCCGGCTTCAACAAGTTTCTCGGCTGTTTTTTTAGCTTCAAATCCATAATATCCGCTTAAGGAATTAATATTTAGCTGAAGCAATACACCCTGGTCGCGGAACTTGTGATACTGGTCGAAGTTGGAATACCAGAAAGGATATCTTTCAGGATGTGCCATTACAGGTTTATAGCCGAACACCATCATGCGAAAAATGATTTCGTGAATGTTATCAGGACAATTGATATATGATATTTCAAAAAGCAGGTAATTATCACCGATGGTCAGCAGTTTATCATTTTCAAGCTTTTTAACAAAGCCATCATCAATATAATACTCCGCTGCTGCTGCAAGTTCCATTTCAATCCCTTCTTCAGCTATAGCCGCTTTTACTGTTTCCAGTCCGGAAAGAATATTTTCAGGTGTGTTCCTGAAATAATCACTCATGATATGTGGGGTGGTAATGAGTTTTCGAAAACCCAGTGCCTGCAATTCTTTTATGAGGGTGATGGAATCCTGTATTGTTTTTGCGCCATCATCAATACCGGGTATCAGATGTGAATGCATATCAACAGCCAGGAAATCATAACCCGGAAGGGGATCCTCCTTTTTTTTGAATGCATTAAAAAATGATTTTAACATGGCAGCTGTATTTAAAATTTAACGCCGCTAAATGTTTTACTGAACCAATCAAAGGTCAATTCCAGACCTTCCTGAAGTTTCACCTGTGGATCATATTCGAGATACGTCCGCGCAAGCGAAATATCAGCAAGCGAATTGCGGATATCACCGGCACGGTCGTCGCGGTGAAGTGGTTTGACATTCTTTCCAGCTATCTGAGCCAGCATCGAAAATAATTGTTTCACTGAAATATTTTCTCCTACTGCAACATTATACACTTTATTAAATGCATGTTCATTAGTAGTAAAAAATGCCCTCACATTCGCCTGCACAGCATTTTGAACATAGGTGAAATCACGGGTCTGTTCACCATCACCGTTAAGGTAAGCATGTTTTTCATTTACCAAAGCATCCATGAATAACGGAATGGCTGCAGCATAAGTACCATTCGGATCCTGGCGGGGTCCGAAGACATTGAAATAACGAAGACCAATAAGTTTCATGTTATAGTTTAACGCAAACACTCCGGCATACAATTCATTGGTGTATTTTGAAACTGCATACGGTGACAAAGATTTCCCGATGCTGGATTCTTTTTTAGGTGATTCGGCAGAGTCGCCGTAAACAGATGATGAACTGGCATACACAAACCGCTCCACACCGGCATCACGTGCAGCCACAAGCATATTAAGAAATCCTGTAGAATTGGCAGCATGAGTAGGCAAAGGAAATGCTATTGACCTCGGAACAGACCCCAGAGCGGCCTGGTGCGAAACCAGTTGCATACCCTGACAGGCTTTTGCGCATGTATCCGGATCCGTTATATCACCTTGTATGAATTCAAAAGACTTGTTACCGGAATAGGTTTCAATATTTTTCAAAAACCCATTTGATAAATTATCAAGCACCCTGACTTTTTTAACCCCGTTTTTTATCAGGTATTCCACAAGATTGGAACCTATAAATCCCGCACCACCGGTGATCAATACCGACTTATTACGTATATCTTCCGTATGAAAAACAGTAGTTACTTGCTCAGACATAATTCCCATTTGGTTTTCAAAAACAACGCACTTATAGTTTACCGGTTATGATATTGCTGATCGTAATAATTCAGGTAATTGCCTGATGTAACATGGTCCATCCATTCCTGGTTTGACAGATACCAGTCAACCGTTTTGGCAAGTCCCTCTTCGAAGGTTATGGAAGGCTCCCACCCTAATGTATTTTTTAGTTTTGAAGAATCAATAGCATACCGTAAATCATGGCCTGCACGGTCTTTGACATAGGTTATCAGTTTTTCAGAATCACCTTTTGTGCGGACGAGTTTTTCATCCATTATGCTGCATAACAACAAAACCAGGTCAAGATTTTTCCATTCGTTATTGCCCCCGATATTATACGTTTCACCATCTGCACCTTTATGAAATATTTCATCAATTGCAGCAGCGTGATCTTCAACCCATAGCCAATCGCGCACGTTTTCTCCTTTTCCGTAAACGGGAAGCGGTTTATTTTGCCGGATGTTATTAATCATTAACGGAATTAACTTCTCAGGAAACTGAAACGAGCCATAATTATTAGAACAATTTGAAATTACAACCGGTAAGTTAAACGTATGATGATAGGCTCTCACCAGGTGATCGGACGATGCTTTCGAAGCTGAATAAGGACTGCGCGGATCATACGGAGTGGTTTCGGTAAAGAATCCTTCCGCGCCAAGCGAACCATACACCTCATCGGTTGACACATGATAAAACCGTGTTCCGGAACGGGCTTTCCCATTTTCAATCCATGCCCGTCGTGAGGTGTTTAACAGGTTTGCTGTACCAAGTACATTGGTTCTTACAAAAATAAGCGGATCACTGATACTCCTGTCGACGTGAGATTCAGCGGCGAGGTGGATAACGGCATCAAACTCATGTTCTGCAAACAATGCTGTCATACTTTTTTCATCAGTAATATCAGCTTTGATGAAATGGTAGTTCGGCGCATTTTCGATGTCGCGTATATTTTCAAGATTGCCTGCATAGGTAAGACTATCGAGATTATAGATGGTATAATCGGGATACTTATTCACAAAACGCCTTACAACATGCGAGCCAATAAACCCTGCTCCCCCGGTGATTACAATTTTCATTTATGATAGAATGAAGTTAATGACTCATTAACCTAAAGGATTAACGTGTTTTATTTCTTTTTCGTGTAACATTTTTTCCCATGCCCATGCACTGGCCACCATTTCATCGAGATTGCGTGCAGCTTTCCAGCCCAGCACCTTATTGGCAAGGCTGGTATCGGCCCAAACCTGTTCTACATCACCAATTCGCCGGGGAGCAACAGTAAATTTTAATTTTATTTTATTCACTTTTTCAAAACTATTGATAATCTCGAACACTGAAATACCATTACCGGTTCCCAGGTTAAACACTTCAAAGGAGGACAATCCCGATTTATTTAACAGCCGTTCAATTGCAACCACGTGTGCAATTGCTATGTCGGTTACATGTATATAATCGCGGATGCAGGAACCATCGGGTGTGCTATAATCATTTCCAAAAACCTGGAACGAAGAACGTTTTCCAATTGCACATTGTGTGATGATTGGCATCAGGTTAGACGGTGTACCTAACGGATATTCCCCGATCAATGCGGATTCATGTGCTCCTACCGGGTTAAAATAACGGAGTGTTATGGTTTTTAATAAAGTTACTTTCGAAAGATCAGAAAGAATGTCCTCAGCAATTTTCTTGGTACTGCCATAGGGAGATTCAGCTTTTTTAAGCGGCGAATTCTCCCGTACGGGCAACTCATCCGGCTGGCCATAAACGGTGCAAGAGGAAGAAAAAACGAAATTATTACAACCCGTTTCAATGGCAGCACTGGCAACATTCATCAGCGACTGCAGATTGTTTTTGTAATACAGTAAAGGGTGTAATACTGATTCTCCGACAAGTTTTTTCGCCGCAAAATGAATTACGGCATCAAACCGGTGCTCCCGGAACATTTTTGCTGTCAGGTCAGCATCACAGAGATCGATGGAAATGCATTCCGGTTTTTTGCCGGTAATGGTTGTGATTGCGTCAAGAACTTCAGGGTGTGCGTTTGAAAAATTATCGGCAATATAAACCTCGTATCCTTTTGAGGATAATTCCACCGCTGTATGGGAACCGATATATCCTGCTCCCCCGGTAACGAGTATTTTGCCTTTATTCATCCGGTACTAACTGTTTGTGGTTATATGTTTTAATGTGTCAGAGACTCCAGTATTTAAAATGCTTTATTTTTCCGCGAAGAATACCTTTAAGATCAACGATCACTGCATCAGCTGCGCAGATTGTCTTCAGATACTCCTCATCAATATTCATATATTCTTTATGGTTAACTGCAACAACCACTGCATCATAACCGGTACCTGTTTTTTCCTGGAGTTCAAAACCATATTCATGGAGAAGATCTTTCGATGATGCATTCGGATCAATTACTTCAGTTCTTACTCCATATGATTTAAACTCATTAACCAGATCAGCGACTTTTGAATTGCGTATGTCTTCAACATCCTCTTTAAACGTAGCACCCATTACAAGGACGCAGGATTTATTAATGTCCTTTCCCATTGCAATTAGTTTCTTAACGGTTTGCTTGGCTACATAAAAACCCATGGAGTCATTCACATATCTTCCCGAGTTTATTACCTGAGCATGATAGCCCAGTTCCTGAGCCTTATAAGTCAGGTAATACGGATCCACACCGATACAATGCCCACCTACAAGACCCGGCTTAAACTTAAGGAAATTCCATTTGGTACCTGCAGCCTCCAGTACTTCGTAAGTGTTAATTCCCATTTTATTAAAGATAATGGAAAGTTCATTCATCAAAGCAATATTAACATCACGTTGTGTATTTTCAATGATCTTGGCAGCTTCGGCAACACGGATGGATGATGCACGGTGTACGCCGGCTTCCACTACGATTTCATATACTTTTGCGATTTCATCCAGCGACTGCTCATCACATCCCGACACAACTTTTATAATTTTGGAAAGTGTATGTTCCTTATCACCGGGATTGATACGCTCAGGAGAATAGCCCACTTTAAAATCTTCAAGAAACTTCAGTCCGGAGTGTTCTTCAAGTACAGGAATACAATCTTCTTCAGTACAACCCGGATAAACCGTAGATTCATACACCACGAAGTCGCCATTTTTCAGAACTTTTCCAATGGTCTTCGATGCTGCGAGAATAGGCTTCAGGTCAGGGAGATTATGTTCATCAATTGGTGTTGGCACTGCAACAATGAAAAAGGAAGCTTCCTTTAATACATCAAGTGAATCGGTGAAGGTGATATCACATCCGGCGAAAGCCTCTGCATCGAGCTCACCACTGGGATCGATATTGTTTTTCATCATATCAACTCTTTCCTTGTTGATATCGAAACCGATTACACTCACTTTTTTCGCAAACTCCAGTGCGATCGGCAATCCAACGTAACCCAATCCGATTACTGCAATTTTTCTTTTCTTATCTATAATATCCTTGTACATTCTGTTAGTAGTATTATTTATTTAGATTTCTTAACGCGTATATTCTTTCTATAATTTCAACAACCTTTAATCCTTCCATGGCATTAGTGGTAATTGATGTTCTGCCTTTCAGTGTATCAATCACATTTTCAATAATGAAATGATGATTGGCAGCTGAACCTTTGTAGGCACCGTAATCGTTGGCGGGACTCACTTCCTCGAGCTTCGGCATGGTATAATTCTCAATGTGGCAGTACTCCACTTCATTCATATACTGCCCTCCTATTTTCACACTTCCATTTTTTCCGATAACGGTTATGGAACTTTCCATGTTTTTATCCCATATGGCTGTTGAATAATTAATACAACCCATGCCACCATTATAAAAACGGAAATTTACAAATCCTGAATCTTCAAAAGCGGTACTGTGCTGATGTGTAAAATCATCAAACTTAGCCTGTATATCTGTAATGTCTCCGAAAATCCAGTACATAATATCAATAAAATGTGAAAACTGGGTGAATAAGGTTCCGCCATCGAGATCCGCTGTGCCTTTCCAGTTTCCTTTTTTATAATAGCGGTCGTCGCGGTTCCACATGCAGGTAAGGCTTACCATAAAAATATCACCGAGCAGTTTTTGTTCAACAACCTGTTTCAGCCAGCGACTGGGTGGCGAATACCTGTTTTGCATCACACAAAAAATATTCTTATGAACCTGAAGTGCTTTAAAAATTATTTTTTCACATGCAGCTTTAGTAAGCGCCATTGGTTTTTCACAAACAACATGTTTCCGGTGTTCCAGCGATATAAGTGCATGATCGGCATGAACCCCGTTAGGAGAACAAATGTTAACCACATCAAACTCCAGCCCGGAAGCAAACATTGCATTTGCATCCTGGAAATACGGCACTTCAAAATGCGCAACATCCACTTCCTTTTCGGGAAGAATATCACACATGGCAATCAGTTGACCTTCCGGATTTCTTCTGATCATTTCAGCATGACGTTTGCCGATGTGACCACTACCAATGATTGCAAACTTTACGGGGCCTGACATAGAATGGTGGTTAACCTATTTTTGTTACTGAATTATTTTCCAGTTTATATTTTTCATTGCTTTCATCACAAACTGCTATACCCGATGCATCAAATTTTAATTTGCATCCGTATTCACTCATCCATCCTGTTTGACGGGACGGGTTTCCAATTACCAATGCATAGGCAGGAACGTTTTTAGTAACGACGGCTCCGGCACCTATGAATGCATATTCACCGATGTCGTGTCCGCATACAATTGTTGCATTCGCGCCGATGGATGCACCTTTTTTCACAGTTGTTTTCATGTAAGCATTTTTCCGGTTAACGGCACTGCGCGGGTTTATCACGTTAGTGAATACCATGCTTGGACCCAGAAAAACATCATCTTCACATATCACACCGGTATAAATTGAAACATTGTTCTGAACTTTTACATTTTTTCCAAGCACAACGCCCGGGGAAATAACAACATTCTGACCGATATTACAATTCTCACCAATAGTGCAGTCGGGCATGATATGTGAAAAATGCCAGATTTTAGTTCCCTTGCCAATTGTACAGCCGGGATCAACAAATGCCGAATCGTGTGCGAAGTAATCCATTAGGCAGCCAGTATATCAGGTAAACCTGTGAGCGGTTTTATACAATTCTTCTTTCGGTAAATTTTTAAAATACTCATACGTACGTTTCAATCCTTCAGCTCTACCTACCTGCGGTTCCCATTTGAGTAGTTTACGTGCTTTGGTAATATCAGGTTGACGTTGTTTCGGATCATCCTGGGGCAAAGGCTTAAGTATCATTTTTACGGAAGAACCGGTGAGTTTTAGTATCTCATCACCGAACTCTTTAATGGTAATTTCAGAAGGGTTACCGATGTTAACAGGATAAGCATAATCACTCATCAGTAAACGGTAAATACCTTCAACAAGATCATCAACATAACAAAAGGATCGTGTCTGGCTGCCATCGCCGAAGATGGTAAGATCTTCTCCCCGTAAAGCCTGCCCGATAAATGCAGGCAGGACACGGCCATCATTTAAACGCATACGCGGACCGTAAGTATTGAAGATTCTGACAATTCTTGTTTCGAGACCATGATAGGTATGATACGCCATTGTTATAGCTTCCTGGAAACGCTTTGCTTCATCATACACACCACGCGGGCCAACCGGATTCACATTGCCCCAGTATTCTTCTGTTTGCGGATGAACAGTAGGATCACCATAAACTTCAGAAGTTGATGCTACCAGTATTCTTGCTTTTTTTGCTTTAGCAAGCCCAAGCAGGTTGTGTGTTCCCAGAGAACCAACTTTCAGGGTTTGAATGGGAATTTTCAGATAATCAATTGGGCTTGCCGGTGATGCAAAATGAAGAATGTAATCAAGATCACCAGGAACAAAAACGAATTTTGAAACGTCGTGATGATAAAATTCAAATTCCTGCAATTTAAAAAGATGCTGTATGTTAGCAAGATCACCGGTGATCAGGTTATCCATTCCAACAACCAGGTAACCTTCCTTAATAAAACGATCACACAGGTGTGAGCCCAGGAAACCGGCAGCTCCTGTTATTAAAACACGCTTTTTAGTGTTTGATGACATAGGTTGTAATTATTTTTAGGATACTACGGTTCGTCCAACACTGTTGTAATAAAATCCCAGCTCTTTCATTTTTGCCGGATCATACAAATTTCTTCCGTCAAAAATTACTTTTGCTTTCATCTTCTTTGAAAGTTTCTCGAATTCCGGAGTACGGAAAACCGACCATTCTGTAGCAATGAGTAATGCATCAGCACCATCAACAGCTTCATAGGGATCGGGGGAATAAGTAATTTTCTCACCAAAAATTTTCTTTACATTATTGGCAGCTTCCGGATCATATGCAGCTATCGTAACACCCTCTTTCAATAACAAGTCAATAATATATAATGCAGGGGCTTCGCGGATATCATCGGTATCCGGTTTAAACGCAAGTCCCCATAACGCAATTTTTTTTCCTTTAAGATCATTTCCGAAATAGGATTTGATCTTATCAACGATACTCGTACGCTGCCTGTCGTTAACATCCATCACCGATGTGAGCACTTTAAAATCATAACCAAAATCCTGCGCAGTGCGGGCGAGTGCCTGAACATCTTTAGGGAAGCAGCTTCCGCCATAACCAATTCCTGCAAAGAGAAACCGTTTCCCGATTCGTGTATCCGAACCAATTCCGATGCGGATCATATCCACATTGGCACCAACCTTTTCGCAAAGATTTGCAATTTCATTCATGAAAGTAATTTTCGTTGCAAGAAAGGCATTGGCTGCGTACTTGGTTAATTCCGATGAACGCGCATCCATAAAATAAATTGGATTTCCCTGACGAACGAAAGGAGCATAGAGATCCGACATTATTCTTCGTGCTTTTTCTGATTCCGTTCCAATAACAACACGATCGGGTTTCATGAAATCATCCACAGCAAATCCTTCGCGTAAAAATTCAGGATTTGAAACAACATCAAATTCTGTTTTGCAATTCTTTAAAATTGCAGCCTGGACTTTTTCCGCTGTTCCAACCGGGACTGTACTCTTGTTGACTATTACTTTATAATCAGTAACCAGTTTTCCTAACTGCTCAGCAACACCCAATACATAACTAAGATCGGCTGAACCATCTTCACCGGGAGGAGTTGGCAACGCAAGAAATATAATTTTGGAATCTTTAATTGCTGCTGCCAGGTCGGTAGTAAAACTCAGTCTGCCCTGTTTAAGATTACGTTCAAAAATAACATCCAGATGGGGTTCATAAATAGGTACATTTCCATTTTTCATGGATTCCACTTTTGCAGCATCTATATCGACACATACAACATGGTTTCCCATTTCTGCAAAACAGGTTCCGGTAACGAGTCCTACATATCCGGTTCCAACAACTGCTATATTCATAAGCTGAAAGGCTTGTAAATTATAAGATGGTTATTTATTCAAAAATTCCAAAACTCCGGAAGTTATGCGTCCGAGGTCAGCTTCTGACAATTCGGTGTGCATGGGTAATGAAATTACATTTTTACAAAGCGCTTCCGTTACCGGGAAGTCACCTTCTTTATAACGGCTATCGGTATATGCTTTTTGCATATGCAACGGCACAGGGTAATAAATCATCGATGGAATGGATTTCCCCGCAAGGAATTCTCTCAGCTCATTGCGGACGGCATTTTTAAGCACGAGCGTATACTGATGAAACACATGCGTGGATTTTGGTTCCCGTACAGGTATTGTAATTTTCGGATGATTGGCAAATGCTAAATCATAATAGGAAGCAGCTCGGTTCCGGGCCGCAGCATATTCGTCGAGATGGCGCAATTTTATTCGCAAAACTGCAGCCTGCATGCTGTCGAGTCTCGAGTTAACTCCAATTTCATCGTGATAATATTGAATACGTTGTCCGTGATTCGCAATCATTCGCATTTTCGCAGCGAGCGTGTCATCATTGGTAAAAATTGCTCCGCCGTCACCAAAGCAACCGAGGTTCTTCGACGGAAAAAAAGATGTACACCCTATATCACCAATAGTACCTGCTTTCTTACGGGTGCTATCCGGCATGGTATAATCAGCACCAATAGCCTGCGCAGCATCTTCAATCACATATAAGTTATGCTTTTTTGCAATTTCCATAATACGGTCCATTTCGGCACACTGACCAAAAAGATGAACCGGAACCACTGCTTTTGTTTTCGGGGTAATTGCCTTTTCAAATGCCACAGGGTCGATGGTAAACGAACCAGGAATGACATCAACCAGTACCGGGGTCAGTTTGAGCAGGGCCATCACTTCAGCCGTTGCCACATACGTAAAACTGGCTGTGATCACTTCATCACCCTGCTGTAATCCAAGACCCATCATGGCAATCTGCAGGGCATCAGTTCCGTTGGCACATGGAATCACGTGCTTTGCACCCAGGTATGTTTCCAGCTCCGACTGAAATGCCTTCACTTCGGGACCGCCAATATAGGCTGAAGAAGCAATTACATCCAGGACAGCCTTATCAATTTCGGGCTTAATTTTTTCATATTGGCTGATCAGGTCAACCATGGCTAACGGTCTCATTTTTCTTCTAATAAGTCGGCAAAGATACAGATTAAACGCTCATGTTTTTGGTAAAAGTTATCTCAAACCTGTCAGCATTTTTAATAATTTTGAGTGATCGGCGGAACGATTAGATTCCTGAGTGACAATAAATTAATGATGCCCATTAAGGATGTTCGGGTATACTGTATAATTGCTTAACTTGGCTGCCGACAAATATTGCATAAAATGAGGCTTGCCGTCTGTATAATTATAGTTTTAACCTTTTCAGGGAAGTTGGTATTCGCTCAAAGCGGAGTTCGTGATTCTGTGATCCGCTTTCCTTACATTGGTGTGAGTTATGGTTTGTTTATTCCTGGTGGCGATATGGATGACCGTTTTGGCAATGCCTCCATGATAGGTTTGAATACCCTTTATAAAACAGCCAGCAACTGGCTTTTTGGGCTATCAGGCGGGTTTCTTTTTGGGAGTGATGTTAAGCAAAAGGGGTTGCTGGATGGTATTTCAGCTGATAATGGCCAGATAATAGGGCTCGATGGATTGTATGCCGATGTGCGGGTTTTTGAGCGTGGCTACCTGGTTGGGGCTACTTTTGGCCGTTTAATTTCATTTCAAAATCCCAATCCTAACAGCGGCATCACTGTTACAGCTACATTAGGATTCATTCAGCACAAAATAAGGATCGAAAGTATTGGTAATACGGTTCCGCAACTCCGGAATGATTATCTGAAGGGTTATGACCATCTTACCAACGGCCTGCATCTTACAGAGTTCATCGGCTACACCTATTTCAGTAACCGCCAGCTCGTCAATTTTTACGGAGGATTTGAATTCACACAAGGGTTTACTACTAACCGCAGGGATTTTAATTTTGATGATATAGAAGGGTCTGACAAAAACAGGCTGGATCTTATGTACGGCTTCAAATTAGGCTGGATACTTCCGCTCTATAAAAAGAAACCGGCTCCATTTTATTTATACTAATCTATGGTAGTAGTATATTACATAGCTGTTAAATTTTATGGACTGGCGATTTTGCTTTCTGCTATTTTTAATCAGAAAGCACGGCAATGGGTTAAGGGTCGTGAAAAGTGGAAAGAACATGTACGTAAAACCTTACGACCCGGTGAATCACGGATTTTATTTCATTGTGCATCCTTAGGAGAATTTGAACAGGGAAAGCCTGTGCTCGAAGCGCTGAAACAGCATTATCCCAATCATAAAATTGTGCTCACATTTTTTTCTCCATCCGGATATGAGAACCGTAAAAATGATCCGCTTGCCGATTATGTTTTTTACCTTCCGCTCGACGGACCTAATAATGCCCGGAACTTTATAGACCTGGTGATGCCTGCTATGACCTTTTTTGTCAAGTATGACTTCTGGCACTTTTATATCAAAGAATTCAAAGACCGGAAAATTCCGATTTACTTTGTATCATCTATTTTCCGTCCTTCACAGATTTTTTTTCAGCCCGGAATGCTGTTCTTCGAAAGAATACTCAGAAGGGTTACTCATTTCTTCGTACAAAACCAGGCTTCACTCGAACTCTTATATAAGCGTGGTATCCCCCAGGTTTCAGTAACAGGCGATACCAGGTTCGACAGGGTTTTTCAAAACAGCCTGCAAATAGAAACACTACCGGAGATTGAACTTTTTAAAAACACTAAAAAATTGCTTGTAGCCGGAAGCACCTGGACTCCAGATCACAAAATGCTAGGAACACTTTTCAATGCCATCAGTGATGAATGTAAAATGATAATTGTGCCACATGAAATCAGCACATCGGGAATTGAAAAAATAACGAAAAGATTCCCCGGCTATAATGTTGTTCGCTATTCACGCTGGAACAGGAAAGATGCAAGTCCTGACATTCTTATTATTGATAATGTTGGCATGTTATCATCCATTTATAAGAGTGCCGATTTTGCTTATATCGGTGGAGGTTTTGGAAAAGGAATTCATAATATACTTGAAGCTGCGGTGTTTGGAATACCTGTTTTTTTCGGCCCCAATTATAAGAAATTCCGTGAAGCCAATGAGCTTGTTCATTGGAAATGTGCATTTACTTTTAAAAATGAATCGGAACTGCTGCACAAGTTTACCGAAGTTATGATTGATAAAAACCGGCTTCAGAAAATTAAGGAAGTTAATGAAAGGTATATCAATAATAACAAAGGATCAACAGAACTTATAATCAGTTTTTTAAAGGTTAACTGATCAATTTATCCAATAAAAAAACGGAGCCTTAACAAAGACTCCGTTTTTTTATTTGGGTATATTTAATTACCGGATCAGGTTCACATGTCCGTCGAATACATATTCTTTTCCACCTTTCGTTTTCACCTGCAGCCGGTAAACATAAGTTCCCTGTGGGGCTGTAACTCCATCAAGTGTACTTCCGTTCCAGTTATCATTTTCATCTTCCCCGGTGAATACTAACTGACCCCAGCGGTTGAATATCTTCATGTTGTAATTGGCAACATCCAGGTCATATCCACTGTAATAGAATAAATCGTTTACCCCATCACCGTTAGGTGAAAAAGCATTTGGAATATAAAATGGATTAATTACTACTACATCTTCATACCGGTCGATACAACCTGCTATGTTGGTTACCGTCAGAGCAACCCGGTAATCCCCTACTTCATTGTAGTAATGGAATGGATTCTGCTCAGCGGATTTAGCTCCGTCCCCGAATTCCCATAACCAGCTAACTGCGTAATCGGACCGGTCAACAAAATCAACTTTGCCGTTGAACACGTTCGTAATACCGGGTGCGGTTACAAAGTCTGCTTCCGGAAGTGGGAAGAACATAATATCAACCTGTGAAGAAGTGTTCGATACACAACCTGCAGGCGTAGTTATCTCAAGCGATACCGGGTAATTTCCCGGAGCAAAATAAAGGTGAGAAGGATTTGCTGCTGCAGAAACTGATCCATCGCCAAACGTCCATTCAAAAGTTGAACCGGGTACATACTGTGACAGATTAGTAAAGTTGATTTGCGGCACTGCACAGGTCAGACTGGTATCATTTGTAAAGGCAACAACAGGAACAGCATTTACTACCAGGTTTACTGCAGGAGATGTGCCTTCGCAGCCATTGGCATCAATAACGGTCACAGTATATATGCCACCGATACCGGTAACTACTGAAGGTTGTGAATTACTGTTCGACCAGTTGTAAGAAGTGAAACCGGGAGATGCATTGAGCGTAGTGGATTCACCGTCACAAATGGCAAGGTCACCGCTGATCAACGGTTCCGGAAGCGGATTTACTGTTACCATAGCTGTTCCGTTAACGGTTCCTGCACAATGCGCATCTGAAATTGTTAACAGGTTGTAGGTTGTTGTCACTTGCGGTGTTACATTTATTACACCCGACAATGCAGCTGTATTGTACGGTGACACAATGGTTCCATTGGTATAAGCTGCCGAAAATGGTGCCTCTCCGTTGAAGGTGAGAATTATGGATGATGACCCGCCAAGACACACTTCAGATACGCCACTGATAGTAGCGGTTGGCAAATCATAAACTGTAAGTGTTTCTGAAGTGCTGTTTATACAACCGTTCACATCGGTTACAGTAACCAAATAAGTTCCCGCAGTACCGATTGTAATATCAGGGGTAGTTTCACCATTGGACCATGCATAAGCCACATAATTTCCGGCATTGAAAGTTGTTGTGGTGCCCTGGCATATTGCATTGATTCCGGTTATGGATGGTACCGGAAGAGGATTGACTATGATTGCAGAACTTGTGGAAGCAGAACATCCGTTGCCATCAGTTACTGTAACACTATAATTTCCTGCAGTATTCACATTAATAACCTGGGCCGTCGTTCCATCACTCCACAGGTAACTTGTATAACCTGCACCTGCATTAATTATACTGTTATCGCCCTGGCATAGGATAAAGTCTCCTGTAATTGAAGGAGTGGGCAATGGGTTCACGGTAAGTGAAATGGAAGTGTTGTTCTGGCAACCGTTAGCATCTGTAACGGTAACGGAATATATGCCTGCAACTCCGGGAGAAATAGTTTGCGATGAACTTCCGCTTGACCACACATAAGATGAATAACCTGCACCCACATCAAAAACAGTAGTTGCTCCCTGGCACACCGTAGTGACACCACTGATGACCGGTGTTGGAAGCGGATTAATAATCATTGCTGTTGCAGAAGAACCAACACATCCGAATGCGGATGAAACGGTCACGGTAAAATTTCCTGCAGCATTTACCGAAATTGAGGGTGTTATCTCGCCGGTATTCCACTGGTAAGTGGCATAATTACCCGGAACATTTAATGTTGTAGAAGTGCCCTGGCAGATGCCTGTTCCGCCTTGTATGACTGGCGTTGGATTTGGATGAACGGTAATGGCAGAACTTGTGTTCGCACTGCATCCATTAGCATCAGTTACGGTTACACTATAATTTCCAGCGGTAGTCACATTAATGACTTGCGAAGTTGAACCATCACTCCAGAGATAATTACTGAATCCAGGACCTGCATTCAGATTACTGTTATCACCCTGGCAGAATGCAGTTGTTCCGGTGATAGCAGGAACAGGAAGTGCATTAACTGCAAGATTTATGTTGTCGGAATTTGAACAGGTATTATTATCAGTAACTGTTACTGTATATACGCCGGCAGTTCCGGGAGCAATTGTTTGTGAAGTCGAACCATTTGACCACAGGTATGCGGCATAGCCCGCACCTGCATCAAACGAAGTTGAAGTACCCTGGCAGATAGTAGTAACACCTGTAATTACGGGAACCGGCAACTGGTTTACAACGGTCGTTGCAGAAGTAGAACCAATGCATCCATATGCTGACGAAACCGTAACTGTATAATTGCCTGCTCCGGAAACCGGGATGGTTTGGGTAGTTGCTCCATTATTCCACAGGTAAGATGAATATCCTCCCCCTGCATTTAAAGTTGTTGCATCGCCCTGGCAGATAGTGAGATCACCGTTGATGACGGGAGCGGGGTTGTTGCGGACAACTATCAATTCACTGTCAATGCCGGAACAATTGTTGGCAGCAGTAACAGTAACGGTATAGTTTCCGCCGGTATTCACATTAATGGAGCGGGTTACTGCACCCGTATTCCATAAGTAGGAAGTAAAACCTGCACCCGCATCAAGTGTGGATGACTGTCCCTGACAAAATTCAAAATCGCCGGCTATTACCGGAACCGGTAACGCATTCACAGTAACGTTGGATGATGCAGGCGCAACACAACCATTCATATCGGTAACAGTTACTGTAACAACACCTGCATTTCCGGTGTTTATTGTTTGTGCGGTTGAGCCTGTGCTCCATACATAACTCTGGTATCCTGCTCCCGCATCAAGAGTGGTAGAAGCACCCTGACATATAGTAGTAACACCGGTTATAACAGGAACCGGGAGTGGATTCACTGTAAGTGAAGTATTATCTGATCCGGAACATCCTGCAGCGGAAGAAACTGTAACAGTATAATTCCCGGCATTCGTCGCAGAAATAGTTGGTGTTGTTGCGCCGGTATTCCAGAGATAAGAGGCATAACCTCCGCCGGCATTCAATGTGGCAGTGTTGCCGATACAAACTGAAGCAGGTCCTGTGATATTCGGAACCGGTAGTGCATTGACAGTAACAGGTGTGCTGGTTGATGCAGAACATCCTGCCGCATTCGTAACAGTAACCACATAACTGCCGGGAGTAGTTACATTTATTGTCTGGGTAATTGCGCCTGTATTCCATAAATAACTGCTGAAACCTCCGCCAGCGTTCAGGTTACTGTTACCGCCCTGGCAAAATGCTGTAACTCCTGTGATAGCAGGAACAGGCAATGCATTAACCGTTACATTAACCGCTGTAGTACCTGTACAATTATTTGCATCGGTAACGGTCACGGCATATGGGCCGGAAGTATTTACATTAAGATTGGCTGCTACACCACCTGTCGACCAGAGATATGAAGTAAAGCCCGGCGTAGCACTCAGTGTTGTATTGGTTCCCTGGCAAATGGAAAGAGTTCCTGAAATGGCAGGCACGGGATTGGGATTAACCGTGATCACTTGCGAATCGGTATTGGAGCAGCCGTTGGCATTAGTAACGGTCACCGTATAAGTGTTTGCTGTTGAAACGGTAAGATTTTGTGCTGCTGTTCCGTTGTTCCAGAGATAGGATACAAAGCCGGGACCAGCGCTTAGTACAGTGTTACTGCCCTGGCAAAATGCAAAAATTCCTGTAATGTTCGGATTAGGAAGCGGGTTAACCGTTACAAGAGTACTGGTTGTTGCACTGCATCCGTTATTGTTCGTAACAGTAACTGCGTAATTTCCACCGGTACTGACATTAGTTGTTTGTGTTATATCACCATTACTCCACAGGTATTGGGAATAGCCCGGTCCGGCGTTGAGCGTAGAATTGTTTCCTGTACAAAATGCAGTAACTCCTGTGATTGCAGGAACAGGAAGAGGATTGGCCACCACGGCCACTGATGTTGATGCGGAACATCCTGCAGCATTTGTAACGGTAACCGTATACGTACCACCTGTAGTAACATTAACTGTGGGGGTGACGAGTCCGTTACTCCATAAATAAGTAGTATATCCTGGGCCCGCATCGAGAACAGTATTATCGCCCTGGCAGAATGAAAGTGTTCCTGCAATGGCGGGAACCGGATTTGCATTAACCGCTACGTTGACTGTTGCGGTAGCAGTACATCCACCTGCCTGGGTAACGGTAACTGTATACGCACCTGCGGCGGCAACGTTAATATTCTGTGTGACGGCGCCGTTATTCCAGAGGTACGACAGACCGGCATTTGCGGTAAGTGTGGTATTAGCTCCGTTACATAAACTCAGCACTCCGGTAATTTGTGCAGTTGCATTTCCTACTGTGACTGTTACCGGCGTAGAAACGGCGGAACAGTTAGGTCCGTTTGAAACTGTAACTGTATATGTTCCTGCAGTTCCAACACTTATGCTTTGCGAGGTAGCACCATTACTCCACAAATATGTATTTCCCTGATTGGCGGTGAGGGTAACATTATTACCCGGACAAAGATTCAGAGGTCCGGAAGGGGTAATTGTTGCTGAAGGAGTAATAAACTGAACGGAAAGGTTCGAGGTAAATACGAAGCAATTATTTGCAGGACTAAAAACAGCAGCGTTGTAAACACCACCCGGCACAATATTCTGTTCGTTTACTGTAATGCACTGGGTTGTTTCACCTGTTACCCAATTATAATTTTGAGCAGGGTTCAGACAAAGCTGAACACTGGTTCCAGTACATGCATAAACGGTTCCATTATCAGGTTGGGCAACACCATTTGCAAAAACATTGATTTGTCCGAAGCTGGTAAAACTTCCTGCTTTTAAAAAGACTCCGGAATCAAACGCACCGTCAGTAGCATCAGCAATAGCCAGTTTAATGTGATATGTCTGGCAAGGCTGAACAGCAGTTTTTGCCGTCAGCACAGTTGTAAAACCATCGAAATAAACACTTGGTCCGTTAACGTTATCTATGTAATACTGGCAATTCGTACAAGGCCCTGAAGATACGCCGGCTGAATATCCGTTATTGATGGTGTTAATTGAAACAGGTGTAGTGGTACCTGGAACTACTGCAAGATTTTGCTGACCAACTATTCCCGGTCCACTGATAAAAAATGCAAAAACATCATTGTAAGCTGATGGAGGATTTCCTGCAGCGTAATCATTATATTCTTCGGAAGCGAAAACATATTCAAATTTTAAGGAATCGGATGCAACATAAAAATCAAATTCCAGAATGGTTGCGTCTTGTGTTAAACGCGGATCAATAATGGAATCAAGTTGCGGATCCCCTGGAGTACCCAATATTGTGTTATGAAAAAAACCTGCTGGTGCGGTGGTAGCTTGTCCTGTACTGAGAAGTATACCAGCTCCCATACCTAAATTACATGTACCGGTGCATGTAAACGCCGATCGGGCTATAGGCGAACCGTTATAAGTAATATTGGTTGCTGTTACACCGGATCCTAACAGGTAGTTATTCACCAAATCCGTAGGTGTTACCGCATTGTTCATCGTTAGCTGAGCAAATAACGATGATGTGGTTAACCCCAATATTGCCACCAGGTATAATACCTTTTTCATAAGTGTAAGGTTTTCGTAAAATTCAGGATATAAATATAGGTCATTTTAAGTCAAAAAACAAGACATTTTTCATTCAATTGCAATTACTTAACGATTAACTGGATTCTTTTGAATTTGAGCATCACCGCACGCATCAAAATAACCCTGAATTTAAACCTCCGCAAAACATTTTTTCCTGAACGGGAAAAAAGGCCTACCGAACAGGAAATGATTTTTCCGTCTTATAACTGACGTTTTACCGGGGGATTTGGTTGCCCGGGGCTGAAAAAATCCTTCAGATAAAAAGGCTCAAAATAGGCGGTTACCTCGAATTCGTTCATGTTGTAAGATTTTTCTGAAAATGGAACCATACCCGAGGCCGAAGGAAAAAAATCCGGGTGAAAAATTGCATTAGGTTCATTTTCAAACAAATGCCTAACTTTTTCAGTCCCGTCGCCAAAAAAATTAACGGAATGGTTTTTAAGAATGGTACCGAATGTGCCCTCTTCAATTATTTCGGCTGTGGTGGGAATTTCAAATTCCCCGGAACTGTTAAAAAAAGCGGTATAAACCTCCATCCTTCGGGCATCAATCATAGGACAAAGCCATAAAGATTCATCAATTTTTGAAGTGGCTAAAAAATGGGAGGCCATTGATTGTAAAGTATTTACTGATATAAGGGGCTTATCAAGGGCATAACATAAACCTTTTGCTGATGCTACCCCGATCCGCAATCCTGTAAAAGAACCAGGACCCTTACTTACCGCTATGGCATCCAGGTTTTTCAAAGTACTACCTGCATCATGAATACATTCCTCGATAAAAGTAGTCAGCAATTTAGCATGACTCTGACCAGAATTGTCGTGCCGCGACGCTATCACTTCCCCGTTAAGGGCCACTGCCACAGAACAAACTCCGGTTGCTGTTTCAATATTCAGGATCAGAGCCATCCCGGTTTATTTATCCTCCCGGGTGAAAAGTTCTTGTTTAGGCACCACTTTTACCACATCGCCAGATTTCAATAAACGTGAAATAGCATTATAAGGACCGGTTACCACCATTTCTCCGGGGGTGAGGCCCTCTAAAATCTGGATGTGCATGTTGTCCTGAATACTGGTTTTTACGGGTCGAAGACTCACTGCTCCATCGCTTACCACAAAAACACATTCGTGAAGAGCGACTTTTTTACTTGCAACCGGTTTTTTCTGATTGGTGGTGCTTTCTTCTTCATTCTCAGAGGAACCGGAAGTTCGGTTTTCATTGGTTTGCGCTGCAGTAGTATCGCGAGTGGTAACTGCCTGGATGGGCACAGCTGTTACATTATACACTTTGCGGGTTTGAATTTCTACTGTTGCCGACATACCTGGCCGGAAAGGAGAATAGGTTGGGTCATCAGCAGGAATCAAATCTTTATAGGAATCACGAACGATTCTGACTTTAACAGTGAAATTGGTAACCTGGTCGGTGGTGAGGCCGGCCGTTACGTTTGCAGAATTCGCAATTTCCGTTACCACACCGGTAAAATCACGATTCAGATATGCGTCAATATCAATCATTGCGGTATCGCCTACGGTTACCCGGATGATGTCACTTTCACTAACATCAACACTCACTTCCATTTCATTGAGATTGGCAAGTCGCATCACTTCTGTACCTGCCATCATTTCTGTTCCAACAACACGCTCGCCTTTTTCAACACTCAATTTTGAAATTGTACCATCAACAGGAGCAAAGATTGAAGTCTTGTTCAGGTTTTCACGCGATTCCTTTAAAGATGCTTCAGCACTTTGCACACCAAAACTTGCTGCTGAAATACTTTGCGCCGATGCTTCCATATCTGCTTTAGCTACTTCATAAGCTGATTTGATTGCTTCGAAATCAGAGTCGGAAATAACCTTCTCATCGTGCAATTGCTTATTCCGTTTATATGTTAATTCCGATTTTAAAAACTGAGATTCCGATTGCTTGTACCTCGATCGGGCACTTTCAAGATTGGCTTTGGAACTGCTCAGCGATGCCGCCATCCGGTCGAGTGCGGATATATAAATTTCAGGATTTATTTTCGCCAGCAGCGTTCCTTTTTTTACGAGGTCACCTTCTTTAACAAATAATTCAACGACCTCACCCGAAACATCGGCAGCCAGTTTCACCTCTACTTCAGGCTGCACTTTACCACTGGCACTAACTGTTTCAATAATAGTTTCAGTAGTCACTTTTTCAGCACTTACTTTTATATTATCATCTTCACCAATCCACCCCGACTTTCTTGCGATCACCAGGAAAACCAGAAGCACAACAACGCCAATAATTCCAAATTTTAAAAAGCTGTTTTTGCGGGCCATAAATTTTATTGTTGACAGTTATAACGTCTCCGTAAGCGCGGCTAAAGTAATAAAAATCGGCTTTCATTTTTTACCCAGGCAGCGCAATCCATACAGGAAAGTGGCAAACACCGATGAATGCTGCAGACGGAGCAGCGGGGAAATTAAAACACCAATGGTTTTCCGAGGTAAAAATCGATAACTTTCAAACGAAAAATCAGATCATACTTTGCCTGGATAAGATCTGATATTGCCAGGCTATTGGTATTTCTTACATTTAAAAACTCAATCGAACTAAGCATACCTACATTGTACTTTTTCTCTGCATACACAAATGCTTCATTATTTGAGCTGGCTGCCTTTTGAGAAGCAGTGTATTTTTGTTGTGCCGCAATGGCATCAGCATGCGCCTGAACAATACTCTTGTACGCCTGGTTCCGGGTCAGCTGATCATTGTACTTAACATTTTCGAGATTGATTTTTGCACGCTTCACGCCCGATTCAGTTGCCCACCCGTTAAAAATGGGTATTGACAAACTCAAACCAAGATATTTATTGTAATTCTCATTCAGCTGATCATTAAATGAAATTTCTTCATTCGTCAGAAAGCGGGTTGCCACGTTGGAATACCCTGATGATAACCCGCCCCCAAGACTGAGTCTCGGATACCGTGCTCCACGGGAAATCGCAAGACCTTTTTCAGCACTCTTTATATTAAGTTCCGATGCACGGAAATCGGGTAATGTTTTAAGTGCTGTATTATAAATTTCATCAGCCGAAACGGATAACGATGATAGATCCGGAATATCAACAGCGGGCTGCGCCACATCAAAATTTTCGATTGACTTTAATTCCAGCAGCTGTGTTATGGAGATAATTGCTGAAATCAACTGGTTGTCGGCATTGACTTTCGCCAGCTCTTCCGCGGCAAGTGCAGCTTCTGCATCCAACAGGTTCCCCTGTGCCATACTGCCTGCATCCACCATAATTTTAGTTCGGTCACGGTTTTGTGTAGCGGCATTCAGGCGGTCGTCAACAGCTTTCAGAGTTTCTTTGCTGTACAGTACCTGCAGGTAAGCAGCAGCCACATTCAGTGAAATATCATTCCGGATCTTCGCCAGGTTTTCATGACTGGCCATATATTCATATTTGCTCTGTGCAAGGCTGTTCATTATTTGAAAGCCATTGAAAAGGGGAATTGATCCGCTTGCTGAAATGTTCATTGACTGCACTTCCTGGTTGGTATAAACGTTCGTGTACGGATTCACAGAACGGCCGAAGTTATAGGTGTAATTACTGTTGGCGTTAATCGATGGAAAAAAGGCCGCTCTGCTCTGATTAAAATTTACAGACGATAATTCGGTGGTCAGTTCCGATTGTTTGATCTGAATGTTGTTTTTCAACGCATATTCAATACACTCCTGCAGTGTCCATAACTTTTGGGCAGTGGCAAAGAAGGAGATTAAGATGCAACATGAAAAGATGAAAAACTGCTTACTATTTTTTCGGAACTGCTTGAAAACTCCTGTGCCGGATATATGCTGTTTCATTGATGGTTTGGTAATATTGATAAAGCGAGTGAACAAAGATAAAGGAAAAATCAAATTGCATTCCAGTTCATTATCTATACCACTGTTGTGGAAAAAGTATGCTTTAAAAGCCGTCGCCAGGGGGCAGATCACTGTAAAAAGTGGACTAAGTCATATTAATATTGTAAAAACGGCTACATTATAATGTGAGAAATGCTTTGGGCCTTACCGGTGGTATTATTCGGCTTCAGCCACTACTTCCGTAACTTCCGGGACCAGTTGCTTGAGAAGATTCTCAATTCCGGCTTTCAACGTTACTGTTGATGAAGGACAACCGCTGCAGGAACCTTTCAGCGCAACGGTAACCACACCATTATTAAAGGACCGGAAATGAATTGCACCACCATCCTGCTCAACAGCCGGTTTAACATACTCATCGAGCATTTGTATAATCTGCTTTTCAATTACCGAATTTTCAGCTGCCTCGCCACTTGTTGCAAGTTGCTCTTCCTTTGCGGGAATGGTATGATCTTTAACCGTGTTTTTGAACGGATTGCTGATGAATAATTTTTCACCCCCTGCCAGGTAACCTCTTATAAATTCCCTGAGAATACCGGTAATCTCAAACCAATCAATGTCAGGAGCCTTGGTGATCGTAATAAAATTTGCCGTGATAAAAACGCCCTTCACACCGGTGAAGGTAAATAGCTGTTGTGCAAGCGGACAAGCTGCTGCTTCTGCGGGATTGTTGTATTCAACTACCCCTTCGTCGAGGAGCATCATGTTGCAAACAAACTTCATGGCCGAAGGATTCGGGGTGGATTCGGCATATATTGTAACAGGAAGTGACATGTAGTGTAATTTTTAAATTCAAATGAGGGGAGGAACGCTCTTCGGGCTGATGCTTATTCGTTAAACGGGTTTTCTCAGGTTAATATCACGTTCCAGTTCCAGTATTCTTTTTTTCTGAGCGGTTATGGTTTGATTTCTCCTGTAAATTCCGGGAGCCAGGAACAGTAAACCGATAACGATTCCCATAATAATGGTCAGCACTAACACCAGTGCCAGGTTGGCATAAGGAAGATCCCAGAAGATTAACCGGACAGTGACCAAAATGTTATTCTGAAGCGCAAAAATTATCGCGATTACCGCGATGACAATAGCTATGATAAGTTGTCGCATGGTTTTTTGATGGTTAACTTTGTGCCAACCGGGAATCAAAGTTAAAACAATTTAAAGTTGCAGTCCTGTGAATCCCCATAAATGAGTCAAAAAAAAATTGATTTCCTGGTCATCGGTTCCGGCATTGCAGGCCTGAACTATGCTTTGAAAGCCGCAGCCTCAGGCACGGTAATGATCATAACCAAAGCCAATGAGGATGAATCCAACACCAAATATGCCCAGGGTGGCATTGCCACGGTAATTGACAAGAGTGACTCTTTTGAGAAACATGTTCAGGATACACTCATTGCAGGTGACGGGCTGTGTGATGAAGAAGTGGTGAGAATGGTGATACGGGAAGGGCCTGCAAGAATCAACGATATTATAAACTGGGGTGCTGATTTCGATAAAAAGCCTTCCGGCGAATATGACCTTGCCAGGGAAGGGGGCCATTCGGAATCGAGGATTCTTCATTATAAAGACATTACCGGATGGGAAATTGAACGGAAATTACTGCAGCAGATTCATCGCCATCCCAACATTGAGATTCATACGCATTATTTTGCCATTGATCTTATCACCCAGCATCACCAGGGAGAACGTGTTACGAAAGAATCGAACGATATTGCTTGCTTTGGTGCCTATATTTTAAATCTCCTTACCGGGAAAATAGAAACTGTACTTGCTAAGATAACTCTCATGGCTACCGGAGGTGCAGGCAACGTTTATCTCAACACCACTAACCCGGTTATTGCAACAGGCGATGGTGTAGCAATGGTATATCGCGCAAAAGGCAAAATAAACGGCATGGAATTCATTCAGTTTCATCCAACTGCTTTATACAATCCCGGACAGCGGCCAAGCTTCCTGATTTCAGAAGCCGTAAGAGGATTTGGCGGAATACTCAGGACCCGGAATGGTGAAACATTTATGGAGCGGTATGATGAAAGATTATCGTTAGCACCACGCGATATTGTTGCACGGGCAATTGACAATGAACTTAAAACAAGAGGTGAAGATTTTGTTTATCTCGACTGCCGCCACTGTGATCCGGAAACATTCATTGCACATTTTCCGAACATTCATGAAAAGTGTTTATCACTTGGAATTGATTTTCGCCTGCACATGATTCCGGTAGTTCCTGCCGCCCATTATACATGTGGCGGTATTGCTGTTGATATGAATGGCTGCTCAACAATTAAAAATCTGTATGCGGCCGGTGAATGTACTTCTACCGGATTACACGGTGCTAACCGGCTGGCTTCAAATTCCCTCCTTGAAGCAGCAGTGTATGCTTACCGTGCATACGTGCATGGTATGGATGCTGTTAAAAATATTGACCACCAGGAAACTATTCCTGACTGGAATTCTGATGACACGCGCGACCCTGAAGAAATGATACTGATTACGCATAACTGTGACGAATTACAACATGTGATGAGCGATTATGTAGGAATAGTACGAACCAACGTCCGGTTAAAACGTGCCTTCGACCGCTTAAATATGATTTATATTGAAACTGAAGCATTGTATAAAAAAACAGTGGTGTCGGTTTCATTGGTGGAATTACGGAATCTTATCAATGTTGCTTACCTTATTATTAAAGCAGCTATGGAAAGAAAGGAAAACCGAGGATTACATTTCAATGCCGATTTGAAAAAAAGCGATGAATGATTTTTTAAAACCAATTTTTCTCATTCGTGATGAAAGTAATTTCAATGAATGCGCTTTGAAATTATTCAGGTACCAGGCGGAGCATGTACCGGTATACAAAGAATATATCCGTTTATTAAAAAAGGATATAAGGACTATCCGTCACTATTCAGAAATTCCGTTCTTACCGGTTTCCGTTTTTAAAAATCATAGTATCAGTGATCAGGTTAAAACACCTGAATTTTTTTTTAGCAGCAGCGGTACTTCCGGGCAAACCACAAGCAAACATTACCTTGCAGATATTGGAATTTATGATGAGGTAACAATAAAATGTTTTCGTCATTTTTTCGGCGACCCAAAGCACTATTGTTTTCTTGCACTGTTACCCTCTTACCTGGAACGTCCTGGTTCTTCGCTGGTTTATATGATGCAGCATTTGATTGCTACGGGAAACCATCCGCTGAGTGGATTCTATCTATACAATCATGAAGAACTTGCGGAGAAAATTACCTTATTGAAAAATAAAAATGAAAAAATATTTCTGATAGGTGTGACCTATGCGCTGCTCGATTTTTTTGAAAAATATCACATCCCGCTTTCCGCTTCTCATGCAATTGTGATGGAAACAGGAGGCATGAAAGGAACACGGAGGGAAATGGTGCGACAGGAAGTACATGAGCTATTATGTAAAGGATCGGGACTTGATACTATTCATTCCGAATATGGAATGACAGAATTATTATCGCAGGCTTATTCTACAGGTAAAGGAATATTTGAAACACCTCCATGGATGAAAATTGTAACAGGAGAGTCGCATGATCCTTTTGCAACAGCGTCAATAAATGATACAGGAATCATCAAAGTTATTGACCTGGCAAACATTCATTCCTGTGCATTTATTGAAACCGGTGACCTGGGACGAATGCTTCCACAAGGATTTGAAATACTCGGACGAATGGATTCAAGTGAACTTCGCGGATGCAACCTTATGATCGGATAACATTTCCGGACACATTCCACTATCATCAATTCTTATTACTTTTACACCAGCCAAAAAAATATCCGCAATACAATCATGTCGAATACCCGCCGCACAATCATCATTACCATCTCTGTAATTTTTGGTACGTTGCTGTCTGCAGGCATGTTATACCTCAAACGCGGAAGTCTCGAGGGAAATGATTATTTTCTCCTTGCAACCAATCTCACTTTTTCGCTGGTTATTATTTTCGCGATCGGTTACTTTTTGATCTGGAGAAAGAAAAGCTGATATCTTTTTCTAAATTCCCTGATTTTTTTTATCTTTATTAAGAATTTTCAAACAATTGCCACTTTTTTTTTGTTCTTTCAACCATGGAACAGGGAAATAAAATATTGTTCTGGTTTCGGGAAAGTCTAAACCTGGAACGCACCGGAGGATTATGCAGAGCGCTCTCCGACAGTGCAGAGATCATTCCTGTTTTTTGTTTTGATCCCCGGGAACGTGAATTGCTTCTGAATACCTATATTTCTCCCGGTTTCTTAAATGACCAAATACGTTCAGCAGCCGCTTTACGCAATGAATTGGTGAATCGTGGCAGTAATCTTTTGGTGGTGGCGCATCCTTATGAAAAAATTATCCCTTCCCTGGCAAGGGTATTAAAAGTGACTCAGGTGGTAACCCATCAATTGAGTGACCCTGAAAAAACCGCTTTTCCCGAATTAACCGCTTTCCGCAATCAAAAAGCCCGTGAAGTCAGTCAATTACTTGGCATGCACTCCATTCCGATTTACTTTGAGGCACCAGGTACTCAAAAACATCATTTACCGGCCTCTTTTCCCCGTTTTCCGGAAATTAATCCGGGTAGGATTCCTTCGAACTAGTGCCTAATTACGGCATGGAAATTGCATTTTAAATTGTTGATTATCAACAGTTATTAGCTTTATTTAGAATTCATCTAAAGTTCATATGACTACGGTAATTTTGCTCAATCAAAATAAACCAGATTGGTTGCCTGTTAAAAGTTTAATCGCACACTTTATATCGGATACCTTATGACACAAATAGAATTTAATCACCGCGTTAAAGATTTATATAAACCATTAAGGAATTTTGCCCTTAAGCTGACCCGGAACCTGGAAGATGCTACTGATCTTACGCAGGAGACGATGATGAAAGCCTTTTACAATCACGATAAATTTCGTGAGGGTACTAATATGAAGGCATGGTTATATACTATTATGAAGAATATCTTTATCAATCAGTACCGCCGGCAGGTAAACAGCCAAATAGTAACTGATGATACTGATAACCAATATTATATTAATTCGCACTCACAGCGGACAGGTAATATGGGAGAACAGAAAATGATACTGAAAGATATCCAGGCTGCAATCTCTTCCCTGTCGAGGAATTTGAGGATTCCATTCATTATGGCGTTTCAGGGTTATAAGTATGAGGAAATTGCCCAGTACATGAAAGTTCCCTTGGGAACAGTTAAAATCCGGATTCACAACGCCCGTAAAAAACTTAAATCCAATTTAAGGGATTATGATCCGGTCAATAATTTACCGGTTCCCTATTAAAATGTAACAAGATTACAGCCCGCGGGTTTTCCTGCGGGTTTTTTTATGGATATCTGTGAAGGATTTATTTTTTTTAGAAAATACTAATCTTCCCGTGATTGAGTTTTTATTCAACGCTTTAAATTTAACTTTGTCGGAACGCGTTTACTTTTACGATCTTAAAATCCTACTATATGCTGGCTTCCCTGAAGTTCCGTCACGGTGTCATTATCCTGGCACTTTTTTTTGGTGCCTGTTCTCCGGGTAAAAAAGTTAATCTATCAGAAAAAAATTTCAGTGACGAAATCGAGACCCGTCAAAACCTCGTCTTCACCTTCGATCGGGAACTTGCGCCTGATTCGGTTCTCAATTTATGGGATTCCATCTCCTACATTTCCTTTTCACCCGATGTACAGGGTTCCTTTAAATGGATATCCCGCAAGCAAATCGTATTTTCTCCATCCGCTGAGTTCCGGCCTGCCACTGCTTACACTGCGAAACTCAATGAAACCATACTCCGGTTTTCCACTACTGACACGGAAATAAATACCGGTGAAAAAATTGCATTCCGAACCCCGTATCTTAAAAATACTGCAGGCAATGCATGGTGGTCACTTGCAGAAGATGAACCGGGTATGATTGCTTTAAATCTTTCCTTTAATTTCAATTATCATATTGACCCGGCCGTTATATCGCGCTACCTTGAAGTTTCTATTAACAATAAACCTGCAACATTTAAAATTTCTGATCATACGGTTTCGCCAATGCTTACGGTTAAAACGGCGGCCATGTCAAAAGAATTGCTGGATGGTTGTACGGTCAGCTATACATTCAAACCCGGTGCTACGTGCCAGGCATGCGGCACGGGCACTCCCGAAGCTGTAACTGCGTCAATAAATGTTAAAGCACCGGATCATCTGGAAATTACGCACCTGGAAGGAATGCTGGATAACGGAACCGGAATTATAAAAGTCTATTGCAACCAGGAAGTTCTTGCAAAAGATCTTCCAACACTAATCACAATTTCACCAAAAGTAAAGTTTACCATTGAGACCGAAGGAAACGGGTTCAACATAATGGGTCCTTTTGAAGCAGGTGGCAGCTACCAGGTTGCTATCAGCAAATCCCTGTCAGGTGCTTTAGGTGGTTCCATGCAAAAAGATTTTACTGCAATGGTCCCTTTCGGGGAAATGGAACCTGCCATCGCTTTTGCTTCGTCGAAAGGTGGATACATGTCAACACTTTCGTCAAAAAAGATTGGCATCAATATAACCAACATCCCAAAAGTAACCGTTCGTATTTTTAAAATCTATGAAAACAATATCCAGGCGTTCATGAATTATCACCGTCATAACGAATATTATGAAGATGAAGAATCATATGGTTACGGATATAGTGATTACAACTTAAGTAACCTCGGGGATGAAATCATGAACCAGGAATATGAAACGAAGAACCTGTCGAAACACAATGGAAGTAATTTGCTCAGCCTCGACTTTACAGCAAACAATCAGCTGAGTGGAATTTATCTTATTTCAGTAGCTTCTGTCAGCGACCGGTGGATTAAAGCATCAAAACTGATTTCTATTTCTGACATCGGACTCATTGCCCGTCAAACTCATGACGAAGTTTATGTTTTTGCCAATTCCATTAAAGAAGCCACCCCGATAAGAGGTGCAAAAATTACATTTATAAGTACTAACAATCAACAATTACATACTGCAGTAACCGATAATGAGGGAAGGGCTGTGTTCAAAGCAATAACCGGACGGCATCCCGGTTTTTCAATAGGTATGATCACCGCCCGGCATACCGGTGATTTCAATTATATGTCGTTTAAAGATTCTCGGGTTGAAGATTCGCGATTTGATGTAGGTGGAAAAACCAATAATCCATCCGGTTATGAAGCATTCATCTATGGCGACCGGGAGATCTACCGTCCCGGTGAAAAAGTGTATCTGAATACCATCATCCGTAACCGCGACATGGATATTCTTTCGAAGGTGCCGCTAAAAATCAAAATCCTTATGCCTAACGGCAGGGAATATATGAATATACGTAAAACTTTGGATTTACAAGGCTCGGCAGAAGCATCTTTTATTTTAAACACCGCTGCAGTAACCGGTACGTGGAGCATGGAAGTATATTCGGCAAATGATGTTCTGCTCAACTCACGCAACTTTAGTGTAGAGGAATTTATTCCCGACAGGATCAGCCTTTCTTCCAAAACCTCATCGGGCTTGTATGCTACCGGAGATTCGGTGCAGTGTGAAGTTGTTGCCATGAATCTTTTTGGCACACCCGCTACACAACGGAATTATGAGATGGAATTCAGCCTGAGAAAAAAAACTATCCTGTCTAAAAAATTTCCGGGACATAATTTTACCGTTTCAGGATCCGATAATATTACTTTCAATACACTCCTCCGCCAGGGAAAGACTGACACCTCGGGAAAAGCGATGGAATATTTTCCGTTACCGGAAAGTTATTCAAACACCGGTTTGCTTGACGGAAGAATATACATTACGGTATTTGATGAAACAGGCCGCCCCGTTAACAGAGTTCAGCAATTTGATGTGAGCACGCAGAAGGTATATTATGGAATTAAACTCAGCGACTACTACACTGTTGCCCGTCAGCCTATGAATATTGAAGTGGCCGCTGTTGATGCGAAAGGAAATGCTTCAGGTACCTCGTCCGGCAACCTCCAGGTCATCCGCGTGTACTGGGAAACCGTAATGGAACAAACCTATGAATCGCGCTACCGTTATGTTTCGCAGAAACGTGAAAAAATACTTATCGATAAACAACTGACGGTACCTTCCAACGGAACATCCTTCAGCTTCACGCCACAGGAATCAGGTGAATATTATGTAAGGATGAAAAGCGCCGGATCTGCGACCTGGGTTCAATCGGAGTTTTATGCGTATGGTTACGGATATACACAAAGCAACTCATTTGAAGTGAATAATGAAGGGCAGGTAGAAATGGAATTTGATAAAAAAGTATATGAACCCGGCGACAACGCTAAAATTTTATTCAAAACGCCTTTTGCAGGAAAGCTGCTTGTCACTGTAGAGCGCGACCAGGTTTACGATTCATTTTATGTTACAACGGATAAACGTTCAGCTTCGGTTGAAATCCCGGTTAAAGAGGCGTACTTACCGAATGCCTACATCACTGCCACGCTAATCCGTCCGCTCGACGAGGGAATTATACCCATAACTATCGCTCATGGATTTGCCCCTTTACCGGTTGAAAAAAAATCGAATCATTTAGCTGTTGAAATTAAAGTTGCAGAGAAATCAAGATCTAATACCCGGCAGACTATTACTGTAAAAACACAATCCTTGCGTGACGTAGAGGTAACCGTTGCCGTGGTTGATGAAGGTATTATGCAATTAAAAAATTCCAAAACTCCCGATCCGTATGCATGGTTTTACCAGAAGCGGGCTCTTGAAGTAAATGCTTTTGATATTTATCCGTATGTACTGCCCGATATCAAACTAAAACGTTCGAGTACCGGTGGTGATGGGTATGACTTACAAAAGCGGGTCAATCCGCTGACGAATAAACGCGTTAAACTGGTTGCCTACTGGAGCGGAATTTTGCGCACCGATGGTAACGGTGTGGCTACCTGCTCTGTGGAAATTCCACAGTTTTCAGGTGACCTCAGGGTTATGGCAGTTGCTTATAAAGACAAAGCATTCGGGAGCGATGAAAAACATATTAAAGTTTCTGATCCTATTGTGATCAGTCCTTCAATGCCCCGCTTCCTTTCACCGGGCGATACTTTGATAATGCCTGTCACAATTACCAACACCACCGGTAAAAAACAAAGTGTAACAGTTTCTATTGAAAAGACCGGTCCACTTTCGATTTCCGGCGCTGCATCGCGGTCCATACAAATAAATGCAAACCAGGAACAGCGACCCGTTTTCGAAATGGTAACGGCGAAAGTGCCGGGGGAAGCACAAGTCACCATCAAAGTTAATAACGGATTGGAGACATTCTCTGATAAAACCGATATTACCATCCGGCCACCGGCATCACTTCAGAAAATTAGCGGGGCGGGTGAAATTGGTGCAGGTACTACTCAAAACATTGCCATGACCAATAATTTTGTTGTAAACTCCCGTTCAGCGAAAATAATTATCAGTAAGTCACCTGTGGTGCAATTCAGTGATCAGTTAAGCTACCTGTTATCCTATCCCTATGGCTGTGTTGAACAAACTGTTTCTGCCGCCTTTCCGCAATTGTATTATACGAGTCTGGCAAAGGCTGTAACCAATAAACCCGGTGTGGTAATAAAGATCAGCGAAAATGTTAATGCTGCTATACGGAAACTCCAATCGATGCAGCAGTACAATGGTGCATTAAGTTACTGGCCGGGGGGAAATGAACCAAGCTGGTGGGGGTCAGCCTATGCTTTTCATTTTTTACAGGAAGCTCGTAAGGCGGGGTACGAAGTTCCGGCCGGAACCACCGATAAACTGAATGCCTACCTTGGATTACAGGTCAAAAAACATCCTGTTGAAACCTATTATTATTACAATGAAAAAGGATTTGATAGTAAAAAAATTATTCCGTCAAAGGATATTTTTTATTCGCTCTACCTGATGGCGCTTTACACCAAAGCCGATCTTGCTACTATGAATTACTACCGGGCTAAATTTGATGAGCTCGCACTGGATTCAAAATATTTACTAGCAGCTTCCTATATGGCATGCGGCGATCGCAATGCATATAATCTGCTGCTTCCAAAATTATTTGAAGGTGAGACCGCAAAACAATCTACCGGCGGAAATTTTTATTCCTATATCCGTGATGAAGCACTGGCGTTAAATGCACTCCTTGAAACCGATCCATCGAACCTGCAAATTGGAAGCATGGTTAAGCATTTATCATCACAACTAAGAACCGAAAAGTACTTAAATACCCAGGAGCGCGCTTTCTCATTCCTGGCGTTGGGAAAATTTATGAAGCTCGCTGCATCAACAAATGCTACTGCAACCATTACGGTATCAGGTAAATCAGTTGGTGAATTTAAAAATGAAGATCTGGTCATTACTAAAGGAATAACGGCAGGCAGTGTTTCCATTCAGACTACAGGAAATGGAAAATTGTTTTACTTCTGGGAAATGGAAGGCCTTACGTCGGATGGTTCTTTCAAAGAAGAAGACAGTTACCTCCAGGTGCGGAAAACATTTTATAACCGGTTTGGACAACCGTTGAAAGATTTGAGAAATGTGAAGCAGAACGAGCTGGTTGTGGTAGGCATTTCACTGGTGAATTTACAAAGGAACCTGGTTGAGAATATTGTAATTACTGATATCCTTCCTGCGGGTATTGAAATTGAGAATCCGCGCGTGGCATCGGTACCGGAACTTGCATGGATCACAAACAATGATGTTCCTGATCATTTCGATATCCGTGATGACCGCATCAATTACTTCACTTCAATAAGTGATAAGCCTAAAAATTTCTATTATCTTGCAAGAGCGGTATCAACCGGTAATTTTGTTATGGGCCCGGTAAGTGCCGATGCCATGTATGATGGATCTTACCATTCCTACAACGGGGCAGGAAGAATGATAATTAACCCTTAAACGTAATCTGTACTTAAACGCTACACCATGTGGAACGAAGAGAACAATCAACTCACTAAAACATTTGTATTCCGGAATTTTGTGGAAGCTTTCAGTTTCATGACGCGCGTTGCATTTACCGCTGAGAAAATGGAACACCATCCTAACTGGACCAATGTGTATAACAAGGTAACCATTCATCTCAATACACATGATGCAGGAAATGTTGTAACTGAAAAAGACAGGAAGCTGGCGGCCGCAATCGATAAACTGCATTCCATATAACCGGGTTCGTAAAACCTGATCAATGAACCGTAATTTTTTCATGCTGTTTTTAAAGTGGAGTATGTATTCGTTGCTCTGCCTTTTTTTGCTGTTTGCAGTATTAAATTTGTGCTTCCCGTTAAGGGAAGAACCCGTTTATTCACAAATCATAACAGATAAAGATGGCAACATGATGCATGCATTCCTATCGCCGGATGAAAAATGGCGAATGAAAACGGAATTGCATGAGATTAATCCGCTGCTTAAAAAAAACCTGCTTTTTAAAGAAGATAAATATTTTTTCTACCACCCGGGAGTGAATCCGGTTGCAATTGTCAGGGCTGCTTTTAACAATACCATCGAAGGAAGAAAAACATCCGGTGCATCTACCATTACCATGCAGGTCGCACGTTTATTATATCCTGCCAGGCGCACCTACACCAACAAATTTATCGAAATGTTCCGTTCATTTCAATTGGAATGGAGTTATTCCAAAGAGGAAATTCTCCAGTTATATTTAAACCTGGTTCCTTACGGGGGAAATATTGAAGGTGTGAAGGCGGCATGCTGGTTTTATTTCGGCATTCAACCGGCACATGTAAACCTCAGCCAGGCGGTGGCACTTTCAATAATACCGAACCGTCCGGGATCGCTCCACCCTAAAAAAGGAACTGAGCGGATAACAAAAGAACGCGACAAATGGCTGAGAAAATTAATGGAGGAAGGGGTCAACAGCCGGGAGGAAACTGGAGATGCTCTTGGTGAAATACTGCTAATGCCACGGCGTGCTGTTCCAAAAAACATTCCGCACCTTGCTCTCCGGTTACATACAGCATCATCAGATAAAACAACTATCACGACATCCATAGACAGGATTATTCAGGAAAAGACAGAATCCATTTCCTACAATCATCACAAACGACTTGCTTTAAAAAACATTCATAATCTTTCTGTTCTCATTGTTGAAAATAAAACCCGTAAAGTAAGGGCTTACCTGGGATCACCGAACTTTAATGATCATGCACATTCCGGACAGGTCGACGGATGCAATGCTATACGATCACCGGGCAGTACGTTAAAGCCTATGGTATATGCCCTTGCAATTGATAAAGGATTAATTACTCCGCAAACAACCCTTGAAGATGTACCTGTAAACTTTTCAGGTTATGCTCCTGAAAATTTCAATGCCCGGTGTAATGGTCTCACTGCTGCATCGAAAGCATTGGCTTTTTCATTAAACATTCCGGCGGTTTCACTATTAAATGAAACCGGTTTAGCTGAATTCACCGCCCAGTTACGCCGGGCGGGTTTTAAGTCGCTAAAGCGAGATGCTGAAATGGGTTTATCGGTCATATTGGGTGGATGCGGTGTAAAAATTACCGAGTTGACGGGTATGTATGCTGCCATGGCTAACGGCGGGGAATATATGCCATTGTCATACACTGAAGATGGCAATCTTCCCACACCCACACCGTTAATCAGCGAAGCCTCAGCTTTTATGATCACTGAAATGCTGACGCAGATGATTCGTCCCGATTTACCCAATAATTATGAAAGCAGCACTCACGTTCCCAAAATTGCCTGGAAAACCGGTACCTCATACGGCAGAAGGGATGCCTGGAGCATCGGGTATAACAGGAAATATACCATAGCGGTATGGGCAGGAAATTTTAATGGCGAAGGGGTGCCGGAGCTTACCGGTGCCGATGTGGCTACGCCTTTATTATTTGATTTATTCAATGCCATTGATTATGGTTCCGGCAATGACTGGTATACCGCACCGCGAAGCGCTGATCTCCGGTTGGTTTGTTCCCATTCAGGATTGATTCCCGGTGAACTGTGTTTGGATCTAATCTCAGATTACTACATACCTGCTGTTTCTTCCAATAAAAAATGTGCCCACTCACGGGAAATACATGTAAATCCGGAAAATACCCTGTCATATTGCATGAGTTGTGTTCCTGAGAACGGGTACCGTAAAATTATTGCTGAAAACCTGCCTACTTCGGTGTATGCCTTTTATATGTCGAACAACATTCATTTCAGTAAAGCACCTCCACACAATCCCATGTGTACGCAATTATTTGGCGACCAGCCGCCGGTAATTATTTCACCGGTTCATAATAAAGAATACCTGCTGGAAAAAAATGCAGCACAACCGTTGCAGCTCACCTGCAATGCTGCTCCGGATATTTCATCCGTACATTGGTACATCAACGATCGATTCCTTGCAACAAGTTCTCCAACGGAAGCTACCTTTTTTACACCTTCAGAAGGTAACTACAAAATTTCATGCAGCGATGACAAAGGAAGAAACCAGGATATTAATGTGAGTGTAAAGTTTTATTAAAACGAAAGGGCTGATGAATAAATTTCATCAGCCCTTTGTCATCCTTACTTAAAAACTATTTTACCATAAATTTCCTAGAAGATTCTGAAACTCCGTCAGAGATTTTAACGGTATACACTCCCGGTGCAAAATCGCCGGTAGCTACAGTAATTTTCTTATCCGCGGAAGCGAACGAAGTAACAAGTTGTCCCGTTACGCTGAATACCTCAACATTTAATAAACCCGCATTTAAGTCGTTAATCATAAAATAAATATAATCTGTTGCAGGAACAGGAAAGATACTTATATCAGATGCGTTTCCTGTTTCAGTTAATCCAACCGGCAGGGGCAACTCAAATCCTTCAATTGAGTTAGGGGTTTGTTGTACGAGTGCGCACAATGATGGTTGTGCTGCAATTCCTGTTGCGATGCAAACACCTCCGGCCAGACCGGCATAACCCAATGTGAGGTTAACATCGAGTGTCACTCCTGTTTGCGTTCCCGTTGCAACATCGATTTGCCACAGGGTAGCTCCCGGATTTGCAGGCTGATCAAACACCCAAAGATATTGCGCACCAAGAGATGAAATATTATCCACTGCAGTACCATACATTCCTGCCAGACCGTGAGTACCTGCAGTGATGGTATTAAGCGTGCCGCCGGTCATATCGACCTGGACAATGCTGGTTCCAAAATTCGAAACCCAGAAGCCACCCGCACCACCATCGGCTGTCGGATCGTAAGTTAATGAACGTATTGAGAATCCGAGTGCAGGAACGGGAATAGAACCGGTTACCATTTTTGTTACCTTATCGATAACTACAATATCAGGTCCGTTTTGTGAAGCATACACTACATTACCATCAGTAGTCAGTGCACGAATTCCTCCGCCCACACCAAGTGGAACAAAAAAACTTGATACCAGGTTTCCGGTATTGTCTAACACCCACACTGTATCACTCTGCCACTTTGCCACCCAGAACTCTGTACCAAGATGTACAATCCCTGCGTTACCAACCGATCCGGTTGCTGTAGTAATGTTATACGAAAACTGCTGATCTAATAATGCCTGAACTCCTGGCACTGTTACTCCTGTTGATGTTCCTGATCCGATAGCTTCTGCACCGGAACCGGTACCTGTCTGTGCCTGTGAGAAAGTCGCGCTTCCTGCTGCCACAGCAATCAATAAAATTTTAGTAAAGATTTTTTTCATGGGTAGGGTTTATGGTTATGAATGTAAGTTGATCAAGTAAAGGAAGACAAACCCCGCGGATTTGCCAAATAAAAAGTACTACGCTGCCAAATTATTTTTTGTAGATCCAGGCGTTTTCTACTACAGCGGATTTTATCCCCGCAAGGGTATCGGTTGCATTGTTAAAACTGCCTGATGAAAACAGACTTACCATATACAGGCCGCTATTATTCTGACCAATGATACTGGCATCCAAGCCTTTGGACTTTAATTCCGAAACAAAATTCTCAGCATTTTGCAATGATCTAAAACATCCTCCAATCACAAAATAAGTTCGCTTGTCGACTTCAACAGTAACAACATCCGTTGAAACAGCAGGAGTTATCGATTGTGAAGGGGTGGCGACTTTTTCAGCAACCGGTTCCGGTGTGTGTTTTATTACGGGAGCCGGGGCGGTAATTGGCGGCTCAGGATTTGAAGATACGGGCTCGGAATTTATTACGGTTTCTGAAACAGGTGCTGTTTGGGTTACCGTATCAATACCGGTAGCAGGCGGAACCTCAAAAGGGTTGATACTGGGAACAGTAAAGGTGCTTTGATCCGTATGTTCTCCTTTAATAACCTCCAGGTATTCGTTCATCCTTGAAAAAGGAAGCAACGTAGATAAATTGGTATTGAACTCCTTTAATACCGGAGGCGTCATAATGAGAATTGCAAGAACAGCTGCTGCCGGAATCATCTCCAATACTTTCCATCCGAACACTTTTATTTCCTTCTTTGGTTTCGATTCCGGAAGAAACGGTTGCCTTACTGCCTTTTCTTCTGTAGGTTTTAACTCTGTTGGTATCCGCTTTATAGCAGGTGAATGAACGGGAGCAAGTCCAAAAGATTCTATTAAATAATTTGCGTGGTGATCGGGGAGAAACTGCAGCCGTTGTTCCTGGTCGAAATACAAAACACCGACTTTATCAATTTTAAGCTTCTGACCCGATTTCATTCCGGCGGAAGCCTCCTTAACATACTCACGAATCACTTCGCAGGCATCAACATAATTGAGTAACGTCCGCTGTGCAATGTGATTGGCCAGCAACCCGTCATTATTCTTCAATGAAGCATTAAAAGCCAGCTTTTTAGAGGGAGGTGAAATAACATGCAATGCATTATTGATTGCAGCCGGCTTGTAGTTGGCAATAAAACCACCAAGGTCGGTCACAATCACACAGTCGTGATCGTATAATAATTCACTTATATAATTGTCGATTTTCACCCGGTGGAATATGGCTGCTAAATTACGGTTTTTTAGGTGGGTTTCAACAAATGCGTTGTAATCAAAAATGACTTTCTTAGCAATCAATCAGATACACTGAAACGTTTTTCGATCAGAGACACATCGGAAGGGGTATCGACTGCAATATTTTCATGATCACTTACCGCAGTCATGATCCGGTAACCATTTTCAAGCCATCGCAGCTGTTCCAATGATTCGCTGGTCTCAAGTCTTCCCTGAGGCAGCGCTGCTAATTCAAATAACAGCGAAGCGCGATAACCATAAATACCAATATGCCTGTAAAAAATTTGCTGCTCAAGCAATGATGCTAAATTTTCAGGTTTGCAATAGGGAATCGCATGACGGCTGAAATAGAGTGCCCATCCCCGGAGGTCTTTTACAACCTTGGGAATGTTCCGGTTTTCCAGATCAGCCGGATCGGTAATGGGTTTAATCAACGTCCCGATCAAGGCATCTTTATTCTCAAAGCAACTGATGAGTAAATCTATCTGGCCGGGATGAATGTAAGGTTCATCTCCCTGAATGTTAATCACAAGATCATAATTGCCTTCACTTAGTTTCAATGCTTCTGCACACCGGTCGGTGCCACTTTCGTGGGATGCGGAAGTCATTAAAACTTTACCGCCAAATTCCTCAACATGATCATAGATCCGTTGATCATCCGTTGCAACAACCACCGATGAAAGACGCGATGCCCGTGAAGCGCGCTCATAAACCCGACGGATCATGGATTTGCCATGAATGAGCGTCAGTGGCTTTCCCGGAAAACGGGTTGAGGCGTAACGGGCAGGTATGATTCCGATTACATTCATGGTTTCCCGTTAGCAAATCCCATCATTAATCTTGCAACACAATAATTGGTGAATTGCAATTGTACGGCGGGGTTATCAGTTCCAACGGTCAGACTTTTATAATACCGGTCCCACAAAGCAGCGCTTGCATTCGCACTGGGGATGCAGTAATACAAAGGCGCAGTCCGCACTTTGGTAAAGATTGCTATTACGGCACACGGTTGAGTTTCTCCATCACGATAAAGTAATTTAAACTCCATTTTCCGTTCCGATTCCTCACAACCTTCCGCATCTTTCAAATAATAACCCGCTTTCGTCTCAAGCTTATTCTGTAATTGAATTTTATAACCCACTGCTCCATAATTATATTCCTCTTCGGAAGTCGGAGCAATCATTTGCGCTTGCGTAGTTGTTGTTAGTGCTATCAGAATCAATACTATATACCTTTTCATAAGCATGTTCGGTGTTTTGTCAAAGGTAAATAATATCTCCGGTGAATGAATAAAACGGGGTGTCAAAGCCTGGATTTGGCTCGTTCCGCTAAATTTCCGGCAACCCTTAACGGTAAATTACTCCTATTTCTTACATGCCTGTAAAATACACGTTGCAACCCTTGACCCCGGCATCCGTTACGCAGGCAAAAAGAAAGTATTGTATGAATCACTTTGAAGGAGGTAATGATTTGTTGCCAAAAGGAGAAATGATACCTGACGTAGCCCGCAGGGAACGGTATGAGGAAATTGTAAAGGAAACCATACGGGAATTATATGGCAATGCCCGGTACTGGGAATTTTTCAAAACATTCAATGAAGAATCGGTGCATGATTTTATTACAGAGTATGCTGCTAAGAAAGCGTACTACCTTGTAAATGGAAATATTTTAGTTTCGAAAAAAGAAAGGGAGCAATTCCGTTTCCGGGATCTTGCTGAAAGTTGTCTGTGGGAAATTCAACAAAAAAAACTATTCAACCTTCAGGCAGAATGGAGAGCAGGACTGATAACACTTGATGGCGTTGAAGTAACCCGTGATTTTTATTGCCTTGAAAAATCAATCCGCACCTGTTCCTTCCTTACTCCTGTGAGTGCTGCTGAACTAAACCTGTATATGGATTATGTTGAATCCGGTGAGTTTTGTGAAAAAACCTGGTACTACCACTGGCAGGATTACGACAGCATACGAAATGCAGGAGACTGCAAAGAAATTGTTCCTGCATGGTATCGTTACTATGATTCGAAGATGGGTTCTGAATACCTGATGCTGCTTCCTGATAAAAAAGGTGAAGAGGAAAAAAAATGTCTTGCAGCCTGGAGACATCATTTTGGAAATCAGCACGCATTGGATGCGAATTCCGAGGGTATGTTTCATGGAACCGGTCCAGATCTTCATCTCAATTATGAAACGCTTGATTTCTTTATCAAAACTTTCGAGAACAGGAACCTGCTGAATTATTTCCAGGCGGCAGAAAAAAAACCGCAGGATGTTTCTGATGAAGCTCTTTTGCAGGATGCACTGCGGTTGCTGCAAAAAGCTGAGACGAACGTGCGGCTTCCAAAAGCGCGTGACTGGAGACAAGCAATTATTAAAGGTGCAGCTTTGTATAAAACGAATCAGATACTTGCAAACCTGCCCACTATTTTTGATGAATACTGGTTCCGTATCAAATCGGGTATTGCTTTCGCAGAAACCGATGACTTGCATATTTTACACGAATACAAAGCGTACACGCGTGTTTATCGTCAGCAAGTTAGTGAGGGAAGAAATTTACTTCGTATGTAACGAATTAACGAATCCTGCGGTACGAATGTAACGAATGTAACGAATGTAACGAATGTAACGAATTACGCCTTCCCGTCTTTTCCGGCGGGAATCCTTCGGTACGAATCTAATGTTACGAATGAATTATTCGGTTCGTAGGGCGGAGCCCATTCGTAATTCCTTAATCTCTTATGTTGAGAACTCTTTTACTAATTACAAACTCTCTGCCAAATACGATAAGAATCCCTAATTTGCAATTTAAAATTTTAAGATATTCTTCTGTTTGTTTAATCTACATATTTTATTCGAGCTCCACTTTTAATTTCAACAACTATTTTTTTATCCACGAGGTAATCACAAAACCTCTTACGTATTTGATTGCCGCAGTAGCTTAAAGGTATATAAAACTGTTCGGTGACTAAAATTTGTTGATTTGCAAATTCAATTGCTAGTGCTTTCTGATAATCCTTTTCAGCCAGACCGCCACCTAAAGTATTATGAACCTTGTAAGCACAATTAATAATTTGATAAGATAATTCAGGATAAATTAAATCCTTTCTTTTAAGTTCACACATAATAAAAAGATAAAAAATTAAATGAAAAATACTTATTGCAAATATATAAATTAATACAAAAAAAACAAAATATGTAATCGGATCCTACGGTATGTATCTACGAATTTACGAATTACGCTTGCTCGCCGAAGTGATGAAATATATATTACCATACAATCAGTAAAATCACTAAGACGTGAATCCTGCAGTACGTATCTACGAATTTAACAATGGCTTATTCGTAAATTCGTAGATACGTAGGGCGAAGCCCATTCGTAATTCGTTACAGTCTAATTGATAACTGCACAACAAAATTTCTCGGTGGTTGCATATCAGCCGGCCGGCCCATGTATTCGTGGTTGAAAAGATTTTTTACGAGGAACGCCATGCGGAATTGTTCAGTTACGCGATAACCTAACCGCATATCAAAAACCCAGTCACCGTAGTCGTGAATCGTGCGGTAATGTTTTACACCGGGTATAGTAAAATCACTTTCGAAAACGGCATCTACATTTTCCATAAAACTATTGTAACGGGTGCTGAAACCAATCATCACTTTTCCCGGATTTATTTCCATGTCGCCTTTAAACATATGACGATACCGGTACTTAAGAATATTGTAGTTGGCAGAATTTTTTAACGTATCAGTAGCCGCATCAAAATCAAGCTGGACGGGATCAATATACGTGTAACCGCAAAACAGGCTAACCGGTACTCTTCCAATCATACCGCTTCCGTTTAAACCAATATCAAATCCTTTGATTCGTGTGTTGCCAATATTTACCGATTTAAATCCGAAACCAAACGATGGAGGAACAGGCGGACCATAATTTCCAAATGTAAATTCCATCATATCCTGGTACTCACTCCAGAAAAATGCAACATCCAGAAAACCTTCCCATCCACCAATCCGAATTCCTTGTTTGATACCTGCCTCTGTGGTCCAGCCTGTTTCTGATTTCACACTGTCATTCGGATAAATTACAATGCTCCCGACCTGTGTGCTGATATATTTTTCTGCAACAGTAGGATAACGGTAACCTTGTCCGTAAGAGGCCCTGAAATGCGTATGCTCAAAAATTTCGAAATTTATTCCGGATCGAATTACGGGAATGGTTTCTTTATCTTTTCCATCTATGGAATTGGATTCCATTCTTCCGCCCACGGCAACATTCAGTTTGCCAACCTTTGCATCTATCTGTGCAAAGCCGGCAGTATTATTTGCATAATGATTTTCATACAATTCACTTCTCACATCGGAATACATTTCAACAACACCCGCAGTAATGGTAAGGAAATCTTTAAATTTTTTCTGGTACCGGTACTCGGCATAATACAGCGACGCTTTCGATTCCTGGTTGGTATTATTTTTATTGTCGGAATTAAAATATCGGGTGAGCAATTTGTGCGTGCTTCCTTTTTTTCCTGTGTAGGTTATGAAAGGATCAATGCTGGTGCGTGTTGTTTCATACAGGCTTATAGTAGTTGTGGAGTCGGATAATCCTCCCTGGGGAAGATAAGCACCGGAAGAATCATTCTGCCACAACAGGAATAACCCTCCTTGCGTAAACGTAAAGTTCACATTCACGCCAGCATATAATCCTTCAATTTTTTTAAAACGGTACCTTGTATTGGCACTTAGCCGATAACGCTCTTCCGTCTCTCCCTGCCGGAAACCTTCATCCTTAAAAACATTTCCCGATACGGCAACATCGAATTGTTTTACCTGTTGCAGGTGATTAAAACTTAAACCACGATTGGTTTGACGTTTTGTTCCCCACCATTGTAATTCTTCTCTTTTTGTATCGCCATACCAACCCGTAAACCACGAGATATGAGTTTCAGGCTTTGCTTTTGGATAGGCGGTACGCACATTGATTACACCATTCATGGCCGAGGAACCAAACAATGCTGAAGAGGCGCCTTTAATAATTTCCACCTGTTCAATATTTTCGACGGGCAAAAAACTCCATTTAATATCACCGGCATCTGCGGCAAGCATGGGCAAATCATCAACCAGCAATAACACACGGCTTCCTGCTCCATAACTGAACCCGCTGCCTCCCCTTATATTTGCCTGTCCGTCGATGATGGCCACTCCCGGCACCTGTTCCATTACCACATCCATGGAAGTGGCGTTTATGTTTTCAATAAGAGTGGGCTTTATCACTTCCATCGAAACCGTTACTTCTTCCAGCTTCTGTTCAAACTTTCCTGCACTTACAACAACCGTGTTCAGCATGGTAGATTCCGGCGACAGGTCGATATTTAAAATCCTGGCTTCACTTGCGATAAGTGTAATTTGTTTAACCTGTGCAGCATACCCAACAAACCGGAACGCAACCGATACATCGCCCGCAATAACTTCCACTGAATACTTACCGGAGGCATCGGTTACCGTTCCGCTAATTCCGTTAATAACCACGTTCACCCCGGGAAGGGATTCTTTGGTGGCTGCATCCCGCACAAGGCCCATCAATACCGCCTTTTCCTGGGCGGCTACCGTTAAACTGATAAACATGAGCAACAGCAGGCATTTCCATTTGATAAGCATAGGTTCGTGTGGGATTTTTATTAATTTTGGCGAAATATACTTTTTATTTGTTTTTCTATGAAATCTATTATTGATGAACTTTTCATTCATCGCATTGCCCTGACTTTAATTGAAGGTGTTGGTGATGTGCTGGCAAGGCAACTTGTAAGTTATTGCGGAAGTGTGGAAGCTGTTTTCAAAGAGAAAAAGCGACTCCTGGAAAAAATCCCGGAAATTGGTCCGAAGACGGCAGCATCAATTGCCTCATTTAAGAATTTCCAACGTGCTGAAAAGGAACTTGATTTTATTCGCAAACACCATATCCAAACCTATTTTTATCTCGATGATGATTACCCATTGCGGCTAAAGAATTGCTATGACGCTCCCATACTGTTATATTATAAAGGAACCGCTTCACTTAACCACAACAGGATGGTGGCAGTTGTGGGTACACGAAATGCTTCGGAATATGGTAAAAAATTTACGACGCAGCTTGTGGAAGAACTGGAAGCAATGAAAGCAATTGTTGTGAGCGGACTTGCTTATGGAATCGATATAGCGGCACATAAGGCTTGTATTAATCAAAATGTGGCAACAATTGGGGTGATGGCGCACGGTCTGGATCGCATTTACCCACAGGCACACAGTCAGACAGCACGCAAAATGGTGGCGCATGGCGGACTGATTACCGAGCACATCAGCGGCGCTGATCCTGATCGCGAAAATTTTCCAAAGCGGAACCGGATAATAGCTGGGCTTTGTGATGCAGTAGTTGTGGTGGAGGCTGCGAAAAAAGGAGGTGCCCTTATTACAGCCGACATAGCAAACTCCTACAACCGGGATGTGTTTGCGCTTCCCGGGCGTATTGATGATACCTACAGTGAAGGATGTAATATGCTTATTAAGTCAAACCGGGCGGCACTTATACAATCTGCTGCCGACTTACGGTACATAATGGGTTGGGAAGATGAACATAAAACAAAATCCTCCTCACAAAAACAATTGTTCGTGGATTTGAATGAAGATGAAAAAAAGCTGGTATCGTTTATTACCGTTCAGGAAAAAGCAGCAATCGATTCAATTGTCATTCATTCCGGCATGCAGCCCAGCAAAGTAGCTTCCCTCCTGCTTAACCTCGAGTTTTCGGGAGTTGTAAAATGCCTTCCCGGGAAAATTTACCGGGTCAATTAAAAAATACCAGTTGAATGAACTCCCGAATAAACCCATGAAATAAATCTTGAATTTCCCTTTTTCACCTTACCTTTGAACTTTAAAAATTACTGTTATGTACGCCACTCTCCAGCCAGTATTGCAAAAGGAATTAAAAGAAATTGAAGAAGCAGGTCTTTTTAAGAAGGAACGAATCATTGTTTCGCCGCAAGGCGCCGATATTCAATTGTCGGATGGGAAAAAAGTAATTAATTTTTGTGCTAATAACTATTTGGGATTATCATCTCACCCTAAAGTAGTGGCTGCGGCAAAGAATGCAATTGATACACATGGATATGGAATGTCTTCAGTACGTTTTATCTGCGGAACACAGGATATACATAAAGAACTCGAGAAAAAACTTTCTTCCTTCCTGGGTACCGATGATACTATTTTATATGCTGCTGCATTTGATGCCAATGGAGGCGTATTCGAACCATTACTCAACGAACAGGATGCAATTATTTCTGATGAATTGAATCATGCTTCCATAATTGACGGTGTGCGGTTGTGCAAGGCGCAACGAATGCGTTACAAACACAACAACATGGAAGATCTTGAGGAACAACTTAAAGCAGCAATGCACTTGCGTCATCGCATGATTGTTACCGATGGTGTATTTTCAATGGATGGAACCATTGCACAGCTCGATAAAATTTGTGATCTCGCCGACCGTTATCAGGCGCTTATCATGATTGACGAATGTCATGCTTCGGGTTTCATGGGAAAGAACGGAAAAGGAACGCATGAACATCACAATGTGATGGGGCGCATCGATATTATTACCGGTACATTGGGAAAAGCACTTGGTGGTGCATTAGGTGGTTTTACTTCCGGAAGAAAAGAAATTGTGGATTTATTAAGACAACGGTCGCGCCCATATCTTTTTTCCAATTCACTTGCACCTTCAATTGTAGGGGCATCAATTGCAGTATTGGATTTACTTAGTGCCACATCTGACTTACGGGATAAACTCTGGGAAAACACAGCCTACTTCAGAAAAAATATAACAGCTGCCGGTTTCGACATCAAGCCGGGAACACATCCGATTGTACCGATAATGCTTTACGAAGCCAAACTTGCGCAGGATTTTGCAACGCGACTTCTCGAAGAAGGAATATATGTTACCGGTTTCTTTTATCCGGTAGTTGCAAAAGGCAATGCGCGCATCCGGGTGCAGCTTTCCGCGGGTCATGAAAAACATCACCTCGATACCGCAATTTCTGCCTTTACAACAGTTGGAAAAGATCTGGGTGTAATTAAATAGTTCTAAATTTTTATGTAGTTACCTCATTTTCAGCATAATAATTTTTGGATAAATGAAATTTTTCTGAAAATTCATGTAACCATTTTTGTTTTTGGTACGTAACATAGTGAACATTCTTATCAGATATACTGCAACCTGCCCCAGACTGCCCACTGAACGGATGCCGATGTCAAAATTTCATTCTTATGAAAAGAACATCTACTATTATTTTAAAACACACAATCCTGGCAGTCTTCCTGGCAACGGGTTTAAACACACAGGCAGCTGTAAAGAGAGCAGTCAGCAGCGGTGACTGGGAAGACGCGTCGACCTGGCAGTTAGGACTATTACCTTCAAATGGGGACTCTATTGTTATTCCGGGAGGAAAAACTGTTGAAGTAACAACCATGCTTGATTATTCTTCAGGTGCGGAAATGCGCCTCAACATTTTTGGAGAGCTGACCTTCCAGACAGGAAAAAAATTAACCTTACCAACAGGTTCCCTCGTTTACCTCCAGGTTTCAGCATGGATTACTCCGGGAAATGGAGGAGGTAGTTCCAATGTAATCAATGTGGGAACACAAATGGTATGGCATGCATCCTTCGGACCCATTACCGGGTATCTGGTTATGCCTGTTGCTCCATTGCCTGTTGAAATGATCGGCTTCAATGCAACGGTCGATGCACAATCGGTTTTAATTTCGTGGGAAACAGCTACCGAAGTCAACAATGAATATTTTGATGTTGAACGTGGAACAGATGGCATCCATTTCGAATCGATCGGAAGAGTTGCCGGTCACGGTACGAGCTCAACGGGATTTAAATATTCTTACCGGGATAAATCTCCTTTAACGGGAACGAATTACTACCGGCTCAAGCAGGTAGATTACGATAAAAAATACGTGTACACCCGGGTGTTATATTGTCGCTTTAAAACATCCGTAAAGAAAGAGGTACAGATTTTCCCGAATCCAACGAAGGGAGAAGTATACTTAACTGTTGACTCCGATGACATCGAATCGCTGATTGAAGTTATGATTGCCGATGCAAGGGGAAATGTAATTTCAAAGCAACAGGTTCAGAATATACCCGGAGCTAAAGGAATTCCTGTTACCAGGGAAGATTCACAAATGAAGCCGGGCATATACTTTATAACGGTAACCATAAACGAAGAACCTTTCCGGAAGCAGCTTGTGGTTTACTGATGATCAGAGCTGAAGCAGTTTCTTTACCGGATCACTGCCGCCAAAGAGCATGAGCACGGGATTTTCGAGCATCTGTTTAACTTTCACCAGAAAACTCACTGATTCTTTTCCATCGATAATGCGGTGATCGTACGATAATGCCACAAACATAATCGGGCGTATTTCAACTTTCCCGTTTATAGCTACCGGTCGTTCAACGATGTTATGCATTCCGAGTATGGCACTTTGCGGAGGGTTGATAATGGGTGTTGAAAGCATGCTGCCAAAAACTCCACCATTTGTAATCGTAAAAGTTCCTCCTGTCATTTCATCAATGGTAATTTTTCCATCGCGGGCTTTTGTCGCGAGTGCTATAACCTGTGATTCAATTTGTGCCAGCGATAATGTACCTGCATTCCTGATGACCGGAACCATTAAACCTTTGGGTGCACTCACCGCGATACCAATGTCAAAGTAGTCATGAAAAACAATTTCATCACCGTCTATCATCGCATTCACAGCCGGGAATTCTTTTAACGCTTCACATATTGCTTTGGTAAAAAACGACATGAAGCCAAGTCCTACTCCATGCTTTTCCTTGAATTTATCTTTATGATTTTTCCGGATCTCCATGATAGCACTCATATCAACTTCATTAAAAGTTGTGAGCATGGCCGTTTCATTCTTCACGGCAACCAGTCGCTGGGCCAGTTTCTTTCTGAGCATACTCATTTTTTCACGACGCTTTGCAGGTGCAGCAGCAGAAGTTGGGGCAGCATTCGCCGAACCCGTATCCTTACCGTTTTCGGAAACAGCTTTGGAGGTATCATTACCCGAAGGTGATTCACCCTGTTTCTCAGCGTCACCCATCACATCACCTTTTGTAATACGCCCACCTTTTCCCGTTCCTTTAACTTGTGCAGAAGTCATTGCCGATTCCTTCATAATTTTGCCAGCCGCAGGTGAAGGTATGCCTTCAGTATAGGCGGACTTTTTATCTTCGGCAGGTGCTGCCTCGGGATCCTTAGATTTACTTTTTTCTTCAGTAACAGGAGCAGGCTTTTCAGATGCCTTCCCTTCACCATCGATGGTGCAAACAACGGTTCCAACCGAAATGGTTTCCCCATCTTTCACTTTGATCGATAAGGTGCCGCTTTGTTCTGCAGCAATCGTCAGGGTAGCTTTATCGGAATCAATTTCAGCGAGCTCTTCATCTTTTTCAACAAAATCGCCATCATTTTTTAACCAGCGGGCGATCTGCACTTCAGTGATTGATTCACCAGGCGACGGAACTTTTATTTCTGTAATCATGATTTTAAAAATAGCGAATTGTTAAAAATAAAAACTGAATTAGATGAAACCGGTTGTGGATAAATTACAGCTTTGAATCGATCAACTTACTTTATCAAAAACCTTATTTATAATTTCCTTTTGTTCTTTTTCATGCTGCACATGGGAACCCGTTGCAGGACTTGCGCTTTCACGACGTGAGATGATTGCGAATTTCTGATTTCTCCATACCCGCAGCAAGTAACTCACGGCACCCATATTCTCCGGCTCTTCCTGAACCCATGTTACTTCTTTTGAATTGGGATACCGCGCAATAACTGCTGAGAGTTTTTCTTCCGGAAACGGATATAATTGTTCAAGTCGAACCAATGCAACATGACCAACGCTTTGCTTTTCCTGATAATCGAGAAGATCATAATAAATTTTACCGCTGCAGATCACAACACGTTTAACTTCCGAAGCGTTTACTTTTTTATCATCAATAACTTCGTTAAATCCTCCTTTTGAAAAATCTTCCAGCGGAGAAACACATTTCGGATGGCGCAACAGGCTCTTTGGCGTCATAACCACCAGGGGTTTACGATATTTCCTGATAAGCTGCCTGCGCAATACATGGAAAAAATTCGCCGGAGTTGTACAGTTAACAACCTGCATATTACTTTCCGCGCAAAGCGCAAGAAAACGTTCCAGCCGTGCGCTTGAATGTTCAGCACCCTGGCCTTCATAACCATGCGGCAATAACATAACCAGTCCGTTCATGCGCTTCCACTTATCTTCAGCGCTGCTGATATACTGGTCGATGATAATTTGTGCGCCATTGGCAAAATCACCAAACTGTGCTTCCCAGATTATTAAAGTGTTGGGAGCAGACAAGCCATACCCAAATTCAAAACCCAAAACCGCATATTCCGACAGCAGTGAATTGTAAATGGCGAATGGTGCCTGTGTATCATTAATATTATTCAACGGATAATACTGCTCTTCAGAATCCTCAACCCTTATAACGGCGTGCCTGTGTGAAAAAGTTCCGCGTTCCACATCCTGTCCGCTTACCCGAACCGGGTATCCATCATGAAGCAAAGTTCCATAAGCCAAAAGCTCTCCCATGGCCCAGTCAATGCGCTTACCTTCCTTAACCATTTCCTTACGGTCGGTGAATAAACGTTTTGTTTTGGTAAAAAATGCTTTTTCTGATGGAAGATCAGAAATACAGTCGCCGATTTCTTTCAGAACTTTTAGGTCAACTCCTGTATCGGGCGACTGGAGGATCTCGTCGGATTTTGCAAAATGCAATCCTGACCAGTTTCCTTCAATCTGCCGTATAAACTTTGTTTTCTGCTTTGTTTTCGCAACATCAAGCTGTTCCTGAAGCATTTTTTTAAAGGTTGCTTCCATTTCCCTGGCAAGGGTTGCTTCAATCACTCCCTGCGACAATAATTTTTCATTATAAATTTCGCGTGCATTCGGGTGCGAGGCAATTGCTTTATACAATAACGGTTGCGTAAAGCGGGGTTCATCACCTTCATTGTGGCCAAACTTGCGGTAACACAATAGATCAATAAAAACATCACGGTGAAATTTCTGCCTGTACTCCATGGCTAACTGTATGGTATATACGAGGGCTTCCACATCATCGCCATTCACATGAAACACCGGCGACAAAGTTACTTTAGCAACATCCGTGCAATAGGTCGAAGAACGTGCATCCATGTAATTGGTGGTAAAACCAATCTGGTTGTTTACCACAATATGAATGGTTCCGCCTGTACCATAGCCTTTAAGTTGCGACATCTGTATTACCTCGTACACAACGCCCTGTGCTGCTATTGCGGCATCGCCATGAATTAAAACAGGAGCAATATGATCAATGGTACCTCCTTCGGTATTATCAATCTTAGCTCTTACAATCCCCTGCACAACAGGATCAACAGCCTCCAGGTGAGAAGGATTCGGCGTAAGGCTGAGGTGAACTTTTTTACCTTTTGCGGTTTCTACGTTTCCGGAAAAACCAAGATGGTATTTAACATCACCATCGAAAGCATTATCTTCAAATTCTTTTCCTTCAAACTCAGTAAAAATATCTTCATAAGTTTTATTCAGGATATTTGCAAGAATATTCAGTCGGCCGCGATGTGCCATACCGATAACAAATTCTTTGATTCCAAGTTCTGCACCTGATTCGATGACCGCATCCAAGGCCGGAATAAGTGATTCAGCACCTTCAAGCGAAAAACGTTTCTGACCTGCAAATTTTACATGCAGGAAATTTTCAAATGCAAGTGCTTCATTCAGTTTAACGAGCATACGTCGCTTTTGCGAAATATCAAATGCAGGAGCATTTCGTGTGCTCTCCATTTTTTGTTCGAGCCACTTTATAATTTCCGGAGTGCGAATGTATTTATACTCTGCTCCTACCGACTGACAATAGGTCTGTTCAAGATGAGCTATAATATCTTTCAGTTTCGCAGGGCCAATCCCGATATCATTCCCGGCTACAAAAACCTGTTCGAGATCGGAAGCGGTGAGGCCGAAATTTTCAATGTCATTGGTAGGATAATATTTGCGTCGCTCCCTGACCGGATTGGTACGTGTGAATAAATGTCCGCGCGTGCGGTAGCCATTAATCAATGCGAGTACATTAAATTCTTTTATGACTGCTTCAGGCACTTGCGAACCATTCGATTTAAAATCGGTTCGCGCAAAATCAAATCCTTCAAAAAATTTCCTCCAGCCGTCTTCAAGTGCATCGGGCTCTGAACGAAATTGCTGGTAAAGGTCTTCAATAGCTGAAGGATCAGCATTTCCTAAATATGAATAGTTGTCCATTATATAAAAACTGACAGGTAGCCTGCAAAGGTACCAATTATTGAGGAAAATCAGGAGAAGTTGACGGTGATTGTTTACTCCTCACCATCTTGAAAAACAACCTTTTCAGGGAAATTCAATGCCGGAATAGGAATTCACATCGGCAAGGGGAATTTTTGAGCTGTAAACCCGATTGATGGTTGAAATAATTTCGTTGGCCAGCAAAGCATTTCCGCGTTGCGACGGATGATACCCATCCGTTGAAAAAGCCCCGCCATATAAATATTCAGAAGAGTAATTAACACCGTTAAACAATTTATTATTACCAAGAGTAGTGTAAAAAGCATTCATATTTACCAAGGCAAGTCCGTTAATAGCTGCATTGGTAGTGATGATGGCATTGTAGGCGTTTATTGCTGCGTTTACATCAGCAACTTCATCAGAATTGAGTACATACCGTTCAGGAATCGGAACTGTAGTTCCCCAGCCCTGGCAATTTATAGAATCAAGTGAAACGCTCATTAAAATAAATTCTCCTTTTTTAATCGGTCTTCTTCCTGTTGATAATGAAGGATCAGAAATAATATAAGGATTAGCACCTGCAGTAAAGGTTATAGTGGAATCAACAATGGCATACAGTGCATTCAAATTAGCCGCCTGAGCAGGATTTAGCAGAAGGCCGTTATAAGCAACTTCCGTAAAGAAAGGCATACTGGCAGGACCGGGTATATTCATTACCACACCATCAGCATCCAGTGAGGTCATTTCATTAAGCAGGTTTTCATATTTGATGCTGAACTTTGCAGGATCGGTTATTGAATCATTACCCTCTTCTCCGCCGGTGCGTGCATAATTGTATACATCTTCCATACCCATCCATATCATCACAAAAGTAGGATTCAACAGGAGTGCATCTCCCGAAATTGTTGAAGTACCGGGCTGACTTGCGAACCGTGCATACAATGGATTTCCTAAAAACGGACTGGGATCGCCATACGACTGGTTAGTAAGATCACTGACGCGGGTATTGGGAACGGCAAGGTTGTTATATCTGACAAAACTGCCTAACCAATTATAGTTGGTGATATCACCGGATGGAGCAACAGGTTGGGCTGATACTATTGTACCGGGGAGACAGGGATTAATAATATTTTTTAATTCATACTTCGCATTCCCGTTAATTCCGATTCCAATTCCAGGTTTAACAAGCGGTTGTGTAAAAGCACCACCTTCAACAAATGCAAAACGTGTTGCCAAAATTGCTGGTATCGAATTCGATTGCGCTTCGAGATAAAGTGCCCGATCACTGTAACCTGCCAGATGCGATCCACCCACAGCAACAACTCTGGAAAAATTGGCATCGCCGTTGTTGTATTTAATATCATCAAACTCGGTCTGACAGGAAGTAGTAATCATACCGGCAACACTCATAGCAAGCAGGAGAGAATATTTTTTAAACACTATCATTGTCAGAATTGATAATTTAATGTGATGCCAAAAACATTTACCAGGCTTTTATAATTCCCTCCAAAATTTGTTTCACTGTTCAATACTTCGCGCTCTTTAATATTCTGCAGCATATATGCCAGGTCGACACTTACATTTTCACCAAATTTAATACTGCCGCCAACTGCAAACATGTACCGGTCATTGTCGGGATTTTCAGGAGAAACGTGTTCATCAGAAACAGGAGAAGAGTCAAACGAAACTCCGCCTCTCACATCAATCCGCTCACTGAGTTCATATTGCGCACCCACACGGATTGCAAAAGCATTATCATAAAATTTTCCACTTCCGAAATTCAGTACGCTATTATTCTCAAAATTGAATTCAAGTGTATCGAATGATTTCCATGTGGTATAATTTATATCCAGGCATATTGTAAGTTCCCGGGTGAGTTTGTAAGCTGCGCCGGCTGATATTACAGAAGGCAATGTATATTCTGTTTCAAACTTTCCAGAGGCAAACAACGCACCTAACGATGAGGGCACATTGGAAAATGATGCTTCTCCATCTTTAACTTTCATTTTTACGGCGGAACGATAATCAAGTCCGAGAGTAAGATCTTCATTGTGTTTGTAAAAAACTCCAATATTAAATCCGAATCCTGTCGAATTTCCGTCGAGTTCCATTCCTACCTCACCGCCGGAAGAAGAATAGGGCAATGCTTTGGTGATGTACGTTTTTCCCAATGCGATTACCGGACCACCGCCGATACCAAATTTTTCAGCAAACTGAAAAGAAACTGTTGGCTGTATGTACGTTGCCCGAATCTGTGTTTCGCGTGCAATAAACCGGCCTGTCCAGTTGTCATCCCAGGTTGTGTGCAAATTAAACGGCGTATTCACACTGATTCCAATCGATGTGGTTTCATTGAGTTTACCATTGCCGTATAAGTGCATGGGGATCATGAGACCCTCATCCATGTTAGTGTTTCCTGTAAAAGGACTCAGGTAAGAAGTGGATGACATCATAAATGACGCACCCAGCGACAACTGCGAATATTCCTGGAAGGTCATGGCTCCGGGGTTAAAAAAAGCCGCAGAGGGATCGGAGCCGAAACCGGTAAAAGCACCGGCCATAGAGGTGGCTTTCATGCTTAGCATGTTTAACTGGAAGCCGCCTGCGAGGGAAGATCCGGTAAATAATACAAAAGCACAAGCAACGATATAACTTCTAAATGTGAATTTCAGCATTCTGGCAAATTTAGGGCGTAACTGCCCCGGGTCAAAGCTTAAAGATACTGCTATTCCCAGAGTTTTGAACAAGTTTTTGTTAAGATAATCGGGCGTTTTCATAGAGCATAGTTTGTGCCGCCCATTGGCAATTTGGTTACTTTTACCTCGTTTCCGGAATTCCCTTTCGGGATAAGCGAATGATTCAGACAGATATTTACGTATGAATAATGATCAATTTACTAACAATCAATACGATGTGATTGTTATAGGGGGCGGAATAGTTGGACTTGCCAGCGCCTACAAAATAAACATCCGGTTTCCTTACCTAAAAGTACTTGTAATCGAAAAAGAGCAGCAGGTTGCCGCCCATCAAACAGGTCATAATTCAGGGGTAATTCATTCAGGTTTATACTATAAGCCCGGAAGTTACAAGGCAAAAAATTGTGTGGATGGCCGCCGGGAGTTGGTACAATTTGCTACAGAGCATAAAATACCCCATGATATCTGTGGTAAGATTGTAGTTGCCACTAATGAGGCGGAACTACCCCATCTTAACCGGGTTTTCAACAATGGATTGCTAAATGGAGTTGAAGGTGTTCGCAAAATCACGTCAGAAGAGATTCGGGAGATTGAGCCTTTTTGTAACGGTATTGAAGGGATAGCCGTTCCGTGCACAGGAATAATCGATTATGCGGTTGTGGCCAGGAAATATGTTGAATTAATTGAAAACCGTTTTCCGGGAAGTAGAGTCCTTACGGGATATGAGGTAACGGCGTTCGATAAAAAACAGGATGCCACCTCGGTGATCACACCACGCGGAAATTTTAGTGGAAGATTTATTATCAGCTGCACGGGTCTGCAGTGTGACCGGATTGCAAAAAAAGAAGGCGTTGATCCCGGGATGCAGATCGTCGGTTTCCGTGGTGATTATTATGATTTGTCGGATAAGGGAATTAATAAAGTAAAACACCTGATTTATCCTGTACCCAATCCGCAGTTTCCATTTTTAGGTGTGCATTTTACACGAATGATTCAGGGTGGTGTTGAATGCGGACCAAACGCGGTGTTCACTTTTAAACGTGAAGGATATGGAAAAACAGATTTCGATTTGAAAGACACTGTTGAAGCGCTGACCTACCAGGGGACGTGGAAATTATTTTATAAACACTGGCGCTTTGGACTTGATGAATATAAACGTGCCTTTTCAAAGCGGATGTTTTTAAACAGGCTCCGTAAATTAATTCCTTCCCTTGAAATGGATGATCTTGTTCCGGGTCGTGCGGGAGTACGTGCAATGGCACTGGATCCGGATGGCGAAATGATTGATGATTTTAAAATTGAACGTCATGGAAATGCACTGCATGTTTTGAATGCTCCCTCACCTGCTGCAACTGCATCATTGGCAATTGGTACTGCTGTTTGTGATATGGCTGCGGAGCAATTTAATTTAATGTAACGAATAACGAATGGGCTTCGCCCTACGGATCTACGGATGTAACGAATAACGCCTGCCTGCCGCAAATATTCGTTATGACCATTTATGGTGAAGGTCATTTTTAACTGAAAGATAATTCACACAAAAATGTCAGGCAGGAATGGGCTTCGCCCTACGGATCTACGAATGTAACGAATGACTCCTGCCTGCCGCAATGTAACTAATCGAATGAGCGTCACCCTACGAATCTAATAATTAATTCGTTACATTCGATTCGTACCGCAGGATTCCCGCCTATTCAGTCGGGCAGGCGTTAATTCGTTACATATGTGACTCAATTGTTTTTTAAGAAATATATTGTATTTTTGTAATAATTATTTTTCATTAATTTTTTTTAAAATTTTTCTCTATGATTACACTTAAAAGGAAGGATTTAATTTATCCTGAGCTCTCTTATCAAATTGTAAATTGTGCTTTTAAAGTTCATAATATTTTGGGTGGAGGTTTGGCTGAAAAAGATTATCAGTTAGCGCTTGCAAAAGAGTTTGAAAACAGAAAAATGTCGTTTAACGAACAACATTATATACCTTTAGAATATTGCGGAATACATATTCGTAAAAGGTTTTGTGATTTTCTTGTTGATAATAAAATTGTAGTAGAAATTAAATGTGGGTCCCGGATAAAGTATAAAGATTTTAAACAGACAGAAGAATATCTAAAAGTTTTTGAATGTAAATTAGGACTACTTATAGTTTTTGGGAGAGAGTATGTGAGTAGAAAAAGGGTTCTTAATATTGAAATGTAATAAAAAATGTAACGAATCAAATCGAATAATTAATTCGTTACATTCGTAGATTCGTACCGCAGGATTCGTTAATTCGTTACATTCGTTACATTTATAACCAGAATTTATCTTTTTCATTTTCACAGAACGGTGCTTCTGCGTGAAGTTCATTTATTGAGCGAAGCTGTTCAGGAGTAACAACTTTTTCAATTTCGTTGAACAGGGTTCGTTCTTCGAAACGGATATGCTGTTCCAATGCATCGGCGATTTCCTGGAGAGTGATTGTTTCCTTCAGGTCTCCTGTTATCAACTTTTCAAGATTCCTATGTTCAGCAAGCGCCTGGATTACCAGCGGATGATTGTTGCCAAGCACCGTAAAGACATGCGATTCTTCCACCTGGAAATGAGGAACGAGATGTTCTTCATAAAACCACGTGATATAATTTTTTATGCGTTCGCTGTCGATCCTTCCGGAGATGCCCTTACGGATTTTCCAACTGAGTAAAAGTCCCTGGTGATGTTCGCGGCTCAGGAACTGTAATGATTCGTGGCGCCTTATCGGAGTTGTCATGCTTTCAATTTTTGCTCCATAGCCTCAGCTTGAGGAAACAACAGGTTATTCTCGAGGTGAATGTGAAGGTGTAAATCTTTTTCGAAATCGCGCAGCATCTGAAATGCAACCTTGTAAGTCGTGCAGCCATCAGCAGGCGGAGTATAATTATCGCTAAGTTCCGAAATTTTGCTGAAACGATCCCCCTCCATAGTATGTTCATCCATCAGAACCTTAACCGGAGTTGCAACAGAACCGAAATGAGCCGGATCCATTTTGCCATTACTATTCAGCGCAGTTACCATACGCCGTACGTAAGGGAATAAAATCAATTCCTCTTTTTTCATGTGCATGGCCAGTTCGCCTGCCGATGCATTGAACTCGCGGGCTATCTCAAGCAATTCAGGATGACGATGACCATGAACACTGCAAAGTTTGTCGAGGAATTGCTGAAGCACCGGCGTGGTTTCTGTAATGTAACGGTGATGTTTTTTTTCAATGTAATCAGCAAGCAAGTCAGATGGCCAGGAAGCAAAATCCGGAAATGCAGTTGCCTGGTTTGAATCGGATAGCTTGTCCAGCGTATCACGCACTACACCCGGATTTACATCTTTAGAAGCACATGCGGCTTCAATTGTCCTGTTTCCTTTACAGCAGAAATCAATTCCGAAATTTTCAAATATTGCAGCGGCACGGTAATCATCGGCTACGATTTCACCAATAGTTTTATGTTCTGTAGCAATCATATTTTTATTTTATTTAGTTGTTATGAATAATAAATTTTCTACTTTTTCAGAAATCCAACTCCTTCATTTAACCCCAGCGACAATTCATAAATACTGGTAGTCTCCAGCATTGTGCGAAGTGATTCGCGGATGTCCATGAACTTAAAATGAACCGGGCAGGGATGTTTTTCCGAACAGGTTTTCAAACCCAGTCCGCAACGGGTATATACCGAATCACCGTCTATAGCTGAAACAATCCGGCTTAGTTTAATTTTTTCCATGTTCTTTCTCGAAATTTCAAATCCTCCCGAAGGACCTTTTACGGATTCAATAATTTCATTCCGCGCCAGAAGTTGCAGCACTTTAGCGGTAAAGGCTTCCGGCGAATCAATTTCAGAAGCAATGGCTTTCAAACTCACGCGCCTTCCTTCAAGCGATTCCCCGGCAATATAAATTGTAGCCCTAATACCGTATTCACAAGCCCTTGAAAACATTCTTATCTTTTATTTGCTGCAAAGATACAACAAAATTTATAATAAAGGACAAATTTGTCCGAATTAATTTAAATGTAACGAATCACGCCTGCCTGCCGCAAATATTCGTTATGACCATTTATGGTGAAGGTCATTTTTAACTGAATGATAATTCACACAAAAATGTCAGGCAGGAATGGGCTTCGCCCTACGAATCTAATAATAAATTCGTTACATTCGTACCGCAGGATTCCCGCCTATTCAGTCGGGCTGGCGTTAATTCGTTACATGTCAACAACTGAAGAAAAGAAAAAACTCCGTCAATTAATTTTACATGAGCGTGACCAATTGGATATGAATGTGAAATACTTGCTTGATGAACATCTCATTGAAAAATTAAAAGCTGCGATTGCTGCAAAAAAGGTGCATGTACTTCACACCTATCTTCCTATGGGAAGTGAGATTAATCTTTTCCCGTTAATACAATTCCTGCTTGATTCGGGCATCACTGTTGTTGCTCCCCAGTCACTTCCTAAACGCAATCTGCGTAATCTCGTACTACGTTCACTTAATGATCTGGAACCCGGAATTTACGGAACATCCCACCCGAAAAACAGTGAGGAATATTTCGGCACGTACGATATGATACTTGTGCCGGGACTCGCTTTTGACAATAAAGGTTACAGGCTGGGATATGGGGCAGGTTATTATGATAAATTTTTAGCTGATCACACTATAGCCTGGAAAGTGGGCGCGTGTTATCCCTTCCAGGTCATTGAAAAAATTCCTCGTGAAGCGCACGACATACAACTGGATGAAATAATTTTTTAACACTTTACGGAATAATTTCCGGTACATAATCATTTCGCAAAAGAAAATCAAGATAACCGGGCAGGACCTGTTTTACGTTCCGGAATGCTTTCCGGCTATCATGAAAGACAATAACTGAGCCCGGTCGGGTATGCGTAATAACATTCTTAAGGCACTGTGCAGGATTCACGGCAGGAGAAAAATCATAACTCAGTACATCCCACATAATGATCCTGTAATGAGGCAACAGCAATTCCGCCTGTGCCTTTTTTATTCTCCCGTAAGGGGGCCTGAACAAACCAGATGAAATATGCCTTGCAGCTTCATCAACATCCTTCACATAGTCATCGGCGTTAGTAAGCCATCCGTTTTTATGAAGAAAAGTATGATTACCTGTTTTGTGACCTTCCTGCAAAATACGCTGATATAATTCCGGATTTTTTTTAACGTTCGATCCGATACAAAAAAAAGTTGCTTTCACTTTGAATTCATCCAATGTATCGAGCACAAACTCAGTAACGCCCGTAACCGGTCCATCATCGAAAGTCAGGTATACTTTGCGGTCTGCACCCGGAATGCTCCAGGTAAACCGGTTATAATAACGCCGCAGTAAATAAGGAGGCCGTACCGGTGTGAACATGATTATAAAATAAGGCCCCTTTCGGAGCCTTAAGTGTTATTGTGAATAATATTTTTGCTCGATGGCCTTAAACCGGTTTTCCAATTCCTTAGCTAATGCATCCTGACCCGAATTTTTAGCCAGCCGTGTCAGTTCCTGCATCACTGCGATACCCTGTCCGAGATCGCGCTCTACAAGTTTTGAATATTTAGTACCTTTTAAAGAAAGGTAATATTCGATATCATCTTCATAAATATCGGCAAGGCGTTTTAATACCTGGTTACCGGTTTCCATTGCAGTTTTCGATTTGGTATCGGAAAGTTCCATACCGGCATTGATAACCATTCCCGTAGCAGGATCAACCTGCGGCTGATTGTTATTCAAGGCAACGGCATAATATATTTCAATTATGCGGATCATCATGATATTGTACGGAACGGTTTTGTCGGGCATGGTCTCTAAACACTTATCCAGTACCGTTAGTGCCGAATCGCGTTTGCCTTCATTCAGTAAAGTTTCGGCCAGCCTGCTGAAATTATTACGCAGGTTCATGGTCATATTGAGGTTGTTCTGATCGAGATACACGCCCGGATCATTCATATTTCCCCACAGAAAATCATTCACCATATTATCGTACATGTCCTTTGTATTCACTCTTCCGGTCTGACCATCAGGCTGACGTTCACTCTTGATAGGAACCAAACGGTATGCGAGACCTTCGAGCTGGAAATAATCTTCCAGGTTCATATAACTTTCAGAACCTACAGTAACCGCAAAATAAACGGGTCGTTTCCAGTTGTTATGTGCAAGCAGATCGAGTATCATGATTTCAGCTTTGGTGATGTAATTCTTGCTGATTTCAAACTCAACCCTGTTCACAATTTTTCCTGCATCTTCAGGAGCAACAGTTCCATTCTCTACCACTTTAGCAGCATCTACGGGTATACTGAATTTTTTGGTAGGATAATAATTAATGTTGCTTCCTCCCTGCGTCATCGCTTTTGCACCGGGATCATCACTGCCGATAAATTCAACAATCTGTTTCAGATCCGTATAGCCCGGTAATGTACGGTCGTAAAACGGCACATAGTCACGCGTACCCTGGATGATTTTTTCGTAAGTGAGAGAAAAAGGCACAGGTTCCGAATCATACGCCTTATGACGCATTTGCTCGATGTACCAGTCGGTGTTAAGAAGGCTCAAATTTACAACACGAACATCAGTCCGCACACCCTCCACCTCCTGGATGTACCATAACGGGAATGTATCATTATCACCGTTGGTAAATATAATTGCGTTCGGGGCACATGAATTAAGGTAATTGTAAGCGAAATCACGTGATGTATAACGGTCTGAACGGTTATGATCGTTCCAGTTTTCTTTAGCCATCACAACGGGAACGGCAGCAAAACATATAGCCGTAGCCGTTACCCCTGCCACCATGGGTTTTGTTTTCCGCGAAAGCCAGTCGGCAAGAGCCATAACGCCCAGACCGATCCAGATGCTGAAGGCATAGAACGATCCGGAATAGGCATAATCACGCTCCCTTGGCTGATACGGTGTTTGATTCAGATAAATAACAATTGCAATCCCGGTGAAAAAGAAAAGCAGCATTACCACTGCACCATCATGCTGACTTTTCTTAAAGTGATAAATCAGTCCGATGAGTCCTAAAATAAGCGGAAGCATGTAATACGTATTCATCGCCTTATTCCACGTCATGCTTTCAGGAAGTTCATCCTGTGGCCCGAGGCGCATGGCATCGATGGGTTTGATACCACTCAGCCAGTTTCCTTTGTTGATTCCTCCATGTCCCTGCAAATCATTTTGCCTGCCGGCGAAATTCCACATGAAATATCTCCAGAACATATGTCCCAGCTGATAGGAGACAAAGAAGTCGAGATTCTCTCCCATCGTTGGTGTGCGCTCAGTTTTAATACCGGTCCATTCTTTATAAGCTGAAACATGATTTTCCTGGTTACTGTGCATACGCGGGAATACCGTAGAAGCTTTCGGATCGTAAACCGGTTCAATTTTCGGACTGGTGGCTACATACTTTCCATTCATAGCCGCATAAGCCATGGAACCTTCTTTTTGATCGATCAGTTTGGCATTATAATATTGTCCGTAAAGCAGCGGACGATCACCGTATTGTTCACGGTTGAGATAACTCAGTAATGCGAAGGCGTTTTCCGGATTATTTTCATCCATCGGCGGGTTAGCCAGCGAGCGTATAACGACCTGCGCATATGAAGAATACCCGAGAATGATAAACGCAAAGCAAAGTACTGCAGTATTCCAGATTGGTTTGTTTTTCGCTTCTGTATATTTCAATCCAAAAACAATTCCGGTAATGATAATCAGCACGAAGAAAAGGAAGCCGGTCCAGAAAGGAAGTCCAAGCGTATTCACAAAAAAGAGATCGAAATGCGCACCGATTTTTACAAACCCCTGAATAATCACGTACTGGACAATTCCAAGGATTGCAACACCCATGATACCGGTCTTCACCAAACCGCCGGTTGTAATTTTATATTTTTTGAAATAATAAATATATGCAAGAGCAGGAATCGTTAAGAGGTTGAGTAAGTGAACACCGATTGATAGTCCCATCAAATAAGCGATAAGGATCAGCCAGCGATCGGCGTGGCGTTCGTTGGCATGATGTTCCCATTTCAGCATGGCCCAGAACACAATGGCGGTAAACATCGATGACATGGCATATACCTCGCCTTCAACAGCAGAGAACCAGAATGAATCGGAGAAAGTGTATGTAACTGCACCAACAAAAGCGCTACCCATGATCATCACATAGTGACCGGTTGTTAGCTGATCATCGGCAACTTTAACCAATTTGCGTGCAATGTGGGTGATAGACCAGAACAGGAAGAGAATCGTAACAGCCGAGGCGAGTGCAGACATGACATTCACCATAATCGGAACCAGTTTTACATCGCCGCCGGCAAACATGGTAAATACCCGACCAATCAGCAGGAACAGCGATGCTCCGGGAGGGTGTCCTACCTGCAATTTATAGGCTGCAGCGATGAACTCACCACAATCCCAGAAACTTCCGGTGGGTTCGATGGTGGAAAGGTAGACAAAAGCGGCAATGGCAAAGGCAATCCAACCGGTTAAGTTATTGATCCTGTTATAGTTTTTCATTCTAAAGGGTTCAAATTGAATTTGGCGAAGATAAAAAAAAGTAGGCAGTAGGCAGCGGGGGGAGGTAGAAAAATGTGGTGGGCGGTGGGCAGTTGGCAGTGGGTAGTTGGTAGTTGGTAGTTGGCGGTAGACGGTTGGCAGATGTTGTAGCGGGTGGAGGAAATAACACTCAAACGAAAGGACAAAAGGGATGCATTTAAAAAAAAGGCAATATTAACTCCGGAGTTCTGATATTCATACATCTGATTATCAAATTTATAAACTATATAATTGAAGATACCCGGATAAAAGAAACGCATTACGTTGTAACTTTTTAACTTTTTTATACTTTTGCAGTCCCGATTCCGAAAGGGATCCTTTCCAGGAAGTGAGAGCAAAAACTACACTTTAGGGTGCATTGTCCGATGGTGTAATGGTAACACAGCAGATTTTGGTTCTGTCGTTCAAGGTTCGAGCCCTTGTCGGACAACGTTAAGCCTCTCAGAAATGAGGGGCTTTTTTGTGTCTTATACCTTTTATATCAATAATATATAAGTTAATCTTTAAGTGCCTCTTGTCGGCAGTTCTTTTTTTACTTAGTCAAACATTAGTCTAAATGTCTCGTCCTGCGGAATCAGTGGGTCAGTTTGCGCGTATTCTCCAGTTAACGGGTCTGAATTCGATTGCTACAGATATTCGCAGCTGCGAATTTGCCACTCATGGAACTATCAGACCAACCTACTTGAATCAGTTAACTTCTCCCGGCACAAAATCACTATCGGGGATTTTTGCTTATGATGCCTACTTGGACTTGGGGTCAATATATGCTCCTAACCGGTTTTATGATATGAGCAATGGAATTATCACAGTCAAAACCACCATTTCAGTTACAAATTGTACCTTTAAGGATATTTTAGCTGATACTCATTATAATAGCACAACGAATTCCATGGCTGCAAATACAAGTTATAACGGTAGTGGTATCTACGCACTAGGCCGAACTGGAAATGTCCTCAGACAGCGGGGATTCGGTATGAACGGGCAGCCCTCGTTTGATAATTGCAGATTCGGCCTGTTTACCGATCGAATGAATGTAGACTCCCGACAAAACTACATGTCCGGAATGTTAACAGGTTACCGAACCAATTTTGGGAGCAATCTTACAATGGATATTACCGGCAATAAAATTGAATCGCGAAGCACCGCTATCGACCTCAGATTTAACGACAATGCAGACCATTTGTGGGTAAGCGACAATGAAATCCATTTTGGCGAGTTTGTTTCAGGTAATTTCCGTGGTATAAGCGCAATACAATCGTTTGAGCAGACCGGCGCAAACAACGATTCCAGAATTCATAACAATACAATATTTTACAACGCTGGAGCCAATAACGCCACTAACGGAATTAACCTGACCAGTACAGCTGATTATTTTGTCACTGAGAATGATCTTTTTATGAATGATAACCTGGTTAATATTAACGGTATCATTGTAAACGGCAGTAACAATACCGAAATTAGTTGCAATGTAGTGGAAGGCTCCGACAATTTCAGCGCACGCATTCATCAATCGGCTATCACCAACGTGCTGGGAAGCGATCAGGTGATATCCTGCAACATTGTTGACGGAACCATGAATGGCATACGCATGGTGGGTGATGCCGGACTGAATGTTTTGATACAAGGAAATGAATTTAATAACCACAACTTGGGATTATTTTATAACCAGGGCGTTACCAACGGACAAGACAGGAAAGGCAACCTTTGGCTTATTAATCCTTTGAACCTTACTTGGGGTGCATTTAATGATAACCCGGTTATGGCACAATTCTTTCCTAATTACTATGACGACATAAATCCCAGTGCCCCAACTGGTAAAACTTATAAGCCTGCTACATCTACAACTAATCCATATGGTCATGATCCATTTGACTGGTTTGAATTTGAAGATGACTTTATTGACAATTTAACATTCCATTGCTTAGTAAATAACGATCATTACTGCGATCAGTTTCCTCCATGTCCCGGATGCCCTATTGACATAGTCATTCACGAACGCATTGCACGCGACAGCATTGAAAATGCTCCATATACTGTGGAAACCTTATGGCGGTTGAAAAGAGAACTGTACCGAAAGCTCCTGACAGATTCAACACTGCTATCCATAACCCTTTTTGAAGATTTCTATAATGAGATGGAAGCTTCCGTAACGGCACAATTGGAGCAATTGAACGGCGAACAGTATGAGATCATGCAGCTCGATCAATCGATAATTAACAATTTGAATCAGAACAGGATTACACTCGATGTTCAAATGGCTTTGCTGGCTGAACAAATGGAACTGTATCGACAGGCTCTGGATGCCGGTGCCGATCCTTCAGCTTACTTGTTGAATATTCAGAATATCAGACTTAACATGGAGTCCCTTATGACCTACAACCGTAATGTATTTAACATTGCCGACAGTTCATTGGTACTTACAGCAGACAACATAAGAATGGTTAATGAGTCTATTTACTCTTCAGAGACCATAGAAGAAAATGAACAGTTAGTAAATGAAATATATCTTTCTGTATTAGGTCAGGAACAAACAGTGTTCAGCCAGGATGCCATTGACCAATTGGAATTTATTGCCGGACAGTGTCCCTTGGCAGGAGGCAATGCTGTATTTCGGGCACGGGCCATTCTGTCCTTAATCAGTGACAATTATGTTTACGATGATGTGAATATTTGTTTGCAGGCGGGCATTGTTCTCAGACAGTCACCAAAAAAACCAACTGCCAACTTATATCCCAATCCTGCAAATAGCAGTGTCACCCTGATATATGAATTACCTGAGGGATCAAATGCTGAGTTGTTACTGTTTAATTCGGTTGGAAAGTTGCAATTAAAATTACCTCTGAATTCAGAAACAACCAGGATAAATTTTCCTACCAAACATTTAACTCCAGGCGTTTACCATTATAGTGTTAATTCTAATAATGAATTTCAACTGAATGGCAAACTGGTAATTATTCGCTAATAATATGGCTAGGATTGTAAAATTATGGCTTATTCTATTAATGCTCCCCACTATCTTATTTTCTCAAGGAATTAACAATTTATGGATGATGGGAAAAGGTGGAAGTATGGCCACTTTGCCTTTGGGTGGAATCGATATGAACTTCATTTCAGGCACACCCGTGATTTCGTATTTAACACGAGAGATGGAATTTAGAAGAGCCGTATCCAACATCTGCGACAGTAGTGGAAATTTATTGTTCGT
>JBBQQQ010000009.1:0-139369 GCA_038215705.1 Bacteroidia bacterium
GCCATTGGATCTTTTTCACCTTTTGATTCAGTACTGATACGGGCTGCATCAATTCCATAAACTTTAACAAGATGATCTTTGATGGCATCGGCACGCTTCAGACCAAGTTTTTCATTGTAAGCATCACCGGCCGTATAATCCGTATTTCCTGTTACCATTACTTTCAGATCAGGATTTGATTTAAGAGCGCGGGCAACAATCAGGATACGGTCTTTATATACCTGCTTAATAGTTGATGAATTAACATCGAAATAAACAGAAGGAAGGAATTCCATAGCTGTTTTTGTGTCGTTCATTTCAATAGTGGTTCCCTGGAAGTTAACCAGCTTTCCTTTTTCAGTTGCAGGCTCAAGGTCGCGGCTATCGGGAACTCCGTCACCATCGGTATCAATTTCAACTCCGTTAGCATCAACTTTAGCATTTTTCAAACTGAACGGATCGCCGTCTTTGCTGTCAACGATTCCATCACCATCAGTATCGATTGACGTACCGTCACCATAAACTTTAGAACCTTCTTCGGTTGAATTGTCCTTATCGAACATATCGGATACACCATCTTTATCCTTATCACCTGAAAGGATATCAACTTTATCTTTCAGATCAGCGATGTCATTGTAAACAACCTCCATTGGGTTGATCCACTCCATAGCCTTGTTTTTCTTACCTAACGTGTAATTAACACCCAGTTTCACAAAACCATAGCTGTCGTATTCTGTCTCTGGTTTGCGGATCTGATCAACATAATCGGTAAATGTTTTCCGGAAATCATAGCTCAGGGAAATGTCAATTTTCTTAATCTGGTATTTAAAACCCAAACTGATTGGAATCATAAACGCCACATCAGTGCTTGAGATGGACGTATCCAAAAGGGTACTTTCACTAATTCCGGATAATTCCGTATCGAAATTAAAAATCCCTACCCCAAGTGAGGTGAATAGGTGAAACCGCTTGTTTCTTTTCAGGTGAGAGATATTACCGAAAGTATAAACTCCTTCAAGAGCTCCTTCAATGACGCTTCCATCAAGTTCCCCATTAAGCAATTTACGGTTTCCTACTTTTTCAGGATTGGGACCGGCCATAAATGTACCGTATCCTCCACTCAGACGAAGTGCAACAGAGTGAGAAACCTGGCGATTGATGTTTAATCCAAAACCCGGTGCGAAAGGAATGTTAGAAAAAAGTTCGTTTTTGTTGTCAGGATCTTCTTTTACATCACTGGAAAGGAAGGTTTGCCCGAAATATAATCCTATCGACCATTTGTCATAATCTTTAGGACTGGGTAGCCCATACTTGCCGGAACCCTGTGCCAGTAAGGTATTCCCGATAAATAAAAAGCAACAAGTAAGTAATAATAAGTTTCGTTTCATGTTTGGTTTTTTTTAATTTAAAATAGCAGTCTCAGGTTGCAATAATAAACAATAGTTTGCTCATATAAAAATCAAAAGGCAAATTTAATTAACAAACCAACCTAGACTTTTAGGGTGTTTAATTGATTGATAATGAACTTGTAGTGGTTTTCATTGTTAACAAAATCCATGTTATCAGTATTAATGATTAACTGCTTTGGAAAGGTCTGGTTTTGCAGCAGTGAATGATACGCGTTCTGCAAGTTTGATAAATAGGTTTCCGATATATTATTTTCAAATTCCCTGCCACGGGTGCGGATGTTGCTTTTTAATTTGCTGATGCCCTTGTCAAGGTAGATGACAAGGTCGGGCTCCGGAAGTTGTGCGGTCACGATATCATAAAATGATTGATACAATGCGAGCTCTTCATTTTCCAGGTTGGTTTGCGCAAACAACAAGGATTTGCGGATATGATAATCTGATATGATGAGTTGTTTTCCCGAATCATGGAATTGTTGCTTCAGTTGATTGAACCTTGCGGCGAGAAATGAAAGCTCCAGAGGAAAAGCATATTTTAGAGGATCTTTATAAAATTGCGGAAGAAAAGTATTCTCGGCGAATTCTTCCAGCACAAGCAAAGCTCCTGCATCATTGGCAAGCTTCTGCGCAAGCGAAGTTTTACCGGCCCCGATATTACCTTCAATAACAATATACCGGTATTGATCACTCAGAAAAGAAATATTAGTAGAGTTCAATAATTAAGATTTTAGGAATTCAATGGTTCAACATATTCATAAACTTTAAGGATATCGCTGCATTGATCACGGAGTTCGGCTATTGATTTTTTAATGACCGGATGGATCCATGAAGGAATTATTTCGGCCAGTGGTACGAGGTTAAAGTTTCTCAGATGGAGGCGGGGATGCGGAATTTCCAACTTTTCGTCCTTATAAACCCGGTCTTCCATCAGCAAAATATCAATATCAATCAGGCGGGGACCATTCACTTCGCCTTCAAACCGCCCCATAAATTTTTCAATCAGTTTAATTTCTGCCAGCAACTCTCCCGGAGAACACGAGGTTTCCATAACAAGGGCCTGGTTCATGAATACCGGTTGGTCAGGGTTTCCCCAGGGCTCCGAAAAATACACCTTTGACAACTGGCTGACCGGACCTATTCGTTTGACCAGGTGTTTAATGGCTTCCCTGAAATTCTGAAGCATATCCCCTAAATTTCCACCCAGCATTAAGGCCACATGATTATTTTCAGTTTTCACACTGTAAAAGTAAGCACCTTTACCTTTTAACCATGCATTTTACTATAATTGCATGTTCAATTCAAAAACGCCTTTATGAGACAATTCTTTAAATTTATGTTTGCCTCCATGCTGGGGGTATTCCTGAGTATTATCCTGCTATTTGTAGTTTTTGCAATCATAGCTTCAGCAATTATTTCATCGGTGTCGGCAGATGAAAAGGTTAAAGTGGGCAGTGGCACCATTTTGCATATGCAATTCAAAGCTCCTTTACGTGACCGGAGTTCAGAAAACCCATTTGAAAATTTTAATTTTTCCTCGCTCTCATCGGGTTCACAACCGGGTTTGAACGATATTCTTAAAAATATTGAAAAAGCGGCTGATGATAACCATATCAGCGGCATTTACCTGGATTTATCAGGCCTTCAGGGCGGATTTGCTGCAATTGAAGAAATCCGAAACGCATTAATTGAATTCAAGAAAAGTAAAAAGTTCATCTATGCATACTCCGATTATTACTCCCAGGGTTCCTATTACCTCGCCAGTGTATCCGATCAGATTTGGATGAATCCGGAAGGTGTGGTTGACTTCCGTGGTTTTTCTGCACAAATTCCCTTCATGAAAGGAATGTTCGAAAAACTGGAGATCGAACCGCAGGTGATACGTCACGGAAAGTTTAAAAGCGCAATTGAGCCACTTATTCTCGATAAAATGAGTGATGAAAACCGCCAACAGGTTGCTTCCTATATGAATGCTTTATGGAATCATTACATCTCAAAAATTGCTGTTGCCAGGAAGGTCGACGCATCACAGCTGCAAACAATTGCCGACAGTATGCTTATCAGGACAACAGAGGATGCAGTTCGACTGAAGCTAATTGATAAATCGGGTTACAAAGATCAATTTCTTGCCGACTTGAAAAGTCTGAGCGATAAATCAGCCAGTGATGAATTGAAAATGGTAAGCATAAAGAAATATACTAAAGCGCCCGGTAACGAAAAAGAATTTACCCGCGATAAAATAGCTGTAATTTATGCTTCCGGAAACATTGTAAGTGGAAAAGGAAATTCTGATGAGATTGGCTCTGAATCATTGTCTGAAACCATCCGTAAAGCGCGTGAAGATGAAAAAGTAAAAGCCGTGGTACTTCGTGTCAACTCTCCAGGAGGAGATGCACTGGCTTCAGAAGTAATTTGGCGTGAAATGGATCTTTGCAGGAAAGTAAAACCGGTGATTGTTTCGATGGGCGATGTAGCTGCCTCCGGTGGTTATTATATCAGTTGTGCTGCAGATACAATCATCGCTCAACCTAATACCATAACCGGCTCTATTGGTGTTTTTGGTGTAATTTTTAATGTTCAGAAATTATTCAACAATAAACTGGGAATCACTTTTGATGGTTATGAAACAGCCCCATATGCTGACCTCGGTACACCATTCAGGTCGTTGTCGGAACCTGAAAAACAAATTATTCAACAGTCGGTAGAGCGTGTATACACAACGTTTACAACACGTGTTGCTGATGGAAGAAATATGCCGGTTAACATGGTTGACTCCATCGGTCAGGGCCGTGTTTGGGCAGGAAGTGATGCGTTGCGACTCGGGCTCGTTGATATGCTTGGAGGACTTGATGATGCAATTGCAATTGCAGCAGACAAGGCGGGTTTGAAAAACTACAGGATTTCTGAATTGCCGGAACAAAAAGAACCATTTATGCAGATCATGGAAGAAATTTCCGGCGATATGGAAACCCGTTGGATGAAACATAAACTCGGCTCAAACTACAACTTGTTTGAATCGTACCGGTCGGTGAGTACGTTGCAGGGAATTCAGGCAAGATCGTTTGTGGATTTTCAATTACGCTGATCCTGTTATTACCCATGCAACAACTGAGCAACCGCGATATTGCTGATATCATTTCAGAAACTGCAAAGTTGATGGAATTGCATAACGTGAACGAGTTTAAATTAAAGTCACTCCAGAATGCTGCTTTCGTAATTAGCCGGCTTGAAAGTCCGCTCACCAGTGTTGCTCCCGGCGAACTGGAAATGATAAAAGGTATCGGGAAAAGTATCAGTCAGAAAATTTTGCAGATTCTGCAAACCGGTACACTCGATGAACTGGAAACGTATCTGAAAGATACACCCGGTGGAGTGGTGGAGATGATGCGGATAAAAGGAATCGGTCCGAAAAAAGTTGCCGTACTCTGGAAACAACTCGGTGTTGAATCGCCCGGTGAATTGTTATACGCCTGCAATGAAAACAGGTTGATTGAACTCAAAGGTTTTGGATCCAAAACCCAGGATCAAATCCGCAAAGCCATTGAATATAGCATCAGCTCAAAAGGATATTTTCATTTTGCCGCACTTGATCATCCCGCAAAGGAAATAACGGAAGCATTAAAAAATTCAGGATTGTTTTCAAAAGCAGAACTGACCGGTGCCATTCGGCGGAAATGTGAACTGCTTCAGCAAATTGAAATTCTTGTGGCCTACAACAATCCTGCATCTGTGCTAACACAGCTTTAGGCACTGGAACTATTTAAAAACTTTCAGTTGCAGCTTTCTAAAGACCCAGCACAATCTGCAACAGCATCGTTTGCTGAATTTATTTTCACTGGTGCTGAAGGCGTTGTAATTAATATAAAAGCTGTAACGGAAAACGATTTTTATAAATACCATTTTCTTACTACAGGCAGTGCAGAACATATTGAACAACTAAAAAACCGTAACGGTTTTGAACAGGTAAACGATAAAGTTTTTGATAAGGAAGAGCAGATATTTGATTTTCTCGGTCTGCAATACATTGAACCGGAATTACGCGAAGGAATGGATGAAATTTCGCTTGCTGAAAAAAACTTATTGCCTGAACTGGTAAAATTTGAAGATCTCCGGGGATGTCTTCATAATCATTCAACCTACAGTGACGGGCTACATTCGCTGAAACAAATGACTGAAGCCTGCCGTGACGAAGGTTATGAATATTTCGGAATATGTGATCACAGCAAGAGTGCCTTTTATGCTAATGGCTTAAGTGTTGAACGCATCCTGCAACAGCATATCGAAATTGATCAGCTGAACACGGAAATGGCACCGTTTAAAATTTTTAAAGGCATTGAGTCCGATATCCTCCATGATGGAAGTTTGGATTACCCGGATGCCATCCTCCGGCATTTTGATTTTGTTGTTGCTTCCGTTCATTCCGGATTGAAAATGACAAGTGAGAAAGCAACTGAACGCCTTCTCAAAGCCATTTCAAATCCGTATACCACTATTCTCGGCCATCCCACAGGAAGACTATTGCTGGCACGTGAAGGTTACCCAATTGATCATAAAGCTGTGATTGATGCGTGTGCTGAAAACAACGTAATTCTCGAACTGAATGCGCATCCGTATCGCCTGGATATCGACTGGCGCTGGATTCGTTATGCAACTTCTAAAAACGTTATGATTTCAGTCAATCCTGATGCCCATCACACAGGAGGGTTACATGATATGTACTATGGAATTTGCGCAGGAAGAAAAGGGTATCTTACCAAAAATATGACCTTTAATGCACTTTCAGCAACCGAAACTGCTGCCTGGTTTTCAACTAAAAAAGCTATGTTAAAAGTTTAACGGTGATGTTTTTAATTTCCGTTTCCGGGAAGGTGAAGCTTTCTATTGTGTTTTTAATCAAATTGCCGTATTTTTGAACAACTGAGATAATTATGCCTATCATTAATTCTATTTTTTCCTGGATCATGAAGCAGCGCATTCACCAGATTGAGCTCTTTGTGAAATACCCTGTGGAAGTGCAGGAGGAGTGGTTCAGGAAACTTGTTCAATCAGGTCGTTTTTCGGAATGGGGACGCTTTTATGATTATGCCTCTATAAAAACCGTTGCTGATTTTCAGTCACGTGTTCCCGTACAGGATTATGATTCCCTCAAGCCATATATTAACAGGTTGCGTCAGGGTGAGCAGCGTTTGCTGTGGAGCAGTGATGTAAAATGGTTTGCAAAATCGTCGGGCACAACAAGTGATAAAAGTAAATTCATTCCCGTTACCAATGAGGCACTCGAAGAATGTCATTTTAAAGGTGGAAAGGATCTTTTATCGATTTATTGCAACAATCATCCCGAAACGGGGTTGTTCAATGGAAAATTATTATCGCTTGGAGGCAGTCATGAGATCAACTCGTTTGAAAACGATTCTTTTTATGGAGACCTTTCTGCCATCCTCATTCAAAATCTTCCCTTCTGGATCCAATTATTCCGCACACCGGAAATGACCATTGCTCTGATGGATGAATGGGAAGAAAAAATTGAAAGAATGGCACAGACCACCAGCAAGGAGGATGTGACAAATATTTCAGGAGTTCCTTCATGGACACTGGTTTTATTGAATCGCATTCTCGAAGTTACCGGTAAGCAAAACATCAGTGAAGTATGGCCAAATCTTGAATTGTTCATTCATGGTGCTGTTAATTTTAAACCGTACCGGGAACAATTTCAGCGTTTGATTCCCAGTTCTTCCATGAATTATTATGAAACATATAATGCCTCGGAAGGATTTTTTGGAATCCAGGATCGTAATCAGTCGGAGGAAATGCTGCTTATGCTTGATTATGGAATTTTTTATGAATTTATTCCGATGGAGGATTTTCATTCTGATAATCCGCGGACATTAACCCTTGAGCAGGTAAAACTCAATGAGAATTATGCAATTGTTATCAGTACAAATGCAGGTCTCTGGCGGTATAAAATCGGCGATACCGTGATGTTTACTTCGCTATCACCCTTCAGAATTATAATAACAGGAAGAACCGCGCATTTCATCAATGCATTCGGCGAAGAATTAATTATTGATAACACCGAACGAGCAATTGCAAACAGCTGCCGTAATACCGGTGCTGTTGTCAGAGAATACACCGCATGCCCGGTTTATTATTCGGATGAATCCTGCGGTGCACATGAATGGCTTATTGAATTTGAGAAATCACCTGAAGATCTGGAAGCTTTTATACAATCACTCGATCAGGAATTAAAAAATGTTAATTCAGATTATGAAGCCAAGCGATACAAGGATATGGCATTACGCCCACCTGTATTGAGAGTAATGCCCACTGATACATTTTACCGGTGGCTTAAATCCAGAGAGAAACTGGGAGGCCAACATAAAGTGCCACGATTATCCAATGACCGTAAAATTGTTGAAGAAGTGCTTTCATTTTCATCACAGGTTTCAATATGAAATTTATAATACTATTATTTTTGAGTGTTCCGGTGAGCTTTATTCTTGCTGCACAGAATTATAACCTGGTGTTAACCATTCCCATCGAAGGCTCCGATTTTACAACTGATCCATTGGGAAATTGTTATATTTATTCAAAAGGTGATGTTACAAAATTCAATACTGATGGAATTGAAACAGGGCGGTTCAGCACACGGGAGTTTGGTGATATCAGTTTTGTAGATGCAACCAACCCACTCAAAATACTGGTCGTGTTCAGGGAATTTTCCACAGCCATCGTCCTGGATGCGTCGCTTTCGCCACAAGCTACCATTGACCTTTCTTTCCCGGGAGTACCCTATGTAAATGTGATAGGAACATCCCGCGAAGATGGATACTGGATCGTGGATCCGGTTGCGAAGCAGATACGGAAAATCAATGATCAGCTTGCCATTGTTTCGGATGGAACACCTTTCAGACAGGTTTCAAGTGAGGAAATTGAAGCAGTGTATATTGTTGACAGTGGTGATTGGGTGATTTTGCACGCCGGCAACTATGGTGTACTGGTCTTCGACCGTTTTGGAACCTACTTTAAAACTATTCCGGGTATTCCACTTACACGAATTCAGGCTTCAGGACATGAAATGCTTTATAAAGAAAATACGGGAATGGTGAAAATGGACATTCGTACCGGGGTAACCGACAAATTTCTGCTGCCTGAAAATGGTGATGGAGACTATAGCAGGGTAGAGGGAAATCGTATCTTCCTGAAAACTCAAAATTTACTCAAAATCTATACTTACTGATTATACGGGGATAATTTGTAATTTAGGGCACCCTTTTAACCCCCTGACTTAACCCAAAAATATGCATATCGCAGTAGCCGGAAACATCGGATCCGGAAAAACAACTTTAACCACTTTACTTTCGAAACAATTCAAATGGGAGCCCCATTATGAGGATGTCGATGACAACCCTTACCTGAATGATTTTTATGAAGACATGCAGCGCTGGTCATTCAACCTCCAGATTTACTTTTTGAATTCCCGCTTCGGACAAGTGGCACACATTATGAAATCGGGTAAAACCGTTATCCAGGATCGCACTATTTATGAAGATGCAAATATTTTTGCTCCCAATCTTCATGCAATGGGCTTAATGACAACACGTGATTTTAAAAATTACCAGGAACTTTTTACGCTTATGGCAGAATTTATTAAGCCTCCTGATTTGCTCATTTACCTTCGCGGATCAGTTCCTTCGCTTGTTAAGCAGATTGAAAAGCGTGGAAGAGCGTATGAGAATTCAATACGCATTGATTATCTCCGTCGGCTTAACGAGCGCTACGAAGCATGGATTTCCACATATGAGCACGGCAAAATGCTTGTTATCGATATTGATGAAATAAATTTTGCAGAAAACCAGGAACACCTGGGCATGATCGTGAACCGTGTGAATGCTGAATTACACGGGTTGTTTTAACCCGTTTTGATCACCCGGATTGTACTGACCTTGCTGGTATCAATGAGGCGGCATATCAATATTCCCTGCGGAAAATCACTTGCATCAATCTGTATACTTTTCCCTGTTGTGATTTCATCATAAACGGATTGGTAAATTAACCTTCCGGATACATCATAAATTTCAACAGCCACACTTCCTTCTGACTGCGAAGCATGTAACGAAAACCAGCTGATTACAGGATTCGGAAAACCGACCCATTCATTGTTTTGCTGACCCGATTCCTGCAGTGATAATGGCGTTTCATCACAAAGTTTTATCATCCAGTAATCGCCATTACCCCATCCAATTTCAGTTTTATATCCTCCTGTATCAGCCTGGGTGAAATTTACAGCAATGAAACATTTATCTCCCCAGGGAATTGCACTTCCCGTTTCATCATGTCCGTACGTGAAAATAGTTTTATCCCACTGAACAGCTCCCTGGCTGTCAGTCTTCACCACCCATGTTTGTTCCGGCCCCAGGTTGTTCTCCGACTTATCACCTCCGATACCGGAATACGATTCACCGCTGAGCAAAAAACCGTTATCAGATGTTTCAATTATACGCGTCAGATCATCCGTAGCCAGCCCACCAATAGTTTTATCCCACTGCTTGATTCCGTTTGCATCGGCTTTAACAATCCACCGGTCACTGCCCGAAGTTGTTGCATCATGATTGGGTTCCGATTTATCACCCGTTGCCTCTGAAAAAGACTGCCCTCCGGCAACAAAACCGCCATCAGAAGTGGCAGATAATGCAAACAGCCAGTCGTTGTTGTTACCCCCAAAAGTTTTGTCCCAGATTTTGTTTCCGGAATCATCCACTTTAACGATCCAGTAATCTGTATCGCCACGATTTGCTTCTGACTTATCACCACCGATTCCGGACCCGGAATATCCTGCAACCAGGTAGGCACCGTCCTGAGTAAGCACTACGCTATTTGCAAAATCATTACCCGGCCCACCGAATCTTTTGTTCCATAGTATGTTTCCCACAGCATCAACTCTGACGAGCCAATAGTCCCAGCCTCCCTGATTCAATTCCGTTTTATCACCATCTGCACCTGAAAAAGAAGACCCTGTTATGATAAACCCACCATCAGTTGCCTGCTTTACACTCCCGAAAAGTTCATAGGATGAACCACCATATCGTTTATCCCATTGAATGATGCCCGAACCATCGGTCTTAATGATCCAGTAATCATTTGAATTTAGTGTGGTATCCCAGTTAGGCTGGGTTTTATCGCCGCTGATTCCGGAAAAGGTCTGCCCTCCCGACAAAAATCCTCCGTCGGCAGTGACTATGGTTTCAGCAAGGTTTTCATTCTCACTTCCGCCGTATCGTTTTTCCCATAAAATTGTACCTGATGAGTCAGTGCGGATGACCCAAAAATCACCGGTGGTGTTAGTTGTATCATGGTTAACTTGCGATTTATCACCGGAAATACCTGAAAATGAGGTGCCACCCATAATAATGGTGCTGTCGGGAGTAATTGTGAATGACGAGATTATGTCTTCATCGGTGCCTCCAAATTTCTTATTCCATTGAGGCTCCCAAACCGGTGACTGACCCATGGAAGCTACAGCTGCGAGCAGGAATACAGGGAGGAAAATGTTTTTCATTGTTCAGTTGAGTTATCTATACTTAAAGATATAAAATTATCAGATTACTTAATAGACGGGATCATGGGAACTAAAGTCGCTATTATTCTTTTTCTTTTTTTTTCTTTGTTGTATATTCAGGAATATATTTTATCTTGAGAGCCTGAAAATCACGAAACATGGTTTAGATAAAAAAAGCGGGTATGTTAAAAATGGCAAAAAAAGAAAAATTTCATATTGAATTCGAGATGCACTGTTCACCCCGTATTCTTTTCAATTATTTAGGTACTCCTTCCGGTTTAGCCGAATGGTTTGCCGATGATGTGAATGTTAAAGATGGTGTTTACACTTTTAAGTGGACGGGCACCGAATCGGTAGCGAAGATGGTTCACAAACGCGACAATCAGATGATCCGTTTCAAATGGCTTGATGGTGAAGAAGAAAATTATTTTGAGTTTGAAATTCTCACCGATGATCTTACTTCCGATGTAGCACTGGTTATTACTGACTTTAGTGTTCCCGAAGACCAGGAAGAATCGGTTCGGTTGTGGGAGACACAGATCCATAACCTGAAGCAGATTATAGGATCCTGAGAAATCATCGCTTTTAAAAGTAATTTAATGATGTGACTGCCGCATCATTGAATGATTATTGTGTTTGGATTTTATTTATCCTGCTGAGTACAGTTTCAACGAATGCAACGCCCGATTCTACAAGTGCATCATGATTTTGGAGGGGAAGTGTTTTTGAAAGTTTGAGAAATCTTTTTTCTCGAAAAAAATCCATGCTGTATCCCGGCCCTGAAAGAAATTCATGTAAGGGTATGTAATTGGTTGCTTCCTGGTGATGTTCCCATTGCGCATGATTGATGCAGATTTTAAAATCTTTTTCGAATGTTGGCAAAGCAGGAAAAAAAGTGCCAATGTACTTGTCGTAATAACATCCCGAAAGGTGAAAAGTAAAACTCAGCGGATGTCCCCACCAAAGCAGTGAACGGAATGCAAATACACCCTCTTTACTAAAGTATGCCGGATAATCAAGTATAACATAAGGCAGCCCGCGGTAATTTTCACCCCGGCTAATTTTTCCTCTCCGTTGCATGACAGGTTCAGGAAGTACAGAAGCGTATTTTTGAACAATTAAAGCGAATTCCGACTCCAATTGCCCGAACATCTCTATGATTCTCTCAGTGACCTGCCGCTTTTGAATGAAAAAAGTGGTATCCGAAAGAAGGGCCAGCTGATCGTGGTTAAGGCTAATTTTTGTATCTTTAGAGCCCATAAAATGCTGATTATTTCGTTATCCCTGTAAAAGTACCACCAGTAACCTGGTAAAGCAAGTTCATACGCAAACGGCGGTAATAATATCCTTTGAAGAAGCTCTCAAAACTCATACTCATTTCCTTTCTCGGACCGTTCGCTGCCACATTTTTTGTGGTGTTATTTATATTGCTGATGCAATTTTTATGGAAGTATATTGATGACCTGGTAGGAAAAGGACTTGAATGGTATGTCATAAGTGAATTGTTATTCTATGCCTCCGCAACACTGGTTCCGCTCGCGTTGCCATTAGCAATCCTGGTTTCCTCGATAATGACACTGGGTAACCTGGCCGAAAATTATGAACTGGTAGCTGCCAAGTCAGCAGGTATTTCCTTGCAGCGAATTCTTCAGCCTATGTTGATCACCGCTGTTTTGGTAAGTATGCTTGCTTTTTATTTTTCAAATAATATTTTGCCTTACACAAATCTGAAAATGGGTTCATTGCTGTATGATGTACGGCAACAAAAGCCGGCTCTTTCTATTCGGGAAGGTGTTTTTTATAATGGCATTGACGGATATTCAATAAAGATCGGGAAAAAGGAAGCCGACAATCAGACACTGAAAAATGTGATGATCTATGATCACAGTGCGCAACAGGGAAACAACAAAGTGATAATGGCTAAAGGCGGAAAAATGGCTATGAGCGATGATGAAAAATACCTGGTAGTTACCCTTTTCGATGGTAATACTTACGAAGATCAGCAACAAAACCGGTCGGCATCAGCTAGTACAAACCCATTTCTGCGTTCTTCTTTTGCGACCTATCAGATTCGTTTCGATTTGTCTACTTTTAAATTGAACCGTACCAACGAAGATCTTTTTAAAGACAATTACCAGATGTTAAATCTTAATCAACTGGGAGATGCATTGGATAGTCTGAACAAACAACTCGCATTGCGTCAAATTGAGATGTCGCAGTCGCTGAAAACATATTACAGCACCTATCGCGACAGCGTGATTTATAAAACAAGTTCAGCTCCATCGTTAAAAACCTCATTTGACTCACTACCAGATGCGGCAGTTTATGATAATGCCCTTGGTCAGGCGAGAAATATTAAATCATACCTGGTTAGTGTGGCGGATGAAACAGATGCGCGTGAAAAACTTATCGCACGATTTGCCATTGAATACCAGAGGAAATTTACATTGTCGATTGCATGTTTTATTCTGTTTCTTATTGGAGCTCCGTTAGGCGCAATCATCCGCAAAGGAGGTATTGGAATGCCGGTAGTAGTATCAATCATATTTTTCCTCATCTTTCATGTCATTTCTATCATGGGTGAAAAATTCAGTCGCGAAGGTGTTATCGATCCTTCTTACGGAATGTGGCTTGCCTCGGCTGTTTTGCTTCCTGTCGGTCTTTTTCTGCTTTACAAAGCAACCCGCGACAGTGCATTGTTTGACCTTGAAGTTTATGACCTAGTGTTTAAGAAAATTTTCCGGAAGAAAAAGTCATGAGAATACTCTTGTTGTGTTTGCGTTCTCCTTATCCTCCGGCTGATGGCGGAACAATTGCCATGTATAATATGGCCAAAGCGCTGAAAAAAGCACAGGCCCATGTAAAAATTCTTGCCTTCAATACAAAAAAACATTTTGTTGATCCGGCAGGTATTCCTGTTGATGTTGTTTCAGATTTCAATCCGGAGTTTGTTTACCTGGATGCAACTGTTAAACCCTTGCCTGCGCTGTTTAACCTGGTTAGTGGAAGTTCCTATAATGTGAGCCGGTTCAACACAAATCTTTTCAGGCAGACTCTTGAACAACTTCTCGATCGTGAGGAGTTTGACGTGATACAGATGGAAAGTCTGTTTATGACACCTTATCTGAATACAATCCGTAAAAAAACCAAAGCAAAAATTATTCTCCGTTCTCATAATGTTGAGTTCCTGATATGGCAGCGGCTTGCTGCATCTGAAAAAAATAGCATCCGTAAATGGTACCTGCAGTTATTATCAACACGCTTGAAAAATTATGAACGTGAAATCGTAAATAATTTCGATGGCATTATTGCTCTTACGGAGGAAGACAAAAAATTATACCTGCAACTGGGAGCTTCGGTTCCCATAAAAGTTTCACCAATCGGTCTTGATACGGAAACCTATTCCGTCAACTATAATGCGCCCCTTTCAATTGTTCATTTGGGATCTATGGACTGGCTGCCTAACATTGAAGGTGTTGAATGGTTTTTAGAAACTGTTTATCCAAAACTTATTCAGCGTTTTCCCAACTCAGTGGTTTCCCTTGCGGGGAAGAGCATGCCGGAAAAAATTTACAGCCTCGCCACCGGTAACCTTCATATTGAAGGCCGTATTGATGATGCAAAAAAATATCTCCTTGATAAACAGATTATGATTGTACCGTTATTGTCGGGAGGAGGGATGCGGGTGAAAATAATTGAAGGTATGACCATGGGAAAAACTATTGTTTCAACAACTATTGGTGCGGAAGGAATACAGTACGAAAACAACAAGAATATTTTAATTGCCGATTCACCGGAAGCGTTTTTAGATGCCATCAGTAAATGCATCAAGGACCCTGAGTTAGCTTTTTCAATAGGCAGGGAGGCGCGTAAACTGGCAGAAACAGTTTATGAAAATAAAATTGTAGGCTCCGGCATTCTTGAATTCTATACCAGTATTAGTAAGGGTAACCATCAACCGGCCGACAGCCAGCATGCGTAAATGAAAATCCTTATTATTCTTTCACGTTTTCCGTACCCGCTTGAAAAAGGTGATAAGCTTCGTGCCTATCAGCACCTGGTTAATCTAAAAGCCTCGGGTCATGAATTGCATCTTGTTGCTTTATCCGATCAGGAAGTATTACCGGCTTCCCTGGAGAAAATAGAATCGTTATGTGCTACTGTTAGTGTATTGCGGCTGAATTATTTTTCAATTTTCATTAATCTCATATCTTCTGTGTTTCGTTCGTTACCTTTCCAGGTTGGGTATTTTTATTCAAACCGTCACCACGCGCAAATCAATGAAATAATTTCACGGGTTCAACCCGCACTTATTTATTGCCAGTTAATACGGACAGCACTTTTTGTAAAGGACAATACATCCGTTCCCCGTATAATTGACTACCAGGATGCTTTTTCGAAAGGCACATCGCAAAGAATGGAAGCCGCTCCCTGGTGGTTAAAACCATTATTTGTAAGAGAACTGAAACTTGTTAAAAAGTTTGAAGAAAGTAGTTATGAGTGGTTTAACGGTCACATGATTATCTCTTCGCAGGACCGTGATGCGCATGCGGTTTCTCCTAACAAACCTGTATCCGTTGTTCCTAACGGTGTGGATACATATTTTTACTATCCACAGCCTGCACCGAGGGAAAGTGATATTATTTTCGTTGGCAATATGAACTATCCACCCAATGTCGACGGTGCATGTTTCCTTGTGGAAGAAATTATGCCACTGGTTTGGAAGAAATTTCCATCGGCTTCCGTCCGCATAGCCGGAACTAACCCAAGCAGAAGAGTGCGCTCGCTCTCATCAGGGCAGGTTGTTGTTACCGGATGGGTGAAAGATATACGTGACAGTTACCGGTCGGCAGAAATTTTTGTGGCACCTATGCGAATAGGTACCGGCCTGCAGAATAAGTTACTGGAAGCAATGGCAATGGGAATTCCTTGCGTGACCACTCCAATTAGTTTTGAACCCCTGGGGGCCAAGCAGGGAGTTGATATCCTTGTTGGTGAAAGTGCACCTGAAATAGCCCATCAAATTTGCAGCTTGCTTGAAAGTGATGGCTTAAGGAATGAAATTGGCAACAACGGACTGAAATTCGTTGTGGAAAATTATTCTATGCAACATTCAAAAATCCTGCTTGAAAAAGTAATCCAGGAAGCAATTGGCAAAGTTAATCCCACATAAACCATTATTCCACTACCTGCTAAAAATAAGAATACCGTGACCTTACGGGGTCACGGCTTCTTCTTTACCCACTTTCAGACAGTTTGGAAAACCTTACGGGGTTAACTCCGCCTGACAATCAACCTAACTAACCAAAACCAATTTTATTTTATTTTGATCGTTTTTGGAGTCAGCCTCGTGATAACCTTACGGGGTTACCCTTTGTCTGATTTCAACCTAACTAACCAAAAACCTAATTTTCTAGTGTTTGTTTAACAAGTGTGTGTTATGAGGTTTTATACCGTGATGAACAAGTAAATGTTACAGCTAATTTACTCCTGATTCCATCTTTGCTTTTGCAGTTGTAGCGGCTATCTTACCATTGTGAGATTTACGTTTTTAGTGAGAGATAATTCCGCAAAATTTTTAATAAGCAGTTGGTTGTTAGGTTTATCCCCGGTACCCGGTTTTAGCACTACCCGAAAAGCTCTGTAAGAAGTTTGAATTTGCAGATCAAAATTCAGGAACCCGCAATGGAAAACCCTCAAATGAGTACTAATTCATTCAATCTCCGTAAATTTGCACAGAGCTTAAAGTCCTCCAGCATACTCCCAAACATGAATAAAACATCAGAAAGATCGCTCGATACTATTGAAGATGCACTCGAAGACATCCGTCGCGGGAAGGTCATTATTGTAGTGGATGACGCTGACCGTGAAAATGAAGGTGATTTTATTACCGCCTCCCGGAATGCTACTCCTGAAGTTGTAAATTTTATGGCTACCCATGGCCGTGGTTTGATTTGCGTATCTATAACGGAAACACGCTGCCAGGATCTGAAACTGGAAATGATGGTGGCTCAGAATACTTCTTCCAATGAAACTCCTTTTACTATATCGGTTGACCTGCTTGGCAATGGCTGTACAACAGGAATTTCTGCCAGCGACCGTAGCAAAACCATCAAATCACTCATTAATCCCGAAACAAAACCCGAAGATTTGGGGCGGCCCGGACATATATTTCCGCTTAAAGCGAAAAACGGGGGCGTTTTGCGACGGGCGGGACACACGGAGGCAGCAGTTGACCTGGCTCAGCTTGCAGGCTTCGAACCTTCAGGGGTGCTGGTTGAAATCATGAATGAAGATGGAACAATGGCACGTTTGCCCGATCTTTTCAAAATTGCAGATAAGTTCGGACTAAAAATTATTTCAATTGAAGATCTTATTTCATATCGTTTAAAAACGGAAAGCCTTATTCAAAAAGAGGTAACCGTTAACCTGCCTACCGCTTACGGTGATTTTCATTTATCGGCGTACAAACAACTGACTACAGGGCAGGAACACCTGGCAATCTGGAAAGGTACCTGGAATAAAGATGAACCGGTACTGGTTCGTGTACATTCATCGTGTATCACCGGCGATATTTTTGGTTCCTGCCGGTGTGATTGCGGACCTCAGTTACAACAGGCCTTGCGTATGATTGAAGAAACCGGGAAAGGTGTTGTGGTTTATATGAACCAGGAAGGCCGTGGAATCGGGTTGCTGAATAAACTCAAGGCCTATAAATTGCAGGAGATGGGTCGTGATACCGTGGAAGCAAACCTTGAACTGGGTTTCGAAATGGATCAACGGGATTATGGAGTAGGAGCGCAGATTATAAGGGATCTCGGAATTACCAAGATGCGATTGATGACTAACAATCCTACAAAACGTGCCGGTCTTATCGGTTATGGTTTAGAAATTGTTGAGAATGTCCCTATTGAAATAACATCGAATGAACACAATAAACTATACCTGAAAACGAAACGTGATAAAATGGGACATACCATAAAAGTGGATGACTAAAAACAGAAAGAGGTAAGCATATCCGGGCTTACCTCTTTTTATTTATTAAATAATTTCGATTACTCTCTCACATTTTCCATTTAATGGTACATCCAATAGCTTTTGTAAAATTTGTTGTTACCGGTTTTCCATCAAGCACTTCGGCAATTGCAGTTTCAACATACTTCTGAGTGGCCGCCTCCGGTTCATCTGTATTATTATCAATAGCTCCAATATAAACAACTTTATAAGTATCGCCTTCCCTTGTTAAAAGGAAAACATGCGGCGTACGTGCTGCACCGAAAGCCTTAGCTGTTTCCTGTGTTGCATCATGCAGGTAAGGGAAAGTAAAATTTTTCTGCTTCGCGCGTTCTTTCATTTTTGGATACGAATCGTCAGGAGCTTTTGCAGCATCGTTGGGATTAATAGCAATCACCGGGAATCCCATTGATTGGTATTTGTTATGCAGCGCTATAATACGGTCTTCGTAAGCAACACTGAAAGGACAATGATTACATGTAAAGATCACGATAGCTCCTTTGTTATTTTTTAAACCCGTAAGGGAAACATTTTTTCCATCAATGTTTTTCAGGCTGAAATCTTTTATCGTATCGCCAACCTGGTAACCGGTTCCTGATGGAGTAAATGACATAACGGTAAGAGTAAGTGCAAGAGCACTGCAACCGGCAATAATTTTTTTAGTGAATAGTTTCATAGGGTTAGGGTAATAAAGGTTTAACTGTGTTGTTAATTTCTTCAAGCGTAAATTCCTGTTCGTAAAATTTTCTGACTCCTGTGGAATTATTCAGAATCAGAGTTGCCGGTATTGCGCCACTCCAGCTCTTATCAATTTTATCAATCCACGTGTTGTAATCGGGCTCATCGATCAAGAGTACATCAGAAACAACATTATTTTTTACTAAAAACGGTTTTAGTCCCGTTTCATATTGACGTTTAAAATCAAGACTTACCAAAACAACTTTAATTTTTTTTCCTGTAAAGGTTTCAGCAAGTTTGTCGAAGTAAGGTAATTCCTTTATACACGGTTTACACCAGGTTGCCCAGAAATTGATTACATAGGTGGTATCGGACTTGTTGTTTAACAAGGATTCAAGTTCCGGCCATTTAATAATTTTTGAGGACTGTGCCTGGGCAGACGTTGAAGTTATTCCCAACAACAGAACCAGTTTACAAATGTTTTTCAATTGATGCATAGTGCAATATTAACAACTGTAGGAATCAAAAGTTGTACATATAAATGTGAAAAGGATCACCGGGAAGCGGGTGATTTCCGGGTTTCACCGAACCTCTTACAAAAATACAGCCAGTTTTCCAGGATCTTCATTCCATTTTCAGTGAGGATTGATTCAGGATGAAACTGTACTCCGCTTACCGGATGATTACGGTGTGAAACCGCCATGATAACGCCTTCTGAGTCACGTGCAGTAACCGATAAAACCGATGGCATGTTGTTTTGTGAAATTACCCAGCTGTGATAATGACCGGTGAAAAAGCGATCCGGAATATCTGCAAAAAGCCTGTCAACGGGTCTTTCAACTATAACCTCCCGTTGCACACCGTGAAGAACTTTGTCAAGATTTTGCAGTTGTCCGCCGTATGCCTCGCCTATAGCCTGATGCCCCAGACAAATTCCTAAAATAGGTATTGATTCCCCACAAGTTCGAATCAGTTCAGGCATTATGCCAGCTTCTGAAGGGAGACCCGGTCCGGGTGAAAGGAGGATTCCGGAATAGCTTGACGCATCGCTTACCGTTATTTCATCGTTTCGTTTTACTATTACCTCTTCGCTGCTTAACTGCTCCAGGTAATGGTAAAGATTCCATGTAAATGAATCATAATTATCAAGTAATAAAATCATAACTATGACTTAAGGAACACGTGGAAACCCAAATGCCGTTTGCTGATTACTCGGCTGGCTGAAGAACCAGTCGCTGGCTGATTTTACGGGTAGCTGTTGTTGCACTCACATGATAAACCCCTGCAGGCAGCTTGCTGAAGTCAGCATGAAGCATTGGGTTATCGGTATCGGAAAATATCTCTGTGAAAACCACTTTGCCAAGTGCATCAACTATTTCTACTGTACCGGTTTCCCGGGAAGGATATGCGATATCAATCGTAACAGCACCGGAGCTGGGATTCGGGAATACGGTCATTCTGCTTTCAGAACTTATTTCAGGAGTATTCAGCAAATAGCCTACAGTAAACTGGTAAACAATACGCGTTCCGAAATCAGCATTAAAAAACTGAAGCACACCAGGACCAAATGCATTTATAAAACGGGTGTAGCCTGTTCCATCGTTATTGGCAAAAAATGATAATCCGTCTTTTCCGGAATCATTCACCGTGTAAGTATAACATCCGGGAGCAAGCGTAACCGTGTCTCTGTAAATTGTATTGGCCGATAAAAATCCGTTTGCGAAAACAACATTGCCCTGGTCATCCTTGATATTGTAAGTCGATTCATTGAACGCAGTATTGGTTTTGAACATCAATACAAATGTTGATGGAAGTTCGGTGGGAAAATTGATCCAGGTGCTCATGGTGTCGTTGTATGCATATTGATCAGCATTACCATTCGGTTGTGATACATAAGCATAAAACTGATCAGGAGTATTAGTGAGGGAATTCCAGTCGAAAGAACCCAGCTGAACCTGCACTGCCTGGTTAAATTCAAGATTACCCGTCCAGTTATAGACTGCAGGAGTTGCACCTTTGATTCCATAAGTTATTGTGGCGCTGGTGAGCGGATTGGATCCGGTATTTTTGATTGCAATAAGAGGATTATTGCAAATGGGATTGTACCGGTTGTAATAAAAGTCGGCATTAGGTGAAAGTATTTCTTCCATTGAAACATCATCACTGAAATTTGGATTCCCGTAAGTGATAAGTTGCGCCGCTAAAATATAATTCGGATTCTGCCCACTAACGGTGTTCGTATATGCGTCAATATCCATATCAATGGTAACGTTGCTTCCCGGAGTCACAAGCGAACTAAGTTCGTGTTCACGGACAATACCTTTTTCACCGGGGCACCAGTTGGCACGGTCGTAAATCCAGGTACCTGCCTGTCCCATGAGGTGATTCAACCCACAATCATTTCTCCAAATCTGTTGCGTGAATGATTGTACACCATCCAGTTTAATACGGTAACTTTTCTGGCAGAATTCTGCACAGTTCTGTGTACCTGCGCCATGTCCGGTAGGAATGATCCGCAGCATTGAATTGGTTTCGTTTGATCCAATTGAAAAGTTTTTAGGTGTCAGGTAATTTTCAATCGGGTTGGATGTATTCCCGTAAGGAAAGCCACCCGGACCGCTGCTGTAAATATTACGCACCTGCACCGGTGTTCTTGGTGGAGTTCCTTCAATAAAATTAAAATCCAGCGTTAAACCAAATCCATCCGACCAGCCGCCATAAAAAGCGCGGATTTCAACGCTGTCGTGCAAAATAGGAGCGAGGTCGGTAATATCAAAATGAACAGTGTTCGACCACGTCAACGGATAAAATCCCCCGTAAGGGGTAATTACCCTGGCCATTTCAATACGCTCAATAATTTCATAAACCGAAAACGTTTGTATAAATGAATTGATCAGCACATTATCGGACCCAACAAAAACTGAATCAATAACAAGACCTGAACTGTTGTAAACATAATTGTAATAATTGCCGGGATATAACAGCAGACTGTCGGTTGTAAGAAACGGATCAACAGGATCATTTTGAATGTGTACTATGAATTGATCTGTAGGGACAGAATCCATACTCATGCTTGTGCTGTCGAAATAGGTAATATATACCGGGTTGGTATTGGTGAAAATAGTATCCGGAGCATTGTTTCCCACGAGGTAGTAGGGAGCAGGAACAGGAATTGAATCATACGTACCGGTTTTGTGAAGCGCTTCTACCTGTACTGTATAATCCCAGTCGGAACAACCGCCGGTCGGACAACTGAATGTAAAATCAAGATTTATGCGGCGATGATCAGTGCCGGCGGCCGGAAATACACCCCACTGGTTGTATTCTCCCCACCACGACATATGAACTCCATCATGAACCCGTATTTTGGTTGTATCGCCTTCTCCGGCCACGGATCGGCCTATAAAAGAAATAGATAATAAGAGCGTAAACAGAAAGGTAATAGTGTTTTTCATGGGTTAGATTTATGGCTGAAAATTAGGTAAAAACAGCCAATTCTACCATCCCGTGGGGTAATTTCCATTGTCATAATTTAAACCCCCATTCATGTCTAAAGAATATCTTTGCACAATGAAACCAAAAACACCTTCTGATTCAGTATGTATCAATACTGAAATAGTGCTGCCTAACGACACAAATACCTTAGGTAACTTAATGGGGGGCAAGCTTTTACACTGGATGGATATTTGTGCCGCCGTTGCTTCACACCGTCATTGTGCCCGGGTGGTGGTGACTGCTTCCGTTAACAATGTAGCTTTTAATCAACCCATCCGGCTGGGAGAAATTGTGACACTCCAGGCAAAAGTATCGCGGGCTTTCACCTCCTCCATGGAAGTTTTTATTGACGTTTGGGTAGAAAATAATTCGACGGGAGAGAAACGGAAATGCAATGAAGCCATTTACACTTTCGTAGCAGTTGACCAGGTTGGAAATCCTATCAATGTGCCCCAACTGGTGCCTGAAAGTGATGAGGAAAAAAGCCGTTATGAGGGCGCACTTCGCCGTCGTCAGTTAAGTCTTATTCTTGCAGGAAAAATGAAACCTTCCGAAGCGAATGAACTCAGGGCTATTTTTGATTAGTTTCTGAATTTTTAATCATCATCACCATGGGAATTAAGATGCCAGTCAAATGCAGTTCCGTATTTAGCATCTTCCCAGAAAAACTTCGCTCGTTTCACATCATAATTTCCAATTTCATTCATAGTGGCTGCGTCAAACAAACGTCCGTTTGCCATGGTATATAAGATCAGTTCCGTATTCTTTATATCAATAAGCGGATTTTTTTCAAGCACAACCAGGTCGGCGAGTTTGCCTTTTTCCAGTGAACCCAAATCGTTTTCCATTCCAATATAATAAGCGCCGTTAACCGTAGCGCATTCCAATGCCTGCATAGTCGACATGCCACCCTGCTGCAGCATCCATAATTCCCAATGCGCACCAATGCCCTGAATTTGACCATGTGCTCCAAGGTTAACCTTTACACCACGGTCGGCGAGTTTTTTGCAGGACTGTGAAACCAGTATATGACCATTTTCATATTCCTTATCGGGAATCATTGTACGATGGCGCGAACGCTGATCGATCACAAAGCGGGGGGTAAATTTCAGCAGCTTTTCATTTTCCCAGACATTATTTTTCTGATAAAAATAATTCTCACCATTGATTCCTCCATAGCAAACAATCAACGTGGGTGTGTAACCGGTTTTACTTTCTGCCCAGAAATTCAGTACATCATTATAAAGTATGGCTACCGGTAAATTATGTTCAATTCCGGTATGACCATCCATAATCATGCTCAGGTTATGAAAGAAAAATGAACCTCCTTCAGGAACAACATTCATTTTTAACTGTCGTGCAGCATCCAGCAACATCTGGCGCTGATCACGTCGTGGTTGATTGTAACTCTTTACCGAAAACCCTCCGAAAGAATGGGTTCGTTTAATAGCGGATAAAGCATCTTCTCTTTTATTGATGATCGTTTTGTAATCGCCATCAGCACCATACAAAATCCAGCCTGTCGAAAAAATTCTGGGGCCTGTCATGACTCCGGATTTTACCATTTCCGATTGTGAAAAAACCATTTCCGAATTTGATGATGGATCATGGGTTGTAGTAACGCCATAAGCAAGATTTGCAAAGTAACTCCATTGTTTTTGGGGACTCAATCCTTGCCGGAAAGTTCCCAGGTGTGCGTGCACATCAATCAAGCCGGGTATAATTGTTTTACCCATTACATCAATTACTTTCGCGCCTCCCGGGATAGTAACATCGCTTTCTGCACCAATATCAGTAATCCGGTTTGCGGTAATAACAATGGTTCCATTCTCAATTACTTTGCGGTCGTTGTTCATTGTAACAATGCGTGCACCTTTCAATGCAATCACACCATCAGGCTTGTCGTGAGCCATTCGCAATCCGATTTTTATTCCGGTTGAATCAGGAAGTCCTACTGAGTCGGGGCTGCCTTCAAGGAATGTAAACCGTTTGTTTAATGGTGCAGAAAAATACTCATCACCGGTATTCCAGAATATTTTTTTAGAATCCGCCGACCAGTGTAAACCCAGTCCATTATCTAATGCAGTTTGTGCAACAGGAAATGCTTTATTGCCCCCGCTTATTTCCATCGGTTTCCCGGAAGGAAGAAAAGGTGAAACATACACTTTGTAGAATTCAATAAATGCCACCCATTTATTATCAGGACTGGGAACTATTGATGTTCCATATTTAGTTGTGAAATGATTCAGTTCTTCCTTACCATCAGTATCGATGCTGTTGAGCGATTTTTTTTCACCTTCCGCTTCCATAAAAAATATTCGTTTACCGTCGGCAGAAAAGTAAGGTGCGTTACCATGTTTAGTAACAAGTTGCGCGGGTCCTCCCTTTGCGGGGATGATGTAAATGCCGGGGTTAACACCGAATGAGAAACCCTGGTGGTCGTTACCGGAATCCTTACAATAGACTACCCATTTTCCATCAGGTGAAAAACGTGGTGTTCTGTAAATTCCTTTTTCTGAAGTTATCATCAAAGGTTTGCTTCCTGCTTTGGAAACATCCATAACTGCAACCGCACCTTTCGAATCATCATTCCATGTCACGTAGGTCATCCATTTTCCATCAGCTGAAAACGAAGGTTCAAATTCAAGATTGTTACTTTTGGTCAGGCGGAAAGGCTTTCCGTCAGGAAGATTTTTTCTCCATAAATATCCTGTTGCATTAAACACAATATATTTTTCATCGGTCGAAGTAATAATATGACGGATGGCTTTAACATCAAATGAATCCGGCGCAGCCTGTTGTTGAAATCGAATGGTTTCAGCCATCTTGATTTGTGGTGTCACCGAAAAAGGAATTACTGCTGATGTATGATCCTTCGTATTAATTCGTTTTATTTTTCCTTTTGTCCATATAACAATGTCATTACCCTCGGGCATCCAGTTGAAATTCGTATACACGCCAAATATGGCCCACGCTTCCTGCTGATCTTTGCTCAGATCATCATACACCGGCCATTCTTCTCCCGAATTTAAATCCCTTATAAACAAAACTGTTTTCTCGCGGACTCTTCTTGCGAAAGCAAGTAATTTTCCATCCCTTGAAACTTGCGGACGAAACGCTCCTCCCTGTCCGCCGGTCACCGTTTCAATAGTTCCGTCTTTGGGTATCAAATCGTTTGATCACATAAATCTGGGAGTTAGGGTCTTTGTTGTATTGGAAGTATCCGCCCGGGTACATATCCTCGCTGTAATAAATGTAGCGGCCATCGGCAGAGTAGGAGGGCTCGCCGGAATCCTGCTGATCATTTTTTCGTTTCGTAAGTTGAACGCCTTCTCCACCTGAAATATGATACATCCACAATTCACCGGCACCTAATGAACGTGCTGAAGTAAAATGTTTACGGGCAACCAGGTAATCCCCTCCCGGCGACCACACGGCATTATTGAGTAAACGAAAATCTTCTTTAGTAACCTGCTTCGGTTTGCTTCCATCACGGTTCATTACCCAAATATTATCACCGCCTCCGGCATCAGAGGTAAATGAAATCATTTTTCCATCAGGACTGAACCGGGGCTGAACTTCAAATGCAAGTCCGATGCGTAGTGGTACGGCATTTCCACCGGAGATGGGCATTATGTAAATATCGCCCAGCATATCAAAAACAATATCCTTACCATCAGGACTCACATCAAGATTCATCCAGGTTCCTTCATCGGTTGTAAAACTCACATCCTTGTAAGTTCCCGGAGGATTTGTCACATCCCATTTTTTTTCGTCTTTTTTTGTCTGTGCAGTTGCCAGCAAAGGCAAAACGAAAACCAGAAAGAGGCAATAACAATTCTTCATAGATTATAAAACGTTATAAGAAATTTATAGGATTCCATCGTTTCTCCGAGCCCGGCAGCTCGTCAGCTTGTCAGCTTGTCACCCGTCTCTCCGAGCCGGCCAGGCTCGTCACTCATCACTCATCACTCATCACTCATCACTCGTCACTTGTCACTTGTCACTTGTCACTTGTCACTTGTCACGAGTTTCCCTGTAAAAGTAACTGTGAAAATTTAAAGAAACAGCAGTCACATGAAAATGTGAAGCCGTTATTTGGCCGTTTTAGTTCCGTAACGATGCTTAATCAACTCAAGGAATACCGGCAACAGCGAAATCAGAATAATTGCAATGATAACCATGCTGAAATTATTCCTGATAAATGGAATATTACCGAACAGGTAACCGGCTCCTAAAAACAATACGGCCCATAACACTGCGCCAACAACGTTATAAGTTATAAAGCGACTATAATTCATAACACCGATGCCGGCAACAAATGGGGCAAAAGTGCGGATGATAGGGATAAAACGTGCATAAATAATTGTCTTACCACCATGCTTTTCATAAAAAGCCTGAGTTTTCAAAAGATATTCCTGCTTTATAAACCGACTGGGTTTCTTAAACACCTGTTTACCGAAATATTTTCCAACATGATAATTGGTGGTATCACCTAAAATGGCGGCAGTTATAACCACAAGTCCCATGATCCAGATATCAAGGCCCGATCCGGGAAGCACCACAATGGTGCCGGTGGCAAATAACAGGGAATCTCCCGGAAGGAAAGGTGTAATCACTAAACCGGTTTCGCAGAATACGATGAGAAAAATAATTGCGTAAACCCACAAACCATATTGACTCGAAAGTTCAACCAGATGGTCATCGATGTGAAGAATAAAATCAATAATAAACTTAATGAATTCCATAAAGCAAATGTAGGATTAGGCAGCGGCAACGCCTTGTGGTAAAAGTGATTCTTCGCGTCCCAATATTTTCAGCATACGGGTGTGTGAGCGTATGGCATCCCACATGGTTTCCTTTTCATTATACGTAATGCCATATTCTTCAGCCGTCTTTTTAACGATGGGGCTGATAGCAGGGTAATGAATATGACAGATATTCGGGAACAGGTGATGTTCGATCTGGAAGTTCAATCCGCCAAAAAACCAGGTAGCCAGGAAACTTTTCATGGCAAAATTCGCTGTGGTATTCAACTGGTGAATGGTCCAGTTGTTCATTACATCACCTTTTTCATCTGCCTTAGGAAAATGTGCTCCTTCAACAACGTGAGCCAGCTGGAATACAACAGCCAGTGTTAACCCCTGGATCATGTGCATGGCTACAAACCCGATAATGGTAATCCACCAGGGAACACCGGCAAACATAACCGGGAGCGCAATAAAAATAAAGAAGTACAGGGCTTTAAAAAAGAACAAAACAAAGTACTCTTTCATCGGGTGCTTTTTGTTTTCATAATTCCCCATTTTCTTCCTGAAAAAGGCAACAAAATCTTTTTTAAACACCCATGAAATGGAAGTCATGCAGTAGAGCAGGTAAGCGTAAAAATGCTGATACCGATGCACTTTCTTAAGTTTGTTTTCTGTGGAGAGGCGTATGAGCGAAACAGGTTCAAGATCTTCATCATGCCCGGGAATGTTGGTATAGGTATGATGAATTACATTGTGCATGATCTTCCACATGTATTTGTTGGTGCCCGCAAGATTGAAGGTGTAACCTAAAATACGGTTCACTAATTTAACCGGAGAAAGTGACCCGTGAACCGCATCGTGTGATATGTTAAAACCGACAAATGCTGTGAATAATCCCAATAAGATCCAGCTGAGAATGCTGAGAAGAATGTTGGTACCTGAAGCAAATATCAGCAGGTAAGATCCGACAAATCCGACAAGAAAAAATAACACCTTGAAGGCCATCAGCAAATTTCCTTTCTCAGAAATGTGATTTTCCGTAAAGTAACCGTTAATGCGGTTATGAAGTGTGGCAGTAAATGTGGTTTCCTGTTGGGTTCTGAACTTAATCTTTTGACTCATAATTTTTTATCTCCTGTAATCGGGCGCAAAGATAATCAAACAATTTGCCCCTTCAGGCCTTGTTTCAACTTTTTTTCCACCGTTGTTTGTGAATTTACTGATTGTAAGTACTTAACTGTTAATAACATGATAAGAATCATGCTGATTGTATTGGAAAATGCAATATATTTGAAAAACCATACCTTCCGGTTATTAAACCAAATACATGTTAAATGGTTTATGCTTAGGTAACATCTTACATCTCCTGCTTATAGTTGTTCAAAATCATGAAAATCTGCCGTATTCAATTATTGGTCCTGGTTTGCCTTCCTCTGATTTTTACTTCCTGTAAGGATGATAAGGACGATCCTGATCCGCCACGTAACATCACTTTTGTCATTCCACCCGGTTTTCCTTCTCCCGTTTATAAGTTTACAAACAATGCCGTTACCAATGAGCGGTTCGAATTGGGTAAGAAATTGTTTTATGATGAAATATTATCGCGAAATAATACCATTTCCTGTGGAAGTTGTCACCTTCAATCCGGTGCTTTTTCTCATATCGATCATAAAGTAAGTCATGGAATTGATGACCTGGAAGGGAATCGCAATTCACCACCTATTTTTAACCTGGCATGGCATTCAACCTTTTTCTGGGATGGGGGAGTAAATCATATCGAATTACAGCCCATCAACCCGATTCAAAACCCCGTTGAAATGGATGAATCATTGGGTAATGCCGTTATAAAATTGCAGGCGAGTACTGAATACAGAACCTTGTTCGAACAGGCTTATGGAAGTGATTCCATTACCTCTCAAATGATGCTGCGCGCACTTGCACAATTCATGGCACTTATGATATCAGCTGATTCTGATTATGATAAATATATGAAAGGCCAGACCTCACTTTTTGATGCAGGGGAGCTGAACGGACTCAATATTTTCCGTCAAAAATGTGCCTCCTGTCATACCGAACCGCTGTTTACCGATCTCAATTTCCGGAACAACGGACTGGATTCGGTTTTTACAACTGATCCGGGAAGAAGTGGAATTACACTCGACCCTGCAGACGAAGGAAAGTTTAAAGTGCCATCACTTCGTAACGTAGAGGTAAGTTTTCCTTATATGCATGATGGCAGTATTAAAACGCTCGAAAAAGTTGTGGAGCATTACAACAGCGGTGTAATAAATTCACCTACCCTCGATCCACTTCTTGCAGGAGGTATTCCCTTAACTCCCCAGGAAAAAACAGATCTGGTTAAATTTTTAAAAACACTTACCGATCATACGTTCCTTACCAATCCGGATTTTGCCGAAGTTCAATAATTTTATTTGATCATTAGCTGTTGATGTTTCACCAGTACTGCATTTGAAATCGTCAACACATAACTTCCCGGGCTGATATTCTGTACAGGAATAATTATAAATCCGGAATTGCTTTGTTCCAGCAATATCACCTTCCCGCTAAGGTCACGCATTTCAATTGTGATTGGATGATGTGATGTTTTATCCTGAATAGTTATAGTAACAAAATCATCACCAGGATTCGGGAAAACCGATACCTGGAAATCATCAACAGGCTTTTGCAACTGTACTTCAAAACTTTTATTATAAATTTGATTGCAGGTATTGGTAAGTTGAAGCTTCACACTTCCATTCGATTCATTCCACAACACCTTTACGGAATTTTCATTCACCGGCCCAACAGGCAGACAACCCGGAGGGAATTCCCAAACGAAATTAAATACCGAAGTGTCGGAATTAATTTTAAAAGTCATTAATTGTCCGGGAAAGAATGTTTCAATTGGAGATGTGATTTCCAGAACGGATGCAGCCCGATTGCAAGGTTCTATAACTTCTATGAAAATAGAATCTTTCCCAACACAACCTTCGCTGTTTTGATACTGAAGCTCTACTTTATAGGGTCCGCCAATTCCTGCCGTTTCCGGGAGGAAAAAGTTACCGTTTACACCCGTACCTGAAAAAATTCCCTGAACATTTGCCTCCAGCAACAAGGGCTTATCATTAACAGGAATCAGCAAGTCAGGAGTTAACAGCTGCACATAAGGAAGAAGGTGAATGGTAATTATTCCGGAAGCTGTTGATGTGCATCCTGTGGTATCAGTAAAAGTGTAATTGAAAACGGTAGCAGGTCCGGAATAAGGATTGGGAACATTAAAAACACCTCCTTCAGGAAAACCTTCCAGTAAAACAGGGTCTCCCGAACATGCTGAAACATTTTGTGTGGTGACGTTAGCCGGAGTTTGCGACTGCACCGTAGCCGGAATGGAATTTAAAAGTTGTCCACATCGTGTTACGGAAACTACCCAGTTACCGGGTGTGGTTATGTAAATTTCGGATTGGAAACCCGAACTCATTACAACACCATTCAACAGCCAGGTATAAACCGATCCCGGAGTGTATTTTGTGAATAATCGAACGGAGTCACCCGGGCACAAAACTCCGTCTGTTTGTACCACCGGAATACCATTGGAGTTTCCAAATTCAACCGCCTTCCATGCTTCCAGCACCGATACATATTCAGGAGAACAGCTTCCGTAAAGATCAACAGCACTTTGCAGCGTTGCAACATAAAAATCGTCGAAGCCGGAATTTGGAACCAGGTAGGAGGTAAGCGTATGATAAATCAGGTGAGTTGATTTTGTTATGCCAATGCCCTGCACCGAATAGGAGGTCCCGAACTCATTCGTATTCTGTTCCCCTTCACAAAGCATATAAAACCATTTATTAATGAACCCGCTGTTAATGTGAACACCACCCTGATCCCCTGTGCCGTAATACCAGTTGTATCCATGAAATGCTGAAGGCTGATTGTATGCATTTGGATCGCTAAATGAACGCAGGGCCGGTCCGGCAAGGTCGCCAATAAGCCAGTTGGATTGTGTGCTGTCGAGAAATGCTTCAAGTGCAACACCGAAGATATCCGAAATCGCTTCATTCAATATTCCGGGCTCACCGCTGTAGGAAAGGTTTGCCGTTTTCTGAATCAGCCCATGCGTGAATTCATGCCCTGCAATATCAGGAGTGGTGAGCGGACCGGTGCTGCCATTCCCGCTGCCGTACACAACAGCCTGTCCATTCCAGAATGCGTTGGCGAAATTATTTCCGTAATTCAGATAACTTACCAGGGGGAACCCGGCATTATCAAGACTGTTACGGTTAAATTTATCGGTAAGGAAATCGTAGTACCCTTCAGCGCAATAATGCGCATCAGTGGCATGATTCGAATTCGTTACAGCACCTTCCTGCCAAACATTATCATTGTCGTTATAATGACTTACCTGCTGATAATTCAACTGATGATTCAGGTTCTTAGTGTAAATTCCCTGCCCTTTTAAAGTGGAATATAAAAAATACATCCCGGAATCGGCATAGCAGGAAATTGCTTTTGAACCCTGGTATGCTGTAAATGCAACACCGGGAACATTTGCATAACAACCTGCAGTAAATTGTGCATATTTTGAAAGCGTTATTACGTCAATAAGCAGGGTTTGCTTATGCAGATCGTTTTCAGGATAAAAATTAAGCTCGTAGGTAAGAGTAATGGTCCCGGATTTTGAATCAGGAACGTAATAATAGCCGCTTCCTTCGGCGTGTTTTTTAGAAGAATGAAAGAGTGTACGGATCGTTTCTTCCCGCTCTTCAAGGTTGTACTCTGAAGGAGGAATATCAATTTTTGCATAGTGCCCTGTTATGAAATATCCTTCCGGAGAAGAGTGAAAAACCAGTTGCACATCTTTAACCATAATGCCATTATACTTTTGCAGGAACCTGCGGTGCTCATTGCCTTTGATATCGATTGATACGGAAACAAACTCCCAGGAATGGCGTTCATTCAGCCCGAATTTTTTCCTGAAAAAGTCATCATTTGCCGGATCCTTCAAATCAAATTTCCCCGTAGTAACCGGCACAATTGAAACTTGGTTTCCGGCAAAGGCCAAATCACCGGTCAGCATAACGATCAGCAGCAGAATCATCCTGAATTTCCCCACAATTCCTTTCATAGTAATGGAAAATAGGCCGCGGGAAGGGGATTCGCCCTGATAATTTGACCAAATGCCTCTTAAAAACGGTGAAATCATCATCCTGAAAGGTCAGTTTTCCGGGAATCATGTTTAGCAGGGAGCAGATTTCTTACCGGTTTCTCTTTTGAAATTTATCACGGAATGTTATATTTGTAAAATCCACACACCTGGGCTAATGAACGTTGATTACATCACCCTCTCCATTCCGGTATTTTTTATCCTTATCGGGATTGAGTTTTTTTATGGATTGAAAAAAAATATTCAGCTGTATCGCGTCAACGATTCGGTTACCAACATCAGCCTGGGAATTGGTCAGCAGGTAACCGGTGTGTTTATGAAAACCGCTTTGTTTTATGGATACCTGTACCTGTATGAAAACATGCGTTTTTCCACAATAGAAAGTAATTTTTTAACGTGGTTTGCATTGTTCATCGGCGTCGACTTTTTTTATTACTGGTTTCACCGGTTAAGTCATGAAGTAAATGCGTTGTGGGCTGCGCACATTGTTCATCACCAGAGCGAAGATTATAATTTATCAGTTGCATTACGTCAATCGTGGTTGCAGAGTGCTTTTTCATGGGCTTTCTATCTGCCCCTGGCACTGATCGGATTTGAGCCGGTGATGTTTCTTACCATTAGTTCCTTCAACACCCTCTACCAGTTTTGGATTCATACACGCACAATCGGTAAAATGGGTCCGTTGGAACTCATTTTCAATACGCCTTCCCATCACCGCGTTCATCATGGATCCGATTCACGATACCTGGATAAAAATCACGGGGGAACATTAATAATCTGGGACAGGCTATTCGGGACATTCAAAGAAGAAGATTCGGAACCCCATTACGGTATTACCACTCCCCTTAAAAGCTGGAATCCTGTATGGGCTAATTTTCATTATTGGTCGGAGCTTTTTAAAGCCGCCCGTTCGGCCAGGGGACTAACAAATAAAATTATGGTTTTCATGAAACCTCCCGGCTGGTATCCTGATGAAACAGGACGGTTGCAGCCTCCTGTTATTACTGATAACCGTGAATTCAGTAAGTATGATGCCGGTGTACCCGTTCCAGTTAATTATTATGTAGTAACACAGTTTGCCCTCGTCATTGCATTAACCTCCGTAATTTTATTTCTGCAGGCCCATTTTAACGTATTACAGCTTGTTCTATCCTCAGCATGGGTTATTGCATCCATTTCAATATTCGGAGCGCAATTTGAAAAAGCTTCCTGGGCAAACAAGGCTGAGTACTTACGATTATTGTCGCTGCCAATTCTGACATTATTATTCATGAACAAACCGGAATTTCAAACGATACTTACCGGGTTAACTTTTGCAGCAGGTATTTCCATGATCTGGTTTTACAGGCTAACGAGTCAGGCTGCTTACCTTCAAACCGGAAAAATTTGAAATATATTCTCTATCCCCGATTTACTGTTTTGTATGTAGCGCTTTGCCTGATCGTAATGGCCGCAGGTCATCTTCAGCTTACCTGGACGTATTATCTTACAAAACCACTGGTAATGCTTATGGTCATGGTTTTTTTCAGGCTGCAAACTTCGGGAACGCAAAACAGGATGTTCAGAAATCTGATGGTGGCCGGTTTTATTTTCAGTGCTGCAGGTGATTTTTTACTGATGTTCACAGAGGTAAATGAAACGTATTTCATTGCCGGTCTGGTAGCTTTCCTGTTCGCCCATTTCTGTTACACAGGTGGTTTCATATCCCAGATCTTCCAAAACCGTCCGTGGAACCAGCATTGGGGCCAGTTAGCGGTCTCAACTATGATAGTGGTTTATGGTGCTGAATTTTTCATTCTAAACAGGTCGGGATTTGGTTCATTAACTCTTCCGGTTATGATTTACTGCGCTGCCATTACAGCAATGGGAGTAGCTGCGGTTATGCGCGACCGTTATAAAAATGCCAACGGATATTTCCGTGTTGTGTTGGGAGCTGTATTTTTTGTTATCAGCGATTCACTGCTGGCAACCAACAAGTTTATTGCACCCATTGAAAGCGCAGGATTGCTGATACTCGGGACTTACTTTTTTGCCCAGTACCTTATTGCCACAGGATGCATGGTGGATATTCAGAAACCGGTTCTGAAAAAGCCGGATCCCCTTTACGAAACTATTTAAAAACGTGCGCTCAGTTTAACATTCAGCGTTCTTGCACTCAGGTAATTCGGAACTGCATACCGACGGCTCGTTACATCAGTTACCCAGAGATACGATACCGTGTTATTCACCTGTAACAAGTTAAAAATTTCGACCCCCAATGTCATCGACTGAATGCGGTTGGCGATTCTGAAACGATATTGTTTTGGATTATCCTCATCAATGAGAAGTTTGGAAAACCCAAGATCTACCCTGCGGTAAGTAGGAAAACGGAGTTTATCTTTATAGCGGTCAGGTCCCGGAGGCCCGAACGGCAATCCCGTTCCGAAAATCAGAGTGATGTTCATCTTAAATGTAGGTAGCTTAGGCAGGTAATCCTGGAAAAACAAACTGAATGTTACCCGTTGATCGGTGGGCCGTGCAATATATCCGGGTTCAGTACGAATACTATCTGTAGGAGTGGAGTTACCGGAATACCCGGGAACAATTACCTCGCCGTCGGAATTGTAATAAGTGTAGAAAAAATCATCTTTAATGTCTTCCTGGGTCTTGAGCACCGATAAACTGGCCCATGATTCCACCCCGGGAACAAACTCACCGTTAATTCTCATATCCACACCGGTAGCATATCCTTTTGAATTGTTATTCGCAAAATAGCGGATTCGGAGATTATCAATTTTGTAAGGCACCAGGTTGTCGAGGAATTTGTAATAGGCTTCAGCAGTAAATTTAAACTCGCGCCCCCATGAAAGAAAAATATAATCCATTCCACCGATAATGTGGATGGAGCGCTGCGCCTTAACATCGGTTTGTACTTTTCCTTCCAGGTCCCGTAATTCCCTGTAAAAGGGAGGCTGGTAATAATAGCCGGATGCTAGGCGGAACGAGAAATTGCGTTTCCATTCCGGACGGTAGCCTAAACTAACACGAGGACTGATAACCGTTTCTTTATTCAGATCCCAGTAATTAAAACGGGCACCTGCCGTGATGACAAGTTTATTTTTTGCACCAAAATACCAATTGTTCATCAGGTATCCTGAAACACGGTTGGATGAAACCACGGTATCTGTTTTAATAACTTCCTGCATCAGGACAAGCTGATCCGGGCTACCTGCACCTCCAACATTATCAGGAGGGTGTGGTAAGGCATATTCAGCACTGTCGATGTATTGCCATTCACTCAGCAAATCTGAAATTCTTTCATGCTGATATCGCAAGCCCCATTGTGTTTGTGAACTGCGACGATCTGCCGATCCTTTATGTTCAAGGCTGAATACCGATGCATTCATGGTGTTACGTGCATGCTGGATATACGTCCCGATGCCCCGGTTGAATGCAACGTCTCCGAAGTTGTCGGAGCCAATATCTTTTTCCAGCTCATCAATATAATACTGCCCCTGGATGTCGAACGATTCACTCTCATCCGAGTTATACGCCGACGCAATTAATTTTAACCGGATGCTGTCGGTAAGCTGATGTGTAAGTGTAAAAGCACCGGTCATGGTTAAGTATTCATCCACTTCCTGACCGTCGAAATAAATGGTTAACCGCAAAGCTTCATTGATGGTTCCAAATTCCGTTTGCCTGTTTTCAGGAACAATATTGTATTTGTTATAGGAAATATTACCCAGGAATGCCAGGTCGGTGCGTTTGGTAATGTCCCAGGTAACAAGACTCTGAAAATCGCCGAACACGGGTTTATATTCTCCTTTAGTTTCAAGACTTTTAAAGAGATAGGCGTTTGATTTGTAACGGGCACCCATCAGGTATGTCACATTCTTTTTTTTGTTGATACCTTCCAGATGAAGTCCACCACCCAGCAGGGAGGCATACGCAGATCCACCGAATTTATTGGGTTTACGGTACCGGATATCAAGAACGGAGGAAAGCTTATCTCCATAATTTGCTTCAAACCCGCCGGCCGAAAAATTGATATTCGCCACCAGGTCGGAATTTATAAAACTCAAACCTTCCTGCTGTCCGGACCGGACCAGGAACGGACGGTAAATTTCAACATCATTTACATAAACCAGATTCTCATCATAGTTGCCGCCTCGTACAGAATATTGAGAGGATAATTCATTGTTGGAAACCACTCCGGGAAGCGTTTTAAGAACCGCTTCAAAACTTCCGCTCACATTGGGAATCTGGCTTATAGTTTTGGGATCTATCCTTATAAAATTACTTTTCCGGAATTGCGCGTCTTTGATTTCGACTGCGGGAAGGGGAGTCGATGAAATTTCCATTTGCTGGTCGATCTCCTTAACAGCTCCAGCTTCAATTATTACCGAAATCTTAACCGTATTGTAACCTATAAAAGAAAATACAATTTCTATATTTTTCCCGGCGGACACCTGCAATTCGTACATGCCTTTTCCATCACTGGCCACTCCTCCCGGTTCGCCGAAAACAGAAACATTGACCCCGTTTAAAGGTCGTCCCGATTTGTCCGAAATTTTACCTTTAATAGTTGCCTTGCCCTGTGAAAAGGAATGCTGAGCATGCAATATGCCCGAAAGAAAGATTGAAATAAATAATAAAATCCGTAAAGAATGTTGCGTCACAAAGGATTAATTTATGAAAGAAATGTGGATAGATTTAATAGCACAGCATTGTCAATCATCATCCTTCTTTTTGTAATCGCCACGCTGCCAGGCTTCGATAAATTTAGCCCATGCAATAGGGTTTAACAGGCTGATCGATTGATATTGCCCTGAAGTGTAAATTTTGTTCTGACGCTCCAGCATCAGGGCTTTATAATTCATCTGGCCGTCCATCGGCATGTTTACCATCATGTCACGCATTTCTGATAATGCCAGGTTTCTCTTTGCACGCTCAAGGTCGTTATCGGGTACTTTTAAATTAAGAAATGCATACTTGAACTGATCTTTCGTTGGCCATGGATAAATCACGGTTTCCTGCAACAATACCGTATCGCGTGATAACATTTTGATCAACGAATACCTGTCGGTGATTAGTGTATCAGGAATAACATAGTTGCTTTTTTTGTAACCTATTGCCGAAAATTCAATAGTGTCATTCAATTGAGCCACGAATGAAAAGAAGCCGTTGTAATCACTGATGGTGCCGCGGTAGGAGTTTTTGATGATAATACTTACAAATGGAATGGGTCGCAGACTATCACCTGTGACCACAACTCCGGAAAATTGTACCAATCCCTCATATTTGGACTGCCCCTTTACCAACAACGAGCAGGAAAGAATCAGAAATGTAAAAATTAATCGCCTCAAAGCATCAGTTTTAGTTCTCCAAAAATAAAGAATTATGTTGGTTCAGGGTGAATACACGTGAAGGTTTCGTCAATTTGTTCAATTCCGGCCGATTAATAACGGCCTCATGGTGTTTGGAAGTGTACAGTCCACTAAATTTGCATAATAAACAAAGACCATGAAAATCATTATTACCTCCCTTTTAATACTCCTTTCCTGCCTTCAGGGAACCGCCCAAATCACCATTACCGACGCTGATATGCCCTCTGTAAACGATACCTTCCGGGTAAGTAACGGGTTAATAACTCCGGCCATTGATCCTGTTCCAACCGGAAGTGCTTTCACCTGGGATTTCTCTTCACTCCAATGGACTTCGCAGGACGTGGATTCGTTTATAAGTGTTTCATCAACAGGCCCTGTTTACTCTATCGTTTTCGTGAATATTCCGTTCAACCCGTACCGTGCCAACCTCGCTGCCCGGGGACCTGACCTTCCTTCAGTACCACAGATAACACTTTCCGATGTAAATTATTTCTATTACAATTCAACCGGGAGTTATGAACTTTCAGGGTATGGCGCACTGATAAACGGATTACCCGTGCCGGTTCCATTCGATAATAAAGACCGTATCTACGATTTTCCCATGAATTTCGGAAACATGGATTCTTCAGATTCTGATTTTCAGATCAGTCTGCCGGGCTTAGGTTTTTATGGGCACGACCAGCATCGTGTAAACGAAGTCGATGGCTGGGGCACGTTGATCACACCGTATGGAACGTTTCCTGCCCTTCGCATCAAATCAACCATCACCAGTAATGATTCTCTCTACCTTGATACCCTTGGAACCGGTTTTGGCTTTTCTCTTCCACAGACCATCGAATACAAATGGCTCGGCAATAATCAGGGGATTCCGTTGTTGCAGATCAACACAACATTAACGCCTCTGGGAACAGAAATTGTTTCCTCTATCCGCTATCGCGACAGCTTGCGGGTTTTAACAGGCATTTCCGAAAATCACAATATGGAATTCGGACTTTCCCTTTATCCCAATCCGGTTGCCGGTGAACTATTTATGAATATTGATTTGGCTCAGCGTGAAAACGTAAGTATCGTACTGTATAATAATATAGGGCAAAAAGTTAAAGAGTTGTATTCGGGGATTAAAAATTCAGGTCTTCATCATTTTGAATTTAACACAGCCGGTTTGCTTCACGCAGATGGTATTTATTTCATTCGTGCAACCATTGGCGATGCTATTCAGATGCGATCCTTTGTTTTCAAGTAATCAGTAACCCAGTATCTTCATCATTGATTTCGCACTCTGTTCCTTTGCAAAGAGCCGGGTAGTGTAATCGCCATTTTCGTCACGATCGATGAGCACGTGTTTGGGTGCAGGAATCAGGCAATGTTGAATACCGCCATATCCACCCAGCGATTCCTGGTAAGCCCCGGTGTGAAAAAATCCGATAAACAAAGGCTCTCCGGGATCTACTTTTGGAAGAAACACCCTGCTTTTAACACTTTCCATAATATAATAATCATCACTGTCACAGGTTAAACCGCCCAGGTTGACACGCTGGTATTCTTTATCCCAATTGTTAATGCTGAGCAAAATAAACTTTTGTTTTATGCCCCAGGTATCCGGAAGCGTAGTAATGAAAGAACTGTCGATCATGTTCCAGGTTTCTTTGTCATTCTGCCGCTTCTCCTCAGTGATGCCAAATAATATTGCTCCGCTTTCGCCCACTGTAAACGATCCGAACTCGGTATATATGTTAGGTTCTTTAACCTTGCGCTGATCACAGGTTGATTTAATCTGGCGGATAATTTCATCAGCCATATACTGGTAATCGAATTCAAAACTCAGGGAGGTACGGATCGGGAAGCCCCCGCCAATGTCAAGTGAGTCTAATTCCGGACAAACTTTCTTCAAATCACAATACAGATTGATACACCTATTGAGTTCAGCCCAATAATATGCAGTATCGCGAATTCCCGTATTGATGAAAAAATGAAGGAGCTTAACTTCAAAATTTGGGTTCTTTTTGATTACATTCTTATAATAATCAACCAACTCCATCTGGCGAATGCCTAAGCGCGAAGTATAAAAATCAAAATTTGGCTCTTCCTCGGCGGCAATTCGTAATCCGATTTTAACTTTCTTTTTTGCTGCCAGGTCCTCATAAGCCTGGAGTTCATTCTTGTTATCCAGTATCGGTATCACGTTAGTGAATCCATCTTCAACGAGATCGATAATATTTTGCGTGTAAGCAGCCTTTTTATACCCGTTGCATAAAACAAAAATGTTTTTATCAATGCTTCCATCTTCCTGCAATTTCCTGATTATAGGAATATCAAAGGCTGAAGAAGTCTCAATGTGAATGTCGTTTTTAAGCGCTTCTTCCATAACAAATGAAAAGTGAGAGCTTTTGGTGCAGTAACAATAAGTATAATTACCTTTGTAATCGGCTTTGGCCATGGCTACATTAAAGAAACGCTTGGCCTTCTGTATCTGTGAGCTGATTTTGGGCAGGTAGGAAATTTTGAGCGGGGTACCATATTGTTCAATGACATCCATTAAAGGTATTCCATTAAAATTCAAACAATTATCAACTACTTCAAAGCCCTCCTGGGGAAACTCAAAGGTTTGGCTGATAAGGTCAACATAGCGGTTCTTCATAGTAATGCAAGTAAGTCGGATTGGTAATTAAGTGCGAATGTAATCAACTCGGATTACAATAAAGGGAATGATTTAAATTAATTTTTTATGATTAAGAATGTAAAATTTGTGGAAGTTAAATCGGAAATAGGTGCCGGAACAAGAGGTGCCAGCCTGGGTGTTGATGCCATTAAAATTGCTGCGCTCGATTACGGAAGCAACCTTTTTCACAAATATCCTTCGGTAGAAATTAAAACCGAAAACCAACTTCTCTTTGGCAGCCCGGGAAGTCCGTATGCCAAGCGGTTGAAAGGTATTGTAGCAATCTATGACAGGGTGTCAAATGAAATTGCCAACATTCTCAAAAGCAAAGCTTTCCCTATTGTTCTGGCGGGTGATCACAGTACCGCAGGCGGAACTATTTCAGGTATCCGTCAGGCATTTCCAAAACAAAAACTCGGAGTGATCTGGATTGATGCCCATGCTGACATTCATTCTCCGTATACAACTCCAACGGGCAATGTTCACGGTATGCCACTGGCCGCTGTACTTGGTGAAGATAACCCCCAGTCGAGAATCAATAAACCTGATAAAGAAACCGTAGAACTCTGGAACCAGTTAAAAAAGACCGGCGGAGTGGTACCGAAAATAACCTATAAAGATCTGGTTTTTATTTCCTTACGGGATGTTGAACCCGAGGAATCTTACCTGCTTAAGAAACACAAAGTGAAAATATTTACCACCAATGAAGTGAAAAGAAATGGGGTGGAAAAAATAGCCCGTGATGCCCTGGCGCATCTGAGTCATTGCAGCCTGATTTATGTTTCGTTCGATGTCGACAGCATGGATTCCTCCATTTCAAAAGGAACCGGAACACCAGTCAGGAACGGTATTACCGAGAAAGAAGCAGGAAGTTTGTGTGTTCGGCTGATCCAGAATGAAAAGGTTTGTTGTTTCGAAATTGCAGAGGTAAATCCTACAATGGACAAGGAAAATCTTATGGCAGAGAACACTTTTGAAATCCTGCAAAGGGTTGTTAGCCAATTAACTACTTAAAATATTTTGTTCCAATGCTTTTTGAAACTTTAATTGCAGAAAAAGTGACCTTTCATTTTTCCAGGGTTTTTAACAGCGAAATCACCCCTGATCAGTTGGTATTTCAGCCAACCCGGAAAGAATTTGCCGGCGATATCACACTGGTTGTGTTTGGAATGAGCAAAATATCGGGTAAATCACCTGAAGTTACCGGTCAAATGCTCGGTGAAGCTTTGATGTCTGAAACTGACCTGGTTTCTGATTTTAACGTAATTAAAGGATTCCTTAATATAAGTATTTGCAATGATCAGTGGATTAAGCAATTAAATTCTGATTATAATCCGGTTACACTTGATGAGACAGGTACACCTAACCAATCACGCTCACCTGTTTTGGTAGAATATTCTTCACCCAATACCAATAAACCGCTGCATTTAGGACACATCCGTAACAACCTCCTCGGGTATTCAGTGAGTGAAATTCTTAAGGCTACAGGTAACAATGTTATGAAAGTGAACATTGTTAATGACCGCGGAATTCATATTTGTAAGTCAATGCTTGCATGGAAAAAGTTTGGAAACGAGGAAACACCTGAAAGCACCGGCATGAAAGGCGATCACCTGGTTGGAAAGTATTATGTGTTGTTTGATGCTAAATATAAGGACCAAATAAAGGAACTCAAAGCGACCGGGTATTCTGATGAAGAAGCGGAAAAGAATGCCCCGTTGATGCTGGAAGCACAGGAAATGCTGCAGAAATGGGAGGCCGGTGACCTGGAAACACTGTCCCTTTGGTCGACGATGAACCAGTGGGTATATGCCGGTTTTGATGTTACATACCGTAAACTGGGAGTTGATTTTGATAAAATATACTACGAATCGGAAACGTACCTTCTGGGAAAATCAATTGTAGAAGAAGGGTTGAGCAAGGGAATTCTTTACAAAAAAGCGGATGGATCGGTGTGGGTGAACCTGCAATCGGAAGGCCTGGATGAGAAGTTATTGTTGCGTGCCGATGGGACATCTGTATACATGACCCAGGATTTGGGCACAGCTGTTATGCGTCACAATGAATTCAAGTTTGACAAGTTGATTTATGTTGTAGGGAATGAACAGGATTACCATTTTAAAGTGCTTTTCCTGATCCTGAAAAAACTCGGATATGAATGGGCCGACCGGCTTTTTCATCTCTCCTACAATATGGTCGACCTTCCTTCGGGCAAAATGAAATCCCGTGAAGGAACCGTTGTTGATGCCGATGAACTGATAGATAATATGATTGTAGAAGCTGAAAAACTGACTGTAGAACTCGGCAAACTCGAAGATTTTAACTCACAGGAAGCGCATGAACTTTTTAATATGCTCGGTCTGGGTGCCCTCAAATATTTCCTTTTACGGGTCGACCCTGAAAAGAGAATGCTTTTCAACCCTAATGAATCAATCGATTTCAACGGTAACACGGGTCCGTTCATCCAATATACCCACGCCCGGATTCAATCGGTACTTCGTAAAGCTGCTTCTTTACCCGGACTCAAAAATTATCGTGCATTCGATCTTCCCGGTTATACCGGAATTCTGCCTAAAGAAAAAGAGCTGGTAAAAGTATTGGTACGGTACCGTGAAGCGCTGGAAGATGCGGCGGATAAGCTGGCTCCTTCTATACTTGCCAACTATGCTTATGAACTTGCCAGGGCATTTAACCAGTTTTACCACGAGCATCCAATTATAGATCCTGATAAAGCCACCACTTCAGAATTTCGTCTTGTCCTTTGCGATCAATGCGCACGTGTAATTGCCCAATCAATGAAAATGATGGGTATTGATGTACCACAAAGAATGTAATGATGTTGTATTTGAAAATGATTACCCTCCTGGTATTTGCAGGGCTTATCCATCAAAAAGAAAACGGGGCGGTGCAAAGAACCAGCACCAACCTTTTTGTTGCCGATGCTGAGATTTTTTGCACAGGCGACATAGTCCTGCGCAAAGGGAAAGGTTTTATCAGTGAAATGTTCCGTAAAACTTCCCAACGTGATCAGCAGTTTTCGCATGCCGGAGTTATCGAAGTAAAAAAAACGGGTGTATACGTTGTGCATGTTATCGAAAATCCTCAAGATTCCGGATCCCATCTTAAAACTGAAACCCTGGAATCATTTTGCAGCAGTTCTTATAACCACGGATATGCAATTTACCGGTATAATTTTTTTTCGGGTAAGGAGAAAGCAATCTCTGGTTATCTTAAAAGACTTAAAAGTACCGGTGTAAAATTTGATGAAGACTTTGACCTGCAAACGGGCTCTGCACTTTATTGCAGTGAACTCATTTATAAACTTTGCCTGGAAAGCAGCTCTCATGAGTTGCAATTATCAGGTTCCGCAACCAGTAAATATGTAGGTTTAGACGATCTTTACCTTCATGATGAAGCCCGGCTTATCACACAACAAACTTATTGAATATGAAACTAACCAATAGCACAACTTTTTGCATGCTAATAATGTTGCTGATCACTCTTACCGCATGTAATTCCGGCAACAGCCCTAAAAAAGCAGCTTCTAAATTCCTGAATGCATTCAATGAAAAAAATTATGAGGAAGCCCGGAAATATGCTACTCCTGAAACTATCAAACTGGTTGACCTGATGGAAAACCTTTCCAAAATGTCATCTTCCATCGACAGTGTACCTCACAGTAAAATAGTAGTTACTGACGAAAAAATTGACGGGGATAATGCCACAGTAGTTTTCAATGAAGAGGGATCAAACGATTCAGAGGAAGTTAATCTTAAAAAGGTTGATGGAAAATGGCTTGTACACATCACAAAAGCCGACATCTCCGCCAAGGAAAATTCAGTTTTCGACACCGGAGAGGAAGGCCTTATGCAGGAAAGTGATACGTTAGAGGAATTTGAAGTCGATTCTATTTCAACAGGAGAGGCCGGTTAGATTCGCCGTCGGCGAACTTTTGAAATCATTAATTTTGCAATAATTCAGAAATAACGAAAATGTTTGAAAATTTAAGTGATAAACTCGACAGGGCGTTTAAAGTCCTGAAGGGCCAGGGGAAAATTACCGAGATCAACGTTGCTGAGACGGTCAAGGAAGTCCGTAAAGCATTGCTCGAGGCTGATGTCAACTACAAGGTCGCCAAGACTTTCACCGATAAGGTAAAGGAAACAGCGATGGGCCAGAATGTACTGCTTGCCGTATCACCCAGCCAGTTAATGGTGAAAATTGTGCATCAGGAACTGGTTGATCTCATGGGTGGAACAATGGCCGAACTGAATCTGAAAGGCACACCTGCAGTGATTCTCATGTCGGGTTTACAGGGTTCAGGTAAAACCACCCTTTCGGGGAAGCTCGCCAGTTTCATAAAAAATAAAAAAGGACGTAATCCGCTGCTGGTTGCCTGCGACGTATATCGACCGGCCGCTATCGATCAGCTGAAAGTACTGGGTGAACAAATTGGGGTACCGGTTTATTCAGAACCCGAAAATAAAAACCCGGTAGAAATAGCAAAAAAGGCTATTGAATTTGCGAAAGCCCAGGGCCATAATGTTGTGATCATCGATACTGCCGGACGACTGGCGATAGATGAAGCCATGATGGCCGAAATTGAAAAAGTTAAGAAAGCTGTCAATCCAACTGAAACACTTTTCGTTGTTGATGCCATGACCGGCCAGGATGCTGTTAATACCGCAAAAGCTTTCAACGATCGTATCAATTTTGACGGAGTGGTGCTGACAAAACTCGATGGTGATACCAGGGGTGGAGCAGCTCTTTCAATCAGGGCGGTAGTTGATAAACCCATCAAGTTTGTCGGTACGGGTGAAAAGATGGATGCCATCGATATTTTTTATCCCGAAAGGATGGCCGACAGGATTCTTGGTATGGGAGATATTGTTTCGCTGGTTGAAAAAGCCCAGGAACAATTTGATGAAAAGGCCGCTGCTGAACTGCAGAAAAAAATATCCAAAAATAAATTTGACTTCAACGATTTTCTTTCCCAGCTTGAACAGATCAAGAAAATGGGTAACGTAAAGGATCTTCTTGATATGATTCCCGGCGTTGGCAAGGCGGTCAAGGATATGGATATCGATAACAATGCATTTAAGGGCATTGAAGCAATTATAAAATCAATGACACCTGCTGAAAGAATTGACCCCGCGCTGCTGAATGGCAACCGTAAAAAACGGGTAGCCGATGGAAGCGGGACCACCATACAGGAAGTAAATAAGTTGATCAAACAATTTGAAGATATGCGAAAAATGATGAAGGCTTTTTCAGGGGGAAATGCTTCGAAGCTGATGCGCAATATGCCCTTCAGAAAATAACGGACGCGAATGATTCTTTTGGATGGTAAGGCTACTGCAGAAGCAATTAAAAAAGAAATTGCTGCTGAAGTTGCGCACCTGAAGTTATCGGGTAAAAAAACTCCTCATCTTGCTGCAATCCTGGTTGGAAATGACGGGGCATCTGAAACGTACGTCGGAAGTAAAGTAAAAACCTGCCATGAAATCGGTTTTCACTCCTCGCTTTTTCGTTTCAGCACATCCGTAACGGAAACCGAACTCCTCGAAAAGATAAAGCACATCAATATCGATCCTGAAATTGACGGATTAATTGTGCAAAGCCCCTTGCCACCGCATATCTCATTCAACAAAATCACAGAAACTATTTCCCCTGCAAAAGATGTTGATGGATTCAATCCTATAAATTCGGGAAGGATGATGCAAAATGTTAACGCATTTGTTGCAGCAACTCCTAAAGGAATTGTTACACTCCTTGAACGTTATAAAATCGATACTGCCGGCAAACACTGCGTAGTAATTGGCCGTAGTAATATTGTGGGAATGCCTATGAGTATTTTGATGGCACGTAACGCTTATCCCGGCAACTGTACGGTCACCATCTGCCACAGCAAAACAAAAGATCTTAAAAAACATACATTGTCGGCCGATATTGTAATTGCTGCCCTGGGCAAACCCGGTTTTCTGAAAGCCGATATGGTGAAAGAAGGAGCCGTGGTGATTGATGTGGGAATAACGCGGGTTCCCGATTCCTCAAGGAAAAGCGGCTTCCGTTTAAAAGGCGATGTTGACTTTGATGCAGTATCTCCCAAATGCAGTTATATAACACCGGTTCCGGGGGGAGTAGGCCCCATGACTATAATCGGACTATTGCAAAATACTTTACTGGCCTCCAAAAAGGAGATCCTCTTCTGATTTACTGTTTGGTATGACAATTGACATAAACACGGTGCCTCCAGGTTTGGAAAAAACAAGCCATATAACCAATAATAATATCCTTGCGGGAAAACTTCCCGTGATGGAAATGTTTTATACAGTGCAAGGCGAAGGATTTCATACCGGCACATCAGCCTTTTTCATACGACTCGCCGGTTGCGATGTAGGATGCGTGTGGTGCGATGTAAAGGAGTCGTGGCAGGTAACAGACCAGCAGTACATTTCGATCAGCGAAATCGTTCGTAATGCATTGCAGTTCCCATCACGCATTGTTGTCATTACAGGTGGCGAACCGTTTATGTATGATTTAATGCAACTGTTAACCGAATTAAGAGCTGCCGGATTTCACTCACATATTGAAACCTCAGGTGCTTATGAACAAAGTGGTAACGCCGACTGGATATGTGTTTCTCCAAAAAAATTCAAAAGTCCGCTGGAATCTGTATTGAAAAGTGCAGATGAATTAAAAGTGGTCATTTTTCATTCGTCTGATTATAAATGGGCAGAAACCAATGCGGCGTTAGTTAATCCGGTCTGTCAGCTCTTCCTGCAGCCGGAGTTTGAAAAAAGTTCACACCTCCTTCCGGAATTAGTTCACTATGTTAAACAACATCCGCAATGGCGTATTTCCTTACAAACTCATAAGTTTATCGGTATTCCATGATCTATTCAAAAAAATATTCGGCAGCGTTACTTTGCCTTATCGGATTGCTCATTTCTGCAACCGGTTTTTCACAACCTGTTTCTTATACCACAACCAATAAGGGAGCCATAAAGAGTTATGAAGAAGGTACCAAATATTATGACCAGTACCAGTATGATAAAGCACTGGAGGAACTAGAGAAATCGGTTTCAAAAGATCCGGCTTTTGTGGAGGCTCATATTTTGATGGCTGATATTTTTATTCAGAAAGATCAGTATGAAAATGCCATTACCGCCTTCGAAAAAGCCATCACCATTAACCCGAATTTTTTCCCCAACACTCATTTTTCACTTGCAAACATTGAATTGAATACCGCAAAATACGAACCCGCTAAAAAGCATTATGAAAAATTCTTAACCTTTCCGGGAATTAACCCGGTTTTACGTTCAAAAGCAGAGAAACGAATTCAATCATGTGATTTTGCCATTATGGCTTTAAAAAATCCGGTTGATTATGAGCTGCACAACATGGGTGAAAATATAAATGGAGTTTATGATGATTATCTTCCTTCTCTCACAGTAGATAATCAAACCATGTTTTACACCAAAAATCAACCCACAGCAGCAGACCCAAAATGGTTCCAGGAAGATTTTTATATCAGTTTACGCAAGGACAGTGCCTGGGGCAAATCCTTTAACGCAGGACCACAATTGAACACTGCAGGAAACGAAGGCGTGCCCAATATTTCAACAGATGGTAAAATTCTCTTTTTTGCAGCGTGCAACCGGCCGGATGGAAAAGGGTCGTGTGATATTTATTATTCAAGACTTAAAAAAGAAGGATGGACACGACCTATCAACCTGGGTAACCCCGTAAATACAGGCGCATGGGAATCGCAGCCATCGTTTTCTTCTGATGGAAGAACACTTTATTTTATAAGGGGAACGGTTTCAGGGACAGGTCGTAGCAGGGAGCAGGATATTTATGTTACCCGCATTAATGATGAAGGCAAATGGAGTGATCCTCAAAAGTTAACCCCGCTCATTAATACCGATGAGGAAGAAGAATTCGTATTCATACATCCGGACAACCAAACGTTATATTTTTCATCAGATGGTCATGCTGGGATGGGAAAACTGGATATTTACCTTTCACGTAAAGATGATAAAGGAAACTGGACGCAACCTGAAAATCTGGGCTATCCTATCAATACGCATCTTGATGAACGCGGAATCATGGTAGGGCCATCGGGCGATATCGCTTATATTGGTTCTAACCGTGAAGGCGGCATCGGTGGTATCGATCTCTATAGTTTTGAATTGTATCCCGCCGCACGGCCAGCCCGCGTAAGTTATGTAAGGGGAATTGTTACCGATATTAAAACTAGTTTGCCACTGGAAGCCAATTTTGAAATAACAGATCTCGAGACTGGAACCTCACTCATCCGGTCTTCCTCTGAAAAAACAACCGGTGAATTTATTGCCAGCCTTGCAGCGGGGAAAGATTATGGGCTCAATGTTTCTAAGAGTGGATATCTATTCTACTCCGACCATTTTTCCTGTAAAAACCCTGCTGATATAAAAAACGCCTATGTACTTGATGTGAAACTGCAACCCGCCGAAAAAGGAGGGAAGGTGGTGCTTAAAAATGTTTTTTTTGATACCAATCTCTTTCAGCTGAAACAGGAATCGTTTGCTGAACTCGACAAATTGGTTGCATTTATGAAGTCCAATGAACGCGTCACGGTTGAAGTAAGCGGACATACCGACAGCACGGGTGACAAGAGCAAGAACAAAATCCTTTCGGAGAATCGTGCTAAATCGGTTTACGATTACCTTACGGGGAAGGGAATACCTGCAGCCCGTTTGAGCTTTAAAGGGTATGGCGATGCCTTGCCGGTTTCAGGAAATGATTCGGAAGAAGGCAGGGCACAGAACAGGAGAACTGAATTTTTGATAACGGGAATTCAATAAACCGTAGTTAAAAACAAATCCCGGCTTTTTCAAACCGGGATCGTTACCAAACTTAACACCATGAACAGAAACTACTCTAAACAACTATTTCTGTTTCACACACAGTAATAATGCTTTTTGGTGTCAATTTGTTTTATGCCAGCTTCAAAATGACATTTGGCTGACAGTGGATGATAAAGCTAAGGGAAGAATGGCTCTATGGCAATATATAGAAATGCCCCTCCCAGGTATCCTAAAACAGCAAAGAGGGTAATTTTCCTAAAGTACCAGAAAAATTCTATTTTCTCCATTCCCATTACTGCAACACCTGCAGCTGAACCTATAATTAAAGCACTTCCACCTGTTCCGCAACAATAGGCAAGAAATTCCCAGAAGTAATGGTCAGTTGGATAAATGGTAAGGTCATACATTCCCATTGCTGCAGCAACCAGCGGAACATTATCAATAATAGCAGAGAAAAATCCCAGCATGATGATAATTACATTTTCATTTCCGATGGTTTGCTGAAGAAATACCGCAAGGATGCTTAACATCCCGGTGCTTTGTAAAGCTGACACTGCCACCAGGATACCCAGGAAAAACAAGATACTTGGTGTATCAATCTTTTGAAGAGCTCGTGAAACAGAATACGTGCCTTTGTCGACATCGGGTTTTCTGAAGTGAAGAAGTTCAGTGATAATCCATAATATTCCCAGTCCGAACAAAATTCCCATATACGGGGGGAGATGGGTAACCGTTTTGAAAATAGGCACAAATAACAAAGCACCGATTCCGGCAATCAATACAAAACGCCTCTCAAATTCTGTCGTTTTTAATGATTCCGTTTCAACCACCATCCGGTGCTCAATTCCTTTAACTTTAATTGAAAATAATAGTAGTGGAATCAGGGTGCAAACCAAACTGGGTAATATTAATTTAATTACAATGTTTCCGGCAGTAATCTGACCTCCAATCCATAACATGGTGGTGGTAACATCACCAATCGGCGACCACGCACCACCTGCATTGGCTGCAATAATAACCATACCTAAAATAACCATCCGCTCATTTTTATCGCTGAAAAGCTTTCGCGATAATGAAGTCATTACAATAGATGTGGTAAGATTATCCAGTACGGCTGACAGAAAAAATGTCAGCAAAGTAATGATCCACAAAAGTTTCCTCTTGTCATTGGTTTTGATGGAGCCTGTTATAACATGGAATCCGTCGTGTGCATCAATCAGTTCCACGATGGTCATAGCCCCCAAAAGGAAAAAGAGGATGCCTGAGATTTCCCCAAGGTGTTCAATCAACTCATGATTTACATCATTGGCATTCTCAGCAAACAAAATATAAATCGTCCAGCATGCAACTCCGGTAAGAAGGGCTGATGCTGCTTTATTGATTCTGATGGGATGTTCAAGGGCAATGGCAAGATATCCGACTATAAAAACAGTTAAAATAATTAATTCCATAAAAATTGCCGGTCTATAATTGAGGTCGTTTCATCGGGTGGTCAAAAGTAGGGAAAAAGGTCATTAAAAAGGGTATTAAAAAAGTCATTGAAAAGGTCAGGGAAAAGTCAGAAAAAGGGTCATTTAAAAGGTCAGGGAAAGAGTCATAAAAGAAGTCATGGACAAAGTCAGGAAAGGGAACTTCTACTTCAGGGGTTAGAAAAAAGGTCAGGGGAAAAGTCATTTAAAAAGTCAGGATTAGTAAGAAAAATATATTACAGATAAAAGTCCCCCTCTCCTTTGGAGAGGTCGGGTGAAGCAAAAAAAGGTCATTAGGACATTGAAAAGGACATTAAGTCATTGAGTTACCAGGCAATTTACATTCTACATTCTACATTCCCGTTTTCTGATTCCAAATTACAGATAAAAGTTCCCCTCTCCTTTGGAGAGGTCGGGTGAGGCAAAAAAAAGGTCATTAGGACATTGAAAAAGTCATTAAGTCATTAAAAAGGTCAGGGGAAAAGTCATTTAGAAAGTCAGGATTAGTAAGATTAAATTACAGATAAAAGTCCCCCTCTCCTTTGGAGAGGTCGGGTGAGGCAAAAAAGGGTCATTAGGACATTGAAAAAGTCATTAAGTCATTAAAAAGGTCAGGGGAAAAGTCATTTAAAAAGTCAGGATTAGTAAGATTAAATTACAGATAAAAGTTCCCATCTCCTTTGGAGAGGTCGGGTGAGGCAAAAAAGAGGTCATTAGGTCATTAAAAAAGTCAGGAAAGGGGTCAGGGAATATTCATTGGATCAAAAGGAAATTAAACCATGTAATTTTACATTCTACATTTTACATTCCCGTTTTCTGATTCCAAATTACAGAAAAAAGTCCCCCTCTCCTTTGGAGAGGTCGGGTGAGGCAAAAAAAGGGTCATTAGGACATTGAAAAGGACATTAAGTCATTGAGCTACCAGGCAATTTACATTCTACATTTTGCATTTTACATTCCCGTTTTCTGATTCCAAATTACAGATAAATGTCCTCTTCTCCTTTGGAGAGGTCGGGTGAGGCAAAAGAGAGTTATTAATCGGAGCATAGTATAATCGATACCTCCTGTCATCCTAGTGATTAAACAGTAATTTAAGATAAAAAGAAGGTTGTTTAAATCGTGATCGCAGGTCGAGGTCATCGAACATGCAGGAAATCGTTTCACGAAAGGTAGCGTTGCGTTCGGCCTTGTTAATGACATAATTAAACAGCCAGGGGTAATTGCAAAGCCGTTGCATGGTATGACTCAGTTTCAGTTCACTCCATAGCCTTTTGTATACCGCTTCATCATAGTGCTGTAACAATGACTTTGTATAATTATTTTGCTGAAGGGCACTTATAGCAGTATATGCGGCCGTCATGCCGCAATACATGGCATTACTGATGCCTTCTCCGCTAAATGGATCAATCATGGAGCCGGCATCTCCGGTAAGGAGAAAATTATCGCCCGAAAGCGACCTTTTTTTTGAACCCAGGGGAAGTCCCCAGCCGTCAATTTTTCCCATTAATTCAGCGTTTTCAAACCGGTGCCGGATGGTCTCATTTTCCCGGATAGCCTTCATCATAGCTTTCCGCAAATTCAATTTCTTTTTTTTGATGGAAGCCGACAACATACCTGCTCCAACGTTGGCATACCCTCCGGGCAGCGGGAAAATCCAGAAATATCCGGGAAGCAATTCATTAATGAAATGAAGTTCAATAAAATTTTTTTCATGCATTCCGGTTACCCCTTTGTAGTACGCCCGTATGCCAGCGCAGTAATGTTCATCTTCCTTTTTTATCCCCGAAAGGGTTTTGGCGATTACACTTCTGTCGCCATCAGCACCTATTACCAGGTCGGTGGTTATCTGGTAGATTTCCTGTCCGTATTGCACAGTCAGTAACAGGCTGTCTTCTTTTCTTTCAACTGCAATCAATTCGTGCCCCTGACGGAGGTCGCCATAGTGAGGCTGAATCTGCTGGACCATGAAATAATCAAAATCCAGTCTTTTTGAAATAAATCCGGGAGGGTTTTTTAATTTTTCAGGATCTTTATTAAAAGGAATATCGATACTTTTCCCGTTAGGTGCGGCAAACTTAATTCCATAGCTTCCTAAAAAGTGGTTTGCATCACCCGATATTTTAACAACCAGTTCCGGATCGAGTTTTTTCAGAACCGGCAACACCTTCCCGCTAAGGGCATCACCGCAAACTTTATCACGTGGAAAGCAGGCCTTATCAAGAATGACATGCGGAATTTTCTCTTTGCATAAAAATGCAGATGCAGTGGCACCGGCGGGTCCGGCACCTGAAATAACAATATGATGTTTTTCTGTTTTAATAAGTAAGCGGGGATTTTTCAGTCATTCCGGTAATCCTTTTTTACACGCGACATTTCCAATGAGGCATCCTTCTTTTTGAGATCTTCGCGTTTGTCAAATGTTTTCTTTCCCCGCGCAAGGGCAATTTCCAGCTTCGCAAAACCCCGGTCTGAAATATAGAGCCGCGTAGGAATGATGGTAAATCCTTTTTCTTTAGTCTTGCTTCGAAGCTTATTCAGTTCTTTTCTGCTCAATAACAGTTTCCGGTCGCGTTTGGAAGCATGATTATTATAGGACGCTTCACGGTATTCGGCAATATGCATTCCCCGTACGAACAATTCTTCATTTATAAAGATGCAGAATGCATCAGAAAGATTGGTTTGCGATTGTCTTACCGATTTGATTTCCGTTCCCGTAAGAACAATACCAGCTTCCAGCTTCGATTCGATATGGTATTCGAAAATCGCTTTTTTATTACTGGTAATTGAAACTTCAGCCATATCGCGGAATGATTACTTCCGCTCCAAAGTTCGGAAATTAAAGTGTAACGAAATCGAATCCTTCGGTACGAATCGAATTATGATGAATTGGAATATGATCACTTTAGAATGCCTTTGGGATTTTAAAATTTACAATAAAGATAACATAGTTACAAAGAAGGACAAAGGCGCATTGGATTCGTTATGCTTATGCGCAAAATAGATTTCGTATGACGAGGCACTAATCTTATTCGTATCATTATTTCACTACCAGTAAAGGTATTTTCACCATGTGCCTCACACCCTCTATAGTGGTTCCAAAAAAAAGATCCTTCAGTAAATGATGGCCATGCGAACCCATTACCAAAAGGTCGGCTTCAAATTCGGCAGACTTTTTTGCGATGGCAAATTTTGGCTTTCCGAATCCAATGGCAAAATCAGCCCGGTAGCCGGAATTGCGGAGGTTATCTACATAGAGTTGCATATTGGAAGTATCGGCACGTGTTTCATAATCACTTGCTTCTTTCCCGAAAACAAAAGCCAGAGGCGTTTCAACAACATGAATGAGCAGGTAATCAGCATCTTTTCCACCTTGTGAAATAGCATGCCTGATGGTTTTTTCATCGATTTTCGTGAAATCAATGGCCACTGCAATTCTGTTATAGGATGCAGGTTTCAGATCAGGTAATTCGATAGCTGTGTAAGAGCCGTGTGGTAATGATTCCCGTTGTCTGGATTTCAATTTAAAAAACGGCGCGAACAGGGTATACATTAACAGTAATACAGCAAGCAGCGCAACCGGAAAAACAATAAAATTTATTATTCCCGGGTGTATCTCCGGCGATTCCGACCAGTCCACAATTTGCTGATATACCAACTTTGCATTCAGGCTCACAATAATAAGTGCTGAGAGCCATGCAAGGATTTTGACCCAACCTGCTATTACAAAATCACCCATTTTGGTTTTATCGCTCACAAAATGAATTAAAGGAATTACTGCAAACCCCAGCTGCAGACTTAAAATCACCTGGCTAAACACCAGTAATTTCCCCGTAGCACCTTCTCCAAGGATATTAATTGTGAGTAAAGCAGGAATTATAGCGATTAAACGGGTAAGCAAACGCCGTATCCAGGGCTGAATGCGAAGATTTAAATAACCTTCCATAACAATTTGACCTGCAAGTGTTCCTGTAATAGTGGAACTTTGGCCTGCCGCTATAAGTGCAATTGCAAAAAGCATGGGAGCCCATTCGGTTCCCAAAAGCGGCTCGAGTAATTTATGTGCATCCTGAATTTCGGCCACTTCAAACATTCCATTTTTAAAAAAGACCGATGCTGCGAGAATGAGAATTGCTGCATTTACAAACAGGGCCAGATTAAGGGCAATTGCAGTATCAATAAAGTTATATTTGATAGCCCTTTTAATTTCAGTGCCGTTGCGCTCGAATTTGCGCGTCTGCACCAAAGAAGAATGAAGATACAGGTTATGCGGCATTACTGTAGCTCCAATAATTCCTATGGCAATGTATAACGCGGTATCATTGGGAAGTGATGGAATAAAGCCCGAAGCAATGTCGCTCAATACTGGTTGCGCGAAAATCATTTCTGCCACAAATGAAAATCCAATAATTCCTACCATAGCAATAATAAATGCTTCCATTTTTCGCATACCGAAATTCAATAAAAAAAGGAGCAGAAATGTATCTAATACACTGATACAAACACCCCAGGTCAGAGGTAATCCAAATAACAGCTGAAGTCCGATGGCCATACCCAGAACTTCAGCCAGATCACAAGCTGCTATGGCAATTTCAGCGAGAAAATAAAGTGCGCCATTTATGACTGGCGGATATGTTTCACGTGATACCTGAGCAAGATCAAGACCTCTTACGATCCCCAGTCGGGCGCTTAACGATTGTAATAATAATGCCATCAGGTTCGACATAAGGAGAACCCATATCAACGTGTAGCCAAACTGGCTACCCCCGGCTATGTCGGTTGCCCAGTTGCCCGGATCCATATAACCTACACTTATCAGGTACGCAGGGCCTAAAAAAGCAAATAATTTTCTGAAAAATCCGGAATTTTTGGGAATTGCCACCGAAGCATTGACTTCTGAAAGTGAAGCCCTGTTTTCTTTATTCCACTGAAGCATTTTGAATTTATGAACTACAAAATTACGTTTATAAATTAGATATGTCTAACTTTAAAAAATAAATCAGTTCCCGAAGTAATTTATGACCTTTGCGCCATGATTTATAAATTTATACTCCGGCCTGTTTTGTTTCTTTTTCCGGCAGAAACTGTTCATCATTGGGTAATGAGTTTTTTGAGGGTTTGCGGAAAAATTCCCGGAATGACTTCTCTAATCAGGGGAATTTTCAATGTCGCTCATCCCGGCCTTAATCGGACCATTGCCGGACTTACTTTCCCCAATCCTGTAGGGCTGGCAGCTGGATTTGATAAAGATGCCCTTGCGTTCGAGGAACTGGGTGCTTTGGGATTTGGCTTTATTGAAATTGGAACGGTTACGCCGCTTGCGCAGGAAGGCAATCCTTTGCCGCGACTCTTCCGGCTACCTGCCGATAAGGCTTTGATAAACCGGATGGGATTCAACAACCAGGGCGTAGAAGCAGTTGTTTCACGGTTGAAAAAGCGGAGCGGAAAAGTAATAATTGGAGGAAACATAGGAAAAAATAAAATGACTCCTAACGATGCAGCTGTAAATGATTACCTGGCTTGTTTCCGGAGTTTATTCCCGGTGGTGGATTATTTTGTAATCAACATTTCATCTCCTAATACTCCGGGCCTCAGAGAACTGCAGGAGAAGGAACCACTATTGCGGTTACTGCAATCAATACAGGATGAAAATTCAACTAACACCCGCCCAAAACCATTGTTTCTAAAAATAGCACCTGATCTGACCCTAACTCAGATTGATGACATCATAGAAATTACGATTGAGTGCAATCTTTCGGGACTTATTATTTCTAATACAACTATTTCCCGAGAAGGGCTGAAAACCGGAAATGATGAATTGGCACAGATAGGGGCAGGAGGGTTGAGCGGGTTGCCGATATTTCAAAAATCAACAGAGCTGGTGAAATATGTGGCCGGAAAAGCTGATAAGCGTTTTGCCATTATAGCTTCGGGAGGTATATTTTCACCTGCCGATGCAAGGGCAAAACTAGCTGCAGGAGCCGATCTTGTGCAATTATATACAGGATTCATTTATGAAGGTCCGGGGCTGGTACGGCAAATCAACAAAGCCCTTGTAAATGGTTAACAGTTTTTTCACGAAAACTGCATTTAACTGCCATTCATGTTTATGATTATCTTTGCATTAAACTACTATAAAAATGAAAAAAATTGCATTTGCTTTAATGATGGCTGCCGGAATGTATGCCTGTAATACCACAGTTGCACAGAACCATTATGGAGCTAAAATTGATGAAAGTGGAGCTATTTCTGTAAATGAGCTGGTCACCAAAATGGAAGGCAAGCAGGAAATGGAAGCCAAAGTAGAGGGAAAAGTATTGGAAGTTTGTCAGGCAAAAGGCTGCTGGATGACCCTTGTCAAAGATGATGGTTCATCCATGAGAGTAACTTTTAAAGACTACGCATTTTTTGTACCCAAAGATATTTCGGGAAAAACAGTTGTGATAAATGGAAAAGCTACAATGACCACAACAACGGTTGCAGAATTGCAGCATTATGCCGAGGATGCCGGTAAATCAAAAGAAGAGATTGCCAAAATTACCGCCCCAAAACAGGAACTGGCTTTTGAAGCCGATGGAGTTATTGTAAAATAACTTAAACCATGTTCCGGTGTTTATAACTGGGACAATTATTTCCTCTGCCAATGACAACAGCCAACCGCGTTTGGGTCACTGAATGTCCCCGCGATGCCATGCAGGGTATTCATGATTTTATTCCTACCGAACTAAAAATCGGGTATCTGAATTCACTGCTCAAAGCCGGTTTCGACCGCCTCGACTTTGGAAGTTTTGTTTCACCGAAGGCCATTCCACAGCTCAGTGATACCCGTGAAGTGCTGCAGGGTTTGGACACGGCTTCAACGACCCGGTTATTGTCTATTGTTGCTAACCTGAGAGGGGCTGAGGAAGCTTCTTCTTATGAAGCCATTTCAATTCTTGGTTATCCATTTTCAGTTTCCGAAACTTTTCAGAAACGAAATACCAATTCAGGCATTGATGCATCATTTGATACCGTTTTGCGCATACATGAAACGGCTTTGAATTCTGGCAAGGAGTTGGTAGTGTACATTTCCATGGCATATGGCAACCCTTACGGGGATGAATGGAGCGACGAAGTGGTATTGAACTGGATAACAAAACTTAAGAATACCGGCATTTCAAAAATCGCACTGGCTGATACAGTTGGTCTCGCTGAAGCTAAAGATGTATCCTATCTTACATCTGCAGTGATACGGGAGTTCCCTAATTTGGAGGTAGGCACCCATTTGCACTGTGCCCCCACAAACTGGAGGGAAAAGGTTGAGGCTGCGTTCAATGCAGGATGCCGCCACTTTGATTCCGCAATAAAAGGTTATGGCGGCTGCCCTATGGCCAAGGATGAATTAGTGGGAAACCTTGCAACCGAAAATCTCGTCCAATATTTAAAAGAAAAAAACGTTGAAACCCTGATTGACCCTGCCGGGTTTAACCATGCTGTGCATGCTTCAAATTTGGTATTTTTACCTGCTGTGTAAAGCAGTCGATCAACTCCTTGAATCAGTCTATATTTAAATAAAACAAATGAATTCAGTAGTTAACCTCAGTCACATTTTCATAAAATCGGTTGCAGCAATGTTACTGTTTTTGTTCAGCGCAACCGAATCATTTTCCCAGGGAACCGGCTATCTTGAAGTTGTGGGTTCGGTGTATCAAACCAGCAAAGGACTGGAAGGTGCCGATATCATCGTGATGAAAGGAAATGAAAAAGTTGATCAGATCAGCACAAATGCAGGTGGCAAATTTATTGTCAATCTTGAATTAAATTCTGCCTATACGATTGTATACAGTAAAAATGGCAGTATTTCCAAAACTGTAGAATTCGATACAAAAGTGCCCGATGAACTGAAAGATCAGATTTTTTCACTCAAATACAAAATTGATTTATTTCCAAAAGTTGAGGGAGCCGATGAGCCCGTCGACCTGGAAAAGCCTGTTGCGAAATATGCTTTCAGCGATGTATACGAAGATTTCACGTATGATCCGAATTATACCAATGCGCGCAAAAGCGAGAACGAAAAAATAAAGCAGGAAATGGCATTGGCGGTTGTCAAGAAAAAGCAGGAAGAAGAACTGGTCAAGGCACGTGAAAGGGCAGATTCACTGGCTAAGGTAAACGAAGCCCGCACGGCTCAGGCGTTAGCACTGGCAGAGGCACAAAAGGTTAAAGAGGCTGAAGAAACCCAGGCAAAAGAAGCAGAAAAAGAAAGAGCCCGTTTTGCTGCGGTTGAAAAAGCGCGCCAGGATTCAATTCTCCAACAGGAAGTTGCACTTGAAAAGGCACGCCTCGCTGCACTGGCAAAGGCTCGCGAAGATTCTATTGCAAAAGTCAAACAGGAGGAACAAGCGCGTTTGCTAGCCGAAGCTCAGTCCCGTAAAGAAGCAGAGGAACAAGCTAAGATAAAAGAAGCAGAAGAAGCTAAACTGGCAGCCGAAGCACGCGCTAAAGCAGAAGCAGAGGCTAAAGAGAAAGCAAGAATTGAAGCCGAGGCGAAAGCCAAAGCTGATGCCGAAGCTAAAGAACAGGCTCGACTGGAAGCTGAAGCGAAAGCAAAAGTTGACGCTGAAGAAAAAGTAAGGCTTGCAGCAGCAGAAAAATCCCGCCTTGAAGCAGAAGCACTGGCTAAGAAAGAAGCTGATGAAAAGGCACGCCTGGAAGCTGAGGCCAAAGCCAAAGCTGATGCCGAAGCTAAAGAACAGGCTCGCCTGGAGGCTGAAGCAATAGCTAAAGCTAATGCTGAAGAAAAAGCAAGGCTTGCCGCAGCAGAAAAAGCCCGCCTGGAGGCAGAAGCCCAGGCAAAGAAAGAGGCTGATGAAAAGGCACGAATTGAAGCCGAAGCTAAAGCAAAGGCGGAAGCAGATGAACGTGCCCGTGCAGCAGCAGAATTAAAAGCTCAAAAAGAAGCTGAAGACCGTGCTGCTGTTGCAGCAGCTGAAGCAGCTAAACTGGAAGCTATAGAAAAAGCAAAGAAAGAAGCTGAAGAAAAAGCACGTGCTGAAGCGGAATCAAAAGCCAAAAAGGAAGCCGAAGAGCGTGCCAGGATAGAGGCAGAAGCAAAAGCTAAACGTGATGCTGAAGAAAAGGCACGACTTGAAGCGGATGCTAAGGCAAAAGCTGCCGCAGATGAAGTGGCGCGCCTTGCAGCTGAAGAGCGTGCAAAAAAAGAAGCCGAGGAAAAAGCTAGACGTGAAGCTGCAGCACAGTTAAAAGCAGAAGCGGAAGCAAAAGCTAAAGCAGCTGCTGAAGAAAAAGCTCGCCTGGAGGCGGCTGAAAAAGTAAGGCTTGCAGCAGAACTTCAAGCTAAAAATACCGCCGATAGCCTGAAAAGAGCAGAAGACGCTGAACGTATTGCTGAAGCGGAAAGAGTCAAACAACAGGCAATAAAAGACGCGGAAGAAAAAAGATTACGTATTATAGAGGCACAAAAGGAAGCTTACGCAAAGGCCACACAGGCTGCGAAAGATGCTGCACCGGTTAAGAATACCACTGCAGAATTGCCAACCATCGATAAGGATTATCCGGAAGGAATTTCAGAGGAAACACTGACTGAACCCAACCGTACAATCTACCGCACGGTTATTAAAAAAGCAACAACACAGGATGTGTTCAGTAAGGTTGTTTATAACTGGGGAGGTGTCTTTTATTTTAATGGAAATACCAGTCTGACCGAATCAAATTACTCCGCTGAACTTAAAAGGATGAAAGCGTTACTGAATACCAAGTAAAGCCGTTATTCATTCCATTATGTGGATGGCGTTATGTCTGATGATTTCAGTATACTATTTTTCCCGGTTTATATCTTAAGCAATGGAGCATCTCAGACGGTAATGAATCGCTGCTATTTTTCAGCAGATGCAAGGCATCGAAAATTGCAATCACAATGATGTTGCTGTAAACAGGAAATGGCGGGAAAAGTAGCGTAAACTGCTGTACGGTTTATAACTCCAGAATTACCGGATCAATAAAGCAACGGCTCTTAATAACTTCCTTTTGCACTCCGGTATCGTCAAGTATGATAAGTTTTACTGATCTGTCGCCGGGATAATTTTTAATGATAACAGAATATCCATCAGTGGTCAAATGACCATCAACGGGAGTATCATCAATTGTATATTTCATATCAACTATTTCCGATATGTGGAAATCGACAAAAAGCTGGTGGTAGGAATTGCCTTCCGCATCGTGGAAAAGATCCGTGGTTTTCGACTGGGCGTATGAAGTTGTACCAAGTATCGAAAATAACACTACCATCAAACTTATAAAACCGGTTTTCATGAGACAGGTTGTGTTTAGATTGAAATATCACCCCTAAAGATACAAAATAAAAAATTAAAAGTCAATAAAAGTTTTCAGGTTGAAGGGAATAGGTTTATAACAGCGGATTAGTATGGAATTTATCCTCTTACAAGAACCGGATACCTCCATCGTACCAGTGAATAGGAACCAAACAATACCACGTTATAAAACAGATCTCCCATCACAGTTCCCTTAAAAAATGGTATACCGGCAATATAACAGGTAAGTAGTCCTCCGGCAGTCTTCGGATACATATCATACATCAGCCAGCTTCCGAAATTGGTCAGAAAGAAAAACAGAATCGATGAAAGTAAAGAAGCAACCATAATAGTCTGGCGTTGCTCATGGCCCCGTAAAATAAACCCGATTGCCGTGATCAATGCAAAACTTCCATACACAAAAATCATATCCCGGTAAAAACCGGCACCAGTAAATATCTCAAGTAAAATATCACTGATTAAAAGAGTGATTACCGGAAACAGGAAAGCATGTTTTTTATTGGTGATATATGTACCTGCAAAAAGCGCAATGGCACCTATAGGTGTAAAATTAAACGGGTGAGGAAGCAAACGGGTGAGTGCAACCAGTCCAATGACTGCCAGAACAAATTTCGTTTTAGTGCTGATATTCAGATTTTGTATCATTTTTTTACCAATTTATTCAACAAAAGTAACTTTTTTTAGGAAATGAAAGTTGCGATCACGGATATCATTTTCAATTTTCACACTACACTTTCAGGATTACATGTTCGCTGCCAGATTTCCCATGAAGCTTCAGCCTGGGCAATGAGCATGGTATAACCATTCAGGGTTGTTGCCCCTTGCTGTTGTCCTTTTAAAAGGAATTCAGTCATTTCAGGGTTATACACCAGGTCATACAAAAGATTATTAGCACTGAGAAGGGTATAAGGCAGTTCAGGAAACCGATCAATGTCAGGAAATGTACCCAGCGGCGTGGTATTGATAATGACCGGGTATTGAATGATATGATCCCGGGTAATTTCGTCATACGAAATGGCTTCTGTACACTTGTTTCGACTTACTTTCAGAACCGGCATTTGCAGCTTTTCGAACACATAAACAACTGCTTTAGAAGCACCGCCCGTACCCAGCACCAATGCTCCTGAATGATGCGATTTCAACAAAGGTTTTATTGTTTTATAAAACCCGGTAACATCCGTGTTATATCCTGTTGTTTTAATTCCGGAATTATTTCGTGTAACAGCAACAGTATTTACAGCACCAATTTCCTTTGCTTCGTCCGTTAGTTCATCAAGAAACGGTATCACTTTTTCCTTATAAGGAATGGTAACATTGAGGCCGCAAAGCGAGGAATTTTTTTGTAGTAATTCTCTGAATGCTGAAATTGATTCAAGTTCAAAATTTTGATATTCCAGCATATCTGACATCCCTGAATCGCGGAATTTATCAGTAAAGTATTTTTTTGAAAAAGAGTGGGTGAGGGGATAACCTACCAGGCCAAGTATTTTTTTCACGGCAGTATGCTGTTTGCCCTAATTAGAAACTGTGCGACCCTGCTTTGTGGTATTTACAGGTCACGAAACATTCATTTGCTGATCAATTTCTTTTGACCATGCAATGATGCCGCCTTTAAGATTTGCCAGGTTAGTAAACCCAAATCGTGATTCCAGTTCTTTAACTGCAGCTCCACTCCGTGCTCCGCTACGGCATTGTATGATTACTGGCTTATCTTTCGAAATACGATCAGCAGCGTTGGTGATTGTGCCAAGCGGTATTAATTCCCCGCCAAGGTTAGCAGCATCAAATTCATGTTGTTCGCGAACATCAATGAGTTGAAAATCGACTTTATCATCGATCATCTGCTTCAGCTCCTGTACTGTTATTTCTTTCATTTTTATAGTAATTGAAGTGAATCAGGATATACTGGTAATTTCTTTATTATCTTCTTTTACAAACTGGAAAAAGGTATCGCTTCTTAATCCCAGGCGGAGCGACTCAAGTGCAATAACTTCGGTGGGAGCAATGTTGCCTAAATTTACGTTTGCACCAAATAGTTTTATAAAATATACCTGCTGGGGTTTCAACGGTGCTTCCCAAATAATTTTCTCAACCGGAATCTTATTAACAATCTTATTGATGAGCATCACATGTGCCTTACCGTTAGGACGGTAAATTCCCACTGTTCCGCTTTCTCTTGCTTCCGCTATCACTTTCCACACTCCCGCATCAAGTTCCTTCTGCATCATTTCTATCCAGCGCGTAGGATGTATAATTATACCTTCCTCCTTGCTACCGACCTCCGAAATCACAGTAACATGCTGTTTAAGTCGTTTGATCAGGCTGCATTTTTCATCATGAGAAAGTGTTATGGAACCATCAGAAATCTCGGCATATTTAACCCCGTATCGGGTGATGGCATCAATGTATCCTTTAAAATCATTTCTCACCAGAAACGCTTCCAGCAACGTGCCTCCAAAATAAACAGGAATGTTGTTCTGGGCAAATAATTTCAGTTTATCGGCGAGTCGCGGTGTGATCATCGCGCTTCCGAATCCCAGTTTTACAATATCAATGTATGGTTTATTGCCATCAATAAAATCCTCAGTTTCCCTGACACTTAATCCTTTGTCCATAACCATAGTAAGTCCGACTGAACGTGGTTGGGAAGACCTGTCAGGAATTTGATTTAATGAAAAATTCATGTGTTTTTTCTTTTGTTGTGTATCATGGTGATGATCACCTGATCTTTTTTTAAATCCTGAAGCATATCAAAAAGAATAGGACCTGCTTCAACATCCTTATCAAGGGCAATATCGAACAATCGGTATGCTTCCTGTACGTTACCGGCAATATAATTATTCACCGATTGCCTGCAATACAATTCCGCACTGTCGGGATGAAAACCGATGCCCTGTTCCGTAATCAGGATAGCATCATCCTCTTTACCTGTTTCGGTAAGAAAATGTGCGTATGACAACCAGCCATCAATCAGGTCGGGTTCATCTTCCGTCACTTTAACATAACAGGATTCCGCTTCAGCAAGGTTATTAAGATTGAATTCGCAATCACCAAGCAACAGCCAGTACTCGCCATTCAGTTCATCTTTTTCAATTGCTTTACGAACATAGTGAATCGCTTCATACCATCTTTCTTCAAACTCAAGGGTAATGGCAATTCCATACCATGCCTGGGCCATATCGGGTAATAGCTTTACTGCTTTCTTAAAATATGTCCGGGCTTCATCCATCTGTTCGAGCTTTTCATAGCATTCGGCGATGTTGAAGTAGGTTATGCCGTCGGGTTTATAGTACTCAAAAGTTTGCTTATATTTTTGAATTGCATCTTCAAAATGCCCTAGCATTGCCAGTACATGTGCCTGGTCGAGATACGCGGGAGCAAAATCTTCCTTAATGAGAATACAATAATCAAATGCATGCAATGACTCTTCAAAATTTCCCTGGCGGCACAGCAAATCACCGAGGTTATACCATGCGGCATAGGAGTAAGGATCATTATTGATCATTTCCTGGAAATACGTTACGCCTTCGGCAAGTTTTCCTGTTATTCCAAAACAAGCCGACAATTCTTCCATTGCCAACTCGTATGTTGGATTTTGTGTAATGGCCAGCTTGAAATATTCAATAGCTTTCGGATAATTCAGCATATTCTGGTACGTAATTGCAATGCTGAAATACAGTTCATCTTTTACCTCTACCAGCGGCAGCGCTTTTTTGAAACATTCCAGTGCAGCACTGAATTGACCGGTAGTATTAAAAATGTTTCCCCGGATAATATGAAGTTCCAGGTCATACGGACTGATCCTTTCGATCCGGTCAAGTGTATCGAGAGCTCGTTTATCCTGCCCCGTCATAGCGAACAGGTGCGCCTGTTTCATTAAAAAATTTACGGAATTGGGATGCAGGCTGAATGCATAACGGGCAACTTCAAGTGCCTTCGTATAATCAACCTTTTCAATATAAAAATCAATGATTTTAATTAGGGCATCGACATCAAAAAAATACCGGTCCTGCTTTCTGATCATCTCCTCAAACCGGCTGACCGATAGCTCAATCTTTTCATTGAGGTCATCCTGGTTTTCGAACTCTTCGTCGTCTTCTTCCATGTACACTTTTTTAACCGGAGAATCTTTCACAAATTTACGCAAAAAGGGCCCCTGAAGCAATACGCATTCAAAAGTTATTCACACCAAAGTGTTATTCAATTCACATACCATTGACAGTGAACTGACAAGAATGCAATATACTTGCATGTATTTGAAATACATGTCGTTTTATAAATAACCTGATATCCTCCATCCACTTACGTAACTTTGCAGTATTATGTACCTGGAACGGCTTCATTTGTTGAATTTTAAGAATTATGCGGAAGTTTCATTGGAATTTTCACCGGGCGTAAATTGCTTTACCGGTGCAAATGGCAGCGGCAAAACCAACCTGCTTGATGCCATTCATTATTTATCGATGACACGCAGTTATTTTCATCCCGGCGATACTCCGAATATCCGCCATGGGGAACAAATGTTGTTTATCCAGGGCGATTTCAATTTTGACGGTTTGGAAGAATCGGTATACTGCGGCATAAGGGCAGGACAAAAAAAGCAATTTAAAAGAAATCAAAAGGAATATGACCGGCTCAGTGATCATATTGGAGCTTTTCCTGTAGTTATGATTGCTCCTACCGATCAGGAACTTATTACCGAAGGAAGTGAAACGCGACGGAAGTTTACGGATAGCATAATTTCACAATACGATCATAATTACCTGAATGCATTGATCCGGTATAACCAGGTTTTACTTCAGCGTAACAGCCTGCTTAAACAATCTGCCATTAAAGGGTTGATCGACTGGGCCTCATTTGCCGTATGGGATGAACAACTGGTGGCGTATGGTGAAAAAATACATGAAAAACGGAAGGAATTTATCCAGGGATTTCAACCCTTGTTTAATTCGCTGTTCAGTTTTATTTCAGGGGGTGATGAAAATGCTGCCATTGTTTACGAATCGAAATTAAACGAACATTCATTCAGCGATCTGCTTGTTAACAACCGGTCGAAGGATCTTAATTTTCAGTACACAACCGGTGGTATTCATAAAGATGATTTACATTTCAACCTGAAAGATTATCCCGCAAAAAAATATGCCTCCCAGGGCCAGCAAAAATCACTCGTAATTGCACTTAAACTGGCTCATTATAAATTTTTATGCGACAAAGGATTTTCCAAACCCATTGTATTGCTGGATGATATTTTCGATAAACTGGATGAGGGAAGGGTTTTGCGTTTAATGGAATGGATAAGCCGCGACGGTTTCGGACAACTTTTCATAACGGATTCACATTCTAACAGGGTGGCAAAAGTGTTTCATCAGATTGATGTGCCGATCCGGTTATTTCATGTATCACATGACACAGTAGAAATTCCTGCCACCTTATGAGAAAATCCAACGAAAATAGCTTGCAGGAAGTAATAGATCAATTACTCGATCAATACCGGTTACGTGATAAGTTGAATGAAGTGCGCATCCGCAAGGCATGGGAAGAAACAATGGGTAATGCAATCTGCAACCGTACAACCGATATCCGGGTAAAATCAGAAACGCTTTTTATAAGTGTGTCATCAGCACCTTTGCGGGAAGAACTCCAGTTTCAGCGCACTAAAATTCTCGATCTGATGAATAAGGAACTGGGAGGAAGCTATCTTAAACAAGTTGTTATCCAGTGACCCTTCCCGGAAAGGAAATAAAAAAAGCCACCCCTAAGGATAGCTTTCCAAAAAAAAAAAATTATTATTAAAATCGTTCCAGTTTGGAGAAGAAGAAATTGCCTTCAATGTCAGCATTTTCGTCGCTGTCGGAACCATGAACCGCATTTGCTTCAATTGATTTGGCAAAAAGATTGCGAATCGTGCCGGGAGCAGCTTTTGCAGGATCCGTCGCACCAATAAGAGTTCTAAAACTTTCAACCGCATTATCCTTTTCGAGAATGGCTGCAACAATAGGTCCGGATGACATATAAGCAACAAGATCTTTGTAAAAAGGACGCTCTTTATGAATTTCATAAAACAAACCGGCTGTCTCGGTGGTGAGACGGGTATATTTCATTGCAATTATTTTAAATCCAGCACCTGTAATTTTGTCGAGAATTGCACCGACGTTTCCGTTTCCAACGGCATCGGGTTTCAGCATCGTAAATGTTCTGTTTGTAGCCACTTTGAGTTTTTTTAGTTTAAGCTGTTAAAATCGGAGTGCAAAGGTAATCCATTTTTTTCTTTATTAGGAATGTAACAGCGATGAACTGATCTGAAACTTATAAAAATCCCTTGTGATTGATTACTTTTGCCTGCTTATAATAACTATGATACCTACTTTCGATACAGGTCAAATACTCAGGATCAGGGAGTTTCTGAAGGAGCCCCGTAAAATCGTAATCACTACTCATCACAAACCCGATGGTGATGCAATGGGTTCTTCGCTGGCTTTGTATCAATATCTGCATAATAAAGGTCACCTGGTAACAGTTATTACTCCCAGTGATTATCCCGATTTTTTGTATTGGATGCCCGGCAATGATTCGGTAATAAATTTCGAATACCATCCCGCAAAGGCAAAACTGCTGACTGAAAATGCAGAAATGATCTTTTGTCTTGATTTTAACACCGCTTCACGTGTTGAAAAGTACAGCGAATATATTCTGGCTTCAAAGGCCATGAAAATACTTATTGATCATCACCTTGAACCGGACAATTTCTGTGACATTACCTTTTCATTTCCTAAGTCGTGCGCAACCTGTGAATTGATTTATTATTTTTTGCTGCAAATTGATGGTCCAACAGCAATCAGCCGACCGGTTGCTGAATGTTTGTACACCGGCATTATGACCGATACGGGTTCGTTCCGGTTTGCATCGATGACGGCTGATACGCATATGGTGATATCAGCATTAATGCGGGCAGGAGCGTCAAATTTTATGATTCATGAAAACATTTATGATAACTTTTCGCTCGACAGGACCCGTTTTCTCGGGCATTGCATCAAAGACAAACTTGTGGTGCTGCCTGAATACAAAACAGCCTACATTGTCACAACCAAAGAGGAGTTAAAAGAATATAATCACCGGTCAGGCGATACCGAAGGAATTGTAAATTATGCACTGGGAATAAAAGGTGTCCGTATGGCAGCCTATTTTTGCGAACGTGACCACCTGATCAAAATATCATTTCGATCAAAAGATGATTTCAGTGTGAATGAACTGGCACGATTGCATTTCTCGGGTGGTGGTCATAGGAACGCCGCAGGAGGCCGGTCAACGGATACACTGGATAATACCATTTCCAAATTTCTTGATTTACTTCCTTCATTGAAAGAGTCGTTAAATCCTGCGGGCATTATATAACTTATCTATCTGAGAGTGAAAATAATTTCATTTATGAGTGCACGTATTTTACCTGTTGTGATTTGCTTTTTAATTACACTCAATGGTTTGGTGATTCCTTCATGCAAATCTTCCAATGAAAAAAAACCACAAAAGAATCAGGGGGATATCCAGGAAGGTTTAATAAGAAACCAGCAGCAAATTTTAAAAGATGAAGCTCTTGAAATTAACAATTACATCAGCATAAGGAATTACACTATGACGGCCACGAACACCGGACTCAGGTACCAGGTTTATCATCGTGGTGAAGGAAAAACATTAGCCGGAGATGAGGATGTAGTTCGTCTGAATTATTCCGTTTCATTACTGGATGGCACCCGGGTATACAGTTCCGACAGCACTGGAGCGCTGCAATTCAAAGTCGGTAAATCGGACGTGGCAAGCGGTCTGCAGGAAGGAGTGAAATTGTTACATGAAGGCGATAAGGCAATTTTCATCATTCCCGCACATTTAGCATACGGCCTTACCGGTGACGGTGATCAGATTAAACACTATGCCACTCTTGTAATTGATGCGGAATTGCTGCAGATAACTCCCGGTAACGAATAATTTTTAAACCTGAGAAAGATATACATGGCATCCCTTCTCTGGCAATCACGATCACCTGTACTATTAAATTCTTTTGAAAAAGGTGAATTGCAAAATGCCGCTAATGGGGGAAATGCCTATGACTACCAGGCAGCGAAAGCACTTCAAAAAGAATTCAGTGTTTCCATTGATAAGCATTCCATTAAAAGACCCGGTGAAATTTTGCCGTGGTATTGGTGGAGAATGCAACAACAATTCCCCAATGCTGATGTTGTGATCATGGAACCCTTTCCCTTGCTGTTCGGAAAACGCAGCAACAAAACAAAATCGGTAGCCATGATTCATCACATTGATGAAAAGGCTGTGAAAAATTCATTGAGTCATAAATGGTTTTTCAGGCAATTGAAAAAGCGACTTCCTGAAACAGACCTGGTAATTACCGTTTCAGCTTATTGGAAGGATTACCTGGTTGCACTAGGATGCAGCAATGTGAAAGTGATTTATAATTCATTTGATTTACCGCAGTACACAACATCTCCTGAAAACATTGCCGCTTTTAAAAAACTGCATGGATTCGACAACAGCCGGCCTTTACTTTATATTGGAAACGCGTCACGTCAAAAAGGCGTTTATGAAACGTACAATGCGCTAAAAAATTATCCCTGTCAATTAGTAATGACGGGAAGTAAGAATAACGCTAGTGATTTGCCGGTACAATTTCTGAGTCTTGACAGGCAGAATTATATAACATTACTTCATGCATCCGATGCTGTAATTACCATGTCGAAATTAAATGAAGGATGGAACCGCGTGGCTCACGAAGCATTACTTTGCAAAACACCTGTTATTGGTTCAGGTACAGGGGGAATGCAGGAATTACTTGAAGGAGCAGGTCAAACAATTGTGAATAATGCAGAAGAGTTACCACTTGCGATTTCTAAAGTTCTTGATAACAGAATAGTTTTGGGAAACAACGGTTATAAGTATTGTTCGAAATTTAATGTTGACTATTTTGAAAAAGAATGGAACTCAGCCATTGCAACGTTATTACAGAATTAAATTTATGATTAACATTTATAAATAATTACTCCAGTCATCCTATCTCTAAAAACACATGAACCAGTCACTGACCCTTTACCTGTTGTTTTCATTGCTTATTCTATCTGCTTCATGCAACAAGAATAAAGATGGATTCGAACAAACGGAATCCGGTTTGTGGTATAATTTTATCGAATCAAACGACGGGCCGAAGCCACAGGAGGGTGATATTATGTTGATGGAAATATTATATCTCACCGACAGGGATTCTGTTTTATTTGATTCTAAATCGAAAGGTGATTCTTTCAAAGTTGTTTTAGTTCCGCCAACATTCAGGGGTGGGGTGGAGGAGGGTTTTGCAATGATGGGAATCGGTGATTCGGCACATTTTAAATCATCGGCTGATTCTATTTTTACAAAAACTTTCCATGGTGCATTGCCTGAATATATGAAACCCGGAAGTCTTGTTACATTCAGGGTGCGGCTGAAAAATTTTATATCAAAACGAATAGCTGATTCTGTTGCACAGGCGCAGGATGTACAAAAACGTGCAGAAGAATTTGAAAAGATTGAAGCTTACCTGAAAGAAAATAATATGGATGTTTCACCTACTGAAAATGGTGCGTACCTGCTGACAACCGTTCCCGGAAAAGGAAATTTTCCTGTAAAAGGCGATACCATACTTGTAAATTATACCGGGCGGTTGCTGGATGGAACTGTGTTCGATCAAAAGCTCAATAAAGAGGAACCATTGGAAATTGTATTGGGAAGTACCACCATCATTAAAGGCTGGGAAGAGTGTTTACCTTTTCTCAATAAAGGTTCTGTTGCCAGGATGTTGTTACCGTCAGATCTTGCTTATGGCGGCAAAGAGTATGGAAAATTACCGGCTTATTCAACACTTGTTTTCGAGGTGGAAATTCTTGACATCAAACCTGGAAACCGTTAAAATTTTTCACCACCGGTTACATTCATTATATTTGACACACCCAAAACCAACCATAAAACCATTACTTATGAAACAAAATCTGATCAGAATAACCGCAATTGGTGCAGTTATCGCAATTGTCTCAGCTTGCGGTCCAAAAAAAACTGATGATGCAATGGAAACAGCAGCAGATGCAACACCTGAAGTTACTGTAACCGAAAGTGCACCTGCTCCGGCCGAGTCCACTCCAACTGTTGCCGGCGATACCATTACTACTGCAAGCGGACTAAAATATTTAATAACCCTGCAGGGTTCCGGGCCTAAACCAACAATCGGTAAAATGGTAGCGGTACATTATACCGGCTATCTCACCGACGGAACAAAATTCGATTCATCTGTTGACCGTGGAGAACCGATTAAGTTTCCGATTGGAACGGGAAAAGTTATTAAAGGATGGGATGAAGGAATCGCAATTTTAAATACCGGTTCAAAAGCACGGTTGATAATTCCTAGTGAACTGGGTTATGGAGCTGAAGGATATGATCCGATTATACCTCCCGCATCAACATTAATTTTTGATGTTGAACTGGTGGCAGTTGAATAAAGGATTCACAACAAAAGAAAAACGGTAGGTCTTTTATTCAGATCTGCCGTTTTTTTTCGCCATTCTGAAATGGTATGGGTTGCAATAAATTCAGTTGGCAATGATATATCGGTAGCAATGCAAAGCAAAGTTCCGGGATTACAGGTTTGCAATAATTCTGAAAACAATCCCTGGTTACGGTAGGGTGTTTCAATAAAAATTTGTGTTTGATTGAACCGGCCTGCATTTTTTTCGATTTGCTTAATAAATGATGATCGATCACCTTTTTCTTTTGGAAGATAACCATGAAAAGTAAACCCCTGGCCGTTCATGCCGGAACCAGCCAGGGCCAGAAAAACAGATGACGGTCCGGTAAGCGGTATAACACGAAAGCCTTCTTTGTGTGCCTGCAGTGCGAATGCAGCACCGGGGTCGGCAATGCCTGGCATTCCTGCTTCACTTACAAGTCCGGTGTCAGTACCGGATCGTAATTTCTCAAAATAATAATTGAAATCAGGTTTATCCGAATGTTTATCCAGTTCCAGCACATCAATTTCCTGAAGAGAAAAGTCAGAAGGAAGTTGTTTTAAAAATTGCCGGGCAGATTTAGCATTTTCTGCAATAAAACATTTTAACCCGGCGGCAATTTGAATGGTCTTTGCGGGAAGAACATCCGTTACTCCGGTTTCGCCCAGCAAAACAGGAACAAGGTATAATATTCCAGGTTTACCTGTTGACATTCAGTTTAAGGATTATTTTTTCGCAGGCATCATTTACAAGATCATAAACGTGCTGAAAAGCTTCCATTCCGCTGTAATAGGGATCAGGAACTTCTGTACCCGCAGGGTATCCTGCATATTCCATAAAAAGATGAACCTTATTGATAAGGTTTTCATCCCTGGTCATGCCGAGGATACTTTTATGCACGGAGCGATCCATAGAAAATATTAAATCGTAAACTTTAAAATCCGCAGGTTTCATCTGCCGGGCGCGTTGAGAGGAAATATCAACATAATTATCGCCTGATATCTTCACTGCACGTTCATCAGGTGCCTGACCGGAGTGAAACGACAAAATACCCGCTGAATCCACTGATCCCGGAAAGTTGTTTTTTTTCAACACCGACTGCATGACGCCTTCAGCAATCGGCGACCTGCAAATATTACCCAGGCACACTATCAGAATTTTCATTTATATAGAAGGCTTTTAAAAAAAAAGTGAGCTGACTGCTGCCTGCTCACCGGATGATTTCAAGTTGATTCTTATTTATCGTGAACCTGGATTCGTTTCTGAATATCGGTCACGTAAGTTTTAAACTTTTTGTCTGTCTCCATAAGGTTGTTCACCGTTCTGCAGGCATGCAAAACAGTTGCATGGTCTTTACCGCCGCAATGAATGCCAATATTTGACAAAGATGATTTGGTCATGCTTTTAGAGAAATACATGGCTAACTGGCGGGCCTGTACAACTTCACGCTTACGGGTTTTTGATTTCAAAACTTCCAGCGGGAGATCAAAATAATCACAAACGACTTTCTGAATATAATCGATTGAAATTTCATGAACTGTATTTTTCACGAATTTATCAATCATTTGTTTGGCAAGCTCAAGCGTAATAGGCTTCTTATTAAGCGACGATTGGGCTATGATTGATATTAGAGCACCTTCGAGTTCACGAACGTTGCTGGTAATGCTCATGGCAACATATTCCGTAATCTCATTAGGCAATTCGATACCATCCATGTACATTTTCTTTTTCAGGATGGCAATGCGTGTTTCAAGGTCTGGAATCTGAAGATCGGCCGATAAGCCCCATTTAAAACGGCTTAACAGGCGTTGTTCCATACCCTGGAGATCTACCGGAGGTTTATCGGAGGTAAGGATGATTTGCTTATTATTCTGATGAAGATGATTGAAGATCTGGAAGAATACATCCTGTGTACGTTCTTTTCCTGCCAGGAACTGGATATCATCAATGATCAGTACATCGATCATCTGGTAAAAGTGAATAAAATCGTTTGAGGAATTATTTTTTACAGAATCAACAAACTGGTGCATAAACCGGTCGGAAGGAACATACAATACCGTTTTATTGGGTGCTGTATTTTTAATTTCAATTCCGATTGCATGAGCCAGGTGTGTTTTTCCCAAACCAACTCCACCATAAAGCAGTAATGGATTAAAAGAAGTTCCTCCGGGTTTACCGGCTACTGCAAAACCAGCTGAGCGGGCAAGACGGTTACAATCACCTTCTACAAAATTTTCAAAAGAATAAGAAACATTCAATTGTGAATCAACATCCAGTTTTTTTAGTCCCGGAATGATGAACGGATTTCTTATAGTTGAACTGATATCAAGCGGCATGGTAACCGAAGGATTCTTCAGGTTATTACTATTTTTCGCCGGGAATTTTACGGTGTAGGGTTTTGAATTATTAAAAGCATTTTCCATTACAATGGAATATTCCAGGCGACCCTGAACACCCAATTCATGTTTAATTGTTTTTCTTAAAAGATCGAGATAATGTTCTTCAAGCCATTCATACACAAACTGGCTGGGTACTTCAATAGTAAGAACTTTATTTTCTAATTTGATTGGTTTAATAGGTTCGAACCATGTTTTATAATTTTGCAGGTTTACATTGTCCTTTATCAGTTGCAGGCAATTTTCCCAAACTTGTTCTAATGATTTTTGCATACTTAAAACTGGCTTACTTTTGATTTTACTGTGTAATAATGGTGATTAAAAAACGGGGTGCTTTGCTGGTTGTAATTAATACGCAAATTTTGGTGAAAAAAAAATAAAAAAAAAATTATTTTTCACTTGATTTATTCAATTCTTTAATTGTGGATACCTCATTTACTTTTTTACCGGTGCGTCTTTCAAAATGATAATCAATCCTGCCCAATCGTAAACCGGCCCAGCCGGCCTGGGTAACCAATACGTTTTGATCATTTTTATTTTTAATTTTAACTGGTTCATCCAGAAAGGTATGAGTATGACCACCAATGATAAGGTCAATATGCTCACTCGATTCAGCCAGGCGGGTATCCGATATTTTATCAGTGTTATATTCATACCCAAGGTGCGACAGGCAAACCACGAGGTGACATTTTTTGTGCTCCTTAAGGTACGAAGAAATTTTTAAAGCGTTGTTAAATGGATCGAGATAGCGGGTAGAGCCATAATTTCTTTTATCCACCAATCCCTCGAGTTTTATACCCAGTCCCATAACTCCAATGCGAATCCCTTGCCGGGTAAAGATTTTATAAGGGTGTGATTTCCCATACATTGAAGTTCCTTCAAAATCATAATTGCTGTTTATCAAGGGAAAACGGGCATTTATCAGTTGTTTCGACAGAGCATCAATGCCATTGTCAAAGTCATGATTACCAATGGTTGCAGCATCATATCCCATTTTACTCATGAGTTTAAGTTCAAGTTCCCCTCCAAACATATTATAATAAGGGGTTCCCTGGAACATATCACCGGCATCAAAAAGTAATACATTCTTTTGCTCATTACGAATTTTTTTTATAATTGAGGAGCGCCGGGCAACACCTCCCATACCTGGAAACTTTGGATGGTTTTCCGGGAATGGATCAATATGACTGTGTACATCGTTGGTATGAAGGATGGTAACTTTAACAGGTTCATTTTTTGCTTCTATCAGGCCGGGTACTCCTGCAATTCCGGCAACAACCGCTAAACCAGTTACGCCTCTGATAAAGTCACGCCGTGAATTATTTTGTAATTCGTCCATCGGTTCCCGGTTTTAAAGATTCATTACGGCTTGCAGCAGCCAGCATTGATTCTATGATTGCTTCCCTTACTTTAATGCCCAACGATTCCAGGTTAATGCGTTCACTGAGCATATTCATCCCGTCACCACCGTTTGCAAGGTAATCAGATGTGACGACTTTATAAATTAATGTTGAATCAAAAGGTTGTCCGTTTATCAAAACATCGCTGTATCCATCGGCTGTTAATTTCATTCTTAAATTGGAAACCGGAACACCACCGGAATTTGAAATATAGAATAATATTTTTTTTATTGCTTCACCTTTCATGGTTAAAACAACAAGTTCATTTTCAAAAGGCATTAATTCAAAAACATTTCTTCGTGTAATATCGCCAGGGGATAAACTGTTTCGCAACCCGCCATTATTTAAAAAACAAAAATCAATTCCTTTTTCATGATGGTATTTTTTTACAACGATTGAAAAACATGCATCCGCAACAAAATTCCCCAACAGACTTTCCGGTTTACCTTTTTCCATTGCAACATCAGAACGCACAAGTACTTCGTTCATTATTGTATTCAATTCATTTTGATAGGGTGTTATTTCAGTGATGATACCAGAATCTGCTGAAAGCAATGTTTCTTTGCCGGGTTCATAAAAGGAAGCACCTGATACTGTACCTGAATAGCGTGGCGTACAGGATGTAATCAGCCAGCAAAATAACAAGTAATAAAATACAGTATTCTTCATGAAAATAAGCGGGGGGGACCGTATGGCAACAATAATACAATAATAGGCATCGATTCGCTATTTTTGACAATTATCTAAAAAAAATATTTTTTAAATGATTACCACTGAAATTCAGATCCGTGTAAGGTACGGCGAAACCGACAGGATGGGATTTGTATATTATGGGAATTATGCTACCTATTTTGAGGTAGCCCGGGTAGAAGCACTGCGGGAGATGGGAGTAAGTTACCTGGAGATGGAAAACGGAGGAGTTAGTCTGCCGGTTCTTGAATATAAAATCAAGTATCTCAAACCCGCCTTTTATGATGATCAGTTGACAATAAAAACAATCATCCGGGAGCTACCGGGCGTGCGAATAAAATTTGAATATGAAACGTATAACCAGGATAAAGTTTTACTGAACATTGCAGAAACCACCCTGGTGTTTATTAATGTTAAAACGCTAAAGCCCTGTATGGTTCCTGATTTTGTTCTGGAAAAAATGCAGCCTGGTTTTTAAACTATAATTTCTCCATCAAAAGCTTGTATGCCTGCACCATGCTGGTAATATCATCTTTATGGACTTTTTCATCAGGCGAATGAACGTTATCTTCGGGCGCACCAATAAAACACCAATCGACAGGAAATGGTGATTTTTGAATTTCATTTCCGTCACTACCGCCGGTCGCTTCAACTTCAACCTGGTAAGTAAATTTATTTTCATCAAGTATACCCCTGATTTTATTTACATAGGATCTCCTTGGTATTCCGGAATCGCGCATCGAAACAACAACCCCTTTACCATGGTGCACCCCTTCAGTTATCCATGTGATATCACATATTAATGCCTGCCTTATTCCATATTTCTGCAATAAGAACCCTGCAATAAAACCTGCCTGTCCGCCGCCATGTTCTTCCCAGCATGAAAAAACAATTGCACCATCGGTTAATGTTTCACATACCTGCAGTGCATTCCAAACACCAAGGCGATTGTCGAGGTAACACGATTGTACATAATTCCCTGACGACCGGAAATCACACTCGAAGGTCAGGTCGGTTCCGGGCTCTATAATTCGGTCATAAATAGCTTTCAGTTCATGTGATTCCATATCAGCTTCGATTGTACATTTAATCGGACCTTGTTTGTCGTTGCCGGTTAATTTGTACCCGGTAGCTGCCCTGGGCCCTCCGATTTTTACCAGGTTGTTTTCATACCGTGCAGTGAAACCGATAGAATCAATGTGTGCATATATTGCTGCGCGCGGTTTACCAAATATCAATACGATTGCATCCTGAAATCCTTCACCATAAATAATTTCCGGTTGTACTTTCCAGGTACTTTTATGTTTTTGAATAAAATCCAGAAGGAAATTAGTCATCATCGATTCATTGCCTGACGGAGCATGAATGGAACAGAGTGTTTCTAATAATTCAAAATTTATTTTCATCATAAAACTTTTATTTCACACCGGTCTTTAAGAAGATAATGATGCCTGATTTTCCCAATCAGACTATCTGCAGCCTGTTTCGGCAATTCGATTGTTACTGAACACCGGGTTTCCAAAGTACGGGAAATAACATAAGCTTTAGCAGATTTCAATAATTCCATAACCAGGCTGAGATCGCTATAATCAAAAAGGAGATTGTATTGCTCCATAACCATTTTTTCGACAACCTTACAATGCCGTAAGGCTTCAGCTGCTGCAGATCTGTAAGCGTTAATCAATCCCGGTACTCCCAGCAGGGCTCCTCCGAAATACCGGGCAACAATTATTACAATATCGGTAAGATCGTTTGATTGAATAACACCAAAGATCGGTTTTCCTGCTGAACCTGCTGGTTCCCTGTCATCAGAAAACCGAAAAATCGTTTTACCCGGACCCAGCCTGAAACCATAGCAATGATGATTTGCTTTTGGATGCTGTTCCCGTATTTCATTTATTATTTTTTTTACATCCTGTTCACTTTTAACCGGAAAGGCAAAAGCCAGAAATCGGCTTCCACGGTCTTTAAACAATCCTTCTCCCGGTGCTTCAATTGTAGTATATGATTGTTCAAATAGCATCCGGAAGGTTTAATAGGAAAGCACCGCAATGGCAATTAATGATAAAATTACACCTGCAATTTTATTTTTGTCAGCCTTTTCAGAGAAAAGAAATAATCCCGTGAGAAACGAGGTAATCACCACACCAATGTTCACATAAGCAAATACTGTACTGCTTTCACTCGCGGGATCTTCAAGACATTTTAAAAGAAAATACAGGGAGAGATAATTCGTGATGCCCAGGAGAATTCCTGCACCTGCACTTCGCCACAACAATTTCTTTTTTAGTAAAAAAACTTCGTACCACAACCTTAAAATTCCAATAATGCCGGCGCTTGCAAAAATAGACATGATTACAAGTTGCCTGTTCCCGTCGTTCATATAAGTGAACTGTGCAAATTTAATTGCAGTATCAACGAGTCCTGCTCCAAGAAACAATAGGATGGGTAACCAGATATCCGACAACCGGAACTGAACGCCTTCCTGTTTAACAGAAGGGCGGCTGACAAGTATAACAGCAGGGATAGCTAACAAAATTCCTGACATTTTTTGAAGTCCCATAGATTCATTGTAAAGAATTAAACCCGCTGCAATTGGAATTACCATCGACATTTTTGATGCTACCGATGCAACCCCCATTCCCAATTGTTGCGCCGTTCTTCCGGTAATATAAAACACAATAATGAAAAGAAATCCGATGGTTCCGGTTACATACCACAGATCATTTAACTGATGAAAATTATCAATGATAGAGGAGGGGGAAATTAAAAATGATAACGTAGCTGCAGTCCAGTAATTAAAAATTATACCATGCAGCGTATTGACTTTCCAGAAATAAAAACTTTTCAGAATAATCAGTAATGCCGTGCTGCTGATAATGCTTAGAATAAGATACAGGATCATACCAGGAAGTCGGAATGATTGAAATAAATTTCCAGATCATCACCTGCAACATCTTTTTGTACTGATAAACTTCCGGTAATAAGAGGTGCCGGTATTCCCTGAGTGAAGGTTGTTTTACCGGTAAAAATCCGTGCTTCATCCCACAATCCGCGATTTATAAAATGGCTGAGTGTTACAGCTCCTCCTTCGATAAGAACCGATTGAATATTTTCTTCATACAAAATTTTCAAAAGTTCAGGAAGCATTTCATTGGAATTCGGTAATTTAATAAAGAAAGTATTTTCTTCCCTGTATTCCTTAATGAAATTAAATATGTATGTTGTTACATTGTTATTAAAAATATGGAGATCACGGGGTAGCGATAATTCCGGATCAATTACTATTCTGACCGGATTATTACCGGAAATTCCTCTCACATTCAATGCGGGATTATCGGCCAGTGCGGTCCGCTTTCCAATCAGAATCGCCTGCTCTTCACTTCGCCATTTATGAACCAGCATCCTGGAATGTTCATTGCTGATCCAGGTTATTTCCGATTTGACAGGCTGATTCAGCGGTGCCATAAATCCGTTTTTTGTTTTGGCCCATTTAAGCAGAATATAAGGCCGTTTTTTTTTATGAAATGTAAAAAACCTGCGGTTAAGCAAAGCACCTTCTTTTTCAAGAATACCCTTGCTGACTCGTATTCCTGCTTGTTGCAACTCTAAAATTCCTGAACCATTTACTTTAGGGAAAGGATCCTGGTTTGAAATTACTACTTCCTTAATGCCTTTTTCAATAATCAGACTTGTACAAGGAGGCGTTTTACCGGTGTGCGAACAGGGTTCGAGATTTACGTATAATGTTGCTTTTGAAAGCACATCAGGATCGGTAACATGCTTAAGCGCCATTACTTCAGCATGAGAATCACCGAATTTCCTGTGAAAGCCTTCTGATACAATATGGCCATCATGAACAAGCACGGCACCAACCATCGGATTGGGAGCTACATAGCCGGCCCCGGAACTTGCCAGCTGAAAACATCGGTTCATGTAATTCCCGTGATCCATCAATTATATAGAGGCTGTAAATGTAGGGCTTTTTTTATCTTTAGCCTCTTATGAAAATCAGGGAAATCCGGTCATTAATCGTCTCACGTCTTACCACTATTTACGACGCTGCTGAAGCAGAAGCAATTGCAAAAGCTTATGTGACAGACAAACTACAGCCATGGCTGGATGATGATAAATCCATCCAACAAAAACAGGAATTTCCCGAATTTTTTTTTGAAGACATGAACCGGTTAATTTCCGGAACACCGCTGCAATATGTAACAGGTATTCAATATTTTTCAGGGCATATTTTTAAGGTAAATAAATCGGTTCTTATACCCAGGCCCGAAACGGAAGAACTTGTTGCCTGGATCAGTGATGATCTAAATAAAACGAATGTACCTCGTGATTTGACCATTATAGATATTGGAACCGGGTCGGGATGCATACCGGTGATCCTGAAAATCAATCATCCATCAGCTTTAATTACTGCCACTGATATTTCACCGGATGCATTAAAAGTGGCCTCTGAAAATGCCCTGTTAAATAAAGTAGAAATTAATTTTCAGGAGGTTTCCATATTTGACAAAAACGCATCCCCGGATAAGTATGATATAATTGTCAGTAACCCTCCCTATATTCCCTTGGCGGATGCGTCCGGCATGTCAGTGAACGTTGTTAATTATGAGCCTCATTCAGCCCTGTTTGTGCCTGATGATGATCCGTTGCTCTTTTATAGGGCCATTGGTAAGTTTGCAGTACAACATTTAAAAAAGAACGGAGTTTTGTATTTCGAAATTAATCCCGTTTCTGCAGGACAACTTGCGGCCTATCTTAAAACGTGCGGGTTTGATGAAGTCATTTGCCGTAACGATCTTAGCGGTCATCCGCGGTTCATCAGGGCGGGTCAAATGAGGGTCAAATAAGTCATCCGGCTATGACTACCGATTCCTATTAACTATCTTTGCAAAAAACCAGACTCTTAAATTTACACAGTGAAGTGCTATATTCTTCTTTTTAAATACATTACCCTGATTTTTGTATTGTTTTTCACTCATGCCCGGGTTAATTACACACAAGCTTCAGTTGACCAGGATCAGGACCAGGTGCGTGCCAACCGCAAACAGGGTCAGGAATTTATGAATACCAATAAAAATTCCCAGGCTCTTGAAATTTTTGAACGTACCAGTCTTTTGCAGGAAAAAATTTATTCTGTTCATCGCGACAGCGTAGCCCGTTCACTGCAATCCGGATTTCTTGAAAATCAGCAACAGCGAAAAACAGAAATCCTCCGAAAACAATCGGAAATCAGCGAGCTGAAAGCCGGCAATGAAAATATTGACCAGGAGAATTACAAAATGATCCGCAATACGCTGTTCTTTTTTGGAACCCTCGTTGGTCTTGCTGTTATATTACTGCTTAACCGATTCAGGAAACTTTCAGGGTTGAAATCGCAGCTTATTGCATCTGAAGCACAACTTGCCGAAACAACTAACAGGATTTCAAAAGGAAGTGCTCACAAAGAAGCCTCAATAAAAATTTTATCAAGCTGGAATGAAGTTTCCAAACATCTGGCGGAAGCATCGCCATTACTGTTAAAAATTAGTAACGATAAGCAACATCCATTACATAAACAGGTATTGCAACTTCAAGCCACCACACAATCGGTTCATTCGGTGCTACTGGGTGACGAGCCGGAAGAAACACCGGTAAAACGTCCTCTGGATCTCAATCAAATGATTGAAGAAGTGGTGAGTCAGGCGTATCATTACACGATTTCTGAACACCCCGATTTTAATTGTTCAGTTGTAAAGGATCTCGAAAAAATACTTCCGAAAGTCGAACTGGTACCGCATGAAATCCGGTATGTTATGTTCAATTTGTTAAGTAATGCTTTTGATGCAGTGCGTGAAAAACGCACCAACGCGCCTAAAGGGTATGATCCAAAAGTGACAGTAAGTACAAGGAAACTTCCCCGGTTTGTACAAATACGTGTTCGTGATAACGGCATTGGTATTGGAGAAAAAAATCCTGAACAGGTATTCGTAGCATTTCATTCTACCAAAAAAACTGCAAAGCATACCGGTCTGGGTTTAACTGAGAGCAAGAGAATCATATCAGTGAATTATAAAGGTGAATTGTTCATTGAATCTGATTTTACAACCGGCACCGATTTTATTATCCGGTTTCCAATTTTAACATTAATGTAATTATGATAATTCGCTTCCTGTTATTCTTTTTACTCTGCAGCTTACCGGTTTTAAAACCGCTGTATGCACAGGCTCCTGTAACCGATCAGGAGGTGGCGGAGTTATCGGAACGGATTGATGCAGTTGAAAAAGTAGAACAATTATATTCAGTCAGATATGCCGTTGGTAAATATGCAACGCTCACCAACATGAGCTTGCGCCAGCAGGAGTTATTAATGAAGGCCATGAAATCACTTGCTTATGAATTCAAAATCAGAAGTCATTTCAGGAATGCTGCCGATGTTTACCAGGAATACCTCGATTATCAAAGCAACTACCTGGTAAGTTATAACGCTTACGCGAAAGATTCATTGATGGCGGTACATAAAAAAGTTGCAGAGGATGAATTGGCAACTATTAAGAAACTGGATGTAGAAATTGCAGCGCTTACCAAAACCAGGGCAGCAGTGTCGGGATTAAAGCAACGTTATTATTCCTTTGGAGGATTTGGTGCTGCTGCAGTAATTGTTCTGACCGTTCTTATATTTATGTCGAGAAACAAAGCCATCGGTCAGGCCGAATCACAAATTGCAATCAACCGTGATCAGTTGAAGTCATTGAATAAAAATACCACTGAAGCTGCCATGGTGGAAGGAACAGTTGCCTTTTCACGTGAATCGGCAGTTTTAGTATCACAAATTATTGCATCCATAACCGAAACGGTAAACCAGCAGGAGGATAAGAAACTTTTTCAAAAGGAAATTACAGCATTACAACATGCCTCTGCAAGTTTAAATACTGTAGTATCATAGCAGCTGCCAGTTATTTCTTTTTTTCAACTCTGTTATATGCGCCAGGTGGTGTTCGCTGTGCCACGAATAAAGTGCCAGTGCATGGTATAAACTGATGGAACGTTTGTGTTCAGGATGAAAAAATGTTCTTTTAAAATCATCATCCGATAAGGACCCTAAAAATATTACCCAGCGTCCATGTATGGCTTCAATTAAATTGAGTGAATGAAATACGGCAGCTGATTTTGCATCATCAAATTCAGCCCACTTCTCCTCGAAATAAGGTTTTATGGTTGGATTATCCTCTGACATTGCAAGCTTGAAGCGGCAATAACTGTTTACATGGCTGTCGGCAATGTGGTGAACAACCTGGCGAACCGTCCAGCCGCCCTCGCGATAGGGAGTATCAAGTTGTAGGTCATTCAAAGCCATGGTAGCCTCCCGCAATTTCTTTGGAAGCTGTGAAATAACAGTGATGTGGTCCGGAATATTCACCTGTTCAATAGATTGAGGAGCCTGAAATTTACCAATGGGGTAACGCAGATCAACGGTTGTAGTCATGGCAATTTATTTAGGGACAATATTAACGATTTTACCCTGTTTTTTTAACTATTTTTAGCCCCCGCAAATGCCATGAATAAAGAGAAAGCCGCTGAAAGAATCTGGATTTTGAGTCGTGAAATTGACCGGCACAATCATCTTTATTATTTACAGGCAAAACCTGTAATTTCCGATAAGGAATTTGATGTAATGCTGGAGGAACTTATAAGCCTGGAAAATCATTTTCCGGAATTAAAGTCTGCCGAATCACCTTCTCAACGCGTAGGTGGAACAGTTACAAAGGATTTTAAACAGGTAGTACACAAATATCCCATGTTATCACTGGGAAATACATATTCACGCTCCGAACTCGAAGAGTTTGATGCAAGGACACGAAAAATAATCGGTGATAAACCGGAGTATGTTTGTGAATTAAAATTTGACGGGGTCGCTGTCGGACTAACTTACCGGAATGGGAAGTTATTGCAGGCCGTTACCCGGGGCGACGGTATACAGGGTGATGATATTACTACAAATGTTAAAACTATTGCCAGTATTCCCCTCGCACTTCAGCCCGGAGATTATCCGGAGGAATTTGAAATCAGGGGAGAAATTTTTATGCCAAGGTCTTCCTTTGATAATATCAATAAAGCGATTTATGATCAGTTGAAGGAAGATGGTTATGATGAAAATGAAATTGCCGACCGGCTCCTGAAAAATCCCCGGAATGCTGCCGCAGGAACTATTAAAATGCAGGATTCCAAGGTAGTTGCACAGAGGAGACTCAACTGTTTTCTCTATTTTATTTATGGGGAAAATCTTCCATTTACAACCCATTATGAAAGTCTGAAAAAAGCTAAGGAATGGGGATTCAGGGTTTCTGAATATTCAGTAAAAGTGAATACCCTCGGAGGGGTGTTTGATTATATTGATGAGTGGGATATTCACAGGAGTGACCTGGAATATGATACTGATGGTGTTGTAATAAAAGTGAATGATTACAGGCAACAGCAGGAACTGGGATTTACCGCCAAATCTCCCAGGTGGGCAATAGCCTATAAATTCAAAGCACAGTCGGTTGCTACCCGGTTGCTGGATATCACCTACCAGGTAGGCCGCACAGGAGCAATTACGCCGGTTGCACACCTCGAACCGGTACAACTTTCGGGTACAACCGTGAAACGTGCTTCACTCCATAATGCCGACCAGATTGAAAAACTGGATTTACGGATCCATGATTTTGTTTTTGTTGAGAAAGGTGGTGAGATCATTCCAAAAATTACAGGTGTCGATCTGGATCGCAGAACGCAGAAGGCGAAGAAAGTCTCTTATGTTACCCATTGCCCTGAGTGTGGGACTTTGCTGGTAAGGAAAGAAAACGAAGCAGTACATTATTGCCCGAATGATGTGGAATGCCCTCCTCAGATCAAAGGAAAAATTGAACATTTTATTTCCCGTAAGGCCATGAATATTGACAGCCTGGGTGAAGGGAAAGTAGAATTGCTCTTTGATAATAAAATCATACATGATATTACCGGGTTATATCGTGTATCGTTTGATGATTTAAACGGGCTTGAAAAAATTATTACTCCGGAGGACGGGGCTAAGCCTCGCAAAGTTTCCTTGCGGGAAAAATCAGTCAATAACATTCTTGCAGGGATTGAAGCCTCACGAAATGTTCCATTTGAAAGAGTTTTATATGCTTTAGGAATCCGCTATGTAGGTGAAACAGTAGCAAAAAAACTTGCCTTTCATTTCGGTACCATGGAAGCCATTTCAAAAGCTACATTTGAACAACTTCTGGAAGCACCCGAAGTGGGGGATAAAATTGCAGGAAGCATCATAGAATTTTTCGAAAATCCTAAAAACCGGAAACTGGTGGCTGAACTTACCGCTTCCGGACTAAGAATGGAGGTCGATGCGAAACATCTTCCCAAAAAACTTTCCAATGCACTGGAATCACAATCTTTTGTAGTTTCGGGCACTTTCTCTAAATTTACCAGGGATGAACTGAAAATACTGATTGAAAGTCATGGCGGGAAAGTTCAAAGCGGAGTTTCAGCAAAAACCAGTTACCTTATAGCCGGAGATGAAAGCGGTCCTTCTAAACTTGAAAAAGCAAGGCAGTTAAAAGTTCCGGTAATTACGGAGGAGGAATTTGATAAATTGATCTCAAAAAGTGAATAAAGAACTCAGGTATAAAATTTCCGATTATCTGCTTCAAAAGGAAATTAAGCGTTCCAACCGTAAAACTACGGTGATTCCCTTCAGCCAGGCCAAGAGCATTGGCATTCTTTATGATGCGACTGTTGACAAGGATTATGAAACTATTAAAAATTATGTGAAAGATCTCAGGGCAGCATCCAAAGATGTTCTTGCACTCGGATTTTTCAATCAAAAGGAATTGCCCGGCACCCGGTTTATGAAACTTGGTCTCGACTTTTTTACAAGAAAATCATTAAACTGGAAATTAAAACCGAATCATCCGATCGTGAATAATTTTATGAACCGTGAATTCGATATTTTGATTTGTCTGAGCCTCGACAAATCCATTCCGCTTCGTTACGTTTCCTCAATGACCAAGGCAGGTTTTAAAATTGGAAAATATGACCAGCAGGATACAGGAATTTTAGATTTTATGATCAAGGTAGAAGAGCGTCCAACCCTGCGGCAGGTGATTGACCAGGTCAACCATTATTTAAATTTAATCAGGAATGAAAAGCACCAGGAAGCTTAAAGGTACAGGTGTTGCAATGGCAACTCCATTTCATAAAGATGGCAGCATCAATTTTAAAGGGTTCAAAAAACTCATTGAACATCTTATTGCCGGTAAGGTGGATTACCTGGTACCACTCGGCACCACCGGTGAATCGGTTACTCTGAGCAACGATGAAAAAATTGCAGTCCTTGATTTTGTTGTTGAAGAAGTAAATAACCGCGTACCGGTTGTTGCGGGAGTAGGAGGGAATAACACCCGCGATGTGATGAAATCACTGAGTGAATACGATTATTCAGCGGTGGATGCTATTTTATCGGTCACACCGTATTATAACCGGCCAACACAGAAAGGCCTTTATCAGCATTACAAAATGATTGCGAATGAATCGCCGGTGCCGATGATTTTATATAATGTTCCCGGAAGAACAGGATGTAACATGCTGGCAGAAACTACACTGAACCTGGCATCGGATTTTGATACGATTATAGGGGTTAAAGAAGCTTCAGGAAATCCGGAACAAATTATGACCATCATCAAAGAAAAACCGGAAGGGTTCCTGGTTATCTCAGGAGACGATCTCCTTACGCTTCCGCTGATTGCTGCAGGTGCTGATGGAGTTATTTCAGTGGTGGCAAATGCATTTCCAAAAGAATATTCGGAGATGGTCAGATTTTGTTTGAAAGATAATTTTGAAAAGGCAAGGGAACTGCATTATTTGTTGAGTGATATCACGCCAATGCTTTTCTCCGAAGGAAGTCCCGCAGGAATAAAATGCGTCTTGAATTTCCTTGGAATTTGTGAAGATCATTTGAGATTGCCGCTTGTAAATGTGAGTAAATCGCATCACAACAAACTTATCGCAGCAGTGGAAAAAATTCACGAAATGGCATAGTGAAGTGACGAGTGGCGAGTTGCGAGTGACGAGTTTCAAGCCCTCTCGGAGAGACGGGTGACGAGTTGCGAGTGATGAGTGATGAGTTACAAGCTGGCTCGGAGAGACGGATGACGGGTGGCGAGATCATCCTTCATTATGCAATTCTATCACTGTTATCTCCGGCAAAATTCCCACTCTTCCGGGGTAACCCAAAAAACCCAAGCCCCGGTTGACATAAAGGTGCTGGTTGTTTTCCGTGTAAAGATCGGACCATTCTTTGTAAACATACTGAACAGGACTCCATTTAAATCCGGGAATTTCAACTCCAAACTGGAATCCATGGGTATGACCTGAAAGCGTCAGATCAATTTCTTTCACTTTGCCCATCACTTCAGCTTTCCAGTGAGAAGGGTCATGGCTCAGCAGAATATTCACCGGGCTATAGTTGATGTTCTGCAATGCCTTTTCAAGGTTTCCATAACGGGCAAAATTCATACGTGCACTCCAGTTCTGAACGCCAATAACTGAAATGCGTTCTCCATTTTTTTCAATGTGACGGTGTTCATCCAGTAAAATATCCCATCCCATTTCACGATGTGCATTGATCAGTTTATCGAGATTGTTAATTTTATCCTGCCTGTTTTTCCATTGGTAATAATCACCATAATCATGGTTTCCCAGGATGGAATACACGCCGTGTTTGGCTTTCAGACTTCCTAATGTTTCAAGGTATGGAATTACCTCGTGATGCAGATCATTTACCAGGTCACCGGTAAAGAATATCGCATCCGGCTCAAGTTCATTTATCATAGCAACTGCTTTCTCAAGCGGCGCCTTATCCATAAAACTACCGGTGTGGATATCGGAAATCTGAATAATCCTGAAACCTTTAAACGATTCCGGTAAATTTGCGAGGTTAAGCCTGATTTTCCTTACCTGGTATTCATACTTACCGCGTATCATTCCAACAATCAGGGCTGCAAACGGAATGGCTGCAACCACAACTCCCATCCTGACAAGAAAACCGGAACGGGAAATGGAATGAGGGTTGCCCTTCGCTCCATCCGTTATGACATTCGGGTCCGGAGCTATGAACCAGGATGCAATCCAGCGAAAAATCCGGAACACATCATCAATTATTAAAAACAAGACAAGAAATAATTTTGAAAAATACGTGACAAATACAAAGGCAAAGGAATACGTCCGGATCGCTTTAGGCCAGTCATGCCAGTCGATGAAAATGCCCGTAGCTATGATAGTAAAACTGATAGCGGTGACTGACCAAAATGCAATGAAAATTGCTCTGGAAGTAAGCGGGTTTAAATTTCTGGCCAGGAAACGTATGCCCTGGAAAATGTAGAGATCAATTACCAGTAAAATAACAAGAATAGCAATGGTTCTTAACAACATTTTCCCGGCATGGTTAACATTAAATAATAACTCAATATGTCAGGGATATAGTCGCCGAAGAGACCAGGAATTATCAGCCTGTAACCTGTATTGAATCCGGTCATGCAAACGACTCGGGCGACCTTGCCAGAACTCGAATAATTCGGGCTGTATGCGGAAACCTCCCCAGTGGGGTGGGCAGTCAATTTCGCGGCCTTCAAATTTTTTTGTAAGAATTTCAAATTTTTCATCCATTTCCTTACGGCTTGTGAGCTCACTGCTTTGTTCCGATACCCATGCTCCGAGTTGACTTTCGCGCGGACGCGACTTAAAATAGGCCTCAGAATCCCAATCCGCTACTTTTTCGGCTTTTCCTTCTATCCGGACCTGTTTATGCAACTCTGCCCAGAAAAAATTAATAGCAGCCCATTTGTTATTTGTCAGTTCACTTGCCTTATGACTGTTGTAATTCGTAAAGAAAACAAAGCCCGCATCATCAAAGTTTCGTAATAATACAATCCGGCTGCTAGGCCTGCCCTGCGCGGAAACTGTGGCAAGATTGAACGCATTTGGCTCGTTCAGATTGTTGTCGACAGCCATTTTCATCCAGATCCCAAACTGCATAAAAGGGTTGGAATCGGCAGTTTTTGTGTCAAAAATGTCAAGATTGTAATCCGTCCGTAAGTTTTTAAGATAATCTTTAATTGGGTCCATCCGGGTTGTGGTGTAAACAGCAAAATTACGGAATATTGACATGATAACACCTTCTGACAAAATACTGGTAATAAAGCAATTATATTCCGGCAAACGCAATATTACGGCCACTAAAACCCTTAACGGGAATTAGCTTCCTGGGTACACTATGGCATTATTTTAGATATGCTCAGATGTATAAATAATACGGTTTGTAATATATTCTTGAAAATTAAATCAACATTACCCGTTACAATCGTAAATATATAAGCGCACAAAAACACGAAGGCTATGAAAACCTCAAACATGAAACCAAATCAGGGTGTCTTCCTGATCTCCGAACCCTTCCTTGCTGATTCGTACTTCAAAAGGGCGGTAGTTTTATTAAGTGAACATGACGATTCAGGAACCCTGGGATTTATCCTGAATAAGCCTACTGAAGTCAACATTAATGATGCTGTAGAGGATTTTCCGGATTTCCAGTCACCTTTATATTTTGGCGGTCCTGTTGAAACCGATACCCTGTTTTATATTCATACAATCGGTCCGGAACTGGAAGGTGCAAAGCAAATTGTCGAAGGCATATACTGGGGTGGTAATTATGATATGCTGCGCCAGATGATCGCTTCCGGAAAGGTACAGCCCAACATGATCCGGTTTTATGCAGGCTATTCGGGTTGGGATCCTTCCCAACTGGATCATGAAGTAGAAGAAAAATCATGGATGGTAACTGAATTCAACCAGCGGTTTACATTTTATGATGACCCGAAATGTCTCTGGAGCCAGGTGCTGAGAAGTATGGGACAGGAATATGCGATGATGGCAAACTTCCCCGAAGATCCGGCCTTGAATTAAAAAAACTTATTTCAACTATACCGAAACAGGCATCAAAAGTGCCTGTTTTTTTTACTCATATAGTGAGGTTTTGTGATTTTAAACTCATGCTATACTCTGTATCTTTGCCGCTATGCGCTCTGCCTTGGAAATTTCTGATTTTATTCATATTGCTGATGCAGGCAATACACCGCTTTTTGATGTTCGCAGTGAGGGAGAATATCTGCATGCTCATATTCCCGGAGCCAAAAATATTCCTTTGTTGAATGATGCTGAAAGGATTGAAGTGGGAACCATTTACAAAAAACAGGGAAAAGATGCTGCCGTGCTGGCAGGATTTCGATTGGTGGGACCCCGGTTTCATGAAATAATTACTTCTGCAATAAAGCTCGCTCCCGGTAAGGACGTTGCCCTCTACTGCTGGAGAGGAGGAATGCGAAGCCAGATTATGACGTGGCTGCTTCAAATGAACGGATTTAATGTTGTTATTTTAAAAGGAGGATATAAAACCTTCCGCAACTGGGTGCCGCTTGTTTTGCAGAAGCCGTTACGTTCGATTATACTCGGAGGACCTACCGGGTCCGGTAAAACAGAAATTCTCAATGCAATAAGAGCAAAGGGCAGGCAGGTGCTGCAACTGGAAGAGCTGGCAAATCACAAAGGCTCCGCATTCGGTGCGTTGGGTTTGGGTCCACAACCGTCAAGTGAATTTTTCGAAAACTGTATTGCCCTTGAATGGAACCGTTTTGATACTGATCAACCGGTGTGGATCGAAAACGAAAGCCGTTCCATTGGTTCGTGTTTATTACCGGGTATCATTTATGAAACGATCCGGAATTCTATGTTACTTGATATTATTGTAGGCGATGAACGCCGTAAGCAGCGCATCATGAATGAATATGGTGTTTTTCCAAAGGAAATTCTTGCATCCACTACTCAAAAAATCGGCAAAAGGCTCGGTCCTCAGCACCTGAAAACCGCCCTACAGTATCTGGAAGAAAACAACCTTGAAGGCTGGCTTGAAATAGTGCTGAGCTACTATGATAAACTGTATGCTTATGGAACTGCTCAACGTGAAATAAATAAATGTTTTCGTGTAGACCTTTCTGCATCTAATGAAAAAGATTTTGCTGCGAAACTGATTCAGTTTGCAGATGAACAATTCGCTGAAAATACGGTCATAAAATAGTTGCGCACAAGCTAAAAAAAATGAAACGTAGACAGATTATATTACTTTCAGTCTTAATCGTTATCGTGTTAGTTTCGGTAAACTTCTGCATGGATAAACGAGACCTGGCAGGAGAATTTACCACCATTGAAATAAGGCAGGTGAAAATTGGAATGGCCTTGGAAGATGTCCAACAAATTTTAGGTCAACCATATCAAATAACTTCACTCGCAGGACTTCACGAAATAACTTGTAAACGGCAGAAATCACGATTAATAAAAGATATTAATAGCAATACAGACATTAGACAACTTGTGAATCAAAAATTCTCAGAAACTGACTTCTGCTGTGAAGGAAACAAAGATGATTTGGAAAACCAGAGAGTTACATTGATTTATACAAGTCCAAAAGAGTTTTCAAGACATTACCCAATGCTTTGGGTGCATTTAGACCATAACTTTCATGTGGCAAGTGTCTTCGCAAAACAATATGACGGATATTTAGGATTTGACGACCCTTGTATATACTCTCTGAATGTAGATAAATGCTTTGAGAATAAAGAATTATTTGAAAAGAACTTTAATTAAAAAGCCTGTACACAACAACACATATAACTTGTGGCGAGATTTTCCTACAATGGATACCTGATCTTCGGATCAAGATTATACTGAGATTATAATTTGTCTTCGGAAACCGCCTTAAACAATATGCACAAAACGTTATGCTAAAAGAATCCATCCTTAAGGAAGACATCCGTTTAACACAATTCAGCCATGGTGCCGGTTGCGGATGCAAAATATCACCGGCCATACTCAGTGAAATACTGAAAAATAATGAAACCGGAAATGATTTTCCAAACCTCCTGGTAGGTAATCACAGCCGCGATGATGCATCTGTTTTAGATCTTGGAAACGGTGAAGCCCTCATCAGTACCACTGATTTTTTTATGCCAATTGTGGATGATCCGTTTGAATTCGGGCGGATAGCAGCCACCAATGCGATAAGCGACGTATATGCAATGGGAGGGAAGCCGGTGCTTGCAATCGCAATACTGGGCTGGCCGGTCGATAAACTTCCTCCGGCTGTTGCAGGAAGAGTGATTGCAGGCGGGAGGAAAGCTTGTGAAGATGCCGGAATAGCACTTGCAGGAGGCCACAGCATTGATTCACCGGAACCCATTTTCGGACTCGCGGTCAATGGAATCGTGTCCATAAACCATCTTAAAAAAAATAATACTGCGCGGGAAGGAGATCTCTTATTTCTTACTAAAAAACTTGGGATTGGAATACTTGCTACGGCATCAAAAAAGGGGATTCTGAAAGCAGAAGATCTGCAAACAGCAATTCACAGCATGACTTCATTGAATAAAATTGGCGTTGAACTGGGAAAGCTTGATGGGGTTACGGCTCTTACCGATGTAACCGGTTTCGGGTTACTGGGTCACCTGGCCGAAATGGCAGAAGGAAGCAATCTCTCAGCACATATCCGAATGACTAACATTCCAGTCATTGATGCTGTGAAGGGTTACATTGCAGCAGGTTGCATTCCGGGTGGCACCAACAGGAACTGGAAGAGCTATGGTCACAATGTGAGCGAAGTTTCAGAACAAAACCGTTTATTACTCGCTGATCCACAAACCAGCGGAGGGCTTCTTGTTGCCGTACGACCTGATAAAGTTGATCAATTTATCGCCCTTATGAAAAGAGAGGAATTTGAGCAATTTGCATATACTTCCATTGGTGAAATGACTGCAAAAACAACTCATCTTATCCGGGTAACCGAATAATCAGGATTCCATCAAACCATCTTTCATATGCAATTTCCGGTCAGCCATGGCTGCAAGTTCCTCATTGTGGGTAACAATAATGAAAGTTTGACCGAACTCTTTCCGTAAAGAAAAAAATAACGCGTGCAATTCTTTTGCATTTGCGGAATCAAGATTACCTGAAGGCTCATCCGCCAAAATCACTGAAGGATTATTGATGAGTGCCCGGGCAACTGCAACACGTTGTTGCTCACCACCCGACAGGGCAGAAGGCTTATGAGAGGCCCGCTGATCGATTTTAAGGTACTTTAAAAGCTCCATCGCCTTTGCAGCCACCTCTTTTCGGTTCCGGTGTGCTATCATCCCGGGGATGCAAACATTTTCGAGCGCCGTAAATTCAGGCAAAAGGTGATGAAACTGAAAAATGAAACCTATGTTTTTATTGCGGAAAGCAGCCAGACGGGAACTGTTCATCTTTGCCAGGTCGGTGCCATCCATAATCACTGAACCGCTATCGGGCTTTTCAAGGGTGCCGATAATCTGAAGCAACGTCGTTTTTCCGGCACCGGAGGCTCCCACAATTGAAATAACCTCTGATTTCTGTACTTCCATGTTTATCCCTTTCAGCACATGAATCTTATCGTAATGTTTTTGAATATTTTTCGTTTGAATAAGCATGTGGCAAAGATAACCATGTTCCCCATCCGAATAACTCAATAACACACCTGTGAACTTAGTATATTAGCACCCTGAAAGAAAGTTCCTTCAGCCACAGGGCATTGGTCTTGTAACGTTTAGCAATGATGCACATACGTTAATCTGGCCGGAACTACAACTCTGGAATTTTTAAAAAAGAAAATTTGAATTTTCAACTTGTTACTGAAGCTCCGGCATGGATGCTGATATTTTGTCCTCTTGCAGGTTTTTTATACGCGTGGCTCCTCTACCGCAATGAAACCACATTTACAGGCATCAGTAAGTGGGTAACGGTAGTAATGGCATGTTTGCGTTTCGTAGTGGTCACCATTCTTGCCATACTCTTGTTATCACCACTGGTAAAAACTCTTTTTACAGAGGTTGAACGACCGCTCGTGGTCTTTTTACAGGATCAATCGCGTTCTGTTATGGCTGTCCGCGACAGTGCGTCCCTGAAATCAGACTACCCCGCTGCAGTAAATGCCCTTCAGCAGGAACTCGAAAAGGATTTTGACGTGCGGTTATTCCGGATTGGTGAGGATGTGAGAGAGGGAATTGATTTTAATTTTAATGGAAGCATTTCCGATCTATCGGACCCTGTTTCCGAATTGCGTTCACGGTATGCAGGACGCAACCTGGGAGCCGTAATATTGTCGAGCGACGGTATTTTTAACAAAGGTTCAAACCCTTTGTATACCTACCAGGATCTGAAAGTTCCTGTGTACACTATCGGGCTGGGTGATACCACAGTCAGGAAAGATCTTCTGATCAGCAAGGTGAGCCATAACCGTTCAGCTTTTTCAGGAAATACCTTCCCGGTTGAAATTACCCTTGATGCCCGGCAATGTGCAGGGGAGCCGGTGGAATTATCAATCACCAAGGATGGTAACGAAGTGTTTACAAAAAACATCACCATTCCAACAGGTCGTTACAATATGTTGTTCCCCGTTTTTCTTGAGGCCGGCTCAAAAGGAATAAATCATTACGTGGTAAAAGTTTCCCGCCTCGACGGTGAATCGAATTACGTGAATAATCAGCGTGATTTCTTTATGGAAGTTATTGATTCCAGGCAACAGGTACTGATCGTGGCCTACTCACCGCATCCCGACATAGCAGTTTTTAAAAGCCTCCTGGAAAGCAATCCTAATTACCAGGTAAAATCAGTGTTGTTTGATGAATTTAATGGGCGTACCGACAGTATCAATGTTGCCATTTTATACCAGCTTCCGTCCATAAACCAGCCTGCAACAGAATTATTGAAAAAACTGGAAACCGGCCAGGTGCCTACTTTATTCGTGTTAGGGTCACAGACTGATATACCTGCGTTTAACCGTTTAAATACCGGCATTTCCATAACCGAAAATAATGGTAATGCAACCGAAGTTTTTGCTGAACCCGTAGGTGATTTCAGTTTTTTTTCTTTGGATGAAGAGTACCTGAGAAGAATCAGAAGTTTTCCGCCACTGGTTAGTCCTTTCGGAACCTACAACCGGCAACGCGACATTGGAGTATTGATGAATCAGCGCATAGGCCCTGTAAAAACAAATATGCCATTACTGTATTTTAGCACCAGCGGTGAACATAAAACAGGTGTTTTTACGGGGGAAGGTCTGTGGAAATGGCGGTTAAGGGAATTTTATGAATTTAATAATACGGAAGCAGTCACTGCATTGCTTACCAAAACCATTCAGTTCCTGGCCACCACTGAAAAGAAAACTCCGTTCCGGGTTTTTTACAAGAACTCCTACAATGAAAATGAACCGGTAGTAATGGATGCCGAATTTTATAATGAATCAGGTGAACTGATCAATACCAATGAAGCGAGAATAACCATTACAGATGGCAACAAAAATAATTATCCGTTTACCTTCTCCCGTTCCGGAAAATCTTATTCACTAAATGCGGGTTACCTGCCAGTAGGGAGTTACTCGTTTACGGCAATTACCGTTTCCGGGAAAAATACCTATACAGAAAATGGAAACTTTACCATAAGTGCATTGCAGGTGGAATTAACCGAGACGATTGCCAATCACCAGCTATTAAGCGCACTCTCTGATAAAACCGGGGGAAAATTCTTTCTCAGGAATTCAATGTCGCAGATAGCACAGGAAATAAAAAACAAAGATGATATCAGGTCTGTTTCATATAGTCAGAAGCGGCTTGATGAAGTGATCAATCTGAAACTAATTTTCAGTCTCATTTTATTATTGCTCACAATAGAGTGGTTTATGCGAAAACGAAGTGGCGGGTATTAATATTATCGAATGACATTACTTCAAATTCTTATTTTTATCCTGCTGGCAGGATATGTGCTCGAACGCTGGCTGGATCATCTGAATTCAAAACGCTGGTCAGACAAACTGCCTGTGGAGTTACAGGATATTTATGACGCCGAAGCCTATCGTAAAGCGCAGTTGTACGACAAAGCCAATAAAAAGCTATCCTTCATTACCGATACGCTGAGTATGCTGGTCATGCTTTTCATGCTGGCAACCGGTTCATTTGGCCGGCTTGATGACTGGGCTGTTTCCGTAACCAACTCACCGGTTCAGGCTACACTAACGTTTTTTGGAATTATCGCATTGGCGAGTGAAGTACTCGGCATGCCATTTTCAATCTATAAGACATTCGTTATTGAAAAAAAATTTGGATTCAATAAAATTACACCCCGGTTATTTATAGTTGATAAAATTAAAAGTTACCTGCTCGGGATTATCCTGCTGGGTGGGCTCATTCTTTTGTTTTCTTACCTGTATGAAACTTTTGAAAATCATTTCTGGATTTATACCTGGGTCGCTGCGAGTATCATCATGGTGGTTATGGCCATGTTTTACACTTCCTGGCTATTACCCTTATTCAATAAATTAAAACCTTTACAGGAAGGCCCTTTGCGGGATGCGATTCTTGCCTATTGCAATAAAACCGGTTTTGGAATGAGCGATGTGCTTGTAATGGACGGATCAAAACGTTCTTCCAAGGCGAATGCCTTTTTCAGCGGACTGGGTAAGAGAAAAAAAATTGTGCTTTTTGATACGCTGATCGAAAAACACACGCTGCCCGAACTGGTGTCGGTGCTGGCTCATGAAACCGGGCATTATAAACTCAAACATGTGCAATCGGGTGTACTGCTTTCTGTATTACAGTTGGGTGTGCTGTTGTTTCTTTTTTCATTGTTTATGGAAAGTTCCGGAATCACCACTGCAATGGGAGGAACTCATCATACTATTGAGCTGGGTATACTGGCATTCGGAATTTTGTACAGTCCCATTTCAATTATGGTGGGTTTACTCGTCAATTATCTTTCCCGTAAACATGAATTTCAGGCCGACAGGTATGCAGCCGAAACGTATGATGGACCGGCGTTGAAATTGGCTTTGAAAAAACTTTCAGTTAATAATCTGAGCAACCTTAATCCGCACCCGGCCTATGTGTTTTTTTATTATTCACATCCGCCGTTGCTTCAACGACTCAGTTCGCTTGATAAAGTGCCTCAAAACGGCTGATGTTCACATCAACATCGGGTGATTGATTTTCGCTGAGAAGCATGGCCATCTGATTCGCATAATACGGTCCCAGCATGGCACCTTTAGTTCCCAACCCATTAAAAATTCCCAATTGTTTATGAATGGGATGCAAACCCACCAACGGTCTGCGATCGCGGATAGCGGGGCGAATGCCGGCTTTATGACCCGTGATTTCAAAATTACACCGGATGGTATTTTTTAAATTTTCAGTCAGGTAGGCCAGGCCGTGAGCAGTAGGTTTTTCGGTGAGGTCGTCCCAGATATATGTGGCGCCTGTTCTGAATTTTGAGTTTCCTAACGGCAGAATATATACGCTGTTGCTGATGATGTAATCATCCTGCAATTCATCTGATACAAAATCAAGAATCTCACCTTTGGCAGGTTTAAACGGCAGGTAACTGAAATAAGGATTGTTCATGGCATGATATCCTTCACAAAAAACAACCCTGGAATACTGAATCCCTTTCCATGTTGCACCTGAACCGAAAAGTTCAAGTTCAGTAATGTTGAAAGCGTCTTGTATATATTTCCCTTCAGACTTTATAAACGCCCGCATATTTTCAATAAAGGAAAGGGGCTCCACATAGCCGCTTTGCTTAAGTAAAATTCCCCCATAGTTATTGGCAACAGAAGAATGCAGTTGTTCTTTCGTGAGTATTTTATCGCAATATAAATCCATTTCCGCTTCTGAAGACCGTGCATACCATTCATTAAGGTTTCCGGGCGAGGAAAATACCTGGAGCACTTTCTTTTCAATAAAAAAAGAACTTCCGGTTGCTGCTTCGATAGCACGATAGGTTTGTTGTGCAACCGGTATAATTTTGTCGGCCATGTGTGTTTTAGCAAGCCTGCGACCGGTAATGGGTATCATAATTCCTGCTGCCACTTTCGTGGATGAAAATTCTGGTGCGGAATCAATTACAGTAACGTCAAAACCATTTTTAATAAGCATCCAGGCAAGTAAACTGCCGGCGTAGCCCTGACCGATAATCAGTATTGGGTTATGAAAAGCTCCTGAAGCCGCCATGTCAGTTCCTGATTTGTTTCAGATCCTTTGAATCATCACGGTGATTACCTGTTTCAATATTCAAATCGAGTTGCAGCGGCACATTATTTTTCCTGTAAAAGACCCTTAATTGAATAACTTCATCCATGTTCTTGTCCAGCAGATTTACGGAATCCGTTTCTGCGGGAAGTAACACATCCCTGGAAAGGGTTTTATGAAACATGCCCATTTCACGAACCACTTTAAAATAGTTTCCTATAGTGTCACCGGCAGCGTTTTGCTGTTCTACCAAATAATAATTTTCGCTGATATGAATTCGCGTGGGATTGATTGCGGTCAGGTTGCCGCTGGCTGCAAAACCTAACACTCTTGAAGGGGATATCACAAAAACCACGAGCGATAACAGGTAAATTGCATAATAAATTTTCAGATAAACCGGATACGCTGAACGCAAAAGCATTGAGGCGGTAAACACCCCGGAACAAAAGAATGCAAGGAAGAGGTAATTTGAATTTCCGGGATTCGATAATGTATCGGTTTCATTCCTGAAAAACAGCCAGGCTATGAAAACGAGAGCATGAAAAATGATAAGAGTATTTATGAAGCGTGGTGATATCAATTTGAAAAAAAATGCGGCTATCAATCCGCCAACCATCGACAAAAGGTAACAGGTAATTGAAATAATGAAGAGGGCAGGAGACATCAGGCGGTTTTTTCTTTAACCAGTTTTTCCAATGAAAACATTTCATCGCGTAGTCGTGCAGCTTCCATAAAGTCGAGATCCTTTGCAGCAACTTCCATTTTTTTACGGGTGGCGGCCAATAATTTATTCAGCTCATCCTTCGACATATACTGAACAACAGGATCAGCCGCAATGTCAGTATTTTCTTTTTCAACATAATAGTTGTCACCTCCTGAACGTATTTTTGCTACAGATGACTGACTCATAATATCCGAGTGTGATTTCAAAAGCGCTGTTGGAACCATGTTATTATCTTCGTTGTACTTAAGTTGTTTTTCTCTTCTGCGGTTGGTTTCATCAATGGTTTTCGCCATTGAATCGGTAATTTTATCGGCATACATAATCACCCTCCCGTTAAGGTTACGTGCAGCACGGCCTGCTGTTTGGGTGAGCGAGCGGTTCGAACGTAAAAAACCTTCTTTGTCGGCATCCAGAATGGCAACGAGTGATACTTCCGGGAGATCAAGACCTTCGCGCAGCAGGTTAATTCCTATCAGCACGTCAAACTTTCCCAGTCGCAAATCCCGTAAAATTTCAACACGGTCGAGGGTTTCAACCTCTGAGTGAATGTAACGGCATTTGATATTCAGTTTAGTAAAATATTTCGCCAGTTCTTCAGCCATCCGTTTGGTGAGCGTGGTTACAAGAACCCGTTCATTCTTTTCAACGGTTTTGTGAATTTGTTCCAGCAAATCATCCACCTGGTTAATGCAGGGCTTCACTTCAATAACCGGATCCAATAAACCTGTGGGACGTATCACCTGTTCGACCAAAACCCCGTCACTCTCATTCATTTCAAATTCAGCCGGTGTGGCACTCACATAAATAATCTGCTGATGCAAGGAGTCGAATTCATCAAAAGTCAATGGGCGGTTATCAAGTGCCGAAGGTAAGCGGAAACCATAATCAACCAGGTTGGTTTTACGGGAACGGTCGCCGCCGTACATGGCCCGTATTTGGGGAACGGTTACATGACTTTCATCAATTACCATCAGGAAGTCATCCGGAAAATAATCCAACAGGCAAAAAGGACGAGAACCGATAACGCGACCGTCAAAATACCGTGAATAGTTTTCAATTCCGGAGCAATAACCGAGTTCACGAATCATTTCCAGGTCAAATGTAACCCTGTCTTCAAGACGCTTTGCTTCCAGGGTACGGCCGCTTTCCTTAAAGTATTCAACCTGTTTCACCATGTCCTGCTGAATTTCCCAGATGGCATTCAGCTGCCGGGTGGGGTTGGTCACAAATATATTTGCCGGGAATATAGCCAGATGTTCATGCGACTCCAGCCGTTTACCGGATGAGGGATCAATTGATTCCAGTGTTTCAATTTCATCTCCAAAAAAAGTGATCCGGTAAGCAATATCTGCGTAAGCAAGAAAAACATCCACCGTATCACCTTTCACTCTGAAATTCCCTCTTTTAAACTCTGCAGCGGCTCTTGAATACAAACCCTGAACAAGTTGATGTAAAAATTTATTGCGGGCAATCTTAAGGCCTTTATTGATTCGTACAATCCCATTATGAAAATCGGCGGGATTTCCGATTCCATAGATACAGGACACGGAAGAAACCACGATTATATCACGCCGGCCGCACAGGAGTGATGACGTTGTACTGAGTCGTAATTTTTCAATTTCCTCATTAATTGCCAGGTCCTTTTCAATGTATGTGTTGGTTGTAGGAATGTACGCTTCCGGCTGGTAATAATCGTAGTACGAAACAAAAAATTCGACCGCATTCTTCGGAAAAAACTGCTTGAACTCACCGTACAGCTGGGCAGCCAGTGTTTTATTATGACTGAGAATTAATGTGGGACGCCCGGTGTTTTTAATGACGTTGGCAATCGTAAAAGTCTTGCCGGAACCGGTAACTCCTAGTAACACCTGGGCTTCATCACCTCTTACAACACCTTCGGTAAGCTGGCGTATTGCATCGGGCTGATCACCGGTGGGTTTGAATTCTGATTCGAGTTGAAATTCCATAAAATTATAAGGATAACGAAAACCGGGTTTTATTCCAGATGGTATTCTTTGAGTGGAAATATGTTGTTGTAAACCGAATCATTGGTAGTAATTACTCGGTTTTGCAACATAGGATTTAACAGATCAGGTTTATTATGGTTTACCGGAGCGTCAACAGGAGTAACGAGCTGATGAAGTGAAGTATCACCGGAAAGCAAATTTGAGTCAGGAAATAGCACCGTTTGCTGGTTCAGAATCATTTTGTTCTCCGGATTGTTTCCCTGACCACAACAACAGGAACCGGCCAGGACAAAACTCATAATAGAAAATAAAGGCCATACGATAAATGGCCGAAAACACAACTTTTTCATTGTTCAGGTTGTAACCGGCGTCGAAGATTGCAGCTTAGCAGCTGCTTTGCGTGAAATTATAAAGAAAAAAGTAAGCAAACTGAAAAAATAGAGTCCGAAAATAAGGGTGTACATATGAGACCAGTCGAGAATGTAATTTTCGATGTAAAAAATAATCCCGATAGAAACCAGTGAAAGCAGCATGAAGGTAATAGCCACCTGTTTATCTGAAAGTCCGAGGTATGCAAGGCTGTGAGTTGTATGATCTTTACCTCCCACAAAAGGAGACTGGCCTTTGGAGATCCTGTTGTAAACCACCACAGAAGTGTCGATTACCGGTAAAATAAATCCCATTATCGCAACGGTAAACTGCCGGGCCGGCGAAATGAGGGAATAGGAATAATGGTCATTCCAGATGTACATCACACCGATTGCTGCCAGGAAAGCGCCCAGGAACTGACTGCCGGTATCGCCCATATACATCCGTGACGGATTCCAGTTGAAATACAGGAAGGTTATCAATGCTGCTAAAACTCCCACCAGGATGATAAGGTGCATGTTTTCATAATCGTGATTGATGAGAATGATAAGCATGGCGCATGACACAATCCCAACCGAAACGATTGTAGTAATGCCATCCATGTTATCGAGCATATTAATACTGTTCATTATTCCCACTACCCAGAAAATAGTGAAAATTACATTCAGTGTTTCAAGTTCAAACAGCTTGATTTTGATGCCGGAAGTAACCATTACCACACCGCATGCGAACTGGAAAAAGAACTTCATAAAAGGTTTGGTATCATAGGCATCATCGGCAAGACCCACTATAAAACCCAGCGCCATTGCTAACAGGAGTCCTATGAATTTAGTATTGTAAAACACCTGGCTCGGACTGAAAAAAATGGAGTAGGAGGCAACCGACAGCAGGAACAGGATGTAGAATGTAATTCCTCCCACGGCAGGTTTTGACAGTGTACCCCAGCGGATAATGGTTCCGTCGTTATTATTACGAATTCCCAGAGTTTTAAAAAATCGCAGGAAGAGATTATTCATCAGGAATGAAAAAATTACAGAGCTTACAAAAAAGGCGCTGTAAATAATAAGATGATAATTTTCTTGTATAAGTTGACCCATCAGGTAATTTTATGTGTCTTTCATTGCAAACATAACTAAAAATCTGAAATCAGGTTCTTAAATAAACCTAATTCTAAATCTTTAGAGGAAACAACCGGGTTTTCAAATCCCCAGTCTATTGAAAGTGATGGGTCATTCCAAATGATACCACCTTCAGAGGCTTTATTGTAAACGTTGGTACACTTATAAAGGAACAGCGTATCTTCTTCAAGAGTGACAAAGCCATGTGCGAATCCCGGGGGTATCCACATCATCTTTTGGTTAGCTGCCGAAAGATTTGCAGCTACATATTTTCCATACGTTGGCGATGCTTTCCTGATATCAACGGCTATATCCATGACAGCGCCTTTTACAACACGCACCAGCTTACCCTGTTCAAAAGGAGGATTCTGAAAGTGCAGCCCTCTGAGAACACCTTTGTCCGATTTGCTCTGGTTGTCCTGTACAAATCGTGCTGTAATTCCCGCTTTATGGAAAACAGGTTCATTGTACGATTCAAAAAAATATCCTCGTTCATCCGAAAAAATCGCAGGTTCAATAATCAGCACGCCTTCAATTGGCAGGGTGGTAACTTTCATAAATCAAAAATTACTGGTGCTTCTTTTTTGAACGGATAAATATTCCTTTCAGGTTGTCAAATATGGTAGGATCTTTCTGATCTTCTTCATAATACCCGTAGCCGTAGGTATAACCGTATCCATAGCCGTAACCATAGCTGTAATTGTAACCATAGCCATACTTAAGTCGTGACAGGTCAACACCGTTCAGTATGAGTGCCAGTTTATTCACTTTACTGTCATCCATCAGCTTGTTAATATTATTGATGAACATTTTTCTCGAATAATTGGCTCTGAGGATATAAAGCGGATAATCGGCTTTTTTAATGATGGGTATACCATCACTTACGACACCTACCGGAGGTGTATCAATGATGATAATATCATATAATTTTTTGAGGTCATCCAGCAAAATATCCATTTTCGGACTAATAATCAGTTCGGATGGGTTAGGTGGTATAGGACCCGCAGTGATGAACTCAAGGTTTTCAAGTGAACTCTTGATGATACAATCCTGGAAGTTATCCTTCCCGATAAGGATTGTACTGATTCCTCTGTTGTTTTCAACGTTAAAGCCCAGGTGAATCTTGGGTTTACGCATGTCAAGGTCAAGAATAATGACTTTTCTTCCCGAGAAGGCGATCACACCCGCAAGGTTGATGGCGTTAAATGTTTTTCCCTCTCCTGAGATGGTTGAAGTCACTGCAATCACCTTTGCAGTTTCTTCATTGGAAATAAATTGCAGGTTGGTTCGGATAGAGCGGAAGGCTTCGGCGATTACCGACTTCGGATTTTTATCAACGAGCAACTGAGAAATTGGAATTTCACGTTTGTATTTAGGAACAATTCCCAGCAGCGCAGCGTCTGAATACGGTTCAATATCCTCTAACGTTCCTATTTCATCATGCAGCAGATACCTGATTACGATCAAAAGAAAACTGAGTACAAAACCGATTATAAGACTGGCACTGATCACCAATGGGCGGTTAGGAGAAATAGGGTAGTTGCTGGAATAGGCTCTTTCGAGGACGATGTTTTTTGGAACAAAACCGGCACGGGTAATAGAGAACTCCGCTTTTTTCTCGAGCAGCAATCCATAGAATTTATCATTAATGCCATACACCCTCGACAACCGGCCGAACTCCGCCTGCTTCTGGGGTAATCCACCGAATTTAACATCATTGGTAGCCAACTGAGATTTTATGTTGAGCAGCTTCTCACGCAACACTTCTTCTTCGTTTTTGATCACGATTACGAGCAACTCCTTCTGCGTACCGATTTTTTGCTCGTACATCTTGTAAATTTCAGTCTGGTCGGTCGACTGAAGCAAAAGCTGATCGCGTTCACTCAACAGTTTTTGCAATCCTTCGAAGGCTGCATTAACTTTCCCTTCTTCATTCAATCCGATAAGCTGCAACAGGTAATTGTTTACATCTTTATTCTCGGAAACTTCCTTTCTGAGTTTTTCAATAAGAAACAATTCGAAATTAACCGCCGCATATTGATCTTCGAGGGAACTCATTTTCACACTTACTTCCTGCAGTTCCAGGTCGGGATCGAAAAGGCGGTTATCGGTCTTGAACTTCTCAAGGCGGTCTTCCGATTCACTCAGGCTCTGGTTCACCTGCAGCAGAGTGGTATCAATAAAGCTCAGAATGTTATTGGCTGCTTCACTGTTTTTTTCTACATCATAAGCAATAAATTCCGATACAATATTATTGATGATATCGGCTGCTTTATTGGAATTTTTTTCCTTAAGTTTAACAATTATCGTTTTCGCATCATAGTTAAGCGGAAGAATATAAAGCTCCTTTACAATTTTATTAATAATCAGCATCTGGTTGTTGATCGTAAAATAATACGCGTTCTGAGCGAATTGCTTTTGCTGAAAGGAGATGTTATCAAAATCACGGATATCAACTTTAAAATCAGCGAAAGGAAGATTAATCCATTGCTTTATCTTGTAATTGCTTAGTTCCTGTTTTTCACCTTGGTATGTATACCGAAGCGTGAACGTATTGTTATCCTGGAATTCAACAAAAAAGGGCTTTTGATAAATACTCGAATCCTTAATATTAACCTGCACCGAAAAAGGTGATCCGGTATATAATTCGTAATCGAGTACTGTTCCCTTAGCGAAATAACTTATTTTAAGATCAAGGTTGTCAATGGCTCGCTGTGCAATAATTTTTGAACGGATCAGTTCTATGTCACCTGCAATCTGGTTGGTATTGTCGGTGAACATATTTTCCTTCTGACCGAGCAGCATTCCAGCATTGTTCTCTTCAGATAATTTAATTACTGAAGCGGCCTCATAAATAGGTGCCGTGTACCGCAGGTAAAGAAAAGCGAACATGACCGAAACAAACATAAAAATACCAAACCAGATGGCATTCTTTTTTGCAATCGTAACGAAAAGTTTAAAATCGAATTCTTCGTTAAGCGGGGTTATTTTTTTACGCGGCATTCAACCCGGCTTTAATTATCATTGTTAATCACAATTTCATAAAGGAGTAAAAGGCTGGTAATAATTCCTACGATTGGTGCAATTTCAGCAAGCACGTTTTGAGAAACCCGTTTAACAGGTTCCACATAAATAATATCATTAGCCTGTAGCAGCATGTTACTTTGAGTCATGCCTTCAACAGTTGAAAGATCAATAAGGTGAACCTGTGGGTTGCGGGTGTCGCCCCTAATCAGCTTGATCACATTTGATTTACCGGTTTCGGTTATACCTCCTGCAAGAGCGAGTGCTTCGATGAGTGTTGTATTTTCATTTTCAAGTGTCACCACGGTTCCTGAACCTCCGGTTCCCGGAAACACCATAACCCGCCTGTTGAGAACGTTCAACATTACAAACGGCTTATTGTAGTATACAGTATACTTTTCTTCCAATAATTTTTCGGCTTCACGAATTGTGAGATCGGTAATTTTCACCTTGCCAATAATGGGTAGCTTAACCTGTCCGTCGGTATCTACCTTGAACTGAATCGTCGTATTCGTACTGGCATTGGTAGTGGCGCCAACATTACCAGTCCCTGGATTTCCCCCGCCAATTCCGGTAGTGAGATCGATCAGCTTAAAACCATCATTGGTAAAAACACTGAATCCGAGAATGTCGTTGGGAGCCAGCCGGTACTCCACATTGCCTATTGTCTGGTCAACTTTATAAGGATAGTCTTTCCCCGTCTTAAACATGATACTCGGATTGAGTCTGCATGAGAACAAAGGTGTTAACAATAAGAGAAACAAATATTTACGCATATATCACCGTTTTATATTGTTTACAAAATTAACTAAAATTACCTATTGATATTCAATTTCTGCCGGATGTTCCTAAACGTTGATCTGTTAAGAGCTGATGATAGAGTTTTCGCATATCCTCAACCAACCGGCTGTAATGGAATTTTGATTTTACAAATGGCCATCCATGCAATGCCATTTGTGAACGCAATTGATTGTCATTTAGTACCATGAGCATATTGGAAATAAATTGTTCACGGTTACCTGAAGGTGACAATAAAGCGGTTTCACCTGGGATAACTACGTTGCCTATGCCACCAACTTCGGTAGTGACGATGGGTTTACCTGCTGCCTGGGCTTCAATAAGGCTCACCGGCGTGCCTTCGTTCAGACTTGTCATAGCAACCAGATCACATCCCGCCAAGGGTCTTTCAATATCGTGAATCCATGAAGTAAAAACCAGGTCGGTGCCATTGACTTTGGCTTCAGGTGTTGAAATGGCAAGGTTCAGTGAAACGGCGAGCTCCTCCATCTTTTTTCTGTCGTCACCATCACCAATTATAAAACCAACCATTTTTTTTTCACACCGCTTTTTGACTTCCGCAAAGCAGCGAATAAAAAATTCATGATTTTTTACATGAACAATGCGACCGATAATCACAACTGCCAGTGTATCATTCCCGATTCCATATTCATTGCGGAACTGCGATCGGAGCTGATCCTGGTTTTCGCGAAAGCGGTTTAAATCGAACCCCAGCGGAATAACAACGGTTTGCTTTGGGGTACATACTTTGTGAATTTCACACAATTCCTGTTTCTGAATATCACTGATGGCGATTATCCTTGTGCTTCTGCGGCTCAGGTACCGTTCAACATTTTTAAATAGTGCTGTCTTTACAGGATTGAAATAAGAATGAAAAACATGCCCGTGAAACGTATGTAAAATAACGGGTACTTTCATATGGCTTGCGGCAAGCCTTCCTAACGTTCCTGCTTTAGCTGCATGGGTATGCACAATATCAGGTTTGAATTCAGCAATGAGTTTTTTTATTTTCCGGTATGCTTCGCGGTCGTTGCTAAAATTAATTTCACGTTTCATTTCAGGAATGAACACCGGTTTCAGCCCCATTTTCTCAACAATAAACTCGGAACTTTCCTCATCGGCTTCCTTAATGCCCGCAACCAGCATGGTTTCGAATTCAGGAGCAAGATATCGCGAAAGATAAGCGGCATTATAGGTAGGACCTCCCAGGTTAAGGCGGTTAATGATCCGTAAAACTTTAGGCATAAAACTGTTTTAATCCAATGACCTAATCCATATATTTCTTCCACCAGTACTGGAACACTATCAGTCCCCACATACGGGCTTCAATTTCTCCCGGGTTACCTGAGAATAATTGTCTTTTAAGAGCATTAATTTCGTTAATATTAAACAAACCCTGCCGGTCTATAAAATTCTCACTCAGTAAATCATCTTCAATCATACTTCGCAGGCCGGTGCGCATCCATTTCAGCATAGGCACTTCAAAACCGTGTTTGGGGCGGTTAAATAATTCCGGTGGCAGTTCTTTACGGAAGGTTTCGCGAAGTATTTTTTTTGTGGAATACCGGTCAATTTTAAAATCAACAGGCAGGCTGAATGCATGGTTTACCACTTCATAATCGAGGAAAGGAACCCTTACTTCAAGGCTGTTGGCCATCGACATCAGATCAACTTTTACCAGCATATCATTCGGTAAAACCATATGCATATCCATGTAAAGCACATCATTCATCGATCGGCCTTTACCAAATGGCTTGACCAATTCTTTTTTTCTGCGGAAATAAGCACTTGACTCGTATGTGAAATCGATCATACTATCAACATCGGCTTCATTTAAAAAACCACACCAGCGCCAATAACGGTCGGCAGCATTAAGCGAGGCGCCATCCGCAAAGCGATGGATTTGCCGGATCTTGTTACCATACGTGCTTCCGCGGGCTCCTTCAAACGATGAAAGCATGGGAGAAACCATACGCATACCGATAGTAAATAACTTCCGGTTCCTGATGATCCATTCTGCCCGGTGCTTGTTATAACCCCCATACATTTCATCGGCACCATCTCCCGAAAGGGCAACCGTAACATGCTTGCGGGTATGCATGCTTAAAATATTAACTGCAAGAGCTGATGAGTCGGCAAAGGGTTCATCAATGTAATCCAACACGGAAAAAAGATTGTCGAATAAATCATCATTCGAAAGTGAGAAAACCGTGTGATTGGTTTTATATTTATCTGCTACCAGTTTTGCATATTTTGTTTCATCGTACAACGGTTCATCCTTATACCCGATGGAAAAAGTGTTAAGGTGGCGTGTGTGCTGCGATGCAAGGGCTACAATTACGGATGAATCGATACCTCCACTGAGGAAAGCGCCCAGCGGGACATCAGCTACCAGGCGCCGCTGAACCGACTTATCAAGCAAATCCCTTAATTCTGATTGTGCCGTTTCATACGTTCCTGAATAATTTCCACCCGCCGGAATCTTATAATATTCAATTTCCTTAACAACCGGCTTTTCATCTCTGAGATCAAGATAAATATAATGTCCAGGTTTCAGTTTGAATACCTGTTCAAAAATGGTGTGCGGTCCGGGAATATAATTCAGCTGAAGATAATTAAGAATGGAAATGCGGTCGGGCACCCTAGGAATTCCCGCTGCCATCAAAGCTTTCAGCTCACTTCCAAAAATCAGTTTATCCGTATCGTAATAATAGAACAGTGGTTTGATGCCCATCCGGTCACGGGAAATAAAAACGGTATTTTCTTGTTTGTCGTGAATGGCCATGGCAAAAAAACCATTTATCTTTTTCAAAAAAGCGGGACCATCAAGCATGTATAACCGCAACAGCACTTCTGTATCACCGTTAGTCACAAATTTCTCACCTTTAGCAAGCAGTGCATCCCGGTGTTCTTTGTAGTTAAAAAATTCACCGTTAAAAATTATAGTATAACGGCCGCCTGCATCGGTGAAAGGCTGATTCGCAGCAGGTGAAACATCAATAACCGATAAACGACGGTGACCGAACGCTATATTTCCTGCACGGTAAATTCCTTCATTATCAGGACCGCGCAGTGATAGACAACGGGTTGCCTGTTCGATTGCAGGAAGGAATGAGTTTCCCGCTTCAGTAAAAGCTATTATTCCGGTAATTCCGCACATAGTGTGATTGTTGCCTGTGAAAGATATCTAAAAACGGTGACAGGCAAACCGCATCACAAAATTATTCAAATAAAATTAAAGCCTCTGCCCGGTTTATTGCAGTAAAAAATATTTTTGAATCAACTCATGGTATTCACCCTGGCTCAAAACTCCTTTTTTAATGGTTGGAGGCTGACTTCCATCGGAAATAAGCATACCAGCCTCAGTCTTTAACCCGCTTTTTGTAATTACCATAGTGTTTCCATTTGAAGAAATCACCCTGAAAATGGAAGCTGTGGAATACATAGCCTTTATGTCATTAACTACCGATAATGAATCGATCAGGGTATAGCCTGTCTGCTTAAATGATTGTAATTCTGAAGCAGAAAGTTTTTGTGTACTGTCGGCCCTCTCTTCCGGACCAAAAAACAGCACAAATTTTCCCATAATGTTTAAAGTATCGCCATTGAAAGATCCTGCCTGTGGAGGCTGATACGGTGTAACTGCTGTTTCTGGAGATCCATCAGACTCATCAACCGTTGAACCGGAATCGTTTTTGCACGATACAGTAATACAAAGTATAGCTGTTAAAAGGATTCGGAAATGTTTTTGAAGGTCCATATTATGGGAATTAATCTGGACGCAAAAGTAGAGAGAATGCTTTTAATGTGCTAATGGGAAATGAGAGCAGGAGAAGAAAATTAACTCTTAACCCGGCAAGTACTCAGACCCACCATGGCATAGAGCGGGCAAAAAGAAACCAGGCTTGTTAAGAGGAAGACGGCACCTAAAACCATTAACACAATACCCAAAGTTCCTGTTACGGTTCCTGAAAAATAAAGAAAACCGAAAATTGCTGCAAGTACTATACGTATGATTTTGTCACTACTACCCATGTTTTTTTTCATGATGTGTTTTTTTCAGATTAATGGAAAGATTGAATAAGAATTGTGATTGCCGTAACCAATGCCAGGCAAATAATGCAAACAACAAGTAACTTTAAGATTTTGGTACTCATAGCATTTGACATCAAAGTTAACAGCTTGCTTTAACACGGTAAATGACTTTTGTCACATAAGTAAATTAATTAAACCGTCGAGACCGGTTATCGCAGGCAACTCTTTCGAGTGAAAACACTGAAGTTTCCATGGGGAGACAACTCTTGCTAAATTAATGTTATTTTTGCCGGTAAATCCGGATATGCGTTTCAAAGCCAGCAACATACTAGTATACATCTTACAAAAACACGTTGCGGCTGGTACAGCATTATTGTTGTTGTTTTTCCTGAGTTTTCAATCCTCAGCACAACGTGCTTATTTTCAGCAGCGGGTTGATTATGATATTGCTGTCTCCCTTAACGACAGTTCAAACATGCTGAATGGAAAAATAACCATGCAGTACCGGAACAACAGTCAGGATACGTTAACATTTATATGGATGCATTTATGGCCGAATGCATACGCCAACGGGAATACGGCATTAAGTACACAGTTGCTGGAGTCGGGAAATACATCACTTTATTTTGCCAGGAAAGATGATCTGGGATTTATCGATCAGCTTGCCTTTACGGCAGATGGTCAACCGCTGGACCTGGATTATGATGTCAACCATAAGGATATGGCAAAAGTTAGATTGCGGAATCCAATTCTGCCCGGAGCTTCCACCGAAATAGCAACACCTTTCAGGGTTAAAATTCCTTCCGGGAAAATTTCTCGGATGGGTTTTATCGGTCAATCATACCAACTATCGCAGTGGTATCCTAAACCGGCAGTGTATGATCGTGAAGGGTGGCATCCTATGACTTATCTCGACCAGGGAGAATTTTATTCAGAATTCGGTTCGTTTAAAGTTGCTATCACGCTACCTGAAAATTATGTGGTTGCTGCGACCGGTCGCTTGCAGGAAACATCTGAAAGAAACTGGTTATTGGAAAAAGCAGCAACAACATCCCGTTTAATGGATTTTGATACCACACTTGTTTATCCTCCGTCAGCAGACAAACTAAAAACCATCACGTTTGTCCAGGATAGCATTCATGATTTTGCATGGTTTGCCGATAAGCGTTTTCATGTTTTAAAAAATGATTTTACGCTTGACAATGGACACAAAATTGAAGCCTGGGCATTTTTCACTAACAAAGAAGCATTTTTATGGAAGCAAAGCGTGCAATATATCGAACAGGGCATTCGATACTATTCTTCGAGGATCGGGCCTTATCCCTATGACCATTTTACAGCGGTTGACGGAACCATAGCGGCCGGTGCTGGTATGGAATATCCCATGATTACCGTGATCGGCTTTTCGGGCGATGCTTTTGCTTTGGAAGATGTAATTGTTCACGAGATGGGACATAGTTGGTTTTATGGCATGCTCGCATCCAATGAACGCAAATACGGATGGATGGACGAAGGCATTAATTCCTACTACGAATTACAATATGTCGATTACCGCTACAGTGGAGATTCCGCCGCAGGGAAAAATGATGTGAAAGCAGGATTCACTGTCAGCACCCTGGCGGGCTCAACAAAAATTACAATGCTTGAAGGATTCCGTTTCGCCTATGATCTTAGCGCCTTTGATAATTCCGACCAGCCTGTCACAACCCCAACTGAAGAATTTACTTATTTAAACTACGGCGCGGTAATGTACACACGCACTGCGCTGGCATTTGAATACCTTGAAGATTACCTGGGAACTTCCGTTTTTGATTCCATAATGAAAACCTATTTCAACACCTGGAAATTCCGGCATCCGGGCCCAGGTGATTTGCGGGAGATTTTTACATCGATCTCCCAAAAGAACCTGGATTGGTTTTTCGACGGATTGCTAAACACAATAGAACCGGTTAATTATAAAATTGTCAAAGCCAAAAACACCAATGGCAATCTTACCCTCAACATCCGGAATAATGGCACAAATGCAGCGCCTTTCAAAACAGTTGTAGATTCAACCCGATTTCAGTGGCATGAAGGTTTTACTGGCCGGAGAGAAATCACCATCAGCGGAAGCATGAAGGATCAGGTGAGTCTGAATCCGGGTTATCTTGAAATGCTGAAAGCGTCCGGCAGTCTTTACCGGAACCGTACTTTTTTCCCTAAAGCAAACAGGTATAAGATTAGGATGTTTCCCGAAATCAAATCTTCCGACAATACAAGCACACTTGTGTTACTACCGATGGTGGCGTGGAACCGGTATAATGAAATTATGGGCGGGGCGGTAATTTCAAATTTCTCCCTGCTGCCTTCAAAATTTGAATTTACAGTTGTTCCGTTGTATGATTTTAAGAATAATGCTTTGGCAGGAACGGGCTCTGCCATTTATCATGTTCGGCCTTTACAGGGATGGTTTAAGGAAATCAACCTGGCTTTGAATGTAAAACAATTTGCTTACGACCATATTATTTACTCAGGTAACGGCCAAAATGCTGATAAAGAAGTTTTACAGTACATGCGCCTGGTTCCCGAATTAGAGTTGAAATTCCGTCCTGAAAATATCCGCTCCGAATTTCAGCATCAAATCAGTTACCGGAATGTTTCGCTGTGGCGGGATGAACTTACGTATAATTTTGATGTTACTGATTCAACGTATAAAGCAGCTAAAATCGAAACGTACCGTAATTTTAACCAGCTCATTTACAAATTCAGGAACATTCGTATATTGGATCCTTTCGCAGGGATGGTGCTGCTGGAACAGGGTGAAAATTACAGCAAACTATCAGGAGAGTTTAATTACCGGTTTTCCTACCGGAAATTTAAAAAAGGGGTGGATATACGTTTTTTTGCCGGAGGTTTTCTTGATAACGGCCGTGCCAATACGCTGAATAATAATTTCAGGATGAGCGGATGGGAAGGGCGTCATGATTACCTGTATGAGGAATATTACTTCGGAAGAAGTGATGAGAGAGGCTTTTGGAAGCAGCAATTTTACATTCGTGATGGAGGATTTAAAACACCCACTTTTGTTGGCCAAAGCAATAAATGGGTGGCTGCACTGAATGTGGATGTTGATCTGCCTTTCCCTGTTCCGATAAGCCTGTTCGGAAGTCTGGGTACTTACGAAGGTATCACCACTATTTTCTCCGATCTCGATAACGCAATGATGTACGAAGGGGGAGTGGCGGTCAAACTCATAAGGAATGTGGTGGAAATTTATGTTCCTTTGTTCTATTCGGATGACATTGACAAGACTTTTGAACTCAACCGCATTGATTTTATTGAACAAATACGGTTCGTATTAAACATCAGCAAAATAACACCCTACGCCATACGCAATCGCTACCTTGAAACTTTCCGATGACAGAGCCCGGTAAAAAAATTTACTTCATTTCTGATTTTCATCTCGGTGCTCCCGATAAGGTGAAAAGTCTCGAGCGAGAAAAAAGAATCGTCAGGTGGCTCGAGATGGTCAGAAAAGATGCTTCTGAAATCTACCTGATGGGCGATGTGTTTGATTTCTGGTTCGAATACAAGCATGCTGTTCCAAGAGGATATGTTCGTTTGCTGGGAAAACTGGCGGAACTCAGTGATGCGGGAATCATTCTGCACTACTTCACCGGCAATCACGATATGTGGGTATTCGATTACCTTCCGAAAGAAATTGGAGTCATTATTTACAGGGAACCTGTATCGCGCATAATCAATAACAAACATTTTTACATTGGTCATGGCGACGGACTGGGACCGGGTGATCACGGATATAAGTTCATTAAAAAGGTTTTTGCCAACCCGGTTTGCCAATGGCTCTTCGCACGATTACATCCCAATTTCGGTATACCGCTTGCACTTTATTTTTCCCGTAAAAGCCGTGTGGCTACCGGTACAACAGATGAAAAATTCCTGGGGGAAGAAAAAGAATGGCTTGTGGTTTACAGCAAGGATGTGCTGCAAAAACAGCATTACGATTACCTGATTTTCGGTCACCGGCATCTTCCTTTAGATATTAAAGTGGGCGAACGAAGCAGGTATATCAACCTGGGCGAATGGCTAAATTATAATACGTATGGTGTTTTCGATGGCGAAGAGCTGAAACTGGAAACGTTTAATGGTTAACATCCCCACAAACCCCATTTTCTAGACAAAAACCGGAATTATACGGGATTTTCAGTAAAATTACCAAGGTAACTTGGGATTGTCACTTGTTCCCTGTACTTTAGACAACCCACATTAATCAACTACTAAATATGATTCTTACAACTACCCATTTCATGAAACGTATTGCTATTGTATTTTGCCTCCTGTTCGCACTTGCAGGAACTTCCGGCGCAACCGGTAATTATGACCTTCTGTTCAAGACCGGACGCATTCCTGTTCAGCCCAACCTTGAGTCATTTATTACAGCACCAGGAGTGCAGCCTCAGGAAGTATTCGGAAATCATTATTTCAGGATCATCCAGTTTACTACTATTCCCTCAGTTGAGCAGCGGCTGCAACTGGAATCAGCAGGAATAAAGCTGACTTCCTATTTTCCAAACTATGCCTACATGGCAATTATCAGTCAGCAGGCGAATCTTTCTGCCTTGACACAGGTAAATGCTAGGGCAGTTATACCTTTCCAGGCCAACTGGAAATTATCGAAGCAACTCGCTGCAGGCAACTTTCCGGATCATGCTGTTTCAGGCAAAAACATTGACCTCGTAGTAAGGTATTACAAAACACTTGATGGCGCTGCAGTAACTGCAGCCCTGGAAGCAGCCGGTGTTTCTATCGTTAAACGATATGATTATGGTAACTGGGTTGAAATACGTGCCGATAAATCACGAATCAATGATATTGCTTCGTTGCCCTTTGTTTGCGGCTTAGAACCAGTTGCTCCGGAATCAACTCCCGATGACGAACGCGCACGGAGTTTGCACCGTTCCAGTACTATCAATACGTATTCTCCTATGGGAAGGCATTATGATGGAAACGGCGTTTCTGCAGCGCTTGCTGATGATGGTCCGGTAGGTCCGCATATTGATTACGAAGGACGCATTGACCAGACAAACACTTCTGCCGCCAACGGGAACGGAACTCATGGCGACATGACCACCGGTATCCTTATGGGTTCAGGAAACCTCAATCCCCGTTATATGGGAATGGGAACCGGTGCGTTTATTTATATTTTTGATATTGGTCCGTACAATCATATTCTTAACTCACCTTCATTAAATCAAAACCAGGGAGTGCTTGTAACTTCCACATCGTATTCGCAGGGTTGTAATGATTACACCACCGATACACAAACCGGTGATCAGATTTTGAATGAAAATCCTACCCTGCTGCATGTTTATTCTGCGGGAAATAATGGGGGAGGTAATTGCGGATATGGTGCAGGTGCAACATGGGGAAATATTACCGGCGGATACAAGCAGGGAAAAAATGTGATTGCCTGCGGGAATCTCAATTACCTCGATGTTCTTGAAAACAGTTCCAGTCGCGGTCCTTCTGAAGATGGCAGGATCAAACCCGATATCTGTGCAAATGGAATTGATCAGATGTCGACTGATGGACCAAATACCTACCAGGTGGGTGGTGGAACATCAGCAGCATGCCCGGGCGTTGCTGGTATTATTACACAACTACACCAGGCACATCGTGACCTTAACAGCGGCCAGACTGCCGATGGAGCACTCATAAAAGCTTGTATGCTGAATACTGCTGAAGATCTTGGTAATGCCGGACCCGATTTTAAACATGGCTGGGGCAGGGTAAATGCTTTCAGGGCAGTTACTACACTCGAAGATGGAAGATATCAAAGTGATGTAATTACACAGGGCAACACCAATAATCATACTATAACGATCCCCGCCAATACGAAGCAACTGCGGCTAATGCTGTACTGGTCAGATGTTGAAGGCGATCCGCTTGCTGCGAAAGCGCTGGTTAATGACCTGAACCTGGTAGTTTCCGATCCTTCAGCAGTTGATTATCTGCCATGGGTGCTTAATCCCGCTCCTGTAGCGGCAACATTAAATGCATTGCCTGTTCCGGGGGTTGACGATCTGAATAACGTAGAACAGGTAACTATTGACGATCCCGCTGCAGGAACTTATTCGGTTAATGTGTCGGGTTTTCTGGTGCCTCAGGGCCCTCAGAAATATTTTATTGTTTATGAATTCGTAAATGAAAATGTGAGTGTAACATACCCCATAGGTTATGAAGGTTTTGTTCCCGGTGAGATGGAAACAATCCGTTGGGATGCATACGGCAATAATGGAACTTTTACGGTTGAATATTCAACCGACCTGGGTACTAACTGGACATCGCTTTCGGCAAATGTTCCGGCTACTCAGCGGTACTTCAACTGGACCGTTCCAAATACTGTTACAGGTCAGGCATTGGTTCGTGTTACAAGAGGCGCTGTGAGCGGATTAAGTCCTGAGACTTTCAGCATAATTGGTTTGCCACAAAATATTACAGTTGACTGGGCTTGTCCTGATTCAATCAGGTTGGTATGGAATACTGTTCCGAATGCTATAGGTTATGAGATCAGCCAGCTTGGCGCGATGTACATGGATTCGGTTGCTTATTCAACTACTAACTCGGCAATCATATCAGGAATCAATCCGACTTTATCGTACTGGTTCAGTGTACGGGTTTATACGGCAGATAACACCAAAGGCCGTCGCGCAAACGCAATTTTTAAAGGACCCGGAGTACAGGGTTGCCCGATAGCACTTGATGCCTCGGTAACTGAGTTGGTTTCACCTGCTCCAACGTTACAAAACTGTCAGGATCTTTCTAATTCCGTCATCACCATCGATGTTGGGAACGAAGGATTAAGTGCACTTACCAATATTCCTGTTTTTTATTCAGTGAATAACGGACCGGTTGTTTCAGAAATTATTACGATAACTTTAAATCCCTTCACCAATACAATTTATAGTTTCACTGCTACTTATGATTTTTCAGTCATAGGTGTTTACGATGTGAAAGTCTGGACTGATTATGTTGCTGACGGGAATCAATACAATGATACCATTGCCAAATCGATCGAAATATATCAGGGCTTGCTGGTAACACTTCCTTACTCTGAAAACTTCGAAACTTTTGTAAATTGTGCCACTGCCAACAATTGTGAACAAACACAATGCGGGCTCACCAACGGATGGCAGAACCAGATGAACCTGGATGTGGATGACATCGACTGGAGAACCAGTGAAGGTTCAACGCCATCGGCAAATACCGGTCCTGACCTGGATTATAGCCCCGGCACTACAACAGGAAATTATTTATACCTGGAAGCGTCGGCGTGCTTTAATAAAGAAGCCATTGCCATTTCACCATGTTTTGATTTAACAACTTCCACCACTCCTGAAATGCAATTCTGGTATCACATGTCGGGTGCTGATATGGGTGATTTGCATCTGGATGTTTATGCAAACGATGTGTGGACAAACGATGTCATGCCTGTAATCAGTGGCGACCAGGGGAACTTCTGGCAGCAGGCTACAGTGAACCTGGCCCCATTTATAGGTCAGATTATAAACATCCGTTTCCGTGGCAACACCGGGAATGACTATACCAGTGACATTGCTATTGATGCTATAAATATTTACGAGGTTAATTCACCCCCTCTCACTAATTTTGTAGCAAGTGCTACTAATATCTGCGTGGGCGAAACCATTACACTTAACGATCTTAGTCAAAACAGTCCGAACGCGTGGGCCTGGGCCATCACACCTGCTACCGGTTATTCCTATGTGAATGGCACAAGCGCCACTTCGCAAAATCCACAGGTACAATTCACCGTATTAGGATTGTATGATGTTTCCTTAACCGCCTCCAATGGATTTGGCAGTAGTAATGTGACTATAAATGCATACATCACTGTTGGTTCAGGTAGTGCAACTCCGCTTGTTGAAAATTTCCAAAGCGGAATATTTCCTCCATTAAACTGGGAAATTGAAAATCCTGACAATGGTATTACCTGGTCGAGTGTTGGACCAATACCCGGAAGCGGTGGAATACCTACCAACGCATCATATATTAATAATTTCGGTTACAATTCGGCAGGTCAGGAAGACGGGTTGCTTACTGAAAGAGTTAACCTGGCAGGAGCTATTGCACCAATCGTAACGTTTGATGTAGCACATGCCCGTTATTCTGCAGCATTTGAAGATGCGCTCCGCATAGATATTTCTACTGACTGCGGAATTACATTCTTCCCAACAGGTTATTTCAAACAGGGAACGAATTTGGCTACTACGGGTGATCAAACCGGATTGTGGACACCTGCTAATGCCACGCAATGGCGAAATGATACCCTTGACCTGTCAGGATATGTTGGAAGCGATATCCAGTTGAAATTTGTAAATATCACCGGCTATGGAAATTCCCTGTATATTGACAACATCAATTTTGATGAATCATCAACCGGCATTGCAGATATTCAATCCGGTGCACAAGTGATCTCCATTTATCCAAATCCGGGTTCAGGCTTGTTCACACTCAACGTATCATCACTACATCAGGCCGGAGGAATTTTAAAGGTTACCGATGTGAAAGGGTCATTGCTGATGCAGAAAGCCATTAACATGATGAATGGGACTAATAAATACCAGTTGGATCTTACTTCATACAACAAAGGAATTTACCTCCTTGAATTTCAAAGTGAAAATGTTACAAAAACTATTAAGCTGGTTGTCATGTAATACCGGATAGTTAGAACAGAAAAAAAGAGGTTGTCACACGACAACCTCTTTTTTTTGTTCCGGAATTTCTAAATTTGAAGTTCCGCCATGAAATTTGCTGTAGTTGATATTGAAACCACAGGGTTAAACCTTTCCACCGACAGGATCACTGAGGTAGGAGTGGTGATCATTGAAAATTTCCGGGTGACTGCTACTTACAGCAAACTTGTAAATGCGGGAGTGCCGGTACCGGCAAACATCACACAGCTCACAGGCATTAATGATAAGCTGCTTTCAAATGCCGGTGATTTTGCTTTGATTGCTGAAGAATTGAATGAACTTACAAAAGGATGTATAATAGTTGGACAACATGTTCAGTTTGATTATTCCTTTTTAAAGGATGAAATGCGTTGCGCCGGCATAGCATTTACGCGCAAGACGTTATGCACTGCAGAATTCGCTAAATTATTGCATCCCGGTTTGCGGTCTTATTCACTGGCTTCCTTGTGTAAGCATTTTAATATTATCAACACGCGTCCGCACCGTGCTCTTCCTGATGCGGAAGCAACTGCTGCTATTTTTCTTATTATGGCAGATGAAAAAGGGCATGACTTTTTCGAATTACTTTTCAATACACGCACAGTATCCCAACTGATCCCGGTCCACCTCCGGGAAACCGTTTATAAAAAATTACCGGCAACACCGGGAGTTTATTATTTCATAGGTAAAAATAACAAGCCTGTTTACATTGGCAAAGCCGCCAAAATTAAGAACAGGGTACTGTCTCATTTCAGGGGAGAAGGCAACAGTCTGAAAATTCTTGCCACCGCTTCTGCAATAAAAGAAATCAGGTTCCAGGAAACTGGGAATGAACTATTGGCTGCTTTGCTGGAAGACCATGAGATAAGGCATTACTGGCCGGGGCTGAATGCAGCTCAGAAGAAAACTATTTCCCGTTACGGAATTGTGCATTACAAGGATCAGCGCAATCAATGGCGCATGGGAATAACACGGGCAGGAAAACAACATTGTTTCACGTTGTATTTTCACCAATATCATTTAGCTACCGAATATATCCGTGCTAGAGTGAACCATTACGCACTGGATAGTTTTTTATGTGGACTGCCATCGGGTCAAAATGTTGCTGTTGATGATCACAACCGGAATTTTGATGTGATGATTAAAGAAGATCAGGAGAATAAAAGTGCTTCGGTGTATTTTTCAAAAGGCAGAACGGAGCAGGAAAAAGGGTTCATCTGGGTAGAGAAAGGTCGTTATAAAGGATTTGGTTTTATTCCCGAAGGAGCGCAACTTTCAGATGCTGTTTTTCAGGACAACCTCACGCTTCGTTACTCCAGCATCACCAGCGAATCGATTATCGGCAATTTAATTAAAAAAGAAACTCCCGCTTTTACATTCCGGATATAAAAAAAGCCCCGCTGGTGCAGGGCTGTATTCAAGCTTAATAATCACAATATTGTTAATTGTTTGAGTTAGTTCCGACATATTACTCCGGTTTAGCAAACAATAGCAATGGCACAATAGTACTGGAAGTATTATGAAGATGAGATGAATTAAAGTATGAAATAACGATACAATTACGATGGAAAATTGTCAGGGGTATTCATCCGTTTGATTTGTCACCTCTGTTTCAACCAGTTCAACCGACCGCTCCTTAACAGGAGGAAAGAAAAAGTCGAGCGGGTAGGTAAAAAACCATGCGGTTAAAAGGTTGACCAGCTTCCACGTTTGCCGGAATCTGACATTCCGTGCTTGTATTGCAGTATAAATAGCCAACCCGAAACTGACAATAAAGTTGGTTAACCCAATCAGTATAATGGCTGAAAGTGTCCAGAAAATCATATCTGTTTCAACTTTGTTTCCAAGGCTTTGAGTGGCAAATCCGAAACTTCCTGTAATGAAAGTTACGTGCCTGACATCTACAGGCAATCCGGTGATAAATCCGATAAAAGGCATAAAAGCCAGCAGCAATCCAAGAATAAAATTTCCCGAAAGGCTGCCCAGGTTTTCACCAATGTAATGAGCTATCTTTTTTCTTCGTGGCTCCGCCATTTTTTGAAGCAAGGGATGGGCGAAAATTCTTTCCGGAATGCGGTTAAATACTGATTTGTTATCAAAATAACCGGAGATCAAACCAGCGCTGAAAAGCAACATTCCTGCAATAGCAGCATACCAAACCGAATAGGAATTAACAGGATGCAGCTCAGTGATCATAATTGTGGCTTTTTCTTCACCGGCAAGGTGAATTCCTGTTGTGAGTGTAAAAACATACGACAACAACCAGGCAACCGGAAAAACCATCACCAGGTTTCCCGCAAAGGAAATAAACTGTGTTCTCGAAATTTTAACAATCATTTTGGCCAGATTCGATATTCCAATGTTGTCATTTGCATGACCTTCCAACGAACCCGCCAGCAGGGTTGCCGTCATAGCGGGCTGCTTGGTTGCCAGAATAAAGCCTGCGAAATGTATGACAAGAAAACCGATTCCGTAATTCAGTCCGTTGAACAGAGCCAGTATAAATGGCGGCAAATGTATGTGGGACCCTGCAACTTTTATTACCACCATTAAGGCCACTATAAAACCTCCACCCATGGCATACTTAAAAAATTCCCAGTATTCTTTGCGATCATTTGAAATGTAATGTTCACCGGTTTTGGCTGCATGTTCGGTAACCTGAAAGGCAAGTAGTCCAATATTAGAAGAAAATTGACGGAAAATACTGTCGCGGGTATTCTCATGAAAAACCAGTTCCTTAAATAAACGGATTACGGCATATTCCTGCTGATTATGCGTCTCGTGGAGTATCTTAAGTAAAAGCTTGAGCCGGTGAACATGCTGATCGAGTTTAATGATTTGATATGTGAGACCCATGCTTGCGCCGATGAGATCCTTATTTAAGCGCACATAATGCAATTTTTCGACACAATGTGCGAGCGTTTTGAGTATGGCCAGGTAAGCTTCTGTTCCATTTCCGGGAAGCACTTTCATAGAACGAAGTGCTTCCACGTAAAGCGTAATTTCCTGGTTTTGGTGGAAGAACGGGGAATCGAGAGTGCTGATGCCGGGCACTTTGGCAACAAGCAAAGGATCGAGTCCCAGCACCACGATGCGATGACTCAATATCAGGATCGAATTCAATACTTCATTCAACTCAGGTCCATCGGGCAACAGCCGGATCTTAAAATCAATTTTATTAACTATTTCCAGCCAGATTTCATTGGGAATTTCATTCACCCATTTATGATCCCATGGCTTGTTAAAAATGGTATTGAGCGCCGTCTCCAGTCCCTGGGGGTTTTTTAGAGGAGGAAGCATGGAATGCTTGATTTTCTGAACCACATCTGAAAAAAATCCTCCGGTAGAAATTAATCCGGATTGAGTAAAAAGTGTAGTGGAGGAGGTAACGGAATTCAGGTAAGCAAAATGGATCAGCAACACTGCCCGTAAGTCCGCATTCGTATTAATCAGATTAATGAGTTCCCGGATTCGTTTTACAGCAAATTCCGTTGACTCCAACCGGCCCGGACGAATACCTGCCACCAGGGTGGTAAGCACCTGCAAACTTCCGGCCTTTTGGTCACTGATAACGGCTTTAAAATCCATAAATAAATTCTCCCGGTGCGAAAATAGGAACTAAAGATGGAATTTGGTGCGGGGATAGTATTACTCATGTTTTTCCGGTTCAGAGCGTTGTGCAGTAAATAATGAAACCTAAGTTAAATACTGAACAGAACAAGCTATTCCTTTACCATTTTTTTAGTTTTGTTAACTGCTCCGTCAATCAGCAGGGTATAAGAATAAATTCCACTTGCAAGGTCGTCTCCGTACACTGTTAGAGTACCTTCACCTTTATGAGTTATATCAAATGAATTTAAGACTTTTCCGGAAAAATCATAAAACAAAATCGTAGCAGAATGAACGTAATATGGAATGGAGTAAGTAATTTCGGTTTTATCCTTGAATGGATTTGGAGAATTTTGATTCAGAATAATGGAAGATTTATTTGACAATTGAATGCTTGTTCTATTTTCATTTCCCGGATTAATAACTGGGGTTGCACAACAATTGAGTAAAGCTGCTTCCAGTGAATCCATTCTTGCATTTTGTTGTTTGATGGCAGTAAATAAAACAGGAATTAAACCGGCATAATTAACCGACTTGAAATTGGTTTGTGGTGTAATCATATTACCACTGCTATCATATTCTGATGGATGTGCAATATATGTTACCAGGCTGGGAACAACCGCTTCAAGATCCTGTGCCAAAAATCCGAACTGATCACCCACTGGCAGGTTTAATTGAGGATAAGAATTCAATTTAAAATCATAAGTTTTTGCTTCAAGTTGATCGATAATATCATTTACATCTGTTAAAGGTGTTATATTTTGTTTCAAATTGGAATCTGAAACCGTAATGAAATCAGTTGCATAAACACGTCCGGCAAAATAAGCTGAAGTAGGCCCGTTATTAAAATTACTTACATAGAGTTTGGCAGGAGTGGCAGGAGGTGATGGAAGTAAAGGAGGTACAGGTGGTATAGGAGCCGGAACAACAGTCGTAGAAGGATTGGTGAAACCTATTCCCACTTGTTGTTCAAAACCCTGTTGGGATGCCAAAGTAAAACAGTTAGAACAATTTACCCGACCATTAACACCAATTGTTCCTGCATTGGTTAAATTTCCTGTGCCGCCATTGTTTCCCGTTGCTCTTGCCCCGATTATAATATTGTTTAATCCCGTTAGTTCTGTAACAGTTGCCTGATAACCCAATGTAATGTTAAAATCACCCCTTTCCATTCCCCAGGTAATTGTTTGAGCTCCAAGTAAAGTGTTGCCAAATCCCTGCTGAAAGAATACAGATGCTGCATTATGACCCAAGACCGTATTTTCATCTCCTTGTGTCATTGATGCTGCAGCACTTTTCCCAATAAATGTATTGCTATTTCCAGCTCCTGCGAAATTTAAACCGGAGTCATACCCCACAAAAGTATTATTAGCATTACTTGCTGTATTTCTACCAGACCGGCCACCTACATAAATGCTTTGATTGGCGGTTAAACCAGTTAATACTGAGGGTCCGGCGTCAGAACCAATAGCAATAGCCTGATAGCCTAAAAAACCATACTGTGAAAAAACGCGTTGAATGCCGGAACCGTTTTCCATGCAAATATTTCCATCCGTTTGTGTAGGGGTTCTGGAAATTAAAAAATCACCTTTCATGTGAAGTTGGTATGCAGCATTAGGGCTTGATCCAACTCCTATTCCTACTGAAAAAAGTGGACCGGTTGGGCTTTCATAAACACCATTGGATTTGCAAATTTCATTAAAAGCAGTGATTTTAATAATAAAACCTATAGTAGTTAATCCTGAAGGAAGGCAACTACTTATGGAGCCTCCTCCACCGGGAATATCGCCCAAAACAACTATACCCGACCCATCAACAGTTAAAACTTTTGTGACTCCGGTCAATGTAGGCATAGAGGCAGAAGTAAGTTGTCTAAATGTTAATCCACTTCCAAAATTTACATTGTCATTTATTTCAAGTTTATTCGTAGGTCCTGAAAGATTTCCAGAGAGCCCTAATCCTAAATTTACAGTCGGATCACCTAAAATCATACTATTGCTGGTTGTAACAGAGGCATTAGCGCCTATAGCGGAAGAATTTGTAAGTATATTATTCGCAATTGTATTGGCACCAATTAATGTTAATGTAGAACCGGTGGTGATAGTTGAACCGGACTGGCTTCCCACAAAAGTGTTCAAAGTTCCCACATTGATTAATCGTCCTGATAAATTTCCATAATAAGAATTTTCATTATCCATGCTATTGGAATAACCAGCCTCAAATCCTGTGAACGTATTGCGGGATCCATCCACATTCAAATTCCCTGCCTCTGTACCTATAAAAACATTTTCATTTCCTCTATCATTAGTAAATCCAGATCGAAATCCAAAGAAAGCATTATCATTTCCCATGGTATTTGACCGGCCCGAAGAGGAACCACTGAAAGTATTGTTGATTCCAAATGAATTTGAAAATCCTGATTCAAAACCGTAAAATGTAAGTACATCTCCGGTAGTGTTATCGTGCCCGGAACTCGTTCCTCCGAAAGTATTGTTTGCCCCGTTGATATTATTTAAACCTGCTTCAAATCCCAGAAAAGTAAGATTTCGTCCGGTGGTATTCATGCTACCTGAATTTCCACCTACAAAAGCATTGTTATTACCTGTTGTATTTAAATTTCCACTTCCAGATCCAATAAATGTGTTTAAATCAGCAATATTATTTTCACCGCTTCCATCGCCAAAGAATGCATTATTATCTCCAATACTCAATCTACCAGAAAAATTACCGTAAAATGCATTTCCATCACCTGTAGAATTTTGACCAGTTGAGACGCCTAAAAAACTATTATTTTGGCCTCCATTATTTTCTCCGGAACGACTTCCAACATATACACTTTCGCCGGTATTTAAACCAGCAAATCCAGCATTCCAGCCTACAAAAGTGTTGCCGCCATTAGAACCACTGTGAAATTCCCCTGAATGCGCACCAAGATAAGTACAGGAAGCAGCACTTGTTTCCCATCGGCCAGCATTAAAGCCAAGAAAAATATTATCAGTGGTGATATTGGTTTTTAAAATAACTTCATCTTCCCAGCGGTAACCCGAGTTAGGGAAAGTGCCGGGTATGAGGTTGATGTCATTTGCAACTTCCAATTGAAAGGCGGGGGACGCTGCTCCAATACCAACGTATCCCGAAGTTCCAAGTATTGTCATTCGTAAGTTATTGAATGTTCCATTGCCCGCAAACGTGTAAAAATTAATTGGCTGTGCGAGTTCGGTTTTGATGTTGAGGGGTGGTGAGCCTGCTGTAATGTCTCATCCAATATAGTCGGTGGAACTTGCCCATGTATTCGATGAAATCGTAACTTGCCCAACTAAGTCGAAAGTAATAAGAATCAAAATAATTGTTGTTAAATTTTTCATAATTTTATTAGTTTAAATTGTTTAACTGTCTTTACATTTACCACATTTAAGTAGTATAAACCACTACTTAGATTTCTTATATCTATTGTAATAATCCCATTAGTGAAATTTAAAGTTTCTATGTTAACATTTTGACCATTAATTTTCTTTAATTCCAATTTTAAAAATATTTCTTCAGATACTTGAATATTAAAAATTCCCTTAGATGGATTAGGAAACACTTTATTCAAATGGCTGTCAGGTAACTGAATTACAAAAGTTGAAGTATCTTCTTGAACAACCAAATCATCTAAATAATAATATGAAAAAGAAGCTGGTGGAAGATAAATAGTATCTGTGCTCAAGTCATCAAAAAAGTTGCCAACAGATAAATGTGTATAATTGGAATCAGATATAAAATTACCTTGAAAATGCACCCAATTCATGGTATCATTAACAATAATATTTGAATAAAAATGAGCGAAATTCAGAATTGGTGCTTGATTCGATAGATTATAATTTGAAGTACTTAAAAGAATTCCCGTTTTGTTGCTTGCTAGTCTGTAACAATTATCTGCTAATGAAATATAAAATGAAATTTGATATTTTGAGCCAATATTTAAAGGACTAGTTAATTCACATGTAATGAATTCTCTCTGATTTGGAGCAGCTCGGTAATAAGCAATAAATCCAACATAAGCTTTACCGGTATTTGCATATTGAAATCCTATAAAATTTTCTGGTACAGCAATATTACCTGTAATAAAGTCACACTCATGAAAATAGTCAGGAGAACCTCTACTAGGCCACCAATTTGCACATTTATCTAACTGATTTGCGGTTGTTGGGCACGCCAATGTATCCTCAAAACTCGGATTCGGCACCAGGTTTTGCGAATACAATACCCCGATGTTGATTGAAACTATTACAATAATTAAAAAAAGATATCTCATGATTTAATGAATTAAGTTTGCAGAGGAAAAATACGTTGACAGTGAAAGTACAAGATTTTTTAATAATACGGTAATAAAAAATTCTCAATGATTAATATCCAATGAAGAAGGGTAGTATGGCAGTAACTAATTATTGAAAGCCACCAACCTCTGAGTTTTGCGTTTTTTTTAAGATGAGAAACCTAATGACCTCAATTATTTTCTCCGGAACGACTTCCAACATATACAGTTTCAGCAGAGTTTATTCCGAGAACAAAACAAGCTATTCCTTCACCATTTTTTTAGTTTTGTTAACTGCTCGTCAATCAGCAGGGTATATGAATAAATTCCACTTGACCATCTCCCTTTTCATTCGAATTTATTTTAATAATATAATTTTCTGTGATAAAATTCGATGTTGGAAGAAAATATTTATAAAATAAAATCCGTTTTCTAATTGCTGAATATCAATTGGCTTTTTTTGAGAATACTCATCCAGGTACTGCGTTAAAACTTTTTTTCCTGTTGTGTTATAGATCTCAATAGAATTTTTTTTTTTCAGTAGATTCGAGATTTATCAATCCTTGAGTGATCAAAACTCGGGTTCGGCACCAGGTTTTGAGCCTCTGGCTTATAAGTAGGAAGAAGGAGCATTAAAATCAAAAATGAATGGATTCTTAGATGAAGGAACATTCATGTATTTTGTATTTGTAAATATAAACAAGATTATTGATATATAAAATTATACCTAGAGAGTTATGTGATTGGTTAGTAATGAATTTACCGAAACCCTCATTTCGGGAGCTATGTTCTATTCTTTTCAAGGCAGCGCAATAAAATAAAATTGCTGCATTGTTTTTTGTTACTTCAAAACCTGAAAATTAAAAAGCCATCCCAACTTTCGTCAGGATGGCTAAAAAGGCTGATACGGTGCGATTACTTTCTACTTCCAACAATGACCAGGTCATTTACCTGGACTTCAGTAATGTACTTCTTCACACCGGCTTTGTCTGTGTAGTTGCGGTTGATGAGTTTTCCCTCAATCACTACTTCACTACCTTTCTGGAGATACTTTCCCATAAACTCGGCCGTTTTGCCCCAGGCGACAAGGTTGTGCCACATGGTCTCAGTCACTTTTTCTCCTTTGTTGTTCTTAAACGATTCGTTGGTGGCCAATGAAGCCTTGGCCAGTTTGTGGCCACCATCCGTGTCCTTCACTTCCGGGTCCATGCCCAGGTTTCCGATTAACGTAACTTTGTTTCTTAAATTCATGATTTTAAAATTTTTTGATAAGAAAAGTTTTAACTTTGTTAGAAATAATTTTTTGGTACTTTGATAACCTGCCATTTTTAAAAGCGTTTTGAAAAATTGACATTGCAAGTATAATCACGATTTTTAATTCTACCTGTTTTCAACCGGGTATAATCGTTTATAAACATTTATTTAAACTTTTTAAACTTACTTTTCTATGGAAAAAATGTGTGTGTCGTGCGGTGAGAGAGTCACCGGACGGGCTGACAAAAAATATTGCAACGAGGCCTGCAAAAATGAATTTCATAACCGGAAATCGAACCGTCAGTCGCCCGCCGAAAAAGCCCGCATGACCGCAGCGCGAAAAAACCGTTCCATACTTAGTAAAATTGAAGCTTCCGGACTCACACAAATCGGGAAAACAGAACTGGAACTCTGTGGTTTTAACTTCGAAGCACTAACCGGTTTGAAAATGCTCGGTAAAGGAAAATTTTTACTCTATTGTTTTGATTACCAGTTGCAGCTGCAGAAAGAAGAATGGAGGATTGAGAGAATTTAAAATGTGGAATGGAAAAATGAGTGAATGGGTGAATAACCTATGACTTTCCCTTTTTCCCCTATGACCAATGACTCTTCCTGTTATATTATCATTATAATTCGTAGTGATGCTCTTATGGGAGGTTCCAATATTACAATTAGTAATGTATCAGGCCGGATAATAAAATCACACGATTCCGGTAATATTGATTATACCATGACCGAAAAGATCAGTATGAATGGATATGTTTCAGGTATTTACTTTGTTCGATTGCATACGCAAACCGGAACCCAGGTACGAAAAATATTTTTTGAAAAAAGATAAAATTTTCTAAAATAAGATTAGGTTTTTACATCAAGGCAAGCATAACAAAGCCGCATTCCATTTGCATGGTCAGCGCAGCCGAATCCTGCCAAGACGAGCAAATTTGCATGGTGAGCGCAGCCGAACCTTGCCAAGGCGAGCAATTTGCATGGTGAGCGCAGCCAAACCCTGCCAAGGCGAGCAATTTGCATGGTGAGCGCAGCCAAACCCTGCCAAGGCGAGCAATTTGCATGGTGAGCGCAGCAGAACCCTGCCCAGGTAAACAAATTTGCATGGTGAGCGCAGCCGAACCTTGCCAAGGCGAGCAATTTGCATGGTGAGCGCAGCCGAACCCTGCCAAGGCGAACAAATTTGCATGGTGAGCGCAGCCGAACCCTGCCAAGGCGAGCGTAGTCGAGCCGTATATTATTGTCAAGGCGAGCGGAGTCGAGCCTCTAGTAAGTAAGCACATTAAAAACCCCACCCGTAACAGCTTTCGCCGTTCCCGAAACAGTATCAGTAGCCATAAACGAAAACACTCCTGAAACAGACCTGGCTATGGTATCAAATTCGTAAAATGTGATGGAGCCGTTGGTATTGGAGAGGAAAACATTTCCCTGTAAATCGCGGAGTTCGCCACGGAATTGGGAACCGGCTGGAATGGTACCGTTCGTGAAGGGTCCGGAATAATAAATGGTGATATTGCTCGACTGGTTGGTGCCATAAAATCGTACTGTTCCAGGACCCGAAATAAAGGCATTGCGGGAGGTTGATGTCCAGTTTATACCGTTAACCGAAGCCGTTAACCGGGCATAACAGGGATCACATGATCCGCCACAATCCACCGCCGTCTCATCCTGGTTGCGGATACCATCGGCACAACTCGGACAACTTGCCGGGCAGGGTCCTCCGCAATCGACACTTTGCTCTCCCTGGTTTTTGATTCCATCCGCACAGGTGCCGGTATTATCTATTTTTTCGGAGCAGGAAGTCAGCATTATTGCCAAAACGCCTGTCATCACTAGTAGTTGCCTCATGGAAATTCCTTTTGTGAGTGGTACGGCATTTTTCACTCATAGTTTCAAAATTGTACCCGCAATATCTTCCTGCGAAAGCCATTAACAGCGCCGGGCTTTGTAACTTTGCACCGTGAACTACCTTAGCGCAGAAGGGCTTTCAAAGGCCTTTACGGAAACAAAACTCTTTTCAGGAATTAACATTTCCCTCCAGAAAAATCAGAAAATGGGACTTATTGCCGCCAATGGCAGTGGTAAGTCAACGCTTTTGAAAATATTGTCGGGACTTGAAACAGCGGATACAGGAACCATCAGTATCCGCAACTCTATAACTCTGGGTTACCTTGATCAGGATCCTTACCTGAATCCCTCCTCGAAGGTGATTGATACCCTTTTTGACTCGACGAACCCGGTTCTTAAAGCATTGGGTGATTATGAAGCGCAACTCGACCTGGGTGATAAGGCCGATCCGGTTCACCTGCAGCAACTGATGGACCTCATTGATTCGCTGGGAGCCTGGGATTATGAAGCCCGTGCCCGGGAAATTCTTTCACGCCTCGGTTTGCATGACCTGGAACAACTGGCAGGGAGCCTTTCCGGAGGTCAGAAAAAGCGCGTTGCACTTGCCCGGTTGCTGATTGAAGCACCCGACCTGTTGCTGCTCGATGAGCCGACCAACCACCTCGATCTTGAAATGATTGAATGGCTCGAAAATTATTTATCCACCCTGAATAAAACCGTACTTCTCATTTCCCACGACCGGTATTTTATCGATAATGTTTGTGATTCAATTGGAGAACTTGATTTCGATCGCATTCATATTTACAAAGGAAATTACGCCTATTACCTCGAGAACAAAGCAGAACGTGAATTTCGTGAGAGCCGTGAAATTGATAAGGCCAATAATTTACTGCGCACCGAGCTGGAATGGATGCGAAGGCAACCACGTGCACGGGGCACCAAGCAAAAAGCCCGCATTGATTCATTTTATTCGCTCGAGGAAAAAGCCAATTCAGCACGACCCGACGAAAAAATGCAAATCACCATGCAAATGTCGCGCATGGGAAGCAAAATACTGGAACTCGAAAATGTATGTAAAGCCTATGGTGAAAAAGTTTTGCTGAAAGATTTTTCTCACACCTTCAAACGAGGTGAGAAGATCGGAATTGTAGGGCCGAATGGTTCCGGAAAATCAACGTTGCTGAATATGATAATGGGCACGGTTAAACCGGATGCAGGACGCATTAAAGCAGGGGAGACCATGGTGTTTGGTTATTACTCGCAGGATGGTTTGCACTTGCCGGAAGATAAACGCGTGATTGATGTGGTAAAAGACATTGCTGAGTACGTTGAAACGGGTGATGGAAATTACATGGCCGTAAATCAGTTCTTAAATCATTTCCGTTTCAAAGGTTCCAAACAGCACACTTTTGTTTCGAAACTAAGTGGTGGTGAGAAACGCAGGTTGTACTTACTCACTGTTCTTTTGAAAAATCCCAACTTCCTCATTCTCGATGAGCCTACAAACGACCTTGATATTGTTACACTAAATCTGCTTGAAGATTTTCTGCAGCACTACCAGGGCTGCATGCTTTTAGTCACCCACGACCGCTATTTCATGGACCGGTTAGTAGATCATATTTTTGTTCTTGAAGAGAAAGGTAATGTCAAAGACATTAACGGAAACTACACCGATTACCGCGACCAGATGAAGGAAGATCTTCGTGAAAAACAGGAGCAGCTTCGATCGGTTAAAGAGGTAGCAAAGCCGGTAAAAGAAAAGAAGAATAAACTTACGTTCATGGAAACAAAAGAACTTGCTTCCGTTGAAAAAGAAATTGCTGTTTTAGAAGAGAAAAAAATAAAACTCGAAAAAACCCTCTCCGACGGAACCACCGAAGCCCCAACCATCGCGGTTGCTTCTGTAGAATACGGAAAAGTGCTGAAAGAAATCGACCTCAAAACCATGCGCTGGCTCGAACTTTCCGAAAAAGCCGTTTAAAATTAACTAACTACGGTGAGCGTAGCCGAACCGCTACCTTTTTGTCAAGGTGAGCGTAGCCGAACCGTTACCTTTTGTCACGGTGAGCGTAGCCGAACCGCTCGTTCAACCACCCATTCACCACCCCGCTAAAAACATTTTCATACTGCTTCCCTTTAAAATTTACTACCGAAGCAGCTCCTCGAATAACATTCGTCAGGATTATTTCATCGGCATTTATAACATCATCCAATGTAACCGGGTTTTCCGTTACAGTAAATTTATTTTCCTGAAGCAGCCGTATCACCTGTTTACGCATCACACCATCCAGGCAACCTTCAGTAAGGGGAGGTGTTGTAAAAGTTTTTTCCTTGCGGAGAAATAAATTGGAATTGGTTGATTCAATAATATTTCCTTTATCATTTTTAATGAAAAGGTCGTCTGTTCCTTTGCGGGATGCTTCATTGCCGGCGGTAATGTACAGCAATGCATTCAACGTTTTCAGGTTGGATAGGAATCCCCTCGATTTATAATCCGAATCAAAAACATCTGCCGTAAGGCCGGCCGGAGTAATGTTATAGGTTGCTTCAATACTTCCTGTGACTGACAGGTGCCAGGCGCTCTGTGAATGAACAGGTGCATACAATCCATCGGCAACACGGTATATTACCAGCCTCACCCTACAATGTTCCTGATCATTTTTTGTCACCAATTCATTTATGAAATGCTTTAGCGAATCGAGGCTGAAATTTCCCGGCAAGGGAATATCAAGAACCTTCAGGCTATTGATGATTCGCGACCAGTGATCGGGAAGGAATAATGGATTTTTATTGCGGATGCAAATGGTTTCGAATATGCCATCACCATACCGGAATGCCCTGTTGGAGGAATCGAATAAATTTGATCTTGATTCGATCAAATCACCGTTGAAAATTTCATAAAATGTTTTGCCGGAAGTCATATCACCGAATGGCATGTACCAGCTGTCCGATACCGGTATTCACCTCTACTAATATACCTTTCACGCCCGCACCTTCACCGGCTTCAACATCCCGCTCACGGTCACCAATGAAATAGGAAAGAGACGGGTCAATATTAAAACGCGCTACTGCCTTCTCGACCAGTAACGATCCCGGTTTCCTGCAAAGACATTTGGAATACTTTTCGTGATGGGGACAATAATAAACTTCAGTAATGGTAATACCTTCATTCAAAAAAACACCTTTCATGTGAGCATGCAAAATTTCAACATCCTTATGGGTATATAAACCTTTTGAAATTCCTGCCTGGTTGGTAATTACAATTAGCAGGTAGCCACGCTTCTGAAATTCCCGGCAGGCTTCAAAAATTCCGTCGAGGAATTTGAAATCGTTGATTTTCCAGGTATAATTTAATACATCCAGATTGATGACACCGTCGCGGTCGAGGAATATGGCTTTGTTCTGCATGTTAAAAGGAAGTCAGCTGATCAAGAAAATGTAAAAATATGGAGGGCTTTAACGCTATCGTAAACACAACTCCAAAAACAGCGCCCCAGAAGTGGGCATCATGATTGATAAAGTCGCCACCTTTCTTATCCATATAATAACTGTAGGCGAGATAGGCTACACCCAATAAAATTCCGGGCAAACCGATAATTCCGTACAGGTAAACTTTTTCGAGGGGCTGAAATAAAATAGCAGTGAACAACACTGCAGCCACTGCACCGGATGCACCTAAGGCATTATACGCGGCATTATGCATGTGACGTTTATAACTGGGAGCTATGGAAACAATGAGTGCACCCAGGTACAGCATGATGAAATAAAATACCGCTTTTTCTTCAAATATAGCCTGGTAATATCGTTCTACTACATTTCCGAAACTCCATAACACAAGCATGTTTATGATCAGATGCATCCAGTCGGCGTGAATAAAGCCTGATGTGATGAACCGGTACCATTGGCGACGTTCCGTAATCATGTACGGGTTGAAGATGAGGCGCTGCATGAGGTCATGGTTATAAAGCGCCATAATTGATAAAACAACGGTGATTCCAACAATAATGTTTGTCATAAGCAGGCTGCAAATATAAGATTTCCCGTGCTGAAGGATCGTGTAAAAAAAACAGGCTGCCCTCTGAAAGAAGACAGCCTGTTTAATATAAACAATCAGTTATAATTAATACCTGACAAGCTTGCTTGTTACAAAGCTGTTATTATCATTAACCCTGATAACATAAGCACCTGTACCAAGTGTAGCGATGTCAACAACAAAACTGTTTGGACCCTGGCTTACAATGAGTTCTTGTGAAATCACAATGCGGCCGGTAAGATCATACACATTCATTTCTACATTGCTTTGCTTGGCAGAAATGAGGTTAACGCTCATCTGGTTATCATTAAACTGGTAGGTATTCAGTGAAAGGACCGATGAAGTTGGCTCATTGATACCGGTAAGACAAGCAGGATCGCCATCAGGATATAAAATCACCATCATTGACTGACCTGTATAGGTACAGGAAGGATCGAGTACATAATTTGTGATATTGGTTCCGCTTCCGGTGGCATTTCCGTAAACAACAGGAGTGAAATAGTAAGTTCCCGGTACGAAAGGTGCACCTGAGTTGATCAGCGTTGTATTAATTGTTGCTGGAACCGGGAACAGAACACCGGTTCCGCCAAGGATTCCAGGTTGTGTTAAAGGATCGGTGTTAAAGCTGATATCTCCTGAAGAAACAATCATGCTCCAGCCGAAAACCGTTCCAACAGTAGGAGCAGAAGCACCGGTTGTAGAAACAAACAGGGTATCACCAAAACAAACTGTTGAATCAAGTGCGGTTACAACACCGGAATTGATGCTTGGATCACCGCATGCAATAATAGTTAATGCTTCGAATTTGAAAATACCGTCAGAGGAAGGGGATGTTGTAAATCCACCCGCCCACATTGTATTGATATCCCAAACACCTAAAGCCGTGCGCTGTGTACCGGTTTCAATATCTATCCATGTTAAACCACCATCATCACTGTAAGAAGATCCGGTAAAGCCATTTGTAGCATCAGCACCAGTTGAAACAATGCGTGAAGCAGTTCCCGGAACGTAAGCGATATCACTTCCGAACATATTACCGGTAACGGTTCCTGCACTCCAGGTAGATCCGCCATCGGTAGTTCTGCGAACGGTGTTAGTACCGGTAAGCGGTGCATACAATCTTGCAAAGCCATTCATAGCATCATAAAAAACAATATCAATAGCTCCGTTTGCAGGAACCGTAAGACCTGTTGAGGAAACTGTCCAGTTTAAACCTTTATCGGTAGACTTGTAAACTCTGCCTTTGTTGGTATCAAACCAGATAGTGTTTCCAATAACTTCAAAATGATTTACAATTCCATACTCTCCGGCAAGGGGAGCTGGAATGTTAGCCGAAGGAACGGGAACCCAAGTGGTACCGCCATCGGTTGTAGTATACAGTTCAAATGCTGAAGGGTTAGGATCACCCATGGAGAAACCTTCATTTGCATCCCAGAAATAAACTACGTTTGGAAAGGAAGTTGAATTATAAATAGTACCAACACCCTGCTGCGCCCAGTTCACACCGCCATCAGAAGTTTTCCAGATTCCGCCACCGCTTCCGGCAACAGCGTTATACATAACAGCCCATGCAGTAGAAGCATCCAACCCGTGGATCATCGACCATGCATGTGTTGCAGGAGCAGGAACAACACCGGGAATCCAGGTTGCACCACCATCAATAGTTACAGAATAGTCACGGATATCAGCACCTGCACCGGATCCGTCATAGGCGGAAATCCATACGGTAGCAGAATCCACCACACTTACATTAAATACGCCTGTCGACATGTTCGGAAAGCCTGTAGCCTGGGGAGTCCATACGCCCTGTGCTGAAGCTCCGATCACTGAAAGGCTTAAAGCAGCCAATAATAGTAATTGTTTTTTCATGTTTTAAATTAGGTTTTTGATTTTAAGTACTACAAAAATAGTACATAATTTTTTATAAAAGTTATTAACTTCTTACAAATCTATAAATTTATGAATTTCAAGTATTTAAATAATACTACTGAAAGTAATAGTTTTAAAATAAATCATCACCATATCAACCCAAAATAGTAAAAGCAAAGAATACCTGAATATTAATTATACCGGCATTTTCAAATTGAAGCTACCTTCTTTTCGTTCATCCTGTTTTTTTATTAAATTCGCTTAGCTTTTTTAACAACTTTTCGTTGCATGAAAATTTTCAGCAGGTTTCCCGTTTTTCGGGTTGTAATACCTTTTTCCATCGGTATTATTTCAGTCATTAAATATGAGGGATCATTTACCACAATGGCGGTGCTATCCGTTTCCGGCTTTCTATTGTCGGTGTTATTTGCAATAAAAAATTTCGCCAGTGGGAAGTATGCACAGCGCTGGCTTGCTGGCATTCCTTTTTATAGTTGCTTTTTCGGTTTAGGGGGATTGCTGACATGGTTCCACCAGGGCATTAATCATACAACCCATTTTAGAAATGAGAACAGTAAGGGGTGTTTTATTGCCTTGATACACTCAGAGCCCGTAAAAACCAAAAACGGTTTCCGGTTTATTTCAGAAATCTTAGCTGTACGCACGGAAGATAATTGGGAAGCTGTGAATGGTAAAATACTTACTTATATCCAGGATACGACTCACACCTTCCGCGCAAGCGCAGGAGCTAAACTATTACTGGCCGGAACTATAAACACCATTAAACCTCCCACCAATCCTGACGCATTCGATCCACGCGATTATTATGCGGGACAAGGTGCATGGCACAGCATTTACATTCCTGCAAACCGGTATCATTTGCTTGATACGCCGGTACAAAAATCCATTTTCACATATGCCCGGATGTTACGTGACCTGATGCTCGAAAAACTACAGCGTCACCTGGGTGTAGCAGACCTGGGAGTAGCGGGTGCATTATTGCTGGGTTATGAAGATTGGCTTGACCCGGAACTGGAAGGATTTTGGCAGGGCGCCGGTGTTTTACACGTTTTGTGTGTTTCGGGAATGCATGTAATGCTCATTTATGTGATCCTTGCGGGGATGTTGGGCTGGATGGAAAAAAATGCATTGTTGCGGCATGTACGGTATATTTTACTCATGGTACTGATCTGGTTTTATGCTATGGTAACCGGTTTTTCACCTTCGGTGATCCGCGCTGCTGCCATGATCAGTTTCGTTATTACGGGTAACTGGATCAACCGCGAAGCTTCCATCTATAACCTGCTCTGCAGTTCGTGTATTCTTATGTTCATCATAAATCCTTACCTGATTATTAGCGCCGGTTTTCAACTATCGTTTCTTGCAGTTTGTGGGATCATTTTTCTTCACCGGTTAATTTTACCGTTATGGAATGCCCCGAATAAATTCCTTCACAAAATCTGGGAACTGATTTCGGTATCACTTGCAGCACAACTCTCAACTTTTCCCTTAAGCCTATTCCTGTTCCACCAGTTTCCGAATTATTTTCTGGTTGCCAACCTGCTTATCATACCACTTTCAACGGGCGTAATGTACAGTGGTTTGCTTTTGCTGGTAACCGACTGGATACCCTATACAGGACTTGTAACCGGAATCATAACATCATACGGAATCCAGGCGCTGAACTGGCTGGTTATTGCCATCGGAAATTTACCCGGGGCACTCACTGACAATATCTACCTGAGTGCTTTTGAAACTGTCACACTTTACCTGTTACTGATTTTTATTCCTATGTGGCTCGTATTCAAATCACGAACATGGTTGTTCATCTGGATGTTACTGATGGCAATGCTGATTTCAGAAAGAATATATCTGACCTTGCAATCAGTGTCAAAAGAACAACTCACCGTTTATGACAGCAAGGGCAAAACTGTAATTTCACTCATTCACGGGAGAACGGCAACAATACTCGCAGATTCCCTTACAGATGCAAAGACATTAAAATTTGCAGCAGGAGAACACCTTGTTAGAAATCTCGTGGGGAACATGAATAAAATTATGTTGTCAAAAGGATGCTTCACCCAAATCCGATCCGGTTTACCGTTTACAATTTACATGATAAAGGATTTTCATAAATACAACTTAATTCCCCCGGATCTAATCATTGAGCAAAATTCGGTACTCATACTCGGGGGGCACCTTTCGGTGGAAGTGGCAGATGTTATCGGGTTAATGAAACCGGCGCTGGTGGTGTTCGACAGTTCCTGTAAAAGTTACCAGGTTAAATTACTGGAAGCAGAACTGCGAAAAAAATCGATTCCAACTTATAATATTTCGGAAAAGGGGGCGTACCGGCTAACGGCTGATCATTATCTAAAATTCAGATAAGGAAAACATCCGGTCCAATTTTACGCGGCCATCAAAATCTTTTACCGTACAGCATTCATGTTCCGGATCGTGTTCGAAAAACAGGGTATAATTGCCGGCAGCAGCTTCCTTCATGAACAAAGCCTTTTCATCGAGTGTGATCAGCGGGCGTGTATCGTACGCCATCACATACGGAACCGGTATATGTGCTACCGAAGGCAGTAAATCGGCCATGTAAACTAGTATTTTCTCCTTGTACTGAATGTGTGGTATCATCATCGCCCCGGTATGACCATGTACAAATTTCGCTTTAAAACCAGGAAACAGTTCCGCACCCTCTGTTGTAAGTTTAAGTTGTCCGCTTTCGCTGATAGGTAAAATATTTTCTTTGAGGAAGGAGGCCTTTTCACGCGGATTCGGTTTCACAGCCCATTCCCAGTGTTCGGCATTACTCCAGTAAGTTGCATTTTTAAAAGCGGGTTCATAGCCGGTACGATCTTTATTCCACCGGATGCTGCCTCCGCAATGATCGAAATGAAGGTGTGTCAGAAATACATCGGTAACCTCATCCATACCAAAACCGGCTTTCTTCAATGATTTATCCAAAGTGTCATCCCCATGAAGATAGTAATGGCCGAAAAACTTTGCATCCTGCTTCTCACCAATTCCATTATCAATCAATACAAGCCGGTCACCATACTCCACCAGCAAACACCGCAGTGCCCAGTTACACATGTTATTGTCATCTGAAGGATTTAACTTGTTCCAAATGGATTTGGGAACAACACCAAACATGGCACCGCCATCTAATTTGAAATAACCGGTATTGATAGTATGAAGTTTCATTGTTGAAATGATAGATGATAGATGATAGATGAGGAAAAAAGTTTTTTGTAAAATTAACGATTCGTTGTTTATAATAAATTATTGAACGGGATTAGGTGGTTATAGGGATGGGTATCTTTGGGGAAGAAAAAAGTCAGGAAGAGGAAAGTGAAAGAATTACAGAATAATGTACCCCTCTCATTTGGAGAGGTAGGGTGAGGCAAAAAAAGTCATTAGGTCAGGAAAAAGTCAGGAAAGGGGTCAGGGAAAAAATTACAGAATAACGTACCCCTCTCATTTGGAGAGGTAGGGTGAGGCAAAAAAAGTCATTAGGTCAGGAAAAAGTCAGGAAAGGGGTCAGGGAAAAAATTACAGAATAATGTACCCCTCTCCTTTGGAGAGGTAGGGTGAGGCAAAAAAAGTCATTAGGTCAGGAAAAAGTCAGGAAAGGGGTCAGTGAAAAAATTACAGAATAACGTACCCCTCTCATTTGGAGAGGTAGGGTGAGGCAAAAAAAGTCATTAGGTCAGGAAAAAGTCAGCAAAGGGGTCAGGGAAAAATTACAGAATAAC
>JBBQQQ010000010.1:0-129627 GCA_038215705.1 Bacteroidia bacterium
ATAGAACCGGCTGTCCGACAAAATTATTAGCTTTGTTCATAGTTATAGTTTAAGTATGGTAACTCAAACATAACTAAAAAGGGGGTGGAGTTTTACCCCCTTCCTTATTTTTTATATTATTTTAGTCGGACAATAGTGATAATCTTTATAATATTACTAAAGGAAAAATAGAAACTGTTAGTGTAGACAGTTTCTATCCATTTAAATCGGAATTCAACGTTGTGTATTCTGGCAGTAAATTGTTAAATACTAAATCCGGCAGCTATGAAATTGATCTGACTTCCTGGTTTAAACATATTCACGATACGTTAGTAACATCCAAAGGAAGAGATCTGAAATACTATCCTGATTTTATGTATCAGGATCGCTGGAAATATTTTATAAAATTTGATCATCCTGTAAAAATCGTATCTGTCCCGGAAAATGTTGAAATTGCAGGACAACTGTGTGCATACAAATTTAACGCGACACAGGTTCAGCCTGATGTGATCATGCTGGAATCATCATTAGTTATTAAAAGTGAATCAGTTTCCGTGTCTGAGCTTAATTTTATTGAAAATTCATTCAAAGCAATAGCCAAAGTTAATAATTCACGCTTAATTGTTTCACATTGAATTTCCATTTTAATAATAAACGGGACCAAATTTGCTCCCGTTTATTATACCTTACTGGTTGAAAAACCTGTTTTTAGTAGTTTTCAATGCATCTGTTTTTTTATGCTCAATATAAGTGCTTATACAACATGTTGCCCTGCTGTAAGGTCTGACTTATTAAATATTTTAAAAAGATTTGTTAATCCGAGTGTAATTTTTACTAAATTTATTCCGGTCTTTAATCATCGCTTCCGGTTGGTATGTAAGATCTTGCAATCATTTTCTAAATCTCATCATTATGAAAATAGCACTATTCTGCTTTCTTTTTACAGTTTGCTTTCTGCCGGTAAGTTCACAATATCGTTTCCAGAAAAAGCATGTTTATACTAATATTGTTGATGAGTATAACGCAATTGTACAGACTTCTGACAGCGGGTATGCTGTTGCCGGTAGCCCTGGAGCAACAAATAACGATGCTGACCTGGTTCTTACCAGGATGAATAAACTCGGCGATACCTTATGGACCCGTACTTTTGGGAGTCCTACAATTGGAAACCAGGAGAGTTGCTGGGCCAGATCCCTTGTGCAGGCAGATGATGATGGATTTTTTATAGCGGGGTATACAGAAGGTTTTGGCAGTACCAATTTTAATTATTACCTGGTACGTACCAACCCACTGGGAGATACTTTATGGACACGCACATTAAGCTATCCGAACAGCGGGCACGATTACGCTTATTCCTGCCTGCAAACTTCAGATGGGAATTTTGTTGCTTTTGGCAGACAGGGAGTTTTCAATGTCGATTTTTACCTTTCCAAATGGGATGATACGGGTTCATTGTTGTGGAACAAAAAATATGATCTCGGTTCGAACCATGATTTCGGAAACTCGGTGGATGAAACTTCTGATGGAGGTTTTATTATGGGTGGTTATACAAATGCGAACGGGGCAACACCTGAAATTCTGGTGGTCAGAACCGACAGCACCGGGACTTTGCAGTGGGCAAAAAAATTTGCTTCAGCATCCGACAATCAATGCAATTCTGTGATGCAAACGAGCGATGGCGGTTACGTGATTGCAGGGACGTCCCAGTATAATATTTTTGTTATAAAGCTCAACAGTACCGGCGATACTAGCTGGTCCCGGATCTATGGAAATACAGCTGTTGAGTATGGAATGAAGATCAGGGAAATTCCCGGAAATGGTTATATCATTACTGGAGAAGCCTTTAATACATCCATCTCGCAGAGTCAGATGTGCCTGGTAAGAATTGATCCATCCGGAAATATAATGTGGTCAAATACTTATGGATCCTCTTCAGTGAATAGTGAAGGGATGGATGTTTCTCTTGCCATTGACGGAGGCTTTATTGCATGCGGCCACATCTTTGATTCCCCCCGGGGAGGTTATATTGTTAAAACAGATGCAGCCGGTATCAGCGGATGTAACCAGTCACCCCTTATACTGAATTCATCCGCAACATCTTTCCAGGTTAGTACAGTGACACCCACCGTAAGTGCTTCCGCACAAGTCGGCTATCCTCCATCCATTGTAGGCAGTGGGTTGAGTGAAACGCTTTATTGCTTTTCTACGGGCTTAGATGATGAAATTTCTAACAGGAACATTTTTACCATATATCCCAACCCCGCATTTGATCAGGTTACTGTTCAGTACGAGGGGAATAGTGAGAACGTAACACTGAATATTTACTCCTTAATGGGAGCTCTTGTGCATGAAAGCAAGATTTTACCGGGCGATACAAAAATTGATATCCTTAGCCTGGAACCCGGATTGTACATAGCTGAAATTAAAAGTTTAACCGGCAGCTCCAATAAAAAGTTTGCCGTAGCGAGCATGTTTAATAATTAACCCTGATTAGTTAAGCAATAATTTTTATTCACCTGTATCCATTGCTCAAGTATAGGTCACGATTCCCCGTCACCTGGTTGTACGGAGATTTAAAACCCGTTTCTTAATCGGGTAAATCTGAAAATTGTGCTCATTTTTTAAACGTTCAGACTTGTATACTTTAGCAAATTTATTGTTGTGCTTTTTCCAGGCTATAGAACTATTTTTACATAACCTGTTAATCATATTTTATCAGGCAGTGATTTGAAAAATTTTACTAAAATTATTTTATAACGTAACCACCATGAAATTTATACAGATGCGTTCCTTTTTGTTTGTTGCATTTTGTTTTAATTATTCTATCGTAATGTCGCAGAATTATGATACCTATCCTCCAATTCCCGGAGCTACGCCTGCCACTGTGATGAATGATGTTGCATTCGATAACTCAAACCGTTTCTGGATTAATACAGCAAGTATCGGTACAGCCGTTTATGATTCGATTTCTAACAGCTGGTGGATGCTGAATATCAGTAACGGCTTACCGTCGGATACAACCACTTGCATCAGTTTTCAGGGTAATGAAGCCTGGATAGGAACCAGTAACGGGGCTGCCCGGTATTCGGGTTATCCTACTCAGGGTGGCAGCATTCTTAATACTTACACAACTCCGCAACTTCCGGGAATTGTTGTTACGGATATTTTTTCAGAAACCGGTTATGTATGGTTTGGAACGCATGCCGGACTGGCACGACTTGAAATAGCGAATAACAACTGGAATTACTATTCCCTGGTGAATGACTCGATAACCAAAATTATGCGCGATGGAAACGGAAATCTCTGGGTAGGTACGCGCAATGGGCTTTGCATGACAAGTGATAATGGAATTACCTGGAATACATTCACACCCGGTACTACCAATAATGTGCTCAGTCCCTATATTTACGACCTGGAATATGACACGTATGGAAGAGTGTGGATCTCTTCCGGAATTTTATCATTTCAGAATGTTCCGACAGGTGGTGTTTGTTATTTCCTGAATTCTATTTTCAAACCATTTCGACTTGAAGATTTTGAATACGGTTATGCCTATGGCGCTTATGTTGGACGAGGTATAAATTTTGCCAAAGATATTGCCGGTCGTGTACTTTTTATCAATTCCAATCAAAGTGCAGCATATGGTCAACTGGTAAATCCATGGGATTGTGATTTGTTACATTTTCAGGTCAATCCGATTTTGGCTGGATTCTCATGTTCAGGTACTGCTTTATATGGTTATATTCATGAGATCATGCCAAATGGTAAAATGTGGCGGTCTACCAGGCGAAACATTTGTCCTGTATCATTTGAATATGAAGATTATCTAAATCCGATTACACAAACTATATTACCTGAGATACCATCGAGTAATACCTGTGCCGGTTGCGCGTACCCGACAATCGGGCAAAATGATTTTGATATCAATCTCGTAAGGACTACAATTTTATCAGGTGGTGATATGCATTGGGACCTGAGTAATCCCCAATATGAGGTTCCGAAGGGTTCGGGTAAGCATACGGTATTCGCATCGTCACATTGGATCGGGGGAATTGATGCCGGTGGTCAAACCCGTGTGGCAGCTCAAACATATCGTCAGACAGGGAATGATTTCTGGGCCGGACCGTTAGATGAAATGAGTATTGTGCCCGGTGATTCAACATCACTTTATTTCGACGAGGTTTATAAAGTGAGCCGATGGGAAATTGAAGCATTTAAAAATCATTTTCTCAACAATACCGTATCCTATCAGCAGTGTAATAATAATGTACCGCTTAGCATTATTAACTGGCCTGCTAAAGGCAATGGAATTGTTACGGGTAATCTGGCACCATTTGTTGATGTTGATGGTAACGGTTTATACAACCCGCTTACCGGAGGTGATTATCCTGATATTTTAGGTGACCAGATGTTGTATAAAATTTTTAATGACTCACTGAATGTTCATACAGAATCCGGCAGCGAGCCTATGGGCGTGGAATTGCGTACTTCCGTGTACGGATTTCTATGTGATAACAGTACTCCTGTAAATGATGTGATTAACTATACAACGTTTTATAAAACTGAAATGATTAACCGGAGCAATCGTAATTATACGGATGTATATTTTGGTTTTTGGGTTGATTCAGACCTGGGCAATGCAACAGATGATTATGTGGGTTGTGATGTAGGGCGAAATGCCGGGTTTACATACAATGGTGATGCGGATGATGAAACTGCATCCGGGTATGGATTGAACCCGCCCATTATGAATGTAAAAGTCCTGCATGGCCCCATTGCACCTTCAGGAGATGGAATGGATAATAATAATAACGGTACAACTGATGAGCCTGGAGAATATTTTGGAATGAATAAATTTCTTTCATACTATGGCGCAAATGCCAGTCCTATAGGAAATCCAAATGGTTACCAGGATTTTTACAATTTTCTAAGAGGAGTGTGGCTGAATAACCAACCGATGACATATGGGGGAAACGGATATAATTTTAGTAGCACTGTTTGTAATTTTATGTACCCCGGAACTACGGATCCCGTTAATTTTCCATTATATGGTGATTGGTCTGAATTCACTGCCGGAAACCCTGCGGAAGACAGACGGTTTCTTATGAGCAGTGGTCCGTTCACTTTAAACGCAGGTGATACTGTCGTTTATGATTATGCGTATGTTTTCAGCAGGGATTCTCTGAGCGGTGGTAATCTCAATTTTACGCTCAACAACGCAAATTTAGATCTTGTTCAGTCCTGGTTTAATAACAGCAGTTTTCCGGGATGTACTGTATATTCAGTAGGCATTGAAGAGGAGGAGGGTCATGGTATTTTGGTTTATCCTAATCCCGCAACCAATAAGATCAATATAACACTGAGTTCTAAAAATACGCGAAACATACACTATGAAATTATTAATCTTCTTGGGGAAAATGTTGCCAAAGGAATTCTTTCTTCATCAACAATTGACATTGACTATTTAGCACCTCAAATGTATGTTTTGAAACTAAAGAGTGAAAATACGGTATGGATAACAAGATTTATGAAACAGTAAACTTTTTCAATTTCTCTCTGATATTACGACCTGATCAGGATACCCTAATTAAATTGTTGACCGTGGACAATGATGAATAAAATTTTCTTGTATCAACATATTTATAAATATTTTGTAACTGCTTGTACTAGGTTTTTATCAATTAGTAATAGTTTAAAGGTTAACAAATGGGTGGATATTACCCGGCATATGTCCCCCGTGTGGCACTAAAAAATTTATGTTAAATTAGCATTTATTTGAAATTTAATTTAAATTTGACCAAACTAACCTAAACAAACAAAAAACATGAAAAGATTCCTCTTATTTGGAGGGCTTATAGCCCTTCTTGGCTTTGTGGCGTGTAAAGATGACGAAGATGATCCGATTATTCCTACACCGCTGCCCACGTTTCCCAGTGGTCAGTACAAGGTTGCAAAAATTGAATTCCGTGATTCTACGAATCAATTGGTTCAAACATTTACACAGCCAAACGATTCTACACAGTACTTGTACTATAATGCATTGGGTCAATTTGCGAAAGCCGTCAGGGTTAAGCCTACTGAATGTATTGACAACTGGACTGATTTTACAAATTCCCTGGGTTTTGCTACGTATGATTCAACACAATTCTTTCCTCCGCTGAATATTATAAAGTTGCATTTTTATGTGGGATGGCAATCGGCTGGATTTGGTGATGAGGAATACCTGTTTTATTATTTAACAAAATCCAGTTACCTACAGGCTGATACAGTTTCCTGTAATTAAGCAACTAAACGCGAATTATTGCATCAAGGGAAGAGAAATCTTCCCTTTTTATTTTTAAATTTACTTATACAATGCATTCAGTAAAATCACGAAGGCGGGAAACCTATTCTCAGTTAAAAGCATTCGTAAAGGTAGATTCGTAAGGCGAAGCCTATTCGAGAATTTGTATTACAATGCATTTAGTAAAATCACGAAGGCGGGAAACCTATTCTCAGTTAAAAGCATTCGTAAATTCGTAGATTCATAAGGCGAAGCCTCTTCGAGAAATATGTATTACAATGCATTCAGTAAAATCACGAAGGCGGGAAACCTATTCTCAGTTAAAAGCATTCGTAAATTCGTAGATTCGTAAGGCGAAGCCTATTCGTTATTCGTTACATTCGTTACTTCTCGTGGGCTTTTAACAAAAAACCATTCCTGGTCGAAGGTGCAAAAATTTGATTGGGAGATAAATCAAGGATGCTTTTTAATAAATGGTATATATCCTGGAAGCTGTTAGGCTTCTGAATATATCTTGTTGCACCTTGAAGAAAAGTTTGTTCTACCTGCTCGAGATTAGCCGAGGTCGAATAAATTAAAATTGGGATATACTGCAATCGGGGATCCTGTTTGAGGTTATTCAGACACTGAAAGCCGTTCATAACGGGCATGTTAAGATCAAGGAAAATAATATCCGGAGGATCCATCGTATGCAACATGCGTAATAAATCAACACCATTAGTTGCTGTACTTACTTTAATCTTAGTTGAAATATTTGCCATCGCTTCAATAAATAATTCTTTATCATCATCATCATCGTCGGCAATGACGATATGAAGAAAATTATTATTGTCGCTTATATCTAAAACAGATTGAATGATTTTATTGAACCCCAGGTTATTATTTAAATTGCGAAGGAAATTACTGAAGTCATGAACATATTCCGATAAAACGCTCGATGGAATAGAATTATAAAATACAGATGTCATATTCATTATTTGTGAGTGGTTATTTTGTTTTCAAAATTTGCCTGGGATACTGGAACGATGACTGTAAATTCAGTAAAACGTTCATTGCTTTCTGCAGAAATTATACCGTGATGATAATCGGCAATTTTACGGCAAATAGCTAATCCGATTCCGGAACCGTTATATTGGGAAAGATTATGCAAACGTTCAAATGCGTTAAAAATTAGTTCTTTATACTGGGAATCAAAACCAATACCATGATCACGGATTGTAATAGCACAAAATTCTTCCTTTGACCAGTAATAATCTTCATTCCATCCCTTGAATTTATAGTGCGTGTGCAGACGGTCAGCGTTTTTGATAGAAGAACCACTAAGAATTTTATGAAAAATTTCAATTTCAGGGCGTATTCCAGGCTTGCTGAATTTAATTGCATTACCAATTAAGTTTTGAAATAGCTGACCCCACTGCGATGAGTTTCCTTCTATTACCGGAAGTTCCTGGATTTCAATTTTACTATCAGTGGTTTGAATACTGATTTCGAGATCGGTTAATACGTTTTGTACGATTTCATTTAAATTTATAGTGCTAAAATTTGTTAATTCCGCTGATAACCTTGAAAAGCTTAAAATGTCTTTCATCAATTGCTGCATGCGGGTGGCGGCAGTATTAATTTTCAACAAATATTTTTGACTCTGGTCATCCTTCAATAGCGCCTGATTTTCTATTTCAAGTCTGTCTAAATAGGTCTTAATTTTACGCAACGGTTCTTGTAAATCATGTGAAGCCACATATGCAAATTTCTGCAATTCCGTATTAACTTCTTCCAGCTCGAGTGATTTGGAAATTAATTCCTGTTCCGCTTTTTTATTTTCTGTTACATCCTGACCGGTTCCTATCATTTTTAAAATTTCACCTGATGCGTCTAAAATGACTTCCCCTTTTGCCTGTAAAATTTTGACATTTCCCTTGGGCGTAATTATTCTATGAAAATAATCTGTAAATTTTTTGCTCTCAAATCCCTGCCTGATGGTTTGATCAACATAGTTTTTATCATCAGGGTGAATGAATTGAAGAAAAAAGTCATAGGTCAATCCTCCTTCAGTGGACGGTATTTCATAAATAGTAAACAATCCTTCCGACCAGGTTACTTTATTCGAAGCAACATCCCACTCCCATGATCCCATTTTAGCAAGTGCCTGGGCTTCATTCATTTGTTTTATAATGACTTTTAATTCCTCTTCAGCACGTTTTCTGCTTTCCACCTCTGCTTCCAGCACTTCAGGCCTCTTCAACGACAAAGCAACCGGGATCAATTTTACAAGATTAAATACTGTTAGCCAACTTAGAATTCCAGTAATAAAAAGAAAGATTGCACTCACCCTGTAAATGGGTTTCCAAAATATTATTGCATCGATTAAATGCGTGATGCCACAGGATAATATAAATGCTGCAAATAGAAAATACACCCGCGGAAATCGCACCTCTTTCCGCTTGTTGAGGTAAATTAATATGATTACGGGAATTGCAAAGTATGCTGACCAAATTAATAGATCACTTATAATATACAGCCAGCCATGAAACTCTGTCCAGCCCTTCCCACAAAGCCAACGTGGTGGAAACTCTGAAGAATCAAACAGTTTGGTAAAAAAATCTTTAACGTCATCCATATACGCAGTTGATTTGAGGCAAATTTATTGAGTTTCATTGGAATTTACTTGAATTTCATTGAAATTCAAATTTTTACTTTTCTCTGACATGGAGCTGTCTGCAAAAATAATTTTTTGAGAATTAATATTTATAAATCCGGCCTCCTAGATGCCCCTCTTTATTTATCCAGCTATTTCTTTGCGTCCTTGGCGCCCTTTGCGTGAAACCCTTTTTATCACGCAAAAGATTGATCAGTTATAATATTGTGGAGTAAATTTCTCAGGTTGCCATAAAGTTTTAGTAATCATCAATTTTATTACCTGATTCGGGGGAATTTTATCCGGAAACCTCTGTAAATGCTGGTTTTTTTGAGTGGCACAATATTTTCATGATTGCAACCAGCCACCAATTTTAACTAAATTTTATTGTATTTTATGTCTGCTAGCAAGATTACTATATTCGATCATTTAATAATTGACGAAACTAATACAGGGAAGGGTATTTTTTCTGCCAAAGGGCTTGAACTAAATTATCCTGTTTGTTCTATTCGGGGTCAAATTGTGAATTTTTCTGAAACTATAAAGGATAAAAAAACCGAATCATTTTATTTGCAGATTGGGGAAGATAAATATATCAAATCGTTGTTTCCTTTTTACCTTTTTAATCATTCATGTAATCCGAATTGTGGGATTAATGAAAACATGGAATTGGTAACCATTCGACCTGTTAAAAAAGGTGAAGAGTTATGTTGGGATTTTTCCACATCAATGATGGAGCGTAGCTGGAAGATGAAGTGCAATTGTAAGGAAAAGAATTGCCGTTCTGTTATTCAGGATTTTGATACGCTTCCTCAAAATGTTCAATTGGAGTATCTTAATATGGATATTGTTTTACCTTTTATAAGTTCTGTCTTAAAACAGAATACGTATTAAATAATTGAATATTAAAAAGAAGCCTGTATTATTTTATCAATCAGGTTCCAAAATTTATACTTCAATTTTCCCTTCCACACCATCATCCATTTCTTTTCCTGTAATTGCCCCTGCTACAATTTTAAGCAAGCTTATCATTTTATTATGTTTGGTATCCCAGTAATGTACGCTGAGTGGAATGACCTTAATTAAAGTTAATTCAGGATCGGAAGCTCCCTCGGGAAACCAGGTACGTGCCCAGGGCGACCATAATTCTTTTGCCTTGGCAGCATCTTTAATAATGGTTGCGCTTCCGGCAACATTCAGAAATTCAGCACTTCCGGGGTTGGAATAAAATAACTGAACCCTGGAATCACGTTTAATTTCAGCGTTTTTGTTACTGGTTGAACGACTGAAGAACCAGATGCAGCCGTTTTCATCGACATCACGCGTGCTCATTGGACGGGCGGGAATATGATTATCTGTTAAACTTGTAGCAAACAAACACATATCTGCCGATTTTGCTAGTTCTTTCAGTTTCTCAATTCCCTGGGCTCCAGAAATATTTTTATCGGTGCTCATTATTCAAAAGTTTTAAGTTTAATAAATGAGGTCAATTTTCATGCCTTCACCATTAATTCTAATTATTGGGCGAAGTTCAAATTTAATGTCCCTGAATTTCCCCATAAATTATAGCTCCAATTTTTGAAAATTTGAAATTATCGTTAAATTACACCCGAATATCCTACCCATGAAAACGCTGTTTGTTCCTTTGCTCTTATTTATTTTAACTGTTCATACAGCTAATGGTCAGTCTAAACAGGCTGAGATTGACACGCTTATGAAAAATGGGAAGTTTTCATCCGCCAAAAGCATTCTTGATAAACTTATCGATAAGAATCCCGGTAATGATACCCTTCTTACAAAGCGAGGAATCTGTTTCTACGAAATGGATAAGATCCAGCTTTCCTATAATGATCTTTCTGCGGCCATTAAAGTGAATCCCCAAATGGCTAAAGCGTACCTGTACAGGGGCAAGGTTTTTTTATCTTCCAGCGAAAGCTCTGAAGCCATTAACGACCTGAATATGGCTATTCGCCATGCTACTGATGATAGTGTGAAAATCAATTCCTATCTTACCCGTGGAAGCGCCCGGTTGATGATGCGTCAGCTTGAAGGTTCTATAGAAGATTCTAAGGCTGTTCTGGCAATTGATTCGACGAATATTCCTGCATTAAATAATATGGGAATGTCATTGAATCAACTGGGCAGGCATGATGAGGGCTTGGATTGCCTGTACAAAATTGCCGCTATTGATTCAACAATTATTTATGTGCCAATGAATATTGGTTTCATTATGATCAGCAAGGAACGTTATGCCGAAGCTATTGAATGGATTGATAAGGCGCTGAAAATTGATAATGCACAACCGCTGGCTTATAATAACAGGGGTTATGCCCGGCTGAAGATGGGCCTCCCCAATGAAGCACTTGCCGACATCAATAAATCTTTAAGCATTAAGGAGAACAATAATTATGCGTATCGTAACCGAGCGCTTGTCTATATTGAATTGAAACAAAAGGAAAAAGCTTGCCTTGATTTGCAGAAATCACTTGACCTGGGATTCACGGAGCAATATGGTAATGAAGTAAAGGATCTGTATCGCACTAATTGCGTGAAAGATTGATATGATGCCCCTCAATAGTATTTCATAAATAAACCACCTCCTATGAAAATTTATTTCTTCAGTTTATTGCTGACTGTTCTAAACGCTGTTTCTGTTCTGGCACAGGTCAAACAATCACCGCCATTAACTCCGGATTATGATACCATGATGGTTAAAGCAACTGCTTTCACCGGTGAGGGTGAGTACAAGAAGGTAATTGATTTATTGAAGGATTTTCCTGAAAACGATACTGCCTATGCTACATCGCTGGATAAATTAGCTCTTGCTTACCTGGGTGAAGAAAAATGGGATGAGGCTATTACAACTTCCAAAAAAGGGCTTACACTACGGTCTCCGTATAAACGTCATTTTTATGAAATGCTTGCTGCGGCGTATGATGAAAAAAAAGATTATACACAGGCCCTTGATGTGCTAAAAGAAGGACAAAAGGAATTTCCGCTTTACACCCGTTTTTATTATCAAACGGGCGTAACAAGCATGAACGCGAAAAAATATGAGCAGGCTTATGAAAATCTGAAGACCTCAATACGGTTGAACCCATTTGAAACCAGTGCTCATCTCCAGCTGGGTTTGCTGATGTATAACAGCAACAGGATGATCCCAGCCATGTTATCCTTTCACATTTTTTTGATGCTGGACCCTGCCACATCTAAAAGCATAAATGTACTCCGGGAATATGAGAAAATGGGAAATGGAGAATATAAAAGCAATAAAGATTCACTGTATCTGAATCTACCCGCCACCACCGATAATTTCCAGGAGCTGGAAGCCATTGTGCAGTCAAAGTTCGCTCTTAACTCTAATTATAAATCCAATGTCAAGATCAAATACAATACAATCGTTAAAACCATGCAGATCATTGGTGAAAAAATTGAAATGAATAAGGCGGATACCGGCTTTTACATGCAGTTTTATGTTCCGATCTTTTTGGAAATGGTTCAAAATAATCTTTACAACTCTTCCATTTATTATAACCTGAGATCTATCGATGATGAAGAAGTAAGAAAGGAAGTTAAAAAGCAGGATGCTAATATCACTAAAATGGCTTCCTATCTGAATAATTATTTAACCAAATACCGGCAGGATCAGTGGAGAGCTCATAAAATGGCTACGAATGACACCTGGTTCAATACGACAGGCACTTTGTCATCGGAAGGTGCGTATAACAGCAAATCCAACCTGGCAACCGGTGATTACACCTATTATTGGCCGAGTGGTCATGTGAAAAGCAAAGGTTCTTATACAGCTTCTGGTAAGTCAACAGGCAAATGGCAGTACTATTACCCGGAAGGTGAATTGCAGGCGATAAAATATTACAAGGATGATTTGCTTGTTGATTCCACTACATTTTATCACCCTGAAGGAAATGTATCAGAGGTAATTCCTTATAAAAATGATAAGCATAACGGAGTTGTGAAAAGCTTTTATGCAACAGGAGGGCCGCGTACACTTGTGACATTTGCCAATGGCGTTCGAACGGGTCCGGTTTTATACCATTATGCAAATGGCAGAAAAAAACTTGAAGGCAATCTGGTTAATGAAAAATTGAATGGAAAATATATTGAGTATTATGACAATGGAAAAAAATTGGAAGAGGCTGATTACAAAGACGGTGTCATAACAGGTACATTCAAAAGCTGGTATGGCAATGGTAATCTGAAGTCTGAAGGGGCCTATAAAAATGGTTTAAAAGAAGGTGAATGGAAGTATTATCATGAGGAAGGATACCTCAATAACTCGGGTAATTATAAAGCAGGTAAGGAAGATGGTATATGGAAATCTCTTGACCAGGAGGGTAAAGTATTTTCAGAACTGAAATATTCCGGAGGGAAAATAGAAGGGGATGCCAATTTTTATGATGATGGAAAACTATGGTCCGTGCTGACTTTTGGGAAAGGCAATATCAAAAAGTATAAGTATTATGATAAGAATAATAAAGTGATTTCCGAAGGCGTTGAGAAGAATGGAGTTCTGGATCTGAAATCGTTTTATGCCGATGGCTCCCGCTTCAGAGAGCGGATTTACAAGGATGGAATTGCAATGGGAAAATGTACAACATGGAATATGTATGGCAACACGGAATCGTTAGAATATTATGCTGATGATGAACAGGATGGGAAACAGCAGTATTATTTTGATGATGGTACCCTCAAATCAGAAATTAATTATAAAGCAGGAGTGCTTGAAGGACTGGCAGTGTATTACTACAAAAACGGGGTGATAAGCAGCCAGGGTTGGTATAAGGATGATAATAAACGCGGTGAATGGAGAGAATACAACCCTGATGGTGTCATTTCGTCTACTGACTATTATCAGAACGGAGAGTTACAGGGTGCGTCCGTAAATTATGATGTATCAGGAAAGATGGAAACGGTTTTCACATACAATAACGGTGATCTTGTTATGTATACCGACTATGATACCCTGGGAAATATACTTATCGCTGAAAAAATTAAGAACGGTTCCGGTTCTTTTAATTCGCTTCATCTGAATAAAAAGGCAAAGTCAAATCTTAATTATAAAAATGGCAGGCTAGAGGGTGAAATAAAACGGTATTACAGCAATGGTAAGGTAAGGAACGTCATTTTGTACACCAATGGAAGCGCTAACGGTCCGTATAAACGCTATGAATGGGATGGATCTATTGATGAAGAAGGATTTTATGAAGATGGTTATATCGACAGTACCCGGACCACATATAAAAATGGAAAACTTTACAGTAAGGCAAATTATTTCAGGGGCGATTTGCATGGTGAGAGAGAGTTTTATTATCCCAATGGAGTCGTTTCTACACGGGGGAACTTCAGATATGATAATCAGGAAGGTTACTTCTATTATTATGCTGATAACGGAATGGTGCGTTACCGGTTATTGTTTAAGGATGGTGATGTTCAATCCTATTCATACCTGGCCCCTGACAGTACATTCAAGCCTGAAATTCCACTCCCAAAAAGTACAGGGGATGTTAAGGCTTTTTATCAGAATGGAAATCCTTCAGTGAGTTTTACTTTTAAAGGCGGTTATTATCACGGACCATTCATACAGTATTTTCCAAGTGGAAAAGTGCGGAAGGAAATAAATTATGTTTCACATGAAGAAGAAGGAACTACCAAAGAATACAATGAAGCAGGAAAGCTGGTGTCAGAAGAAAACAACAAATATGACCGCTATGACGGTGTATGCCGGTATTATAACAACGGAGTTCTGGAGAGAGAGTCGGTGTATGTTATGAACTGGATGCACGGCCCTACAAAACTTTACGACAAAGCGGGTAAAGTTATTAAAACAGTTAAAATGTACAATGATGAACCATTTGAATAGATTCGCTGTTGCGCTGTTATTACTGCTGTCAACAAATAACATATATGCGCAACCGGTATTCAATTTCGTGGAATTGCAGAGTCTTTATCCCGATAAGGATGTAATTATACTCAATCAGAAAGAGCACCTTATCATTAAAAATACTTCCGCCGGATTAAAGATTCAGACTAACAAAAGTTCTGAAATACTTTATTTGTCCGAAAAAGCAAGTCATCTCCTGGAAAGGTCAATTTTTTATTATGATAATTTTACGCTGGTACGTGATATCGATGCTAATTCCTGGATACCTGATGCAGAAGGAAAAAAGCTCAGGAAAATTAGCGTAGGAAATATCTATACCCGCAAACCGGTTAATGATAATGTATTTTATGATGATATTAAGGAAAAGTATTTTACATATCCTTCCCTGAAAAAAGGAGCCGTATCAACACTGAGTTATTCTGAAGATATTTTTGACCCTCATTTTCTTTCTGCCTTTTATTTTGGAACATATGCACCTATTGAAAATGCTGAGTTCCGAATTACCCTGCCCGATGATGTACACCTCCGTTATGTAATAAAAGATCCTTCCGGGATGATCAGCTTCCGCGAAGAGCGTTCGAGAAATACGGTTACCTATATTTTCAGTGGTGGCCGTAACAAGGGTTTTATCATGGAAGATGATGCCCCCGACAGAAGCCATTTTCTGCCCCACGTGCTTGTATACATTGACAGCTATTCCGTAGGAGGGACCAAAAAATCGGTTTTGCCGGATGTTGATGCACTTTATGGATGGTATCGTGAATTAATGAGCAGGATGAAAAATGAGAACCGGGCAGAGTTGAAGGAGATTTCGGATTCTCTCACTAAAAATACTCCCGATACAATTCAGAAGATAAAGAATGTTTTTTACTGGGTACAGCAGGAAATAAAATATATAGCTTTTGAAGAAGGATTGGGTGGATTTATTCCAAGGGAACCCATTGACACTTACAATAAAAGATTCGGTGATTGTAAAGATAAGGCAATGCTGATTAATGCACTGCTGAACCAGGCCGGAATTCCGGCATACCCGGTATGGATTGGTACGAGGGATATACCTTACCGTTATGCCGAAGTGCCTACCCCCCAGGTTGATAATCATATGATATCTGCTGTTAAAATGAATGGTGAATGGGTGTTTTTAGATGGCACTGCTGTTCATCTGGAGTATGGACTCCCTACCTCAATGATCCAGGGGAAAGAAGGTCTTATTGGTTTGTCAGAAAAAGAATATAAAGTGGTTGAAGTTCCTGCGGTAGACCGCCTTAAAAGTGTTTCTCATGAAATTTATAATATTTCATTAAATGGTGAACGCGTAACAGGAAACGCAAGCAATTCCTTTACCGGATATTTTAAACAAAATCTCTATTATAATCTTAGCCAGTCGGGGCTGGATAAGCGGATGCAGTTCATCAATAAGCAGCTTGCACTTGGAAACAGCAAGTATGAAGCTACCAATATTACTTTTTTTCCGGGATATGAGAACCGTGATTCATTATTAGGTTATACATTTGATTTTGTACTGGATGATTATGTGACATCCGTGGATGAAAAAATGTATGTGAACCTTCACATTAAAAAACCAAATGACTATGATAAGATAGCTATTGATAAACGTTTTTCAGAAGTAATAGTGGATTTTAAGAATACAGAAATTATGGAAACCACTTTTAGTATACCGGCAGGGTACGAAATCGTAAGCATTCCGGGTGTAAATAAGTTCCATGATAAAAGTTTTGGTTATTCTGTTATTTATGAGAAAAAAGATAACCTTGTGACTATGCGCCGCGAAATTTTTACTGATGCCCTTGCTATTGAAAAGAAAGATTTTGTTGAATGGAATAAATTCGTTTCCGGTCTGAACGATGCCAGTAAAGAACTGGTGATTATTAAAAAATCAAAACCTTAAATTTTATCCTATGAGAATTGCTCCGGTATTAATTGTACTTTTTATTGCAGGGTTTAATCTGCAGGTACGTTCACAGGCTTATGAAACACGCTCCTATGATTTGGGGGCCGATACAAAACATGCAACGCTAACGGCTGCTGAGCAGAAAGAACCTGCAGTAATTCTGTTGGATAAGCGGGTGTACGAATACCTTTATGATAAGAAGGGTGATCTGGAATTGTATTATACTGCACATCGCCATGTACATATTAATGATGCCGCATACGTGGATAACTATAACCGCATCTACCTCCCTGTGAGCGATCCTGCCAATTTGTTATCGCTGAGATTGCGCTCAGTAAGCAAAAGCGGTAAGGTCAGGGAAATGTATAAGGGTGATATGAAACGAATCACCGAGGAAGGTAATGATTATCTTATTCTGGCCATTGAGGGTCTTGAAAAAGATTCGGAACTCGAATATTTTTATACCACAAAAAGAAGCGTTACCTATTTTATATCTGAATGGATGCAATCCGGTGTGTACACACGTCATTCGGATTTTAGAGTCATCAGTCCGGAGAACCTGCTTTTTGAAATGAAATCCTATAACGGTGATGTTGTGAAAACCGATACCGTTATAAGCGACAAAAATTTTATTACAGTAACCCGCGATTCAACTCCTGTTTTAGACATGGAGGAAAAGTATATAGCCGGAAATGCCAACAAGATCCGTGTTGAATTCAAACTTGCAAAAAATACTTCAGGTGGTGATATGCGACTATTCACCTGGGCAGATGCCGGCAACAGGTTTTACAAAATCATGCATGCCGAAGAGAAGACAGCACGAAAGGAAATTGAAAAACTAGCATCTACACTCGAACTAAAAAAGAAGAAGACTCCTGAAGAACAGATCAGGACATTTGAAAATTACATGAAGACCACCGTCAACAATAAAAGTGACGATGATAATCTTACTATCGCAAGCATGTTAAAGAAGCATTATGGTTCCATGAACCAAATTACTTCATTATATATACTGATGTTTGAATACCTGAATATACCCCATGAGTTTGTGATCACTACCAGTAGGTTCAATGCATCGTTTGACCCTGATTTCGATACCTGGAATTATCTTGACGTATACCTGATTTATTTTCCTTCAACAGGTAAATATCTTGACCCGATTAATTATGCGTACCGGTATGGATTAATTTCATATGAATACAGTGGAAACAATGGATTGTTTATTAAAAAGATTTCCATTGGAGATGTTTCTAATGGCATCAGCTCAGTGAAGAAAATTGAAGCTACAGATTTTGCAAGAAATTTCGATAACATGGATGTTTCAATCAGTTTTGAAAATGACATGAAAGAAACAAAAATAAAAATGAAACGCGACTTCAGCGGTCATTCCGATAACCAGATACGGGCCGCTTACTTTTATTCAGATGCAGAAAATAAAGAAGATATCGTTGATCAGTTACTGGAGTCCTCTGTAAAGGATATTAAAACCAAGGATGCTAAATTGATTAATTATGATCTGGTGAAGGATGATTATGATAAACCGCTGGTTATGGAAAGTACTGTTACAACGACCGCATTGATCGAAAACGCTGCTGATAACGTGGTATTTGCAATTGGCATGGTGATCGGCACACAACTGGAAATGTACCAGGATCATGAACGTCAAAGCCCGATTGATATTAACTATCCTCATAGTTATAACCGGGTATTGAAAGTTACTGTTCCCGAGGGGTATGATGTGAAGGGACTTGAAAAACTGAACATGAACATTGTGTATGATGATAAAGGCATCGGATTTACATCTACTTACACGATGGAAGGAAAGTTGCTTACCGTTACTATAAAGGAATGGTATAAAAACATTGAACTTCCTGTTTCAGCATACGATGATTTCAAAAAGGTAATAAATGCTGCTGCTGATTTTAACAAGATCAAACTTATTTTTACAAAAGCATAGGTTCAGCCCCCTTCCCGGAAACGGTTAATCTTTAATAAATTTTATAAAAGTGGAATGGTCTTCCAATTGTAGCTCTGTAAGGTAAATTCCCGGTGACAGATTTGCAATATTTATGGGTCCGGGCATATGCTCTGAAAGTATCTGTCCGAAAACCGACCATAATCGTAATTTTAATACTAAACCGGTATTCCTGTCATTTGTAACTGTAATATAATCCCTGGCGGGATTTGGAAAAACACGATACGATACTTTCTCTTGATCGCCATTGGTGTATGTAGCCCCTTCAAATGAAAAATTGTCAAGTTGACACCAGGAAGTAGTGGGTCCGCCGGCCGATAGTTTTGCAGTAATGTACCGGCATGTATCAGGACTTATAAACGAAAAACTTCTCAATGACCATACGCAACTGTCGGGAATAGGTGAAGTGAAAACTGTTGTACCGAAAGATGTATCGGATGTTGAAACTCCAATGTAAAAGGGGTGCGGAACATTATTTGACAGAAAGCCGTGACGGTCAAAGTAAGTTATGGTGTATAAATTTCCTGTTACCAAAGGCGATGATAATTCCAGGGAAATGGCATCTGTGCCACCACCTGTAAGGGCGACATACCACGAGCCATCCTGCGCCGGGGAAGCACAATAATTTGCTGAGCCAATTATATCCATGTTCCCTCCGGCAGGTCCTCCACCGTTATAGCTTCCGAAAGCAATAGAATTATTCATTAACGAATTGTAAACTGCATTGGTAACATTGATTTGGTCACCGGGTGCGGTATTATTCTCAAAGCTCCCGTTAAGAAACACCTGGCCATGTGCACATGTTGTTAGAGAAATCATGAAAGCTAACCCAGTCGCTTTTGAGAATGTCATAAGTAATAATTTTATGATTGTAAAATTTGTTAACCGTTAAATCATATTCTTTCTATCACCAATGCCCTGTAACTATGATTCATGATGGCCTGCCCTGAAGTCATGAATAATTTTTCATTTGGTATTTCTTCGCCGTTCATTTGTACGGTAACAAGGTTAGCGGTAAAATTTTCACGATCAAGTTGTTCTATCAACCGTGAAGTTAGCGACTCCGGGCTGTACACTCTCGAAAAATGTCCGCTGCCGGATCCGCCTGGAAGGGTAGCAGTTTTGTCGGTAATCCACTCGCCGGCCTCGTTCCATTGATTAAAACCAGGGTCATCAGTTATTAATAAAGGAACTTCATTAACAAATATAGGAAGAATCACACATTTGCCTCCGGGCGTGAGTAAACGTTGCACTTCTTTCATGAAATCAATATCAGCGTTTTCCCGGAAGTGTTCAATGGAATGATGGCAGGATATTTTGTGAACACTTTTGTTGTCTAAAGGAATGGCAGCACATGAAGAATCCAGGTATGTTACTTTGTCTCCATGAAAAGACTTTAATTTTTCTGATATCCGGATATCCTGAATAATTTTTTTTCTGCAATTAATTTTGGAAGCATAGGAATATTGTCCACCAGCGGCATCCATGTAAACATCTTCCGGATGAATGTCTAAAAGGAGGAAACTCACGTACAATTCCAGCATTTTTTTATGCATGGCGGTCTTAAATAATGCCACACCTTCAGGAAAATAGTCGTTTTGCCACTTTAAAAATTCATCCCTGTTAATCTCAAGAGGTATAACCGGGATAGCAATCCTGGTTTTTAGCTGTAAAGTCGGAAGGGGTATGGCTTTTTTATTGGCCACCTTGTTTTTAATAGTTTTTCCGGGCAGGAATTTGTTCAGCAGTCTCATTGAAAGCAAGTGGTTAAACCGGTCTAAAGATAGGCATATATCAAATATTCACCCATGACTGGTGCGTTTCATCGCCTGTTTATACCTGTTAAATCGCATCATTAACCCATAAAAACTATCAATTTATCAAGTTCCTGCCCACCCGGGCTTTAACCTGCTATAAATTGGCGGTATGAGAAATGAAGAACTATTTGGCGTGGCCGTAACTCAGATGTACGCCTGCCTCATCAAGAATGAAGTGCTGCTGAAGTACCCTAATTTCTTTTTTGAACGAGGAGTAATCCTCTATGATTACGATAACGAGACCTACGTATATAGCGGTTATTCAGAAGAAGAGCAAAAAATCCTAAAAGAAGCCGCTCGTAAAATCATGCGCAACTAAAAATCGCAATTATCCCTTTGCGCTCTGAGAGCCCTCTGCGTGAAAAAGAGTATCACTCCACGGAGCCTGAAAACCCTGTTTCAAAAAAGGAACCATGCGTGATTTTTAAAATTTACCGTACCAGTGTTTTATATTTAATCCGGTGCGGACCGGTATCACCCAAACGTTTCTTTTTATTTTCTTCATACTCCGAGTAACCTCCTTCAAAGAAATAAACCTGGGAATCACCTTCAAACGCAAGCATGTGGGTACATACACGATCTAAAAACCACCGGTCGTGGGAAATGATCACAGCACATCCGGCAAAGTTTTCAAGCGCTTCTTCCAGAGCCCTAAGGGTATTGATATCAATGTCGTTGGTAGGTTCATCCAGCAGCAATACGTTTGCCTCCGACTTCAGCGTCATCGCAAGGTGTAAACGGTTTCGTTCACCACCCGACAAAACTCCTGCCTTCTTTCCCTGGTCAGCACCACTGAAATTGAATCGGCCTACATAAGCACGCGAATTTAATGCACGTCCTCCAAGGTCCATGAATTCATGACCTCCTGATATTACTTCCCACACAGTTTTGTTATTATCAATTCCATCATGTGACTGGTCAACATATCCCGTTACAACGGTCGGGCCTATATGAATTTCTCCGGCATCCGGTTTTTCAACGCCCATCATCATTCTGAACAACGTGGTTTTACCGGCACCATTCGGACCGATGATACCAACAATGCCGGCAGGAGGGAGGCGGAAGCTGAGGTTTTCAAATAACAGTTTATCACCATACGATTTGGAAATTCCTTCGGCTTCTATAACCTCATTTCCCAAACGGGGACCATTGGGAATAAAAATTTCCAGCCGCTCTTCCTTGGTCTTTACATCTTCACTCATCATTTTTTCGTAAGCTGCCAAACGGGCTTTGCTTTTTGCATGACGTGCCTTAGGAGCCATTCTGACCCATTCCAACTCGCGTTGTAATGTTTTCTGACGTTTTCCCTCGGTCTTTTCTTCCTGTGCCAGGCGTTTCGATTTCTGATCGAGCCACGAAGAATAATTTCCCTGCCACGGAATGCCTTCACCACGATCCAGTTCAAGGATCCAACCGGCAACATTATCAAGAAAATAACGGTCGTGGGTTACGGCTATTACCGTTCCTTTATAGCGCTGTAAATGTTGCTCCAGCCAGTCTACCGATTCCGCATCCAGGTGATTGGTAGGCTCATCCAGCAGCAGGATATCCGGCTCCTGCAAAAGCAGTCTGCACAATGCAAGCCGCCTGCGCTCTCCTCCCGATAAATTGACTACCGGTGTATCACCTTCCGGACAACGCAGCGCATCCATTGCAATTTCAATACGGTTGTCAAGTTCCCAGGCTCCCTGCTGTTCAATTTTATCCATCAGCACACCCTGGCGTTCAATGAGCTTGTTCATTGCATCATCACTCATGGGTTCTGAAAACTTGTTATTCACTTCCTCATATTCCTTCAACACATCCACAATTTCCTGAACGCCTTCCATAACCACTTCCTTTGCGGTTTTTGTGTTATCCAATTGTGGTTCCTGCGGAAGATAACCAACCGTGTAACCGGGGGAAAACACAACGTCTCCCTGGTACGATTTATCGAGACCGGCAATTATCTTAAGCAGTGTTGATTTACCGGATCCGTTTAAACCCAGGATTCCGATTTTGGCACCGTAATAAAAGGAGAGGTAAATGTTTTTAAGTACTTGTTTTTGTGGAGGATAAATTTTGTTTACTCCAACCATCGAAAAAATTATTTTTTTATCGTCTGCCATAAGAAACTGTTTTTAGAATTCCGGAGTGCAAAGTTAATAATTTGAACCATATTACCCTGCGGGGTAGCCTCACCCCGCGGGAATGCACATTATGTACTGTTTTTTACTCATTACTACACCCGGAAGCACCTGGGAGGGGTGTTTACGAAATGGCATGTTTTTGACAGTCTGGTTACTGTATAACTATAAAAAAAACCATCATGAAAAAATCAATTTTAATGATACTTGCAGCTTTCAGCGTAAGTATTACCGTTGCACAGAATAATCCTCCTGCAACCAATCCGGCAAGGGGTACCAATAACCCCGACCAACGTACACAGACCCAGTCAGGAACAACACCTCAAAGTTCCGATGTTCCAGGCACTATCAGCAAGCGATTCAGTACCGATTACCCTAACACCCAGTCAAACTGGTCACAGGTAGGTACGAATTACAGGGCAGAATATGCTGATACAGCATCCCGGTTAACCCGCGCAATAATTTATGATGTCAATGGTAATCCGGTAGGTAGTGAAAGTCAGTTGGGCAATAACGAATATCCACGCACTATCGGCGATTATTATTCAAAATCCTATCCGAATGAGAAGTATAATGTATGGTCAAGCCAGGATAATACGGGCAAACGCTCCTATTATATAACCCGTGAATCCGATGTAATCTGGTTTGATGATAAAGGGAATTACCAGAACAAAACTCCCCGTACCATCAACAGAACAGATACCGGAAATTTTAACAGGTAATTATTTTTAATTTAATTATAAAATATAGTATAATGAAAAATGTAATTTCAAAACTCCTTATCGCCGGTTCGCTTGTTCTCGGCCTGGGATTCATTGCGTGTGACAACAAAAATAATAATGATGAAAATGAACTTCCTGCTGAAACAGTAGGAACTCAGGACGGCGAAAATCAGCGCCTGGGTGGAACGGATGGTTCCGATGGCATCGATAATGATGACATGTCAACAGGTTCCGGTACCGGAACAAACCCTGCAAATAATGCAGAGACTGGAAGAAATTCCGGTGGCGAGGTTGCTGATTCACTCAATTCGGTGACAGATACAACAAGAACAGGATCGGGAAATTATCCCCGGTAACCTGCAGTTCAAACAGTGCAAATAAAAACGACCGGTTTATTAAGCCGGTCGTTTTAGTTGCAATAAAGAAACAAAAATTTTAAAAATGTTTCCAAAAATTATCACTAACGCTCTTCTTCCATTTCTTCCGAATACGAAGCATTTTGAGCATCACTCATTTCTTTTGCTTCATCATTTATATCGGAAGCTATTTCAGAAAGTAATTCATCGGTATTTTCTTCTTCATCAAGGGACCGACCTAAAAGGTCATGCAAATTGGAATAGCCTAAAACATCCGCCAGCTCACATAAGGAACCGTAGGCCGCAATTTCATAATGTTCAATTTTTTGCGAACCAATAATTAGTGCTGAATCCCGCACCGGACTCTCCTCGTACTCCTCAATAATTTTTTTGCCTTCCTCAATTAACCCTGCCATTGCTTCACAGGGTTCAATATCGGAAATGTCAATTTCAAAACGGTCAAAAACTTTTTCTAAACGTGAAACCTGTTTCAGCGTTTGTTCATAATGGAGTGTAAAGGCATTCTGCAATTCTTCATTTTGAGCTGCATCCGCCATTTCCGGTATTGCATCAAGCAATTGGACTTCTGCACTGTAAATATCTTTTAAATTGTCTTCCAGTAATTCATCCAGCGTCTTTTGCTTTTTACCGGCACTTGATTTTTTAGCGTACTGTGCTTTACTGCCTGATTTTTTTGCAGGGATCTCTGAAGTCCTGGATTTGGATGTCATAATTTTAGAATTTAATATGGTTTAAAATAGTTGTGTATAAAAACAGTAGTGACCTCTTGCTGACCAGGTTACTGGATCATGAGAATTTTATAGTCAGTAAGTTCATCAAACCTCGGAGGTGTTAATTATGATTACTGCTTGACCTTAGCTTTAGGTTTAAAAAATATACAAAAAATGTGCCCTACCACTCTGACTGGGGATTTGAAAGATTTAAGAAATTTTTTTGCGAATTTTATTCCTCACAAAAGCAATCTGCGAGAACTTTTTTGCACATTACCCGGATTAATTTTATTTTTTGTAAAAGAATCAGAATAGGTTTTCAAAAGTTTAAATACAATGCTTTCATATTCCTGTAATGAATAAGGCTTTACCAGGTAGTCAGTGGCGCCTTTATTGATGCATTCATTTCGTTCTGATATTGAATTACTGGTACTGAAGATAATTACGTTTAAATTCCGGTAGATTGCGGAATTGCGTATTAATTTTAGTGCTTCCAGTCCTGACATGACCGGCATATTTAAATCCATTAAAACAAAAAGTGGAAGTTCAGTGTAGTTTTTCAATGATGAAAGAAGTTCAAGACCATTGTTGCAGGTTATTATTTCATAACCAGATTTGTGTTTATCAAAGGCTCCTTTAATAAAACCAAGATCATCAACATCATCATCTACCAGGTAAATGCGCTTCATCATGGTATTTTCAATATGGTTTTTAAATGTATAACACCTTTTCCGAAATACCTAATATTCTCACCTGTTTATTTCCCTTACCAATTTTAATCCCGACTGACGAATCGAATTGGCACATCTTTTGTTTAGTATGAAGTGCTTAATTTCCAAGCAATTAAATTCACATTTCTGGAATGATCACCGGAAATTGAAATTGTTAATTTCTTTTTTTATTTGAGTAAATCATAATCAAATTTTACAACTTACAAACCCCCCAAAATTACTCCCTATGGAAAATGGCTTTATAAATGATATGTTTGGCAATGGTACCGATCTCACTGCACTTCAAATGGCAGCACGAACATTTATTGTTTTTGTTATCGGGCTCGTGCTGATCCGTATTTCCGGAAGACGGTCGTTTGGTATGCAGGTGGCGTTTGATAATGTTTTGCTGATTTTACTGGGCGCCATACTCAGCCGCGCTGTTGTCGGAGCATCCCCGTTCATTCCAACTATTGCAGCTGCTGCCACCATTGCAATTCTCCACCGGCTGACCGGGATGCTCGCTTATTACAGCAGTAAGTGGGGTAAGTATGTGAAGGGTGAATCGCTTCCAATTTATAAGGATGGGAAAGTTTACAGGAAGAATATGATGTATTGCATGGTTACGCAAAATGATTTAGAAGCCAGTGTAAGATTAGCAATGAACACCGATAGCATGGAGGGAGTCGAAGCCGTTTATATGGAACGCGAAGGGAGACTGAGCGTAGTTAAGAAAAAACAAACTGTATAAATATTATATGGCCTCTAATTTGTATTAAAGACAGATCATTAACATACGGAATTATGAAAATGGAAGAATTTTTGGGCTTGTGTATAACCAATACTTATGTTAGCCTTATTCGTAACGAGGTTAAACTTCGTTACCCTGATTTTTATTTTGAAAGAGGCGTAATTGTATATGATTATGAAAGCGAAATGTACGTGTATTCCGGATTTTCATCGGAAGAACAGCGGATATTGCGGGAAGCAGAGCGGGCCTTGCTTGCTAACTGATGCTGTGATCAGGCGCAGATCAGATTATTTATAATTACCATTTCATTCCTGACCTGATTCTTCAATATATCCAATAGCCATTTCTCTTCTGCTGAAAGCATTTCACTTTTCTTTGCAGGATATTCTTTACGTAAACCGGGAAGTTTATTGTTCTCAAACATTTCGAGGATAACCGGATGGATATAATATTTTTTGCATACGGCGCGTGTATTTCCCAAACGTTCACTCACATGATCGACAATCGTATTGATGAGTTGTTTTTTACTGCCTTTCATTTCTCCTCGACTCATTTCTTTAATTTTCCGTAAAGCATTTACCGAACCTGCCCAGGTTCTGAAATCTTTTGTTGTAAACTGATTTCCACCTAATGCCTGAATATAATTGTTCACCATGCCCGAATCAATTTTTCTCCTCGATCCATCCTTAGCAATATATTGAAACAATTCTTTTCCCGGCATATCGCGGCATTGCTTCACCAATTGTGCAAGTTTTTTATTGCGGATGCTGATTTTATGAGAAACTCCTTTTTTACCGATGAAGAAAAAAGTAATAGTAGATCCATCCACCTGGACGTGCTTATTTTTTAGAGTAGTTAATCCGTGCGAGCCGTTAACTTTTTCATAATAATCACTGCCAACGCGTATGTACGTCTGCTCCATAACACTTAAAATAATTGCAATTACCTTGCTTTCGCTGATTTCTTTCTGAGAAATATCTTTCTCTAACTTTTTTCGGATCTGAGGAAGGGATTTCCCAAACTCCAGCATATTTGAAAATTTGGCCTGGTTGCGCAATGCATTCCAGTTGGGATGATACCGGTATTGCTTCCGGTTTTTTGTATCAATTCCCGTAGCCTGTAAATGGCCTTTGTCATCCGCACAGATCCAAACGTTCTGCCAGGCCGGGGGAATTACCAGGGAGTAGATTCTTTTAAGCGTTGCTGCGTTCGTAACCAGCTTATTATCATGAAGATATATAAAATTCTTTCCCTTTTTTATACGTAGGATACCTGGCGTTGAATCACCGGTATAAACCAGGTTAACCGCCCTGGCACAGGCCTGCATGTTGTTGCTGAGTTTCGAAAGGGGAGGTAACTGTCGTGTTGATCGGATGGTTTGCATAATCGGTAGGCATTTGCCGGAATCGTTAGAAACATCGTACCATTTAATTTTTTACAAATTTCCCGTTTGGCATAAAAATGACAGTATTCAGTAACAGTCTTAATAGAAACACATAATTATGGCAAAGAATTCAGCAAAAGCCCGGGAGAAAGTGGGTGAGGTTATGGAAGAATTTAAGAAAGGAAAACTGAAAAGCAGCAGCGGTGATAAGGTTACCACTCGTAAACAAGCTATCGCTATCGGTTTAAGTGAAGCCCGTGAAAAAGGGTATAAGGCTCCGAAAAAAAAGAGTAAGTAGAAAAGAGGTAATTGATAAATTATAATCAAATGATCCCTTCTCCTTTGGAGAGGTTGGGTGAGGCTGACCCCTTCTCCTTTGGAGAGGTAATGTAAGCTGTCCACTTATTTGTTTACTTTTGCCTCATGCCTTCAGGTAAATTTACGCATTACTTTTCACTGATAAAATTCAGTCATACCATCTTCGCACTTCCATTTGCGCTCATTGGTTTTCTTGCCGGGGCTAAAGCCGTGAACTTTGAATTTGATTCATGGTTGGTTTTACTGGTTTTATTATGCATGATTTTCGCACGGTCTGCAGCAATGGCATTTAACCGCTGGGCTGATCGTGAAATTGATGCGAAAAACAGCAGGACTGTGATCAGGGAAATTCCGGCAGGCAAAATCTCCGCTTCATCGGCATTATTGTTTACGATACTGAATTGCATTGCTTTTATACTATCAACCTGGTTTATCAATCCAATATGTTTTTACCTCTCACCGGTTGCTCTTATTGTTATATTGGGATACAGTTACACCAAACGGTTTACTCCGTTTAGTCATGTGGTTCTTGGTGTGGGTTTATCATTAGCGCCAATTGGAGCCTATCTTGCAGTCACCGGTGAATTTGCAATTTTACCAATTTTGTTTTCGATAGCAGTGATGACGTGGGTCTCGGGCTTTGATATAATTTATTCTTTGCAGGATGAAGAATTTGATAAACAACAAAAACTTTTTTCAATTCCTTCAGTTTTTGGAACTACAGTGTCACTGCGAATTTCCGAAGTGCTTCACCTCGTTGCTGCTATAGTATTGCTTGCTGCTTCCTTTTATGGAAATTATGGCTGGATTTACCTTTCGGGATGGGTAATTTTTTCAGGATTGCTCGTATACCAGCATACACTCGTTAAAGCAGGTGACCTGAGTAAAGTCAACCTGGCCTTTTTTACGACCAATGGAATTGCCAGCATTCTGCTTGCTGTTTTTACAGCGGCCGATATGTTATTCTTTTAACTGTTCCTTTCCCTGGGTGTCATAATGGAATTGTGAAGTAAACTGATTACATTCAGCTGGTTAAGCCAACTTTACCGATTTGAAAGATCAGCCTTTTTTCCTTATTTTTGTAATCCGATTTTACCCCAGCTGCAATGAACCCACCATATCCGACTAATTCCACCGATAACCAGGAACTTACTTATGCTGATTTTCGCCAGGTAATACTGAATGATTACAGGATAGCCAATGAAAGTCGTCAGACCAGTTTACTTGGAAGAAAAGAAGTTCTGACCGGCAAAGCGAAATTTGGAATTTTTGGAGATGGTAAGGAGATCGCCCAATTGGCAATGGCGAAAGTTTTTAAAAACGGAGATTTTCGTTCAGGGTATTATCGCGATCAGACTTTCATGATGGCTACCGGATTGCTTACCATCCAGGAATTTTTTGCACAGTTGTATGCTCACCCCGATGTGAATGCCGACCCTTCTTCAGCAGGTCGCTTGATGAACGGGCATTATGCAACACGCTTACTCGATGAATCTGGCAACTGGAAAGATCTTACTTCATTAAAAAATTCATCAGCCGATATTTCTCCTACAGCCGGTCAAATGCCGCGGTTACTCGGACTTGCACTGGCCTCAAAAATGTACCGGCAAAATCCGGAATTACACAGCGACAAATTCCGTAAATTTTCCATTAAGGGAAATGAAGTTGCTTTTGGAACAATTGGTGATGCCTCTACATCGGAAGGGTTATTTTTTGAAACCATAAATGCCGCCGGAGTGCTTCAGGTTCCCATGGCAATTTCAGTATGGGATGATGGTTATGGAATTTCGGTCCCCAGTAAATTTCAAACCACCAAACAAAATATTTCTGAAGCACTAAAGGGTTTCGAAAGAACGGCAACACAGGAAGGTTTTCACATTGTGACAGGTAAAGGCTGGGATTACCCGGGACTTATTGAACTGTATGAAAAAGGAATTTCTGTTTGTCGTGACCAACACGTTCCGGTTTTATTTCACATTCAGGAAATGACACAGCCGCAGGGCCATTCCACATCAGGGTCGCATGAGCGGTATAAATCAAAAGAGCGGCTAAAATGGGAAGAGGAATTTGATTGCTTACGCAAGATGCGGGAGTGGATGATACAGTCGGCAATTGCCACACCTGATGAATTGAATGCGATTGAAAGTGATGCAAAAAAAGTAGTTGCTGAAGCTAAACGAAAAGCATGGGAAGCTTTTAAAAAGGATATCCGTGAGGAATTACTCGCAGCCGATGAACAAATGGCGCAATTGCAGTCAGCATCGGACAACGGTGTTTTTATTGGTAAAATCAGGGAAGAACTCAATGGTAATCCGGAAGCGGAACGTAAAGATATTGCTGTGGCTGTAAAAGCATCGTTGCGACTGGCACGGGGTGAGAATTCGCAGGCGAAAAGTAATCTCATCAACTGGCTTGTGAATTGGGATCAGCAAAATCTCGACCGGTTCGATTCCCATTTATACAGTCAGTCGCGCAATGCAGCCCTGCAGGTAACTCCTGTAGCACCTCAATTTGGTGAAACACCACATCTCGTCGATGGGCGTGAAATTTTGCTCGCGAATTTTGAGAAGCTCATGAATAAATATCCTGAAATGATTGCTTTTGGTGAAGATGTAGGTCACATCGGCGGTGTAAATCAAACCTGGGCAGGATTGCAGGAAAAATTCGGATTGAACCGTGTTATGGATACCGGTATTCGTGAGGCCACCATTATCGGGCAGGGAATAGGAATGGCGTTGCGTGGTTTGCGGCCAATTGCAGAAATTCAATATCTCGACTATCTCGTATATGCCCTGAACGTTATTACCGATGATCTTGCTTGTTTGCAGTATCGTACAAAAGGCGGACAAAAAGCGCCGCTAATTATCAGTACGCGCGGTCACCGGCTCGAAGGCGTCTGGCACAGTGGTTCTCCAATATCCATGATGCTGGGCAGCATGCGGGGAATTTTTATTTTGTCACCACGCAATATGACACAGGCCGCGGGATTTTATAATACCATGATGGCGTCCGATGATCCTGCAATAATTATTGAACCGCTTAATGGCTACCGAACCAAAGAGAATATGCCGCTTAATATCGGCGAGTATCGACTTCCACTGGGCATTCCGGAAACACTTTGTGAAGGCGATGATATCACCATCATTACGTATGGTTCCTGTTGCCGCATTGTTATGGATGCCGTTAAACAATTGGAGCAGGTTGACATTAGCTGCGAGGTGATTGATGTGCAAACTTTATTGCCTTTTGATATCAATCATGCAATTGTTGAATCTTTGAAGAAGACAAATAAAATTTTGTTTGTTGATGAGGATGTACCGGGTGGCGGAACAGCATATATGTTTCAGAAGGTCATGGAAGAGCAGGGTGGTTTTGATTTTCTTGAAATACCACCTGTTACTTTGGCTGCCAAAGATCATCGTCCCGCTTACGGTTCTGATGGCGATTATTATTCCAAACCGAATGTGGAAGATGTTTTTGATACAGTGTATGAAATGATCCGCCGATGCAATCCAGGTTTATATCCCCCGGTTTATCACGCATGAGCAACCGGATCACTGAATCAGATTCCCATTACCAGTCACTGGAGCAAATGAGCACGCTCGAATTGCTGACCAGCATCAACAACGAAGATAAGACAGTTCCACAGGCAATCGAAAAAGCCATGCAGCAGGTTGTCGCTCTTGCGGATGCTGTTCATGCAAAAATGAAAAACGGTGGCCGGCTTTTTTATATCGGAGCCGGAACAAGCGGTCGCCTCGGAATTGTGGATGCATCAGAGTGTCCTCCCACTTATGGAATTGAACATGGTCGCGTGATAGGCATTATCGCAGGAGGTGACGCCGCAATCAGGAAAGCAGTTGAGTTTGCCGAAGATGATACGGAAGGTGCATGGAAGGATTTGTTGGCTTATAATGTCAATGACAATGATATCGTTGTCGGAATCGCAGCGTCAGGGTCGACACCTTACGTGGTTGGCGGATTGAAATCCTGTAAAGAAAAAAACATAGCTACCGGTTGTATTACCTGTAATCCCGGGGCACCGGTTTCTTTGGTAGCTGATTTTCCAGTTGAGGTAATTGTCGGCCCTGAATTCGTAACCGGTTCAACCCGTATGAAGGCTGGCACAGCTCAGAAACTGGTCCTGAATATGATTACCACATCAGTTATGGTAAAACTTGGAAGGGTGAGAGGCAATAAAATGGTCGATATGCAGCTTTCCAACAATAAACTCATCGACAGGGGAGCCAAAATGATAATGACTGCGCTTAAGATTGACGAAGCTACCGCCCTGGAGCTTCTCGAAAAACACGGAAGCGTGCGTAAGGCTATTGATAATTTTAAGCCGTAAATAATCTTTACTTTTCAATACTAATTTCCCTTCTTTGACATTAACTTTGTAATAGGGAAATGACATTGGGTCAGCAGGAAATTGGATAATTGGATAATTCGGTTGCCAGCTCATTGGGTGGTCAACCTATTTCAGGCTACCTCAACTCGTCACTCATCACTCGTCACTCGTCACTCCTCCAATGTCCTAATTTCCAAATGACTTAATTTTAATACTAAAAATGCAAGACATAGAACCCTACTACCGGTGGCGTGATTTGTACACGTCGGAAGAGGATGAGTTATCACCCTTTTATGGTCGTGAGCATAGTGAATTTGAATATTCCAACACGATCTACAATTATTTTATTCATCCGCAATGGGATGATTTCGGATCGAACACCCTTTACCTTAAGGTATTGTTTGCCGACTATCAAATGCGCTTTGCCATTATTGAACTGATAGGAGAGTGGAATGATTGCATTAACAATGATGTGATGACTTTAAAACGCGATCTGATTGATGATTTGATCGGCAGAGGTATTCATAAATTTATTCTGATTGGAGAAAATGTACTTAATTTCCATGCTTCCGATGATTGTTACTACCAGGAGTGGTTTGAAGATGTACAGGAGGACGGTTGGGTAGCCGCAATCAATTTTCGCGATCATGTGCTGCATGAGTTTTCGCGCAACAACATTGATTACTACCTCGTTTATGGAGGTGAACTCGACGATTTTCCCTGGCGCACCTACAATCCCGTTCAGTTTTTTGCCCATGTGGAAAAAGTCATAAACAGGCGGTTGACATGAAGTGATATTTTTTGTATCCTTGTTTCATGAACCGGTTTGCACTTATCGTTATAGTTATTGTTTCCGCAATTCCGATTCTACTATCTTCTCAGACTTCACAACAAGAGAATCCACTTCCCGGGAAGGCTTCTTATTATGCAAAAAAATTTCATGGCAGGATGACGGCCAATGGAGAGATATTTAACAATTTTGATTACACCGCCGCCCATCGCACCCTGCCCTTCAACACCTATCTGAATATTGTTAATCGTGATAATGGTTATAATATTATTGTCAGGGTGAACGACCGCGGTCCGTATGCGAAGAACAGGGTTATCGACTTATCGGAAGCTGCTGCACGGCGGATCGGTGGTTATCATCATGGCCTCGTACATGTGCGGCTCGAAGTGCTGAACCTGCTGCAGCCTACTAAAGAGCTGCTTGAATTATATCATGCACATCCTGTTGTTGATTGTATGGGCAATGAAGCAGAACTGAAAGATCTTTCGTTATCACTATGGTCGACACATGATTTGATTCATGCAATTTATGTTGCCAATGATTTATATCTGAAGGAACCTGTTGACGAAGTGCTGATCGGCATAAGAGATAAGGATGGTGTTAAAAAATATCACATTATTATTTCCGGAATAAAAGACAAAGCAGCAGCTGCTAAAATAAAAGATGAGTTTGAAAGAAAGGGATTCATGAATGTGAAATTATATTCATGAATGGTTTTTAAGAAAAAGCTCCAACAGTAAACCCGAAACTTTTTGATCAATCGGAAAGGTAAAATCTTCCGGTACCAACTCTGAAATTGCAATCCACCTCAGACTTTGAGTTCCATCTTGCCGCTGACTGAAATCAAATTTTTTATCGGAAACGGAAATTGGGTTTTCTCCTGCTCGTTCAACAATATAGTATATACTTATTACCTGTTGAGTGGGGTCAAAGACTGAAGCCTGAAAAAAATCGACCGTGTAAAAGTGTTCCCTGACAAAAATTTCAAGCTGCATCTCCTCCATAAATTCCCGTTTAATGCATTCATGAGTGCTTTCCCCGAATTGCAAGCCTCCCCCGGGGAATTTTGTTATATTTCTTTCGTGATGCACTTCATCGGAGACCAGTAGGGCACCTTTTTCAATTAATATTCCATAAACCCTTACATTAAAAATCGGACGGGGTAAGGAGTAATTCGTTGGTTCCTGCATTGTAATTCTATTCTTACGGGAGGTTTATGACAGTTACAGTTTGCTATTTAAAATGAAACATTATTCATATTTCTTTCAAAGGTAACTCTTCGATTGCTTTCCCGCTAATTGGTCACGTATAAAACCTATTTTTATGTTTCTCTGATCTTAAAATAAAGCAAACCATGTTGGATAGAAGAATTTATGCCGGATTAATTGCGCTAATTACTGTTATTACCGCCTGCAGCAAAGATGATGATGCAACACCACAACCTGCACCGGCACCACCTCCTGCAGTTGGAATTACTGCACCTCCCGCTTCTTTCACAAAAAAAGTCCTGCTCGAATATCACACTGCCGCCTGGTGTGGCGCTTGCCCTGATGCGGAGGTTAAACGTCAGCAGGTTGCTGCTGCTTATCCGGGTAAAATTATTCCGGTGGCGTATCATCAGTCGGATGCTATGCAGATCCCGCTGTTCATGACTATTGACGCAACATTTGGATCTAATCCCACTTATGGGATGATCAACAGAATTCCATCTCTAAATAATGTGCTTCTTAATCGCACCCAGTGGATGTCAAACACCTCTGCTCAGGTTTCCGGTGCCGCTAAATGCGGACTGGCTATACGCTCGGCTGTTTCCGGAACAACTGCGACTATTGAAGTGCAGGCAGCATTTCGCGAGAATTTATCAGGTCAGCACACAATTACTGTTTACCTTGTTGAAAATGATATTAGCGGCACTGGTGCATCGTACGACCAGGTAAATAATTACAATACCGATCAATCGAGTCCGTATTATAACCAGGGGAATCCAATTACAGGGTTCAAGCACCAGGCCGTGGCTCGAAAAGTTCTGACCGCAAATCTCGGTGATCCGGTTGATGCTTCTAAACTCGTTGCCGATGGTTTGTTAAAACAGAATTTCACTGCCGACCTTACGGGGATGGTGGCTGAGAAAGTTTTTGTAATTGCCTTTATCAATAAAACCGGTACGTCAGCAACTACGTATGAAATACTAAATGTTCAACAGGGAAAACTGGGAACTCTTAAGAACTGGGATTAGTTGCAGAGACACATTGTATTGCGTCTCTGCTCATATCGTCTTCGCTCGGCAAGATATTTTTACTATTCTTCGTGCACTTCAATTTTCTTGATCAAATCACCTGCGCTGATATCATCAATTACATCAAGTCCGTCTACTACTCTTCCAAAACAGGTATGAACACGATCAAGGTGAGCAGTATTTTTTCTGCTATGGCAAACAAAAAATTGTGAACCACCGGTATCTTTTCCCGCATGAGCCATTGATAAAACACCGCGATCATGGTATTGGTTATCGCCGGAAGTTTCACATTTGATTTTATATCCCGGCCCACCGGTTCCATCACCTTTCGGACAACCCCCTTGGATTACAAAATCAGGTATAACACGATGAAATTTTAATCCGTTATAAAAACCTTTTTTAGCAAGGTTAATGAAATTATCAACGGTTCCCGGAGCATCTTTCTCAAAGAACTCTACTTCCATGTCACCTTTGTCGGTGTAAATTGTTGCTGTACGCATGTTTGTTTTTTAAATTAATTACTGAATGAATAGGTAAACTTTAGTAGTGTAAAATTAATTAATTTATTACCGTAAAAGAAGGATAAAACGGCAGGTCGGGATTAAAATCATCCATATCGTTTCATCAATTCCCTGAACTCACTAATCATCATGGCTGTGCCTCCCCAAATGGAATGACCGTTCATTTCAAAATAAGGTGCTTCAAGCAGGCCATAGGATGTGTGAAATTGTTTTGAATTTTGTTTAAGTTGCAGCAATTGACTGATGTGAACCGGAATCAGTGACCGTACTTCATCCGGATTGGGAATAAATCCGGGCATAGTTTCCATAATTCCCACATGCGGAATTACCAGGAAATTACTCGCCGGTATAAATAACTGCGATAAGGGTCCCAGGATACGGATTTCGGATGCCGGCACCCCAATCTCTTCTTCAGTTTCCCTTAATGCCGTCCGAGCGGGTGTACCATCTTCTTCATCCATTTTACCTCCCGGGAAAGCAATCTGTCCGCTGTGAATACTTTCATCAATCGGCCGCTCAATAAATATTGTACTCAACTGGCCTTTTACATCCGGGTATAGTAAAATCATAACGCTGCTCAACCGGTGTGCAGGGTTTGCCTGTAACAACTCGTCTGTTGTCTTGCGAATTTTAGGCGCCATGAGATGCTGGGCAACTACTCCGGGCAGAGGATCCTGAAGCGCTTTTTCAATAAATGATATACCTTTTGAGAAGTTCAATATTTTTAGCCTATTGTTTAGATGATAGGTATGTCAGATGATAAATGATAGATGATAGATATTTTTATTTAGATATAATAATGTTTTTCAAACGAATTAATTCAATGCGTATTTAAGAATCAGCTGTTATACCCGCCTCTTTCTGCCTTTCTCCGATTTGCTGTCTCCACATTGCGAAGTACAACCCATTTCGTTCGAGCAGTTCGTGATGCTTTCCTTTTTCTATTATTTGTCCTTTTTCAAGAACGTAGATACAATCAGAATGCATCACCGTGGATAAACGGTGCGCTATGAGAATGGTAATATGATTTCGGTTTCCGGAAATATCGCGAATGGTTTCACTAATTTCTTCTTCAGTAAGGGAATCCAGCGCAGAGGTAGCTTCATCGAATACAAGAAGATTAGGCTGACGTAATAATGCACGCGCAATCGATAATCGTTGCTTTTCACCACCGGAAACTTTTACACCGCCTTCACCGATCACAGAGTCTAAACCTTTATCGGCACGGGCAAGTAAACTCTGACAGGCTGCTTTATTGAGTACATCAATACATTGTGCATCGGTTGCAGTAGGATTCACAAACAACAAATTTTCACGAATGGTTCCCGAAAATAATTGTGTGTCCTGTGTAACAAATCCAATCTGGTTGCGCAGCTCATCCATATTTACCTGGTCGTACCGGAAATTATTGTACAAAATTTCCCCCTTAAGCGGACGGTATAATCCAACAAGCATTTTTACAAGTGTGGTTTTGCCGGATCCGGAAGGCCCCACAAAAGCAATTGTTTCACCCAGCCCGGTTTGAAAATTAATATTGCTTATGGCATTATTATTTGCAGACTGATGTTTAAAGGTAACATCGCGAAATTCAAGCCGGCTGATTTCACCCAGCTTAACCGGGTTAACGGGAGCCGGTTCTTTTTCCATCTGCATAATATCTTCAAAATTTTTCAGCGACACTTCAGCCTCCCTGTATATATTAATTATATTTCCCATTTCCTGAAGCGGACCAAAAATGAAGAATGAATAAATGAAAAGGGAGAAAAATTCACCGACAGTTATCTTTTCCATAAATACCAGGTACATCATAAAAAACAAAAGGCAGTTGCGAAGCAGGTTAACAAAAGTTCCCTGAATGAAACTGAGGCTGCGTATATACTTCACTTTTTTTAATTCGAGCTGGAGAATTTTATCAGTGGTCGTATTCAACCGGCTTATTTCCTGGTTGGCAAGTCCAAGGCTTTTCACCAGTTCAATATTCCGCAGCGACTCGGTAGTACTTCCTGCCAAAGCAGTGGTTTCAGCAACAATTTTCTTTTGTATCTTTTTAATGCGTTTACTCAAAACGGAACTGAGTATTCCCAATAATGGAATCATCGAAAAATATACCGGGGCAATAAGCGGATACACCTGTATGGAATAAATGGTAACGAATACAATACCAACAATCGATGTAAAAAGAATATTTACAAAGGCCGAGATCAAACGCTCGGTGTCAATCCTCACTTTTTGCAGTTTCCCCAGCGTTTCACCGCTTCGCTGGTCTTCAAAAACCTGGTAAGGGAGTTCAAGTGAATGTTTCAGACCGTCGGCATAAATCTGCGCTCCCAGCCGTTGTGTGATGGAGTTCACATAATAATCCTGGAAGTTTTTTGCCACCCGGCTAACAAATGCCGCTCCCATTGCCATACCAATTAGTAAACCCGCACCTTTAAGGAATTCCGGTGTAGTATACCTTTCGGGATGAGTAACATAGTTATCAATAATTTTACGGAAAATCCACGGATCCAGCAATGAAAACACCTGGTTCACCGTTGCAAGGAATAAGGCAAGGAAAACGAGATTCTTGTAAAGAAGAAGATAATTATAAAGGGTTCTCATAGGAAAGGACGAGCTATTAAAAGGGGCAAATTTAGTGATTTTATATATGGCAGGGTTGTTGATTAAATGTCACAAATCCGGCGTTTTTGTTCCCATTCCGGTAGTATTTATAATAATTTTGTACCAAGCAAATCTTTAATCAATAGCTACAACTATGAAAAAATCAATTGTGTTATTCCTGTTCCTCTCCCTTTCGGTGTTTGTACTCAATGCCCAGCACACTATCGTACTTAAGTCAGGTGAGAAAATGACGGGGGAAGTGAAATCCATGAATGATGGCGTTATTAAATTTAATTTTAAAGGCAATGAAATGAGTTTTAAAGTTGCCGAAGTAAGCGAGATCCAATTCGACAAAGGTGCCCAGGCCGATAATTCTGCCAAGGGATCCACCACCAAAGGTGTTTCTTATGTAATGGCCGGACGTAAAATGACCAAAGAACCGAAAATTGATAATCTTACCATGGAAAAAGGAGTTGTGGTTGTTGAAATTACTATCAATAAATATGGAAATGTAATAAAAGCCAATCCGGGTATTGAAGGGTCAACCACTACCAGTAAATATCTTCTTACCAAAGCACAACAGGCAGCTCAGAGCGTTATGTTCGATACCAGCCCTATAATGCCGCTGGAGCAAAAAGGTACAATTACCATAACTTTTTAACCCTGAAACAAATTATTGAAAAACTCTCCGGCTCTCCCGGGGAGTTTTTTGCATTCCGGGAAATCCGTTTTAAAAAAATGCACTCGTACCGAATTTGGTATAGGTGCGCATCAATAAAATAACCTTTCTCATATCCGGCACTCTGATTCGTGTTTCCATTACCTGGCCAGCCGGAACTTTTTGAATATTCTTCAGCAATTCACGATAATAAATAAATGCAGTGTATACACCCGGTCTTACACCTTTTGGCAATTGCATCATTCCCGGATAAGCAGCCCTGAAATCATTATCAATATCCAGCTCAATCTGTTTCTTTACCGTGTTGTTAAAATTTGAAAAATCAACGCCCGGAAAATAAACCCGGCCTCTTTCCTGGTAATCACTTTTCAGATCACGCAAAAAATTTACCTTTTGAAACGCCGCACCCAGGCGTCGGGCCGGCTCAACAAGCTTATCATAAAGTGATGCATCGCATTCACAAAAAACACGCAGGCACATGAGCCCCACCACTTCGGCGGAACCATAAATATAAGTAGCGTAAAAGGTTTCATCATAATCTTTTTTCTCCAGGTCCATTTCCATACTGTAAAGAAATGCTTCTATGAGTTTCTTATCGATTGCATACTGGTTTACAATCAGCTGAAATGCATGTAAAACAGGATTGGTGCTTATTCTTGAATCAATGGCGTCCCACGTATCTTTCCTGAATTTTTCTAACAATGTTTTTTTATCAAAATCATGAAAGGTATCCACTATTTCATCGGCCAATCGCACAAATCCGTACACCGAGTAAATCGGGTTGTGAAAACGTTTGTGCAGGGTTTTAATCCCTCTTGTAAAAGAAGTGCTGTACCGTTGTGTTATAACGGTACTCAGGTCCATGCACAAATCGTTATACTCTTTCATGATCTTTTTCAATTCGTTCGGTGACAAGACGGGAACTGATTACAACAATCGGCAACCCTGTCCCGGGAACAGTACTTGCCCCAACATAATATAAATTTTTAAATTCTTCGTCTTTATTCGAAGGACGAAGTCCGCCAATCTGGTTTAAACCATGCGCAAGACCAAGTCCGCTGCCGCGATAAAGATTAAATTTATCCTGCCAGTCAATAGGGTTAAGGATGGTTCTTGATACGGTATTATTTTTCAAATCAAACCCGATACGTTTTGATAAATCGTCAATGATTGTCTCCGCCAGTTTCTCGCTGTCCGACCAGTCAGGCTTATAACGTAAATCCGGAACCGGACAAAGTATAAACAGGTTTTCACAACCCTCCGGTGCACAGTCGGGATTTGATTTCGAACTTACATTAACATAATAATAAGGTTTTTGCGGACTCACTGAGGTTTTAAAAATTGTATTGGAATAATCTTTAAAGTTACTTCCTAAAAAGTAATTATGGTGATTAATATTTTTTAATTTTCCTTTTACACCAAGGTAAATAGTAAACGGGGAGAGCGTCCACTCCATGGCATCCAGTTTCTCAGCAGAATGACTTTTACGATTTAATACTTTGCCCCTGAAAGCTGCGGCATCCGCATTCACAACATACACATCGGAAGTCCATTTTTTTCCATGCTGATCGGTGAATCCCGTAATATTTTTCCCATCGGTTTCAACAGATGTTATTTCCGTATTAAAATGAAATTTAACTCCGCGCTGATCCAAAATTCCTTTAATTTTCTCAACAATTTTATACATTCCGCCCTGAACGTTCCAATATCCGTCGTGAACCAGTTCGGTATAGTTGAGCAAACTATAAACAGCAGGTGTCTGGAAAGGAGTGGTTCCCAGGAAAAACGCCACCAGCGAAAAAATAACTTTTACTTCCTGGCTATCAAAATTCTTCTCAAGCTCCGACCACATAGAGCGGAACATTTTGGGTGCATGTTTTAATGGAACCCGGGCAAGTTTTGACAAATAATCCAGTTTTCCGTCAAAATTCTGCCGGATCACAATATCTTCCGTATCATGAAATAGCTTTCCTGCGGCGGCAAGGTACTTTTTGGTCTTTGCAGCCATATCCGGTTCAATTCCCTTAAACTCCTGTTCCAGTTTGTCAAGATCCTTATGAATTTGGAAAGGCTTTTCCCTGTTATCGAAAAAAACAGAATATAAAGGATTTAACTCATTTAAAATAAGTGGATTGGGAATTCCGCAGGATTTAAAGAGTTCGTTGAATTCATAACTCATCGAAAAAAAAGAGGGTCCCATGTCAAAGGTAAATCCATCTTTTTCGATAAGATTCAGTCGACCACCCGCCCGATGATATTTTTCCACCAATTCAACATCATAGCCCTTGAAGCTTAGCCGGAGGGCTGTTGCCAACGCACCTAAGCCGGTTCCGATAATGAGTACTTTTTTTGACACCCGATCTGCTGATTAAAATAATTTGCATAATATACTGTCAGGCTAACTCCTGGGATTAAAGTGCTAAATGACTATAAATCAGTTGCTAATCAAGTAAATGTATTGCTGCAAAGTTAGAGAAATAACAAACCGGGAAGACGATAAGTTTTAATTCACGACATTAATGCCTGCAGCCTCATTTGAAGTGAATGGCATGAATGAAATAAGGCAGTTAAAAACCTGATTAAATTACGGTTTATGGTTCTAAAAAAGTGTAATTTTGCGGCCTCTTATAAACTATGATTTCATTTCATTTGTTAAATATATAGTTGAAAAATGATCCTACTGAGTGTTCCTGCTGATTACCTGCCAATGGTTATCATGTTTGTAGTAGCTATTGGCTTCGTTCTTACAACAATATTTGTTACTCACTTATTGGGTCCACAAAGAAAATCTGCGGTAAAACTCGACACATTTGAGTGTGGTATTGAACCCCAGGGTAATTCCCGCATCCCGTTTTCAATTAAATATCTTCTGGTTGCAATTTTATTTGTGTTGTTTGATGTTGAAGTGATTTTCATGTATCCCTGGGCCGTTAATTTTATTGAACTGGGGATGTATGGTTTTGTAGAGATGATAATATTTATCAGCCTTTTTATGTTAGGGTTTCTTTACATAGTTAAAAAAGGTGCCCTTAAATGGGATTAATTATTTCGGAAGGCTGAAGAGCATTCCGGTTCTGAAGTTTACAGTACTATTGAAAAAATAAATGGTTGATATAGTAAAAGCACCTGAAGGGTTTGAAGGTCCGGGTTTCTTCGCCACCAGCCTGGATAAAATGGTTGGTATGGCCCGTAAGAATTCATTATGGCCCCTGCCTTTCGCAACTTCCTGTTGCGGAATTGAATTTATGGCAACAATGGGTGCGCATTATGATTTTGCGCGGTTTGGGTCGGAACGGCTGAGTTTTTCTCCCCGCCAGGCCGACCTTCTGATGGTGATGGGAACCATAGCCAAAAAAATGGGACCTGTATTACGCCAGGTATATGAACAAATGGCGGAACCGCGCTGGGTTCTTTCGGTAGGAGCATGTGCTTCAAGCGGTGGAATTTTTGATACCTACAGCGTACTGCAGGGAATTGATCGCATCATACCGGTGGATGTATACGTGCCGGGATGTCCGCCAAGGCCGGAACAGATTTTAGATGGTGTGTTACGAATCCAGGATCTTGTGCAGAATGAATCATTGCGACGCCGCGATTCGGCTGAATACAAAGCATTGTTAGCCTCATACGGAATAGAATAAAACTGAAATGCCAGAGATTACATCGCAAGCAATAGAAGAAGTTCTGCAAGATATATTTCCCGGAAAAATTTCGGATATCGAACATCCGTATGATTTTCTAACGATAACCGTTTCACTTGACAGCATCAGCGAAGTGATCCGGTATTTGCATGATCATGAAGGTTTCCAGTTTAAATTCCTTACCAGTGCCTGTGGTATGCACTATCCTGATGCGCCAAAGAAATTTGCCATGGTGTATCACCTGCACAGCCTTACCAATAACTTCCGTATCCGTTTAAAATCATTCACCAATGAAGATCCACCGGTGTTTCCTTCCTTAACCGGTTTATTCCGCGCCGCCAATTGGATGGAACGTGAAACGTATGATTTTTTCGGGTTTAAATTTACAGGCCATCCTGACCTGCGACGCATTCTGAATGTAGATGATATGGAAGGCTTTCCGATGCGGAAAGAATTTCCTCTGGAAGATCAGTTCCGTAAAGACAAAGACGATAAGATGTTTGGACGCTAACTAATGTACACCGGAAGCTTCGTTTATTTACCAGTGACCAATGACCATCAAAATGATCGATAAGAAAAACGAAAATATACATCCCCTCGAAGTTCATCATCCTGAGAAAGAGTATACCACGCTCAACCTGGGTCCTACACACCCTGCCACGCATGGAATTTTTCAGAATGTACTTAAAATGGATGGTGAAGTCATAGTCTCGGCTGAACCTACCATCGGGTATATTCACAGGGCGTTTGAAAAACTTGCAGAACGCAGGCCTTACTACCAGATAACGCCAATTACCGACCGCATGAATTATTGTTCATCACCTATCAACAATATGGGATGGCACATGACGGTTGAAAAATTAATTGGTGCAAAATTGCCGAAGCGCGTTGAGTACATGCGTGTGATCATAATGGAACTTGCACGTATTTCCGATCATATTGTTTGTAATTCCGTAATCGGAGTTGATTCCGGAGCACTAACGGGCTTCGTATATATGTTTCAGGAGCGTGAAAAAATTTATGAAATTTACGAGGAGATCTGCGGTGCCCGCCTTACTACAAACATCGGGCGCATCGGTGGGTTTGAACGTGATTTTCCACAGGCAGCATGGGATCGTCTCGACAAATTCATAAAAGAATTTCCCGCCAAACTACAGGAGTTTGAAAATCTCCTGAACCGTAACCGAATATTTATGGATCGTACCATCGGCACAGGTCCTATCAGTGTTGAAGATGCACTGAATTATAGTTTCACCGGCCCCAACCTCCGCGCTGCAGGAGTGGATTATGATGTGCGTGTGATGAATCCCTATTCATCGTACGAAGATTTTGATTTTATCATTCCTGTGGGAACCAATGGCGATACATATGACCGCTACATGGTGCGTCATGAAGAAATGAAGCAAAGCGTAGGCATTATCAACCAGGCACTCGAAAAACTGAGCAAGCTTTCAGATAAAACTTCTTTCCATGCCGATGTACCTGAATTTTATCTGCCTCCGAAAGAAGATGTTTATAACACGATGGAAGGACTGATATGGCACTTTAAAATAATTATGGGCGAAACCGATATTCCTAAAGGTGAAGTTTATCACTGTGTGGAAGGTGGAAACGGAGAACTTGGATTTTATCTTGTCAGTGACGGAGGAAGAAATCCATTCCGCCTGCATTTCCGCCGGCCCTGTTTTATCTTCTACCAGGCATATCCTGAAATGATAAAAGGAAGTATGTTGTCGGATGCAATTCTTACCATGAGTTCTATGAATGTCATAGCCGGTGAACTCGATGCATAATCTTATTATCATTTTAAAAATCAATATCAACTACATAATATAATAATTACAAAAAGACCTTTATTTATCATTTATCATCTATCATCTCTCATACCCCTCTAATTAAATTTCCATCATAATAAGATTCTAATGTTTAAAGACAAAAATGATGTAGTTTTTTCCGACGATGCTTCTGCATTGATCCGCAAGATTATCAGCCGTTATCCGGTAGGAAAACATAAATCGGCAATTCTTCCAATCCTTCACCTTGCACAGGCGGAGTTTGAAGGATGGTTGCATCCCGCGGTAATGGATAAAGTGGCCGAAATACTGAATATTCAACCTATCGAAGTGTATGAAGTTGCATCGTTTTACTCAATGTTTAATCTGAAGCCCGTTGGAAAATGTGTAATTGAAGTTTGTCGTACCGGTCCGTGCTGGCTGATGGGAGCAGAGGATATTGTGAAATATCTTGAGAAGAAATTGAATGTGCGTGAAGGACAAACTTCAGCCGATGGAATGTTTACGCTTAAGACGGTTGAATGTCTTGCCTCATGTGGCACTGCACCGATGATGCAGGTTGGACAAACATATCATGAAAATCTTACGCTTGATAAAGTAGATGGAATCCTGAATGATTATCATTCAAATACTAAGGGACATATTTCTCACTGGGCTAAAGACAAGATCAAAGCATAACCATGGGAAAACAATTGTTGCTTGCCAATATTAATGTCCCCGGCATAAGGGGAATCAATGCATATCGTGCAAATGGCGGCTATGCTGCTTTAGAAAAAGCACTTCGCATGAAACCCGATGAAATTACTGAAGAAGTAAAGAAGTCAGGTCTGCGCGGAAGGGGAGGTGCAGGCTTTCCCACAGGATTGAAATGGAGTTTTCTTGCAAAGCCTGAAGGGGTTTCCCGGTACCTGGTTTGTAATGCAGATGAAAGTGAGCCCGGTACTTTTAAGGATCGTTACCTGATGTCACATATCCCTCACTCGTTAGTAGAGGGAATGATAGTTTCGAGTTTTGCTTTAGGTGCTGCCACTTCTTATATTTATATCAGGGGTGAAATGATGGAAGTATATCATATTCTTGAAGCAGCAATTGCAGAAGCGTATGAAGCTGGTTTGCTTGGAAAAAATATTCTTGGCTCCGGGTATTCGCTCGATCTGTATGTACATCCCGGTGGAGGCGCATACATTTGCGGTGAAGAAACCGCATTGATTGAATCACTCGAAGGAAAACGTGGAAATCCCAGGATCAAACCACCGTTTCCTGCTGTTAAAGGTGTTTGGGGCTGTCCTACCGTGGTGAATAATGTTGAAACCATTGCAGCCGTTCCTTTCATAATTAATATGGGAGGTGATGAATATGCAAAAATCGGTATTGGAAAAAGCACCGGAACAAAACTGATCTCCGCTTGCGGTCATATTAACAAACCGGGCGTATATGAAATTGAACTCGGCCTGCCGGTTGAAGAATTTATTTATTCGGAAAGTTATTGTGGCGGAATACGAAATGGAAAAAAACTAAAAGCTGTTGTTGCCGGTGGCTCTTCAGTACCCATTCTACCCGCCGACTTAATATTGACCACTGCGAAAGGTGAACCCCGGCTGATGAGCTATGAATCACTGGCCGACGGAGGCTTTGCAACCGGAACAATGCTGGGTTCCGGAGGTTTTATTGTGATGGATGAAGATTCCAGCGTGGTAAAAAATCTCTGGAATTTTACTCGATTTTATCATCATGAAAGTTGTGGTCAGTGCAGCCCTTGCCGGGAAGGTACAGGCTGGATGGAAAAAATATTGCACAAATTCCTCGATGGTCACGCTACAATAGCTGACATTGATTTGTTATTTGATATTCAGGGAAAGATCGAAGGTAAAACTATTTGCCCTCTTGGTGATGCAGCAGCATGGCCGGTTGCGAGTGCGATCCGACATTTCCGAAGTGAATTTGAAGAGTATGTGAAAAATCCGCAGCAGATAAAAGATTTAAAACATTATTACCGGGTGAATAATCTTGATCCCGTTGCCGGGTAAAAGTGATTAAAGCGCTAACAAAATGCCTAAAGTAACTATAGATACTATTGAAATTGACGTTCCGGAGGGAACAACCATTCTGCAGGCCGCGCGTATGATCGGCGGTGATGTGGTTCCTCCGGCAATGTGTTATTATTCGAAGCTTGAAAACAGCGGTGGTTATTGCCGGACCTGCATTGTGAAAGTAACACAGGGTTCTGCCAAAGATCCGAGGCCAATGCCGAAACCTGTTGCATCGTGCCGTACTCCGGTCATGGATGGTATGGTGGTTGAAAACCGGTTGTCGCCCGATTTGCTCGAAGCAAGAAAAGGTGTTGTGGAATTTTTGCTGATTAATCATCCGCTCGATTGCCCCATTTGTGACCAGGCTGGCGAATGTCATCTGCAGGATCTTAGTTATGAAAATGGTCTGTCTAAATCCCGTTATGAATTTCGCAGAAGGGAATTTGAAAAGATTGATATTGGCGATAAAATAAAATTACACATGACACGATGCATTCTTTGCTACCGTTGTGTGAAAGTTGCCGACCAGTTGTGTGATGGAAGAGTGCATGGCGTTATTAACCGCGGTGATGTTTCTGAAATAAGCACCTACATTCAAAATGTAGTTGATAATGATTTTTCAGGTAACATGATTGACGTTTGCCCTGTTGGTGCTCTAACCGATCGCACTTTCCGTTTCAAAAGCCGTGTGTGGTTTACAAAACCTATGGACGCGCACCGTGATTGTAAAAAGTGCAGCGGAAAAGTAGCATTGTGGATGAGTGGCAGTGAAGTGCTTCGCGTTACAGGTCGTAAAGACCGTTATGGAGAAGTTGAATCATGGGTTTGCAACGAATGTCGTTTTGAGAGAAAAGAAATTGCGGATTGGAAAGTTGAAGGCCCGCGGAATATTGAAAGGCATTCAGTAATGTCGCAGAATAATTATACAGTTCTCAAACAATTAAAAATTGATGTGTCGAGGCAGAAAGAAATTGCCGAGAAAGCACACCAAAATCAAAATCAATAGCCGGCCGGCTCAATATGGAAACTGCTGATTTATTATTTAAAGCCATCTTCGTAGTTGCAATATTTGCAGTATCGCTGGTGATCGCCATGTACTCCACCTATGCGGAACGTAAGGTAGCTGCATTTTTACAGGACCGTATCGGTCCCAACCGTGCCGGGCCCTTTGGTTTGCTTCAGCCTTTAGCCGATGGAGTTAAAATGTTTATGAAAGAGGAAATAATTCCGGCGCAGGCCGATAAAAACCTTTTCATATTAGGACCTGCACTTGCGATGTTAACCGCGTGCATGACGGGTGTGGTGATCCCCTGGGGCGACTCGTTGATTATTAACGGACGTGAATTCCTGTTGCAGGTAACCGATGTAAATATTGGAATTCTTTATGTTTTCGGAGTGGTATCAATTGGGGTGTATGGAATTATGATAGGAGGCTGGGCATCCAACAATAAATTTTCGTTACTCGGCGCACTGCGTGCTTCTGCGCAGATGATCAGTTATGAACTGGCAATGGGCTTGTCGATTGTGGCGTTGGTGATGATGAGCGGTACACTCAGTGTTCGTGAAATAGTGGAATCCCAGCCCGGCGCCCACTGGAATGTTTTGGTTCAGCCTCTTGGTTTTCTTATATTTATTATCTGCGCTTTCGCGGAAACCAATCGTACACCATTCGATTTACCGGAATGTGAAACGGAACTTGTTGGTGGTTATCACACTGAATATTCGAGTATGAAGCTGGGTTTTTACCTTTTCTCGGAATATATCAACATGTTCATTTCTTCCGCTATCATTGTGAGCCTGTACTTCGGAGGTTATAATTTTCCGTTTATAAACAGTCTTGGCCTGTCTCATAATGTTGTGGCATTGCTGGGAGTCGCTATATTCTTTGCTAAAATATTTTTCTTTATCTTCTTTTTTATGTGGATTCGCTGGACCATCCCACGCTTCCGTTATGATCAGCTGATGCGGGTGGGCTGGAATGTGCTGTTGCCGCTGGCTATGCTAAATATTGTTTTAACTGCTGTTTACCTGTTGTGGAAACATGACTTGTGGACGCTCTCATTGAATTAAAGGAAGTATAAAATGCAATTAACCAACCGGTCGAAAATTGTCAGTAATAAGGAAATGAGTTTTGTAGAGAAACTCTACTTTCCTGCCATTGTTGGCGGTCTCATGATTACAATGCGACATTTTTTTCGCAAGAAAACGACAATGAACTATCCCGAGGTTCAGAAGGAATATACACCTGTTTACCGGGGCCACCATGTTTTGAAACGTGATGAGGAAGGGCGTGAGAACTGCACTGCTTGCGGGTTGTGTGCCCTGGCTTGCCCTGCCGAAGCTATTACTATGACTGCATCAGAACGGTTGCCGGGTGAGGAAAAACTTTACAGGGAAGAAAAATATGCTTCTGTTTATGAGATCAATATGCTGCGATGTATTTTTTGCGGCCTTTGTGAGGAAGCTTGTCCGAAAGAAGCCATTTTCCTAACCGATAAAATTGTTTATGCAGGTTATCAGCGTGATGGTTTTATTTATGGTAAGGATAAACTGGTTGAACCTGTCGATCCCGATAAAAGAGTGGATATCTCAGGACGCATTCAAGCTCATCGTAAAAGTTAATAAATAGTTCAAATGAATCGGGCTGAATTGTTAATTTCGCCCTCTGATTGCAACCTCAATAGCTGAATTACCCGCAGTATCCGTTTATGTCAAAGTACGCCTTCTTCATTTTAGCTTTTCTTTCCGTATTCAGCGCGCTGATGGTGGTGTTTTCACGCAAGCCGGTGCATAGTGTTTTATATACCATATTTTGTTTCTTTACAATCGCCGGTCATTATATACTTCTCAATGCCCAGTTTCTGGCTGCCGTTCATGTTATTGTATACTCAGGTGCCATCATGGTGCTCTTTCTATATGTGATCATGATGCTTAACCTCAATGCAGAAGGTGAGCCTCACAAATCAGGGATCATTAAAACAGCAGCAGTTATCTCAGGTGGTCTCTTTCTGCTGGTAATGGTGAGTGTGCTTAAAAGTGCCGACGGACTTGAAGTTGCCGCCTCAGGTGATAATCAGATCGGTATGGTCAAATCACTTGGAATGGTGCTTTACAGGGAATATATGCTTCCATTTGAAGTTTCTGCTTTACTTTTTCTAACCGCCATGATCGGAGCTACCATGATTGGAAAAAAAGAACTGAACTCATAAATGAATAATTCCATACTCGATATCGTCCACATTAATAACTACCTGTACCTGTCGCTGATTTTATTTGCAATAGGTGTTCTAGGTGTGTTATTCAGGCGGAATACGATTATTATTTTTATGTGCATCGAGTTAATGCTGAATGCCGTGAATCTTTTGCTGGTTGCATTTTCAACCATGCATTCTGATCCCGGAGGGCAGGTTATGGTATTTTTTATTATGGCCGTTGCTGCAGCTGAAGTTGCAGTGGGCCTCGCAATACTGGTAATGATATTCAGGAATTTCGGTGGTGTTGATATCAACCTGCTGAACCGTTTAAAATGGTAATTTGTAAATATGATTTGTTGAAGTGAATAATTTATTGTGGCTTATTCCTGTATTACCACTACTCGGTTTCCTGATTAACGGAATCGGTAATAAACATATACCGCCGGCGGCAAGCGGATGGCTTGCATCACTTACTGTGCTTGGAAGTTTTATTATTTCGGCAGGTTTGTTTATGCAATTGCTGCATGATCCCGCTACAGTTGTGCAGGCCGATTATTTTCAATGGATGAATGCGGGAGCCTTCGATCTGAATTTCGGATTTCTTGTCGACCGGCTCTCTGTTATCATGCTACTCGTAATTACCGGAGTGGGTTTCCTGATCCATGTTTATTCTATCGGTTATATGTCGCATGAACCCGATTATGCCCGTTACTTTGCGTACCTGAACCTCTTTGTTTTTTTTATGCTGGTGCTGGTACTGGGTTCCAGTTATGTACTCATGTTTGTGGGATGGGAAGGAGTAGGTCTTTGTTCTTACCTGCTTATAGGATTTTGGTTTAAGAATCAAAATTATAATGATGCGGCTAAAAAAGCATTCATTATGAATCGTATCGGTGACCTGGGATTTCTGTTGGGCATGTTTCTTATTTTCCAGACTTTCGGTTCGCTTGAATATGATACTGTTTTTGCAAGTGCTTCACTGTTACCATTCAATGAGCCTGTATTAACAGCAATCACACTGTTATTGTTTATTGGTGCAATAGGTAAAAGTGCACAGCTTCCGCTTTACACATGGCTACCCGATGCCATGGCCGGACCTACACCCGTATCGGCATTGATTCATGCAGCAACAATGGTTACTGCCGGTATCTACATGGTGGTGCGCTCAAATGTTTTGTATGTCATGGCGCCATTCAGTTCTGAAATTATTGCAGTTGTAGGTTTGGTTACAGCTGTTATGGCTGCACTGATCGGGCTGAAGCAAACAGATATTAAAAAAGTTCTTGCCTATTCAACGGTTAGTCAACTTGGTTTTATGGTAGTTGCACTGGGAACCGGTGCGTATACAACAGCGTTGTTTCATGTAATAACCCATGCGTTTTTTAAAGCCCTTCTGTTCCTTTGCGCAGGAAGCGTTATTCATGCTATGGGAGGTGAGCAGGATGTGCGCCGTATGGGCGGACTGAAAAAAGCATTGCCGGTAACCCATTTTACATTTCTTATCGGTACCCTTGCCATTGCAGGCGCTCCGCCTTTCGCAGGATTCTTTTCTAAAGATGAAATTCTTGCTAATGCATATATACACTCTCCGTTAATGTTTGCCGTTCTTGCAATAACTGCAATTATAACGGCTGTGTATATGTTCCGTCTTTATTTCCTCACGTTCCATGGAACTTTCCGTGGGACCATGCATCAGAAAGACCATCTGCATGAGTCGCCAGCAACTATGACCGTTCCGCTAATTATTCTTGCAGTGTTAAGTACTATTGGCGGATTTATTGGAATGCCTGAAATATTTCATGCTCCGCATTTTCTCAATGATTTTATGCGTCCTGTAACAGCATTGGCAGATGCTTACAAGGGTGGTCATGTATCGCACATGTTCGAATACATTCTTATTGGTGTCACACTTGTTATACTGGCAGCAGTAGTATATCTTACTCACAAAAAATATGTTACCGACGGGCATGTTCCTGCACGTGATTCTGACCTGGTGGGAATTCAGCGGGTACTTGCAAATAAATTTTATGTTGATGAATTCTTCAATGCGGTTTTTACACGTCCCATGGATGTACTCAGCCGACTCTCTTACAAATGGATCGAACTTGGACTTATTGATAAAATCGTAAATTCATTCGGCACCGTTACAAACGGCACTTCTTCGATGCTGCGTTTCAGCCAGCAGGGAAATTTAGGGTATTATCTCTTCGCTATGGTATTTGCCATTATGCTGATGTTAGTTTATATGTTGGTTATCTGATCTGGAAATGCAAACACTGCTGATGTTCTTATTTCCCATTTTAGGGATGCTTGTTGTGAGACTGCTGTCCGACAGCAAATCCACTGCACGTGCTGCCTTGTTGCTTTCGCTGGTTTCCCTTGCTGACACTATCTGGAAATTATCCATGTTCAACCCCGCCGGCGGAGTACAATTTTTATTTGACCAGTATTGGGTAGAGAATCTGGGAATCAGTTTTAAATTTGGATTGGATGGAGTAGGACTTATCATGGTACTGCTGACAAACGCGTTAGTACCATTGATTATATATTCTTCCTTTGACAGGGAAATTAAAGATTTCAAAAATTACTTCAGTTTAATTTTCCTTATGCAGTTTGCACTGCTTGGTGTGTTCAGTTCACTCGATGGATTTCTTTTTTATGTTTTCTGGGAACTGGCTCTTATTCCTATATGGTTTATTTGTTTATTGTGGGGAGGACATGATAGGGTTCGCATCACATTAAAATTCTTTATTTACACCTTATCGGGAAGTCTTTTGATGCTCGTGGGTTTAATCTATCTCTACCTGCAAACTCCTGGTACCCACTCCTTCGATATTAACAGCTTTTACGAGCTTGCCCTGAACCAGGAACAACAAAGTTGGCTATTCTGGGCATTCTTTGCAGCCTTTGCAATTAAGATCCCGATTTTCCCTTTCCACACATGGCAGCCCGACACGTACACAACAGCTCCTACACAGGGAACAATGCTTTTGTCCGGTATTATGCTGAAAATGGGATTGTATGGAATCATTCGCTGGATGCTTCCCGTAATTCCTTTGGGTGTTTCTGAATGGTCGTGGCTTGCAATACTGCTTGCCGTAACAGGAATTATTTACAGTTCGGCAATGGCTATTGCACAAAAAGATTTTAAACGGTTGATTGCATATTCTTCCATCGCTCACGTGGGGTTGATTGCTGCCGGAATATTTTCATTAAACATAATGGGTCTGCAGGGAGCTGTTTACCAAATGATCAGTCATGGAGTAAATGCAGTAGGATTATTCTTTATTTCCGACATCCTGCTGCACCGGATGAAGGATCGTACTATGAACGAAATGGGAGGTCTCGCACACAGCTCACGTCCTTTTGCGATTGGATTTATGATTATACTTCTTGGAAGCATTGCACTGCCGCTGACGAACGGATTTATCGGTGAATTCATGCTGTTATCCGGACTTTTCAGTGTCAATGCATGGGTGGCGATGTTCGCCGGGCTTATAGTAATTTTCGGGGCAGTTTATATGCTGCGGGCGTACCAGAAAATTATGCTTGGCGCAGAAACTGAAGCATCGGCTTCTTTTATACCACTTACGATTAATGAAAAAGTACTGATTGGTATTATCTCCATCATAATAATTATTACCGGCGTATATCCAAAGCCGTTATTGGATATTGCAGGACCCTCATTACAGGCAATTCTTAACCAGGCAGGAGTCAGTATTTAACATGACCGGAATATATAATTAAATGAATACGTTAATCACCATCACCGGAATAGGCATCGTTGCCATGCTTGCGGAAATATTCAACTTCCGTAAAGTATTATTTCCCCTGGTGCTTACAGGCCTGGCAGTTGCAATGGGTCTTGCGGTACTGGATTGGGATACGAATATCCGGCATTTTAATGATATGATGTTTTTTGACAATTATGCAATATCGTTTACAGTTGTTATGCTTGTCACGGTTTTTCTCTGGTTTCTCCTTAGCAGCGATTATGTGCGAAAGAGTTCGCATGAAACTGATTTTACAAGTCTTATTATTTTTTCTCTTGCCGGTGGTGTGGTGATGGTGAGTTTTGCGGATCTTACCATGTTGTTTCTTGGTTTGGAAATTTTATCGATAGCCATGTATATAATGGCAGCAGCAAATAAATCGGAACTGCGTTCAAACGAGGCCGGGTTTAAATATTTTATGCTGGGTGCATTTGCAACCGGCTTTTTGTTATTTGGAATCGCGTTGATTTATGGAGCAGTGGGTTCCTTTAATCTGCAGGAAATTAGTGGTTATGTTTCAGCGAATCGCGGAAATTTGCCGGTTATATTTAATGCAGGAATTGTGCTTATGCTGGTAGGTTTAATTTTTAAAGTATCAGCCGCACCATTTCATTTCTGGGCGCCTGATGTTTATGAGGGCGCTCCGTCACCGGTTACTGCATATATGTCAACCGTTGTAAAAACTGCTGCCTTTGCTGCGTTTCTGCGGTTATTCACGGTATGTTTCAGCAGCCTTGCCGATTGGTGGGGGCCGTTACTTGCAGTCTGTTCTGCTTTAACAATGCTTGCAGGGAATATTCTTGCCGTATATCAGAAAAGCATTAAAAGAATGCTGGCTTATTCAAGTGTGTCGCATGCAGGTTATATGCTAATGGCAATTGTTGCGATGCATCAGAATTCCGACAGCGCATTGCTCATGTACACCGCTGCGTATTCAATCGGTTCAATTGGGATTTTCACGCTGGTGTTAACCATGACTAAAAACCAGAATGAAACACTTTCCTCTTTAAAGGGGTTCGCCACGGTGAACAAAATTCCGGCCTTCATCATTTCAGTAATTATGCTTTCCCTTGCGGGGATACCTCCGGTAGCAGGTTTTTTTGCGAAATATTATGTGTTTACAACCACCCTTGATAAAGACTACACCTGGCTGGTTATTTTGGCTGTAATCAGTTCATTGATAGGTGTTTATTACTATTTTAAGGTGATAATTGCAATGTATCAGCCGGCCGACCGCGACTCAGTGCAGATGGATTTTTCACCAATGCATCATCTGGTTCTCTGGATTACACTGGCTATTACCGTTGGGTTGGGTATAGCTCCGGGCTTTTTATTGAGTTTAATCTAACACTTTATTAATCAGGCTCCTGTAATTTTACGGGAAATATTTTTCCCAACCTGTTTTCCCTCTTTTTTTATACCTGTTCAGAGGGAAATTCACTTTGATCTATCGTGGAAATTTGCTTATATTTGTTTGCCGAAATATGCGTAACCGGGATTTTCATAATAATCGGGCAGGCAATCATTTATATGGGGTTTAAACTAATACGAAAAGTTGTGTATGATATTTTTTTGCCGGTAAAAAAAGGAAGAGCTCTTATTTTACTTATTGTTTTATTTTTTGCTTCTCTCACTTTATCTGCAGCTGGTACATTTAGTTCTCCTGCGCCTTTCCCGGTATCTTTCACAACAAGTGATTACAATGGATTTGGTGTTTCATGCAACGGAAGTGCAGATGGATCGGTTGATTTAACTATTAACGGTGGAGTGGCACCCTATGATATATTATGGTCGAACAACGAAACTACTGAAGATATTTCAGGTTTGACAGCGGGTAATTACATTGTAACAATTATTGATGCTGTTCAGGACACAACAGTTGATTCCGTTTTCATTTCCGAACCTCCTGTGATTGATGTTGTTTTTTTAGCAGTAACATCTGTTACCTGTAATGGACTTTCTGATGGTGCAATCGATATAACTCCTTCCGGAGGAACAAATGTCTTTACTTACCTGTGGAACCAGGGAACAATTACGGAAGATTTATCTGGAATCAATGCAGGTACGTACACGGTTTCAGTTACTGATAATAATAATTGCCTGGTTGTTGCTGATACGCTTATTACTGAGCCGGATGCATTGGTTATTTCCTTCGCGTCAGTAACTGCAGTTTCATGCAACGGACTTTCAGATGGTGCAATCGATATTACTCCTTCCGGTGGAACGGGATCGTATTCTTTCCAGTGGAATCAGGGTGCAATAACTGAAGATCTTACGGCATTGGACGCAGGTAATTATACTGTTTTTGTTACTGACGATAATAATTGTCTTGCCCAGCGAGATACGTTCATTACAGAACCCGCTTCTCTTGAAATATTTTTTGCAGCAGTTTCTCATGTCAAGTGCAACGGATTTTCAGACGGAGCAATTGACATGACTCCTTCCGGTGGCACAGGAACTTATTCTTTTGAATGGAACCAGGGTGCATTCACTGAAGACATTTCAGCTTTGAGTGCCGGCATTTACACGGTGTCGGTCACTGATGCAAACAATTGTATTGCCACAGGTGATACTACAATCACTGAACCTGATGCCTTGGAAATTGATTTTGCCGCGGTGAATGCCATCACATGTAATGGTTTTAATGATGGTATCATCAACATTACTCCTTCAGGTGGTACCGGGGCCTATTCATTTCAATGGAATCAAGGTTCAATAAGTGAAGATCTTTCAGCATTGAGTGCAGGACCTTACACTGTTTCAGTAACAGATGCAAATAATTGTCTTGTTCAGGGCGATACCATTATAACAGAACCTGATGCTTTAGTGCTTGATTTTACTTCCGTAAATTCTATTACCTGTAATGGATTTTCAGATGGTGTTATTGATGTTACTCCATCAGGCGGAACAGGTGCCTATACGTTTTTATGGAACCAGGGTGCGGTTACCGAAGATCTGTCAGGACTTGATGAAGGATCTTATACGTTATCACTTACCGACGCGAATAATTGCGTGGTAGTTGCCGATACAGTCGTAACAGAACCCGATGTGGTTGCTGTTGATTTTACCACAGTAAATCCTATCACTTGCTTTGGGCTCGCAGATGGAATAATTGACATAACACCTTCCGGTGGAACCGGTTCCTTTACTTTTTTATGGAATGACGGAACAGTTTCAGAAGATCTTTCAGGACTGGATGATGGAAATTATACAGTTTCAGTAACTGACGATAACAACTGTCTTGCTGTTGCTGATACAATCATAACGGAACCGCCTTTAGTAGCACTTGATTTTATTTCCGTTACACCAATTACCTGTAACGGGTTTGCTGACGGAAGTATCAATATCACTCCTTCCGGGGGAACCGGAACTTTTTCATTCCAATGGAGTGATGGAACACTAACAGAAGATATTTCGGGATTGGATGCAGGAGTGTATTCCATATCTGTTAGTGATATCAATAATTGTTTTGCAGAAGGAGATACTCTCATAACCGAACCGGATGCTATAGTTATCAATCTTGATACACAGGATGCCAATGCAGCACCTGATGGTGAAGCTTCTGTAACTCCGGTAGGAGGGACCGGTAGTTTCTCATTCCTTTGGTCCAACGGTGCAACAACTTCCCTGATCACAGGATTACTTCCCGGTAATTATACGATCACTGTTACTGATGATAATCTTTGTACTGTAACTGAAGTAGCTACCATTAATAACGCACTTGGTGGATGTTCCATTATAACTGATTCGATTGTGAATGTAAGTTGTAATGGTCTTAATAACGGAGCAATTTATATTAGCACATTAGGAACATTTGCACCTGTAATTTATCAATGGTCAAACGGAGCTATTACCCAGGACATCACCGGTCTTGCTCCCGGAACTTATACAGTTACAATAACCGACGTTGTCCTTTGTTCATCCACTCAGTCTTTTTCAATTACGCAGCCTGCAGTGCTGAATGTAACAACCACACCGGTACCGGAAACCTGTGGTGCGAATAACGGATCTGTATCCACTAATGTTACCGGTGGAACGGGTTCGTATTCTTATCAATGGTCAAACGGAGCCGGTACAGCCTCCGTTTCATCACTTAACGGAGCTACGTATACGGTTACCGTTACTGATCAGAACGGATGTACAGATGTTGCAAATGCTGTTGTTCCGGCAATTACTCCGCCCCAGGTTGTAATTGATTCGGTAAGGAATGTTGCCTGCTTCGGTGGAGCTACGGGTGCGGTTTTTTCCACCGTCAGTAATGGAACACTTCCGTATTCAATCATATGGTCGAATGGCCAGTCAATACAGGATATTACGGGGCTTATTTCAGGATCTTACACGGTTACCGTTACGGATGCTGATTTGTGTACGGCAACTGCCAACGCAGTAGTTGCTCAGCCATCTGCTGCATTGAATGATTCGGTGCAAACCGTACAGCCTACGTGTGGTTTTAGTAATGGTTCTATTACTGTGTATCCTTACAACGGAACTTCGCCTTATACTTATTTGTGGAATAATTCTCAAACCACACAAACTATATCCGGACTTGCTCCCGGTTCTTACACGGTTACTATTACTGATGCAAATTTGTGTACACGACAGCGTACAGTTGTATTGTCAAACATAACAGGACCTGTTGCATCTGTTGATTCATTGCGTGCAGTCAGATGTTTTGGTGGTGCTACCGGAGGAGTTTTCATAACTGCCACAGGTGGAACACTTCCCTTAACGTATGTTTGGTCGAATTCAGCCGTTACACAGGATATTGTCAACGTTGCTGCCGGAACGTATACCGTTACCGTTACTGATGCGAATTCGTGTACCTCCGTTACGAGTGGTATTGTTACACAACCCGCCGCTGCATTGAACGATTCGGTTCAAACAACACGCCCGACATGCGGGAATAATAATGGTACAATTACCTCGTATCCGTACAATGGAACTTCGCCCTATACTTATTTGTGGAATAATTCTCAAACATCACAAACGATATCCGGACTTGCTCCCGGCACCTATACGGTAACAATCACAGATGCTAATCTTTGTACCCGTCAGCGTACAGCATCTATAACAAATATAGCAGGACCTGCTTTACTGCTTGATTCTGTCAGGCCGGTTAATTGCTTCGGTGGATCAACCGGAGGTGTTTTTGTTTCCGCTTCGGGGGGTACTGCACCGCTGACGTACTTATGGTCGAACAGCGCGGTCTCGCAGGATATTACCGGCGTTGCTGCAGGAACGTATACGGTTACCGTTACAGATGCTAATTCATGTACCGCAACAGTAAGCGGAATTGTTACGCAACCGGCTGCTGCATTAAATGATTCGGTACAAACTGTTAATCCTACCTGTGGAAACAGCAATGGCTCTGTTACAGTTTATCCTTACGGTGGAACCGGGCCCTACACCTACCTGTGGAATAACGGACTAACAACACAAACTATTTCCGGCCTGACTACAGGATCATATACCGTTACAATTACCGATGCCAATCTTTGCACCCGTCAGCGTATCGCTTCACTGATCAATATTGGCGGACCCGTAGCAGTGGTTGATTCCATCAGAAACGTGCGTTGTTTTGGTGGAGCTACCGGTGCGGTATATATCTCGGTTTCCGGAGGAACACTGCCTTTTACCTATCTCTGGTCGAATGGTGCAGTAACCCAGGACCTGGTGAATGTTGTATCAGGAACTAAAATAGTAACTGTAACCGATGCAAACTCCTGTACAGCTTCCGCAAACGGAATAATAACACAACCTTCAGCAGCGTTAGCCGATTCAGTAAATTCGGTTCGACCTACTTGCGGATTTAATAACGGCAGTATTACAGTTTATCCTTACAACGGAACTTCACCGTATACCTATCTCTGGAATAACGGACAAACAACACAGACCATCTCCGGGCTGGCTGCAGGAACCTATACCGTTACAACCACCGATGCAAATTTATGCACACGACTCAGGTCAGCATCCATCACCATTATTGCTCCTCCTGTTGCAACGCTTGATTCAGTAAAGAATGTCCGCTGCTTCGGAACTTTAACAGGAGCAGTTTATGTAACAGTTACAGGGGGAGCCGCTCCAAGGGTCTATCAGTGGACTAACGGTGCCGCAACCCAGGATATTACAAATGTGGCGGCGGGGGCGTATACGCTTACCGTTACAGATGCCAACCTGTGTACCTCCGTTATCAATGCTACAGTTACGCAACCCACGGGAATAAGTGACTCTGTTCAGGTGACAAATGCTACCTGCTCCAATGCGAACGGAGGCATAAGTATATTTCCTTTTGGAGGGACGCCCGGTTATACCTACCTGTGGAATAATTCTCAAACATCTTCAACACTTTCGTTAATTAACTCCGGAACGTATACGGTTACCGTTACAGATGCCAATCTTTGCACCCGTGTCAGGGCTGTGAGCGTTACTAATATACCGGGCCCTGTTGGCGGAATTGATTCGACCCGGAATGTTCGTTGCTTTGGAGGTTCTACAGGAGGAGTTTTTGTTACTGTTACGGGATCAGCACTTCCGCTAACTTATCAATGGTCAAATGGCGCTGTCACCCAGGATTTAAATAATGTTCCTGCCGGTACCTATACGGTTACCGTTACCGATGCAAATAATTGCACCACAACTATTGATACGGTTTTATCTCAACCGGCCCTGATTACTGTTAACAGTGCCGTTACCAATGCGGCCTGCAGCCAGGCAACAGGAGCTGTAACAGCTGCACCTTCCGGTGGTGTTGCACCGTATACCTATTTGTGGAATAATGGACTTACAACACCTTCAATTAGCGGATTAACTGCAGGTAATTACACCGTTACCGTTACTGATGCAAATAGTTGTACCTCCTTAAAAAATGCCACAGTTGGAACGATAGCTCCACCGGTTATTGTTGTGGACTCTGTCAGAAACGTTCGTTGTAACGGTGATACCACCGGTGCAATTTTTATCAGTCTTACCGGAGGAACAGCACCTTTCACGTATCAGTGGACCGGCGGAATCGCCAGCCAGGACCTGGTTAACGTCATTGCAGGTACCTACACCGTGATCGTAACGGATTCTAACGCCTGTGGAGATACGCTTTCAGCGACAATAACACAACCACTTCCTTTAAGTGATTCTATTCAGGTCTCAAATGCTTTGTGTGGTGCTCCTACCGGATCTGCAACGGTATTTCCATCAGGTGGAACCACTCCTTACACTTATTTGTGGAGCACAGGTTCATTAATCCCGACAGTTTTTGGATTGAATGCAGGAAGTTATACGGTTACCATTACCGATGCTTTTGGTTGCACCTTACAGGATGTAGCTAACATAAGCAGTACCGGTGGCCCTGTTGTTACCATTGATTCCATCCGCAATGTGAAATGCTTTGGAGCTTTAACAGGGGGTGTGTTTATTTCTGTATCAGGAGGCACTTTTCCGTATACATACCTGTGGTCTAATAATTCAGCAAGCCAGGATTTAGCAAATGTTGGAGCAGGTACCTATACGGTAACTATTACCGATGACAATAATTGCGTGGCAATAGTTAGCGGCACCATAACACAGCCACCCGTGTTGAACGATTCTACATCCGTCGTTAACAGTACATGTGGTTTGGCCAATGGTTCGGTAACAACATATCCCTATGGTGGCGTCCCACCGTATACATTGTTATGGAATAACGGACTGTCAACCCCAATTATTTCAGGTTTAGTTCCCGGAATTTATACGGTTACCGTTACCGATTTTAATGGTTGTACGGTTGTAAGAAGTGACACCGTGTTCGGAACAAACGTACCTTTGATAATTGTAGATTCAATAATTAATGTGAGCTGTTTCAATTTAACGGATGGTGATATTTATATAACTGCTACAGGAGGTACAGGAACCCTTTCTTATTTATGGTCGACAAACGCGGTTACTCAGAATTTATTAAATGTCGGCGCCGGTACGTATACGGTTACCGTTACAGACCAGAATTCGTGTACAGCGGTGGCTTCTGCAACCATACAACAGCCCGGTGCACTGTTGGATTCCGCACACGTAACTCCTGAAGCGTGCAATTCCGTTAACGGTGCAATAAATTTATTTCCTTATGGTGGAACCCCACCTTACAGCTTTGTATGGAACAACGGAATTTTTACAGAGGATCTTACCGGGTTATTAGCCGGTACCTACACTGTTACTGTCAGTGACAGCCTGGGATGCCAGGTCACTTCCTCGTATGTAGTTCCATCAGTTGGTAGCCCTCAGATCGTACTGGATTCGATACAGCAGGTAAGTTGTTTCGGACTTTCTGATGGTGCTATTTATATCTCTGTAACCGGCGGGTCGGCTCCGTTTGTTTATAGTTGGTCGAATAGTGCCCCTGGTGAAGACATTACCAACCTGTTGGCTGGGAATTATACCGTAATAGTAATTGATACATTCCTTTGCAGTGACACCGCTTCATTCGTAATAACTGAACCGGCAATATTGCAGGATTCAATTACTATAGTGTCGTCAAGCTGCGGATTGGCTAATGGCAGTGCCACAATTTTCCCATTTGGAGGAACTCCCAACTACGGGTATTTATGGTCGAATGGTCAGCTCACTCAAACAGCTTTTAACCTTCCTGCCGGACCCATTACCGTGACCGTTACTGATGCCAATTCATGTACAATTACAGAAACCATAACCATAACAGATCAGCCCATCCATGCCATAGTAGTTGATAGTGTCGTGAGTGTGTCGTGTTTTGGAGTTGCTGATGGAGGTATTTACATATCGGTGACCGGTGGAAGCGGAACATTCGGATATCAATGGTCGAATACTGCAATTACAGAAGATCTGACAGGAGTAGTGGCAGATAATTATACAGTAACTGTTACCGATATCAATTCGTGTTCGGTAACCCAGACTTTTACAATTTCACAACCTGATCTGTTAACCGACAGCACCGAAGTAAATGATGCTACTTGCGGATTAGCAAATGGTGCAGCTACAATTTTCCCAATAGGTGGTACCGGTCCGCATACTTACCTGTGGAATACCAATGCCGTTACTCAGTCTATCTCCAACCTGCTTTCCGCAATCTACACAGTTACTATAACTGATTTCAACGGATGCACACTCATTGAAACAATAGCAGTGGGAGATGTTGGAGGTCCTACTGTTGTACTTGACAGCCTCTTTAACACAGGTTGTTTTAACGGGAATGATGGAGCGATTTACATATCCGTTACAACAGGGTTACCTAATTTTAATTACCTGTGGTCAAACTTCGCCGTAACCCAGGATATTACCGGTTTAACTGCGGGTATTTACAGTGTTACCGTAACTGATCAAAGCAATTGTCAGCAGTTTATTTCATTCACTGTGGAGCAACCTGATGTACTGCAGGATTCTGCCGTTATATCGCCTGCAAGTTGCGGCGCACTAAACGGCAGTATTACTGATTTTCCATATGGCGGTACAGGTCCTTATTCCTTCCTGTGGAATAATGGTGCAGTGACTCAGACTGTAACCGGCCTTATAGCAGGAACATATACGGTTACCGTTACCGATTCCAACAGTTGCACAGTCACATCACAGTATGTAATCAACAACCTCAACGGTCCTTCTGTGACAGTAGATTCCATTATCCAGGTTTCCTGTGCCGGCGACTCTACCGGGGCGATCTATATTTCAGTAACCGATGGAACTGCTCCTTATACTTATTTGTGGTCGGGAACACAGATTGTACAGGATGTTATTGATATTCCTGCAGGAACGTATACGGTTACCGTTACTGATTTTAATCAATGTACTTCGGTAATTACCAATACCATTAATGAACCACCACCTGTTGAAGTCGATTTCACTTCAACGCCGTCAAGTTGCAATGCATCAAACGGTTCTGTAATAGCGGTAGTTTCAGGAGGAGTGCCGGGGTATGATTTAGAATGGAATAACGGTTTTGCCACACCGGGAATATCCAATCTTTCTGCAGGTGTATATACGCTTACCGTTACTGATCAGAATAATTGTGTTGATAGTTTCAACGTTTCTGTGAGCAATATCTCAGCACCGGTTATAACAGTTGTTGATTCCGGCAATGTTTCGTGCTCAGGGGCAGAGGACGGTTTTATTAACGTGTCAGTAAGTGGTGGTGCTTTACCTTACAACTATTCCTGGTCGAATACCAGTCAGACAGGAAATTCCTTGGTCGATCTTGATGGTAATGTTACCTATACTTTAACTATTACCGACAGCCTTGGATGTATTGCCATACTTCCCGTATTTATTTCGGAACCCGCGCCATTTACAATTAATGGAATAATTCCCCAACTCAACGGAACCTTTAATTTGACGTGTTTTGGAAGCAATGACGGAAGCATTAATTTGGTGGTGAGCGGCGGAACAGAACCCTATGCTTATTTGTGGTCAAACTTTGCAGTAACTGATAGTATAGGAAGCCTGAGTGCAGGAAATTATACCGTAACAGTAACCGATGATAATGGCTGTACGGCATCTCAAAGCTTCACATTAACACAGCCGCCTTTGCTTGTGTCAAATGCAGGTCCTAATAAAGTAATATGCGGATTCAATAGTGATACCCTTAATGCTGACGTTCCTACTTTCGGAACAGGTACCTGGATTGTTGTAAGTGGTTCGGGAACTTTTGCAAACCCTAATCAACCTAATACAATAGTTACCAATCTTACTAACGGTGTGAATGTGTACCAATGGGTTGTGACCGATGGTGTTTGTTCGGCTTTCTCGCAAGTGGTAATCACCTTCAGCACTCAAATAAATGCGATTGCAGGTGCGAATAAGGAAGTTTGCGAAAATTCCGCTCTGCTCACTGCTACAGCACCTCAATTTGGATTGGGATACTGGCAAATCGTAAATAGTCACGCAACTATTAATGATACTTTAGAAGCTGTTACAGCGGTGACAGGTTTAAATTATGGTGCTAATGTATTCCGATGGTTTGTACTTAATGGAACATGTATCGACAGTGCTGATGTAACGATATTCCTTAATAATCCCGAGGATTGTTTTGAAGAACTGGAATTGCCAACAGGCTTCACACCAAATGGCGATGGTAAAAATGATTATTTCTTTGTGAAAGGTCTCGATGATTATCCTGAGAATTCAATTGTAGTTTTCAACCGCTGGGGAAATAAAGTTTATGAAAAAGCCGGTTATACTAATGACTGGGATGGGTCAAACAATTCAGGTGACCCGCTTCCGGACGGAACTTATTTTGTGATATTTAAAGTCCGTACCATTGATAGAATTATTACCACATACGTAGATTTAAGGAGGTAACAGATGAAATTTATAATTAAGATCGTATTTCTTCTCGGGTTAGTCCCGATGGCTGTTACAGGTCAGCAGCATCCTCTGTTTAGTCATTACATGTTTAATGGTTTGTATATCAATCCCGCTTACGCAGGAAGCAAGGAGTTTGTAAGCACTACTCTGATTGCGCGGAAACAATGGACAGGTTTTGAAGGTGCACCATCCACACAGATAGCCAGTCTGCATGCACCTCTTAATGACAGGAAAGTTGGTTTAGGTGTGGTGATTTCAAATGATAAAATTGGCATTACCAATCAGACCGATCTCTATGGAAGCTATGCCTATCATTTGCCTGTGGGCGACGGAAAATTATCGTTGGGACTCAGCGCAGGTTTCTCCTACTACAAATCAAAATTTTCTGAACTCACAGTATGGGATACTGACGATCCTGTATATGAAACAAATTCGCTGAGTAATATTCTTCCCAATTTTGGTATGGGTATGTATTATTATACGCGTAAATTTTATGCAGGATTATCTGTGCCGCAAATTTTAAGCTACGATCCTGAGCAGGCTTTGCATATTGAAGTTGATAAAGTTCATAAGGTAAGCCGCCACTATTATCTTTCTTCCGGGGTAATACTGGCAACGCGTGGAGAATTGAAATTCAGGCCTTCCTTTATGGTTAAGTATGCCTCTAATGCACCGATCCAATTCGATGTCAACCTGAATATGCTCATCAGTGACATTATATGGGTGGGAGCATCCTACCGTTCAAGTGATGCAGTAGTACTGCTACTTGAATACCAGGTCAACAAAAAATTACGAATCGGCTATTCATATGATCTTACTTTAACTGAAATGCGTACCTATTCAAGCGGATCCCATGAAATAATTATTGGGTATGATTTTGGTTTTAATGTTTTAAAAATGAAGACCCCCCGATATTTTTAATGCTGACGCTTCCTTTCATGAATAAATTAGCAGGATCTTATCTTTTTATTTTTCTCACAGCCGTATTATTATCCGGCTGTGCTTCTTTTAATTACAGGGTAGCCGAAAATTATTATGAGCAATATGCCTATTCAAAGGCTATTCCTAAATATGAAAAGGTTCTTCGGAAAGATTTTATTCCGGATGCTGCAGCACGCCTTGCCGAATCATACAGGAAAACCGGTAATTCATTAAAAGCTGAAATCTGGTATAAACGACTTGTTAAATCACCGGATGTTAAAATTGAACATAAACTTCACCTTGCTGAAGTGCTCATGGAAAACGGAAAATATGCCGAAGCCCGCATCTGGTTTGAAGAGTATTTGTTGCTTAATTCTACCGATAAGTATGTAAAGCGGATGATTCAGGCATGTGACTCCATTCATTTATTTTTCGAAGACACCACCATGTATACCATTTCAATGATGAAAATCAATTCTGAAAATGAATCGAATTTCAGTCCAACGTTTTTTAAAAATGGTATTGTGTTTCTCTCTGACCGCCCGGCGCTCGGTAAGGTGAGGGAGCGCAGTGACTGGACCGGAAAAGAATATCTTGACCTGTTTTTTACTTATCCCACCGGTAATGATACATGGAAAGAACCTGCGCTGCTGAGTGGTAATATTAATGGAAGATACGATGAAGGCCCTGCTGTGTTTACGTCCGACTTCAGTGTTGTTTATTTTACACGTACTGATTATGCCGGGAAAATTGTAGAGAAAAATTATAAGGATATCAGTGTGCTCAAATTGTATTATGGTATTTTTTCGGGAACACAATGGATTTTATCTGCCCCCGTCCCTTTTAATAGTACTGAATATTCGGTAGGGCACCCTGCATTATCAAAAGATGGAAAGACCATTTATTTTGTTTCTGACATGCCGTGGGGATATGGGGGCACTGATATTTATGCCTCACAACTTGACAGGAATGGGGAATGGTCAGAGCCTGAAAATCTGGGTAATTCAGTAAATTCCGAAGGGGATGAAATGTTCCCTTTTATCTCCGCTGATTCAGTACTGTACTTTGCTTCTAATGGTCATATTGGATTGGGTGGTCTTGATATATTCAGTTCATCCTGGAATGGAGTGAGCTGGACCAAACCCGAAAATTTGCAACACCCCATGAATTCTTCGAAAGATGATTTCGGATTTATTATCGATAGTACCAATACGGCAGGCTTCTTTTCAACTAATAGGCTGAAGAATACTGATAAACTCTACACTTTCAAAAAAAATCCTCCAATATTTTCTCATCGTGCATTTGTCACTGATAAAAAGACCTCCAAACCGATTAAATCATTTACTATAGGCTTTTCCCATGCCGGCGGAAAAAATACTACCCTTGCAAATGGAACAAAGGGTTTTGTAGAAATGCCGCTTGCAAATAAAACTGAATATAATTTGCTCGTAAAAAGTCCCGGTTATTATTCCACTAATCTGAAAGTGTCAACTGTTGGTAAAAGGAAATCGGAAGTTATATTGGACTCGCTGAAGCTTGAAAAAATTGAAATGAATAAAGCTGTGGTCTGGAAAACTATACAATTTAATAAAAAAGAAACGGAACTTACTCCCAAAATAACAAAGGCACTCGATTCATTGTTCATCATTCTTGAAATGAACCCGGAGCTGCAAATTGAAATATCTTCACATACCGATTCCCGCGGCAGCTTTACCGACAATTATAACATCTCGCGAAAGCGTTCCGACGAAATTGCTTTTTACCTGATCAATAAAGGCATCAGGGCTCCGCGTTTGATCTCCACAGGATACGGCGAGGGAAAGTTGCTGAATTATTGTCGCGACGGAGTCTTGTGCCTTGAAGAAGATCACATGGTTAATAATCGTGTGGAGATTAAGGTGATAGACCTGATGAAGTAATTCGCAAACGCTTTTTATCATGGCTGACAAAATACCATTAGCTGAAAGGTTGCGGCCGGTTACTCTCGATGAAGTTGTAGGTCAAAAGCATTTAGTTGGAGAAGGAAAAATTCTCCGAAGAATTGTAAGCGGGGGAGTGCTTCCTTCAATTATTTTATGGGGACCTCCGGGAGTTGGTAAAACCACCATTGCTAAAATTTTAGCATCGAAATTTAACCTTCCCTTTTTCAGTTTGTCTGCAGTTAACTCCGGTGTCAAGGATGTGCGGGAAGTAATTGCTAAAGCAACTGAGCACGGACAGGCGGTTTTATTTCTGGATGAGATACACCGGTTTTCTAAATCCCAGCAGGATTCGCTGCTCTCAGCAGTGGAAAGCGGTATCATCAGGTTGATTGGAGCAACAACTGAAAATCCTTCATTTGAAATTATTCAACCGCTTCTTTCAAGGTGCCAGGTGTTTGTGCTGGAAGAACTGGGAAAGGATGATCTCATGGAGTTACTTGAAAAAGCAATTCAATCGCAAACTGAAAAAAAAATTACCCTGAGTGAATCCGATCAATTGCTATTGCTGTCAGGTGGTGATGCCCGTAAATTGCTGAATATTTTTGAACTGGTCGTGAACGCATCGCAGGATACATCGATTACGATCGATAATGCTTTTGTCAAAGAAGTGATACAACGTAAAACTGCATTCTATGATAAAACCGGTGAGCAGCATTACGACATTATTTCTGCCTTTATAAAATCAATGCGTGGAAGTGATCCCAATGCAGCACTTTACTGGCTTGCACGTATGATTGAAGGTGGTGAAGATCCCCTTTTCATTGCCAGGAGAATGCTTATTCTCGCTTCTGAAGACATTGGTAATGCTAACCCAACAGCACTTGTGCTGGCTAATAATTGTTTCCAGGCTGTAGCAGCTATCGGATATCCGGAATGTGACCTGGTTCTGGCTCAGACTGTTATTTATCTGGCAACTTCCGAAAAAAGTAATGCTTCCTACGTAGCCATAAAGGCAGCAAAAAGTAAGGTAAGGGAAACGGGTGATCTCCAGGTTCCTTTACACCTTCGAAATGCCCCTACTAAACTGATGAAAGATCTTAATTATGGAAGTGGCTACCGCTATGCGCATGATTTCCCTGCTAATTTTATTGATCAGGAATTTTTACCTGAAAAGCTATCCGGTACTGTATTTTATTCCCCGGGAAACAATGAAAGGGAGCATCACATTCGCGTATGGCTGAAAAAGAACTGGAAATCCAAATATGGATACTAATCTGCCCTGAATTGTTAAAAACTCCTTGTGCTTTTAACTACTATTTTTGACCGGAGATGATTATTTTTGCTTTAGTGCCGCAGTATGGCCTGTAAACAACCTTTCCAATTGCATAGAATTTCTTATGAGAGATTTTTATCTCTAAATTTGTTATTGTTTTTTTTCTGTTGGCTGAATCTTAATTCCCTTTTAAGTAATGCTCAGATTCCAACATTTAATTGTAGTATAGATTCCATATCCGTTGGCAACCCACAGTGCAATGCCCAATGTGATGGATCCATCCAGGTATATGCTCAGGGTGCCGGGCAATTATTTTATCAATGGACCGGTATTCCGGGAGCCAGTGATTCGGTTGTGAATGGTTTATGTGCAGGAATGTATTCCGTAACCATAACCGATTCAACAGGCTGCGTGGTGACGGACTCGGTTATGATTGATCAGCCTCCTCCAATAGAATTTAATATGTTTCCTGTTGATGCCACCTGTCCTGGCGGTTGTTCAGGATCAATTTCTGTTGTGCCTTTTGATACCGTCTCTTATACGTATCAATGGCCTGGCTATATGTCAACTACCCAATCCCTTAATAGCCTTTGTCAGGGAACGTATACCGTTATCCTTACAAATCCCCAGGGCTGCTCTGTTATCGGTTCCGCACAGGTAGGATACGATCCTCCGTTTGATCTGTCATTTGTTGCTACATCTGCATCCTGTCTTACATCATGTGACGGCTCCGCAACTGTTTTTGCAAATGGAATACCGCCTTTCACATATCAATGGGGTACAGGACCTATACAAAATACACAAGGCGCTATTAATTTGTGTTCGGGAAGTTATATTGTGAGCGTGGGCGATTCAACAGGATGCATTGTAACAGACACCGTTGAGGTTCCTCTTGTTCCGCCAATAATTCTGAATTTCAATACTACAACACCTGCCTGTTTTGGCGGGTGTGACGGATCAGCGGAAGTACTGGTTCCGCCATTTGGAAATTATGCCTTTGAATGGAGTACATTTCCTGTGCAGTACTCCGCATTTGCAACGGATTTATGTTCAGGTATACATTATGTTCAGGTTACAGATGTGAATTCAGGTTGTGTAACATATGATTCTGTTGAAGTGCAGAATCCTTCCATTCTTTTATTTTCATTTTCTTTTGTCGACTCATATTGCGATAATTTGTGCAGTGGTTCTGTCACTGTAAATCCTGCAGGTAACGGGCCGTTTACCTATTTGTGGCAAACAGGTGAGCTATCACAAACCAATGATTCGTTGTGCCCTGGAATATATTCTGTTACTGTTACCGATTCTCTTGGCTGTTCAACTTCTGCATCCGTTAGTGTGAATTCAAATGAATTGTTGTTTAATGTTGCTGATGCCAGTTGTAATACCCTTTGCGATGGAACGGCTGAAGTTTTATTTCCGTCTCCCGCAGCTTGGCAGGTAACGTGGTTTGCTAACCCTGTTCAAAATACCGCCGTTGCTTCGCAGTTGTGTGCCGGGAATTATGCTGTTTCAATTGTTGACTCAGCAGGGTGTATGATTTCAGCTAACATTACTATTAACGCGCAGCAACCCGTTTCTGCTGTTATGGGTTTCACTCCTGTGTCATGTCCCGGGGTTTGCGATGGTTCCATTTCAACATCCATAAGCGGCAATGATCCTTTTTCGATATCATGGTTGACATTACCGGGCGTGACTTCAGATTCAGTGTTTCAATTATGTAGCGGGGTTTACCCTATTTCAATTACTGATGCTAATGGATGTGTGTTAACCGACAGTGTTGAAATTCCTTCTCCTGATCTGCCGGAATTTAATTTTTCAACTATTGCGAATTCGTGTGTGGATTCGTGCGATGCAAGTGCAGTGATTACTCCTGTGTTGCCTGCAGTGTACACGTATGAATGGCAGACAAGTCCACCCCAGTATGGAGCATCAGTTTCCGGTTTGTGTCCTGAATTTACTGCAGTGCAAGTTACAGCTGCTGATGGATGTACATTTCTTGATTCGGTTTTGATAATAGGCACATCTCCAATTTACATCGGTCTCTGGGCTGATAATCCGCTTTGTTTTGGTTCCTGTGATGGATTTATAAGCAGCCAGGTATTTGGTGGCACCCCGGGGTATACTTATGAATGGTCGAATGGATTTTTAACTCCAGAAGTTTTGAATGTATGCGAAGGATATTATACGCTTACTGTTACCGATATGAATGGCTGTGTGAGTATGGATTCAGTTACGTTGAATAATCCCGAACAATTGGCTGTGTCTTTTGTTGTAACAGATGCTTCATGCGCAGGTTGCAACGATGGAATAGTGAGTGCAGTTGTTACAGGAGGAACACCCGGATACTTTTATTACTGGACGCCGGGGGGATTAGGTGATGTTTCAGTTGATAGCCTTGCACCGGGAGTTTATAATTTATGTGTGGTTGATGATAACCTGTGCATAGAATGCGCTGATGCTACCGTATCATTTTTTAATGCTGTTCCGGGCCTTAACGGCGATAACACCGGGGCAGTGGTTTTCCCGAATCCTTTTTCAACTGAAACAACTCTGATATTACCAAAAGGTGTGTTGGATATTGACGGTTTGCACATGGAGGTGTTTGATATGTATGGAAGGAATATAAATACAATTGAAGTGGCATTTGTAAATAACTCACAGGATAATATATCTTTGTCAATCCATGCCGGTCGTGCAGCTTCAGGGGTATACCTGTTTAAAATTTCTGACAAGAATGGTCAGTTGTTTACCGGCAGATTTATGATCCGGCATTAAACTATTGTATGAATATACAGCAGGACGTATCTCTTAAGTCATATAACACTTTTGGTATTGATGTGAAAGCTGCTTTTATGGCAGAATTCATCAACCCGCAGGAATTGATTTCCTTAATTAACAATTCAACTTATAGTAACTTATCAAAATTGGTTCTCGGCGGAGGAAGTAATATCCTGTTTACTAAGAATTTTGAAGGATTGGTATTAAAGAATAATATTCCCGGAATTGAAATCATTGAAGACAGGGGAGAGGATGTTTTGGTAAAAGCGGGCGCAGGTGTTAAATGGCATTCGCTTGTAACCTGGTGTATTGATAAAGGACTTGGCGGAATAGAAAATCTATCGCTCATTCCGGGGAATACCGGCGCCGCTCCAATCCAGAACATCGGCGCTTATGGTGTAGAAATCAAAGATACATTTCATCAGCTGGAGGCAGTAGACATCACAACGGGTACTGCAAGTTCGTATAACAGACGGCAATGTGAATTTGGTTACAGGGACAGCATTTTTAAAAAAGCCCTTAAAGGGAAAGTTGTAATAACATCCGTAACCTTTGCATTAACCCGTAATCCTGTATTGAAGTTATCGTACGGTGCCATCGAACAGCAATTGAAGTCCATGGGAATTGCCATACCGGATGTAAAGGCAGTCAGCGACGCTGTATGTGCTATTCGCAGAAGTAAACTTCCCGATCCTGTACAGATTGGAAATGCAGGAAGTTTTTTTAAAAATCCTGAAATCTCCGAAATTGAAATTGAAGCTTTACGAAAACTTTATCCGGGTATCGTTTCATTTCCCCTTCCCGGGGGAAATGTAAAAGTCGCTGCGGGATGGCTGATTGAACAGTGCGGCTGGAAAGGAAAAGTGATTGGGAACACCGGGTCACACAAAGACCAGGCACTGGTGCTGGTGAATTATGGAAATGCAAGCGGAAATGAAATCTGGGATCTTGCTCTAACAATTCAGAAATCCGTCCGTGAAAAATTCGGTGTGCTTATCGAACCCGAAGTGAATGTTATGTGAGTCCAGTAAGTTTTTTATAGATGGATACTGTTGCATCATAAACCGGACGTATGGTGCTCATATTGTTTTCTATTGACTGCTTATCTTTTCTCCGGGCAGATTCTTCCATTTTTTTACAGAAATCCGTTAGCAGTTTCGCTCCAAGATTCAGACTCGATCCTTTTAATTTATGCGCTGCCTGGAAAATAGCATCATAGTTATTTCCTTCCGATAACGTTCTTAATTCTTCAATGGATTCATCAGCCTGGCGGATAAACAATTCTACAAGATTTTTTAGGAAATCAGTATCATCATCTGCCATATCAATCAAACGGTTTACCACAGTATTGTCAACAAGATCTGCATTGGAATAGTGTTTTTCCCCGAGCTCATGTTGCTGCAATTTTTTTCCATAATTAAAAATAATTCGTTTAATGGAATCTATATGTACCGGTTTTGAGAGATAATCATTCATTCCTGCCTTCAAACAACTTTCACGGTCACCTTCCAAAGCAAGTGCGGTCATTGCTACAATAATAGGTTGCTTGCGGTCAGCAGCGTGGTTCCTGATAGCTGCAGTAGCTTCAAAGCCGTTCATAACCGGCATCTGCACATCCATAAAAATTATGTCATATTCGTTTTTGAGAAAAGTTTCAAAAGCAATTTTTCCATTAGGAACCATGTCAGTTGTGTAACCTAATTTCTGGAAAGATTTTTTTGCAAGAATCTGGTTTACTTCATTGTCTTCAGCAATAAGAATGCGCAACGGATAAAATGTTGCAATATCTTTATCGGCTACTAGCGAACCGGTGTGTTTGTGACCTTGTAATTCCTGGTCATACGCATGAGATTCACTTCTTATGTCTGAATCGTAATGCAGCGTGTTGCCTTTAATGGTAAAGTGAAAAGTTGATCCCTCAGCCGGTTCACTCTCTACCCAGATATCACCCTGCATTAATGCTGTGAGTTTCTGACTGATCGCCAACCCCAGGCCTGTACCGCCGTATTTACCGTAGGTAGTAGGATCAGCCTGTGAAAAGGACTGAAACAATCGGTTAATTTGTTCCTTGGTCATTCCAATTCCTGTATCCTTTACAGAGAATTGAATTTCAACATACCGGTCTGTTTTCTTGACGAGGTTTACCCCGACACTGATGGTACCCTTATCAGTAAACTTAATAGCATTACTGACCAGATTAACTAAAATCTGACGCAGACGTGCTTTATCACCGGAAATTTTAACAGGTATTTCAGGATCGATCGCAAACAATAACTGGTTGTGTTTTTCTTTCGCCTTGTAACGGAGTATTTCAAAAGTTTCCTTTACACATGTCGCAAGTTCAAACGGCTTATTCTCCAGTTCCATTTTGCCGGATTCAATTTTGGAATAATCCAGCACATCATTAATTACAGAGAGTAATGCCTCGCCACTCAATTGAATCGCATCCACATATTCCTTCTGGCCCTCATCAAGCGAGGTAGAGTTCAGTAATTCCGTCATTCCCAATACACCATTAAGGGGCGTCCTTATTTCATGACTCATAGTTGCAAGGAAATCCGATTTTGCCTGTGTAGCAGCTTCAGCTATTTCTTTGGCTTTTATTAATTCTTCTGCAATACGTATCTGTTCAGTAACTTTCCTGTAAAGAACAGAAACACCAATCACCAAACCATGAGTACTTATAATCGGGAAACACGAAACTTCAAAGTAATCAACGCTACCATCGGTATAAGCAGTTACTTCATCCTTCACAGTTTTATTTCCTTTCATTACTTTCTGAAAAATCGCATCCCATTCTTTTCTTTCTTCTTTCTGAAAGTAATTTCTCACATCATCGCCCACTGCAGGTTTTTTGCCAATGCGTTTAATTGTTTCTGATAAGTAGGCAGAATTCATCACCGTATACCGGTGATTAAAATCAATTGAGAAAATGGGAGCATCGGTATTTTCAATTACCGCCGTTACGTTGGACCCTGCCTGTTGTAATGCGACTTCGGTTATCTTATAATTAGTGATGTCATTAAAAATAAAGACTGTGTTTAATTCACCGCCGGGTTTTTTTATGAATGAACTATTGCAATTTACTACAACGGAAGCACCTTTTTTATGGATAAACCGGAGTACGACCGGCGTTTCATGTATCCGGAGTTTTCCCTGTTGCAACTCCTTTAAAAGCAGGATGTCTTCAGGATGCAATAAATTATCCATCCTGAGTTTATTCAATTCTTTATGGGAATACCCTGTTAAATTTGAGAATGAATCATTGCTGTCAGTAATAAACCCTTCAGTAGAAGTAACTGCAACCGGAAGTGGAGTAGAAAGAAACAACTCTTCGCTGCTTCCTGAGAATGCAAGGCGAGGTGCAGGTTCCGCGCCGGAAGTTTCAGCTAACCTGGGTGAAGGTATGTCAGGGTATGTTATTTTAATAAGGAACTCCGGTTTGTTTTCAAGCAGGTCGCGTACCGCAGTCACAGTAATCCTTAAATGATTACGTGACAGAAATTCCTTGGCTGAAAAATTTCCCGCTGAACCGGTTATGGTTGATTCGCTTACAATATTATTTATAAATTGAGCAGACTCTTCATCAAATAACTCGTGAATAGTTTTTCCTGTAAATGAACCGGAATTGTCTGAATCAAGCATCCTTAATGCAGTCCTGTTTGCCATTCTGATAACACCCGATTCATCACAAACTATCATTCCTTCTGAAATGTTATCAAGGTATCTACGGAACCGTATCGCATTATCATTAGCATCTTCCTGCGACCATTTATTTTCAGAGATATCTAAGAATCTGCAATAAATAATGTTTTGTTTTCCTTCGATGCGGAATGATGTTATGTCAGCCCAGAACAATTCACCTGTTTGTTTACGGCATTGTGTTTTTAATCCTGTTACCGTACCCGACAGAATATTTTTAATAATATTGTCCGATTCAATAGCAGTGCCTGCTGCGATTAGTGTTCTGAGAGAAACCTGGTCAAGCTCTTCAGCTGAATTAATTTCGAATAACGTAAAGGCATTTGCCCCCGCATCTTTTGCCACCAGTCCCGGAGCTTCAAAAAGCATCCAGGCATCCGGATTTCCTGTTACTAAACCTGAAACGAGTTGTTCAACATCATCTTCCCTTGCATGATAACGGATCCTGTATATCTGGTAATAAATACACAATAGCATTACCAGTAGCAGGAATATGAAAAATAAAACAGGCTGAACATTGGCTGATGGTGATGCTGCAATAAAAACAAATTCAAGGGCAGTGAGTACGATTACATTGTACAGCACTATGAATAGCACTTTGTTCAGGTGGAGGTTTGAAATAAGCACCATGGTTATGATACCGATTTCATAATGTGTGCTGAAACCGTTAGTCGCCAGGAAACCTATCAGGTACAACGTACAAATGAGAAAAAATCCGCTGCCGAGATCTTTTATGTGATCACGGGTCCACTGAATGAAGTAGGTGGAAGCTGCAAGGAGTAAAGGGAAAATCGCAAAGAGACTCCTGGGAATTAAAAACTCCATAATGGGAGTAAGGGAAGGACTGCTGTAATAAAATGAAAACAGGAAAGCAAATCCGAACAGTGTGAAAATTACACGATAGTAATTTACTTCATATCCTGATGCTAACGGTCTCTTTTTACTTACCTGTAACGGTTCCATTCCAAATATCAATTATCCGGTACTCAAATGCCAAAACACTAAAAATCACTTCAAAAAATAACAAACTAATAATCAATTTGTTATTCGCACTGTTAAATGATTCAGGCACACTCACGCTCCTCCTGTACAGGATATTTATACGAAATTTCCCGGAAATGTTACAGTTTCAGGAGAGTTTTGAAAGGGTTGCAGTAAGAAATTCTCTGAGCTCCCTGACATAGTTTCGTGAAAAGTCAAATCTGATTCCTGCGGTTTCGTAAATTTTCCCTATCGGTGCAGTATACCCGAGTTTTAATGCATTAAAATATTGTTCAAGAGTAGGGTTCGGTGATTGTGTATAGTTCCTCCAAAGTGCAATTGCACCTAGTTGAGCCATTCCATATTCAATATAATAAAACGGCACCTGGTAAAGATGAAGTTGCTTCTGCCACGTATAATCAAATGCATCCTCATTACCATACCAGTTAATTACATTTCCTGAAAATTCTTTGTGAATCTCATGCCAGGTAATACGACGATCTTCGTGACTATGATCCGGGTTGGTGTAAATCCAATGTTGAAATTTATCGATTGCAGCGATCCAGGGAATGGATTCGATCATTTTCTCGATATGTTGTATTCGAGCCCGTTGTAACTCTGCAGGATCATTAAAATACACGTCCCAATGCTCCATCGAAATAAGTTCCATGCTCATGGAAGCAAGTTCAGCCACCTCTGATGGTGTGCTTCTGAACTCCACATAATCAAGATCTTTTGTCAGCACTGAATGTGCCGCATGACCTCCTTCATGAACAATCGTAACAAGATCACGAAGAGAATTTGTAGCGTTCATAAAGATGAAAGGAACGCCGGATTCATAAAGCGGGTAATTAAATCCTCCGGGAGCCTTTCCTTTGCGGGATTCCAGGTCAACATGTTTCATGTCGCGAAGGGTTTCCATACAACTGCCTAAAAAAGGATGAATGGTGGCAAAACAACGAATCGTTTTTTCCATGATCTCATCACTTCCCTTAAAAGGAACCAACGCAGGCCGGCCCGCTTCATCAGCATCCAGATCCCATGGCTTAAGCTGATCATAGCCCATAACCTGTTTCCTTTTAAGGAGGATCTGGTTGGTGAGGGGAACTATTTCTTCAGCAATGGATTTATGGAAATCGAAGCAGTCCTGCGGTGTATAATCAAAACGACCCAATGAAGCAAACATATAGTCACGGAAATTCAGGAACCCTGCATTTACAGCAATACGGTGCCGCAATGAAATCAACTCATCAAAGAGATTATCCAGTGAATTTTTATCAAGCAGTCTTCGCGTAACAATTTTGTGATAGACTTCCTCACGAATTTTCCGGTCGTTGTTTTTAAGATAATTTGATGCCTGCTGAAGGGTTATTTCTTTTCCTTCCATCTCGATGGTCATAGCACCGGCAATGGTTGCAAAGAGTTGTTCTTTCTGCTGTAATTCCGAAAACAATGGAATATTTATTTCCCTGAATATTTCAACCTGTTTTCGGATATTCCGTAACATGATATCCATCCGTGTGTCGGATAAGGAATCCAGAAATGGATTTTCGAGTAATTTTTTATTCAGGGAATTGGTGAAAGGAGCAATTCGTGGTTCTATTTCAGAAACAAAAAAGTTGAAGGCATCGGAGTATTCTTTACTGGCAGTATCACAGCTCATCCGTATGTAACGCCATGCAACATCTTCCTGCACTGCAGATTCCAGTTCACTTCTGTCGATGAGCCACTGACGCAATCCTTCCACATCATTAATGTGTCGTTTCTCAAGATCCAGGTAATATCCGGCAATGGAATCCCAATGATTAACTACAAGTGATTCGGGAAGGAAATGCCTTTTTTTAGAAGGAGAAATGGAAAGTGAGTCAGAAAGCATCATATAAATGAAGTTTTATTTTGAAGCAGTTTTCTTTTTGGTTTTAGCAGGCGCTTTTTCAATATCGGCTTTTTCTTTTTTATCCGCTGCCGGCTTTGCTTTCTTTTTCGGAGCGGCAGGACTTTTTTCTTTAGCGGTTGGTTTCGCAGGCGTCGTTTCTTTTGACTCTTCTTCCGTAGCCGCCTCTGAAGTTTCATCTTCTTTTACTTCCGGTTCATCTTCCACAGCAACAAAATCTTTCACCAGGTGAAACCAGTTAATTATTTTTTTTATATCGGAGGGATACACTCTTTCCGAATCATAATCCGGTACTACGGTCTGGAAAAAATCTCTTAACTGTGCCGGTTCTGATTTGGCATCAATCAAATCACCCTGTTCCAGAAGTTTCAACATCACTTCTTTTAAAGGAAGATCATCGGCGTTGGTAAAAACGCTGATATCCTCAAGCATGCTGATGCGCTGGGTGGAAGCGACAGGCATTCGTTTCTTGTCACTAAGTGATTCCACAATAAAGCCGGATTTTGTTTGAGCCAGTACTTTATAAAGCCCCGACATTCCGGAAATAGAAATAATTCCTTTTAAACTCATAGATATTTTTAATTTGTAACCTCAAAAGTAAAGATAATTTCAGAATTAAAGGGGACCGGCAGGTTCAAATACAAAGCCCCGCCGGAAGGGGCGGGGCGCAGGTTAAGCAAGATAGTTGGCGTTATTGTTTAATAACTTTATAGGTTAGCAACTCGTTTGCGGAGGTAACAGTCACAAAATAGACCCCGGCATCCATCGCATTCAGATCCATTTCGATGATTCCATTGGATAAAGTCGGTTGATTGTTGGTTAAAACAACCCGTCCTGCCACATCAGAGACAACAATCCTGCTGATTGTTGCGGAATTGCTACGAAGAAATAGTGCACCTGTTACCGGATTAGGGAACAACTGTATACTTCCCGATCCATTTGTGGTGTTTTCATTCAGCGATACAAGATTATCATATTTTACCTGGGCATTGCCTGCACTCGTGTTGAGATCATTCAGATTGTCGCCCGCTATCAATGCAAATGCAACTTTAACCGAATCCCCGGCCGCAAGGGTAAAAGGACCGGTACTCACAACGTCAATTACATCATTTCCTCCACCGTTAACACCTGCAGCTGTCCGGGGCGTTGAAAGGGTTGTATATTTTTCGCTGTTATCATAACCATCTGTCATGTTAACACCTCCCTGGCCGGCAATATTATCTACAGCATAGTGATTGAACGGGGTTGCAGTAAGCACTTTTATCCCTGCCCACAGGCCGCCTGTTGTTGTATTGTATACATAGCCCATTTTAAGTGCAGCGTTTTCATCGGCTTTATTAAAACTGTAATCCTGTATATCCCAGTCTGCAAAAATTCCGGCCCAAATATTACTGAACGAGGTAGCCCCAGTATTTTTGATCATATATTCCACTATCACATACTTATCATCACCGGGGTTGCTCCAGGCAAGTGCTTTGTGAGATACCAGAACCGGCACAGGGTTGGCAGCAGGATTATCATTGAATTTTCCATACAGGTCAAACTCTGACTGAATACTTGGGAAGAGTCGTTGAATAACCTGTGCAGACTGAAAATCATTTTCAGTATTGGGAGCTCCTCTTACATTGTCAGAAACCTTTACTGCCGACTGGCCAATCATAAGACCTGCTTCATAAACAAGGTTTTCGCCATTGTAACGGAAACCGAGGCCTTCAGTCTGGCCTTCGCCGTTATAACAAATACGTCCCTTGCTTGTAATGGTGGTAGAAACCTGGTTAATGGTAACGTTGATGTAATCCACATTCACAATAAGATTGATAATCTGGAAATCTGCATAGGCACCATCAGCAAAATTCAGCTTTAGAGTCACCATTGTATTTTGAGGTGTTCCGGCATTTATTTTTAAGAGGAACGGATCAGTGTTATTGTTGGTAGTAGCAAGTGTTCCTAAAGCACCTACAATTGTGTTATTATCAATGATGGTAACCCAGGGCGAAGTGGTGGTAAGTGTAACATCCAGGTTAACGGTAGGACTCAAAAAGTTCGTGATGTCACCTGAGATACTAACGGTATCTCCGATAACAAAAGCATCATCATTTCCATCGGTATTAACCAGGTTGGTCATCCTCACAGAAGGACCGGTTTCGGTAAGCGCACGGAACATATTGATACGGCCTTTTCCAAGCTGGTTCTGGTATATATTATTGGATGGAATTGCATAAATGTTATCACAGGTTACACGGAGTTGTTCTCCGATCTGCAACGCTGTAAAAGCCGGGAATTCAGAGAGTATAATACCTGCAGCTCCGGCGGCGACAGGAGCCGCCATAGATGTTCCGTTCATATAGCCATAGGCGTTATTCGACATGGCAGCATATATATTGGAACCCGGTGCGCAAACATCAATCGATGCTCCATAATTAGAGAAACTGGATTTTGCATCGGAATTTGTTGTTGATGCAACGGAAAGCACATTGTCATAGGATGCAGGAAAAAATCCCAGGCTGCTGTTATCGTTTCCTGCGGCAGCAATAACAAGTGCATTTTCATTTACTGTTGCATAATCCACTACATCCTGTCCGAACGATCCGCCACCACCACCGCCCCAGGAGCAGTTAATGATTTGGCAACCTGCATCGGCAGCATATACAATGCCTTCATACGCTTCAGTAAGTGCGCCCGAGGCATTTGCTATTTTAACAGGTAGATATTTACAGTTAAAACCTGGACCGGCTACTCCTACACCGTTATTGGTGGTCGATACCGCGCAACCTGCAACATGGGAGCCGTGATTACTCGCACCTACAGAGGCATTGTTATCATTCTCCCCCAAATCCCAACCTCTGAAATTGTCAATGTACCCATCGTTGTCATTATCAATGCCATCTAAAGGATCGGCATAATTATATTTCAGGTTCGACTGAAGATCGGGATGATCGAGGTCGGAACCGGTATCCGTAATGCCAATTACAACATTGGTATCACCTTGTTGTATATCCCAGGCTGCATAGGCCTGGATCTTTCCAAGGAAGTACTGGTTTCCTATAGTAGGATCATTGGGTGTGAAAAGCAGTTTGGGCAAATATTTTGGTTCCGCATATTCAACAACACCGGTTTTAAGAATTGCATTTACCAATTTTTCGATTGGCTCGGAAGAAGTGAATTCTACCTGGTAAATGAGTGACAAATCCACCATTTTCATTCCGGCGGCATTGCGTTCAGTTACGGGAGCTTCCTTGGCGGGAAATTTTTTATGGATTTTTGTAGCACCCATAGATGCTAACAAGGTATTCAGTTTTTGAATGTCAACCCCCGATGTGCGGGCTACGCTCCGGTATTGAGGTTTTAATTTTAAAATCAAAGTCCCTTCAACCATATCGGCCTTTGTAATTCCCACCGGAAGACGAAAATTTCCCGTTCCGGGACGATCTGTGGCGTCAGCCAGGAGACTGCTTCCCATTAAAAATAATAAAACTAAGACAAGGTTTCGGTTCATGACAGGTTGGATTTATTAAAGAAGGATTTGACTCAAAGGTGATTGAGTTGACGAATTTAGTGCTTTTGACACCAATTTTCAAATTCAGGGGAATTATATTATTAAAAGACAACTTTTTATTTTATCCTTCATAATCGGGGGTGAAAACCGCTCCCGGGCCTATAATCAATCTGGTTTTCTGATTTCAGCTTAAATCGAAATCATTCAAAATTTATTTCCTTTTCATGGTTTATTAACAATTGGTAAAAAAGTAATCAACACATACAATTTTTTAAAGCTGTTTCTGTTGAGAACAGGGTAAAATCCGGTAATTTTGCATTCACAATTATGTTGTGAAAACGTAAACCAAGTGGCACTAAATTTGTTACAGATTAATCGATCCATAGTATAAACCCCAACACGCATGAGACAATTAAAAATTACGCCTTCTATAACCAATCGTGACAGTGCCTCACTGGAAAAATACCTCCAGGAGATTGGTAAGGAGCAGATGATCGCACCTTCCGAAGAGCCAATTTTAGCGCAGAAGATCAGAACAGGGGATGCAGCAGCACTGGATAAACTGGTAAGGGCTAACCTGCGATTCGTAGTATCCGTTGCAAAACAGTATCAGAATCAGGGACTTAGCTTACTTGATTTGATTAATGAAGGAAATCTTGGATTAATTAAGGCCGCTAAGAAGTTTGATGAAACCAAGGGGTTCAAATTTATCTCTTATGCAGTATGGTGGATTCGTCAGTCAATTTTACAGGCTTTGGCAGAACAGGCCAGGATTGTCAGGTTACCGTTGAATAAACTCGGTGCCCTTAATAAAATTAAAAAAGCTTTTGTGCAATTGGAGCAGAAATATGAGCGTGAGCCAAGCGCGGAAGAATTATCTCAGATTCTGGAAATGTCTGAGGATCAGGTTTCTGATACACTAGGTGTTTCAGGAAGAGCTGTTTCAGTAGATGCACCTTTTGATTCAAAAGATGATCAGAGTAATCTGCTTGACGTGCTTTCCAACCCTAATTCTCCATCTGCCGATACAGCCATGATTGCGGAATCCATGCAACAGGATATTATCAGGTCGCTCAACACACTTCCTCCGAAGGAGAGTGATGTTTTGAAATTATTTTATGGAATCGGACACCAGCGTGCACATACCCTTGAAGAAATCAGTATGAAACTGGAAATGACCCGCGAAAGAGTGCGCCAGATCAAAGACAATGGGATTAAACGTTTGCGTCATAATTCACGAAGTCGTCTGCTCAGAACATATTTTGAATAATATGTTCCATTAAATATTTAGTAAGCCCTTCCGGAAAACCGGGAGGGTTTTTTTATAGGATATAATTTGATTGTTATTTTTGTGGATCATTTTATCAGGTAGCAACTTTCCCAACCTGTCTTCAAACGCTTTTAGTAATAGCTGTTATGGATTATCTCATTATCTGCATTGCGGCATTTATTGGTTCGCTCCTCACTTTTTTTTCGGGGTTCGGATTAGGAACCTTGTTGGTTCCTGTATTCGGAATTTTCTTCCCGATAGAACTTGCAATTCTTATGACTGCCATTGTACATTTCATGAACAACTTATTTAAATTGTTGCTCACAATTCGCCATGCCGACAGGAATATAGTATTGCGGTTCGGAATTCCATCGGTTATTGCAGCATTGGCAGGGGCATGGTTGTTTACTGAAGTATCGCAACTGCCTCCGCTGCTTACGTACACTGTAATGGAAAAGACTTTTTCGATTGAACCTGTCAAACTTGTAATTGCTTTCCTGTTATTGATATTTTCTCTTCTTGAAATGTTTCCTGCATTACTGAATTTTAATTTCCGGGCAAAACATATGCTGCCGGCAGGAGGAATGCTCAGCGGATTTTTTGGTGGTCTTTCCGGTCACCAGGGTGCTCTGCGCAGTGCGTTTCTTATAAAACTTGGTTTGAGTAAAGAAACTTTCATCGCAACAGGTGTTGCCATAGCCTGCATGGTTGATTTTTCGAGGTTGTCAGTTTATTTTATAAACCTTCCCGGGATACGCCTCACTATAAATTACCTATTGCTGACAGCGGCTGTTCTGGCTGCTTTCGCAGGAGCATACACGGGTAACAGGTTCCTCAAAAAGATGACACTTAAATCAATTCACATGGTTGTGGCAGCCATGCTCATTGTATTTGCACTCTTTTTAGGAGCAGGAATAATTTAGAATTCTTATCTTGCCGTTGTGACCAAAAACGACTTTTATGAGTGATGAATATTTTAAAAAAGAACCGGTAGAAAAGTGGATCATAGAACCCATTCAGCGGTTTATCAGCAATAGTGCTACCAGTGGAATTATTTTATTTTCTGCGGCTATTATTGCAATGATCGTATCCAATTCCCCCTGGTCAGATGCTTTTCATCATTTCTGGGAAATGGAATTCGGTTTCGGATTCAATGGTGTATATCTGACCAAAAGTCTTCATCATTGGATCAATGACGGTTTGATGGCAATTTTCTTTTTTGTTGTTGGACTGGAATTAAAAAGAGAAATTATTGCGGGTGAGCTGAATGAAACAAAAAAAGCAATGCTGCCCGTTGGTGCTGCAATAGGAGGTATGGTTGTTCCTGCATTAATTTACCTGGCATTTAATAATTCAGGTGAAGCTGCAGGAGGATGGGGAATTCCCATGGCAACCGATATCGCATTTGCACTTGGTGTCATTTACCTGTTAGGAGATAAGGTACCACTCACACTGAAAATTTTTCTTACAGCACTTGCCATAGCCGATGATATTGGTGCGGTACTCGTGATCGCATTTTTTTACACTTCATCTATTGACCTCAGCAGCCTTATTTCAGGGGGAATTTTTCTGCTGGTGTTAATCACGGCAAATAAAATTGGAGTCAGAAGTACAACCTTTTATGCAGTAGTAGGTATCGGCGGCTTGTGGCTTGCGTTTCTTTTATCAGGAGTGCATGCAACAATTGCTGCAGTTCTCGCTGCATTCACCATTCCTGCAAATGTTAAAATTTCGGAAACAGGTTTTATTGCGAATGTAGAAAAGCTATTGGTTAAATTCAGAAAAGCTGACCCGAATGATGTGCCTACCGTCACTCCTGAACAACATGATATTTTGCAGAAGATCCGTGATATTTCCAAGGAGGCTTTAACACCTTTACAGCGGCTGGAGCATGCTTTGCATCCACTTGTTGCATTTATCATTATGCCCATATTTGCATTAAGCAATGCCGGCATTGTGTTGCCCGATAACCTCGGTGAAGTTCTATTAAGCCCGGTTACAATCGGTGTTTTTCTTGGGCTCCTGGTTGGCAAAGTGGTGGGTGTTACCGGGATGGTTTATTTATTTACAAAAATGAAATGGGCCCAGCTGCCTGAAGGAGTCAACAACCGCCACATTTTAGGGGCAGGTTTCCTGGCGGGTGTGGGATTTACAATGTCACTGTTTATTGCCGGACTGGCATTTACAGATGAAGAGCTTATACTTCATGCAAAATTCGGTATCCTGCTCGCATCGCTCCTTGCAAGCGTTTGCGGCTTCCTGCTGCTTAGGAACGCAGCAAGGTAACCCCAACGGGGTGGTGCCACCCCGTCGGGGTTACAGCGCAATAATTTTTTCGGCCAGCACCTCTGATATTTTGCGATGCGATTCTACAGTCCAGCCGGCAATGTGAGGAGAAAGAATCACATTTTTAAGCGTTCTTAATTTTTGAAATGCGTCAGGTTGTTGTTCCTTTGAAAGATTTTCAAATGATAAACTTTCAAATTCCAGCACATCCAATGCAGCACCTTTAATTTTTCCATGCTCCAGTGCTTTAACAACACTTTTGGTATTAACCACTTTTCCACGTGAAGTGTTTACAAGATAAACAGGTTTGGAAAAGTTGGAGAGGTATTCATCGTTTACAAGGTAGGAGGTAAGTGTTGTAAGTGGAACATGTAATGAAAGTATATCGCAATTCAGAAAGAGCTCTTCCATTTGTGCCTGCTTAACATCCGGAAATTTTTTAGTATCCACTTTTGTGTAAGGATCATAGGCAAGCATAGTTACATCAAATCCGCTGAGCTTGCGTGCGAATGCAGTTCCTGTGTTACCAAAACCAACTATACCAATTGTTTTGCCTTCGAGTTCCACACCCCGGTTTTCTTCCCTGAACCAGTTACCTTCCCTCACTTCACGGTCGGCATTGACAAGGTTATTAAGCAATGCCAGTAACATACCCACTGCATGTTCCCCTACGGCATTCCTGTTACCTTCGGGTGCATTCAAACAAATGATTCCCATCGATTCTGCCACAGTTACATCAATGTTTTCCATACCGGCTCCTGCACGTGCAATAAATTTTAATTGCACTGCTCCTTTCAGAAATGCGGCATCCAGCATGAAACGGCTTCTTATTACAATGCCACTTACATTTTTTATTTCTGCAAGTATTCTTTCTTCTTTCCAGTTTGTGCCATCAACACACGACCAGCCATTTTGTTCGAGCTGGAACTGCAGTACAGGATGCACAGTATCAATAAATAAAACGTTGCCTTTCATGGATTAATAATTATAATAATGTGCCGCTTAACAGCATCGCCGCAAGGCTGAAATAAATGAGTAACCCGGTAACATCAACCAGAGTTGCAATAAAAGGGGCCGAGGAAGTGGCGGGATCCGCTCCAAGGCGCTTAAGAAGTAATGGCAGCATTGAACCCATCAGACTTCCCCACAACACAACTCCCGTTAAGGAAAAGCCAATAGTAAGGGCGATAAACATCCAGTGCGGCCCATACAGATCGGTAAAAATACTCCATGCTGCAATCCGGGTAAAACCAAGGACTCCAAGCATCAAGCCCAGCACAATTCCTGAAACAATCTCTCTTCGCAAAATACGATACCAGTCACGTATTGTTACTTCACCCAATGCCATGGCACGAATGATAAGCGTGGCAGCCTGTGAACCGGAATTACCGCCACTCGACACAATTAGCGGAATGAATAATGCTAGCACAACGGCTCGTGCAATTTCGTGTTCAAAAAAGGCCATAGCCGATGCCGTTAGTAATTCACCGAAGAACAGGATGATGAGCCAGGGTGCCCGTTTGCGTATCATTCTGAACACCGGCATTTCCATGTACGGCTCTTCAAATGCTTCCACACCTCCAAGTTTCTGGATATCTTCCGTGTCCTCTTTCTTGGCCAGTTCAAGTACATCATCAATGGTAACAATACCCAATAACAAACCGTGAGCATCGGTAACGGGCAGGGCTACACGATTAAATTCGGTAAATGTTTTAATGGCAACTTCTTCATCATCGGTTACCAATAATGCAGTACGTTTTCCATCCATCAAATCACTCACCAGGTCATTAAGTGGTGCCAGTAATATTTCACCAATTTTAATGTCATCAATAAGATATCCTTTTTCATCAACGATATAAAGTATATCCAGAGTTTCACTGCTTTCACCGTTTTCACGGATGTGATTCAGTACTTCACTCATGGTCCAGTATTGCCTTACGGTCATGTACTCCGGAGTCATCAAACGACCAATGGAGTTTTCAGGATACCCGAGCAGGGAAAGGGCAATCAGCCTTTCTTTATGAGTAAGAAGTTTTAAGAGTTTGTTTAACTGTTCTGAGTTGAGTTCCTCCAAAAGTGCCGTCCGGTTATCGGCCGACATATCATTCAGTATTAACGACAATAATCGATTGGGCAATTCATCAACCAGGAGTTTCTGATTGGAAATATCAATATTTTCAAAAGTAGTAACTGCCCTGTCGCGGTCAATGGCTTTGAAAACCTGGGCAATGTCATCAACCGACATATCGTCGCACAGCAAAGCAAGTTCCTCGGGCAACCAGTCTTCAAGCAGCGTTTTAAGGCCCTGCATGTTGCGGGTTTCGAGCAATCCCTGGATGTCTGATTTATATGCTTCGATTTCCATAATTTTCACGGCAGCTATGATTGTTAAAGAAGCTGGTGAAAACGAATCCTTAAAAAAAGCAAAGTGTGACAGTAAAAAACCTGTTGTTAAAACAGGCAACTACCAACCGTTTCAATGAATTCAGTCAACAAAAGCTCCTCGTTGAGTTTTAGTTCAGAATGACTTATCCCTAATTAATCGGGGAAGCTGCCTTATGCAAAGCCTTATTTCGACCATGCCTGTTCTACCCATTGGCGTCTCTCGACATTTCCGGGCAGCAGCCTTTGTTCATTCAGTAACCTCACCTAACAAGCTTTAGATGCTGGGGCAAAAGTAGTTAAATGAGTGACAAGTGGCAAGTGTAAAGTGACATGTTCTTGAAAAAAGATCCAGCAGTTCCCGCATGGCGGTACCCGCTGTACGGGAACTGAGCCCGCTGTCCCGCCGTGCGGGATCTAAGCACGACGATAGTCGGGCTGTACTCCTGCACGACAAAATATGTGGATCTCCGATCCACGTTTGCATATTTAAATTGGATCGGAGATCCACTAATTTATCTGCGCAGGATCTAGGTTCGATTTATCGAACCTAGATCCTGCGCGGCAGCAACGGCAGGCAGTTGTTTTTCGCTAAGCCATCAACAAGGCCAGCTCCACGAACTGAGTGTAATGCAACTGCTCCGGCCTTTTGTCGAGATAGGGGATATCTGTGCGATCAATTGGTAAAAGAGATTTCAGTGAATTCCTGAGTGTTTTGCGGCGCTGATTAAATCCGGTTTTTATAATTTTTTTGAAAACTACAGGATCGCATTGTAATTGAGGATCTTTTTTGAGAATCATGCGAATCACACCCGATTGCACCCTGGGTGGAGGAATAAAAACTTCCGGCGGCACGGTGAATAGATATTCAATGTCATAATGCGCCTGTAACAACACACTCAGAATTCCATAATCCTTTGATCCCGGACCAGAGGCAATTCGCATGGCAACTTCTTTTTGAAACATGCCTACTAATTCAGGTACCCGTTCATACATGTCGAGCACACGAAATAAAATCTGCGATGAAATGTTATAAGGGAAATTTCCAATTACTGCAAACGGTTTTTCGTTAAGCTCCCGGAGAGAAGCATGTAAAAAATCGTCGTAAATAATAAAATCATGAAGTTGTGGAAAATTGGTTACCAGGTATTGAACTGACCGGTCATCAACTTCAATGCAGAATAATTTTTTCGTTGTATAATGAAGCAGGTGTTCTGTCAGTACTCCTGTACCGGGCCCAATTTCAAGCACCTGGTCATAAGCATCACTCCGTGTGAGTGAACCTGCAATTTTCGCGGCGGTTTCAGGACTGTTCAGGAAATGCTGACCCAGTCCTTTCAAGGGTCGTACCGGGGCGCGCATCAAAATTTATATTTTGGGTAATGCCGGGTGAATTCATTGGGATGGATCACAGGGTTTAAAATAAAGGAAGAGAATTCGATCTTTGTATAAAAACCTTTATCATCATAAATTATTTGTACCAATGGCAAGTGAGTAATCTTATCAATATATAAGATTATTTTTTTAGCAAAGCTGTTTGGAACTTTTATAATCTGGCCCGCTTTAACATCATCATAATCATCAATGCCATCGTTAATTTCAAGAATCATGTGATCATTTACCAGGAGTTTATCAGCAATTTCGGTAACGTTTTCTCCCGGCTTTACTTTGTAATTTACATACCCGAAACTATGATTGTTGATTTCAAGAACGTGAAATTCTTTTTTGTTGTGAACAATATCAGCTTTCTGGGTTAAGGATTTGTAAAACTGTTCACTGTTTTTGACAATATTTTTTTTAAGAATACCATGAAAATAGGAGAATCCCATTTGTAAAATATTAAACTGATGGGGCTTTCTCAATAACATGCTGTTAACAGAAAGACTCAGGTTGATATAGGGAAACTTGTTTGGATTTATCAGGATTTTATTGTTGTTGCTGTTTTCAACATACAAAGCTTCAGCTCCCGGATTGGGATGAACGGAGTAGGTATATATCTGAAGTGGAGCAACATTGACCTTGGCAAGATATTGCGCACTTCCTAACTTTCCAAAAACACGTTCATCAACATTCAGCACATATGTGCAGGTTCTCACTTTTTCCATAGCAGCCATCATGCTGTCGAAAAGTTTCCGGCCATCACTTGTTGTTTCAGCCTGAAAGAATTCCGGAATCAGGAGTAGTGGCAAAAGTATAAGCAGTCGCATCATTTAAACGGTTTCCAATAATGTTCTGAATGCAACAAATTTATCTTTGTACCTATCCGCTACTTCCTTTTGCAGGGATGGTGCAAATTCTTTCTGATAGCGTTCATAATCCTGCATCGTGTTAAGCGTATACTGGATTGCATACGTTGTGCCTCCCGAATCTTCATCACCCAGCAGCCGGAGCATTTTACTCTCAACAAACATCCCGGTATTGAGAACATCAGGAATGTGCACTGCTTTCATCCATTGCAACCATTCGTCATGCACATCGTGATTTATATTTACAGTAACGTTATAAATGATCATAGGAACAAGTTTGTGATGTAATAAGAAAAAATCAAGTGTACTACTAATTACCAATTGCTTTTTTAGCGTGTCGTCAGTTAACGCCATCACCCCGTAATGTACGAAACCGCTTTCGTGCATCCACTGCATACAGTGAGCCCGGGTATTTTGTGAGAAGCATTTCATACAACTCGCGGGCTTTTATCTTGTCTTTCAGATTATTTTCAGTCAATAAACCAAGTCTGTATAATGCATCATCTCCAAGAATATCATCAGGATAGATTTCAAAGACCTGCATATACTTTTCCGCAGCCAGTTTATAATTTCCCTTTTTTACATAAATACCTGCCTGTTTAAACCAGGCTTCATCACTTAAGCTATGCGAAGGAAATTCAACAAGCATGGAATCAATTGTAGCCAGCGCTGCATCATTGCGATTGCAAAATTCATATAGATCTGCCCGGCTGTAAAATAATAAAGGAGCGGCATTGCTGTCGCTGTCGAGACCAAGGTTATCCATAATTAATAAACCAAGCGACATGGCATCATTCGAAATGAGTTGTGAAGTGGCGGCCTTTAAAACATTCAGTTGTGCAGCAGCCCATTCAAATTCTCCCATGTAATACGATAATCTCGCATTCCTGAACTTGGCTTCACGACCGATCGCATCATTTTTAAAATCCTTATCAACCTGTGAATACAGCAGTGAAGCATCCCACACATCTCCTTTCAAAATAAGAATGTCGCCTAATTCCAGTTTGCATTGAGCAGAAAATATGGGACTGATACGCGGTAGTGCAATGGTTTCTTCAAGTAGCGAAATCGATTCATCAATTTTATCTAAATGAAATGCTTTAAGATGCGCATACTTGCTGATCAAAGGGGCTGTTATCTGGTTCTTTCCAAGTTCGGCAAGTGTAATTTCGTATTCCTGTTCGAGTTTCAGAATATCTTCTTTCGCATAAGCGCCTTCAGTGGTTATTTTCTGATCCCTTGAAGCAATCAGTTCCATTCTTGCTGCAATATAATTGGGATTCATGCTTCCTTTGGCAATAACGTATTGAAAACATTCTTCCGCGACAGCGTATTCATAATTGGTAACACATAATTTACCAAGGTTTACCAGGCGTGAACCATTTTCATCATTACGTTTATCAAGGGCTTTGGCCTGTATCAGTGCGGTGCTGAAATCTTTTTCCTGTAATAACAGCCAGTATAAAAGCTCATTGTAAACCGGTTTCTGATTTCCCCGCTGCACCTTTCGCAGTAAAGCAGTTCGTATCACATCATTTAAGCCTCCCTGGGTATCAAAAGCCATTTTGTTTTGCAGGATGGCCTGGATATTTGGCAAATAACTCTCATTGAATTCAAGCAGGTTCAGATATTCTGAAATCATTTTATCAGGCATAGAACGCTGTGCATATACGTCGGCGAGTTCAAAACTGAACGGATACACATCAGCAAGCATTTTTCTTCCTTCAAGAAAAGTTGTTTCAGCATATTCTAATTTACGTTTTTCAACAAAAGCAGATCCGAGTGAAAGTACCTGCTGTACATCGGGGAACAATGATTTAATTGCTTTCTCATAATGATCTTTTGCCTGGTCGTTTTTGTCCTGTAATTCGGCAAGTGTACCCATATCGACCCATAACACAGCATTGGTTGGCATTTTTTTAACCTGCTTTTTCACCAGCTTTTCGGCCTTGTCATAATCTTTTAATGCAATGAGGCAATTGAGGTAAGGTGCATAGGCACTGTATGGGTCGGCGGAATACCATTTTTCAAAATATACAGCAGCCTTCTCATAATCACCCGTTGATGCATACTGGTTCGCAAGGTCAATGTTATTTTGTCCCTGGCCGGCACTGATCAGTGGGATTAGTAAAAACAAAAACAGCAGGCGAATTAAATTCATGATCAGTTAATGATAGTAAACCCAGTATAGGGAATGAGTACTTTCGGGATAACAATTCCGTCGGGCGTTTGGTTATTTTCCAATAATGCAGCCACAATACGGGGTAACGCCAAAGCACTGCCATTTAGTGTATGCGCAAGCTGGGGCTTTCCCTGTCCTTCGCGGAAGCGTAATTTTAGACGATTCGATTGAAATGTCTCAAAATTGGAAACTGAACTTACTTCAAGCCAGCGTTTTTGTGCTGCTGAATAAACTTCCATGTCATAGGTCAACGCCGAAGCAAAACTCATATCACCTCCACATAATTTTAATGTACGGAATGGGAGTTCGAGCAATTGCAATAAATGTGCAACATAATTTCTCATGTCTTCCAGAATCTTATACGAATCATCAGGATGAGCAACCTGTACAATTTCTACCTTATCGAACTGGTGCAGCCGGTTAAGTCCCCGGACATCTTTTCCATACGAACCGGCCTCTCTTCTGAAACACGGAGTATACGCAGTTGTTTTAACAGGAAGGTCTTCGCTTTTTAAAATCACATCCCTGAAAATATTGGTTACGGGAACTTCAGCAGTAGGAATAAGATAAAGGTTATCAATGCCTACATGGTACATCTGTCCTTCCTTATCGGGAAGTTGCCCTGTACCGAATCCTGAATCCGCATTAACCAGGATGGGAGGTTGTACTTCATTATAACCCGCTTCAGTGGCTTTGTCGAGGAAGAAATTAATAAGGGCTCGTTGCAATCTGGCACATTTACCTTTGTAAACGGGAAACCCTGCACCGGTTAGTTTAACACCAAGTTCAAAATCGATCAGTTCATATTTTGCAGCAAGTTCCCAGTGGGGGAGTGAGCCGGCAGGAAGTTCAGGCAACTGGCCGGGTGATTCATAAACAACTTCGTTATCCTCCGGTGTTTTTCCTGCAGGAACCTGTGGAGATGGAAGATTCGGAATTATTAATAGAATATCATTAAGTTCCTTTTCAAGGGAATCAAGTTTGTCAGAAATTATTTTTGATTCCTCTTTAAGAGCTGTGCTTTTATTTTTGAGATCATTTGCTTCAGCTTCTTTCCCGCTTTTAAACAGATCACCAACCTGCCGGGCCAATGTGTTTTGTGCAGCCAGCAGCGAGTCAAGTTCTGCCTGTGATGAACGACGTTGCATATCAATGTCTATAACCTTATCAATCAATTCGTTAGCTGGAAAATTTTTAATACCCAGGCGTTTAACAACTTCGTCCTTATTTTCACGAATGGTATGCAGCTGTAACATAAAATAATATTTACTGCAAAGGTAACATTATGCGTGGTTTATAAATGCAATGTTACCGTTGCAGCAAGCGCAGGAGCTCTCATTTTGCAAAATCCTTTATCGATAAAATAAGGATAATTTTGGGCGTACAAAACTGTCGATCATACACCAGCTATTAGCTAACTTTTGACCGCCCTTTTCATGTGTAATCTTCTGGTTTTAAACACTATTTTTGTATTTAATTGAATACCAACAACATAATTTTATCCATATGTAATACATTTTGTATAATATTATACGTTTTGTATAATATATTTATTAACTTTACTGTTTCAATTTTTGAGATGTGAAAGTAAAACTACTTGATAAAGAAAAGTGCGAAATTGATTCTGAAATACTCGAAGGTCAAAAGGTTAAGTTGCCATCTATTCATGATGGTTGGCGATTTAACTTTAACAATCATTCGAAATCACCCAATACATTTACATATGCTCTTGTAACAATTGAAACGCCTGATATCATTGAGGGTTGTTTAGTTTACAAAATGCTTGACAAAAGCGAACCATATATGGCATTTGTAGAAGTAGCACCACATAATAAAGGAAGTGATAAACAATACGATTTAGTTGCAGGTTGTTTAATCGCTTATGCATGTAGGCTAAGTTTCATTCATGGGAAAGGTCCATATAACGGTTGGTTAGCCTTTGATGTCCAAGAAGAAAACAAGGAAGAAGAAGAAAAATTAATGAAGTTATATAGCTCTAAATATAGAGCAAAAAGATTGGAAAAAACTACAACAATGTATATTATACCCGAAGATGGAGAATCTTTAATTAAAACATATTTAAGTTGATCAGCTGAAAATTTATATACGTACTTCAAAAAACTACATCGATGAAAACTCTCAAAAATAAAATAAATAAAACAACAAAAGAATTAAAAGTTAATGAAATCTGGAATAGCGATAAGCATGAAAAATTAAATAAATTTATTTTATCCGAGTCTCAAAAACAAACTACGGAAAGAATACTTAGAAATGAACTTCTTTCTATTCAATTTCAAATTGAAGATTATATAGAAAAAGATCAGATAGAAAAGAACATGAGAATTATAGATTTTGTTAAACTTTATTTAAGAACATTAAAAATAACCCAAAAAGAATTAGCGAACATCTTTGAAATGAAAGATACTAATTTATATAAATATTTAATTGGGGATAGAAAATTAAATAATGATTTGGTTTTTAAACTAAGTTCATTTTCTCATACACCTCCAGAAGTTTGGTATTATATCCAAATAAAGAATGATCTAAATGAACTATTGAAGGAAAAAGATAAAATAAAGAAGTACGAAAAGTACGACTACATAAAATCAGTCATAATTAAAAATACGTAAATATACGCCAGCTTATAACAGCCGGTGCTTTGCGCAAGGCCGGCAAAATGTTTTTTATTTTATTAAATTAGAGGTCGGCACTGCGCAAACCGGCAAAAACGGTTGTTGAAGCCGGGAAATTGCCGGGTTCGTCAATGTAAATTTTAATTCAGATTTAATTGCCATTATGCTTCAGCCATCAACACTTGCTTTCCTTAAAGCTCTAAAGAGAAATAATAACCGTGAATGGTTTGAGAAAAACAGGGGTAAGTATGAATTGGCGAAATCGGATGTTGACACCTTTGCCGCTGCGTTGCTGAAAGAATTAACAAAAATAAATCCCGCACTTGGAAGTCTGGAAGTTAAGAACTGTGTTTTTCGCATCTACCGCGATGTTCGTTTTTCAAAAAATAAACTTCCGTACAAAACTCATATGGGGGCTTACTTTGCGGAAGGAGGGAAGAAATCGGATAAAGCTGGATTTTACATCCAGGTGGAACCGGGTTCCGGATTCATTGCCGGTGGTTGCTGGATGCCGGAAGCACCGCAGCTAAAAGCTATACGGCAGGAGATTGATTATAATTTTGCAGAGTTTGATCAGATTCTTCAGGCAAAACCTTTCCGGAAATTGTTTGATGAACTGTCTGATACCCGGTTGAAAACAACACCCAAGGGATATGAATCAACTAATCCCGCGATTGACCATCTTCGTCAAACAAGTTTTATTGTGGAAACTTCACTCGACGACAAGGACTTCGTCAACAAAAACCTTGTAAAAAAATGCGCAACTGTTTATTCAGCGATGATGCCGTTCATTAAATTTATAAATACTGCATCGGAATAATTTTACCACAAGCTGCAAAAAGCGAAACAAAAAAAAGCCCTCCGAATCCGGAAGGCTTTCAATCATTCACAATATTTTAGTTTTGTTCAAAAGGCTGAACGGAAACATAAGATTTATCATCGGCTTTTTTGCGGAAAGTAACAACACCATCGCGCAAAGCGAACAACGTGTGATCTTTTCCGATACCAACACCTTCAGATGCCATGTGTTTAGTTCCTCTCTGGCGAACAATAATATTTCCCGCAATAGCGATCTGACCGCCGAATATTTTAATACCGAGTCGTTTGCTATGCGATTCACGTCCGTTTTTAGAACTACCGACTCCTTTTTTATGTGCCATTTTATATTTGTATTATCTGGTTCTGAATAAATTAAATTGAAATTCCGGCAATTTGAATTTTGGTAAACTGCTGACGATGGCCATTGGATTTCTGATACGTTTTTCTTCTTTTTTTCTTGAAAACGATCACTTTATCTCCTTTAAGGTGAGAAACTACGGTAGCCGAAACAAGTGCACCGCTTAAAAGAGGCGAACCCATTTGGTGTTTTCCACCGTTTTCTACCATTAAAACCTGGTCAAATTCAACTTTGTCTCCTTCTTTCGCGTTCAGGCGGTGAACTATAACTGTATCATTTTCAGATACTTTCATTTGCTGCCCAGCGATTGTTACAATTGCGTACATTATATTGTATTTAAGATAATTAAGACCCCGGTTTTATTCAGGGGATGCAAATGTACGAAGGTTGATTTAAAATACCAATTATCAGGTTAAAAAAATCAGGATTTTGCAGGTTCCGGTTTGCTGGCATGATTAATCAGGTACACTCCTCCTAAAATAGCCCCCATTGCAACCAGGTGCCACACCCCTATTTTTTCACCATCGGCTACTCCCCATAACATTGCCACAATAGGAATCATATAGGTAACAGAAGAAGCGAACAAAGCACCGGAGGTTTTAATCAGCCTGTTGAATACAACAATTGAAATTGCGGTTCCGAATATTCCAAGTAGCAAAATATATCCTAATGAAACCAGTGCATGAGGATTTTCAGATAACCGGCTGGTAAAATCCGTCATGAACAGGTATATTCCCGTAGGAGGGCCTACAATAAGTAATGCAAAACCGGAGATATTAACCGCGGCCACATCCCGAAGTTTGTTTTTGATAATATTCACACTTAAGCCGTAACAAAAGGTGGCAATCACTATTAAAACGGGGAACCACGAAACCGGTCCGATAGTACCTCCCGCAGTAACCATAATCATACCTACGGCCCCGGCCAGTCCTAGCCCTACACCAATCACCTTGCCTGCCGAGACCTGGTTTTTGAAAATAAAATACCCGATGGCCATGGTAAAAACAGGCGTCAGTGAATTCAGCATTCCTGCCAAAAAGCTGGGTACTTCAGTTTGAGCAAGACTAAATAAAAATGCCGGAATTCCATTCCCCAGCAAACCCGTCGCAAAAATGTATTTCCACTGGTGACGCTGAATTTTTGAAGCATGCAACATCACAAAAGGGAAGAGACATAAAAAAGCAGCAGTCATGCGAATAGCAGCAACCTGGTAGGGAGTAAAATCTTCAAGTCCCCGTTTCATGAGGATGAACGAACTTCCCCAGATAAGACTGAGTGCGATCATAAGCATCCATTTTACTGCAGGCGACTCTGAACTTTTCATATTTCGAATGGAGGAACTAATTACGAATCAATTATCGTCAGCATACTTCAAAACTCCCCCGTATTTCATGTGTGAGAGCCGGCGTGAGTCTCCTTTAAACAAAAAGGCCGGTGTTGTGAACCGGCCTTCTTTAGTTATGCGATTACCGCAGTTTTTTTAACACTTTTTCCGTTGGCACTGGCCTTGTTCATTCCAAAAGCCGCTTTTACTTTGTCAATATTATTGAGTTCTTCCCAGGGGAACAATTTAACTTTAATTTTTTTCTCTGTTTTCTTTCCTTTATTGAAAACCTTGGTAACTTCCTTAGTAATACGTCCCATATGACCATAGGCGGCTGTTTCGCTGTAAATAGGAGTACGAAGTTTAAACCGTTGTTCAATAAAATAAGGGCGCATATCGAATTCTTTCATTTTGGCAATCACTGCCGCTATTTGTCCGTCGCTCAAATCTACTTTTGAAGTTCCATAGGTGTTTACATACAAACCAACGGGTTGTGCAACGCCAATTGCATACGCCACCTGCACCAGTGCTTCGTCGCAAATACCGGCAGCAACAAGATGCTTGGCAATATGACGGGTTGCATAGGCAGCAGAACGATCAACTTTAGAAGGATCTTTTCCTGAAAAAGCACCACCGCCATGAGCACCTTTTCCACCGTAGGTATCTACAATAATTTTACGGCCGGTTAAACCGGTATCTCCATGGGGACCACCGATTACGAATTTGCCGGTTGGATTCACAAGGTAATTCACTTTATCATTGAACATGGCCTGAACCCTTTTCGGCAATTTTTTCATCACCCGTGGAATCAGAATGTTGATCACATCCTTTTTAATTTCAGCCTGCATGGCTTTTTCGTTTGCGAAATCATCGTGCTGCGTTGAAATTACGATGGTATCAATGCGCTGCGGAACATTTGCATCATTGTATTCAATAGTCACCTGGCTTTTTGAATCCGGGCGAAGGTATTTCATAACTTTTCCTTCTTTACGGATGGCTGCCAGTTCATATAAAAGTGAATGGGCCAGTTCCAATGGAAGGGGCATGTAATTATCGGTTTCGCGGCTGGCATAACCGAACATCATGCCCTGATCGCCGGCACCCTGATCTTCAGGTTTACGACGCACTACACCCTGGTTAATATCGGGAGACTGTTCGTGAATGGCAGATAAAACGCCGCACGAATTGGCTTCAAACATGTATTCACTTTTTGTGTAACCGATTTGCCGAATCACTTCGCGTGCAATCTCCTGCACATCAAGATAAGCTTCTGACTTTACTTCTCCGGCAAGAATAACCTGGCCGGTGGTAACCAGCGTTTCGCAGGCCACCTTCGACATAGGATCGTAGGCAAGAAAATAATCGATTAATGCATCTGAGATCTGATCCGAAACTTTGTCAGGATGTCCTTCTGAAACTGATTCTGAGGTGAACAGGTAAGCCATTTGTGTTTAATAAGATGTTTTATGATGTAAATTCAACAATATCCCGCAAAGGCCGGCAGGCGGATTCGGAGGTGCAAAATTAGGAAATTCACCTTTCAACTTCTACCAAAGCAGCAAAGTTTTATAAACACTTCCCGATATTTAATCATCCGATCAGGGAATTACATCAATCTTTTATCAGGATGGCTCCCTTAAATATCCCATCTTTTTGAACACGAACGGTATAAAGCCCCCTGGCAAGGGAAGAAATGTCAATCTCATGGTTTATCTTATCACGTTGAGTGGCATCTGAAAGCACTAATTTCCCGGTAGCATCAAAAATGTCAATCATTTCACAGCCGGCAAATCGTACGCTAACCCGATCTGTTCCGGGATTTGGAATAATCCCCACTTCATAACCCGGGCTTTCGGCCAGGCCTGTCGGACATGTTATTACCGTTACATCAGACGGAATAAATTGGTTCTGGTTGTAATTCGGGCAAATAGAAGGAGATCCTGAAAAGGTATAGGAACCTGCTGTGGTAACAAATAACGTATCATTATTGGCTCCTGCAATAGGATTTCCATTGTCGTACCACTGTAAATTAGTATCGTAAGGCATCCCGCTTATCAGGAAAATAGTATCACCCTGGCATAAAATTAATTCCCCCATCGATCCAATGGTATAATCACCTTCAATAATTGTATAAGGGAACAAAAACACCCAGCTGTCGACCAAAACTTCCGGTGACATTTCAGCACACCCATTCAATGTGGCCTCTACTGAAAAATAATTTGCAGCATCATTAGCAGCATCTATAGTGAGTGTTTGACTCATTGCACCTGGTATGGGCTGAGCCGATCCGCCAAATAAGGGGCGTTTGTACCACTGGTAAGAATCATATACTTGAGTTGTAAGAATTCCTGTTTCATTCGGACATAACAGCGTATCACCTGTAACGGTAGGGTCAAACGTACATTGGGCGTTGAGGCGGGTGGCAGACCCAACAGTCAGTATAACAAGCAAAATGTATAAACGTAATTTCATGGCATTATTTATTTAATTTTTATTTCACAAGCTGCTTACAAATAAATTATTCAATTCAACCTCAAAATTATACTATCTTTAGAAGAAATACCAAATTGCCTTTCACATTTATTGGCAGGTTGTGGTGATAAAGGTGAAGCAGTTATTTGTTTCCCGTAAGAAGGTGAAAAACTTCTTCCAGCGTACTTTCCGTTTTACGCATGGCAAGTACTTTCAGATTATTTTTCACGGCAAATTCAAAAAGATCGCTTCGCAGGTCGGTACCGGCAGGGGAGTGAAGACGATATATATTTTTGCCGGGTGATTCAATTCGTGAAATTCCTTTCAAAGTTTGTAATAGTCCGGCGTTGACCGGTGTTTCAAATTCAACTTCCAGTATGCTTTCAGGATGGGCTTTTTGCTGGATCACACCGGTAAGATCATCGGCAACAATTTTTCCTTTGTTAATTATGATCACACGATTGCATATGGCCTCAACTTCCTGCATGATGTGCGTGGATAGAATCACTGTTTTTTGTTTCCCGATATCACTGATCAGATTTCGTATATCCACCAGTTGATTCGGGTCAAGCCCGGATGTGGGTTCATCAAGAATCAAAACTTCCGGGTTATGAATCATAGCCTGTGCAAGGCCTACCCGTTGCCGGTAACCTTTCGACAATGCACCGATTTTCTTTTTTTGCTCGAGTCCCAATCCGGTTAGTTCAATCATTTCTTTAACCCGTTGGTCAACCATGGCAGTTTTCATATGCAAACCCGCAACAAAACCAAGGTATTCCTTTACATACATATCGAGGTAAAGCGGATTGTGTTCAGGAAGGTAACCAACACGTTTTCTGACTTCAATTGATTGTTCAACGGTGTCAAAACCCATCACCTGTGCACTTCCCGAATTTTGCGGGATATAGCAGCTGATGATCTTCATCATGGTTGACTTTCCTGCCCCATTGGGGCCCAAAAAACCAATAACCTGGCCCGAGCCGATTTCAAAGCTTACGTCATCAAGCGCCTTTTGAGTGCCAAATATTTTGGTGATATGACTTACCTTTACCGACATTGAAATGAATTCAGGGGGGTGAAATTACAGAATTAAATATTGAAAATCATTCAGGCGATATTTAATCAGGAATTCAGGATATAACCATTATCATGAAAGGATTGGTGCTTAAATCAACAGGCAGTTTTTACCAGGTTGCTCATGCAGAGACCGGAAAAATTTTCCGTTGCCGCGTAAAAGGTAAAATGCGGACGCTCGAAAAGGATACTACCAATCCTATTGCAGTTGGCGATAAGGTTATTTTTGAGGAAGAAGGTACACCGGGAGATGGAATGATAAGCGAAGTACTTGAACGAAAAAATTATATTATCCGTAAGTCGGTAAATCTCTCCCGCCAGGCACAAATACTTGCCACCAATATGGACCTGGCTCTGGTGGTGGCAACTCCCGTTTACCCCCGTACTTCCACGGGCTTTATTGATCGGTTTCTTTCAACTGCAGAAGCGTATAACATTCCTTCGGGGGTTGTTTTCAATAAATCCGATCTGTATGATGAGGATACAAAATCCTATGTGGAAGAACTCGCAGGGATGTATATTGATATTGGCAACCTCGCAATAATTGTTTCTGCAATGCAGGAAGAAACGCTCGGGGAATTAAAGAAAATCCTTTCCGGGAAAATCACACTCTTCTCTGGTCATTCGGGAACCGGAAAAAGTACATTAATCAATAAAATAATCCCGGGCCTGACTTTAAAAACCAATGAAATTTCTTCCCAGCATCTGAAAGGAAAGCATACCACAACGTTTGCAGAAATGCATCCGCTTCCGGGTGGAGGCTATATCATCGATTCACCGGGCATTCGCGAATTTGGGATAATTGAATTCGATAAATATGAAGTGTCTCATTACTTTCCTGAAATTTTTAAAGCATCATCGGGTTGCAAGTTCAGTAATTGCCTTCATGTAAATGAAAAAGATTGCGCGGTTTTATGGGCAATTGAAAATTCCGAAATTGCACTAACCCGCTATGCGAGCTATATCAGCATTTTGAACAATGAGGATATTTTTAAATAATTTTTGATTGTATTTTTTACAGTGTGTTAAGAAAGGTAAGAGTTTTTTCAAGCGCGACTTTCCCGCTTTCATCATCTAAATTAAACTGGTATTCATGATTCAGGGAAACATCTGCTGTTTCAAAAAAAAGTGTGTCAACAGGAATTCCTTTGTTGATTAATTCCTTCGCAAGTTCATAACTGTGTTCTTTAAGAATATCCTTATTGCCTACTGAAATAAATGTCGGGGGATAATTTTCTGGTATATGATGCACAACTGATCCTAAACCAAAATAAGAGTTTGGCTTATAAATTTTATGGCCGCTATACGCCCGCATCATCATACGAAGCATAACACCTTCTTTTCCTTTTTCCGCTTTCGATAAATTATAAATTCCGCAATGCAATATCATTCCTGAAATCGCTGAGCGGGATACCGAAGGAATTATTCCAAGTCTTTTCGCATAGGCGGGATCCGATAGAACGATGCCCAGCTGTGCCGCAATCTGCGCCCCTCCCGAGTCTCCGGCGATTACAATCTGTTTTGCATTCACATGGTATTTCGCAGCATGTTTAAGTAAAAAAGCCAAGGCGGTATTTACCTGCCTTACCGGTGTAGGGTGTTTCCTTTCAGGAGCGAGCGAATATTCAACCGTTATAACCGTATACCCTTTATGGGCAACAATTTTCGCATAATTGGCAATTTGTTCCTTGCTTCCGGCAATCCATCCCCCGCCATGAATCCATACAATTACCGGCCGGTTGTTCCAACCTGTATCGTTAACAGGATAATATACGTCCAGGAAGGCATCGGTGTCGGATTCATTATAATGAACGTTAAGAACCGGGGTAACATCTGCGGGTACATGTTTTTCAAGATCGTTGTTGATTCCTTCACCGGCAGCATCAAAAGCTCCCCTGAATAATTTTATTTTGGATTGAAATCCACAACCGGGAAGCACCAGCATCATGGAAGAAATTAACAGAAACAACAAAAGTAACCCGCAGGGTTGTGGAGTTAACCTGGTATTTAACGACATAGGCAGAATATTAAAATCACATCCTGTAAGGTAAATTCCATGCCATTCGGGAAATTTTGATCATTGGCTGTTTATGTTTAAAAGGTAAATCGTAATTTTATCGCATGCGGGTGGTCATTCAACGGGTTTCAGGTGCATCGGTCACCATTAATGGAAAAGTGCATGCTTCGATTGGAACTGGAATGCTCATTCTGCTTGGAATTGAAAATTCAGATACAGAAAATGAAATCCCAAAAATAGTTTCGAAAATTACTAAACTCCGGATTTTTAATGATGCTGAGGGATTGATGAATTTATCAAATGCTGATATTAACGGCGATTATTTGATCATAAGTCAGTTTACCCTCCACGCAGATACAAAAAAAGGCAATCGCCCTTCTTACATAAAAGCAGCCCGGCCCGAACAAGCCATTCCATTGTATGAAAAATTCATTTCGCTATTGGAACAACATTCCGGAAAAGTAATCCGCTCCGGAATTTTTGGTGCCGATATGCAGGTAGAACTCATTAACGACGGACCGGTTACAATCATAATTGATTCAAAAAGTTAAATATCAAGATTATTCATTCTGACGAATAAAATTAATTACACTTTAAAAAAGTCAACCTATTTCAGGCCTCAACTCGCCACTCGTCACTCGCAACTCGTAACTCGTCACTAATTCCCCCTCAACCTATTTCAGGCTACCTCAACTCGTCACTCGTCACTCCTCACTCGCCACTCGTCACGTTATCCCTATGAAAGAAATGCAACAAACCGTCGATGCCTGGATTAAACAGCATGGTGTTCGGTATTTTAATGAACTTACCAATATGACTTTACTTACTGAAGAGGTAGGGGAGCTTGCCCGAATCATGGCCCGGTTATATGGTGAACAGTCGTTTAAAGATTCGGAACTTAACCGTGACCCCGGACAGGAAATGGCGGATGTGCTTTTTGTTTTATTGTGCCTTGCGAACCAGACCGGTGTCGACCTGGAAACTGCTTTTAAATCAAGTTTGGAAAAGAAAACCATCCGCGACAGCGAACGGCATACTAACAACAGCAAATTAAAATAACAGGTCCCACCTGAACCAGAATGCTTCATGCATTGTTTAATGTTTTATTTTTACTGATATTTTAACGTATGCGCCACCTTTATCTAATAATTGGGCTGATTACAGCCTCCTGTTCTCTGTCATTTGCTCAAACATTCACAGGTACAGGAGGGCCAATTCCGGATAACGGTAACAGTGTTGATTTCACATTAAGTGTTTCAGGATTGCCCTCATCAATTGATACACTCACTTTCGGGTTGGAAGAGGTTTGCATCGATATTGTGCATACATGGGATTCCGATCTTGATATTACCCTGGTGGCACCTGATGGTACCTCAGTGCTGCTGGTATCAGGAGCAGGCGGTGGAAATGATGATTTTACCTGGACCTGTTTCAGGCAGGATGCCACTACTTCCATTTTGCAGGGAAATGCTCCCTTTACGGGAACATATCGTCCACTCAGTGAGATAGGCCGGGTCAACAACGGACAGGATCCGAATGGAATATGGACCCTTCATATTCAGGATACCTATCCTTTCGCTGATGAAGGCGATCTGCTATCCTGGTCGGTGAGTTTTGGTACCAACCCGGCTACTTATTTTGAACTGGAATCAACGAATCTTCCTCTTGTGATCATCAACACTAATGGTCAGACTATTTCTACAGGTCCGAAAATTACAGCGATGATGAGCATCATTAATAACGGTCCCCTTATCAGGAATTTTGTTACCGATACCGCGAACGACTACAATGGCTATATCGGAATTGATCTGAGAGGTCAAAGTTCACTGACCTTTGCACAAAAACAATATGGAATTGAAACGCGTGACAGTGCCGGGAATAACCTGAATGCAATGATACTGGGTATGCCCGCCGAAAATGACTGGGTACTGTATGCGCCCTATACCGATAAGTCCTTCATGCGTAACCCGCTTACGTACTCACTGGCCAGGGATATGGGAAGATATGCAAGCAGGGAGCGTTTTTGTGAAGTAATTATTAACGGGGAATACAAAGGAGTGTATACTTTTTTTGAGAAAGTAAAAAGGGATAATAACCGTGTGAATATTGCAGGACTCACTGCATCCGACACCACCGGTATTGCTCTAACGGGTGGGTATATATGTTCTCTTGACTGGATTGACAATGATGGCTGGACATCCAATTATCCTCCTGACCCGGCTGATCCGATGAACAACACTATTTTTTACCAGTACATTTATCCAAAAGACACAGAAATCCTTCCTGCACAAAAAACGTACATTCAGCAATATGTCGACAGTTTTGAAACCGCACTGGTTTCACCATCCTTTGCTGACCCATTCAACGGCTGGAGAAATTATGCCGATGAAGGATCGTTCATCGATTATTTCCTGATGAATGAACTCAGCAAGAATGTTGACGGTTACCGGCTGAGTGCATTTTTTTATAAGGAAAAACTTACTGATGGTGGTAAAATAAATATGGGACCATTGTGGGATTTTAATCTTGCATGGCACAATGCCGATTATTGTGACAATCAGAATTATGGTGGGTGGGCGTATCTTTTTCCAAACTCCTGTCAATGGGATTTTCCTTTCTGGTGGAGACGCCTGAATGAAGATTCAACGTTCCAGAATAATGTACGATGCCGGTATGATGATTTGCGTACAACTGTTTTTGATACCACGCATATTTTTAATTATATCGATAGCGTTGCCGGTATTGTAGATGAGGCGAAGGAACGTCACTATTATATTTACCCGATATTGGGAATTTATGTATGGCCCAATCCAAATCCTCTTGCGCAATCGTACCCGGAAGAAATTGTATTTCTCAAAAACTGGATCCGGCAACGGTTGACTTTTATGGATAGCAATTTACCGGGCTCATGTACTACCACGGCACTAAGTGAATCGTCCAGTGACTGGAATTTAACGATTTCACCAAATCCCGCTGAAAATTATATACGTGTTGCCTGGAATAATGATGCAGTGGTTCAGATTGAGATCCTGGATGCAGTAGGAAAACAGGTGATGTCTTTAACAAATCAAAATAACGGAGCAGCAACCATTAACATTTCCAATTTAAAACAAGGAATGTATTACGTACAATTGTTGAATGAAGGAAAGAAAAGAATAAGTCAAAAGCTGGTTAAAATATAATATTTATTCAACAACTCCTGCAGGAAAAAATATCAACTCCTTATCAAACCGATTCCGCAAGCACAACAATACGGTTTTTCAGCACTTCCACAACTCCGCCATTTACTTCAAAAATTTGGGTGCCTGTAGCGGTTTTTATTTTCACTTTCCCATTGGTAAGTGTAGAAATAATAGGAGCGTGATTTTTTAATATCTGGAACTGTCCGGCTGTTCCGGGTACCAATACAGATGTAACTTCGCCTGAAAATACTTTCTTATCGGGAGTGATGATTTCTAGAAACATGGTTTTTTATTAAGTGACAAGTGACGAGTGACGAGTGACGAGTTGCGAGTGATGGTTTCAAGTAAGGTTAATGGTTTTCAATTCATGGTTAAATATTCTAACATTAATATTTAATTTTTGGTTGAAAACGGACTACATACTGTTTAAATTTTTTTATTTATCATTTATCATTTATCATTTATCATTTATCATTTATCATTTATCATTTATCATTTATCATCTTTGATTATCATCTCCTAGTTTGCTTCAGCTAACAGCTTCTTACCTTTTTCAATAGCGTCATCAATAGTTCCCACAAGGTTAAATGCCGCTTCAGGATATTGATCAACTTCACCTTCAAGGATCATATTAAAACCTTTGATAGTTTCTTCAATCGGAACAAGAACTCCTTTAAGTCCGGTGAACTGTTCAGCAACAAAGAAAGGTTGCGATAGGAATCGTTGAACACGACGTGCACGGTGAACTACTAATTTATCTTCATCAGAAAGTTCATCCATACCAAGAATTGCAATAATATCCTGTAATTCTTTGTAGCGCTGAAGAATTTCCTTCACACGCTGTGCAGTGCGGTAATGTTCTTCACCTACAACAGCAGGAGTAAGAATTCTTGAAGTTGAATCCAACGGATCCACAGCAGGGTAAATACCTAACTCTGCAATTTTACGGCTCAATACCGTTGTAGCATCAAGGTGGGCAAATGTTGTAGCAGGGGCCGGATCGGTCAAGTCATCAGCAGGTACGTAAACGGCCTGTACTGATGTGATAGAACCACGTTTTGTAGAAGTAATCCGTTCCTGCATGGCACCCATTTCAGTTGCGAGTGTTGGCTGGTAACCTACTGCTGATGGCATACGTCCAAGGAGTGCCGACACTTCGGAACCTGCCTGTGTGAATCGGAAAATGTTATCGATAAAGAACAGGATATCACGTCCGCCCGATTGCTCATCACCGTCACGGAAATGTTCCGCAATGGTAAGTCCTGAAAGAGCTACACGTGCACGTGCTCCCGGAGGCTCGTTCATTTGTCCGAACACAAGTGTTGCTTTCGACTCCTCTAATTTTTTATGATCGATATTGGAAAGATCCCATCCGCCTTCCTCCATGGAGTGACGGAATGCATCTCCATAATTGATTACACCTGACTCTAAAAATTCTCTTAAAAGGTCATTTCCCTCACGTGTACGCTCACCCACACCGGCAAAAACGGAAAGTCCGCTGTATGCTTTCGCGATGTTGTTTACAAGTTCCATGATAAGTACTGTTTTACCTACTCCGGCACCACCGAACAAACCGATTTTACCACCCTTTGAGTAAGGTTCAATAAGGTCAATAACTTTAATTCCTGTAAAAAGAACCTGCGATTCTGTTGAAAGATCTTCAAAGCGCGGAGCTTCACGGTGAATCGACAATCCTTTGCCGGGCAGAATTGGAACAGGTCCAATTCCATCAATAGCTTCTCCAACTACATTAAACAAACGGCCCTTAATAGCGTCGCCGGAAGGCATTTGAATAGGAGCTCCGGTTGCAATCACATCCAGTCCGCGAACCAAACCATCCGTTGAATCCATGGCAATGGCTCTTACCGTATCTTCACCCACGTGTTTCTGGCATTCCAGGATTACTTTCTGACCATTTTCCTTCGTAATAATCAATGCATCAAGGATATTTGGCAGAACTGCATTTTCCTGGTCAAAACTTACGTCAACAACTGGTCCGATTACCTGAACTACTTTACCGATGTTCTTCATGTTTATAGAATGTAGATTGGAATTTTTAGATTTGCGAGCGCAAAAGTACTATTTATATCTTTAAATTCAGCATATTTAAGAGGCTAAAAACTGCATTGTTGAAAAATAAATCCGGCGAAAAAAATAAATGTCGTATTTTGCTGAAAATGAATATCTTAATTTTATTTTTTTAATCACACTCTTTGAAAATTTATAACTCTGTTAACGAATTTATACCGGTTGAAAATGCGGTGGTGACCATAGGGACTTTTGATGGCGTACACCTGGGTCACAGGAAACTGATTGAAAAAGTTCGCGAGATTGCCGATAGCATTGGCGGTGAAACGGTTGTCCTTACATTTTTCCCGCATCCGCGGATGGTGATTTATCCGAATGAACATGGACTGGAACTTTTAAATACGATCCATGAAAAAAAGGAATTGCTTCAGGATGCAGGTGTAGATCACCTGATCATCCATCCGTTCGACCTGGAATTTTCGGAACTTTCATCCGATGACTTTATCAGGGAAGTGATAGTGAACAAGTTAAAAACCAAAAAGCTGGTGATTGGTTACGATCATCATTTTGGAAAAAAGCGGGAAGGTAACTTTGATGACCTGGTTCGGCTTGCACCGCGCTATGGGTTTGAGGTTGAGAAAATTGAAGAAGAGGATGTAAATGATATAGCAGTAAGTTCCACCCAGGTCAGGAATGCACTGAAATCGGGAGATGTGCAGACTGCTCAGTCGTACCTTGGCCGTCCCTACACACTGACGGGTAAAGTGGTTCATGGGAAAAAAATAGGAAGGACGATTGATTTTCCCACGGCTAACCTGGATATTGAGGAGGATTATAAATTAATTCCTGCCGAAGGCGTTTACATTGTGAAAGTGCAAATCGGTGATGAATGGCATTACGGGATGCTGAGCATTGGTCGCCGGCCTACAATTGAACAAAACGGGAGATTGAGCGTTGAAGTATATATTCTGAATTTCAACCGCGAAATTTATGGAGAGTTGCTCACGTTGCATTTGCTGAAGTGGGTGAGAGGTGATCAGAAATTCAGCGGATTAGAGGATTTGAAGCACCAAATAGAAAAGGATCGTATCTTTACTTTAAATTATATTCATTCCATTGAACCAACTGACTAACTTTTTTAAGACCGCTTTTCTGATTAACAGGTTCCTGTTTTTGGTTTTTCAATTTCTGCTGTTAATTACACCCTCTTTACTGTTTGCACAGGATGAACAACCCGAACCGGTTTATGTAAGACCGGAACACAAAGTTTTTCGGAGTCTGAGTGCAGCGTTACAACAACCCGATTCTGTTTTTATCCTTGAGTTAAAAGGTAAAAAGTTGAAGGAAATCCCGGAAGGAATTTATAAATTACCCTACCTCAAAGTGCTCGACCTGAGTCGTAATAAGATTAAGGAAATTCCCGATGCATTGTTAAATATGCAATCACTCGAAGAACTCGACTTATCGACCAATAAAATCACAAAGCTTCCTGATAATTTAGGCTCTATGGTTAATTTGCAAAAACTGGCACTTAACCGTAATACCATTGAGGAATTGCCTCCCTCAATCGGGAACATGCAATCGTTACAAGTACTCGAATTATGGGATAATGAATTAGGAACCTTACCCGAAGAAATAAAAAATCTTCCAAAATTAAAAATTCTCGAATTACGAGGAATACTTTTCACCGAAGACCAGCATAAACTTTTTCACGAAATGCTTCCTAACACCATGATTTATTTATCGCCGAGCTGTAATTGTAAGTTGTAGAAAAGTTACGAGTGACGAGTTGCGAGTTGCGAGTTCTTTAGCCACTCGCCACCCGTTTCCCCGAGCCGGCCTGTCAACTCGCCACGCGTTACCCGTCACTCGTCACCCGTCTCTCCGAGCCACTCGTCACTCGCCACTCGCCACTCGCCACTCGCCACTCGTCACGTGTTTTTCTAGAACTTCAACGTCACCATCCCCATCACATTTCTCCCTGCCTGGGGATAGAAAAAATTTTCAGTAATCTTCTCTCCACCGTAAACATAGCTGTAGGCGTATCCGTTTGATTCGTATGTTTCATCGAGCAGGTTGTTTATCATAAAAGAAAAATTTATTTCTTTCATAAACTTTGGTTTCCAGCTATAATTGAATCTCAGGTCACTCACAAAATAAGGATCTAGTGTACTGTTTTCATTGGAGGTATTATCGAGGTATTGTTTGCCGGTATATTTATTTACCAACTGAATTTCCAGATTTTTAACAGGTTTGAAACCTGCCAATAAGAATGCTGTGATGCGGGGAGAAAATGCGATGTCGGTATTTCTGTATATCTGTAAAATCTGATTGCCGTTATCATAATCATCCGTAAACTGACGATATTCTTTGATTTCGTTTCTGCTCAGCGTTACATTTCCTGCCAAAGTGAATTTTTGCCACGGATTCCAGCTTCCTTCTACTTCAACTCCTTCGCGGAAGCTCTTTTCAATATTGGTTCTTGTATAATTACCCACATCATTTATTTCACCTGTCAGTACCAGCTGATCATCATACATCATCAGGAAGTAATTAAATCCGAAAGTAAATTTGTCACGATTTAACCGGTAACCACTTTCAATGTCATACAGTCGCTCCGGTCTTGGTCGGCTGGTTATTGATGTCTCCGTATAATCATCCCGCGAAGGTTCTTTATTGCCAACGCTGAATGAAACATAACCATATTGCCGTTGATCGACAGTATAGGTAAGGCCTGCTTTGGGATTAAAAAAATGTAAAGCATCGGACTGGGGAAGGGGAGTACCTGAATCATCATAGCCCGTAAATTCATACTTCACGGTTCTGTATTGCAGGTCAATAAATCCGCTTAACGCGGAAATAATTTTCGCGGTGAGTTTTCCGTAACTATTAAAATCAGTTTTCACACCCTTGTTTTCATAATATTTATTATTGATGAATCCATTCGATGCAAACTGTGCCCAGATCACTTCACCATAATGTTCGCCATCATATTGATTCCACGCACCTCCTGCAACAACAGAGAATTTTTCAGAAGGATCGTATTTCATTGAAAAAGTGGCTCCATAAAAATCATTGTTAAGCCATTTTCTTCTTACCAGGTTTGAGTTACTAATGGTATCAGTTCCTGTTATAACGGGAAGAAGATTATAATCGGATAAGAGTTCGTCATCCTTAAATTCTTCGTAATAACCTCTGCCATATGTGTAATGTAAAGCTGTGTTGATTTGCAGCCTTTCGCTGAACGAATAGGTATAAAACAGCTGGTAATGATCCTGCTGGTAATTATCAACCTGGTTTTGGTAAGTGTAATAATTCCAGGTGCGGTTGGTGTCAAGTGATGATTCAGGAAGTCCGTACCAGGACTGATATGTAATTTCCTTACCCGAAAAAACTTTCATCCTGATACTGCTTTTTTCACCATAATATCCTCCTGATAAGTAAATCGATTTTAAATCGGATGTAGCGCGATCAATGTACCCATCTGACGTAATTTTTGAAAGCCGTCCTTCAAAATTCCATTTGTTATTAAGCATACCTGTGCCGATGGAAGCATTGCTTTTTAATGTATTGAATGACCCATAGGCGGTCGACGTTATCAGGTAGGGCTGTGCTGCAGGTTTATTTGTTTGAATGTTAATACTCCCTCCAAAAGCAGAAGCGCCATTTGTTGAAGTCCCAACACCACGTTGCACCTGGATGTTTTCGATAGAAGAAGCCAGGTCGGGCATGTTTACCCAGTAAAGCAGTTGGGATTCGGAATCATTAATGGGTATGCCATCAATCGTTACGTTGATCCTGGAGGCATCGGATCCACGCAACCGCACACCGGTGTAACCAATGCCGGTTCCTGCATCGGAAGTGGCAACCAGTGATGGAACTGATTCCAAAAGGTAAGGTATATCCTTGCCTGAATTTATTTTTTCAATCTCATTTTTTGAAATATCCGTGTACGCCATCGCCGATTTTTCATTCGCACGTGTGGCGGTAATTTCAACCGGCTCTTTGTTGTAAATCTGTTGTTCCAGTTCAACATTGCGTTGCATGTTATCAGTTATTGTCACTTCGAACTTCAGCGATTGATATCCCACATAGCGGACTTCAATCTGATGTTTACCCGCAGGAACATTATTAAAAACAAACATTCCGGAAAGATCCGATTCAACAGACGACAAAGATTCATCTAATATAAGAATCGCCTTTGGCAGAAGTTCCTGGCTCTTTTTATCACGTACAGTGCCGTGAATAGTAAATTGTGATACAGCAATGTGGCTGCTGAGCAGCGTCAAGATTAGTAAAATAGTAATTTTCATTTTCCCCTGGTTTTAACGATTTACTGTCAGGGGCCCCCGGCAATATGTTATCCGGATTCATCAGGGTAACAAAGATGCGCGGGGAATGCACATTGCTAAAAAGTTACCAGGTTCCCTACACCGGCATTATCCGGATCAGGTTCATTGGGTATAATCTCAGCATTCCGCTTTTACACGGATAGCACCCCTTATAATGGGGACAAAGATAGATAAAATTGCATCGCAATCATAATGGTCATTGTCAAATTATCAAATTAACTTTATTTATTATTCATCACTTATCATTTATCACTTTAAATATCTTTACCGCAGCACAATTATTCACAGTATCATTGGAAACAAGCCACTACTTCATTGCCATAATTGCCGGTTTTTTCGCCGGAATAATTAATACTTTGGCAGGAAGTGGTTCCTTATTGACTTTGCCTGCTTTGCTTTTTATGGGTTTGCCGGTGCACATGGCTAATGGAACGAACCGTGTGGGAATTCTTACACAAACATTTGTAGGTGCATTAACCCTTTACAGGAAAGGGAATATTAAAATCGGCTATGATGCCTGGTTTATTATTCCAACCATAGTAGGATCAGCATTAGGTGCATGGATTGCACTGGAAATTCCGGAATCCACCATGCGGACCACAATCGGAATAGTAATGTTACTGTTGCTGATTGTGATCTTATTTAATTATCATGATTTGCTGCGGCCTGTTAATGCTCCGGTAAGTGGTAGCAAACGATTTATTTCCTACCTGCTGCTATTTATTGTAGGAATTTATGGCGGATTCATTCAGTTAGGTGTTGGAATATTTACACTTGCCGTGCTGCTGCTGGTTCTGAATATGACTTTTCAGCATGCAAATGCTCTTAAAAATATTATGAACTTTTGTCTCACGCTACCGGCATTCCTGATTTTTGCCTGGAACGGACAAATTAATTGGGAGATCGGGCTTGTGATTGCTACCGGTCAGACAGCAGGAGCATGGGTGGCTGCACGCTATGCTTCAGAAAACAAAAGTGCCTCTGTATGGATCAGGAGGTTGCTGGTAGTAATGACCCTCGTTTCAGCATTGAAATTATTTGATGTGTTCTGATTCAGGAAAATAGTTTTTTATTATGTCTAACGCACTGCGTATACGAACTTCACCTTTTCCTGAAACGATGCCATACTTCAGTTTTTTTTCATCCAGCAATCGTTTATACCACTCAAAAAAATAGTCTCCCTTGCCGGGGTTTTCGCGTAACGGATCAAATTCCCATGGGAGATCGGGAGCAGTAAGAAGATATAAATCGTATGGATGTTTTACTATCATATCCTCAATATATGGAGGACAAATTCTAAATGCATTTTCACACCATACTTTAGCCATCAGGAATTCTGTGTCGGTGAACAAATAATTATTGGACGCAGCCAATTGTTCAGTTTCCTGTTTGAACTGATACGCGTAAATATTTACAATATCCTGAATGGTGTATGAGGTGTTTATTCCCGTTAAATAGGCACGGGCATATTCAGGAATCCATGCGGTTTTAAAATGAAGTGCCAGGTGGCTGCACAATTCACTTTTACCCGATGATTCAGGACCAATAATTGCGATTCTCTTAACCCGCTGTTTCACTTATTCCGGCGTTTTGTTGTTGTTTTAAAGAGGCATTCCAAGCCAGGTAGCCTTTAACGGCTAATACGAGGTACACAAAGAAAAGTACAGCGTACAGATAAAGTCCTTTGTAAGAATAAATACCAATATATAACATATTCACCACCATCCATATCAGCCAGTTTTCAATTTTTTTACGGGCGATGAGAAATTGTGCCCCAAAACTCAAAGCGGTTGCAATTGCATCGAGGTAGGGAACATCCGCATCGGTACGGGTATCGAAAAAATAACCCATGGAAATTGAAATTAACAAAAATGCAGCACCCACTGACACCAGCATCATGGGATTCATATAACTTACTTTAAGGCTTTCCTTAACCTTGCTGTTTTTCCAGCGGTACCATCCATACGAAAGCAGCAAAATATAAACCCCCTGCTGCACGGTATCTGAATACAGTTTCTGATCATAGAAGAGGAAAAGGGACACCCCTACATTAACCAGCCCTACAGGGAAGCACAGCCAATGTTCCTTAATAGTCAGCCATACCCCGGCTACCCCGAAAACGAATCCTGTTATCTCAAGAGGGCTCACAGGATCCTGTTATGAATAATAGTAATATACACAGATTGGTGTTTAACTTGTAATTGGCAATTGCAGGGCAAATTTCGCCAATTTTTTGACAGGCTCATAGTTGTACTTTTTTTATAAAAAACGATGAAGTTAAAGGTTGTCTGTATACATTTGCCAAATTAACTCTTGTTATGGGCAAAGATAGTTTCAATCGGATAGTAGATGCTTTAGAGGTAAAATATGTACTGGCCAGTAAGCGGGTGGTGATTTCTCCTGTAGAACTAGCAAACACAATTGAACAAAAAGATATCCTTATAAAGGTTGATAGCGGATATTTTTCTTCCTGCAAGAACAACCGCCAGATACCTGAAGGAACATTCTGCCTTTTGCCGCGGGGTTCTACCATTCATTTCCGTCATGGAAAAGGCCCGTATACCCAGTTGGGCGCCGAAGGTTTTACATCGGTTGAACACCGTGAAAATTTCTTAAAGCCCCTCCATTACGGTGATCCTGTTCAACCCGGTACCGATGTATTCTCCATACTTGGTTTTGAGGTGCTCATTCATGGTGCCATTCCCTTCTTCAATATCATTGAACTTCCTTGCCTGTTCATCGAAAAAAATGATGTGCTCACACAATTGCTGAATAAGATTCTATCTGAAGAATTCAGTGATGAGATTGGTAAATCTTCACTCGTCAAAAAATATACTGAGGAAATAATCATTCACATCTGCCGTCATATTTATTCCAATCCTGAGCTATCGGCACAAACTCAAAAACTCGCATATCTGCTCGATAAACGGCTTATCAGCATCATTCAGTTCATCCAGGAAAATCTTGAAAAAGACCTTTCAAATAACAAGATTGCTGACCTGGCGTATGTTTCAAAAGATTATATCGGACAGTTTTTTAAATCACTTACCAATACCAACCTGCAGGATTATATTGAGAACCGCCGCCTGGAACATGCGCATTTTTTATTACGCACCACTACGGATAACATTCAGGAAATTGCTCACAAAGTAGGGTTTAAAGATCCTGCTTACTTTAGTCGTCGCTTCAAGATCCGATTTATGCAAAATGCAAAAGAGGTGCGAAAGTATGATTATACAGTAATGTAACAATCAGCCTTCAACAGCCACCGATTTTTTAATGGCATCGGCCATTTCCTTAAGCAGTCCCGGATCCTTTTCCAATGAATTTCCTATCACAATTAAATCGGCCCCGGCTTTGCAATTGGCAGCAGCTTTTTCCGGTGTGCGAATACCCCCACCAACGATAAGAGGTACCTGAATGGATTTTCTTACAACGCGGATCATTTCTTCTGAAACCGGGTTCTTTGCACCACTGCCTCCATCCATAAAAATCATTTTTAATCCTAGCATTTCACCTGCCATGGCCGTGCATGCTGCAATGTCAGGTTTATCGGCCGGGATAGGAGAGGTGTTACTCATATAAAGTGCTGTTGTAATATTACCGCTTTCTATCAGCATGTAGCCGGTTGAAATGGCTTCCAGCTGCTTTTCGCGGATGAGCGGTGCCGAATCAACATGTTTTCCGATCAGCAAATCGGCATTTCTTCCGGATATGAGGGATAAAAATAAAATCGCATCCGCCTGTTCATCCACCTGAGTGCCGTTTCCGGGAAAAAGTACCACCGGAAGCTGACATGCATAGCGGATTCTCCTGACGCAATTCGCAAGACTGTTATTTGTGATCAGGCTTCCTCCTACAAAAATATAATCAACACCCGACGCTGTGGCTGCCGTGCAAAGACGCTCAATCTGCTCATTATTTATTTTATCAGGGTCGACCAGAATAGCAAATTGCTTCAGGCCATCTGATTTTTTCTGTAGGATTTGCTGATATATTTTCATAAAAAAAGAAGTGTAAAATTAGGTTGCAAAGGCATAGGTGATTATGGTCTGATCCAAATATTGGAAAAAAACCTGATATATGCAATTATTTTCTCCTTTATTGAACCGTACCCTTGTGATTCCGTGGCTGGTGAAATCAAACGGTTCGACTTCGAGATGGTCTCTGAAATCAATTTCGCCCAGCCCGAATATTTTAAATGCACATTCCTTGGCACCCCAGATCACAAATAATTGCTCGGTTTCGAAATCTTTGGAAAGCCATTTCCGCTCTGTATCATTCACAAATTTATGGCTAACCCTGTGAATACGGTCTCCCGTTATTTCAATATCAATTCCGTTCACATAATCAGGATGAGCGATTACAGCAACATATTGTTTGCTGTGCGATATCGATATGTTGGTGCCGGCCCCTTCAAGAAAAGGTTTCCCGGCTTCGGTATAAACAATTTTTTGCCTGATATCCATAATGGCCAGTAATACCCTTGCGGCAAGCCATTCGGCTACCCTGGCGGGGTTTCTGTAAAAAGGCATCTCGGCGTAAATGCCTTCCTTTTTAAGCATATCCAACAGCATATCAGGCGATTCGGTAATTTTCCAAACGGCTAATTCCCCTTTATCCAACACCTTTTCACGATGCAATAATGGCATGATTTAAATCTATGAGTTCTGAACTTATTTGCCTGTCAGGGTGTTATTTATTAAATTTGCACAAAATTCAATAAAATACCATGATAAAGACTTCAGAAACAAAGTATACTAAGTACAAAGTAAAGGATATTTCCCTTGCAGAATGGGGAAGAAAAGAAATCAGTCTGGCCGAGCATGAAATGCCGGGTTTAATGGCCTTACGTGAGGAATTTGGTAAGTCACAGCCTCTGAAAGGAGCCCGTGTAGCAGGTTGCCTTCACATGACCATTCAAACTGCCGTTTTGATTGAAACACTTCAGGCGCTTGGCGCGGAAGTTACCTGGTCTTCATGTAATATTTTCTCAACCCAGGATCATGCCGCCGCGGCAATTGCTGCTGCGGGAATTTCAGTTTATGCCTGGAAAGGTATGGATGCGGAAGAATTTGACTGGTGTATTGAGCAAACTTTATTTTTCGGCGAAGACCGCAAACCACTCAATATGATTCTTGATGATGGTGGTGATTTAACCAATATGGTTTTTGATAAATATCCTGAATTGATTTCCGGAATCAGAGGCCTTTCTGAAGAAACAACCACCGGTGTTCACCGTTTGTATGAGCGAATGAAAAACGGCACGTTGCCAATGCCCGCAATCAATGTAAATGATTCTGTTACCAAGTCAAAGTTTGACAATAAATATGGTTGCAGGGAATCGTTGCAGGATGCAATACGCCGCGCTACGGATCTTATGCTTGCCGGTAAAGTTGCTGTTGTTGCAGGGTATGGTGATGTTGGAAAAGGTTCAGCTGAATCATTAAGCAGCGCCGGTGTACGTGTTATAGTGACTGAAATTGATCCTATTTGCGCTCTGCAGGCTGCTATGGAAGGATATGAAGTGAAGAAAATGGATGATGCGGTTAAAGAAGCCGATATTATTGTTACTGCAACCGGTAACAAAGACATCATCAAGGACAAGCATTTCAAAGCAATGAAGCACAATGCTGTTGTTTGTAACATAGGGCACTTTGATAATGAGATTGACATGGCATGGCTGAATAATAATTATGGCAAGTCAAAAGATATTATTAAGCCGCAGGTTGACAAATACACAGTTGATGGAAAAGATATTATCATTCTTGCCGAAGGACGCCTGGTGAACCTGGGTTGTGCTACCGGTCACCCGTCATTTGTGATGTCGAATTCTTTCACCAATCAAACACTGGCCCAGATAGAATTGTGGACCAACACAAGTTCCTATGAGAATAAGGTTTATACCTTGCCAAAACACCTTGATGAGAAAGTTGCCCGACTGCACCTTGCCAAGATAGGAGTAGAGCTCGAAACACTTTCTCCTGATCAGGCTGAATATATCGGTGTTGATGTTAAGGGACCTTTTAAGCCCGAATATTACAGGTATTAAAATAGTACAAAAAACGAGGCTGCTCACACCCGAGCAGCCTCGTTTTTTATAATCTGAAAGATAGTTAAGACTAATTAAAATAATTAGCCCGTTATTTTAAAGGGACATAATTAGGTTAATACCCTCCTTTTTTTTTCATTAATAATTTCTGGTTTTTTTTCAGAATTTTCAATAAATACCTTCATAAATATATAAGTGTTCTAACATTTGCGTAGATTTGAATTTATGTGATGCCTGTTATTATAATGTTTAAATGGTGGTAAAAGACAAACAACAACCCGTATTCTTTTCGAGTGGAGGCATTATGGGTCAGGGTATTCGTGATTATGACTGGGCCAAAACCCCGATAGGATCTATATCAGAATGGACACAAAGCCTTCGCTTCACGGTTTTAAATTGTATTAGTTCCAATTTTCCAGTTGCCGTTTATTGGGGTCCGGAGCACGTGATGCTTTTTAATGATGCATGGTATAATTATTTCGATTCTAAATTTCCTTTTGATCTTGGTCAAAATGCCCCTGATGCATGGAAATCATTGTGGGTTAGCCTGGAGGGGGAAATTGAAAAGGTTTTAAGTGGCCAACAGGGAAATCTTAAGGATTTTTTAATGCCTTCTAATGAAAAGGAAGCCGGTACAGAAATTAGATTTGATATGCTTTTAATGCCGGTTTTTGGTGCCGGAGGTAAGGTTGAAGGAGTTTATAATATTTTAACATCCTCACATTTACAAGGCTTCAATCCAAACAACTCTTCAGCACCGGATGAATTGGAGGATTATGAAAATAAACTTGCTTATCGAACCGCTCTGCTCGAGGCACAGAATGAAGCCATTCCGGATGCTATTTTAATAGTAGATACCAAAGGGAAAATGCTTTCTTTTAATAAACATTTTGTTTCCCTTTGGAATATCCCCGAAGAGATTATAGAGCGCAAAGATGACTCTGCGGCGCTGGAATTTGCAATGACACAGTTAATCGATCCGGAAGGATTTATTGAACGGGTCAATTATTACTATAAACATACGGATTTAAAAGCTCATGAAGAAGTGCCCTTCAAAGATGGACGTATTATTGAACGGTATGGTAATGCGGTGCTCGGCGATGATGGACGGTCGTATGGTTGGGCGTGGTATTTTAGAGACATTACAGGACGAAAAAAAGCTGAAGAAGAATTAAAGCGATTCAAGCATATGTCGGATAATGCTACCGAAGCATTTATTTTGATGAGAGCCGACGGATCTTTTGCATACCTGAATGATTTAGCTCTGAAAAAATGGGGTTACACAAGAGAAGAAAGTAAAAACCTCCGTGTTTCTGATGTAGATCCGATTTACATTGATGAGGTTTATAAAACCGCGTTTTCTGCAGCCCAAAAGGGGAACATCCCGCAATTTGAAACTATTCATAAGCGAAAAGATGGCTCTACCTATACGGTGGAGATAAATATGGGTGGACTAACCCTGGAAGGCGCTCCTCATATGTTTGCTATTGCAAGAGATATTTCTGAAAGAAAAAAAATGGAGGAAATTATTCTGGAAAGCAGTGAGAAAATCCGGAATTTTATTTTGCAGGCACCTGTAGCCATGGCGCTGTACCGCGGTCCTGATTATATTATTGAAATAGTAAATAAAGAACTTCTTCAGATTTGGAATAAGCCTTATGAGGATGTTATTAATAAGCCTGTATTTGATGCAATGCCCGAAGCAAGAAATCAGGGGTATGAAGATTTATTGCATAGAGTTTTTACTACCGGTGAAAAGTTTACAGCATATGGTATTCCGTTATTGCTTCCCAGAAATGGAAAGCAACAAACTTTGTATTTAAATATTGTTTATGAAGCCTATAAAGAAGCAAATGGCATAATCTCCGGGATCGTGGAAGTTGTAACCGATGTAACCGAACAGGTAACAGCAGTGCAAAAAGTCAAAAAAAGTGAGCAGCGCTTCGAAGCTGCTATTGCGGCTGTGCAGGGGATTGTTTGGACGAACAATGCAGTGGGTGAAATGGAGGGCGAACAAGTGGGGTGGTCAACGCTTACAGGACAGAGTTATAACGAATACCATGGATATGGCTGGGCTAAAGCGGTGCACCCCGATGATGCCCAGCCAACAATAGATGCATGGAATGAATCCGTAAAAAATAACAGCATCTTCTCTTTTGAACACAGAGTTAAACTTAAGAATGGTGAATGGGGGCAATTTGCTATCAGATCCATCCCCTTATTAAATGAAGATGGCACCATTAGGGAGTGGGTTGGCGTACATACAGATATTACAGAACAACGTAAGGCCGAAGCGGAATTGAAAAAAACCAAAGAGCAACTTGAACTTACTTTTACAAATGTTCCTGCTGCAATTTATTTATTTGGAAAAAAAGGAGAAATTCTTTTTACTAATCAAAAGGGTGCCGAATTAATGGGTTATGAAAGGTCCGAAGAAGTTTTATCAGAGAAAGATTATACCAATCTTAGAAAAAGAACGGGTGAAACTTTTGAAATATTAACGGAAACAAGAACTCCTTTTCCATCAGACCAGTCACCTACTACTATAACTTATAAAACCTGTAAAACCGCTGAGGCCATTGTTTTATTTGTCAGGAAATCAGACAAAAAAGAAACCTGGGTACTCACCCGATCCTCGCCCCTTTTAGATATAAACGGAGATCTGATAATGGTAATTACAACCTCCACTGATATTACAATCCAAAAAACATCGGAACAAGCTATCAGGCAGAGTGAAGAAAAATTCCGGACACTGGCCGAAACTTTACCGCAATTGGTGTGGATGCGAAATAAGGATGGAAAAATGGAATATGCATCCAAAAGTTGGGAAGAATACTCAGGTATACAAAATGTTTCCGAAGCGTGGAAAATAATGACCCATCATGAAGATTGGGACCCTATTATGATGGTTTGGGACCATGCACAGGCAGAGGGTGTTCCTTTTACTTATGAAGTTAGATTAAAGAACAAAGAAGGAGACTATCGGTGGCATTATGCTGTTGGAGAGCCGGTAAGAGATGATTCAGGCCAGGTAATAAAATGGATTGGAGCCCTTACGGATATACATATTCAAAAAACATTTGCTGAAAAACTGGAAAACCTGGTGGCCGAAAGAACCCGGGAACTGGAAAGAAGCAATGAAGATCTTCAACAGTTTGCACACGTCGCAAGTCACGACTTAAAAGAACCCGTTCGAAAAATAGTTACTTTCGGCAATCGCTTAAAAAAGGAATCGTCTGTTTCTGATAAAGCGAAACATTATATTAATAAAATTGAAAGTGCTTCATTACGAATGTATAATATGATCGATGGTGTACTCTTATATTCACAGGCTGGACAAGGGGAACATGATTTTGAAAAGGTTGATTTGAACCATATCATTCAGGAGGTAGAGAACGACCTTGAATTGGTTATACATGAAACGCAAGCGGTTATTCACAATCAGCATTTACCGGAAATTGATGGATTGCCGGTTTTACTTCATCAATTGTTCTATAATCTTATAAATAATTCACTGAAATTCGCCAGGGAAGATGTAAGACCTGTAATTGAAATAATTTCAGAACCTGTTACACTTGGCACGGAATTAAAAGAATTTATTCAGGTTAAAATAAAGGATAATGGCATAGGGTTTAATCAAAAGTATGCTGAAAATATTTTCAAGACTTTCTTTCGTATTAACTCTAAAGACAAATACGAAGGTTCAGGCCTTGGCCTGGCACTGTGTAAAAAAATTACAGAACGGCATAATGGAGTAATTTATGCCGAAGGAAATGAAATATCAGGTGCAATGATCATCATTAAATTGCCAATCATCCAGCCAGGTCAATCAACAATTGCTTCAATCATTGTTTAAATCACTACTTATTAATTAAAATGATGATATCAGTTTTAATTGCCGATGACGATACCGATGATATTGAATTGTTTTGTGAAGCAATTCAGGAAATTGATCCGGCTATTAAATGTATAAGGACTGAAAACGGGTTAGAAGTATTCCAGTTTCTTGCTTCAGCAAATGAATTGCCAAAGCTGATTTTTCTTGATATTAATATGCCTCGTATGAATGGCTGGGAGTGCCTCTCAAAATTGAAAGGTGACGAAATGTATTCTCACATTCCCATAATTATGAGCTCAACATCCAACAGTGAAAAAGATGGTTCTGTGGCTATTAATATGGGCGCCATGTGCTTTTTTACCAAACCATTTCATTATGATGAACTTTTAAACATACTTTCCTTATTGGTCCTGAACTCTGATAACAATCTGAACGAAGCAATTTCAGAGTTTAATAAATTTAATTCCCGAAAAATTATTTTTAAACCAATAAATCAATTATAATCAGAGGTTGTCATTTTTTGTTTTTTAATAGCTTGAATCCAATAAAAAAGCTGCTCCCGTTTCCAGGAGCAGCTTTCTTTCATTTAACCCTTAATTAATTATTTTTTGACAATGAATTTCTGAGTGTGTACTTTTTCAGAAGAAATAACTTTGATGAAATAAATGCCTGCATCCAGTGAAGAAGCATCTATTGAAAGTGTTGTTGTTTCATTAGCTTTAACTTCGCCTTTGAACAATGAAGCAGTTTTTTGTCCTGCAACATTGTAAACATCAACCTGTAACACATCATCTTTAGCGGCAACAACTGAAATGCTTGAATTACCTTGTACCGGGTTAGGGTAAACGGTTACTGTCATTTCTGTAGCAGTTGTCAGGGTAAGACGATCGTCTTTTTTCTCAGGACAAACCAGGTATCCGTTATCACCAATACCATCAACATAGTTGTTGTTAACCGAATCAAGTGCAGCATTCAAAACACCAATAGAATATGGTGAAGCACAGCCACCGATTTTCTTGTTAGCTTCGATTAATAACTGGTTTACAGTAAGACCTGCAAGCGGACCTGATTCAATTACAAGATCACCCAGGTTAACTACTGAAGCGCCAAATCCTGCATCATACAAGTCGAACTGAACGTTTAATGTTGCAGCTACTAACTGTCCTGCAAATACGTTCGAATAGGCTCCACCTGGATTCACCAAAGTTCCTGAAGGAAGTACTTTAGGTGAGCTGCCTGAAGGAAGGAAATCACAAACAGCCTGAGAAGTGGTTAATTTCAGCTTTTTAGTTCCGCAACCGATGATAAGATCATTAGGGAATGCATTGTCAAAGTTTGCTGCAAGGTAAGTTCCGGGGTTGTTGCCATTCTGCTGGCACTGTCCCCAACCACCCTGAGTCTGTGTTCTGAATCCTTCACAGTCTTCTTTTTTATCTTCGCAGGTAATGGTGCAAGATGTGTTGGTAACACAATCTTTATTGTCATATACCATTACATCATACGTACCTGCAGAGAGACCGCTGATAGTAGCTCCCATTTGCACAGGAATAGTTTGCCACTCATACGTATAGTTTCCGTCACCACCTGTAGCCGAAGCTGTAATAGATCCGTCACCGGCACCGCAATACGATTCATTTACAAGTACTGCACACGAAGCAACAACAGGCTCCGGATCAACCAGCGTATACGTATACGTCTGAACGCACTTCTTGTCGTCGGTAACGGTTACTGTATAAACGCCGGCACACAAACCATACTGCTGGCTGGAATTGCTTCCGTTTGACCAGGCATAAACAACATTGGGTAACACAATTGATGGTGTTACCACGATTGAACCATTACACAGTTCAACACACGAGGGTTGGCACACCTGACTTACCAAATCCCATCCGCAGGGGTTAGTCTGTGCTTTAACGTTTGTGGCGAACAGCATACCACTCATTATTAAAGCAGTTAAGGTCGATAGTTTCATTTTTTTCATATTTTTCTTGTGAGTTATTAGTTTATACGGGCAATTTAAGCCCTACAAAAGGCGCCTTCCCCGGTTTTTTGGTGAAATGCAGCAATTACCTGATGAATGATTATTAAAGTCAGGGAAAAGTCAGGGAAAAGTCATGGAAAGGGTCAGAAAAATAGTCAGGAAAAGTCAGGAAAGGGGTCAGGGAAAAGGTCATTAAGTCAATATGTCGTAGGCTTGCCCTGAAGCGGAGTGATTGGGAAGACAAGATTCAATTATACTTTGAACATTTTAAGGGCTCTTCACAGTTTCAGTATTTGAAAAATGAAACTTCTGCTTCAGGGGTCAGGAAAAGATTCATTAGGTCAATATGTCGTAGGCCGCATTGCATGCGTTCGTTCACATTGAATGCGTCCTTTCACATTGCGTTCGTGCGAAAATTCCGGTCATTAACACATTTTAATATCCCTAATTATAAATCCGGAGAGTAGTACCATCGAAAAATGTCTGGTACTGGTAAAGCGGCTGCGTTGCCGGGCCGTTAATCACACTGCCATCGTAAATGCTAAACCTCGACATACAAACCGAATCAATGGCCGAAATACCCGAAAGCACTTTAACGAGTGAAGCGGGAACATTCGGGTCAAAAGTGCAATTTCTTTCAAAAGCGGCAAATTCAGTTTGGGAACGGCGGTAGACTATAATTCCCTTCGTCCCGGCCGGAATATATTTCCACCCACCAACCGCATTCAGCTGAATATTCGAAGGCTCATTAATATACAGGTAATAATCCACATAATTCTGCGCCACATCATCCTTATCATCCTTTTTACAGGCCGAAAAAATCACGGCTGTGAACATCAGGAAAAAGATGGATATAAGAAGAGCAAATCGGGGTGAATGAGTCATTCTATGGAATAGATTGTGGATGTAAAGGTAGGGAATTGGAGGAAAAATAATAAGCCCTCCTTCGCGCGGCTAAAGCCGAGCTTCGGAGATGGGTGTTCTGATTTTTTTAATAAACTATAGAAGTGGACTTTGTCGACCTTCGCCCTCCGAAGCGGGTTGTAACGCGAAACTTGAATCGATGATGAACTGTATTTGCATAAAAAGCCCTCCTTCGCGCGGCTAAAGCCGAGCTTCGGAGGGCGAAGGTGGAGCCGGAGGGATTTGAACCCTCGTCCAGACAAGGGACTAACGCGCTTTCTACATGCTTAGCATTTTTTGAATTGTAGGGTTCCCGTAAGGAGAAATGCGCTCCGCCGCAAACCTTAGTTCCAGTTTCTCATTACGGCAATGGAACAGTGCCGTAACCAGCTCAAAATCATGATACCCATTGTACAGCATTAATGAGCGGAACACTGTGCCGGGTAGCTTGTTCTATCCACCTTGTGAATAGAATCAGGCATCATCCCTTAGGGATTAAGCCGCAAGCGCGTAGTTGTTTTCGCCAGTTAGACGAGATGAGAGTTGAGATTATCGAGCCATATTCACAACGCTCGGCATGCTTACACACTAACCTCACCTGCTGTCGATACCTTTCGGCCCCAGGGGTAATGATTCTTTAAGCTTTACAAAATTACTCAAAAATCGCGCCTGTAAGGCGAATTCTGACTTATTGTCCGGATATTATTTGTGAATACTATTTGCTTTTGAGGTATTTCCGGGAACCTTAACCGCTTTTCCAATTTTTTTATACATTCGAAAAAATTTCCTGTATTGAAATATCCATATTTAATGAAAACCAAATTCTTTCCATTTTTAGTTACTATGGCAATTATTGTAGTTGCCGCTTCCTGCAGCAAAGATGATGACGATAATCCCGCATCTCCGCTGCCGTCGGTTATAACCGGTGTTGTGACAATGATTAAAGCTGATTCAGCACTTTTTACAGGTGCTATCTCCAGTGAAGGCCAAACCGCAGTTATAAAAAGGGGGTTTTGCTGGGCTACACATCCTGATCCGACCGTTTCCGATAATTTTAGCGATAATGCCTTTGGTGCAGGAAATTTTACCCACACTGCAACCGGACTTCAATCAAACACAATTTATTTTGTCAAAGCTTATGCCACTAACGGTAACGGTACCGCATATGGGAATGCAACGGCATTTAAAACAAAGTACCAGTATGGAGATGCAGGCCCGGGCGGAGGTTATGTGTTTTACCTCGACGGATCGGGCGGTGGGCTTGAAGCAGCTCCGGAATCAACGGAAGGTGTCGGCGACTGGGGTTGTGTTACTACATCTATTCCCGGTACCTCCACCGATATCGGAACCGGACAGGCGAATACCACAATTATTGTGAATGCCTGTCCTGTAAACAACACCGCGGCTCAGATGTGTAATGACCTTTCACATAATGGTTATACCGACTGGTACCTTCCCAGCAAGGATGAATTGCACCTGATGTATACTGTTTTAGCTGCAAACGGACTTGGAAATTTTACTTCTGACCGGTACTGGTCATCGAGTGAAATTTCGGCAACAAGCGCCTGGCGTGAGGATATGATTCTTGGAATACAGGCTGGTAATTCGAAATTTAACCCCTACCGGGTGCGTGCAATCCGTTCGTTTTGATATTTTGTCCGACCCTTTCAAATTTTAATATTGTACTGTTCTGAAATCGAACAGCCTGACTTCATTTATCTTCCTGATCATGGATGTACTTACTAAGAAGGTATTGGGAACTCTTTTTTTCTTCCTGCTCATTTTGATTCCTCTTTCGACTTTTGCTCAGAATAAATTGCAATTGGGACCAATAGTGGGAGTCGGAGTAGCGAGCATGAGTGATAATTACGATCATAAGAATTTCCACACCGGAATACTTTCAAGTTTTGTTCTCTCTCCAAGGCTGAATCTCCAACCCGCCCTGCTCGTTTCTTCAAAATGGTATGCTGATACTTTTATAAAGGCTGATAAAGAAGTAGAATTAAACTATATTGATTTGATTACAACATTGAAGTACACACCCTGGAAGTATTTTTTTATGGGTATTGGTGTGCAGGCAGGTTATCTGTTAAAAGCCAGTTATAGTTATCTGGCTTATGGAACCGATTATTATGATCGGATCAATTTAACACCTTATGCGAATAAAATGGATGTAGGGGTAAATTTGAAATTGGGTTGCCGATTTGACAGTGGGATAGGGCTTGAAATTTCCTATATCGGTGGCTTAATTGACGTTTTTGATGATAATTTGAAATCTTTCAAAGGAAATAATTGGAATACTGTTACCATTCCAATTAAAGGACGTGGGAAAAACACGGTGATATCAACCTCATTTTATTTCCTTTTCGGATTACGGCCAAACAAGAATCTGGTTGCTCCAATAAATTAAGAATATAAATTGCAACTGTAATCTTCTCTCTGAAATGAACCTTTTGACTGATGAATTTTTCCCTATTTTCGCAGTGAAATATGAAAATAGGAATCATCAGGGAAGGAAAAGTGCCGCACGATAAGCGGGTAACCTTTACTCCCGGTCAAATTACCCAGTTAAAAACTGATTTTCCCGAAGTTGAATTTGTTGTTCAGCCCAGTCCGTTTCGCTGTTATACCGATAAGGAATATCATAATGCCGGAATTGTTTTGCAGGAAGACATGAGCGATTGTGATATGCTTATGGGAGTGAAAGAAGTTCCTGACAATGAGCTTTTACAAGGCAAGCACTATTCGTTTTTCTCACATACCATAAAAAAGCAGCCTCATAATCAACACCTGATAAAAGCATTGCTTGAAAAGAAAATCATGATGGTTGATTATGAATGCCTGGTAGATTCTGAAGGCAACCGGGTGATCGGTTTTGGACGGTTTGCCGGAATTGTAGGTGCTTACAACGGACTTATGGGGTATGGGGAGATGTACAACCTTTTTAAACTGAAGCCTGCCCATCTTTCGCATGATAAAAAGGAACTTTTTGAGGGTTTACGAAAAATCGGAATACCCAATATCAAGATCATAATAACTGGGGGTGGGAGAGTGGCCCATGGTGCCGAAGAAACAATGGGCGCCATGAACATCCGTAAAGTAACGCCGTATGAATTTCTGAATTATTCATTCCGCGAACCGGTTTATGTGCAACTGCATTCTCACGATTACTATGAAGCAAAGGATGGCAGTCCGTTCAGCAAATTTGATTTTTATAATCAGCCCGGTGATTTCGTTTCCAGCTTCACCCGCTACGCTGCAAAATGCGATGTGCTGATTCATTGCGCCTACTGGGATCCAAATGCACCCGTTCTTTTCAGCGCAAAGCAAATGAGTGACCCTGAATTTCACATCAGCATGATTGCGGATGTTACCTGCGATCTGAACGGAAGCATACCATCAACAACCCGGACATCAACTATTGATGAAAAATTTTACGGGTACAATCCCATTACCGGAAACATTGAAGAACCTTTTCGGCCGGGAACTATCACCGTGATGGCCATCGATAATCTGCCTTGCGAATTGCCCCGCGATGCCTCGGAAGGATTTGGAAAGCACCTTATGGAAAGAGTGATGCCTGAGGTACTGGGAGGTGATAAATCGGGTATGATCGAAAGGGCTACCATTTGCAAAGACGGAAAACTAATGCCGCGCTTCGCCTATTTATCCGGTTACGCCGGACTTAAGCCAGAGAAGTCGTAGCGGAATTTTTTATTAGGGAAATAGTACCGGAAGGATCCTTTGCGGAAAAAACCGCATTACCCGCTACCAGCACATCGGCCCCTGCATTCAACAGCTTTGAAGCATTGTGCGTATCCACACCACCATCAATTTCTATCAGGGTGGAAGCACCCTTTTCCGCAATCAGCGATTTAAGTTCCCGGATTTTTGCATACGTATTCTCAATAAACTTCTGTCCACCAAAACCGGGGTTCACCGACATCATACAAACCACATCCGTATCCATAATGATTTCCTTAAGCAAACTCACCGGGGTATGAGGGTTTATAGCAACTCCTGTTCGGGCACCTGTACTTTTTATCAATTGCAATGTTCGGTGCAAATGGGTGCATGCTTCAAGGTGGACGGAAATAATATCGGCACCAGCATCCCTAAACTCTTGGATGAAATGATCAGGGTTAACGATCATTACATGAACATCTAATGGCTTTTTAGAATATTTTTTTACGGCTTTGATTACCGGGAAACCGAACGAAATATTCGGAACAAAAACACCATCCATAACGTCCAGGTGAAACCAGTCGGCAACGCTTTCATTAACCATCCGGATGTCCTTTTCAAGATTGGCAAAATCAGCGGAAAGAAGGGAAGGGGCAATGAGAGGCATAAGGGATGAATAATTGTTTACTGAAATTAGTGACGAGTGACGAGTAGCGCGTAACGAGTGACATGCCTGCCCGGCCGTATGGACGGGTGACGGGTGACGAGTGACGAGTAGCGCGTAACAAGTGACAAGCCTGCCCGGCCGGATGGACGGGTGACAAGTTAATTGACAACTAACGACAAAATTACTAAGAATTCCCTGTTTTTAAGAAACAAAAGTTAACCGAAGACAATAGACCAAGCTTAAAGTGACAAGCCTGCCCGGCGTAAGCCTTCTACCAACTACATATTTTGATGCATTAAATTATTCCACAAATTTGCGATTTGTTTTTTCAAAAATTGATTGAGCTCAGGAGGAAATCAGGCAACGGGGAGAAAATTCTCAATATCTTTACCTTTGGCATCT
>JBBQQQ010000011.1:0-127665 GCA_038215705.1 Bacteroidia bacterium
AACTTCAGGAACAGGAACATTTTCTGATGCAACATCACTAACAGCAATTTATACTCCTTCAGCTGCAGATATCACTGCTAGCTCCGTAACATTAACATTAACCACCAACGATCCCGCAGGACCTTGTCCTGCCGTGAACGATGCAATGGTGTTAACAATAAATCAGGCTGCAAAGGTTAATGCGGGTATCGATGCAACCATTTGCTCTGGTACTACTCACACTTTATCAGCAACACGCGGCGGAAGTGCAACATCATCCACCTGGACAACTTCCGGAACCGGAACATTTAATGATGCAACTTCCTTAACTGCAATTTATACACCATCTGCTGCGGATATCACTGCAACAACAGTAACGCTCACATTAACAACCAACGATCCGGTTGGAACCTGTAATGCAGTAAGTGATTCAATGGTACTGACTATAAATCCATCTGCAACCGTAAGTGCAGGTTTGGATGCAACAATTTGTGCAGGATCCATGATTACTTTATCGGGATCCCGTGGTGGAAGTGCAACATCATCCACATGGACAACATCAGGCACAGGAACATTTAACAATGCTTCAATTTTAAATGCAACTTATACGCCTACTGTTGTTGATTTAAATGCAGGCGCTGTTATTTTAACATTAACAACGAATGATCCTGCCGGTCCCTGCTCTTCAGTTAGTGATGCAATGGTATTAACAATAAACCAAGCTGCAACGGTTAACGCAGGACTTGATGCAACCATTTGCTCAGGCAGTTCACATACGTTAGCAGGAGTCAGGGGTGGAAGTGCCACTTCATCCCTATGGTCAACTTCAGGAACCGGAACATTTAGCGATGCTACCTCATTAACGCCTGCTTACACACCTTCGATTTCAGATATTACATCCGGAGTTGTGATTCTTACTCTAACAACAAATGATCCTGCCGGACCATGTACTGCAATAAGTAATGGAATGGTATTAACAATCAATCCTCTTGCAACTGTTGAAGCAGGAGCTGATGCTGTAATATGTTCAGGAAGCAATTACATCTTGTCCGCTGTCAAAGGCGGTAGTGCAACTTCAACTGTGTGGACATCTTCGGGAACCGGATCCTTTACTGATGCAACTTCCTTAACATCTACATACATACCTTCACCGTTAGATATTTCCACAGGTTCCGTACGATTAACCATCACGACCAATGATCCTGCAGGTCCGTGTATGGCAGCCAGTGATTCGCTCGTCCTTTCCATTAATCCGGTTGCAACCGTGAACGCAGGAAGTGATGCTACTATTTGTTCATCTGATACATTTTCATTGTCAGGTGTAATTGGCGGAAGTGCTACATCGGCCAGCTGGACAACATCCGGTACCGGTGCTTTTGATGACTACACATCGCCAGTTGCGATTTACACTCCTTCTGCAACTGATATTATTTCAGGAACTGTTTTACTAACATTGAGCTCAAATGACCCTCCGGGTGTTTGTCCTGCAGCAAGTGATGAAATGACTCTTATCATTAATCCTGAGGCTACCGTGAACGCTGGAATAAATGCAGTTATCTGTCAGGGAAGCAGTTATCAATTATCAGCAACACGCGGAGGCAGTGCTACCACATCAATCTGGACAACTTCCGGAAGTGGTTCCTTCGATGATGCTTCTTCATTGACTGCTACGTATACGCCATCACCGTCAGATATTGCTTCAGGTTCGGTATTTCTCACCATTACTTCAGATGATCCATCCGGAATATGTCCCGCTGCATCGGATGTCATGACTTTAACAATAAATCAGGCTGCAACTGTCAGTGCGGGAAACAACGCTACCATCTGCGCAGGATCATCACTTGCCTTATCCGGAACATTTGGTGGAAGTGCACTGAATGCAACATGGACCACAACAGGAACCGGCAATTTTGATGATGTAAATATTACAAATGCCATTTATTCCCCATCAGCGGCTGATATAATTTCAGGGAATATAATTTTAATTTATACAACAGATGACCCCGCAGGTATTTGTCCTTCTGTTAATGACTCATTAAACTTGATAATAAACACCGCTGCAACAATTGATGCAGGAAACGACACAATTTTGTGTGCAGGAAATACCTTGCAATTATTAGCGATAAGGGGTGGAAGTGCTCTTTCTTCCTCCTGGACAACCACAGGTAGCGGAACTTTTGATGATGCAACCTCACTTTCAGCAATATATACACCCTCAGCGGCAGATGTTTTATCGGGCTCTGTTGTATTATCCATTACTACGAATGATCCATCAGGTCCCTGCTCATCAGCAACCGATTCTCTTTTCATTACGATAAATGAACTGGCATTAGTTGACGCAGGAGCGGATGCTGTAATCTGTGGTGGAAGTTCATTTGTTCTTACAGGAAATATGGCAGGAAGCGCAACGTCAGTTTTATGGTCGACCTCCGGTACCGGGACATTCAACGATGCTTCATCATTGACACCAACTTATACGCCTTCCCCGGGAGATATAACATCGGGTTCTGTTACACTCACCTTAACCAGCAATGATCCGATTGGACCGTGCGATGCTGTGAGTGACGAAATGATACTGGTAATTAATTCAACAAGTGCTGACTTTACATACAACGATATAAGTTACTGCCAGGATGGAACAGATCCAACTGCCGTAATTACCGGTTCTGTGGGAGGAACGTTTTCATCAACTGCCGGACTTGTTTTTACAGATGCTACAACCGGTCAGGTAAATTTATCAGCTAGTATTGCGGGGTCATATACCATTACATACACTTCACCGGGAACTTGTTTCACTACCGCTGATTTCAATATAACTATTATCACAGAAGATGATCCATCATTTAGTTACACATCAGGAACCATATGCCAGTCGGCATCAAATCCTGTTGCAAACATTACGGGTACTCCCGGTGGAATTTTTTCAGGCCCTGCGGAAATTGTTTTCTTAAATTCTACAACTGGTGAAATTGATCTTATGGCAAGTACGGCCGGAGGTCCTTATACAATTACATATACCACACCGGGAGTTTGCTCACATACGGCATCAATAGGAATAACAATTGCTTCAGGATTTGTAGCGGAATTCAGTTATCCGGCATCTGTATTTTGCCAGGGACAAAGCAATCCTGTTCCGGCATTCATTTATCCTGCAAGTGCAGGAAGTTTCTCTGCATCACCATCCGGATTAAATTTTGTAAATGTTAACACCGGGGAAATAAATCTTACAACAAGTGCACCCGGAACTTATGTAATAACAAATGAGATTCCTGCATCCGGTGGGTGTCCCGGAGTTATAGCAACAGATACTGTAACCATAAATGAAACTGCCACTGTATCTTCAGGTATGAATTTATCTATCTGTAAGGGGAGTACTGTTACCTTGTCGGGAAGTATGGGCGGTTCCTCTTCCGCTGTCAACTGGACTTCCTCAGGTACAGGAAATTTTGATGATCTTTCTTTGTTAAATGCCACTTACACACCATCCATATCCGACCAGGATTCCGGAGGTGTAATTCTTACCATTACTTCAACGGATCCTGATGGAGCAGGGCCTTGTACTAACGCTACGGGCAATATGATTTTGACAATAAATGTTCCTGCTATTGTAAACGCAGGACCAGACATGACAATATGCCAGGGATACTTTGTTGCATTAAGCGGAACACGTAGCGGAAGTGCATCCTCATCAGTATGGTCTACTTCAGGAACGGGAACTTTTAACAGCACCGTATCACTGACTCCGGTTTATACCCCTTCATCAGCTGATATCAATGCAGGAACAGTTACGCTGACAATTACCAGTGATGATCCTGTAGGACCCTGTACAGCAACCAGTGATAACATGATTGTTACCATTAACAAATTTGCATATGCTATTGCGGGACCACCAACAACAATATGCGAAGGTAGTTCCTATACCTTGTCGGGAAGTATTGGTGGAAGTGCTACAGGACTTACATGGTCAACTTTTGGCACAGGTACTTTCGATAATGATACTATTCCCAACGCAACCTATACACCTTCAGCCGCAGATATTCTTAATGGAAGTGTGACTCTACTCATAACAACTAATGATCCCGACGGTACAGGGCCATGCGGTCGGGGAGCTTCCGCAACTGTGATTACTATCAACCCGGCAGCTGTTGTCGATGCCGGTTCAGATACAACTATATGTGCCGGGAATTCTTTCACGTTATCCGGCAATCTGAGTGGTGATGTTTCAAGCGTTTTGTGGAATTCTTCCGGTAGCGGTTCATTCGATAATAGTACGCTGCCCAATGCAACGTATACTCCTTCGGTGGCAGATATTAATTCGGGATCTGTAACACTTTCATTAACAAGCAACGATCCTTCAGGTCCCTGTCCTTCCACAAGTGATCAAATGGTATTACAAATAAATGGAATTGCATTTGCAGATGCGGGATCAGATGTAACAGTTTGCTCCGATTCACCTGTAATATTAAGCGGAACTATCGGAGGAAGTGCAGTATCGTCAACCTGGACAACCAGTGGATCAGGAACATTTGATAATGATTTATCCCTTACTGCAGTCTACACTCCCTCTCCCGCGGATATAGTTTCCGGAAATGTGAATTTAACTCTCACCACCAATGATCCTGATAATGGAGGTCCTTGCAGTGCAGCTGCCACTACGATCACAGCAATCATTAATCCGGAAGCAATAGTAAATGCCGGAGTTGATACGGCAATATGTGCAGGGTCATCAATCGTACTTTCAGGTGCATCTTCAGGTGATGTAACAAACATTACATGGACCACATCCGGAAACGGCACATTTGACAATGCATCTACTCTGAATGCTATGTATTCACCCTCGCTTGGTGATATAGCATCAGGAACAGTAACATTATATGTTTCAAGCAATGATCCTGCAGGTCCATGTACAGCGGTAAATGATTCTCTCATATTACAAATAAATGCCATACCCGTTTCTAACGCCGGTGCAGATATGACAATTTGTTCCGGAACATATTACCAGCTTTCAGGAAGTATTGCAGGCAGTGCAACTTCCGCGATATGGTCAACCAGTGGAACCGGAAGTTTTGACGATGCTTCACTGCTGAATGCAACTTATACTCCTTCGGCTCCAGATATCAATGCCGGTGCAGTTGTACTTTCATTAACTACTAACGATCCCGATGGCTCAGGTCCTTGTGCCGGTGCTGTGAACTCAATGCTACTCACTATTAATCTTACTGATAGTGCTGCAATTGCTTATACTTCTCCGGATGTTTGCGCAGGACAACCTAACATTGTACCTGTAATATCTGGAACTCCAGGTGGTGTTTTTACGGAATCTAGTGGAAATATTGTTTTCGCGTCAACACTCACCGGTGAAATAAATTTACAAACCAGTTCTATCGGGGGCCCTTATACAATAACTTATACAACACCGGGAAGTTGTTTTGTAACAAGTACATTTAACTTGACTATTAACAGTGCCGGCGATGCGTCTTTCAATTATGCAACAGGAACATTTTGTCTTAATACATCAAATCCGGTTCCGGTAATAACAGGCAACACCGGAGGAACCTTTATATGTTCTGATAGCAGTGTTGTAATGGATACGGGCACAGGTGAAATTGATTTAATCACAAGTTTGCCCGGCACCTACACCATCAGTTATATCACAAGCGGATCATGTTCCGATACAGCAACTGTTTCCATTACAATTACCAATTCACCTGATGCTAATTTCAATTTAAACAATTTTTATTGTGAAGGAGATGTAAACGCATTGCCTGTATTTGCTCCAGGAGCGAGTGCAGGAATCTTCAGCGCTACACCTTTCGGTCTCAACTTTGTAAATATTTCAACCGGTGAAATAAATCTTTCATCAAGCACACCAGGAACATACAATATAACAAATTACATTGCAGCATCCGGAGGTTGCGACTCCTCCTTTGCAAGCAAAACAATCACAATAAATGAACGAGCGCGGGTACTTCCTTTGATCCATGATACTATATGTTCAGGAAGTAATGCTTATCCAACAGTTGTCCCTATGGGAAGTGCTTCATCCATAACCTGGAGTACATCCGGCAACGGTACATTTGACGATGTAAATTCATTGACTCCGGTTTATACACCATCTGCTTCAGATCTTCTTGCAGGAACCATTAATTTATATGTTGTTACTAATGACCCGGATGGATCAGGTCCTTGTGCGCCCGCAGGTAGTTATATGACATTGACAATGCTTCCGCTGATTACCGTTGATGCAGGCTCTGATATAACTATTTGCAGTGATCAAACCTCCGTTTTACTTAATGGTATTGTAACAGGGGACAGTACTTCCGTAACCTGGTCAACTTCAGGCACCGGAACCTTCTTTCCAAATGATACATCATTGAATGCAACCTATAATTTCAGCAACGATGATATTGTTGCAGGAAATGTTAATTTTTATCTCACAGTGCCTGCATCTGACAGCTGTTCGGTAACATCAGATTCTATGTCTGTTATAATAATTCCGGTTACCGTTGCTTATGCAGGAAATGATACCATTATCACTATATCAAATCTTTCGGTTCCACTTAACGGAACAATAAATGGCGGTACAGGAAATGGAATTTGGAGTACGAGCGGAACAGGTTCATTTTCGCCTGATGATACCACTCTCAATGTCGTTTACCAGCTAAGCAGTGCCGATAGTCTGGCAGGAAGTGTAATGTTAACATTAACACCAACCGGTACGTGCAGTTCAGGCGCAGATAGTTTGCTCGTTACTGTGAATCCAAATCCTATAATTGTAAATGCAGGTATGGATCAATCGGTATGTTATGGAAATAGTATAGCGTTGAATGGCACGGTATTGTTTGCTTCAGGTGGACAATGGACGACAACAGGAGACGGCAGCTTTTATCCTGATTCAGTATCTTTAAATGCAACTTATATTCCGGGAAGTTCCGATACTATAACCGGAATCATGACTTTAATTTTAACCTCAACAGGCAATGGAATATATTCTTCTGTTTCAGATACCACCTTCCTTTCCATTCATTCGCTTCCGGTTGCAAACTTCACTTATATTTCAACCTGTGATCAACCAGTTGCCTTTACGGATGTTTCCCTTTATACAACGGATTCCTTAACGGCATGGAACTGGAATTTTGGGGATGGCGATACTTCAACTTTGCAAAATCCTTTGCATGCTTATACAGTTTCAGGAAGTTACAGTGTAAATCTTATTGTGACTTCTTCAAGCGGCTGTGTTGATAGCAGCTCTCAAACTGTTCAGGTCATTCCTGCTCCGGTAGTTAGTTTTAATTTCGCTGCAGGTTGTCTGAATGATTCAGTAGCATTCACGGATCAGTCATTGGTTTCAAATGGAAACATTGCTTCATGGAGTTGGGATTTCGGTGATGCAACTTATGATTCAACACAACATCCACAACATCTTTATTCAGCTCCCGGTGTTTATAATGTAACCTTAACTGTGGTCACTGATTCAGGTTGTGTTGCTGCCTTTACTGATACTGTTACAATTAATCCTTTACCCGTTGCTGCATTTTCATACTTAGGGAATTGTGCAGACAGCACTTTCTTTACGGATGCATCCGCATTAAATGGAAATTTAATTGCTTCCTGGAACTGGAACTTTGGAGATGGAAACACATCTACAATTCAGAATCCCATTCACCTCTTTGCTACTCCGGGAACTTACAACACTACATTAGTTCTCACTTCGACCACAGGTTGCACCGACTCAATCACTGAAACAATTACAATTAACACTGCACCCGTCTCATCATATTCATCAATTGGTGGTTGTTTAAATGATTCGGTAATATTTACTGATAATTCTTCAATTACTTCAGGAAATATTATCTCCTGGAATTGGGATTTTGGTGATGGAACTTTCAGTAACATTCAACATCCGGCTCACCTGTTTGCTGCAGCAGGAACTTATCCGGTAACATTAACTGTAACTTCTGACTCAGGATGTTCATCTGTCGTAATTCAAAACATCATTATTGCTTCTCAGCCTGAAGCCAGCTTTAGTTACATAGGAAATTGTGATGGTTTAGTTACTTTTTTTGATAGCTCTTCTGCAACAGGTACTCAGATAATCGAGTGGAACTGGTCGTTTGGTGATGGTAATACTTCCATGTTACAACATCCGGTGCATAATTATTCTGCTCCTGGTAATTATACAGTTACCTTAATAATAACTTCTTTTTCAGGATGTATCGACTCCCTGTCACAAAGTGTTGTAATCAACCCTGCCCCTGTTTCGAATTTTACGGCATCGGTAAACTGCAATACCGTTACATTTACCGATAATTCAAATGTTTCTTCTGGTTTTATAACATCCTGGAACTGGGATTTTGGTGATACAAATACAAGTCAGGTACAGCACCCAACTCACAATTATTCTACAGGAGGAAATTATACGATAACCTTAACTGTTACTTCTGATTCAGGATGTGTTTCCAGCTTTACGGATAGTATATCTGTTACCTTATCACCGGAGGCGGCTTTTAATACAACAGGAAATTGTACAAATGAAATTTTCTTTACCGATGCTTCGATCAGTGGTAGTAATTCTATTACCTCATGGTTCTGGGATTTTGGAGACGGAAGTAGTTCGGCAATTCAAAATCCTTCCCATCTGTTTATTAATTCAGGCACCTATGATGTGACTTTAATTGTAACCAACTCATCCGGTTGCATGGATACCGTTACTCAATCGGTTTCTATAAATCCGGTTCCTGTTGCTTCGTTCAGTTCAGCCATTGCTTGCAATGCCGTTACATTCAGCGATAACTCAACAATTGGACAAGGAAATATTGCATCATGGAACTGGGCTTTCGGAGATAACAACACAAGTCAATTGGCTCAACCGGTGCATCAATATGTTTCCCCGGGAATTTACACTGTCACACTTACAATAGCTTCAGATTCAGGCTGCACAGCTACCTATATTGACAGCGTTATAATTTCAACTCCTCCACTTGCCGGTTTCAATTTTTCGGTTAACTGTTTTAATGAAGTTTCATTCTCTGATACGTCAATTACCGGCGGGGGAAACCTGGCAACGTGGAACTGGGACCTGGGTGATGGATCTGTATCAGCCATGCAACACATTACACATACTTATTCCAATGAAGGTTCTTATATCGTTACTCTTTTAATTACTGATAGCAATGGATGCACCAGTCAGGCTTCAACAAACATTAGTATTGGTCAGCTTATTAACGCGGAGTACTCGCCCAATGGTGGAACATACTATATCAACGAACCTGTGAGTTTTACTGATCAATCAGATAATTCATCTTCCTGGTTATGGAATTTCGGTGATGGAACAACTACCATTGAACAAAACCCATCACATGCTTTTACACAACCGGGTACTTATAGCGTTAGTTTGATCACAACAAATTCTTCCGGTTGTATGGATTCAATTAATTATGAATTTGAAATCATTAAAGAAATAATAACGCTGCCAGGTGGAACCATAGCTGTTCCAACAGCCTTCACACCCGACCAGGATGGTCATAATGATATATTATTTGTAAGGGGCGGGCCTTTTGTTAAAATGGATTTCAGAGTCTTTAATGAGTGGGGGAATGAAATATTCCGGTCTGTCAGTCAGTCCTCAGGATGGGATGGCACCTTTAAGGGGGAAAAGCAACCCTTAGGGATTTATATATGGACTCTAACGGGAACAACAATTACAAATGAATTAGTAAAAATGAAAGGTGATGTAACAATACTAAAGTAAAATCATCAATGAGTTATTGTTATTGAATTGTATAGGTTAATTAAGAATAAAATGAATGTTTTCAATTTAAAAATTGCATGTATTTTCATCCTGGTGGTGATGCTGCTGCAATTCGAAAAAACATATTCGCAAGATTTTCATTTATCGCAATATGATGCGGCAGGTTTATACTTAAATCCTGCTCTTACAGCTGCATACTTTAAGGAAAAAACCGATTATCGAATATATGCTGATTACCGTTCACAATGGAAAGCAGTTTCCGGAAATCCTTATACCACTTCTTATCTGGCGTTCGACATGATCCAAAAACGCTTTGGAGTTGGTGGATATCTGATTAACAACCACGCCGGAAGCGGGGGATTTAACACGTTTAATTTTTTGCTATCCGGATCCTACCAGATTATTGAAGGAGCAAATAATCCTCATTTTTTATCTGTAGGTCTTCAGGCAGGGATTCTAAACAAAAGTTTTAATCCCGATAAATTTTTATTCGACAGTCAATATTCAGGTACTTCTCAAAACGGATTCGATGAAAATCTATCAAGCAATGAGGTATTCAGCAAAACCAGTCTTTTAAAGTTTGATGCTAATATGGGAATCTATTATAAATATACCGAAAAGCATAATACCTTTCATCCTTTTGCAGGCTTTTCCTTATATCATATTACGATGCCCAATGAATCCTTTACGGATGAAAAACAACGATTGCCTATACGTTATGTCTTAAATGGGGGAAGTGATATCCGGTTAAACGAAAGTTTTAAAATTGTTCCTTCCGTATTATTTATGATGCAGCAAAAAGCCCATGAACTGAATGCAGGAATCCTGGGTTATTACCATATCCGTGATACTAAGTATGATGTGCTCCTGGGTATAAATTACCGTATCGATGATGCTTTTATTATACAATTCGGAATCAAACAGGATGGTCATGTTTTCAGGGTCAGCTATGATGTGAATACATCCTACCTGAATCAATTTTCAGGCAATAAAGGAGGAATTGAGTTTTCACTTATCTTTTCAGGCCGAAAAAAACAGCCTATTTTTAAGTTTTAGCCTCACCCACATACCTGTAAGGATTAAAAATTCTTTTCCAGGTGAAGAGTTCCCCCTCTCCCTGCGATTTACCTCACCCCTTACCCCTCTCCGGCATAAAAATTATTTCTCCGAATTAATTTTCAAGCCGGAGGGACGAATCTTAATTCGAACTTTTTTTTATTAACTGTTTCAATATCAAGTGAAATTGATTATGATGGTAATTAGCCAACTTATAGTATTCTTACAGAAACAATAAATTTTTTAATAAAGTTATCTTGAATTACCGCAAGTCGGGGAATAACCGTATTATTGCCGTCACAACCAGTAGCTGATAACTGAATCAAACAGGGCGGACCCGAAAAGCCACATGAGTAGGAAAAAAATAAATAACTCCCTATGAACTTTCGTATTAATCACTTTGTAATTCTCATTGCAAGTTGTTCACTTCTATTAACTTCTTGCAAAGATGATAAGGATGATGATCCTGCTCCTTTGCCAACAAGTGTACTATGTGACGGTAAAGGCTCGCTGAGCTTCATGCCACTTAGTCTGGGTAACAAATGGACGCTTACGGCAACAGGAAATACGGTATCACTTGAAGTGATTGATACCCTCATGCAATCGGGCATAATAAAATATAATGTTTCCTCGAGCCTGGGAGGTGCAGCAACTTATAGTCAATATCCAAACGGAGATGTGAAACGTTATGAGTTCAGCTCAGGCGATGATGTATTGTATCTACCCTTCAATCCTGTTGCAGGCCAAACCTGGAATTGCCAGGTTGATAATTTTACTTCAAGGAAAGTGGTGAGTATTAATGAAACGGTTGTAACAGCAGCATGCACTTACACCGGTTGTGTGATGATTCAATCATTTCAAACGACCACTTTAAAAAGAACTGAATACTTTAAAAGAGGTGTTGGATTAGTGAGTTCTGACATGGTTGCTCCTGGAGTTATCACCAAACTCGCTGCAGTAAAACTTAACTGATCATAAAGTTTTTAGTAAAAAACCCTGTCAGGTAAATTCTGACAGGGTTTTTTTATATTCAGTTTATTCGCCGAACCTTCTCCCAGTGGACATTGTAATGGTTCTCAGGCAATGAACACCGGGAAGTTTTGTTGTGGTTACTTCCGTAAAGAATTTTGAACAACTACCAGAATCACAATATTAATTATTGACCATTGGACGTAATCGCTCATCCTTACTGCGCAAATCAAGTCCTCCTTCATAAACAGACTTCAGATTGACTAGATAAAATGACCAGCCAGAGGAGCAACCCAGACGAATATCAAGTTTGGATTTATCATCTGTAGGAATATTTGTTTGTGTGAGCTCTATGACAGTATGTTCAAATTGCTCTGAAAAAGTAACATCCACATAACATTGACCTGCAAACGTAAAACGAAAATGATCTTTCCCGTTTGCAATTAAAACTTTTCCCTTTTCTGTTTCATCATATAAGAACCAGGACCATTCATAACTCATTCCTGGCAAGGCGGAAAGATTTCCATCCAATAAATTCTCCTTATCATCCACAAAGACAGCCGTTTTCAAAAACCATTTTTCCAGTTGGGTTGATTGGGTCCAGGCATCGTATAATATTTGAATGGGAGCATTTACAGCAATGCGTTTTGTGAATTGGGTCCAGTCGAAATTTTCCATGATAATACAATATAAAATCTATGAGTAAATATAATAAGATCTGCTTCAATTACAAAATCAGCTCAATTTAATGAATCATTGCCCATATTTGAAAAATTTAATCATTGTCATACTCCACATCAAAGAAGGCTTTTCGGAACCATAACTCAAACACGGGGTCTGCGAATTCATAGCTGTTTTCCAATTCCAATATAATATCCCTTTCGACCAGACTTCTTTTATTCTTAATTACATTGTTTGGTGTTCCTAATGAATAAACGCTCATCACCGCGGCGCTGGTCAGCTGGGATTCTCCTTTGCAAACAGCTTTGAGCATATTGATTTGTGTGGTACTTAAGGATTCTATTTCTTTCTGGAACAAAGGGCTGTTCGTTTGAATGACTTCCTCCAGGGCACGCTTAACCTCCTTAATCGTTGCCTTTTTCTGTGTCAGATTCCATGTATAATTAGCAAGTTGCTGGACATACCAGGAATGATTTTTCATTGCTACCGGAATCTTTGTGGCAGTAGTTCCGTCAATAGATTTTCCAGTTGCTTCAAAAGACTTAGTAATATAGTTAACCCATTTGGATTGATCAATTTTTGGAAGCATCATCATATCACCAAACCGGTAAAAAGGTTTAGAGGGATTATCAAAAATATCTTCCATCATATGTCGCTTGCTTCCATAAAGGCAATAGGTAACTGATTTTTGTCGCTGCCAGATCGCACGCATTTTTTTTTTGAGCAACTCATATTCCGGAAATGAAGAAAGATTTTGAAATTCATCCAGGCAAATAATCAGTTTAATGCCTTTCTTTTTGGCAATTACTTCAGGGAGATTGAGAATTTCATCGTTATGTTTTTTTAAATCATCCAGGTCAAAACTAATACTGAACTCGGTAAATGGATCGGGACCTAAACTTATTTTAGGAATTATGGATTTAAACAATTCTTTAGCGTCACGGATTCGCTCCTCCCATTTATCAGAAGCGGCCTTTAACACCTCTTTTGCAAAAATTTCCATGAACTCTTTTTCCGACCCAACTGTAAATAGGTCGATTATAACTGTTCGGTATGACCGGTGTTTTTTGTCGATTATACTTATCGCTTTTTCAACTAACGAAGACTTACCCCACCGCCTTGGCGAGAGAATCATCGTGTGATTGCCTTGTAACATGTTGGCCAAAAGGCGTTCAAGTTCCTTTTCCCGGTTTGTAAAATGTTGATTATTAACCGTTTGTCCGTATTTGAAGGGTGAGGGTTTCATTATTTATACTAATTGGTAATTTACCATATGGTAATATACCCAAAGGTATAAAAAAATACCATGTAACGAATTACGCCTGCCCGACTTTTCTGGCGGGAATCCTTCGGTACGAATCTCCGAATATAACGAAATAGCTAATATAGTATTCGTAAAGGTAGATTCGTAGGGCGAAGCCCATTCGATTCGTTACATTTTTAGAAAATTCATCGCAATGAATATCGTATCGGCAGATTAAATCTCACCGAAATATTACGCCCTTCATATTCTCCCGGTTTCCACTTGGGCATTATTGAAACAACACGCATAGATTCCTCATCGCATCCGGCACCAATGCCTTTTAAAATAGCAATATCCTTAACCGTCCCGCTTTGATCCACAACAAAAGTTACATAAACAGTTCCCGTAATCTTATTTATCCGGGCGGCAACGGGATACTCAATGTTTTCAGATAAAAACGCTACCAGTTTGTTGTCCCCACCCTCAAATTGTGGAATTGCCCCATTATACATGCCATACACTGTATCCCCATCAGTTATACAGAAACTTAACATCTCCTTTCTGTTTTTATCAAGTAAGGCATACTCTTTTACTTCCAGTAATTCACTGATAGCAATAATTTCCCTGAAAGAATGATCCAGGCTGTCACTCAACCGCACATGATTAACATCAAGAAAAACGGTGTCAGTGGTAAAACACTCATTGCGAAATGTGGAATACAAATCTTTTGACCTGCGGAATGAAGAGGCACGGTTCAGGTCTTCACAATACTCCTTTCTTTTATTCAATTTGAGATAAGCCTGGGCCCGGGAATAAAATGCATTCTGAAGCGGCAAAACATTAATGGATTTAGTAAAATATTCTATCGCTTCATCAGGCATATCCCTTTCATAGGCTTTCATTCCTTTATCATAATATTTCAAAGCCTTTTCAGAAGACTAACCTGCTACATGAAAACAGATACCAAGCAACATGAACGTTATAAAAATTTTCATAATATAAATTAATTTTTAATATTTTTTAATTATTTCGTCCTCAGCTGCAGCTTTTATATCAATTACCTTGTCGGAAAGGTCATTGGGTATAGTCATTGATAAAACGTAATGGGCAATTTTCCAGGTACTATTCTCTTTTACCAGCACACCCGAACCCCGGCAAATTTTCATTTGAGTATTCAACAATTCATCAAACCATGCAGTATTTCCGGATTTATCAAAATAAATATTCCGTTCAAGTCGTGTGAAACTCCATGCCTTCCCCCTGTCAAAAAAAGGTTTCGACCAAACTATAAAGTCCTTCTTAACCCAATTTTCAGTGGCATCTGTACCTATGTAAATGGCATCATCCGTCATTGCTCCAAAAAATTTATCCGAATCGGCCCGGGAAGCAGCCAGATGCCAATCATCAAGCAGGGCGTTAAGGTGTTTGACCTGATCCGCAGGATTTGGAGCTGACTTATTTTTATCGCCGCATCCAAAAAATAAAATAGTAGCAAGAAGAAGAATATATTTCATAGGAATAAATATTTTGAAGTCATAAAATTAAACAAAATTCTATAGCTAACATTTAATTCACCTGAATGATCAAAATTTACAAATGTTCAATACGGGAATCCCATCCGGGCAACTCAGAAATGGCATTGGCAAGTAATTTCCGGTGGCATTGGTTATAATCCGCTTCAAAACAAGTAAGTGCTATGCGGTGATTTAACCTCAGTAAGTCGAGAACCTGTTGCTGCTGCACTACTGTTTTCTGCAAAGTAATATTTTTGTAATCGCTAAAAAGTGTTACAGAATCTTTTTGCTTTCGGTCGTCGGAAGGAATTCCCAGGTCCGGTATATGGAGATACGCAATACCGGTTTTGGCACAAAAATCCTGAAGTGGCCCTTTGGAAAAACCAAACTTCATACTAAATGGATTGTTCCTTACATCCACTAAAACTTTTATACCATTTTTTAAAAGTCGGTTCAAATAGGTCTCCGGAGAAACTCCTTCATACCCTAATGTAAATAAAACGGAAGATTTCTGATGTTGTCCGGACATAAAATCTTCACTTTTCCGTTTCTCTGGTAAAGCAGTGTTGATGGTAAAGTATGGATACAACCCATAAATTTTAGTTAACAACGCCTCTTCCGTGAACTTTTCAAAATTCGTTTTTACTTCTTTTAAAACAGCGAGATCATTTGACTTTAATAAATCAGTATATGCAGTTGAAGTTTTTAGCACAACATGTGAGTTCTGCAAACTTGCCATGTCATCAATGACCATTGCTTTTATATCTGCGTGCAATGTGAACGAAAAAGGTCCGGATAGTACGGGAACAAAATCATAAACCGGTTTCTCTTGTCGGCTACAGCAAAAAAACATCAGGTAATGCAACGACAATTCCGGCAACTTTCCGTTGAATTCGTGCAATAATGCTGCAGTGAATTTACGTCGATAGAACATGTTGTTACTATATTAACACGATGGTATCTCCTTGTCAGCAATCACTTGGATTTATAAACAAGCAAAGTTGGCACTTTCCCTCCTGCCTCATTGGTAATGATCATAGTGCCATCTGCTAAAAAAGTGATGCCTTCGGCTTTGGTAAAGCGTTGCGGATCTAAAGGTTCCATATGTGTTACCACTCCTTTGCGGTTTATCACAACAAGTAATTTATCAGCGGCTGAAATAATGTATATATCATCGCTTTGGGGATGGACTGCAAGGCTGGATGGGCGAAAGTTGAACTGCCGGGTCTTACCTTTCTCATTTTTCTTATTGTAGTTAAGAAGGTTATACGCAATTGCCTTTTGCCCCAGCAGCTCAACATTAAGACTATAAGCAGGTTTATTATTCAATTTTTTGCTGGCAAGTGGCAGTTCATAAATCAACCGTTCCGATTTACTATCCTGATGCATCGGTTTGCTCTTGGCAGCAATCAGAAGTCTTGAATACTTTGGGTCATAACATAATCCTTCATTGTTGTCGGTGACCAGCGAAAGCATTTGGTGTTTAACTTTATCAGGAGCTGCAGGAAAATTTTTCCACTCGGATAATCTGCCGTCGCTACGTAAAATAAATAAGGCACTTTTGGTATACGTAAGCCCTTCAAAATCACCGGGACTGTCGAACTCATGCTGAGAAACAATTCTTCCCGTAAGGAAATTATAAACGAATATTATTCCCAATTCATCCTGTATACATGCCACATGTTCCGAATCAATATCGGTAAGGCCCGAAATTTCATTTAAGATGGCGGGTAGTTCAAACTGCCGGATAGGTTTGTTAAGATCATAATTAATTGCAGAAGTTTCCTTTGCATCAGCATTAAAAAGGGTAATGAATAACAGAAGGAGTAAATTGCTAAACATAATGGGAAATAGACTTTTATAATGGAGTTAAAATTAAACTATTGGCTAAAAAGTAACGTTCGATATAACAAATAGTTAATTCAAAGGAATCAATTAACCAAAAGAAAAAATTCCGTTTTAAATCGCTTCCTTATTCTCCTTATTTCCAAATATTTTCATTTTGGCTTTAAGTCTGTAGCCGAACCAAAATCCTGCAAAAATTGCCGGCATAATTCCGATTATGCTCATCCGCAAAGCAGGCTTAATTATGTAATCGTACGCAGCCTCGTTAAGACTACGTTCATTTTGGATTCCTTCCTGGAAAAACCCCGTCAAACCAGCCAGCACTACGCTCGAAAAAAGTGTTACCAGGCTAAATAGTAATCCCACCAGGTATGCATTTGTGCCATTTATTAGGATAGCCCTGCCGGCTGACATTCCTGAAACAAAGCCCATAACCAAAGTTATTGCTACACCTATTAAAATGTTCAGTTTATAATCGACGTCAAGAAACCATATCAATGCGTGAGGAAAATCTGAAGTAACCCAGGCCATGAAAAGATGCACAATCAATAAACCAATTCCTACAGATTTAATCCCTTGCCATCCACCGATGTGGCTTGCAATTTTTTCATTCATATAAATCTATTCCCAGGTCACTTTAAAAATTATTTGTTGCGTAAATCAAGAGAAAGATCTTTAGCAGCCTTCATTCCCATAAGTTCCATAAATTGGGTAGCTCCGTTAACATTTGATCCACCCCCGGTAGAATACAAAGGAACTATGTTACCGGTATATTCACCAAAGGCTTTCGCCCAATAACTTTGTACGGCTTTATATGCTTCCAGTTTTTTATCGAGTGCACCATCCGCAATCATAACACGTTGTTTCGCATATGCCTCAGCATCGGCGAGCGTTTTAATTTTTGCTGCTTCCTTTTCCGCCGCCTGCCGGGCTATTTCCTGTTTTAATAAATCCTGTTTGGCAACTTCCACTAATGTCTGCGCTGCTACAACCTGCTTGGTTTGTTCCTGCTTTTGCTGATATTCAATTTCCACCAATTTTTGTTTTCCTTCCGCTTCTGCTGTTAACTGTTTTTGTTGAGCAGTCATGAGTTCCTGCTTACTGATGCTCGCCTTTGTTGCAGCGTCAATTTTTTTTGCAAGCATTTCATCTACTTTCTCTTCATAATCAACATCGGTTATCTGAGCGTCTCCAACCAACACCGAATACTCTTTTATGGATGAAAACTTCCGCAACCGTTCACCTTTAATGGTTGTCTGAATTTGAACTGCATAAACCCGTTTACTTGCATTCTCGAGGCTGTCAAAGGCAACCGTTTCTTTAACATTTAAAAGATAAGATCCGTTTTTTAACTGGTCCATATAATCCTGCGTCATTTGTGCTCTTCCGCCCGAGTAATGCATTTCACTACTCATTAATTGTGCTGATGACTTCAGGCATTCCACTGTATAGGGTGCCAACCTCCGTTGAACAAATGCCTCGGGAGTTTTGTGTGCATTGTGAATGTTGAGCATCTGCTTTTCATCCACCGGTAATATATATTGTGTAATGCCTGAAACGCCGGCTGTTGTAGCATCATTAAAACGTACATCACGGATAATACCAATTTCAATGGTGTTATCACTCAATGAATAATCGCCATCAAAATTTACATCCACGTGTGATACACTTATCTGGTTGGGCCATGCCTGTTCTTTGGAAAAAAACCCTGCATAAAAAATTCCGGGGCGGAACTCAACAAACTGATTTCCTCCGGCCTGTGTTACTACTGTTCGCTCGGTTGCATCATTCCATGAAAATGGATTCATGCATGAAATTACAACCAGGAATATAATCCCCAGCACTGCAACAAAAATTAATCGTTTATTGATTATCATCGTTTTGGTTATTTGAGTTATTAAATTCATCGGTCTTGTCTTTCTTACTGAATTTTGCAGAAAAGAAAAGCAGGTACAGGAAAAATCCGATCCCCGCAATTATGGTTACGATTCCGATTGCTTTTAACATCTTCCTTAAAATTTAAGTGTAAATGGATTAATTCTGAAATTTCTGTATGAAAATCTGATTTTTATCCAAGCTAATTACGTAATGCTGATAATTTAATTAAAAAGATAGTTAATAGATTGATCAATAATAGATTAAACATATAAAAAAGAGGCATTAAAATGTCGATTATTCTTTAAAAAAAATCTCCTATCCCGGTTAACCTATTCCCCTGAAAGGCTCTTGTGAATTTCTTTACCTGATTTAACTATTATATCAATTGATTCGTGAATGTCCCGGCTCGTGGTTCTGAAATTTACGATACAGGCCCGCAGACAAAACTTTTCTTCTATTACGGCATTGGATAAAAACACTTCTCCGTTCCTTTGAAGTTCTTCTAATAACATCGTATTAAGTTTATTCAAATATTCAAGATTGTTATTGACTCCCGATGGGATATATCGCAAGGTTGTAATACTCAGGTTATGCGTGACTGCTTCCAGTTCAGAATGTTTTGAGGCCAGTTCATACATTAATTCTGCAAGGGCGATATCATCTCTTATAAGGTTAATGTAACCCTCTTTCCCTACCTGCTGCAGTTGCATCCATATTTTTAACGCCCTGAAGCCTCTTGAATTCTGAAGTCCGTACTCATAAAAATTAAATGCAGGATCGGTATCCTTGTTTTCGAAATGATAATAAGCCGGGTGTGAACTGAAAGTATTTAAAAGGTGCTGAGGATTTTTCACTAATGTACATCCCACTTCAAGCGGACTGTATAACCATTTATGCGGATCAAGTGCAATCGAATCGGCATCAGCAATTCCCGAAAACAATCCCGAGTATTCAGGCACTACCGCAGCAGGGATGCCGTAGGCTCCATCAACATGAAACCATAGTTTAAATTTTTTACACACTTTTGAAATTTCTGAAAGATCATCAACTGCACCGGTACTTACATCACCTGCATTGCCAATGATCATAAACGGTAATTTTCCTTTACTCAAATCCTCTTCAATTGATTTGACCAGCGCCGGGATTTCCATTCTATTATTGCGGTCGGCAGGAATCCATCGAATAGCATTAGTTCCATGCCCAAACAATACCGCTGCTTTATCAATCCAGGTATGCGTGGTTTTACAGCAATACATAACCATATCATTGGCAGACAATCCGTTTGTTTTAAAATCATCCGGTGCCTTGGCTGTACGGCCTGCAAGAAACGCGGTGAAGTTGGCCATGTTTCCTCCACTTACTAAAATGCCACCATAACTTTCATCGAATCCAATAAATTCCGCCAGCCACCGGATGGTTTGTTTTTCAATTGCTGTTGCCACCGGACTTAACACTTGTGCACCAACGTTAGCATTGACAGAGGCTGCCATTAAATCGGCCAGCATGGCGATCGGGGCAGGAGAACCGGTGATATAACCAAAAAATTTCGGATGTCCGTTTAGTAGCGAATGATTGTATAACAGCTCAGTGGCTTTTGTAATTATTTCATCCATTGCAATACCCTTCCCGGGAAGGGTTTCATTTCCCAGCAATTCCAGGATCCGTGCAGGTGTTTCACCGGTTGTAACCGGTTTGTTGCTGATATCATTTAAGAAACCGGCAACAGTATCCACCAGGGAATGTGCTGCTTTCCTGAAATCACCAGCACTTACATTAATAGCTGATTTACGCTCGTTGATCATTCATATTAAATTATCTGTATGAAATAAATTTTTTTAATAAGCGGTTGCCTTTTCCATTTGTGGAATAACCCATTTATCGATCTTGTCCAGAAATCTTTCATCTGTCATCCCGGTGCGGTTAAACATTATGACGCTTCCAATCCCTATTCCGGGATAAATCCTGATTTCACAATAATATCCGCCTCCGCCTCCGGCATGTGTGTAAAAATTATGTCCATGCAGAGTACCTGTAAACCACGACATGCACATACCCGTGGCTTTCCCTCTTGTGGTTTTGTTTTCAGTCAACATCAATTGCATGGAGGCATTCGTTAATAAAACGGGTTCATGTTGCAACAGTTCCTTTGCGTAAATAACCAATGCATCGGCTCTCCCTATAAGACCGCCGTATGCTGCGCCATTCACATAATTATTACGGAAGGGTTTCCATTTACCCTCCGTTTCATCCATATATTTCCCGGTATTGATGAAAAAATCCAGTAAAAAATAAGAAAGGCTGTTCTTACGGTGATATCCTTTTGCATGATGAGTAGTGTCGGGTATTAAAAAATCCAGTTTTTCCGGCGTTATATTCAATGGTTTTAAAATATGCTGCCTGATATAATTTTCGAATGATAACCCCGAAACTTTTTCAATTATTTCGCCCAGCAGAACGTATCCAAGGTTTGAATACGCAAATTTAATGTTTGGATCGCTTTTAAGCTTTGAGTTCTTCAGCAAAACCTTTTTGAAAAAATTCCGTGTATCAAAAGATTGATGATCCCCTGCGAGGTGAATCCAGCTGAGGGGAACAGGGTTTGGAATTCCTGCTGAATGCGTCAGCAATTGCTTTATTGTTATGGGTTCAGTATAGGGTATACTCATTAAAAAATTCTTAACAGGCTGATCAACGTCTAACTTTTTTTGTTCAGCCAATTGAAGGATTGCAATTGCCGTAAAAGTTTTTGTTATCGAAAATGCATGGTAAGAAGTTATATCTGTTGCAGGTATGCCATTTTTCACATCCGCCATACCGTTAGTGTAGGAATGTAAAACTGCCTCCCGTGAAAAAAGCCGGTATTGCAGGGAAGGTGTTTTATGATCCCGCACCTGGTGATCAAGTATCCTGTTAATTTCAGTTGTGTCCATTGGTGAAAGTTTTGAATCCTCAACAAGTACTGAAAGTAATAATAAAATTTAAAAATTGATTTCTAAAAGCCGCTTTGAATAGAGCCACCAAAAAAATACTGAAATTATATGCCTGCAATAAGAGGCATTAAACTGCCTAATTTCTATTAAAATACTCTTTATACCATTGGGTTTCTATATGATCAATTACCTGGTTGTCAGGAATATGCTTTGGATCAATAAAGGAATAAAGCAAATCCAGCGAAGCAAAATCCCGCTGACTTATGCAGGGAATTCCTGCTTTGGTTAAACCGGCTGCACATACTCCCATGCCGGCCTGGTATTTCTTATCCGCTGCAAAACGGTTCCCATCATAAATCACGCTGGTCCCGCAGGCGGCACTGGTATCCATTAGTATGGCGAGTACTGCTTTAGATGCTTTCGCAAACTCCACCATTTTACCGGCAGCCCGTATCATGCCTTCCGTCCAGTCGGTTCCGGTTGCTGTAAGCACTCTTGCTTTGCCCTCCAGCACATCGAAACCATTCCCTCCATGTATATCGCACATTTCACGCGGGGTTCCAAAAGAAAAATCTTCCGGGCAGAATGTTACAATTTTAACATTTGAATAATTCAATAAACGTAAGACTGATGGATACTCGCCGTAGTGATCCCCATCAACTCCACATTTAATTCCTTTTAAACAAGCACTCACCAAAATTATCAGCGGATGTTCTTTATCAGGAATTTTTACCGAAGTCAGATTGAGTTTTTGTAAATTCATATTATTAAATATTTTCCTGATGAAAATAAAAAAAATCTACAATAATGGATCATAACATTTTCACGTGAAGATTAATTTTTTCTTTTCGGCTTACAGGTTTTACAATATTCAGAAAGCAATACGATTTCAGCCAGCACTTCCTGGTGAAGCTCTTTAAGTTTATCGCTGTTTCTTCCAATATCTGTTAACTTTCCTGCCTGCGCATGACGTTCGGTATACTCTTTCTGAATCTCTTCAAAAACCGGTCGGAAGAAACCCGCATCAGAAAATGCGCTTTTTTCTTCTCGCAAACGTAAACGTAATTTTCTGGCATACAGTTCCGACAAATCGAACGTGTATCGGCCGAAATTTAAAACGTCTAAAGCAAAAATAGTGTCAGGAGCAATTATTGAGGATGCATTTCGCTGAAAGACACATTTAACTTTTGAATTAAAATTTTTAGTGAACATGAATTCCCCATTTGTCATATAGAATGAGCAATCAATTGAGGAAGGAGTGTGGAGACTATAAACAGTAACATCTCCGATCTGCGATGCCGGAGACTGAAAGTCCGATAACTGCAATTGATAAACACCATCCCATTCAATGGTATTTTGACCCTGTGCTGTAAACCATGAGCAAATCAATAATAGGTATAACAATTTTTTCATATCGGCGATTTAAAGCAGGTCACAATTTTTCAACTAAAACAATAGCTTATTATGTACTTAAAATAGTTGTTCTGAGTTTTAAATGAAATTACTAATTAATCAGAAAAAGCAAACATAATAATTTTATAAAAATAACTTACACTTATTACTTGAACTTGGGATAATTAAAAAAATCGCATCCGGGAATTATAACAACAACCCTGCTATTCAGCAATAAAAATTTGAGAATACCTAAAACCCTTCTGACCTGAAATACTTATAAAATATGTGCCTGACGGAAGATTATCCCGTGGAATAGTTACTGTTTTGTAGTCTACGATCCCCGATCGAAGTTCCATTCCCATCATATTGTATATCTTCCATTTGTGGGCATCAAATGCCGGGTGAATTCGAATGATAACGTTGGAGCGCATAGGATTCGGCTCAATCGTGAAGTTGTTATAAGTAGGAAGTTCCGGTTCACGGGAAACGATTTCGCAACCCGTAATCATGTCAGGAAATTCAGTTTGCCCGTCACGTGAAAAACAAATTAAGGTGCCGAAATATTCAAATGGACAAAGCGGCTCCAGAAGTCCGGAAGTGCTGCCTATTCCTTCAATAATTTCATACGGCGGGTTGGTTGAAAGTAAAAACTTCTTCCGGTAATTGGAGCCCACTGCAAAAGAATCTATCGCGGTTACAACAGCACATTCACTTCCCCATAGCAGGCAAGTCCCCTGAAGGGTATCACCTACACTCAAGTTGAAATCATACAGCAAACATTCCTGGAGAGACATCGCTGCCAAAAAATATACCGTGCGTAAAGCAGTATCCTGGCGTAATGCGCCGCTATAATCGTTACTGAAAAAAGTCCAGTTATCGATGCCCGTACCAAATAAACAATGTGCATGCGCTGATCCTGATTTATATATTTTAGAATAGGTGAGGCCATTCACCGATGTATCGCCAGAAATAAAGTAGGAAAAATTATAGTCAATTATTTCGGGATTCGGGAAAGGTGGTCCGGGACAATTATTGGCACAACAAGCCTGTGATTGTATGGTCCAAACGGCACTTGAGTCGGGGAAAGGGTGGTATACACTGGTCTGCCCGTATAAATCACTAAACAAAAAACACAGAACCATGCATACTACCGCTCTCATTACAATTTGGTTTAGGACTGTATCTATCAAACTTAATGTTTTTTAATCACTTTATCAAATGAAATTCATCCTTTTCTTAATTCATACATCAGCCCTTACTGAAGGTTCGAAATGTATAACTTCCGTTTCGGAAAATACATATCTTTCGGCATTATACCGCCTGACCCAAGTCCCCTATTGATGTACTTTAACGTGAAACAGGGGTTTTCAATGGCATTCTGCAGAAAGGCAGAATTTTTTATGCTTAATTTTGATGAAAAGGGGGGTTCCGGATGATTCCCGTCTTTGATACATGTATACCGGAATCACTCGCTGTGGAATAATCTGCAGAATAATAATTATTTGAGTTAAACCAATTTTATAATTTTCCGTCTGAAACTATTTGTATTCCTGTTAAAATCCTAACCTTCCAATTTATGTTTAAAAAATTACTCCTGCTTGTCACGTTTTTAATTTTTACTCATCTGCATTCAATGCAAGCCCAGCAATGGGGGAACTACACACTTTACAGCACCTTGAACGGTACAACCACTTACCTGGTCGATACCAACGGGACCAATCTTCATACCTGGTCACATACTACGGCGAACAGAACCGGTTATTCCTCACACCTTTTACCGGGAGGCGTTTTATTAAGAAGTGTAGCAAGAACAGGAAACTCCTTTTCAGGAGGACCTATATGCGGACAGGTGCAAAAAGTTGACTGGAACGGAAACATTATTTGGGATTATGTTTATTCCACGACACAATACTGCACTCACCATGACATTGCACCCATGCCAAATGGCAATGTTCTCTTAATCGCCTATGAGCGTAAAACCCCGGCTGAAGTTTTGGCTGCCGGTTGCACACAAAGCATAGAAATGTGGCCTGATAAAATTATTGAAGTTGAACCTGTTGGTTTAAATGGCGGAAATATTGTTTGGGAATGGCATGCCTGGGACCACCTGGTTCAGAATGTTGATCCTGCCAAAGCCAACTATCATCCTTCAATAGTTGATCACCCGGAATTGCTCAATATAAACTACGCCACTCAGAAAGACTGGCTTCACATGAATGGGATTTCATTTAATCCGATCTTGAACCAGATTGCCTGGACCTCCCATAATTTAAGTGAAGTTTATATTATCGATCATAGCACTACAACAGCAGAAGCTGCCGGTCATACCGGTGGAAATTCAGGCAAGGGTGGTGATATCTTATACCGCTGGGGCCATCCCGCGGCGTATGGAGCCATTGGTGCGCAAATTTTAAACGTAACGCATGATGCACATTGGAATCCGGAAGGTGTGCCCAACCCGGGATACCTGTGTGCCTATAATAATAAAGGTATTTCTTCAAATGCTTCCTGCGGCGACCAGGTTGAAACCCCTGTGAACGGATATAATTACACCATTACCCCGGGAAGTGCCTACCTTCCTGCCAGCTATACACTCCGCCAGCCAACCGGAGGTTACACCAGCAACATGGGTAGCTTCCAGGTTTTGCCTAATGGAAATATACTCATAGTTCAGTCAATCGCAGGTGTTATTAAAGAATACAGTCCTTCCGGAACTTTGTTATGGTCAAAAACCGCAAATAGCGCTGTACCAAAAGCATTTCGCTATGACAGTTGTTATGTTTTCAATGCCGCGCCTGCTGTTCCCGTTGTCACGGAAGCAAATGATACTTTGTATTCATCAGCTGCATCAACCTACCAATGGTATTTCAATGGCCAGATTATCACAGGAGCAAATGATCCGTTTTATGTTCCATCCCAACCAGGAATTTATATTGTAAGAATTACCGATACTAACGGTTGTGTATACAGGTATTCTCCGGATTTCAATTATTCAATTTCTTCAGGTATTAATGATTTTCCACATGAAAACCTGCTTACGGTTTACCCAAATCCTTCCGGTGGAATATTTCATATTACTGCTGATACTCCGGATCAGCTATTTGACATTGTAGTGATCAACGCAATCGGACAGGAAGTTGTTAAGCTGGGCTCCAGCAATGCAATTGACCTTACCGGTTTTCAAAATGGAATTTATTTTATCAGAATAAAGGCGTTAAACAGTCAACCCGTTACTAGAAAAATTTCATTAATAAATTAATCACTCTTTTATTTTACTCCCAATGAAAAAAATTATTTGCTCTTTTTTGATTGTAATGGCCTCCACGTTCAGCTATGGTAAAAAAGTGCGCTTTGCATGTGACATGACGGGTGTTCCGGTAAATGTTACCGGCATGCACATTTCGGGTGATTTCCAAACTGCTGCGGGTTTCCCCGGAGGCGACTGGAATTCAGCGACTACGCCATTAACACAAGAAGGTTCAACAAATGTGTACAGCATTATTGTAGATATTCCTGCATTTGCCAAATATGAATACAAATTCGTGAACGGCGATTTATTTTACGAAGTCGAATTCGTTCCTGAACCTTCACGTGTAGGGTATAATTTCAACGACAACCGATGGATTTATATAGATTCACTTGCAAATGACACAACTGATATCGGTGCAATATTATTCGGACAAAATGCTCCGGCGGGACTTACTATGGTACGTTTTTTTGTAGATATGGCTGCCGAACTGCCATCGGTTAACGGAGTACATCTGGCGGGGTCATTCCAGGGATTTAATCCGGCCACTACAATTATGTATAGTTTCGGAATTGATAATACTAACGGGCCTAGTATATATGAAGTTTTGGTTTTCGTTCCACAAGGCACTTATGAATACAAGTTTTTTAATGGCAACAGCCCGGGAACAGAAGAAATAGTTCCAGGAGCTTGTTCTGTCAATTCAAACCGTGAAATAACCGTATCGGCAGATACACTACTTGCCAACGTATGCTTTGCATCCTGCAATCCCTGTCCGACTGGAATCAACGAAATTTTACCCTCATTGTCACTTACCCTTTCACCAAATCCTGCTAAATATTTTGTCAGGATATCATGGGCTGGAGGACTATCAAATAATACGGTTGAGCTTTATGATGTATCGGGAAGAAAAGTTCAAAGCTACTACGGTTTGCAGGGAAATTCTTTTATCCTGGAGAGAGCGAGTCTTGATAACGGAATTTATTTCGTGAGGCTAAGTAATGAAAATACGCTAACCTCTGCTGCGAAACTTATTATCAATTAAACAGTTTATTTCTTACGAATGAATTTATTTCGATTATTATTTGGTTTCTTTTTATTTATAAACCTTTCCGGATATTCACAAACATCATTTTACGATCTTGCAACAATTCAAAAGATCGAAGTTTACTTTTCGCAGCCTGACTGGGATTACCAGATGGATACTTCAAAATATGGTGCTGATGATTATGTTGTGGCAGACTGGGTTAAAATTAACGGCATTCAATTTGACAGTGTTGGAGTGAAATATAAAGGAAACAGTTCGTACGACTCCACTTATATAAAGAACCCTGTACATATTGAACTCAATCATGTAATTGGTCAAAATTACCAGGGCATAAAAGATATTAAGCTTGGAAATGGCTATTCCGATCCAAGTATGATAAGGGAGGTGCTGGCTTATGACATCCTTAAAAATTACATGGATTGTCCAAGATCCAATTTTGCACAACTTTATATTAATGGGAATTACATTGGGATTTATTCCAATGATGAAAGCATCAACAAAGACTTTTGCTCCAATAATTTTAATTCATCGTCCAATACGTTTTTTAAATGCAATCCGATTGGAGCTGCCGGCCCTACCACAAAAAGCAATTTAAAGCATATACCCCTGGCCGATAGTGCAGCGTATTTTAACCTGTATGAATTAAAAAGTGATTATGGATGGAATGAGTTAGTGCAGTTATGTGATACCATAACAAATTTCCCCAATGAAATTGCAAGTGTAATTGATGTCGACAGGGTAGCCTGGATGCTTGCTTATAATACTGTGTTGGTTAATCTCGACAGTTACACCGGTGTGTTTTGTCAAAACTATTATTTATATAAGGACAATACTAACCGGTTTAATCCAATTGTGTGGGATCTGAACATGGCTTTTGGCGGGTTTCCTTTCGTAGGAAGCGGCAACACCAGTATGGGAAGTTTAACTATTGCCAATATGCAGCAGCTTTCCCCGTTGTTTCATGCCACTGATCCTTACTGGCCGCTTATAAATGCCATCCTGAACAATGTTTCCTTTAAAAAACAATTCATTGCTCATGCCAGAACGATTAACAATGAAAATTTTGTGAATGGCAATTTTATCACTGCGGCAACCATGATGCAAACAGTAATCGATACAGCAGTGCAGTCGGATAACAATAAATTTTTTAATTATTCACAGTTCCAGGGAGGATTGAATACGGATTATTCAGTGGGAAGTTATTTGGTTCCTGGCATCTCGAACCTGATGACATCAAGAGCGGCATTTCTGCAAAACCAGGTAGATTTTCAATACAGCCCGCCTGCAATTTCCCAGGTTAACGTAAGCAATTCTTCTCCTTTGCTTAATGATATTGTTGATGTCACTGCCACTGTGACAAATACCAACAGCAATGCAGTTTATCTTGGATACCGGGGATCAGTGAATGAAAAATTTAGCCGTGTTTTAATGTATGACGATGGTTCGCATAATGACGGAGGCGTGGGTGATAATGTGTATGGCGTTGCCCTATTAATAAATTCCCTGATAACACAATATTATGTGTATGCTGAAAATAATGATGCTGCTATGTTTTCTCCGGAGAGAGCAGAGCATGAATTTTACGAATTGATTACGCAATCAGGCAATCCCAATCCGGGTGAAGTTGTAATCAATGAGTTTTTATCCTGGAACGTGACCGATGTGACCAATGAAAATTCAGTGCATGCCGACTGGATCGAATTATACAATACCACCTCATCACCTCTTGCTCTTTACGGAACCTATCTTACCGATGATTTCACGAATAAAACCAAATTTGCATTTCCTCAAAATACGTACATCCCGGCAAACGGCTTTTTAGTGCTTTGGGCAGATGAGGAACCCTCAACACCCTCATACCTGCATTGTAATTTTAAACTGGCTTCAGGCGGTGAACAATTAATGCTGAGTAATGGTGCTGCAATTATAATCGACAGCGTAAGTTATGGATCACAATCCGATGACATTTCTTACGGACGTTGCCCCACAGGCACGGGATCTTTTGGTTTTCTCTACCCTACTTCCTTCAATACTTATAACTGTTCGGGCGTATCGGTAAATGAAATTAATCACGATGTGGATATTGCAGTATATCCAAATCCCGCCTCCGATAGAATTAATTTTGTTTTTAAAGATGTGAATGCATTTGACCGCATCACAATTTCCAACACCCTGGGAAAATCGTTGCAGCATTACCAGATTGAAAATTCTTCCAGCATAAATGTCAGCTCCTTGAATAACGGGCTTTATCTTTTACGTTTTGAGAATACTTCAACCGGCAATTTAAAAACCGTTAAGGTACTGGTGTTGCACGATAATTAATTCCTTATCGGGATAAACAAACGCTAATTAATTCCATAATAAATTTAACGCGCTATTTAACTAACGTAATTTTTTTAGTATCGTATTTCTCTCCATTTATTATCTTAATGAAATAGTCGCCACTATATAATTTCCGGGTGTCGAAGTAAGCGATCGTGCTGCCCGGGTAGATAACAGCATTTTGCACAGCACGACCTGATGCATCATACATTTCAAGTAGCACATCCCTTAAGGAAAGATTGTTCATTTGTACTGCAACCAGGTCACTTGCCGGATTGGGATAAATATTTATGCAGGTCGACTGCTGCGTCAGTAAAGAAATTCCTGTTGAAGACGGAACAAATACTACTACAGGTTCTGTAATTGAATTCACTTTCAATCCGGTTTTAATCCCATAAAATGTGGGGCCAACTACGTAAGGATACGCAGAATTCCAGGCCGCATCTACTGTTGCGAAATAGGCATACGTTCCGTTAGGATATTCTGGTGTTACACAAAAGCGGCCATTGTGTTCATCAAGATAATCAGGTGTTGAAGATGATGTTGGAGTATATTCGTAATCTTCGCGAAAATAACCGAGCGGATAGGTAACAGAAACAGGCGGACCCGGAGTTACATTTGTTCCATTGGCATACTGTGTGCGGGTAGTAATATTTCGTAAATTATAACTGGATTTTATCCTGACAACTCCTCCCGTTCCATTAGTATTTAAAAACCCATAGGCTCCATAGATTGGAAACCCATCATATGCAAAACCAATCAAAGGTGAGTGTTGTGAGCTGTCAATTACATAAAGTCCGTCAGAAGCATACAAATCGCAAATGTTGGAAATCACACTTAAATCGAGGTTAAAAGCGCTCGGATTTTGATGATGATGGTAATTACCCATGGCAGGATGAGCTTTGGAACAATCAAAACCGTCACGCTCTGCAACTACAGCATCGCGGTTCCAGACTCCATCTCCCATGCACGGCGGATTTATGGGACCGCCGCATAATGTTCCTGTTGAATTTTTCCATGAAACGCCATCCCGGTAATCAAACAATGCAACACCATTAATAAAAATTCCGATATTTCCTGCTGATGTATTTGTGGGTGTTCCGGTATTCTGAACAGGGTTTAAAGGCAATTTAAAAATTGCGTTCTGACTTGTTGCCAGTGAAGGATTGCCATCCAGGAACGGGCCTGATATATAAGCGGGAATTCCCTTTGTTCGTACATAAACCCAGTTAGCGGAATAAAGTACCGTTTGTACGTTTGCAGAATCCGCATCCTGAATGGGAATGCTATTGCCACTTACATAATGCCTTCCCATTATGCCTGTCGTGTTTTGAATCCAGCCTGATAATGCAGGGTTGATTTGGGAAATAATTTCACCGGCAGGAATTAACATCAGTAAAATAATTACAGGGAATCTCATAGGAATAGTTGTTTTAGTTAGTTAGTTACAGTACTAGTTTGTTGTGTTGTTTTTTTAAATTGCAGTAATGCAGCAGGAAACGTATGATCATTGTTGAATAAGAATTTTTTATCGGAAAGCGTCAGCAAAAATGCTGTCAGATCAACTTTGTCATTGGAAGATAACGATAGGGATTGTGAGAGTTTATGGCTCAGTGTTGTGCTCTGCTGAACACCATGATCATAATGATTGAGAACATCCTGCAATTTCCTGAATCTTCCGTCGTGCATGTAAGGAAATGTAAACTCTATATTACGCAATGTTGGTACCTTAAACTTAAGTGAGTCACCTGAATCCAGTGTAACGCGCATCCGGCCCAAATCATTTAAAGCAGTATCAAGTGGCAACCCGTTATTTTCGAAATTTCCATTGGTGAATAAAGGTTCTGTATGACAGGAACCGCAGTTCTGGCGAAATAAAGTATAACCGTTATGTTCCTGTTCAGTAAAGAGAGCCTGTTTTTTCATTACGCTGTCATACTTTGATTCGGCACTGATGAGCGTAAGCATAAATTGCGATAACGCTTTTAGCATATGCTCGCCCGTTATAACACTATCTGCGAAAGCATTATAAAACAGATCCGGATAATAACCGGAATTTTGCAATTTATAAATAACATTTACAATGGACTCTCCCATTTCATCCGGATGGGTAATGGGAAACAATGATTGCATATCAAGATGGTTAACGGCACCATCCATCATGAATGTTTTTTGCCAGGCAAGATTCATAAGCGGGGGAGCATTTCGCAAGCCAATTCGATCATTTATTCCATGGCTCAGATTATGATCAACATGAGCAAATGCATTGTAGGGCGAATGACAACTTGCGCACGAAATCTGATTGTTTGCTGATAACACAGGGTCATAAAATAACATTCTTCCCAGCTCCACCTTTTCCGGGGTAAGTAGGTTATTTGAAAAATTGTAATGCGGCACAGGCCAGTTTTCCGGAATAATAAACAAAATGGAATCCGTAAAACGGAAAGCCGAAACCATTAACCCGGTTAAACAAACGACAAATAATTTTTTTATCAACGAGGGTGCGGTTTAAATGAGGCTGAAAATTTTTCACTCATATCCATGGCTTCTATTCCAGGTGACATAATGTGATTCAGTAAGGATAAATCTGTTGATTCAATGAAATATTTAAGGTCAACCGGGATATAAATATTTGTGGTTTCCCTCGTGTTCAGCACAACGTATTGAAAAGCATTGAATGGGTGCTGGTATCCTCCAAGGTGAAAAATAAATTCATTATTCCGGGAGGTGCATCTGCTGCTTTTACCCTCGACCTTAACATTAATATATCCGCTTTGCCAGGTCCAGTACATTCCTTGGGCCGGATCAAGTGCTCCTCCCATTGCTCCGGAGACATTTGTGAGGCTGTCAATACCCAATCCAAATTTAATTTCATCAAAAATTACCGGGCCGGGAGAATTTAAAAAGATTTGTAAAACACCCTGATTGCCGGCATCAACTAAATGGTAGCCTGGGGTTTCCTTCCAAACCACATTGCCCGCCCTTAACAATTCAATATTAGAAATGTAAAATTTTACCTGGCTGAATGTAATGCTGTCGCTTTCGTTAAGCGGAAACCATTCTCCATTGCACGTCACTGGCAAATCCTCCCAAACGGGCTGGAAATTGATGCTTTGCCTGGATGAATTTTGGGCCAATAGTACGTTGCACCCAAAAATTAAATGGAGTAAAGTTAAGAAACCGAAAACCCTCATAGAATAAAGAAGCGGAATAGTTGTACTGGTGTTTGCGTTGGAAGGCAATAATTGAAGTTGGTTTAATTGGAAAGCCAAATTTCGTTATCCCGGGCAATATTATAGCAACTTCCGCAAATTCATTCAGACTTTATCGGCCCTGCGGCTTTTACATTAATCTTACAAGGAATATAACTCCAAGTGTCATTCTTCGTTATTATATTTGTAGAATAGCGACCATGGCCTCAAACAATTATAACGTACTCATTAATAAACTGGATGAGTTCATCCGGAAATACTATAAAAATCAGCTCATTAGAGGTGCTATTTATGTGTTTACAGCACTATTGGGAGCCTGGCTGGTCTTTACGAGCCTTGAATATTTCGGTCATTTTGGAACCACCGTGCGAACTGTCCTGTTCTGGAGTTTTATAGCAGCTGCTGCTTTTTCATTGTGGCGGCTTGTGCTTACGCCCCTGTTTCATCTGAACCGGTTAGGTAAAATTATTTCGCATGAACAGGCTGCCTACATCATCGGGACCCATTTTCCCAATGTACAGGATAAACTACTGAATACCCTCCAGTTGAAAGCAGAGTCGGATCGCACAGGCAATAACAATCAGTTACTCCTTGCCGGGATAGATCAAAAAATAGAGGAACTCAAACCCGTTCCATTTGCATCAGCAATTGATTTGCGCAATAATCGCAAATATGTAAAATATGCCGCCGTACCGCTTGCAGTTTTCCTGGTTCTGTTGTTTGCGGCGCCCAGTCTGCTAATTGATGGCAGTGAGCGGTTAATGAAACATACCACTCACTTCGAAACTCCTGCTCCCTTTAATTTTGAAATTGAAAATGATGATCTCACCGCGGTTCAGAGCGAAGATTTTCTTCTGGATGTGAAAGTTGATGGCAATGTGGTGCCTAATGATGTTTATATTGAAATTGATGGAAATCAGTTCCGGCTTGATAAAGAAAACCGGGTGAACTTCAACTATACTTTTCGTAACATTCAAAAATCTACCACTTTTCATTTATTCGCTGATGGTTATACTTCACGTGAATATACGCTTAAGGCAATTCCTAATCCTTCCGTATTAAATTTCAATGTTTCGTTAGTATATCCAGGCTATACCGGCCGTCAACCGGAAACACTAAGCAATACCGGAGATTTAACGATTCCTGCCGGCACACGCGTAAAATGGGAATTCAATGCACGAAATACCGATGCGCTGGAACTTGAATTCCGTGATACATCGCATACGTTAAAGGCTGTTGACAATCTTTTCGTATACTCACGCAGTTTTGCGAAAAGTTCAGGTTACATGGTTAAGCCTTCTAATGAATTTATGGAAAGCAAAGAGCCGATGGAATATGCGGTAAATGTAATTCCTGATCTATTTCCTACTATTCAATCAGAGCAGCAACAGGATTCAATGAGCAGCCAATTGTTGTATTTCAAGGGAATGATCCGCGACGATTACGGCTTCAGCAAGCTTGCGTTTAATTACCGCTTTATTAAAACTTCAGAAGAAAATCTCCGCGCTAAAAATCTCAATACCGAAGTGCTTTCGATAAACCGTAATGCCAACCAGGATCAGTTTTTTCATTCCTGGAATATGCAGCAGCTGATGGTGGAGCCCGGTGAGGAAATCGAATATTATTTTGAGGTGTGGGATAATGATGCGGTGAACGGAGCTAAGTCGGCACGTACGCAGTCAATGATTTTCAGGGCGCCTTCCTTAAAGGAATTAGCCGAGAATGCGGATAAAAACGCAGATAAGATGAAGTCGGATCTTGAAAAAAGTATTCAGCAAAGTAAGAAACTTCAAAAAGACATGAGCGACATAGCACGCGACATGCTCGAAAAGAAAAACCTGAATTACGATGACCGCAAAAAAATTGAAGATGTTTTGAAACAGCAGCAACAGCTGGAGCAACAGGTTGAAGATCTGAAAAAACAGAATGAGCAAAATAATGCTAAAGAGAATGAGTACCGCCGCAACAGTGAACAAATCATGGAGAAAAAACAGAAGCTCGATGAATTGTTCGAAAAGCTGATGAGTGAGGAAATGAAAAAATTGATGCGCGAACTTGAGAAACTCCTCGCTGAACTTGATAAGGAACAAGTAAAGGAAATGGTTGACAAAATGAAACTCGATCAGAAAGACCTGGAAAAAGAATTGGATCGGACATTGGAATTGTACAAACAACTGGAGGTGGAACAAAAACTCCAGGAGGCCATTGATAAACTGGATGAACTGTCCAAGGAACAGAAAAACCTGGCAGAAAAAACTGAAGAAGATAAATCCGCTACCGAAGAAATTAAGAAAGAACAGGAAGAGCTTAATAAGGAATTCGAAGATCTGAAAAAAGAGATGAACGAATTGCAGGAAAAAAACGAAGACCTTGAATATCCCCAGGATATAGACGACAATAAGGAAGAGATGGAGGATATTGACAAGGATATGGAGGAAAGTGAAAAACAGTTGGGTGAAAAGCAATCAAAGAAAGCTGGTAAGTCGCAAAAAAGTGCCGCTGAAAAAATGGATCAGCTTTCGCAGAAAATGAAGCAGCAACAACAACAGCAGGATGAGGAACAGGCTGAAGAAGATATGCAGGCCTTGCGCGCATTGCTCGAAAATCTGATTCGTTTCTCTCTGAACCAGGAAGGACTGATGGAAGAATTAAAATCCATTGATGTTAATAATCCGCGTTTCACAAAACTGGCACAGCGTCAGCGGGAATTGAAAGATGATGCGAAGGTACTTGAGGATTCATTGTTCGCATTAAGCAAACGTGTTGTTCAAATCAGCTCAATTGTTAATACTGAAATTGCAGCCATAAATGATAATATCGGAAAATCGATCGGGCATTTACAGGATCGGTATGTTCCACAGGCGCGAAGTGAACAGCAATATGTTATGACTTCGGTAAATAATCTGGCTCTGATACTAACCGAAGCATTCGATCAGATGCAGCAGCAACAGCAGCAACAACAGCAGCAGAAAAAAGGAAACGGCAACTGTAAAAAACCGGGTAGCGGCAAACCTTCCCCTTCCGCACAACAGGCCCGAAAAATGCAGGAAAAAATAAATGAGCAAATGAAAGCGCTCAAGAAAAAAATGGAGGGTCAGCAAAAAGGTGAAGGACAGAAAAAGGGTGGCGGTGAAGGTACAAGTGGCATGAGTGAGGAGTTGGCGCGCCTGGCTGCACAGCAGGAAGCCCTGAGAAATGAATTGCAAAAACTCAATAGTGAAGAAAATAAAGATGGGCAGGGTTCTTTAGGTAATCTTGACAAGGTTGCCAAACAAATGGAGGATACCGAAAAAGATCTCGTTAACAAACGGATCACCCAGGAAACTATTAACCGCCAGGAAGAAATTTTAACCCGTTTGCTGGAAAGCGAAAAAGCCGAAAGGGAACGTGAACAAGACGAAAAACGCCAGTCGAACGAAGGCCAGGATGACCTGTTCCGCAATACCGGTCAGTTCGAAGAATATAAAAAGTTGAAAATGAAGGAAGTAGAATTATTAAAAACCATTCCTCCAGGATTAAATGCATTTTATAAAAACCTGGTAAATTACTACTTTCAAACCCTCGAAAATTGAGTACCCTATGACCAGCTCCACCAAAATCACCAACACCCTGGAAATTGTTTCCCAGCCTCAAAGCATTAACATCATCGAAAAGGTGATTGATGATTTAAAAAACGAATACGATATCCATGAAGATTCTTATGGAAATATTTTAGTGGCCGTTACCGAAGCGGTAAATAATGCCATCATCCATGGAAATGGTTGCGATCCTGCAAAAAAGGTTAAAGTAACTTACGAAGTAGATGGCGACCGCATCATATTCACCGTAACCGACCAGGGACCGGGCTTTGATTATTATAACCTCCCTGATCCAACAGCACCGGAAAATCTTGAAAAACCAACCGGTCGTGGTGTATTTCTCATGAAACACCTGGCCGACCAGGTAATTTTTTCTGACAACGGCAAAATGGTAGAACTCTACTTCAAAACCCATAACGACACTTTAGAATAAATCTTTGTGATTTTAGCTTTGTTGGGTGATACTCTTTTTTTCACGCAAAGATCGCCGAGAGCGCAAAGGCAGCTGTATTAAAATCTTTGCGATCTTAGCGCCCTTTGCGTGAAACCTTCTGATCTCCAATCGGAGACAAATGGGCTCAGCTATAAATTGTTTACGATACGTTGTATGCCATCTTTCAGATGTGTTTCATTAAAGTTTATCAGGAGTCCAAGTTTTAGATTTGCGAGTCTTAGATAAGTCAACACTTGTTTTTGGTGCACCGGATAAAAAGTGTGATTTAAAAAATATCGATGTAAATTTACACAAATTCGTAAATGTAAATGCCTGAATCACCTGTCAATTTCTTTTCGGAGGGTGTTAATTTCATTCTCAAAGACAAAACCCTTCTTCGCTCGTGGCTTATCCAATGTGCTTTCGCGGAAAAGAAAAAAATAGGAACATTAAATTACATTTTCTGCAGCGACATTCATTTAAAAAAAATTAACAACCGCTACCTAAATCATAATTACTTTACGGATATAATTACTTTTCCTGATACCGAACAAACCGGAAAATTAACGGGGGGTGATATTTTTATCAGCATTGAACGCGTCAAAGAAAACGCACGTGCCTATAACGTTACCTTTACGGAAGAACTTCATCGTGTTATGGTGCATGGTTTACTTCACTTATGCGGACATGAAGATAAAACGGTTCAGCATCAAAAAAGAATGCGGAAACTGGAAGATTTTTACCTGGAAAGACTTACTTCCTGATTTAGAATTTTTGTCTTATTCTACTGCTTAATCAGTTTGATGGATTGACGCTCATTGGCAATTGCAGCAACCAGATAATACACTCCTGATGGTAATTGCTTCAGATCAAAAGTTCTTGAATACGATCCCGGTTGTTTAAATTCTGGCTGTGATTTATAAACGGGCAGTCCTGCAAAATCATAAATAAAAAATGAAAGCATACCGTTCACTTTAACGGTACAGGTTGCTTCAAAGGACTTTATGAATGGATTTGGATTGCCCTGAAGTTCCAGAATTTTTTCATCAGCAGCATAGGAGTCATCAATACCTGTATTCGTGTTTTGAAATTTACTGATTGTTTGCCCGGCTGCATATTTTACACTGTCATTAACATTCCGGTAACGGTTAAAGAATCGAAGATCCGTTGATATTTGCCACGTTAGTCCGCCGTTAATTGTTTTCCTTACCCATTCTTCCCCTGTCCAACCAACCGAATCATTTACGAAACCTATTCCCTGCAAACGGTTGGTAGAAATATCCACCATAAGTTGTTGCCAGGTCATGCCTCCATCCGTTGTTTTCAAAACATAATTTGTATCAAGATTACCAAGCTGCCAATGATTTTCTACCGAAATATATCCTGTTAATTTTGATGGAAAGCAAATTTTCCAACACCAGCGACCCACGCTTCCTCCCGAGAAAATAGTTTGCCAGCTTTGGCCGCCGTCATACGTAAACAAAACAGTAGCTACAGAGGTGGCATATGTTGAATTAGGGCTTTTCCCGACTACCCATCCTGAATCGGGGGATATAAAATAACAATCCACTAAACCCGAAGTCCAGGGTGACATGTCAGTAGAATTGAATGTTGCACCACCGTCGGTTGATTTCAGAAAAATAGGATCCCCGCTGATTCTTCCTACAGCCATGACAACAGAATCGCTTACAACAGAAATGCCACAGATGCCTTTTGGTTTTGGTCCGTTAAAATTGGTAACAGGGCTCCATGATTGACCCCCATCGACTGTTTTGAAAAGGGCATTGGTATCAATCACGACAGGACTTCCCGTATAGTCGCCAAAATTTCCTAAAATTCCTGTCTGGTTGTTTAAAAATCCCACACTGCGACATCGTATCGTGGTTCCAAACATAAGTGTGTCCCATGATATTCCTCCATTAGCTGTACGATATACATCACCTTCAACATTTACAACCCAGCCGGTATCAGCATTTATAAAGTGCATATCATCCTGCCGGTTATACAATGAATAGGGAGCACCGGGTAATGAATTCCAGTTTTGCGCTTCAACTGCATTTAAAACGGTTGAGATAATACAAAAGGTGATCAGGTATAATTTCATTTTTTTCATTCTAAAAAATAATCTCAGGTTCCATAAGTTAATTGATAAATTCAGGCCTGATGATGTTTCGTAAACTAAAATTACGAATAGAAAATCGTTATCCAAAATCAGGGATGTAAAAAAACCCCTGCGGTTTAACACAGGGGTTCAAATCGAAAAGGGGGAAGCGTTAAATGATTTGCCGTTGTCGCGCCATCTCCAGCATTATTACAGGGTTGGAGGCATTCAGTTTTTTGTTAATGTTTTTGCGGTGTGTAACAACAGTGTGTTTACTGATGTGAAGTTCCTTGGCGATAATGGAATTTGTTTTTCCGGTAGCCACTAATTTGATGATTTCAATTTCCCTGGTTGTCATGGTTGTAGTATTTAGTCCAAAAGTGCACGATCCCCTTGTACCCATCAATGGTCAAAAGTCATGAGATATCCCGTCAAAAAGGGATGAATATCATTAGAATTCATGAGAGCTCAAAACCTGGAAATTGAGGGAATTTAAATCGAAATTGCCTGCGGTTAATATTCGGAATAGTGTTCCATTTTTGTCGAAATCAGAGCTGACGAAATTGAGCAAATTTTTGGGTAAACTGCCATATTTTATTGGTTAAATGATCATTTTTGTGGGTAAATGGTAAAAATGTAAAAACTTTGAAAACTTTTATTGCTGACTTTCAATAAGTTATAAGTTGCTGGTATTCAAGTACAACTTTGTGAACACCGGGTTCTATATATTTGAACCTGCAGACTTCTACACAACCCCCATCGTGCTATCTGGATTTCACACTGGCTCTCTTAACCGGGGGTCAGGGTGGATCAGAATTCAATCTTAGCCTGCTCTTAAAAACGTCAAAAACCAATTTACTATGAAAATTAACTACTTCTTACTCCTTGCTGTATTCGCTATTCTTCCGGTGTTATTACCTGTTTCGCTCTCAGCGCGGGAGGCCGGTGAACCCGGGAAAGTGGCCTTACATGTAAATGAATTACTTCAGAATTCTACGCGCTTCGGGGATGTAAACCTTATTCAATCAACCTCATCGCAGTTCAACGAAAAAGCTGAAGCTACCATAAAAAATTATACACTGCTAAATTTACGCTCTGCTGAATTAAAAACTATTCTGCAAACGAAACCCGAATTCATCCGCGTAAACGTACCCGCATCCAATTCAATGCGCGGAATGAATTTGTTACTTTATAAAGTTGATATTTCAGGAAATGGATTTACTCTTTTAACAAGTGATGGCCGGTCATTAAGTGAACTGAATACCATCGTTCATTATCGCGGTATTATTGAAAATGATATGAACTCGGTTGCGGGTATTTCATTTTCAGAAGAAGAAACCATGGGACTCATCAGCAATAAGGATGGAAATTATGTTCTGGGTGAACTTGAAAACACTAACGGTAATGAATATGTGTTTTATAACGACAAGGATCTTATTCCCGCATTCGCGTATGAGTGCGGAACCAATACCAGCAATCCTCCCGCTAATCACCTGGGGCCGCAAAACAATACACCGGGTTTATTAAGTGCTAATTGCGTAGATTGGTATTACGAAATTGATTACGATGTTTTTGTCGGAAAAGGAAGTCTTGCCAATGTGAACAGTTATATACAGGGCGTATTTAACCAGGTTGCAACTCTATATAATAATGATGGAATTTCGATAATTTTGCAAACTCTTTATGTTTGGACAGCGACCGATCCCTATACAGGGCCCAGCACCAGCAATTACCTGAACCAGTTTGGTGCATACCGTACCTCTTTTACAGGCGATCTTGCAAACCTGGTAGGTTATTCTGGTGGTGGCGGTGTTGCTTACGTAGATGGATTATGCAGTTCGACACAATATAAAATGGGTTACATGGGCGTTAGTGCCTCGTTTAACACGGTGCCCACTTATTCTTGGACTGTTGAAGTGGTAACGCATGAAGACGGACATCTCCTGGGATCACGGCATACGCATGATTGCGTTTGGAACGGAAATAATACCGCTATCGACGGTTGCGGGGATGCGGCAGGGTATAACGGCTCCGGTTCATGTGCTACAGCTTCGGTTCCTGCCAGCGGAACTATTATGAGCTACTGTCATCTGGTAAGTGGAGTTGGCATTAATTTTAATAACGGTTTCGGTACACAACCAACGAATGTGATGCTTTCCAACATCAATACCGCTTCGTGCCTTTCAGCATGTTCTGGTTGTGCGGTTCCATCACAGCCGGGAAATATTACGGGCACTACTTCTTATTGTGGAACAACAACACAAACCTATTCTATTACTGCAGTTTCAGGTGCCACAAGTTACACCTGGACAAAGCCATCGGGCTGGTCAGGGACATCAACCGGCAACTCTATAACGGTAACCACAAGTGCTACAGGTGGCACGCTCTCTGTAACTGCCAACAACAGTTGCGGAAGCAGCAGTGCACGTACGTTAACGATAACCGGCAATTCCATTCCATCGCAACCGGGCAACCTTTCGGGAAGCACTTCAGTATGCCAGTCATCAACACAAACATATTCTGTAGCCGCCGTAAATGGCGCTACATCTTACAACTGGACACTGCCTTCAGGATGGTCGGGCAGTTCATCGAGCAACAGCATTACAGCTACACCGGGTGCCACAGGTGGTGCCGTGTCGGTTACAGCAGTTAACAGCTGCGGGTCAAGCTCCGTACGGTCTATAACGGTAAGTGTAAACGCAGCACCGGCACAGCCCGGAGCGGTTAGCTCACCCGGAGGAATCTCCAAAGTTTGCCCGGGAGATGTTAAAACGTATTCTATTTCCACAGTAAGCGTGGCAACTTCATATACATGGACACCTCCTGACGGAAGTACAATCACAAATGGCCAGGGCACAACAACTGTTACAGTAAGTTATAATTCAGGATTTGTAACCAATGACACAATAAAAGTTGTTGCTTCGAACGGATGTGCAGTAAGCCCGGTACGTTTTCGCAAAATCAACAGGAATGTTCCTGTAAGGCCTTCGGTCATTTCAGGTGCTGTTAACAGTGTGTGTAGTGGAAATAACATTCCCTACTCTGTAATAAATGTCAGTGGAATGAATTACAACTGGTCGTTTACAACTGGCAGCGCAACTGTGTCGGGGGGACAGGGATCCAGCAATATTACGGCAGCGTTCACTCCTAATTATTCAACCGGTACATTAAATGTTACAGCATCCAATGGTTGCGGAACAAGCATTTCCCGCTCATTAACAGTTTCAGCAAAGCCTGCGCAACCCGGACTCATAAACGGAACAACTTCGCCCTGTTCAGGACAGCAGGGAGTTCCTTATTCCATATCACCGGTTGCGGGAGCTACATCCTATATATGGACAGTTCCAGGCGGGGCACGAATAAATGATGGTACAGTTACATCTACGTCCGCTACACTGAACACCATAGCCACTGCTGTGACGGTTAATTTTAGTTCTACAGCCGGGTACGTCAGAGTAAAAGCAGTAAATGCGTGTGGAAACGGTGTCAACAGGTCGTTGAATACCAATTTCAATTGCAGGCTTGCTGAAGGTGATGCTTCACAACTCTTCAACCTAACCGTATATCCCAATCCGGCAAGTGAAGAAATTCGTGTGCAGTATGAATCAAGTTCGGTTGGTGATCATCAAATTAAAATCATTGATCTTTCAGGTAAAATTTATTTAGCGCAGGAAGGAATATCTGTTTTGGGAATGAACGATGTAGCCGTCGACATTCGACAACTTGCGCCGGGAATTTATTTTCTTGAAGTTGTTAATGGCAACGAAAAATTTATTTCGAAAATTAGTGTAGAGTGATTAATTAATGTTGTGCATAGTAGGAAAGGCCGGAATAGTATTTTCCGGCCTTTCTGTTTTATGAGGTGTGAAAAAATATGCTGATCAACCGGCTCGGAGTGACGAGTTGCGAGTGACGAGTTTGTACCGTTGTGAACTTTGTAGTAAATTTTGCGTATCAAATTACCCCATTACCTAATTACCCTATTGCTTCACAAATTTTTTGGTGTTTGTGTTTTTTGCGGAAGTTAATTTCACAAAATAGATGCCCGGTAAAAAACTGCGGGTTTCCAGTGTTTTTATAAGTACACTTTTCTGGTCACTCAATATTTCCGAATAAATTTCTCTGCCATTGCTATCTGTTATAGTTAACTGTTCAGGAATATCTTCTGCTTGTAAGGAAAACCGAATACTGATCATATCTGATGACGGATTCGGATACAAACTCCAGTTGTTATCAGCTATCAATTCCGGCCCATCCGAAACCGGGTAATCAATAACCCATAATTCTCTTCCATTAACGGGATCGGTTGCCGTAAAAAATATTTTTCCTAACCGGTTTGTAAAATGAGCCGGGTAAGAACCAAAATTTGATAATGGGTGAATTTCCATCACCTTTGAAGTTCCTGCATCCGTTCCGTCCGATTTCCATAACTCCGGATTATTTTCATAACCCAACCCCGTAGGAACCGTTGCATAATCATTAGCAACGAAATAAAAGTAACTCCCGATATTAAATCCGACTGTAAATGGCAATATGTTGTAGGCATATTGTGCAGCCATATTAAAACCTCCGGCATTGGTTGTCATAATCTCTTTAACCATAACCGTCCCGGCATTAGTTCCATCGGTCTTCCACATTTCTCTGCCTGATGCGGCACTGAAAGCTGTAAAATAATGCGTACCGTTTATGTCAATAAAATCCTGGGGGTATGAAGATTCCTGGCCCGGATTAATATCCTTAACCATCATAGTTCCTGCATCAGTTCCGTCACTTTTCCATAATTCAATATCATTAATATAGCCCCCGGGAGCCGATGCATAATTATTTGCTGTAAAATAAAAAATATTTCCTGACTGCCACACGACGGCAAAAGGCCACGAGTTATACCCGAATTGAGCTGAAGTTGAAAACCCTCCTACACTACCGCTAATAATTTCCTTAACGATTTGCGTTCCGCCATTAGTACCATCAGATTTCCATAATTCTCTTCCAGAATTCGCATTGTATGCGGTGAAAAATAACAGGCCATTGATTTCTTTGAAATCTGTTGGATACGATGATTCGTAACCGGTGTAAATATCTTTTACCATAAATGTGCCACCGCTTGTGCCATCGCTTTTCCACAATTCAACATCGTTAATGTATTGTCCTGGAGCGGATGCATAATTATTTGCCGTGAAATAAAATGAGCCTCCATTTTGCCAAACCACGCTAAACTGATGGGAATTATAACCCCATTGTCCGGAAATATTGAAACCGCCCACCGATCCTCCTATTATTTCTTTAACTATCACAGTGCCGGCATTGCTCCCATCGGTTTTCCAAAGTTCACGACCGGATGTAGCGTTATAAGCGGTAAAATAAAGTACATTATTTATATCAGTAAAGTCCTGCGGGAAAGAGGATTCATACCCGGGATAAATATCTTTTACCATAACGGTCCCGCCTGCTGTCCCGTCGCTTTTCCACAATTCAACATCATTAATGTATTGCCCCGGTGCAGATGCATAATTATTTGCTGTAAAATAAAATGATCCGCCATTTTGCCATACTACTCCAAAAGGATGTGTATCATATCCCCATTGACCTGAAGTGCTGAATCCACCAACTGAACCGGCAATTATGTCTTTAACAAGAGTTGTTCCAGAAGAACTGCCATCCGATTTCCAAAGCTCTCTTCCGGAGGTAGCATTATAAGCCGTAAAATAAAGTGTTCCATTTATATCAATAAAGCCTGATGGGCCTGAAGCTTCATTTCCGGGATAAATATCTTTCACCATCATTGTTCCTGCATCGGTTCCGTCACTCTTCCAAAGTTCAATATCATTTACGTTTCCTCCGGGTGCTGAGGCAAAATTATTTGCGATGAAATAAAAGTACCCGCCGTTCTGCCAAACAACAGAAAATGCCATAGTGTTATAGCCAAACTGTGCGGAAGTCTGGAAGCCCCCAACACTACCTGCAATAATTTCTTTCACCATTATAGTTCCTGCATTGGTTCCATCGGTTTTCCAAAGCTCTACCCCACTCGACGAACTGTAGGCAGTAAAGTATAACGTACCATTAATTACAGTGAAGTCGGAAGGATATGAGCCGTCGTTTCCGGGATTTATATCTTTTAACATAGTTGTACCTGCTGCAGTCCCATCGCTTTGCCATAGTTCAACATCGTTCGTATACGCCCCACCGTTAGGAACGGTATTATAACCTACAGCAGTAAAATAAATAATACCATTTTTTTCCCAAACAACGTTAAACGGATGTGCTTCATAAAGATATTGACTTGACACAGCAAATCCACCCGAGTTACCCGGCATAATATCTTTTAATAAATAAGGAGTTTGTGCATTAACTGCCGGGAAGATAAGTGCTGCTGCGATTGCTAGTAAGAAATGCTTCATCAGTGTACAAGTTTAGTTTTGGGATAGCCGAAAATTAAATGAAATCTACGGAACTGGCAAATCAACAAAATAAATCAACCCTGTTTTACTGGGGAAAACCGGGATTTAAAGGCATTTATGGTACTTTTTTCTTTACGAATGTTCATTGCAGGCGTACAAATAAAAACCGGGAAGTTGCAGAAACTAAATAATCAATCGAATTTTTAGAATCCTTCAGCCTAAACTATAGGCAACGATCTGACAATTAAATACTTTCACAATTTTAAAACTAAATTACGAACTGCTATTGTAAATGATATATGCAACATAATGACAATTTTTTGTGAGAACACCGGGAATGATTAAAACATAATACAAATTGTTTGTAAATTGGAGCAATTATAATTCCCGTTATGCTCATCAACCGTATCGTTTTACTGTTTTTTCTTTCAACGCTGTCTGCACAGGTTTTTTCTCAAAACCTTTCCAAAATAGATTCACTTGAGCAGAAACTCCGGGAACTGCCTGATGATACGGTAAAGGTTGCGGTCTATACGAAATTGAATGTGGAATGGGCACCTAAAGACCCTGCAAAGGGAATTGCATATTGCCACCAGGCTCTTTCATTATCAAGGAAACTGAACTGGAGAAAAGGACTCGCAGTAAGTTACATTGGAATTGGATTTTCATATGGCCTGACCGGTATGTATGACTCTGCGCTCGTTTATAATGATTCCGCAATTGTACTTGCCGAAGAGCTTGCCGATCCCTCAAGAATAGCATTGGTATATATCAATCGCGGAAGCACATACATAGAACTGGGTAAACTTGCACAAGCCCAGCAGGATTTTTTAAAAGCAATCCGTTATGCGGAAGAGTCGGGTAACATCGACCGCCTGGCACGTTCTTATATGGCACTGGGCAATGTACATTACCGACAGGACCAATGGCAGAAAGCCATCGACAATTACCAGCCTGCTCTTCACTTGTTTGATTCAATCGGGAATTTTTCAATGACTTCCATCGTAATGATGAACCTGGGTAATTGTTCAAGAAAATTAAAAAAATTCGATGATGGATTGAATTATTATACAAAGGCAATAGCGATTCAATCGGAAAATGGAGACATCAACAACCTGATGGCTACTTACAGCAACATTGCGATCCTGCATGAAACCATGGGTGACACCGGTAAAGCAATAAATTTCTACGAGCAATCACTTCAACTGGCGATTCAGAATGATGACAAGGAACAGGTTGCAATCAGTGGTTCATATCTCGGAGAATTGTATGTAAAGGCCGGCGATACAGAAAAGGGGATGCAATGGCTGGAGGAAGCATACAAATCTGCTTCGGAAGCACATCTTACCGAAGAACAATTCAGTGCCGCTTCTGCATTGGCACGAATGTATGCCAGGGGTAAGATATTTGACAAGGCATACCTGTACCTGGATGAGGCAATGTCGCTCAATGATACTTTGCTGAAAAGCCGTCAGCAAAAATTACTGACTGAAATGCAAACCCGGTTTGAAACTGAAAAAAAAGAAAAAGAAAATACTGCTCTGAAAGCGGAAAATGATTTGAAAGCCGCTCAGATAAGCACGCGGAACAGCATTCTTACCGGCACGGTTATCGGAATTATGCTTCTGATTGCACTTGCATTTTTTATTTTCAGGAACTACCGGAATGAGAAACGGAATGTCATCCTGCTTGACAGGCTCAACTTACAACTTACCACTCAGCGGGATGAAATTTTAAAGATCAACCAATTATTGCAGTTAAAGGTATTGCGTACGCAAATGAATCCGCATTTCATTTATAATTGTCTGAATGCAATCAATAACCTGGTCTCAAAAGGCGACAATGAAAAAGCCTCGGGGTACCTGTTGAGTTTTTCCCGCTTGTTGCGGATGATTTTAGATTTCTCAGACAAAACTTATATAGAACTGGAAGAAGAAATTAAATTTATCCGGTTGTACTTGTCGCTTGAATCAATGCGGATGGGAAATGAATTCAGCTATGAGGTTTCTGTTAGCAGCCACATTATAGATGAAGATATTTCTATTCCCTCTCTTTTAATTCAGCCGTTTATCGAAAACGCTATCTGGCATGGATTGATTAACAAAGAAGGTGATAAAAAACTGCTGGTAAGGTTTGAAGAAACCGGTGACGAAAAACAATTAAAATGCATAGTTGAAGATAACGGAATAGGAAGGGTGATGGCGGGTAAAATAAAGTCAAACGGCTCCATGATTAAACATGAATCAAAAGGCATTAAAATTACCCAGGAGCGACTTGAACTGTTACAATTCCAGATTAAAGATGAAGTTCCGGTACGAATCAATGATAACCACAATGCTCAAAATGAACCTTCAGGCACACGCGTTGAATTACTGTTGCCTGTTGAAGGTTAATACCGTTTAATAATGATTACTATATTAATTCTCGATGATGAACTCAATGCGATTGAAGCGTTGCGAACGGCAATAGAAAAAAATATCACCGAAAAAACCGAAATCTTTTCCACCACCAATCCGGAAGAGGCGCAACGTTTTCTTGATGAGAAAAAGCCAAACCTTCTCTTCCTTGACGTAGAAATGCCTTCCATGAGCGGATTTGAATTTTTGTCGCGACAAAAAGAAAAAAATTTCGAAGTCATTTTTTCGACAGCATACAGCAAATATGCAATTCAGGCCATACGCTTCAGTGCTATAGATTTTTTATTAAAGCCGGTTCAGCCGGATGAACTGGTAGCTGCTTTTAACAGGTTCAGGACTAAACCATCCGAAAAGCATCATACACACAAAATGTATGAACATCTTTTCGAAAACCTGAACTCAAACAATGAAAAGCATTTTAAATTATCATTATCAAAAGGAAACCGTACATGGTTTATTCCTCCCGCTGAAATTTTTTATTGTGCTGCTTACAGCAATTACACCAATATGTATTTAAAGGATCAAACGGAATTCACGGTTTCGAAAACTTTAAAAGAAGTGGAAGAAATGCTGTCTGTACATAATTTTATTCGCACACATAAATCATTTCTTGTAAATAAGGATCATGTTCTGACATTGGAAAATGCGGGAAACCTGTTACTTAAAAACTACACTCGTATTGAAATCAGCCGGCGACGCATGGAAACGGTAAAGCAGGAATTAGGCCTGGCTAATTAGCCTTTCCTGTCATTTTTTAAAAATTTTTTGTAATTACTCTTCTTTTTTTAAATTTGATACAGATGGTTGGAAGAATCTGCCTTTTTTAGGAGCCGTTAATTTGAAATTCTTATTAGTTTTCACTTAATACCAAACAATCATGAAACCTAACCTTAACCCTGACTCTAACCGGCGGGAGTTCCTTGGGACTCTTGCTGCCGGTGCCGCAGCACTCGGACTTGCTGCGATTCCTGCTCCTTTACATCTGAATGCCACTCCGGCTTCTCCCGCTGGCGAGGCGGCTGAACTGGAGGCCTGGTTTGACAAAATCAACGGCAAACAACGAATGGTCTTTGATGCTACTCATCCACATGAGATTTTTCCCTTTGCCTGGCCAAAAGTTTTCCTTATGACCAACGAAAAAACCGGCACCCCGGAATCTGAATGCAATGCGATGGTTGTGTTAAGGCACAGCGCCATTGCCTATGCCTTTGAGGACCGGCTTTGGAAGGATTATAAATTCGGTGAAGTATTTGAAGCAACCAACCCGTTGACCAAAGCCCCAGCTCTGAGAAATCCTTTCTGGCAACCCAAGCCCGGAGATTTTAAAATTCCAGGGGTGGGAAATGTAGAAATTGGTATTAATGAGTTGATGGAAGCCGGTGTAATGTTTTGCGTTTGCGAAATGGCAATGACCGTTTTTTCCAATAAAGTGGCTACTAATACCAATGGTGATCCAATAGCCATTAAAAACGACTGGGTTTCCGGAATACTTCCCGGCATTAAATCCGTTCCATCCGGAGTTTGGGCGCTAGGACGTGCTCAGTCACGCGGTTGTGGCTATTGTTTTACCGGGTAAAAATTAATTAAGTTTATTTCATAACCTGCCACACACCATAAAAAAGTGTCTGGCAGGTTTTGTTTACGGTTCTCCCGCTTTCCATAGGGCAAATGATTGCTTTTGCGATTTTTAATGAACGCAAACTAAAATATCTGAATAGTTGCGTAAAATAATAATCGAAAATTTTATTTCTTTTCTTTTAGGCAATTAACCCCAAATTAATTTCAAAATTATCAGAATGCAATTAGCAGTTGCTATTAGTGCGCTTTAATTTTATCTGAATTATTCGAACCTATAATTTAAGCACTATGAAAACGAGCAACCCAATTCTAAAAAAAAGTATTGTGACTTTAATCATTATTGTTGTTACAATCATCACGGTCAAATCCCAGAACCTGACAATTGGCTTCACAGCAGGAGTCAATTGCACTACGCTGCGGAATAAAAATATTGATGGAACCCTGGGAATTGAAATCGAATCAACAATGTCCAAAGAATTTTCTTTCGGAAGTTTTTATGGAATTGAAGGTTACCTCGAATTAAATCGTATTTTAACTATTTCCCTGGGAGTTCTCCGCACTAATCAAAACCAAACTTACACGCTAAAAAATGATCAATCCTATTACATTGTTAAAACAAAAATAAAAAGCCAATTAGATTATCTTGATTTTCCGCTGCTTTTTCGTTTCCATATAAAGTCATTTTATATGGAGTGTGGTCCGCAAATGGGACTTTTGCTTCATGCCCATGAAAATTATGATGGTTCCGCTTACAGGAATGTTACCGGTTCCTTTAACTCCTTTAACCTTATGCTGAATGGAGGTGCCGGATTTAAATGGGATCTTGCCGGAAGGTTGTCAATGACCGGTGGGTTTCGAATGGGAATCGGACTTACCGATGTTACAAAAGAATACTCCTCTGCAATGAAGATTCCGGAGGATGCATCAATTATTACCAAATTGGCTCATATTAAAGTTGAAAACGAAGATTGGCTGGGTATCTTGTTAGGCTCCAACGCAACCTATGAATCATTTTCTTACAAGAAAACGCAACGATGTTTTATTGGACTTAATATTAGTTTGAGATATAATTTATTTCCCGGAAAGAAGTAAGTAATGGATTGAAAGTTGAGTAGTGATTGAAGATATTATGAAAAACCCAAAATTTTTCATTACTTTGGCTGAGATCTCAGGCAGTTATAAATACCGGAATTGCACACGAAAAAATTTTAAGAATTTGACAACCGATAATTATAACATCGCTAAAAAATGGCTCAATGCCTTTAATGAACATAATCTTGATCAGCTAATTGATCTTTATGATGATAATGCCATTCATTTCAGTCCCAAACTGAAATTGCACCATCCCGAGACTAAAGGAGAGATAACAGGTAAAGCAGCATTGCGCGCATGGTGGCTGGATGCTTTTGAAAGACTTCCTCAACTCCTATACAAGGAAAAAACTCTGACAGCAGATAACGAAAAAGTTTTTATTGAATATGTTCGCATAGTTCCCGGTGAGGAAAATATGAATGTGGCTGAAATTCTTGAAATCAAAGATGGTAAAATCGTTGCATCACGTGTATATCACGGTTGATATTTTACGTAAAAAGAGAAGGTAAAGATGCACCGTCATTTCATTATTCATAAACCATACGGATACCTGAGTCAGTTCACAGGAGAAAATAAAAAGAAATTTCTCGGGGAGCTTTTTGATTTTCCTGAAGGCACGATGGCAATCGGCCGTCTCGATGAAGCCAGCGAGGGATTGCTGCTATTAACCACGCATGGCTGGACCAGTGAATTGGTGCGAAGTAAAAAAATTGAAAAGGAATATTATGCACAGGTAGATGGTATGATAACCGATACTGCACTGGAACTATTAAAAACGGGAGTTGAAATAGGAATACGTGATGTTAAGTATATAACCTTGCCCTGTAAAGCATATCGGCTGGAAAAGGCTCCCGGATTTCCGGAGCGTTCCCGTAAAATTCGTGATGACCGGCACGGACCAACCAGCTGGGTTTCCCTCACGCTTTCGGAAGGTAAATACCGCCAGGTGCGTAAAATGACAGCTGCTGTGGGCTATCCTACACTCCGCCTGGTTCGCATTCGTATCGGCAATATTTTACTGGGTGATTTGAAGCCCGGGGAAGTAGTAGAGGTGGGAGGTTTTTTTGAGCAGGAATAGCCTGAATCGGATGAATCTCCAAATTTCTTTAAAAATAATTTAAAAATAATTTGGAAATTTAAATAGCAGGCTTTACTTTAGCTAATAATTAGTTTATATGATGCTTTTTACAATACTCTTTTCTTTCATGAATAGGAACACAATTTTCAATTAATCCCCTACAGCCAAAGTATTTTTTTAACAGTACGATTGCTTTTTAATTCAACTATTTTTAACCGCTATTCCTATAGCACAAATCATTTTTTTATGAAAAAGAAAAATTTAAACTCCTCTGATTCCGAACAATTAAAGTTTGAAAACGAACTCAGAAAAATGAAACTTTCACTAAAAACAGGAGCTGAGTTTCATTCACTGAATGAATCCATTCCACCGGAAGTGGAAATGCAATTTCTGAAAAATATGGAACGGTTTGAAAGTGCCTTTCAAACGGCAAAGAGTATTTCCATTTTTGAAAAAATCGGTAAACCTGAACTGAAGCATCATGAATTGCTAAGCGACAGGGAAGTCAGTGAAAAGCTCAAAAAACTGAACGAATTGCTGATTATAAATGGCATATCCCTCGATTTAATTGCACCGGTTGACGACAGGACGCTTTATATTTTTATAACGGGTGAATTTATGGAATGTGAAATTTTGGATATCCGGATTCCCGGTTTTATGGCGTGCTACATCTATGATGAATTTCATCCCAACCACGAATATGATGTTAGAAAACTTGTAAGTGAGGTTACAAAAAATTTATTGGATATGGATCCTGTCAATTTTGATAATCCCGAAATGCGATACATTGAAAATCATCCCCAACTGGAATTATTCTTAAAATCATTTGAAAAATTTACCTGTCACCATTTTAATATCAGCCAGGTAGAACTTGAGGATGACAAAGGAACCGTACATTTTGAAATAAAATTTACGGGTCACCTTGATGGGAATAGCAGCAAAATAATATTCAATGGAAAGGGCACTGCACAAGTATACTCTACGGGAAGTTACTGGTGGATCAAAAGGCTTGAACTGCCGGTGTAACGGCGGTGCTGCTAACATCTTTACGAAATTCGTTTAATTGGGATGTCATTTTATCTGAAGAATTTGTCATGCAGGCATAAGGATAATACACCGCCCTGGTGATGGGCATCTTATTTAGGTGATGACAATCCTGTAAACATCATGATTATTTCTCGGAATTCCTTCAACGAAAAACCCACCTGCCTGTGGAATAATTTCATGTAAATCGAATAGCTTACAACTTTTCGGAAGCGCCTCAAAATAAAGCGTGAATGAAATTCCTGAGCTGCCTTCTATGAAAGTCCATACCGGATACAGGGTGATATTTTCAACATGGAGCAGTTTGCTCCGGTGATTACTACCACGGTCGAGTAAAAAAGTGGATTGCCAAACCCTGATAGCCCCTTCACCACTAAAACGGCAGTGAACAATAACAATTCCCTGCTCTTCCAATGATTCCACGGGCATGGTAACCACTTTTTCCAACGGTACTTCTACAGGAAAATGCGACATAATCAGCAATGCTTTTGAATTGCTAAAAGTAATCTTTTAGATCGGGCCGAAGCCAATATATTCCTTTTACTGGATAATAAAATTGGGTTGATCCCGCTTTGTATTAAATTCAGCAATAATTTGTTACTTTGAAGCATGAGAGCCTCAGCATATAGTATTACCCTGGTTTTAATAATAACTTTAATAGTCTCAGGGCCTGCTCAAAATACCTGGACACAAAAAACATCATTCCCCGGCATTCATCGTGACGATGCTGTGGGCTTTTCGATTGGGAATTTTGGTTATGTGGGAACGGGAATGGATATTGGCTTCCAGCTAACCAAAGATTTCTGGAAATATAATCCGGCAACAGATTCCTGGACACAGGTGGCAGACTTCGCAGGAAGTCCGCGGCAATACTGTTCGTCATTTACGATTGACACAACTGCGTATGTGCTCACCGGTATAGATAATAACGGGATTTTTCAAAACGATTTGTGGATGTATAGTGCAGCTACAAATGCATGGAGTCAAAAAGCTTCGTTACCTGCCATCGGCCGTTCAGGAGGCGTTGCATTTTCAATTAATGGGAAGGGTTATGCGGGTACGGGTTTTACGGGTGTAACGTATTTGAATGATTTCTGGGAATATGACCCCATTTTGGATTCATGGAGTCAGCGCGCCGGACTGACTGCGGCACCACGTTATGTAGCTGCTGGTTTCGCAATTGGTGTAAAAGGATATATCGGAACCGGAAAGGATACGGGCAATCAACTGTTGAATGATTTTTGGGAATATGATGCAGCAAATGATACATGGGTGTCCAAACCTGATTATCCCGGCTCACCCCGCCATTATTCCGACGGCTTTTCGATTAACCAGTTTGGGTACATAGGTGCTGGCTGGGATATGAATGGTTTGTATAAAAATGATTTTTATGCTTACAACCAGTTTGCAGAACAGTGGGTACCTGTAGCTGCAATGCCCACTTTTCCCCGCAAAGGAGGAGCTTGTTTTGTAATTATGGAAAAAGCCTATTTTGGGACGGGGATTGATAGTGCTAACAACCGGCTGAACGATTGGTGGGAATACACAACATTGGTAAGTATCCCTGAATCACCATCGGATTTAACACTGACAGTTTTCCCTAATCCATCCCGGGGTCATTTTACCTTTACGGGAAGTGCTGCCTTTTCACAAATTATAATCTATGATTCCGCCGGAAAAATTATTAAAAGCTTTAGCCCGGATCCTCATCAAAACTATCTGGAAGTTGCAATCAATGCATACGGAGTATTTTTTTACAAAGCTGTTTCATCATCGCAAACCGTGTCAGGGAAAATAGTACTTACCCCTAACCGTTAGTATTTAATTTAAGAAATGTTGCTCCTAAAAACTTTCAAACTATTGAACTTATAAACTCATAATTCATCCTTGAAACCACTCTACACCTGGGCAGCGCTTATTTTACTATTATTCAGTAGTGCAGGAGCATTTATCGCAGGTTATCAGCTTGCAGAATATCCTGACGGCAGTTCATTGCAGTTTCCGCTTGAACTTTTACAGCACACTCCGTTCAATAATTTTTTTATTCCCGGCATCCTGCTTTTCATTTCGGTTGGAATATTGGGTTCACTCGCTATGGTTGTTACTTTCATGCAGGTACAGTATCATCCGAAATATGTAATCGCCGCCGGTCTGGTCTTAACCTGCTGGTCATTGGTACAAATGGCACTTACACCCGAAATTAAAGGAGCGGATTATGTGATACTTGCAGTTGGGATTGGGGAAATGCTTTGTGGGTTGGCGTTAGACAGGAATAAGGAGAGTAAGGGGATAAAGGGATGAAATATTTTCTTTGCTGAAGAATTATAGCATTGCTTCTTCAAACTTTTCTTTTAGCCAATTTACATCAGCGACATTCTTCTCATTGAAAATAGCTTCTTTGACTTTTATCATTTTGCTTTCACTGTGGCGATTACGGATTATGGCTATCAGATGTTTGATTAATTGCCTGTTAATGATCTTTTGGTAATCAGAGAGATGCCGGTTTCTTAATAAAAAAAGGCGGAAAGCAGAAGCATGATAAAAAAATGTCTCCACATCACCAAGTTCATAGTATGATTTTAAAAGTATCACCCGAGAGTCCAGCTGGTAAACCAAATCGGTAAATTCAACTTCCTGTAACAATCTGATTGCAGTTTTAAAATCTCCTGTCCGGAATTTATAATAAGCCCAATTATAAGCCAGTGTGTTTTGGCGATTTGCAGGATCTACCCGACTTATGAACTTACTGATAAAATTATGACACCATTTTGGTTCGTTCAGACGTAAGCTCAGGCTAACTATATTCTTAAATTCAAATTCAGAAATGTATCCTAATGAGGAGAGTTTATGGTTATCGATAATTTCTTTATATATATCAAAAAGTGTTAACATATAATGTTGTTTCCCCTGATTAATTTTTCTAATACAATAATTTTTAATATAAAAAAATAATTCGTCTAATTCTTTTGCAGGAAATACATTTCTATTGACTGATATAATGTTTCTGGCATGAGTGAAATTGGATTCATGTTCAGGTTCTAGAAGTGATAAAAGAATATAATAGTAAATTTGAACAGCTGGCTCATCCAGGTAATGCAGTGATTGCTTTATTATATCATTAAAGAAAGGAATTTCCTGCTCAAGAGCTAATAAACTTTTCATGTTAATCATCTCACAAAACAATTGCAGTTTTTTGGCATAATAAAAAGCATCGAGGTGGTGCATTACATTTTCAAAATCAGGTGATTTTTTCCGTGATTGCTTCCCGGCAAGGTAACCTGCTTCATTTTCAGATGCAATGAAACGTGACAAATGAAAATCAAAATTGCGTATCTCGTCCTTTTGCACTGAAATTAAAATGTGGCTCCATGATTTATGACAATCCCTTTCTGATAAAGCCTGAAGTTTAATAGTATTTAACTGCAATGGCCTTTTATTGAGATATCGAAGGGTTAAAAAATATTCGAGATGTTGTGAGAGATCTGTTTGCAAATAGCGCAATTGTTGTTCTTTTAGTTTAGTTCCGTTTCCTGAAGTCAAATTAATAAGGGCACTTTCAGACTTTTTCTGTAACACAATTCTTTTCCCGACTTCATTAAATAAGTTCTCAAGCAAAGGATCGGAATTAAAATAAGGTGATTGCAGGTAGCTAACGAAAGCCTTTTTTTCATGTAAATTCATTGAAGCTACCAATTCATTCAGTTTACGCATGCTATAAAAATACTTTTTCCACGATAAATAAACAATTTTTAACACATTTTTATCTATAATCTTTTGAATTTTAACTACTTGCATTTTATGAATAAAAATTGCTTACCGATAAATCTTATTTTATGAACTTTTATTTAGACTGGTTTCCACTTACGTTTGTATCATGAAAAAGTCTTCACATCACAATGATTAACTTTAACAGCTATATAAAATGAAGTCCTTAAAGAAAATACCCGCTTTTATTAATGGAGCCACCTCAACTTTTTTAATGTTGATTTGCCTGATAACATTTTCGGTCCAGGTTAAGGCTGCCGATTATTATTGGGTAAATGGCGGTGGTAATTGGAGTGATTACGGCGGGCATTGGGCAACTACTTCGGGGGGAAGTATATTTCATACCACGATTCCGACGCTGAATGATGATGTTTTTTTTGATGGAAATTCATTTAATGCTCCGGGGCAGGTAGTAATACTCGACAGCACATTTATTTACTGTAAAACTATGGATTGGTCGGGTGTTACCTTTAATCCAAATTTGAGCAGACAATCAAATACCAAGATTAATATTTATGGAAGCCTTGTTCTCAGTGATAGTATGGGAATTAATTTTCCGGTATTTCATTTGCTTTCCGATAGTATGAATAATATTTTGCATTCGGGCAACATTTCCATTGATAGCATTTATTTCAATGGTATGGGATCATGGGAACTCACCGGACCAATGAATTGTGATCTTTTAATTTTTAACGCTGGCAGTTTCAATACAAATGGTTTGGGTTTGTCATTCATAGAGTTGGAATGCAATTACTCTAATCCGATCATTATAAATTTTGATACTTCAACAGTAAATTTTGCGCATATACGAGCTATTAGTTCAAACATTTTTTTTAACGGTGCTGGTGCAAAGTTCATATTTCAGCCTGTTGGGGGGTTTACGAGTGGTGTATTTCTTCTAAATGATACTCTTGGTAGCATTAGTTCAAATACTACATTAAGCATTTCTGGGGTGGCTTATGTAGGTGAGATCTATTCTGCAGGAAATTTAGCATCCGGAAGTTGGAGTGGAAATAACATAATCTCCTCAAATAAAATTACAGTTGGTGGCAATCTTCAGTATTTCGATGAACTTATTACAGATACTTTGATAATGCTTAATGCTGGTGTAACCATGGATTTTAAATCCATTACCATCAATAATTCGTTGCAAATCCAGGGGTCCTGTGAAAATCCGGTTACCCTTTTGCCTGCAATAGGATTAAGTACTGCCGAAATTATTTCACCAGCAATTTCCATGTCCGTTGAATTTGTAGTGCTTAACAATATCCAGTCGTCAGGCGCTGGTATATTAACTGCTAACAATAGTTATGGTATCGGGAACAACTCAGGTTGGATTATCAATTCACCAACCCAACGTAATTTGTATTGGATTGGTGGTACCGGCAACTGGAGTGATCCCGCCAACTGGGCGTTAAGTAGCGGAGGCTCCGGAGGAAATTGCTCTCCCTCTCCCTTGGATAATATTTATTTCGATGCCAATTCCTTTACGGGAATTAATGATACGGTTAAGATGGATGTTGGTCCTGCCTATTGCAATAATATGAATTGGACAGGGGCAACAGGATCGCCTGTGCTGAGAAAAACCATCTCCTCAAGTTTCGACCTTGAAATAAATGGTTCGCTGGTTGGTATATCTTCTTTGAAAATCTGGGGCTTGTTTGATATGGTGGGCTCTGTGCCTGGAAATACAATTACATCTAATAGCATGGTAATTCCGGGCATAAACTTTACTGGTAGCGGTACATGGCAATTATCCGATCCGCTAAATGCTATTGGGCAAGTAACTGTTTCAAAAGGTATATTTCAAACGAATGGATATCCTGTGAGATGCGAAAGCTTTGTGTTTGGTTCCAATTGGGATACTCCTGTTGTGGAGCTGGATACTTCTACCATATTTTGTACCGAACAATTTACAGGCGGATACAATGATCAATATATCCTGGTTGGCAATAATGCATCCGTGGTTTTAAACGACACTACTGGATTTACAACAACTTCAATTTCTGGAATCAACCTGCTTTTAAAAGATATAACTTTTATAACACCAGGTTCCCTTGGTGGTGTTATCACGTGTAATAAGTTAACCGCTTCCGATGGTTTAAATGCTCCTAATTCATTGATTACGTCCGGACATTTGTCAATTTCAGGAAATGCTACACTAGACACCTGTTTCACTGATAGTCTTATATTCAACAACCCTGGAAGTTTTTTAAAATTCAAGGATATAACGATCAATGATTATTGTGAAATAAGCGGAACATGTGGCAACCCGGTTAATATGGAACCGGCATTTGGAATACAAATTGCCACGCTCCGAAAAAATTCCGGGAGTATCACCATTGATCATTGTTTGCTTTCGAACATTTCCGCAACTGGAGGGGCTCTCTTTAATGCATCAAACAGTTTTGATCTGGGAGGAAATTCAGGTTGGTCCATTAACAGTCCGCTTTCGCGAAATCTTTTCTGGGTAGCAGGTACGGGCAATTGGAGTGACGGAAGCCATTGGTCACTTTCAAGTGGAGGTCCCGGAGGAAATTGTCCTCCAAGTGTATTTGACAATGTTCATTTTGACTCTAATTCTTTTATTAATGCAGGCGATTCCATATTTGTGGATATTAACTATGTAAGTTGTCACCATATGGATTGGAGTGGTGCAAACAATCCAACGTTCCTAAAAAATAACATCCTGGGTTCAAATTCTGAATTAGAAATTTCCGGATCCTTTATTCTTTCCCCTGGAATGAATTTTGCTTATAACGGGTTAATCAATTTTAACGCATCCGACACAAACAGTATCATAACAAATGGTGTGAGTTTTATGACCACCTCTTATTTTAAAGGCGGAGGAACATGGAACATGGTTGGGGATCTACAGGCCGGAGTTCTGAATTTTTACAAATCCACTTTCAATACCAATAATTATACTATAGACGCCTTTTCGTTCCAACAGGCAATTTTAAATAATTTGTATGATACTGTTTATTTTAACCTGGGCACCTCAACGTTTTATATTTATAATTTTAAAACCACAAATGAATCCGGAACTCCGCAATTATTTTTTAAACAAGGTTCCGACAATTTATTGTCTAGCCTGAATCTGACTTATAATAATATTGAATTTCCGGAGAATGCGACCGTACGGGGCACTTTCACGGTTAATGATTTGGTGGCTCACAAAAACATCTCATTTTCAGGAACATTTTCTGCGAATTCTTTAATTGTAAAAAATGATTTCTCTATCTCCCTTGGTTCTTCACTAACGGCGAATGATATACTTTTCAAAGGTAATGTTACATATACCCATCAATCAGCTATTGTAAATGCAGGTTCTGTCCATTTTAATAATCCTGGCAAAACCGTTCTAATAAGAAATCTGAACATAAGTAATTATTTTACAACAACTGCCAATGCAGGTTTTCCTGTATTATTTAAAGGATTTAACGGCAACGGTACAATCACAAAGCTCTCCGGAATAGTTTGTTTAAATTATCTGCTACTCGAAAATATCACTGCTACAGGCGGAGCCCAATTTAATGCCGGAGCAAATAGTGTGAACCTGGGTGGCAGTTCCGGGTGGTCCTTCAATACATGCGTTAATGCACCACCGGATGTATGGCCGGGTGATGCCAATTATGATCTTATTGTCAATAATTTTGATATTTTAAACATAGGACTGGCATACAATTTTGCCGGTTCCATTCGTCCTGGTGCAAGTTTGTCATGGGTCGCTCAACCATCGCCTGACTGGTTTGCGCAATTTGCTAATGCTACAAATTTAAAACATGCCGATACTGATGGCAACGCAATTATTTCCAATCAGGATACCGCGGCTGTATCTCTAAATTATGGACTAACGCATCCATTACGATTATCAGGGTTAACTAACACATCATTGCCGGGTGCCCCTTTGTATGCTGTTGCAACACCTGACACTGTAATGGAAGGCGATACGGTTTTGATTGATATCGTTCTTGGAACGAGTCAGTTTCCTGTGGACAGTATTTATGGACTTGCTTTTACCCTTAGTTTCGATATCACAATGATTGACTCAACTTTTCTGCCATTCGATTATAATGGAAGCTGGATGGGAATTCCAGGTATCGATCTTTTAACATTTGAGAAAAAATTTGTTTCACAAGGTGTTGTTGATATTGCTATCACGCGCACCGACCATCTGAATTTGGGAGGCTTTGGAGTTGTAGTAAGCACAGGAGTAGTTATAATTGATAACATCGGGGCAAGGCTAAGCAATGCGCCCCCGTATGTAACTTTGCCTGTTACCATTAGCAATGTAAGAGCAGTTACAGCCAGCGAATATTATTTCCCCCTCTCTGCTCAGGGAACTAATGTAGCTATTGATACACTTGGAAGCACCGGAATGCCCGATTTTGTACTGGATAACGTCCCTGTAATTTTTCCGAACCCTGCGAGTGAAAGCATTATTATTAATGCAGGACCTGATCGTATTCAACAAGTGGAGGTAATTGATAATCTGGGAAAGGTTAGACTTGGGTTAGTTGGTAATGAAAGCGCATATACAGTCGATACCCGTATTCTGGGTTCAGGCGTTTACATTTTAAAGATAACTACTTCAACCGGACTCTTTCTGAAGAAATTAATAATAACGCAAAAGAAGTAAGGTTTGAGGCATATCACATATTGAGTAGGATAAACTAATGTTACCGGTATTTGTTAGATTATCAAATTACAAAAAACATACTAAAAACTTATGAATAAAACTATCGAAAAAATTTTCGACCGCCCTTCCCGCCCCGGTATGGTTGGTGATGGGTTCAGAGTGTACAACTACTTCCCTTCAAGTTATCCTATCAGGGATAGAGTAAGCCCCTTTCTTATGCTCGACTTTGGTGCTGAACATGATTTCGGGCCCAGTGATCATCCGCGCGGTGTGGATGTACATCCCCATAAGGGCTTTGAAACCGTAACTATTGCTTATAAAGGCAGTGTTGCGCATTATGACAGTACCGGTAACAGTGGCGTTATCAATCCGGGTGATGTGCAGTGGATGACTGCAGGTGCGGGTATTCTTCACAAGGAATTTCATGAAACCGAATTTTCCAAAAAAGGAGGTCCGTTTGAAATGGTTCAGCTCTGGGTCAACCTTCCGAAAAAAGATAAACAAACCCCGGCCAAATACCAGGCCCTTGAAGCAGACAAAATCAGTAAGTTAACGCTTGAAAATAATGGCGGCACAGTTAAAGTGATTGCCGGAAATTGTAACGGCGTAAAAGGTTCTGCTTCTACCTTTACGGAAATGAATGTTTTTGACATACGCATGAAAGCAAACGGGGAATTTTCTGCTTCCATACCTGCAAATCATAATGCCTGCATCCTGGTAGTTGATGGTGATGTAACTGTTAATTCCCAAAGAGCGGAAAAACACCAGTTCATCCTGTTTAAAAACGAAGGCGAAGATATTACCATAAATGCGATTTTGCCCAGCACACTGTTACTGTTAAGCGGAGTTCCTATAAATGAACCCATAGCACAATACGGCCCTTTCGTGATGAATACGCAACAGGAATTGCAGGAAGCTTTCGAGGAATTTCAATCAGGAAAATACGGAGTTCTGAATTAATCAGTTATTACTAAAAATAGTTGTATGGAAAGTTACTCATCCTTAATTGAAGCCATTGAAGGTTTGCGTAAACGAGGGTATACCGAAGATTTCAAATTGAAATGGAATTGCCTTGATTGCAATAACGGTCAGTGTGAAGTGTTACACAATGAATTTGTCATTGATGAATATCATCGGTTTGAAGAAGACACTGATCCTTCGGAACAAAGCATTATTTATGCAATATCCTCCGAAAAATATAGTCTGAAAGGTATTTTAATAAATGCGTACGGGGTTTATGCGGAACCGGTTACCAATGAATTACTGGAACGACTGGAAATGAATGATAAATAATCAGTAATATAGTAAGTATCCGTGGCCGGGAATTAGTAATTTATACTAATTCCCGGCTTTTTTTATGGAATTCCGGCAAAATATCCGCAAATTTTCCATTTCCCCCCTGTCGTGTCAGATTTTACTATTTGCAATCTCGATACCCGTGCTAACCAATTTTGCAATTCGATATTGCACTTTTAAATTTGTTTCAAATTCAATACTATGAAAAATTTAATTCTTCTTTTTGTGGCGTGCCTTTTCATCGCTTCCTGTTCCATGCATATTGAGAAAAGAAAACACCTTCCGGGATATTATGTAAGTTTTACGAAAAATAAAACGGCGCCGAATAAAACATCCGTAAAGAAAGCGCCAGTCGAAACTCAGCAAATTAATCCAGAATATTCCAGCTGCAATACACCGATTGCTGCTCAAACGGAAATGGCAATATCAGAAACCAAAATGAGTTTACAATCACCTGCGAAAGTAACTTCTTCAAAAATCACAGCAGGTAAACCGGTTTCCCGGGAATCAATGCAACAAGTAAAGCAATTTTCGTCGGAGCCGGCAATTCTTCAGGGCAACAGGGAGGCAGAAACAGGCATGAGCGGAGGGTGGATGCTGGCAGGTTCGGGTTTACTTATCGCGATGTTTGCTGCTGCGTTCCGTCCTTTTGTAAACAACACCCGTAAAATCGGTTACTGGGCTTTAAACAACAGGAAGCTTGCACGGGGGTTGCATTTCGTTGCGCATTGCGGTATTGCTGGTTCAGGATATTACCTTGGACAGCAACTTAATAATTTCGGATTGCATGGTTCTGAGGTTACCACGTATGGTCTTGCAGGATTTGCTTCGCTCGTAACCCTCATGTACCCGCTGAGAAAAGCCAGGAAAGGTATTTTTAAAAATACGTACATCAAACAAAAAATGTTTGCGCTGGTAACTGCTCTATCAGGATTGTTTCTTTTTATAAATATTGGAAATAGCCAGGAGGCGAAAGTGTCGCAAAAGGAAAACACCAATATGCATTCGAAAGTAATTGAAAATGAAAATAATTATAACACTATAACTTTTACCAACCAAGAAGAAGACGTAAACCCCAAAGCAAAAAAAATTGTGTTAACGGTTTTAGTAATTTTATTGTGCATTGTACTTAGCGTTCTCCTTGCTGCCGCATCCTGTGGACTGATCTGTACAGGACAGGGTGCAATAGCTGCATTATTGATTATTGTCGGAGCGCCGCTTGTTATTATTTTAACGGTTCATTTAATTAAAGCCATCTGGAAAGTAAAGCCTAAAGCACATGTGGTTCCGGAGCCCGTTCCTGTACCGGTTCCTCCGGGTGGTTAAATGTGTTGCCATGCTGAACGAACAACTATTCATGCTATCATTCAAATTATGACTGCACTTTTTTGGAAAACTTCTGCAAACGAAATAAGCTTTATTTCGACTTGACCAATTTCACATTCCTGCTCCCCGCGTTTTCATCCCTCAGTTCCACAATATAAACTCCGTCGGCATTATTGCTTAGATCAAGTGTGTAACTGGTTTTGCCTTTCGGCGATGACCATGAATCGCTCAGAATGATTCTTCCATACACGTCCGTTACATATATGCTCAAACGTGAGACTTTACGGATTTCGGAGTTGATCATGAAAATTCCATCAGTACTGGGATTGGGTTGAACAGCAACAGCAGTAATCAAATCGCTTTCAGTAATTCCCAGCGGATTAGAATAAAACCCTTCTGAATAATTTCCCTGTCCGTCAGGAGCGATTGAAAGCACCTGGTAAGTGCCGGCCTGTACAGGTGTGTAAGTCGATGCTGTTGCACCCGGGATAGCAAACCCGTTAAAAAACCACTGATAAATGTAAGAGCTTCCCAGGTTACATTCAAGATTGCCGCCATTCATTATAACTGGCGGTGACGGAATTGAAGGAAGTACAGTAATGGAAAAAACGCGTGCTCTGCTGGCATTAGCCGGGCAATAATTGTCCTGAACTTTATTCATAAAATAATAAGTATTGGAAAATTGGACACAGGACAAACTATACCCAAGATGTGCTGATGATGTTACCCAGTTGAAATGTGTCATACCCCCAATTGGAAAGGCCAGTGGAGGAGGTGGATTCAGCGTAGCACAGGGAGGAATAAGGCAACCCGAAGCATTGTTTGTAAATCCAGATCCATATTGACGTCCAAATGTATTCAGTGTAATTATTTGACCTATGCCATTCGTAAAAATATCAAAATCTGTTGCGATAATATCAAAATCTACAGTATCTCCGGCTACCACAGTATCTGCATATGATGTTTGAATACCGGTAGATGCATCAATAAATGGAGCATTTACAGCAGGCGGGTAATTAACTCCTGTCATTAGCGGATTACAGTTATTCAATATCGCTAAATTGGATTCCCTTCGAATTTCTGCAATTTTAATTCCACATCTATATGAACTCACTTTGGATATAACCAGGAAGTACCCTCCTGTTAAAGGCGTGAAAGATAATTCGCCGGTTAAAGCATTCATAAAACAATTCCCCGGCAATGGATTTGAAATGGTGTATCCATTGGCATAAGCAACCTGATTGCCAAATTCATCAAGCGGGAAATCCAATTCATATACCAGCGAATCATATTCAATATCAGCCGTTAAATGATGATAAATTACAGGACCTCCGGTGCACACAGCTAAAGTAGGTTTTTCTGCAAAATAGGGTGATGAATCGAAACAGGGATCAGCATTCTGTCCGTTGAAAGAAAACATTCTAGCTCGCAACAAAATCCGGAACGTGGATAGTTCCAATTTGATGCCCTAAACTATTATTCCATGCTGCTTGAAGTCGTTTATCATTTTCATCATTAATCAATTGGCCAATGCCGGTGAACGCAATTTCTTTAAATTTCATTTTTTCATAAAAAGCATTTTTAACTTGGGTCCAATTTATTTCCTTAACATTGTTTGACAAGTACCATATGTCGTAAAAATCACGAGGTGCAGTATAGGATCTTTGAATCAGTGACCGGAATTTTTCCGCAAGCACTTCCTGGAGTGAATAGCAGGGAATTTTTAACGGTGATGCCGAAAGTGAATCGGAGTAAGGATGATGCACTCGATGTTGCTGTATCGGAAAAGTCATCAGTTCATACAGGATAATTTCAATTTTCACACTTGTAGTCCATCGTTCCGGTGGCGGAGGTGTTTGGTTTCTTGGATGATCTGCTCCCCAGAATTTAATTACAGCTTTGAAGCCGGTGAGCCGATTATTAAATTGCAAAGACTCTAGTTCTTGCAAGTACACCGGCATTCCTGTTTGTTCAATTATTTTTGTTGTGATTCGGGAAATTAAATTTTTGTCCATTACAAATTCCGAACTGGTTGAGGTGAAATCCAGATCTTCTGAAAAACGGTAATTCGGAAAATAGCATTTACGTAAACAGGTTCCGCCTTTAAACACAAGATTTTCGCAACATTCAGGTGCTGAAAAAATTGCATCAACAAAATGACTCAATGCCCAATCTTTATCAATTGTAGATTTCGGGACACCTTGTTCTTCCGCTTTCGTTTCTATCTCTTTCTTTAAAATCAATTAGTGCTGATTAATATGGTTTGTTACAGATGTTGCCGATTTCTTCTTGTGTAATGTTCAATCTGAGCTTCCATTTATTGTTGAATGATCCTTTCTCTTCTCCAAAAGGATCAAGAAGCACATATCTTGAATTTACTTCTTGTTCTGCATATTTTAAAAAGCGCGACATTTTGTTTTTATTAAATAATTCACACAGAAAAGCAATTCTTTTCACTACTGATTTATTCTCAATTGCAGTACAATAGGCAATTAATTTGATCTGGTCGAGCGTTGTTTGGTTGAGTGCACGAATAAGCTCCGCATAACCTCCTGAGTACTGTGGAAGTTCAAAGCAATCGACAATTGTTTTTTCAATATCAGTTATCCGGTACTTGTGATTACCGAAGCCTTCTATGTTAATACCAACTCTTTTTGCTGATTTGACTTTTACAAACTGATACGCAACACCAAATACGGTTTTCGATGATTTACTCTGAGTAGTTTGAATGAAAACCGCATTAGGAAATTGCTCTGTCAATCCATGCAGATTCAACGCCGACCAATACCCTATTGCGCCATCAGGAACCAGGAAACATCCAATCGCTTTCTCATCCCTAAAATTTGAACGGCAGTATTTCCCTCGTTCGATTCGAGAGAGAATATTTTTTTGTACCAGATTTTCAATGGCCTCGTTGATTTCAGTGATGTATCACCGGCGATTTTTTTTATATCATCCAACGAAAAAATTTCGATTTCATGTTCGTCCATCAATCGCAAAAGTGCCATTTGCGACTGAGTTAAGTTTTTTGATATGTAGGTGCCAGATGCCATTACATTTTGATATGACATAAACCCTAATAATTGAGGTTTATCTTAATTCAGGATGTAAAGATAATGTATATTATCAATAAATCAATACTGCCTATAGGATTACAATTTATTGCATCAATTCCTTTGTCTAAAAAACATTTTAGGTAGAATGAGATCTGATTAATTTGCTTAATAAGGATGTGAAATTCGTTTGAAGTTACAAATAAAAAGTTCGAATTCAAGCTAAATTCCCGACCATAGTAGTCCCACAAAAGCCAAAACCCGCTGGTGGTACGGGTTTCAAGGTGTTTAAACGTTGTCCGACAAGGGACGATATAAATGCAATAGTTTCCGATTTTTGCCGGATATTTTAATAAATTCTTTTATGACTGATTAAACTATGTTATTAATTTGGGCAATGTAAATAAATATCTGCCGAAGGACTGAATCATAAATAGATAGTCTTCGAGGTAATTGTGTGGATGGTGCTGTCCGTCTTTAGATTTCATTTGCGTTCTACTACACTAAACAAAGTGAATCGCAAACAAAATAAGACTAATAAATGGGAAAAACTATTTATTCGAATTAAATAATTTTCTCAAAAAAGCGAAATCCGCTGTTTGCTGGCTTTCTGGAAGTCATGATAGGATTTTGAAAAAATCAATAGAATTAACTGTTATTCAAAATCCTTAAAAACCTTATGCAGAACCAAATTTAGCCATCATGACCTGGGCAATGGCACGTGCCCGCACTTTTGCCTCAGTAGCTGCAGGGCCTTCAAAAAGTTCATCAACCGTTAACGTGAACAATCGCACCCATTCGTCGAATTCCTTTTGACCAAGGGGTGTTATTGTATTTAATTTACTGTGAATCTGCATAGGGTTGCCATGATAGGTCATACTGCCTAAAAGCAATGTTGACCAGAAAGCATACATTTTTGGAAGATGATGATCCCAGTCGACTTTAACTATATTTGTAAAAATATGACCAATAACGGGATTGACTGTAACGTACTTGTAAAACGTATCGACCAGTAATTTCACATCTTCTTCGGAAACTATATCCCTCTTCATTAATTTAATACTATGAAAAGGTTTTTGTTCGGTTTTAATTCCTTTGTTCTCATAAATGTGTTTTCCATTTCACAAAGTTAATCAAAAATCCACGAAACAAATTGATAAACCGACAGGATGATAAAAATCATTCCGATAATTTTATTTAATCTGCCGGAGAGTTTCCGCTCCAGAAAATTTTTGTTTCGTATAGTTAGTTTGGCAAATAGCAGCAACAATAAAAATGCACCCACAGCTGTACCCAAAATAAATGCTATGCGATTCGGCCAATTCCCTAATTCAATGTGATTTCCGGTTACAAGAAAAGTAATTATCATAAACCAGAAAGTGAACAGCATCGGGTTTAATGCTCCGGCTAAAAATCCACTTAAAAATAATTTATGGCTCCTTAATTTTTCAACAGGCAATGCATTTTCTTTTCTGTTGATTAGTAGCAGGCCTGTTATCAGGAAAAAAGGAAATGAAATTAGACGAAGCACATCCGTTACAACTGGATTTGAAAGTAACAACCAGGAACACCAGACAGCTATGGATGAGTAAACTAATTCGGGAAGCAAGCCTCCTGCTGCAACAATTAAAGCACTACGCAGACCATAACTATAAGCAGCCTGGATTACTTTTAAGTTTACAGGACCGAACTGGACGGAACCTGCAAAACTTATAACCGTAGCAATTAAAAAACACCAAAGCCAATCCATCATTTCTTATCTGTGAAATGATAATAAACTGTTTTTATGACTTGTGAGATCGGCAAAAAATCAACGCCCCGTTTGTGATTCTGAAGAGCAATTTTTCCCACAATAGAAGCATTGTGAAGAATAGCGTACCATGATTTAAAAAGGGTCATATTCCGATCATAAATGTGGCCCGGTTCCGATGAAACGCCATTTACCTCCATAATTCGTATGCCCTCAACGTTATACATATCTGATTCTGATTTAACCTTCAGGTCAAATCGTCCGAAATAAAATCCATTCATTTGTGCAGCAATAGTGTCGAAAACTCCAATGAGTTGATTCGTTACCAGGTGCGATCCGTCTAAAAATTCCGTACCCCTGCAATGATTGCCAATTGGCTGTTGCAAAACATACCTCCCGGAAGGCAAAACTTCCGACAACAGAGCTGCAGACGTTTTCCTGAATGATGATACATGCATTTGTGACCGGGGGTTTTGCATCATCAGTTGTTCAATGGTGGAAATTCCATCACCTGTCACCCCCATAAACTTTTTCTTTACTACTGAACTAATGCCGCTTTTTTTACCATCCGGATAACGGTAATATAAAATTCCCAATTCCGTTTCGTACGTTACAAACTCCTGAACAATAAGCTGGCCGTTGTATTGCTTAAGATATTCTCCGAGCTGGTCAATGCCGGTTACTTTCTCAACCATAAAACCTCTTTCACCTTTATCGGGCTTGCAGATAACAGGAAAATCCAGATTGCTATCGCGCATAGCAGTCAAAACGGAAGCGACCGAACTATTAGGTGCAATGTATAAAGTTTGTGGCAAATATTTTTTGGGGATCATTTTCAAAATTTCGCTCTTCGACTCCCCGTAAAATCCACCCAGCTCAATGCCCGGATTCGTTGCTGTGAAATACGTTAGCGAACGTGTTTTGAAAGCATAATAAATATAGCTGAAAATTGCAGGAAAGAATACAATCCATACAGGCCAGTACTCGTAATTGAATAATTTAGTAAGGAAAATGCTGGTCTTCGCTTTGCGCGGAAGCACAGTGTCAATGACCACTTCACTGTTGGAATACATCTAATTTATATTAACAACGGATATGTAATTCTCAACAATATCTTTGTATTTCATAATTACTTCCTCGCCGCTATTGCTAACAGAAGTAATACTCAATGTCCGTAATAAATTATCGCGATTCATCAGCAGGTCAATAGATTTATCGCCGACGCCTCCGGTTTCATGGAATTTAACAATTGCATCCTGGTTGTTTCCATCATTGTTTTTCAGCCATTCCCGAAACCATTCTTCACGCTGTGCAATAACTTCCGGTTCATATAAAGTTACCGATGACCAGATAGCCGGCTCCACGGGAGATAATTCATTTAATGCTGTTGAAAGTCCATCCCAGCGAAGTTCATGTAATCGCAATTGATTGGAATTTTCAAGTAACAGCAGTGTGAAGGGTTCGATCCCACTAAAATCATACCCATCAGTAAAAACATTTACATCGTTAAACTTAAAAAAATCAAGCAGCATAATGCCCCTGCTTTTGGAATATGGTGGCTGATGAATGTGTTTTTGAAAAGCACCGTTTAGCAGACATATCGTGAATGATCCCGCACCTGCAGCTATCCATGTACCACCGGCCTGCATGTCGCGGGGATAATAAACGGCATGTTGATCAACAAAATATTTTTGTGGAGGAACGGCTTTTTTACGAAGTACCTGTTCATCCCTGCTGAAGGTCAATATGAACTTATTGTTCCCGTTAGGCAAATACGTTACTGTGCACATTGCGCTTCCCGGAAACGGACTGTAGAATATGCCACGCCAAAATTTTCAGGCAGTATTACGTGACTCAAGCTTTCAGCTATAGCAATTTTAAGCATTGCCATATGATGAATGGCATGTTCAATGTTATAAACCAGCTCGCGGTTAAAGGAAGTGAAAGTTTTCTGCGCGTTACCGGAACCGTTATAATCAACGTTTAAAACAAGTGATTTGTCTTCCAACTTATTTATTGCAGCAAATATTTCATTCATTGCCTCAATAGCAGACTGCTTACTGTTCTCAATCTGCAAATTATGTTTTCTAAGATCATAGTTCACAATACCTGAATCATAACCATCTACAAGGCAATTATAAAATTCTATAATATGTCTGACGTGCTTTCCGAAAGTGTTACCCGACAATATGGAGAGTGGCTGTGAAAAATGTGCGTCATCAAGTTGATTTGTAACATTGATAAGCTGGGAAAGAATTTCCGAAGAAACCGTATGTTGCTGCATACAAATTATTTGGTGAAGTTAAAATTATACCGAATTCCTAAATTTAAAACGAGGGAACGTGTTAACCCGTCTGCCCTTACATCTCTTACTACTGCGGGAGCTCCCGCCATAACCTGGAGGTCGAAACGATTACTTAAATCATAGGCCGCGGATGCTGTAATATTCAAGGTTAAACCTTCAGAACCCTTGAGTGAAACCTGTTGACCCGAAAAATCTGTAATTCTGTCTTTCATAAGTCTGAAAATTGCCAGCACTCCGGGAGTTACCACCAAATTACGGAATTTAAATTGTTTTTCCAACCTCAGCAGGGCATCATCTCCTCTTTCAAGCAAATTTGAGTTGAAATAGGGCTCCAGATCGGGGTTCACCGGGGTGGAATAATTTAAAAATGTGTTTTGATTATCATGATTTAAAACCTTCTGATACCCGGCACTCACATTCCAGGTTTTAAAAATCCAGGAGGCACCCAGGATCAGATCCGTTGTTCCTAAACCTGTTTGATACGGCATGGGAAGTGAACTCAAGGAACCGGATGCAGCATCCGTTGTACCTGTTGGAAGTTTCATTCCGGCAGAGACTGAAAAAGAGGAAGTGGGGGTTTCGGTCCACCGGCGGGTAAGGCTGAAAGCCAGGTCACCAATTCCACTATTATCACCCAGGTTGCCGGTTGCTGTGCTATAAGGAATTTTTACCTGAAGGAAATTTTTCTTTAAAAAATTAAATTCAAGCTCCGGAATCACCTGCATTATTACTACATCTTCTTCCCCGGCACCATAACTAAAGGTAACTTTAAAATGTTGCCGGTAAGCCGAATCGGCCACTTCAGAGGGCTGAAGGCTACCCATTGTACAGAACCCTGCATCGCTGCAACCTTGTGAATATGAATTGTTTGTGTATAAAATTCCAAATATTAAAAGACAAAATAAAAGATTTGATCTCTTCATAAGACATTGGTTAGCTTTCTACATTATTAAATTCAGACCAAGATAATAATTAGAAATCAGGAATATTAACATATAAAGGGAGTAACTGCTAGAGTCAAAGGAAATATAACTTCTCACAGCAACAACAAAAATACTTACTAATAGTTTAACGTGATTCCGGCACCATATCCCATATCACTGTCGTAGTGTGTTGACACGGCCAGAAATTTAGTTAGTATATATTTCAAACCAGCAGAATATTCCCGGTCGGTATTATACATTCCATTTAAACGCAATCTGGAAGTAAGTGGTATATCTTCCCGCGAAAGCGTAAGACGTAAATCACCGGTATGGTCGATGCGAAAATCTGCTGTTATAAGCATTGGAAGAACATACTGAACTCCTGCACAAAAAACACTACGGTCATCGTTTGATGACGACTGTCCAAAAAGATTCTCTTCATCATGCATCATTTTCCGGTAACGGTAATCAAAACCTACATAAGCATTGAGAAACTGATTGCGTCCAAAATATCTTCCAAGATGTGTTTCGCTTTCATATCCATGTTCTTTATCGAGACCGATATGCCAGTGTGTTTCCAGAAAATACCGGGTGTTTGCAAGCATTGCTTCACCTTCACTTCCATTACTTTCAAGACTAACGGTTATGGATGGGTGTAGTTCCCTATCGTCGCGATAAAGTTTTCGAAGTGCCTTTTCGGGATTTGGCAGCTGGGGATTAGGTGGTGAATTTTCATAGGAAAATATTCTGCCCATTCCACTCATCATATGATACAAAATATGACAGTGGAAAAACCAATCACCTGATTCTGTTGCAGCAAATTCAATAGTATCGGTTTCCATTGGCATGATATCAATTACGTTTTTCAACGGAGCATAATCACCATGACCATTCAATACCCTGAAAAAATGTCCGTGCAAATGCATAGGATGTCGCATCATGCTGTTATTAAACATTACAATGCGTACATTTTCGCCTTTCTTAATTAGAATTTTATCCGTTTCCGAAACAGTTTTGTTGTTGATGGTCCAAACGTACCGGTTCATGTTTCCCGTAAGTTCAAATCGCAATTCCTTTACCGGAGCATCCGGCAACGTTGTTTTTACAGGTGAGCGAAGCATACTGTAATTCAAAGTCACCAGTTCTTGTGAAGACGCAGAATGATTATGGTTTGAATGTTCATTACTATCTGATTCCTTTGCTGAACCGGTAATTTCAGGATACATTACAGCATTCATATCCATTGTCTGAAGACTCATGTTCATGCCCATATCGTTCATATCACCATTAAGCTTCATCATGTCATTCATCATTTTCATCCCTTCAAAATATTTCAATTTTGGAAGTGATTTCAGAGGACGGGGATCACCGTTACCTATGAATAACGAAGCCGACTTAGTCCTGTCCTCAGCGGTAGCCATAAATTCATAACTATTGTTATCAGGGATCGTAACAATTACATCATACGTTTCAGAAACTCCAATAATCAGCCGGTCGACCTCAACAGGTACCACATCAGAACCATCACTTGCAACAACTGATAATTTACTCCCTGAAAACCGCACCCAGAAATAGGTGGAAGAACCACCGTTGATGATTCGCAATTTTACTTTATCTCCTTTCGAATATTTTTTTATGGATGAGCTATCGGTCCCGTTAATAAAAAACCGGTCATATGCAACATCACTTACATCCATTGCAAGCATGCGTTTATACTCATTCTCCACTTTCGTTTTAAAATATCCCTCCTTAATTGCCTGGCCATAATTCTGGGTAGAACCTTTACGGATGGCATACCAATCGGTAGCATGATGCAGCTTCCGGTGAACTTCATAAGGTTTTTCATTGGTCCAGTCGCTAAGCACCAGCACCTCCTCATGCATTTTCGGTTCATTGCGTTTGTGGATGATCAATGCGCCATACATACCGACCTGTTCCTGCAACTTCGTGTGACTATGGTACCAGTAAGTGCCACTCTGAACTAGTGGGAATCTGTATAATTGTGTAGTTCCGGCTTCAACAGGTGCGGAAGTCAGGTACGGAACACCATCATACTGATTTTCCAGAATCAATCCGTGCCAGTGTATCGATGTTTCGGTATTCAACGTATTATGTATAAATTTCAGCTGTATCACCTTCGGTAAACTCAAGAACAGGTGCAGGAATGCTTCCATTAATTGCTATAGCTTTTCGGGTTTTGCCTGTATAGTTCACCAGTGTATCACCCACATATAAATCATAGCGAACCGTTTTTTGAGAAAACGCAGGCAATGAAAAAGTAATGAGCACTACTAACACCATTCCTATTTGATTTTTCGATTTCATAAAATATATCTGAACAGATTTTTATTTTCCAGGAGTTAATGTTTCTTTAACCGAACCACACGATGCCATTTTTATACCATAATAGGGATTTCTGATTTTTTCAGTTTCACTAATCCAGTAGGCTCCTTTTCCATTGTTTGCCATTGGGCAAAAAGTGTAATATAGGTTTTCTGAATTTCCGGAGCTACTTTTTATGAATTGATAAAAACTTTCGGAGGTGGTCATAAAATAGTTGCGTTGTTTTTCTATATCCGTGGTTTTTTGAATTTCAGCAACACTTTTTTCAAGTTTTGTAATTTGCTTAGTGTCTTTAGAATTAAGCGAATCACGATTCAATTCCTTTAATGCCTGTTCCATTTGGGCTGCTGCAGTGCCTGCTCTTTTTGAATCACTGTCGAACAAGGCATTATTAAGTTCGGAATACGCTGCAATAAGCGGCTGAATAGTTTTACCGGACTGGGCATTTATTTCCGGTGCCAGGTACAACATTAATATTGTGGTTACTATTATTTTAGTAGTCATTTGATTAAAATTTAAAATTGTTTGATAATTGATGCATCAGGATGATGCTTCTTCCTTCTTGATTTCTTCAATTGTATATCCGGATTCCAGCAAGGCAGATTTCAATTCCTTGTCATCCCCATTTTCAAGATCGATGGTAAGTGTTTTTGTTTTTTCGCGTAAATTCACATCCCAATTATTTTCTCCTGCATACTCATCCAGGATAGGAGTAACCTTTTCAATACAACCTGAACAGGTAATGTTTGTTTTATAAGATTTTTTCATTTTAAATGTTGTTAAGAGATTATAATGTTACAATTATGTTAATGCAAATTTAGAACCGTTATAGGGAGAAACACTTATTTAATTTACTGAAAATGTTACATGATTTGCTATAAGGATTTAAACCTGAGACGGAGACTATTGGTAACCACGCTGATACTACTGAGTGCCATGGCTGCTCCTGCGATCATGGGGTTTAAAAGAAATCCAAACATAGGGTAAAATATTCCGGCTGCTACAGGTATTCCTATGATATTATAGATAAATGCCCAGAATAAATTTTGTTTGATCAATGAGGTGGTATGGCGTGATAATTTAATTGCCTGCACAATACTTCGAAGATCAGAAGAGATTATTGTAATTTTCGCTACATCCATGGCAATATCAGAACCTTTTCCCATAGCAATACTGACATCTGCCTGTGCGAGCGCCTGGGTATCGTTAATGCCATCGCCCACCATTGCCACAATTTTACCCTGGCTTTGCAATTCTTTAATGTAATCGTATTTATCCTGGGGCGTTGCCTCTGCCTTATAAAAATCGATTCCGGTTTCTTTTGCAACAGCCTTTGCTGATTGTAAATTATCACCTGTCAGCATGTGAACTTCAATTCCAATGGCATGCAATTGCCGGATGGCCGTAACAGAAGTTTCTTTAACCTGGTCGGTAACTGAAATAACCGCCAGCGCTTCAACTTCATCAGCAAAATAAAATACCGTTTTTGCTTCGATTAACCAAAGGTCTGCTGATAGTCGCATCCGATCATTTATCCGGATGCTTTTTTCTTCCAGCAGTTTCTGATTACCAACATAAAATATTTTATTACCTGCTTCGGCTTTCACTCCACGACCTGCTAAACTTTGAACCTGCCATGAAGCCGTGAATGTATCTGCGGAAGCATTTGTGAAATACCTGCTCACCGCGTCAGATAAGGGGTGGTCACTGCTTTTTTGAATGCTATACAAAACGGGGCTTAATGACTGCTTATGCGCATCAGAGAGCCAGTCAATTTCTTTAACTTCCGGTTTTCCTTTTGTGATAGTTCCTGTTTTGTCGAGTACAACCGTATTAATTTTATGTGCCGTTTCAAGGCTCTCTGCATCTTTTATTAAAATTCCCTGACTCGCTCCCTTTCCTACTCCCACCATAATTGCTGTTGGAGTAGCAAGGCCCAGAGCACAGGGACAAGCAATAATAAGCACTGTTACCATTCCCAGCAAGGCGTGGGTAAGTGCGTTTTCTCCGCCAAAAATCATCCACACCATAAAGGTCAGGAGTGAAATTATAATAACAACAGGCACAAAAACGGATGCTATTTTATCAACCAGATGCTGAACCGGTGCTTTGCTACCCTGCGCATCACGAACCCGTGCTATTATTTGTGCTAAAAGAGTTTCGCTACCTACTTTCTCAGCCCTAAACTGAAAACTTCCCTTTTGATTAATGGTACCCGTAAAAACTTTATCATTATTTACTTTTTCAACGGAGATTGGTTCGCCGGAAATCATGCTTTCGTCAACAAATGAATTGCCCGATATAACGGTTCCGTCTACAGGAATTTTATTTCCCGGCTTTACAAGTATTACGTCGCCCGGTTTAACTTCACTTATGTTAGCTTCATAAGGTTGTCCTGCTTTATTAATTAACGTTACTACCTGTGGCTGGAGGCCGATTAATTTTTTTAATGCCGATGAAGTATTTGATTTCGCCTTTTCTTCCAACAGTTTTCCTGCCAGAATAAATGTAATAACCACCGCTGCGGCCTCAAAATAAACATGTCCATGGAGACCATTATTATGGAATATATCGGGGAAAAAAGTAACATAACCACTGAATACGTATGCAATTCCCGTACTTAATGCAACCAGGGTATCCATATTTGCAGAGCGGTGCTGAAGCTGTTTCCAGGCATTAATAAAGAATTGTTTCCCAAACCAAAACACAACCGGAGTTGCCAGAACCATCATTATAAAATTTGCATAGGGCATATTCATAAAAACCATTGCAATAATCACCAGCGGAAGCGTAAAAAAAGCAGCTCCCACTGTATTGTTGCGAATAGAATTGTAATAATCAAGATGAGCCTCTTCCTTAAGCTGCTCGCTATTGGCTTCATCAATGATAAGATCATACCCGATTGACTGAACTGCTTTCTGTAACTGATCCGGAGTTACCATGCCGGGAAGGAACTCGACTTGCAGCGAAGTATTTGCAAAATTTGCTGAAGCATTTAAGACTCCCGGGATAACTTTAACAATACTTTCGGTACTTATCGCACACGATGCACAAGTCATTCCGGTAACAGAATAGGATTTTTTAACGGATGCTACGCCATAACCTGCACCTTCTATTTTTTGCACAATTTTTTCAATTGAAGTTTTACCGGTATCCATCGCGATTTGCGCACTGCGGTTATTCAGTTCCACTTTATGACGGGTTACTCCCGGAGTTTCCTCCAGAACGCGATCAATGATAAGCGCACAATGTTCGCTTTCCATTCCTTCAATACCAATATTTACTTCGGCTGTATTATTTGATGTTTCCATGTTTGAAATTTTGATGATACAAAATTGCGAATGGAAGTCAGAAAAGATGTTACACAACTTACTGTTTAAGTTGTAAAATTTCCCTTACATGTCATCGAGGCTCTTGCGCCGGTGATCTTTGAGTTCCCGGAAATTACTGGGTGTAAAACCGGTTACCTGCTTAAACTGGCTGCTTAAATGGGCTACACTGCTATACCCAAGGCGGAAGGCCATTTCTGAAAGTGTTAATTCATTATATACCAGCCACTCTTTTACCTGTTCAACTTTCTGACTAATAAAAAATTTCTCAAGGGTTATATTTTCAGAATTTGAAAATAGCTGACTCAGGTATTTACGTTCTTTATGAAACTGATCCTCCAGTAAGGAAGATATATTTTTCTTATTATTTTCCAGTGAACCTGTGCGGATAAGTTGAATAATAAAAGTTTTAATATCTTTTATTAACCGGCTCGTTTTCTCTTCCAAAAGTTCAAATCCATTTTCGCTCAGGAGGGCAGCTATTTTAGTAAGATCAGGGTTATCATCCGATAAAACAACTCTTCCCAGTTCAATCGTATTTAAACGGAAACCCGCTTTTGCAAATTCCTCTTCCACCACGCGCTCACAACGCTGGCAGACCATATTTTTGATGTGGATTTCAGTCGGCATATGCAAAGATAACCAAAAGAACCATCCTTAATCAAAATTAAGATCGTGCTTATCCCTCGCATTATATTAACAATCAATACATTAGTTGATCCGATGAGGGAATTGTCCTTAAAATTTTTTAAATAGTTTAATATTTGTAATTTTAATTAAAATGACCTCCCTGAAAATGCGAATCCTCCTGATTTTCCTGTTGCTATTCTCTGCTCAACATGTGTGGTCACAATCAGTAGTAAATTATATTACCCTGCCCGGACTTGACAGCACCGTTGAACAAACGGCATTTTTTCGAAATGCCGACAATAGTTTGTTCATGGGCTTGCGGCAGGCAGGAATCCAGGGGTGGGGAAGCACTATGATTAAACTCGACCCCTTTGGTGTTCCGCTCTCAGCTAAACGGATTACAGAAAATATCAAGCAAATTGTGCCTTGCAGTGACAATGGATTTTTAATGCTAGGAAACACAGGTATAAAAACAATTATAAAAACAGATGACAATTTAAATATTGAATGGGCAAAAAAAATAGTGCCTCATTTTTCAAACACAATGTTTCATTTTTCTGCTGAGAAAAACGGGTATCACTATTTAGTGGCTACTATTAATATTGCAGACGTTGCTCCATCATTATCATTTTATCCTGTTTACACGGCTGCAATTTTTAAAATTGATAACAACGGAAACCTGGCAGGTTACACCATTCTCGCCGACACGGTGTTTTCTGCAATGAGATATAATTTTTATCCTGCTTCAATAACTATTTCTGATGATGGAGATATTTATATTTCATTAGCAATGCTGGGATATGCCCTGGCGGGAACCTGTAACCGTCAACCTGCCATTATTAAACTTGATTCGATGCTGAATGTACAATGGGCATTTATATATCCTGTCGGGATGTTCAACGGCGTTTCAGGTTTGTCATTATTAAATGATGGAACAATTGGACTGTATGGTGATTACAGCAATTCCTTTCCCTTTTGCAACTATTTTAAGCCGTACTTTCAAAAAATAGATACATCAGGTACGTTGCTGTTTGCCAGGAATTATAGTCACTCCTTTCCGGCAAATCATAGTACAACGAAAATGATTCAGCTTGATGACAGCACAATCGTTTTTTCAAGATCGTTTAATGATACGGTAGCAGGTCATTATGTAAATAATTTTGATCACATAAATTCTAATGGCAACATCATCAATTCACAAGGATTCGACCTGCACGGACAATCTTCAAATGCGCTGCGTGTATCGGAATTCTACAGCGGATATATTCCATTGAGCAGGCTGCAAAAACGCGACACTATTTTATTTGTGCAGGTTCCGGTTACCCTGGTTGCTGAATGCAATAACGTATCAAATACCATTACCGATTCATCGCTTTCCATTGTTCCCATATCGTTCAACCCGGTTGTTTTATCCTATTCTTTAGTCTTGCAGGATTCCATTTATCAACCATTTCAAAGTGTGTCCTTTTTATCATCATCAGTTTGCAATCCCACGGGTGAGGCAAATAGTATCATTGAGAAAGGGATTCGCATTTTTCCAAATCCTGTATTATCCCAATTTACCATTGAAGTTCCTGAAAAAGCAGGTGCTTTTACAATGGAAATATATAACGCTTCCGGACAATTACTGGTTACTCTTCCCTTCTCTTCAAATTCTCCGGGCAATACTATGAATTTTGAGATGGAAGTATTTCCAAAAGGACTTTACCTGGTACGTTTAATTGGGGATGCAACTGTTTACAATGAAAGAGTACTGAAATCATAAAAACGGATCACATAAAAACCAGGTCATTTTTGAGATCGGTGATTTTTTTCTGCAACACCATGAAAAAGCGATTACGCTCCTTTTCACTTACGGTACTGATAAGAGAGGATTTTCGCATTGTATTTTCAAGAGATTGGCGTGTGAACTCGCAAAATTTTCTGTCGCGTGTAATCATGTAATTCATAACACCATGATTAAGAAAAACGGTTTGCATACCATCAGTCTCTGTCAGTACTGTATTGTGCCCTGTTGAAACTTCATTAAAAAACAACTGGTAATTATTGAGTCCCTTTGGTTTCTGCCCGATCATATATTTTTCCCCATTGCTTGCCTGGTCCTTAATATGATCAACAAGTGCTTCAACCTGGTCATACAACATGTGTACGTTCTCCTTTTTTCTGAAAATTCCTGACTCTTTATAATATTCAATTTGACGAAGCGTACTGTTTATGGTTTCAAAGGTCCAGATTTCTGCGGATGGAATCTGGTTATAAATTTCTATGATACGAAGTCCGGTTTTATGCAGCTCGTCGGTGGATCCGATATCTTCAAACTGCATTTTCAAAAACTCCTTATACGACAAGATGGTTCGCATCCAGAAGAAAAACTTAAACTTTGACAAAAGATCAAATTGATAATGATGGAAGAGCGGGATATCTTTTGCATCATAATAAAGCATTTTTGTTCCGGCGCTGTTAATCTTCTCGAGGTTTGCAGCCCAGTCCTTTAAATATTTGTCGAAATCAAAATCAACCGAATCAACAAAGGTTCCATAAAACAAGGTGGCATTGGAATTACTGTGAAGCATTTGATCGAGGCTTAAATGAAATTTTAAGCACAGCTTTTGTAACTCCTCGAAGGAAACCGTTTTTTCGCCTCTTATCCGCCTGTAAGCGCTGTCGGTACTGATATTTAGTACATCTGCAATTTCTTCCGCAAAGGATAAATTAGCAGGCACACGTGATTTAATTTGCTGAAAAAGCAACTTTTGCAGTTCGTTTGTTTCCATAATGAATCGATTAGGAAATAAGGTACTAACGCATCAGGCTATTGTTTTTTGTAAACAGCAATAAATTTTGCAACCGGTGTTGCATTTGCTTTATGAATCTGAAGTGTATCACCATTGATGGTATAGCCATCCACAAATTCCAGGGCTCTCAAAAAAAGCGATTCGGAATCCATAGTCGGGCATGCTGCTTTTGTAGCTATTATTTTGGTCATAGCAATTCCATTTTCGCCAGTCAGCACATAATTACCACTGAAGGAATTGCAGCCACTGCTTCCCGTTAAACGGCCACCTTCTGCTTTTAACATAATATGATGCTCTTTAAGATCACCCTTTTCTGCCGACACCGTACTTCCATAAAGAGTGGCGAGTTTCCAGTATTTTTCCTCAACCGATGGCTTGCCTTTTACGAGTACATATTTATCAGCCGATTCCCCTGCAACGGCGTTGCCCGACAAATCAAGCTGGATAACTTTATTTTCCTCCACCTGATATTGTGTAGGCCTTTCATCTTTTTTTATCCCGCCAAGGGTAATTATGGTTCCGGTTTTATTCCACGAAAATTTTCCGGAAATTACTTTTATGCCCATATCTCCCTTGCCGATCTGGCGAGTAATGAGATCGAATGTTTTATTCGTATTCAGCGTGAGTTCAGTTTGTATTCCTTCACAACCTGCACATGGCAATACTCCGAGATAGGTTCCCTGCCAGTCTGAAATTGTCATATCCCCTTGTTGCGATTGTACGACCATAGGAACTATTAAGAAAAATAAAATAGCTAATCCTGTTAACGATACGAATGTGGCTTTGGAAAATTTTTTCATGATATTAGAAATTTGATTGAGAAGTTTATCCGGATGTGCTGAAAAACTTTACAGTCATCAGCCGGCCTCATGCAAATATAAATAAACCTTTCAATATGTTACCTGCCCGATGATTCCACCGCCGCCCGCAGCAATCACTCGCTTACCGGTGCGAGCCTTTCGAACTACATGAAACAGTTTTTCATCCGAAAAGGGTTCCCATGTCAGACCTCCGTTAAGAGAAATATCCATCCCGGATGGCCCTACTGCCAGCACCTGTTTATCAGTTATATATTCCACACATTCACGGTACCCCCGGGTTGGCCGGGAGGGTTGCTGCCAGTTATTGCCTCCGTCGTTAGTTAAAAAGATATGGTCTGTTGAAAGCGTATCTCTTTTGTAATCGCCACCTGCAATAATACCGTTTTGCTCATCGCGAAAAGCGAATGAAAATATACCGGTGCTGGTTAATCCCTGTACAATGGGAGTCGGCACCCACTTCCAGTTCAAGCCTTTATCAGAGGATATAAAAAACCGTGAGGCAACTCCTCCTGAAGCAATCATAACTTTTGAATCACCCATACATCGGATGACCGTTCCGCTTGCCGCGAAACACGCCTCACCTTCCAGCAACCTGGGACGCTCTCCTGCAGGCTCCTGCCACGTTTGTCCGCCATCGTTAGTTGTAAGAATGAGCATAAAACCATCAATAGGATCGCCATGAACAATTCCTTCTTTATCGTTCCAAAAGTCAATGCCATCAATGAAAGCAGCAGGGTCATCATTACTGTAAACTTCATTCCAGCTTATTCCGGCATCCGCTGTTCTGAGAATTTTTGCCGGAGAACCGATATTACAGATGATTGCTGTTGAATCACTAAATGCATAAACGGAACGGAATTCGGTTGAATCAAATCCGGTTATAACATTGCACTTAAAAGAAATCCCGCCATCGTTGCTTCGACAAACGGTTCCTGCACTTCCACCCATCCAAATTACATTATCATCTACAACCGACAAACCACGTATAGACACGGCCTGTTGAAGTTTTGAGGTTTTTAAAGCGGGCAGCTGCGCAAACAGCAGCAAGGGGCATGACAGGAATATCACCAATAGCGTTTTCATAGGTCAATAATAACAAATTTTTCAAATCAAAAACTTGTAAACCTTGGCCGGCATCCCGGTAATCCGCTATTAGGGTTTCCAAAACATGATAATCTTCATCAAAAAATATGAGCCTTCGCAATTAAAAAATCACAAATTTCCCGGATTTTTGTACTTTCAGCATCCCAATTATAATTATTTCTTATGAAAATACTGGTTCCCACTGACTTCTCCCCGCTTGCACGCGTTGCTTTAAATTTTGCTGTTGCGATGGGTAAAAAATTAAATGCTGAGATTTATTTATTGCATACTGTATATCTCGATGCTCATGCTCATACCATGGCGGCTTTTAAATCAGAAAGAATAATTGAAGCCATGATTGAAAATGCCAGGGTGGATTTTATCCGTCTGCTGGAAGATATTGACGCAACCCATTCCGGAGTTCCATCCATAACTACACATGTTATAAGAAATGATTATGTGGAAGATTCGGTTGAAGATTTTTCGCAACAACATAATATTGACTACATCATACTGGGTACGAAAGGTGCTACCGGGATGAAGAAAGTGTTGATGGGAAGTAATGCGGTTTCTATAATCAAAAGGTGCAGAAAGCCAGTTATTACAGTTCCTGAGAATGCAACCTTTAATGAAATCAAAACATTGGTGTATGCTTCGGATTTAGAAGATGTAAACCGGGAATTGCGAATCCTGATATCATTTGCTGAAGTTTTTAACTCTCACATTCACCTGGTTCATGTAGACCAAAAGGGGATTTTAAATGAGGCTCTTATTTCCGAAATGGAACAAAAATTAAGAGGTTTATGTCTTTACCCGCAATTCACCATAAAGACTTTTCAAAATATAAGTGTTCAACATGCTCTTGAAAAATATATCGCTTCCATTGATGCAGATATGCTTGCCATGTTCACACACAAAACCGGCTTTTTTGAATCGCTGTTTGGAAAAAGTGTCACGAATGAAATGGCCTTTCACAGCACTGTGCCTCTTTTATCGGTGAAAAAATAGGGGAATTCGTACACCGCCTTCCCCTGGCACTAACATGGAGCAGAATTTAATTTACGGTAATAACACGGCGTCAATTACATGAATAACGCCGTTAGACTGGTTCACATCATAAACGCTGATATTTGCGCCATTACCTTTGTCATCCCATACCTGAACATTAGAAGGCCCATTCATGGCAAAAGTTAAATTACCGCCATTAACAGTTTTTACAACATACTTTCCTGAGGATTTTTTTATGTTTGCCATTAATTCGGCTGCACTTAATTTCCCCGGAATTACATGATATGTTAAAATGGATACCAGTGATTTAATGTTTTCGGATTTCAGCAATCCATCAACAGTTCCTGCCGGTAAATTTTCAAAAGCATCATTTGTGGGAGCGAAAACGGTAAATGGCCCTTTGCCTTGCAACGTTTCTACCAGTCCGGCGGCTTTTACAGCTGCTACCAGTGTGGTATGATCTTTAGATAGAACTGCATTTTCAACGATATTCCTTGAGGGCAACATCGGTTCGCCTCCTACCTTGACGGATTTGTCGAGCGACTGCGCATCAGAACGGAAAACAAGAATAAGAATGCCGAGCAATGCTACTGCGGTTATTAATGCGACTTTTTTCATAGTTTAATTTTTTATGGAGTTTTCAAATACTTACGAATACTTTTATGTTTCGGATTTATAACAAGAATTAATTTTTACTGTTCAGGATAACCCGACTGAAGCCATGAGCGGAATTTAGCAAGGTCGCATGGTGTTAGCTGATCGGGGCCGGAAGTATAATCAGGTGGCATTCCACCGCCTTCACTGATACGGGTCAGAAAATATTCTTTCCCTGAAGTTTCAATTACACTGACCAGCGCTGCATAGGATGTAAAATCTTTGAAACCCGTTGGCACATGGCATCCTTCGAGTGCACAATTTTCAGTAACTATCAGGCGTATGTCATTTTCGTAATTTACGTTTTGCGTGCAGCTATCAGCAGGAAAACTATTTAAAGCAGGAGTAGGAATATCATGCGTACAACCAGAATATAAAAGTATGAGCAGAAACAATTTAAAGAAAAATAATGGATCTAACGGTAGGGATATAGTCTGTTGATCGTTCATCCGAAATTATATTTTGATTAGTGATTTAGAAAAAAGGGAGCCGGTATTTCCGGCTCCCTCTCTCTATACCTAAAAAGTATGTTTCTGAAATGATCTTGATTCGGTTTTACCATTTTCATCAACAATAACAACTTTATACAATCCGGCCGGAATAGTGGTTACATCAACCGTTTCAACGGATTGCCCCGCAGGAACTGAAAATGCATAACCTTCCATTTTCTGACCCAATGTGTTGTAAATAAACAGTTCCTTTAATCCGCTTTCGGCTGAGATAAACTGAATTTGCAAATCATCAATAGCAGGATTTGGGAAAATAGTAAACGTTGATACGTTGTTATTTGTCACCGTAAAAATTCCTGTTGTCAGGCTACTGCAGTTAAAGCCACGCATCACCTGACCGCGTATTTCTCCTCCGGGATTCGCAACGGTGTGTAAGTTCACATATACGCTGTCGTTACGAAAACGGATTGATTGTGCCGTAGTGAATGGTGTAGCATCACTGCTTTTCCAGTAACCAAAAATTCCGTTATTCATATAATAAGGAGTGAGGTCATAAATAACACCTCCCGATTGACCCGCTACCGCATTGTGAAAATGAGCTCCGTTGGCCATTATGCCGGAAGCAACAATCATAAAATGCGCGTTATCCTGGTCACGGTCGATGGAAACAATTCCTGCGCCACTGGCACTTGTAGTTACGGCAGGAATTTCCTGGTCACCTGACAGCATTAAATTATACCCTTCTCTCAACAGCCTGTAAACCTGTCCGCGAATTTCGCCATTTGGAAAAGCAGCAGTATGAAGATTGATATAAATTTCTCCCTTTAAAAATTTATTGATCAGTTCCGTTGTCAACGCACTACCGGTAACTGTTCCCATTATTTTATTTCCATTAATGAAATTGGTTAGGTCTATTTCAACTCCGCCGTTGACTCCCGGATTTCCATTATGAAAATGAGCACTTGTAATTGGTCCTGTTAAACCATCAGCAACCACATCAACCCACAACGAATCCAACGTGGTATTCATTTTAATTGCAGCAACTCCACCTGCTGCAGTAGGTACTAAAGGCACCTGCTGTGCACCGTTTATAATTGCATCAAAATAAAGATATTGCTGACTGTTCATTAACTGCCCGCGTATTTCTCCCGAAGGAAACATCGCATTATGAACATTGAGGTAAATACTACCGGCATTCATGCTATCTAATAATGCTGCGGCGGGATTGCTAATTACGCCTGCAATAATATTTCCAGCAATCGAGCTTGTAAGATCCACTATTACGGGACCTGCAATTCCCGGTTGACCAAGATGCAGGTGTGCGCCGGTTAATGCACCTGATAAACCCTGCATTACTACAAGGTATTTAATTTTTGAATTGTCTTTAGACAAAATAAATACTCCGGTTCCATAAGCATTGGTGATCGTCACTGGAACTTCCTGCATTCCATCCATTGTAAATTGAAAAGCTTTATCTGCTTCCACCAGGAGTTGACCCCTGATTTCTCCGTTAGGATTAGCTGCTGTGTGCAGATTAATATAACATTCTCCGGAAAGAATTTTGGAGAGTAACGAAGACGATAGCGCGGCTCCGGAAAGTGTGAATGAAATCATATTACCATTAATACCGGTGGACAGGTCAACCAGGACACCACCATTCATACCGGGCAAACCTTCATGAATGTGAGCAGCAGTTAACGGTCCTGACAATCCATCGAAACTTGCAGTCAGGCATAGCGTATCACGCGTTCCGTTAATCATTAATGAGGCAACACCCAGTGCATTGGTAGTAACCTGGGGTACTTGCTGAATTCCATCAATTCGTGCAGCCACCAGGATATGATCCCGAAGATGCGCGCCATTTGATGATGTAAATATGCCGAATGGCAATAAGAATAATAAGAGTAAAATTTTAAGTTTCATAGGATTATTTTTTAGAATGAATAAATGAGTTATTTACTCATACCTACGAATGCAACTCAAATCCGGATTTTAGAAAAAAAGAAACTTATAAAACTTTTATTGATAAGTAATTGTGTGTAAGCGCCAAAAAATCGCTTTACTTAGGAAAAAAAATTTGAATCTGTTTATAAAACCTTGTCAGATATTCCCGATCACATACATTTTCTCGAGGGTTGGAGAAGAACTTCCTCCAAGGGGTTCAAGTGTGATAGCAAAAGCCTGGGCGGATGAAAATTGTTCCATTTTCTGTAATAGCTGTTCTTCAATTGCTACTAATCCTGCATTTACAGGAGCACCATCAACTATTGCCCAAAGCTGGTATTGTTTTCCCTGCGGAATTTCAGGTAAATTTTTCACCTTAAGAAAAACATCTTTCGATTCAGTATTCCAAAAAATTGTTGCAAGAGCACCGGGATGACTTTCTGTACCTTTCATCACTATCATTTTTGTGCCGGGCAGTTGCATTACCGCCAATTCTTCCTGAATAACTGCAAGGGAAGTGTTTTGAACTTCCAGTTGAGAAGCAAAATACTCTTTCTCTATTTCGATTTCAGCAATTTTACGTTCTGCCGATTTCCATTTAGAATAAAGGAAAAAATTCATGGATGCAGCGATAGCAAACAATACTAACGAAGCAGCTACCAGCCAGTTATTACTTTGTTTTGCCTGGGGTCTGTTTATAGAAATTACCTTCGAAGGATGTGCAAGGCCTTCTCCGTCAAGGGCACTCCAAATTTTATCTTTTAAATCAGCCGGTGGGGTTTTGCTGAACGCCATTGCATACGACTCCAGTGCCAACCGAATGGAGGCTACCTCATCCTTTATTTCGGGATGTAAGGATATGAATTCTTCCACCTCGCGGATTTGATCCGGAGAACAGTGACCCATAACATAGGTCTCAAGAATCCCTGTAGATATGTAAGCCTTAACGTCCAACTTGTTTTTCTTTTAATAGTTCCCTTAACCTGAGAATTGCGGTTCTTGCACGTGTTTTAACGGTTCCCAAAGGAATATTCAGCTCGCCCGCTGCCTCCTCCTGGGTATAACCTTTAATGTACAGATAATTAATAATGAGTTGATATTCTGGCTTCAAAGTTACAAGGACTTCACGAATTCCCATAGAATCAACATTCATTTCCGAACCTTGTTCTTCCGGGATACTTACGATAAGATCGGTGTCCCGGATTTTATTGCGTTCATGCTTCGAGCGGGTGGAATCAATAGCACCATTTCTGGCTATGTTAAGCATCCAGGTAAAAATGGTTCCTTTAGAATTATCATACCTTTCAATATTTTTCCAGATTTTCACAAAAGTGTCCTGAAGGACGTCCTGGGCAGTATCTTCGGAACTAACAATTCTGGAAATGATTCCAAAGAGGGCGGGAGAATAATTATCATAAAGGGCATTAAAAGCATCCCGGTTGCCGGATTGCACCAGATTAACTAATTCCGATTCTGAATACTTAGCTTTCCCCCGAATGTGGTTCATCGTCTAATGAGAAAAATTACCTGACTTTAACATAACCTTAAATAAAACCTGTAAGACAAAATTTTAACAATTAAATAATCCATAAAATTTTGGCATGGATTTTACTATTATATAAACCGAAGGACAGTACGATTTATTTTTTATTTTACTTTTCCCCTTCTAACTTCTACATACTTTTCCCGAATGAAAAAAGATGCGTCATCAGGCGCATCTTTTTTTTTATTCCTTACCGCCAAGCATATTATAATGCCGCATCTTGTTGTAAAGCGTCTTGCGGTCAATGTTAAGAAGCTTTGCAGCCTTTGATTTATTAAACTGAACTTTCTTAAGTACATTCATTATAGTTTCAAACTCTGCTTCCAGTGCAGCTTCTTTTAAATTGGTTCCGGAAGAACGGGCGTGTTCCATTTCAACCGGCTCATGAACGTGATGATGCGCATGAGTAGAAATTGCCGGTGGGGAAATAAAGAACTCAGATCGGGAATTTTGTACCATTTCAGGTGGTAATACCTGGGTAGTAATTTCCTCAGCGTCGGCAGCAGAAAGTAATGCGGCGCGTTTAATAATATTTTTTAATTCCCTGATATTTCCCGGCCATGAATAGGACATGAACACCTGCTTTACTTCCGGGGAAAAATCCTGGATGTTTTTGTTGAGTTCCTCGTTGGCAACTGTAATAAAATATTCTGCAAATTTTAAGATGTCATCACCACGATCCCTTAAGGGAGGAACCATAATTGTGAATTCATTAAAACGATGGTATAAATCTTCCCGGAAACGGCCTTTACGACAAGCCTCCATAAGATTTTCATTAGATGCGATAATTATCCTTACATCCAATTCAATTTCTTTATTTCCACCAATGCGTTTCATTTTACGTTCCTGTACAACGCGCAATAACGACACCTGAACTTCATAGGGGAGATTACCAATTTCATCCAGGAACAAAGTTCCGCCATTGGCCATTTCAAAATGACCAATTTTAGAAGTAAGTGCACCGGTAAAGGATCCTTTCTCGTGACCAAAGAGTTCGCTACCTGCCAGCTCCTTGGATATAGCACCGCAATCCATTGCCACAAATGGATGATTTCTTCTCGGGCTTTTATTGTGTATGCTTTGCGCGACGGCTTCCTTACCGGAACCACTTTCGCCATAAGCAATCACGGAATAATTCGTGGGCGCTACCAGTTCAACTTGCCTGTAGAGTTCTTTTGACTGGGCGCTTTTACCAATAATAATATTTGAATTTTCAAATGCAGCTTTTTTGCCTGAAAGTTTTCGTGGCGACATACTAGTTTCGCCTTTTTCATGATTCTCGAGAGAATTTTGAATAATGTGCAAAATTTCATCAGGGACCAGCGGCTTGGTTACATAATCAATAGCGCCTGCCCTGATCACATTCACCGCCATTTTTATATCTGAATAGCCGGTAATAATTATCACCGGTAAATCCAACCCGGCTTCATGAATTTTAGAAAGGACTTCCATCCCATCGGTATCTCCGAACCTGAAATCACAAATGAGAAGATCAAACTTGGATTTCTGTAATAAATCCAAAATCGATAATCCGCGAAAAGTGACTACTGTTTCATATCCATGCCGTGTAAGAAACCGACTCAATAAATTGCAGATATCAGTATCATCATCCGCTATCAGAATACGTTTTGCCATTATAATTTGTTTTTAGTTCAGAGTTCCTGAAAATGCTTCATCAGTTTTTCCTTAACCATTCCGGTTGTGAATGGCTTTCCAATAAAATCAATCGCCCCATCTTTACGTGCCTGATTTCGCTCCATATCCCCATCATAAGCGCTGATCATGATAATTTTTAATCCAGGATTTTGTTGCTGGATATATTTTAATCGTTCCAGGCCCGAGCCATCGGGTAAATTATTGTCAAGAAACAATAAACCAAATTCCTGATTTGATAAACTGCTTATACCGTCTTCGAGTGATGTTGAATAAAAGGCCTCAATGCCGATTGGCTTGAGTATACTTTTGAGCAACATGCAGATGTCGAGTTCGTCGTCGATTATTAATGCTTTTTTCAAAATAGTGTTCATCAAATTTCCCTCGGATAGGCATGCAATATTTATACCCTGTCCAATTGTGGGGATTTTATTTCTCGGTTAAACCGCTATTTTGCCCTTACCTAAAGATACAACAAATCCTATCCAACCTCTTCCGTGGTAGTAACTAAATACTAATGCTATGTAAAAATGGAATTCCCACTTCCGATCATAATGAAATTCAGCTTATTATGAAATAGATTAATTTTCAAAAATCGGCTTTATAGTGCCGAAAGTAATGGATTTCAATATGTAATTCGTTTTATTTTAACAATTTAAGTATTTCAGGATGCGGGAAATAATTATAATTAACCAAATTCAGATACCCGCTATTGTGTAATGGCTTATTTTTATTTCTATAACCACTCGTAGCTAATCAAAAAATTTGGGTGTGAGTATATTTCTACACACTATGAGGTATAATAATCGCAAACGCTCTTTATTTACTTTACGTGTTTCGCCAGAAGAGTGCTATAGCTTTTTTCACCTTAACTTTTTCACTAACAACCCAATACCCATTTATTTCGAATTTAAAGGATGGATTACCGATTGAGGTACATAATTTGAATATGCTTTAGGGATCGATCACACGGATTAAAAGCAGTCAAAGACATGTACAATTATCAAAATAAAATTATGCCCTCAACAGCCTACAGTAATCCAAACATGGCTATTTCCTTACCAGCGGCCATAACAGGTGGAATTATTTTAATAGTATATTTTCTGTTAACAACTCTGCTTGGGTATCAAACTGTAACAGAACTCAGGTTTCTGAATTTTGTTTTTCTTATTCCTATTGTGATTTACTCACAACGTTCTTATGTATTAAATGTCACTGATAAATCTTATCTGGAATGCCTGCGGGTTTCCATACTATCAGTAATAGGGGCATACGCTTTGCTGGCTGCATTTATGTTTTTTTATTTATTTGTCATCGACCAGGCTTTTATGCAATACCTGCAAGAATATGCTGTTCCCGGGGTTAAGCTTAATCCTTTTGGAGTGGTAGCTCTTTTATTAGGTGAAGGAAGTATCGGGGCAGTAATTCTATCGTATGTGACGTTGCAGTTTTATAAAGACCGCATCAAACGTATGGCTTAAATCGATTCTGCATTTTTCATCGCGTACATAGAATATAATTTTTGATTTCTCAAATTTCCATGAATTAATTCCTTAGTGCACTTTACGGAATTAAATCATTCTCATATACACATTAGCAGTTTATTAATGCTGGTACAACGGGAGTTCAACAGTAAATACTGCTCCTTCTCCAGGAGTGGCTGTAGCTATTATTATTCCATCGTGGTTAGTAACAATGCGTTTGCAAATTGCCAATCCGATTCCTGTTCCTTCATAAGCATGTTTCCCGTGAAGGCGTTGGAAAATAACAAAGATTTTATCGACATACGTGGGATCAAATCCAATTCCATTATCCTCAAACTTTATCCGTAGCAGTTGATTATTCCGGGAAGATGTTCTGGCACCTTTTACAGAAACAATTTCACTTTTAACTGAGATAACAGGAGGGACATCTTCTTTGCTGAACTTAAGTGCATTCCCTAAAAGATTAAAAAACAACTGGTACATCTGCGAAGGCACTGCCTCGATCTCGGGAAGCTTATCAAATGTTACGGTAGCTTGCTTTTTTGAAATTTTCAATTCCAGATCACTCATAACATCCTGGAAAACTGTATTCATATCGGTGAGAACAAACTCATCTTTTGCGCGCACCAGTCGCGAAAAATTTAACAAGTCAGAGATCAGTCCTGACATTCTGGTAGAAGCGGAAAGCATTTTCTCCATGTAGATTTTTGTTTCATCTGTTAACAGATGACCTGCTTTAACTTTCAACCGGTCGCCAAAAGCCTGTATTTTTCTCAGCGGTTCCTGTAAATCATGTGATGCAACAAATGCAAATTGCTCCAGCTCATTGTTTGACCGTTTTAATTCTATAATGTATTTCTGTAATGCAACTTCATATTCCTTTTCTTTTGAAATATCATCATAAGTAACTGTTATACCATCTTCAAGTTTAACCGCAACTATGCGATACCACTTGCCTTTGTATTCATCGGGGTAAAATCGTTCCGTTCGGTAGGCACTTCCCGCCTCGGTTACTTTTATGTATTCATCCAGCAAGCCGGATTCAAGACTTTCAGGAAACATATCACTCATCGTCCTTCCAATCATACCCGTTTCCGGTTTTGCAGCTATGGTAGCTCCTATCCGATTAAATTGAATGCATGTAAAATCATTGATTCTGCCATCCGGCTGTCTCACAGCACTGAATGAAAGTATTGCACTTTGCGACGCCTGGAGCACTGCATTGAGAAGGTCTTTCACTTTACGTTTACTGCGTATTTCAATCAAAATATAAAATAAGGACAACAACATAATTGCAACTGCTGTTATGCTGAAAATGGTGCTCAGGATTTTGGTATCCATGATCGAATCCGAACCTTCCAGACTCCGGTAAATTCTCCACCGCTCTTCTTCCATTTTCATTTTTGCAGCTATCACTTTAATAGAATCCATCAATAGAGAAGATTCATTAAGTATGCTTTTATAACCGAAGTTCAGATTATCGGATCGTTTCAAATGAATAATAAAATCATGGCTCTCGACTTTACGATTCATCAGGCTTTGAAGTGTGTCGAGATTATATGATTGCCGGGGATTATCCTTTAAAAGTATTTTCAATTCCCCGTATTTAACAGGCAATCTTTCCTTAGCAATCTTATAAGGTGTAAGGAATTTATTTTCTCCGGTGAGCGCATACCCACGCACACCGGCTTCCATATCTTTAATAAGGCCCAGAACCTGTTCCGTTTTATCAAGTACTTCCAGGTTATGTATGAGCATTCGTGTATTTTCATTGAGCTTCTGAAAACTGGATTTATACATAAATATCAAAATGATAAATATGATAAACCCCATTCCGAATACAAGAAAAATACGCTTTAAAATGGTGTTCTCCATTTCACATTTCTTTTGGGGCAATGTTAAACAAATTCGGATACATAAAAAAGCCAGGATTATGATCCTGGCTTTCAAATATGAAAAAAAACCTGCCCCGGATTATTGTTTGCCGTCTTCTTTCGCGGCAGCATTTTCATCGCCTTTTGCAACTGGCCTGTTTATAGCCTTAATTGCACTATATGCGATCTTTTGTTCGGCTATTGCCAGATTCGTTTCAGTTTTCATTTCTTTTTCCAATTCATTCTTGCGGGTTCCTAAACGCTCCCACAGAATTTCAGCATAATCCCACTGTTCACGGGTCATTGAATCTTTCATTCCTTCAACTGCTTCCACAAAGTGTGTGTGAACTGCCAGAATATTTGAATTGTCTACATTACTCATATCTTCACTGATACCATCCGGTAAAATTGCTTTCATTACCATTTTAGAACCTTCAAGGGCATCACGACGGTTTTTTTCAGCCATGTAACTCTCCCTGTATACATCCCAGTTAAGCTTCATGCTCTCATATTCAGCTTTTCTTTCATCATTCCAGTTGGCCATATCGGCTTCTGCATTTCTCTGAACTTCCTTGTATTCATTTTCAATTTCATTCCAGTCACGATCATAATACTTATCGGAATTATCATGATGATCACTCACATATTTTTTGTAATCATCATACGATTTGTTCGATTTATCATCACTGCAGGCAGTAAGTGATAGCGAAGCGAGTGCAAAGGCAAAAATTTTGAATGCGTTTTTCATAGTAGTTTGGATAAAGTTTATAAATGTGATTTCCTGTAAACAATTGAAAACTTCATGCCAAATATAACAGGTAGTCTTAACCCTTCCGGAATCCTATTACAAGGTTATACTTCCTCATAATGGGGAATCTTTTTCATCAAAGAGTGTTTATGGAGCCACTGCTTCTGAAAATATTTATACAATCCGTTACCTTCACGAAGCATGAGAAATTAAAGTATTGTTGGTAATCTTAGCTTTAAAATTTTAAAATTAATGGCACTAATGATGTATTACTAGTACCAAACCAACATTATTAATTTAATTTAATCGTAATGGTACACCGCTATAAAAAAAGTGTTAAATATACTGCAGTTAAATCGGGGAGCCTGCTTATCTCCTCCCCGGTTAACTCGAAATTCAGCAATTCTAAATTACTTATTCTGATAACTCAGCACAATGAATCCGGAACCACCGGCATTATTCTTAACCAGCATTTGCCAGGTGAGAAGATTGCTAAAAAGATTTATGGTAATAGTGATCCGGTTTTATTACAGTATGGTGGTCCCGATAATGCTGAAACAGATTCCTTTCTTATATTATATCCTTCCTTTAAAAACGGGTGGATCGATTCTGTATTTTGGAGCTATGATGCCCTTGATATTGTCACTATCCTCCATTTTATTTCTGAATATAATATTCAGATAAGTGCATATAAGGGATGTATCAACTGGAAACCCGGTGAACTGGAACAGGCAGTTACTAACAGGGAATGGTGGTTCACCAATGATTACCAGATCCACAATGTAATGCAGCCCGGACCTGTATCCTGGAAATATTATGCAAAACAACATGGTGGGTTTTATTCAGGTTTAATTGATTCGGACCTTACTTTGAGTACAAACTGATTTTTAGTTTCAATTTAATATAAATGACAAGGTTAATGAAGGAAAAAGTATCCTGCATAACCTTGTTTTTTTTTGAAAATATACCATTATAATCAGATGTTACTGTTTTTCCCCAATTGGGGAAAAAATTACTGAATTGAGGGTTGTGTAATCATATCCTCCTGTCACCATCAATGGACTGTTTATACTGCTCATTGCCAATGTAAATAGCACAAAGCATATACCGGTTAACCACATTCCTGATAAAAAACTGTATTCCCCATTTATATGGCAGAAACGGTTGGAAGGCTTTTTGCACTGGTTAGATCAACAAACAAATTATTAACGTTTAAAATTTAAGACTATGTCAGACAATTCAAAAACCCTCACCGCTCTCCTAGTAGGTGCAGCAGCAGGCGCAGTATTAGGATTATTGTTGGCTCCTGATAAAGGCAGCAACATTCGTAACAAAATCATGAAATTTGGACGCGACACCGGCGAAGAATTGGGCTCTTACATTGACGAGGGTATCAACTACGCTAAAAGCAAATTTGATGAAGGCAAGTCCAAGGCCAGTGGATTAGCTGATGATATTCATCACAAAGCAGAAGAAGGTGCTCGCAAAGTTGAAACAGCAAAAAACAAGTATTCTGTCTGATCATTTATGATCGGGATGTAGAAAGTTTATAAAACCATTTTCAAAATTAAACATCATGGGAAACAGCAGTATGGGAATAAATAATTTGGCAGACAATGTAAAAGAATACATTGAAACGCGAATTGAAATTATGAAACTTGAAACTGCTGATTCAGGAGCATCTGCTGTTTCCTCGCTGGTGTCGTGGGCAATCATAGTGATAGTGGGATTTTTGTTCCTGCTAACACTAACAATAGGATCTGCAATTGGCATCGGCTATCTTACAGAAAATTTTGCCATGGGTTTCTTTATAGTAACAGGCGTCTATTTATTAATAGGATTAATACTCTATTTTAACAGATCAAATTGGTTAAGAAAGCCCCTCATAAATACAATCATTAAAAATATTTACGACGATGAATAAATTCACCACAATTGATGAATTAAGATCTGTTAAAAGAAGACTCTATTTTAAAAAGGAAGAGCTTGAAGCAGATATGAAAACGAATATCGAAAACATCAAGGATACCTTTACGCCATCCGGGATCTTTCATAAACTCACCGGAACTGATAGAACAGATACTCACCCTGAAAATGGAATACTAAAAGAGGAATCAAATGGCGCACCCGGCATTATGGATGGACTTGCAGCAACATTTCTGGAACTTGTTGGAAACAGTGTTTTCTTTAAGCGTACATCCTATATAAAGAAATTCGCATTTTCTTACCTGGTACGCCTGGTTGGTCCTACTTTGCTCCACAGTGCCGTACCTGTTTTTAAAAACATGATTAATAAATCGGGAATAACTGACAATAATTCGAAAAAACAAACCGTAAGTCAACCTTAATAATTAACAAGCAAACTCAATTTATGAAGCCCGGAGATGTTCCTTATATGAAAACACTTTCAGAGTGTTTGAACAGTTTAGTGAAACAAGGGTATTCTGAGAACTTTTGTGTTAAAGATGACAAACTGGTTGGCGATAATGACGCTAATTACAGCGCGGAAAATGTCCGCATAACAAACTTTTACCGCTTTGAAGGATCTTCCGATCCTGCAGACAATGCAATATTGTATGCCATTCAAACTGATGATGGTAAATGCGGGGTATTGGTTGACGCCTATGGGTCAGAAGCTGATGCCGGCGTTTCAGCCTTTATAAAGGAAGTTTCAGAAATTAACAAAAAAGAGAACACTTAAAATTACAATCGTTATTTTTATACCGGGAAATTTTCTCCCGGTATTTTTTTGTTATGGTGTTATTAATGATTTTCGCGATTTCAATACCTGTATGCAGCGTTGATCTTTTCAATGCGACATATAATAATCAAACATTCCTTTCATTAAAATAATTTTCTCTTTCTCTCTGGAGCCTATGCGTCTATGTATATTTTTTCGTCACGAAATTTCGTTAATAATACGGAGCAATTGACGGTTTAGAAATATCAAAATCAGGAAAACGGGATTGTGTAAGTTTTACAGGATTGAAACGGAAATCGCTTCCGGCTTCAGGAAGTACTGGATACCACGCTAGAATTACCTGGAAGGTATTTAGCACCAGCAATTCGTTTTTAATCAGAACACCTATTCCATAGCTCTGGTAGAGACGCGACTTAAAAGGTGAAGCATTGTAATCTCCTACCAAACCCACACCTGCAAATAATATGGGAGCAAAACGAAATCCAAGAAATTCAAATGGAGAATACAACTGTATCTGTGTGGAAACGGATAACCTGCTTGTGCCCCTAGGGTAAGTGTCCTTATAGCCGGGCAACCCATTATCCGCATTAAGATATAGTGTTTCACCATATTTCCTGTCGAGACCATAGGTAAAGTTCGCTGTTGTAAACTGCCGGTATCTCCATTTACCAAATTGATGCAGGGGGGTAAAGTAAATTACAGAAGCATTTACAACACCCTGTGAAAATTTTTTATGATTTACAAATGAACCATAACCCAGGCTTAAATAAAAATATCCCCAGTTATATAAATAAGTTCCTACGGCACCATCAACAGCTAAATAATACCGGTCTTCAATTGAACTTTTTTCGTAACCTGATGTAAATGATAATTTTCTTCCGTCAGGTACATCTTCATATTCACCAAACTTAAAAATATACCGGTCTTTTACATATTTTCGTGATGATAAACTGATACTTGCCAGGTATAAATCAACCGATGAAAAATTCTCTTTTAAATTTTCATCCTGGATGTTTAATAACGGATAGCGGGTACGTGCATATCGCAATGCAGTTACTATCCGGGTGCTCCGTTCCTCATGAGTACTTCCTTTCATCAGTTTCCAGCTGTGACCCAGCCACCCATCGGTAACAAACGAACGAAAACTATATTCATAATAATTCGTGTCTCCCTGTGGTTGCAATGAATCTGTTTCCGCAACCGATAATACGTCAAGTCCTCCGGCAACCCGGGTCAGGGGCGAATAAAATGGCCGGTTAACACGAAAGCCCCTGATATTATTCTCACTCGAATTTCCATAATAAATCTCAGGAGAAATATAGGTATTGCCGATTGTTGGGACCCGGTAGTTTGCATCCAGCACAAGTGGTTTTGATTCATTCAACTGATCGGTAACACGTACATCAAGCCGGTGCCCAAAGCCAATAAAATTATTTTCAGTAACCCGGTATCTCACTTTACTGGTAGTAACGGTGAGGTTGGGCCGGATCGACCAGTAGTCCTGGGTCCAGACTTCTACATCAACACTATCGGAATTTCCTTTAATAGTATGCACCATAATCCGGGCATCACGAATGAACCCGGTACTTCGCAACAGACGCTCCGATTCCATTATTTTTAACGGATCGGCGGCACTGCCTTTCTTAAAAATTAACAAATTTCGTATAGTCGAACGCTGAGTAAGTACATGAGCTGCATTACCACCTTTTTGAATCAAGCTGTGTGGGCGACGCGATGTATCATTCAGACTTGTACCAAATGGTTCAAAAGGAGTGATTCTGATTTCCCTGATAATTTTGCCTTTATATCTTTTAGCCGTCACACCAGTCCGGACAGGCTTGGCTTTTTTCTTTGGTTTTTGACGTACCGGGGGATTGAAAATTGTTTTATAAACAAAAAATAAAATTTTCCGGTCTTTTGAATACTTGTATAATTTCTTATAAAATTCTGCTGTATCAGTAGGAGCGTCAAACTCATCATCTTGCTCAACCACTACCTGGGCGGATGCGGCGCAGGCAAAAAGCAAAAAGGACACCAGGAGTAGGGTTTGAAGGGACAGGAGCTTCATTAGAACGATGTTGCAGAAAATTTTGATCTCCGCACTTTCTATACAAATATACAAAGACCCCGGACATCTTTGATGAAGTCCGGGGTCTTAAAGAATTGTAATTCTCTCAGGAGGCTAATCCGTCAATAATTTGAATGATGTCGGAACTTGAATCTTTCATAGCATTACGATTTAACGCATTTAATAATTGTATTTGGGTAGAAGTTCCGTGCCCTGAGACATAACGTTATACCTTTTCACCCCTGATAATTCGGAGGATGATAGCTATTACAGCAATTACCAATAAAACGTGGATGATTCCACCTACACTGTACGCAAAGAATCCGATCGCCCAGGCTATCACCAGGATGAGTGCTATCAGATAAAGTAAATTTCCCATGTCTTTATGTTTTAGATGTTATAATAATTTAGTTATTTTCGTTAGTGCCATAATCGTTCCATTGGGTTTCTTCCCTGATTTTCGAACGTTAAACGAAGATAAACTGCTCAAATGGGGGAATTTATTCCTCAGGTATGAGGTATTGCTTACATTAACAGGGAACTTTAGCGGTTGTTTTCGTTTCGCCGGGAGTAAACGTTTCTGTCATCGCTGATTTAATTCCCGACAAAATACTCTTCCAGATATAATTAAAAATGAATCGTTCGGTGTTACGTTCCTGGCATATTTTACCTTTAAGAGAAATTTCAGTATTGGGTTGACGCGTCTCTTTTTTGAGAAATATTCCTGCAGCAAACGTTTTAATTCGCGAAACCAGGTTGTCCTTTTCTCCACTTGGTTTATTAAGAGCAGTGAAATTCATATTGCGATAATTTAAATTCAGATTACCCTCCGAATGCGTTAGGTTTGCAGTGAAATCAAAATGCATTGAGCGGATATCTCCTTTATTAAAAACAACACCGGCATTCGGACCCGTGATGCGGTTAAGTTCCTTCATTGGCATATCAATCAATTCCCCTTTACTTGTAAAATATTCTTTTGGGTAAATAAATTCCAGTTTTGCTGAAAGGGTTCCTGAATTCATAAAGCCCGAATTCATATAAATTGTAAGATTGGAATCAGCTTCTGCTCCCGACTGTAACCTGTATCCATTTATATTTGCCCGGGTAAAAGCAATTTCACCGGTTTCATCACTTCCTTCCATCCGTTCCCTGTAACGGATATCAGCCTCATCCACATTAAAACTATCTAAAAAAAAATTAAAATCAATTTCACGAAGGTAATGCTGGAGCGATTTATATTTCAGCCCTGGATCCCTGGCTATACGCTTATCGCGGAAAACAATGATTTGCGGTTGTGAAATATGCAGCCTGCTGAAATGATAACTATTTTCATCAGTATCTTCCTTTATAGCAAGGCTTATCTGTGAAGAAGAAAATTCAAACCGGTCGGATTGGAATTTAAGATGCCTGGTAAATTCAGTTTCACTATACGAAGGAGTTAATTTTACGGAATCTAAAACTACGTTACCCGAAGAACCATGAATTTCGTTCACAGAAAAATTATATAAACTATCAGGCGTTAAGTAGCTTGCCGGTCCCGACAAAAGTGAAAACCCGGGCAAAGGGTGAAATGTTGCGGCACTGTCGAACAACAGTGGACCTGCCTCTGCCGTAAGCTGTTTAATAAGGTAACGACCACCCTCAACAGTTGCATATTGAAAATTCCCTTCATATATTATAAGTGTTGATATTTCTCTAAGGTTAATATTATCGTTTGATTTTACAACTATTGTATCCGCAGGTTTTTCTTTCCCGGTAATTTTTATTTCCGGATTCCATAAAACCACTTCTTTTAATACTACTTCATTATAGAGCAGTATGGCATGTAAAGAAATTCCGTTAACCTGCAATTTGCTTATCGTCCCATTTATAAACATTTCATCATTGATGAAGAGATCTTTCGCCTTAAAATCAATCAGTGTAATCCCACGCGTAACAATGCTGACCGAAACCTTTTTGACTGAAGCTGATTCGGCTTCATTCAATTTCCGTGAAATTATAGTTTCAACCACTATAGGAACTATTAAAAAAATAACCAGAACAAAAAGCAACAGCACTTCGAATAGCACTGAAACAACATTTCTTTTTTTAATAAATTTATATCTCATAATGTAATTGGTAAGTACAAAGGATTATTTCTTTGCTTTTTAAAAATAAGGCTTCCCTTTTTGGTTTGATTATTGAAAAGTGAGTACTCATGAATAGAACTTTATGGGGCATTACCATACCCTCATTAAAACAATTTTGGGAGCTTTTAAAGACAACCGGTTCTGAATATATAGACGACAAGGGCATAAAATTCAGTGCATCCTTATCTTATTACACGATCTTTTCAATACCACCCCTCCTTATAATCATTATAAGAGTTGCTGGTATCGTTTGGGGAGAACAGGCAATTGAAGGCCAAATCTATGCCCAAATTGAGGGTTTAGTTGGAAAATCCTCGGCCATCCAGATTCAGGAGGCCATGAGAGCTACAACGTTGGACTCAAATTCCTGGTGGGCAACAACCATCAGCGTGATTGCCCTAATATTTGGCGCAACCGCAGTTTTTGTAGAAATACAGGATTCGATTAATATTATATGGGGTTTGAAAGCCAAACCTAAAAAGGGGTTGATGAAAATGGTGGTAGCCCGTTTGATCAGCTTTTCGATGATCATTAGTATCGGGTTCCTGCTTACAGTTTCCTTAATGCTTAATGCACTGCTTGATTTATTCAATATGCACCTTCAGCGCATGTTTCCGGATGTAGCTTTTTATGCCTTTTATGCCTTGAATATTTTGATGCTGCTCACAATAATCACCTTCCTGTTTGCCACAATATTTAAACTTTTGCCTGATGCCAAAATAACCTGGAAATCAGTGTTTTTCGGAGCGTTTTTTACCTCCATACTTTTCATGATAGGTAAAGTACTGATTAGTTTATACCTTGGCAAATCGGATGTTGGAAGTACCTACGGAGCGGCTGGGTCTGTTATTATTATATTATTATGGGTATATTATTCCTCAATGATATTATATTTTGGGGCAGAATTTACCCAGGTTTACGCCGATAAATTTGGCAAAGGTATTGAGCCAAATGACTATGCAGTTTTGGTGGAACGCAAGGAAAAAGAAATTCCAAACCCTAACCCTACGACTGAAGAGAAAAAATTATGAATCGCAGAAATATTAAAATCCTCTTAATTGATGATGATGAAGACGACTTCTTTTTGACTAAAGAATTGTTTGAAGAAATGCCCGGATATAATGTTCAGGTGGACTGGACTCCAACTATTGAAGAAGGTGTAAAGAGTCTGAAGAATAATTCACATGAAGTATACTTCGTAGATTATTTACTGGGAGCTAATACCGGGATTGATTTTTTAAGAAACGCAGGTCAGCTGGGAAATACCCACCCGATTATTATGCTTACGGGAAAAGGCGATCATCACATCGATAAAATGGCGATGGAACTGGGTGCTGCCGATTATCTTGTTAAAAGCGAGCTTGATGTTGAAAAACTTGAGCGTTGCCTGAGGTATGCGGTGGAACGTTACGAAACGCGCATTCAGCTCGAAGAGAGCGAAGCCAAGTATCGCAATATTTTTATGCGCACGCGCGACATGATCTTCATTACCGACATACAAGGGGTTGTTATTGATACCAATGAATCGGCAACCCGGGTGCTGGGATATTCCAAAGAAGAAATTATCGGCAAAAGCTTTTCAGACCTTTTGGATGATGCAACTTCGCGGGAATTTATTATTGAACAGATCTCCAATAAAACTGAAATACATGATTTTGAAAAGGTCATTATTTCAAAGAACGGGAAACGCAAAATTTGCCTTATATCATTAAATTTCCAGGGCGATGAAATCAATAACCCGACTTTCCTGTGCGTTATTCACGATATCACCAAGCGAAGAAAAGCTGAACAGGATCTTATCACAACCGAAAAACTTGCTGTTACAGGGAGAATCGTGCGGATGATTGCACATGAAATCAGAAATCCGCTTACTAATATTAATCTCTCGCTTGAGCAACTTGAAGCTGAGGTTCCACCGAATCCTGATCTAAAAATGTATTTTGATATTATCAAAAGGAATTCGGAAAGAATCAGCAGCCTTATTACAGAATTGCTTAACTCATCAAAACCTGCTCAGCTTACCATCAGTAAATTTTCGATCAATACTTTAATTAAAGAAACTCTTGCACTCATACAGGACCGTATAGTATTAAGGAACGTGCGGTTGGTTACCAACCTAAGCGATGATATTTGTGAAATTTCGGTAGATTCAGGCAAAATAAAAATTGCTTTACTGAATATATTTATAAATGCTATTGAAGCTATGGAGGAGGAGAACGGAATTTTAACGCTTTCTACGCGGGGCGAAGACAATTGCTGTGTTATTGAAGTTGAGGACAACGGAAAAGGAATTCCTGAGAGTGACATCGGCAGGATATTTGATCCGTTCTTCAGCGGAAAACCAAAAGGTACCGGACTTGGTTTAAGTACTACACACAATATCATTCGTACACACAATGGAACCATTGATGTGTCCAACACTCCCGGAACAGGAACAAAATTTACTATTAAATTAAATTTCGATTAATTCATAAAACCCAAGCCCTATGAAAATTCTAGTGATTGAAGACGACAAAGAACTTTTGTTTTCCCTGAAAACCATACTCTCTCTTGAGGGATATGAAGTTGAAACAGCCGATAGCTTGTCAGACGGTAAAATAAAAATAGCTGAAAACAAGTATGACCTTGTTATTACCGACATCATGCTTCCTCATTGGGGAGGTTTCGACCTGGTTGATGCACTCAAGGAAAATGAATCTGAAAACAAAACTCCGGTTATCGTAATCACCGGTATGGACGAAGACATTCTGAATACCACCCGCACCTTTGCTGAAAAATGTTTAACAAAACCTTTTAACAAAAGAGAATTGCTGACGGCAGTTGATGAGCTGCTTCAAAAGTAATTTACTTTTCTGCCTGTACTTCTTTAACCACTACAGGCTCCCTTCTTTTAGTAAATTTAACCATCGGCCTTAAATCGTCTTCCTCACCAATGAGGAAGCCGAATGGCCTTGTAGATTCAAAGCTATCGAGTATAACTTTGAGCATTCCCAGCAGTGGAATAAATAACATCATTCCTGCAATTCCCCAAAGCATTCCACCAATTAAAATCGCAATTAGTGTTGACAACGGATTAATACTCACACTGGATCCAACCACCTTTGGTGTTATAAAATTATTATCAAGGAACTGCACTACGATACAAACACCTATAGCTCCAAAAGCAACAGAAGTGGAGTCTTCGGTAAGAATTGCAAAAAGGAATGGAAAGATACTTCCGATCAGTACACCGATATAAGGAATGAGGTTCAGGATAGCGGCAAGCACTCCCAGAAAAATCGCATGTTCAATTCCAAGAATCAAAAATCCGGTTGAATTCAGCACTGCGAGGATTGAAATATCGATAAGCAATCCCTTTATATATTTCTGTGAAACTTTTGCAGTTTTTCTTAATACTCCAATAAGATGGCTGTCCTGTGTTTGGGGTGTAATCCGGCATATAAATTTTTTTATCTTATCCCTGTAATAGGTGAGAAAAAAAATATAGATAGGTAACAGGAACAAGGTCGCTACGATCTCACCGGTGAATGAAAAGAAATTGGTGATATAGGTACCGCTGTAAGTCATAAACTTACCGGACTGTTCTTTATACCATTGCTTTTGTTCCCAGCGGCTCACATTAAAATTCCGGTAGATGTAGCGCTGAAAATCGATAAGCTTTTCATTTAACTTTTCCTTAAGGGCCGGAAAATCATCCACAAAAATCATAATTTCAAAATAGAGAAACGTTACGAGTGCACCAATAACAACAAAGCTTACCAGCAAACTCAGGATGATTGCAAGCTCACGCGGTAATCCTTTGTTTTCAAGAAAAATAGAAATAGGAAGCAAAAGAAATGAAAATAACACCGCTATTGTCATTGGAATCAGAAACGATCGGGCTATAACTAATATGGTAATTATAATTCCGAATGAAAGCAGGTACGCTGTTGTCCGGTAAGCGGAGTTATCAGTAATCATCTTATCTTTTTCCATTTTGCTGGCAAGATACATACCATTAAGCTATAGCAGCATTTTGTCAATAAATTCTTGAATTTGGGAAATTATTTCCCCTTAGTTAGTTACTTCCATCTGCAATTTATGCTTCTTCATAATGATTGCGTCACCCTTTTCTTGTTGAAATTCATTGAATTAGATGAGTAAACTTCTAATGCGACATGTCTGCTCCGGTTTTTGCACAGGCAGAATTATGTTTCACAGATTTTAGAACCAAAAAGACATGAAAAAGCTACTCACTTCAATAACCTTGTGCTGCACTATACTGACTGTATCAGCACAGGAAGAAAAAGTAAAAACATCAACTACTACTACAACCACAATTACAGAGGAAACTGTAACGGATTCCACAGCAACTGTCACAGAAACCGCAACTGCTCCTGCGGAAGTAAAAGTACAGGATGCAGGAGAATCATCTGACTGGAGAGGTTTCCATGTTGGAGGATTGGTTCAGGCTACATTCTCAGATATCGATGTGGATGGTGCGAACGGATCTCTTAAAACCTCTTATGTTGTAGGATATGGTGGCGGGGGATTTATTGGATATTTTTTCAGTAAACATACCGAGCTCCGTCTTGAAGTTTTATATTCTTCCCTTGCACAGGAAATAGTTGAAGATGATATTAAAAGAAAGTTGAAACTTTCCTATGTAAATATTCCATTGTTGTTTGCACTGCATACCGGATACAACAAACCATTCAGTTTTCATATTGCGGCAGGTCCTCAACTGGGAATCAATACAGGTTCAAGTCTGGATGGTGACGGTTCCAGTGGGGTTGATACAATCCAGGCAAGAGTAGATATAAAACCTGCTGACATCGGTATTGCTTATGGTGCAGGGTTTGATTTTGGATTCGGACCGGAGCGTTTGATTCACCTCAATATTGGATTCCGTGGCGTATATGGTATCGTTGACATCAGCGATAACAGCGGAACAACAACCACCGATAATTATTATGTATTTGACAGGGCTATTTTGAAAACATATTCCGGTTATGCCGGACTATCTGTAAAATTTTAATTCGCATCCTCCAAAATTTTAAGTCATGAAAACTCATGTTTAGTGATTAAGGGTTTCCGGGAGTGAAGAATAATTAATTTATTTTACTGATGAGAGAGGCGTTGAAAGGCCTCTCTCTTTTTATTTAAGCAAAAATTGCTCGCGCGCAGGTTGCTTAAACCATCTGCTTGCATCTACTGAAAAAATAGTTTGTAATACTCTGATTATTCCATCAAAATTGTTTGGTTTCTGAATGTACAAATTCGCGCCGTTCTGATAAGTCGTTTCAATTTGATCGGAATTAGTAGAGGTGGAATAAATAAGTACCGGAATATTTTTTATGGCATCCATTGACCTGATTTCCTTTAAACATTCGAGGCCGTTTTTATAGGGCATGTTAAGATCCAGAAAAATAAAGTCGGGCAGTTGCGATTTGCTTTTCAGTTTCTTAATCAATTCTTCACCATCATGAACTGTTGTAAGTTTAAGAGAGGGTGCAATACTGGATAAAGCATCCGTAAAAAACTGCCGGTCATCCTCATCATCATCCGCCAGTAAAATATGCATTTCGGAATCACCAATAAGATCAGCAATTTCATCCTGTGTTTTTTCCTTAATAATTTTATGTTGCTTCATCTCTCCAAATAAATGGATCAAGGCAAACAATAACTTTCGCTCCAGATTCACTGAAAGTGCTTCCATATTCCTAAATTCTATAATGATAATTGGATTAAAAATCACTCCCCAATGATTTTCCCCATAAAGGTACCGAATATATATCTACAAAAAGGGTAATTAAAGGATAATTCTGTCTGATTCCCCACACACTGCAAAAAATTACCATTTTTTTGATTTTCAGTCCCTTGCGGGAAAGTCATGGAAAAAACACAATAAAAGTCATTATTCATGGGGAATAAAACCCTCCGGAAATGGTTTGGCAGGCAGGGTAAATGCTTATCGACGAACGTTTCTTATTGCATATGAATTCCGGGTTGGGAAAAAACCTGGTTTTGTGAAAAGGGTAATAAAAAAGCCCCGGTTACTTCCGGAGCTTTTCAAGATAGTTAAGTCATTGTTATTTAAAAACATCAAATTTTTCATAAACCACTCCATTAACAGTGGTTAATTTTAACAGATACGAACCGGCAGCTTTCGATTCCATGTCGATGGATAACGTATTCATACCTTCAAGTAAACGCTTTTCATTTTTGTAGCATACCTTTCCCGCAAGGTCTGTAATTTCCATATCAATAGTAGTTGTATTTATTGTTTCCACTTCGAGAGTAAAAGTACCATGGTTGGGATTTGGATATAAAACTACACGGGCAATATCACCAGACAAATCTTCAAATGATGTAATGGTACTGGTAATTTTATAAATTGTGCCATTGCTTTGGCTGGCTATAAATAATTCACCGGTGTTACTCTCACCAAAGGTGGTAAAGAAATTTCCTGCAAAACTTCCCGCGACTGTATTTGCATACGTTGGCGAAAGCGCATATACCTGACCGTTACAATAGTCGGAGTAAAAATAATACCCTGTCAAATCAGGATAATCAAGGCCCCGATACACATATCCACCTGTCACGGCACAGCCGCCGGTTGCACTTTGTGCATATTCAAATACCGGAGGCGTATAAAATCCCACCGCAGTATTACAACCAGTTGTATCATAGGGCTGTGTTCCTTCAAAACACCTCCATCCATAATTTTCACCACCTACCGAACTCACTGCTTGAAAATTAATTTCTTCCATCGAACCTTGTCCTACGTCCGATATCCAGAGATTATTGGTTGCCCTGTCAAAACTTATTCTCCAGGGATTACGCAAACCATAAGCCCATATTTCAGGAGCTCCCTGACCTAAAACAAAAGGATTTGTTGGTGGAATAGAATATCCCACTGAATCGGTCACATCAATGCGAAGCACTTTTCCAAGCAACGAATCGAGATTTTGAGCACGATTTTCCGGATCACCTCCATCCCCACCATCACCCATTGCAATGTACAAATACCCATCGGCACCAAATGCAAGGTCACCTCCGTTATGATTGCTGTAAGGCTGATAAATTGTCATGAGAATTTCTTCGCTGCTTAAATCGGCCATGTTCGCATTTGTATCGCTCACCGAGAAACGGGATATTACTGTATTTCCCACACCATCTTTGTTTGTGTAGTTAACATAGAAATATCCGTCGGTCTGAAAATTAGGACTGAATGCAAGTCCAAGTAAACCTTGCTCATTCCCGGGAGAAAAAACAGTTGGCGTTACCTGTGAATGAATGTTAAGAAAATAATTCGGAAGTATGGCTCCGGTGGAATCTATAATTGAAATGTAGCCTAACTGCTCAACTACAAACATGCGGTTATCACCGGCATTTTCAATATCAGTAATTCCTTCAGTAAAACCGGATGCATACGGAAGCAAACTTACCGTAGGCTGTGCCAATACGCTGGTGGCGTATAAACACAATGCTGTTAATGTAATTTTAATTTTCATGATACTAATTTTTAAATGTTAGAATTGGTTTTTCATTTAAAAATGCCCAAAACCTATGCCACCCGGGCTTCCAGAGGAGAATCTGATCTACTCTGTTTCAGTGGGAAATTTATACCTCAAAATGGTTCTGAAATGGACTAATTTATTTAAGTTGCAATTAATGGCAACCTTTTCCTATTGTCTCCCGTAAACTTGCAGCTCCGGTTTAATAAACCGGCGGCTAACTCATTGATAATTATCAGGAACAGATAATTTTCAGGACATTAATACGATGCATTCAAATGCATCAGCTATTCACCTGTGAATTTAATTTGCATGAAAAAAATTATTACGCTGCTGTTATGCTTTGCAGCAATTGGGTTTTCTTCCAATAACATATATGCAACTACCGTTAGTGCAGCATCCAGCGGCAACTGGGAAAACGGTTCTACATGGACTAATGGTTCGGTTCCGCAATGCGGGGATACCGTAATAATCGGATCCGGAATAACCATTACTGTAACCACGGTACTCGACTATTTTACCTGCTCACAACCTATGCATTTGTTTGTAATGGGAACGCTTCATTTCCAGACAGGAAAAAAACTAAAACTGCCATGCGGGTCTATTGTGCAAATTTCCCTTGGGGGATTAATTTCTGCCGGAAATGGAGGAGGAAATTCCAATTTCATTGAGATCTGTGGTGTTATTGTTTGGAATGCTGCTCAAGGAAATCTTCCCGGTCCTGCAACATTACAGGTGGCACCACTTCCGGTAGACTGGATTCATATTTCAGCAAAAAAGACCAAAAAGCTGATTGTAGTTGAATGGACGACGGGAGCAGAAATCAATAATGATTATTTTACCATTGAAAAAAGCAGTAATGGAAATTCATTTGAAGAAATTGGTAAACTAAAAGGTGGTGGCACCACTAATAACATTTCTTCTTATACTTTCAACGATCCCAATCCCATTCGCGGCCTGCAATATTACCGTCTGAAACAAACAGATTATAATGGAGAATTTAAAATATCGCTTCCTGTAACTGTTAAATGGAGCAGCGAACAGGAATTTCGTGTTTATCCGAATCCAACATACGGTGAACTTTTTGTTGATTTACCGGAGGATTATTCACAAACAACGGGGGTATTAACATTTATCGCAAGTGATGGCAGAGAGGTATTATCAAAACCTGTTAGCTTTAATGAAAATATCTTTGGAATTTCTATATTAAAGCGTGCCGAATTTTTAAATTCAGGAAGTTATTTGTTGCGGCTGGATATCAATGGTAAAAAATTTCTGGCATTTGTGGTTGTGAAGTAGAGACGGTTTATAAATCATATATTCATAACCGTTATGATGTCTTCACAAACTTAATTGTCTTTACTTCATTTCCTGATTTTATTTTCGCCCAGTATATCCCTGAAGCAAATTCTGAAGTGTTTACCTGGCACGAATTTGCCATCCCGGAAAATGATTGTTCATAAACTAATTTTCCATTACTGTTGATTATAATCACACTACAATCATTTACACGGGTGTCAAAACCTGAAATCGTTAATGAATTGATTACCGGGTTTGGTGATAATGTAAATTGCAATGCTGCGGAGACTTCTGCAATTGCAACCAGTTCGCATACAGAGTCCGGTGTATATTCCCAGATATCATCATACAGAGTGAAAAATCCGGAACCATAATAAGCACCTGTCCCAATATACCCTTTCCCGTTAATGGCGAAACCAACCGCATGCTCTCTTGGTGTACTTCCAAAGTTGGCTTTCTGCGTCCAGATATTTGTTGACTGATCCCATTGCCACAAATCATTTACACTGCCGCCTCCCTGCACAGCAGAACCTGTACCTACAAATCCTTTATCACAAATTGAAAATGCACTTGCAACATTTCGCCCTACAGGTATATCCGCTCTTTGAGTCCATGTGTCGGTTAACTGATCCCATTCCCAGAAATCACTTTTAAGATTACCATCATAACCGGTACCGATGTATCCTTTATTTCCTATAGAAAATCCAATGACATCGCGTCGTGCGGAACCACCAAAATCCGCCTTCTGATTCCAGGTATCTGTAGCCTGATCCCATTCCCAGAAATCCTGGTAATGTCCGGATGCTCCGCCATTACCCCAGCCTACTCCGACATATCCTTTTGTTCCAATAGAAAATGAAGCACAAAATTCTCTTGCATCCCCGGGAAAATTCGCTTTTTGCGTCCAGGTATTCAGTCCCTGGGCATACTCCCAGAGATCCTGCTTTAATCCCCCGCCCATTCCCAACCCCACATATCCAAAATTTCCGATACCAAAACCAACGGCACCCCAGCGCGGAGTGCCGGGAAAATCAGCCATTTGCGTCCAAATATTAGCAATTGGGTCAAATTCCCAGAAATCATTTGATAAAATTCCTCCCACACTGCCAGTTCCTATGTAACCTTTATCTTTAATCGTAAAGCCTATGGCAATCCAGCGGCCTGCTGTTCCCATGCTCGCTTTTTGTACCCACCCATCACCTTTCGCCACAGTAACTATTAAAATTAAAAGCAGGGTTATACTACGAACCAGATTCCGGATATATATCATAGCTATGGCGGTTTTGTAGTAAAGCTATGCTATTTACCGGTCACTACCTAATTATTAAATTGCTACTACTTAATAAGTGAAATTTTAAGCTTTTCGTGATAGTTAAATAAAAAGAGGAGAATATGTTACTAAGAGGACTTCGTCTTTCTTTGTACCTTAGTCACCTTAAGTGTGTGTATCCCAAAATCTAAATTTAACAACATGATGACATCCATTCCTCCCTGCCCTAAATGTAATTCAGCGTATGCTTATGAATCGGGGTCATTGCTTATGTGTCCTGAATGCGGACATGAATGGAGTGCTGCTGAAACTGTTGCTGAAGGTGTTACAGAATCCGATGATGTTAAAGTAATAAAGGATTCGAATGGCACCGTTCTTCAAAGCGGCGACAGCGTGATCATAATTAAAAACCTTCCTGTAAAAGGTGCACCAAAACCAATTAAGGCAGGAACTAAAGTCAATAATATTAAACTTACCGACGGCGATCATAACATCGATTGCCGGATTGAAGGATTTGGATCAATGGCGATTAAATCGGAGTTTGTTCGCAAAGCGTAATGTAACGAGTTTAACAAATCACGCCTGCCTGCCGCATAATTTGTGATGATCATTTATGTTGAAGACATTTTTCTAAACTGAAATATAATTCACAAAAAACTGTCAGGCAGGAATGGGCTTCGCCCTACGGATCTACGGATGTAACGAATCACACCTGCCCGACTTTTCTGGCGGGGATGTTTGCTACGAATCTATCGGATCGGGTGTGGCTTTTTGAGAAGGGACATAAATTTCACGCTCCAGTTTTTTATCATGACCGTAAGGATCATCGCGCAGGTTGAGTTGCCCTTTATCGTCGACCCAGGCAGTGAAATATACAATGTAAACAGGAACAGGTTTTTTCAGATTGATAAAAGTTTCTTCACCTGTATCCAAAGCATCCTTAACTTTATCAGGTGTCCATTCGTTCATATCACGAAGTAAGTAACTGGCAAGTTCATCCGGTTTGGCAACGCGAATACAACCGTGACTAAACGTTCTTTTATCTTTATCAAACAAATGCTTGGCAGGAGTATCGTGAAGATAAATACTGAAACTGTTCGGGAACAAAAATTTATACCGTCCCAGGGAATTAGCATCACCCGGTAGTTGCCGGATACGTGCAGTTTGCACCTCATCCGGGTCTGACCAGTCAATCGAGGATGCTTTAACCGACTTGTTTTTTACCAACACTTCCAGGTTTTGAGATGCAGTGTATCCATTGGGATTATCGATCAGGTGTTTCAGCATTTCATTATCGATAATACTTTGCGGAACGTTCCAGTGTGGATTTATAACAACCTGCGAAAGCATTCCTCTAAATACCGTAGTGCGGTTGGCTGTTGTGCCTACTACCACATTCATTTCCCATTGCAATTTGTTGTTTTCGAATGCATGCAGTTGGTAATCGGGGATGTTAACAAGGAGGAAATCTCCAGCAGAATCGGGAGGTGCAAACCACCTCATGCGTTCCATATTTACCATGATTTGCATAATCACGCGTTCTACCGGAATAGTAAGTTTCTCAAATGTTTCTGCATCAACCATGCCTGTTCTTTCATGTCCGTTACGTGATTGAAAATTACCAACAGCATCCGAAACAGTTTTATCAAAAACCACCCCGGAAGTGTCCGAATTTTTCATATCGCCCGTCAGGTATAAATATTTTCTCAACGATGTTACTCCAGGGTTGCTGTCATTAAATTTCAAATTAATAACGGCGTTGGGTATACGAGGAAATCCCCCTGCGTCCTCAATTACCCGGTATTTAACAAGTTGCTTCTTTAACGCATGATAATACGTGTTATTCTGCAGCGGTTCCTCGTCTGATTTACCCTCAAGAAGCATATCCAGCATTTCCGAATAATTTATTTTCTTGCGAGGGATATACCATTCGAGCCGGGCAAGATTCTGCACACTGCCGCTATAGGTCTTCTCGGCATATTTAAAATACGAAGCGGTAAGCAGTAAATCAATATATACCGGGGCACTTACATCTTTTGGAGCATGTTTTAATGGAGCATTCCATGTATCACGAAGCTTAAGGAATACGGCCTGACTGTCACGCGACGCGTACATATGCTCCATGATGCGTTCGTAAAGGTTATCAGCAGCGGCGGTAAGTTCGTCATTAACACTCCATGCCATTTGCGAGCCACGATCGTTGTAAAATGAATTTACATTTCGAATAAGGAAACTGTCGGCATTAATGGATTTATAAAAGGCATCAAACTGGGCAGAAGTTATGAGGGAATCACTATAGTTAAGTTCACTATAAACTTCCCTCACTTTACCTGAGTCGTTATTTTTATCGTCGATGTTTTTGCAGCATGTAATCGAGGCAGCAGTGAAAAGTAAAAGGAAAACGGGTGTTAATTTCATAAAGGGGTATGGTTGAAAATTATCCTGCAAACATCAGCAAAACCATGCCAAATCATGTAAGTATTTGAAAAAAATTAAACGAATTCAACCACTTTTCAGTAGGTAAAACGAATTCGATCGAAAATCAAGTTGCTACTTATGAAATGCGGGAGAAAAAATATAGAGTAATGAACCGCCGGCAAGATATTCCCGAACTTTGGGCATTTCCGCTACGGGAACCGCAGGGCAACCGTAACTTCTGCCAAGGCGACCGGTATTCTTTATAAAATCTTCACACACATACGCTGCGCCGTGAATAATTATTTCCCTTTTGCGTGCATTGTCGTTGATTCCTTTTTCCAACCCTTCCAGTAAAAGCGCTTCACCATGCTTCGGACTCTGAATTACATCATTCACCAAATAAAAACCCGGACTGCTCATAAACGATTGCGGTTTGTTTGAAAATGTTGTAGCCATAAGTGCTCCGCTGTTTTTCCCATGTGCAACAAACGTATTCATCACCAGTTTCCGGTTATCAAGATCAATAATAAAAAAGCGTTTTTCACTGGATGCTTTACTGAAATCAGCAATAGCAACAAATTTCTTTTGCGGATGGTACATATCAACTCCTCTAAGGGCTTTGGTAAATACGTCATACGAAAGACGGCCTTCAAGCAGCAACTCATTATAGAGAACTTCTTCAGGTGTAAAAACGGTTTCAGAAATTTTTGGTGGAGCCGAAACTTTAGCAGGCGTTGCTTCCCATGCATTCAGCAGGACAAGCAAAATCAGTTGGAGTAGGAGCATTAATAGAGTAACGTATAAAGGGGGGGATTGTTATTGATAAAGTTAAATTTCCATATATAGAGCAAAATTTATATAATTGATTTTCAATTGCTTAAAGAAAATAAAAATTAATTACCTGATTCAATTCCTCCAGATTTGAAATTAACAATCATAATTCTGAAAATTTGTAGGATTTTTTGGGGCATGAGAAATATATTCATAAGTTTGATAAATAATATTAAGGTTATTTTTTTACAACTTTTCACCTTCTTTATGTCAAAATTTAAGGAAAGCTATCGAATTGAATCCCATCGTCTAAAAAATTGGAATTATTCCTGGAAAGGATTATATTTTGTAACCATTAATACAAAATATTTTCAGAATTATTTTGGTGAAATCATAAATGGTGATATGAAACTTTCTACTATGGGGAATAAAGTTCATGAGGAATGGACAAAGATTCCAACCATTCGGCCGGATATGAATATTATTTTAGATGACTTTACCGTTATGCCAAATCACGTTCACGGAATAATTGGTATTGATAGAAATAAACATAATACTTATCCCTTAATCTCAACTATTGATGAAATTTTAAGTAAGAAAGATTCCTTATCACCAAACTTATTCGGCCCGCAAGGGAAAAATCTGGGTGCGATCATTCGTGGATTCAAAGGTGCGGTAACATCATTCGCTAAAAAAAACCATATATTGTTTGATTGGCATCCGAGATATTATGATAAACTGATTCAGGATGAAATTGCTTTAAATAATATTAGAAAGTATATCCGAAATAATGTGAGTAATTGGGGAAATAAATCGCGATGAGAAGTTTGCTGAAATAGAAAAGTTCAGGCATTACGATGAGACGCATGCAATGCGTCTGTACGACTGATTTATTGCAGATTGCTCTGCAATAAATTTTGAAGCTGAATAACCCAATTCTCGATTTCTTTTAAGATGTAAAGACGCATTGCATGCGTCTCTGTGCGGTTTTCAAATATGCAACCTTACGATTAATCAAGTGTGTTTAACACCGCTTTAAATTCTTCGGAATTGGTTGGGGTGAATGTATAATTGACCGTCAGAGACTGGGTTATGGTTATGGTTTTGAAGGCTGAGTAAAGTATACCATTTTTCAGCCCGAGCGCCACTAATGTGCATTGCAATCCCTGTGGTGCATAGCTATATTTATATTCACCGGAATTGAACCAGTTTGGGTACACATGGACCATTGATGCAATGTTTTTGAAAACAAGGAAGAGCTCTACATCATAGTCTGTGACATTAGCTGTTTCAAACGTTAACTGAACCTGTGGATAGGCATCAAAAAATGAGCTGTTATCACTGTTGCACCAGGTCCCGGAGTCAGCAGGACTGGAAAACTGGTACATAGAATACACATAATTACCCGCATCATAAAAAACTGTGGCACCCGGATCCGGAGCCCATGCCAGCTGACTGGCTGAATCATTTATCAAAATAAAAGGTTCTTGTATATTGACCGAATCCATGCCTCCTGTTAAAGCAGCAGGTAAGGCTACCTCTATATTTTTTCCATTGGCAAGCAGCACAGGTGCACCATTCTGTAGCGCTTTAATAAAAAACTCACCACCTGATTTGAGCGGCGTTCCAAAAGTTGTAGTAGTTGGCTTGTCAGCGAGCAACATATCACTTTTCCTAAACAGGTCGTTAAACTGAATGGTTACAATACCCGTTACCGGGGATCCCGATTGTGTTACGAATGCCTGCGCCGGTATGTTCACTTCCGTTCCCTGCGAACTAGTAAATACTCCACCCGAAGAACCGTTAATAAAGTAAACCTGGGTCGGCTTTTCATTGCCGGAAAGAAATTCCCTTACTGAAGTATATGTTATCGGATCTGCGTTAACAGGATCAGTTTCGTTGTCTTTTTTACAGGAACTAACGACAAATACAAAGGCTAAAACGATGAACAAGCTGAATGTTTTCATAAGATAAATTTTAGTTTATAAAAAATCTAAAGCAAAACTCGCAAAAAAATTGCCCGTTATATGCTTCAAATTTTATAGATTCTTACGCGTTCAAGGAAAAGTTTAAATAACAAATTTTGAGTTAAAACAAGATTTAAACAGTTTGGTAAAGACATAGAAAGATTATATCGAATTGAAAAAAGGTAATGAATTAACTAATAAGCGGAAACTTTTTTTCAACACCTCAAATAGATTGCGGGATTTTATCCGATTTTTGATGATTCATTTTAAAACCCATTTTCTTATGTCTTCAAAAACATCAGCTGAGTTAACTTTACCAGAATCATCACCATCTGCATTTCCTGAATTTCACAATTATGATGGCGAATATTATAGAATGCTTGGGGGCAGGCATTTCCCACCGGAAATGTTTTTTTATCTGCGGACAAAACAGCCTCCGCAAACCATAACCTATGAACATGTTGAAGCGCTGGATGCTATAGCTGAAATTTGTACTACCCTGTTTGTGAATTCCACCTCGTCAATTACATCGCGGCTGATAAATTTCATGCTGCCGCAGGAAAAGATTGAGTCAAAGTTCATACAGCTTACTTCTAAAATCATGTTAGCCTATTATCATCATCAGGATGATTTAGTTGTGATGCATACGGATGATACTCCGAGGGATGAATTGAATATGCTGCATGAAATAATACGTAAATATTCGAAAAACAAACTCCGCAATCATCTGAACCTGCTTGTTTATGAAATAGAAATGGGTGGATTCCGTCTAAATGAATTCAAATTACCCGGAGTCCCCTCTGATATTATGTTGAATTACAATGACGATTTTCTTCCGATTAATGACCTTATCGTCAAACGACTGTCAGAAACTAAAAGTAAGGGAATCGTATTGCTTCATGGAGCACCGGGAACAGGTAAAACTTCATATATCCGTTATTTAATAGGATGCCTCAATAAAAAAATGATTTATATTCCTTCACATGTTGCAAGGCGTTTAGGTGATCCTGAGTTTCTGCCCTTTTTGCAATATCAGAAAAACAGTGTGCTTATTATAGAGGATGCGGAAGATATTCTCCGCGAACGCATAACCGGTGACAGTAACTCTATTGCAAATCTGCTAAATCTCAGTGATGGTCTGCTCTCTGATTGTTTAAACATCCAGATCATCTGCACCTTTAACGCTGCTCTAACGCAAATCGACAAAGCACTTCTCCGCAAAGGACGCGTTATAGCAAGTTATGAATTCAAGCCGCTCGGTATTGAAAAATGTAATCAATTATTACAAACCCTCGGATCCGATACTACTACCTCGAAAGCACTTACGCTTGCTGAAGTATATTATATGAAAGAACAAGATTTCATGAAAGAGGATCGGGAGATTGGGTTTGGGAAGAAGTGATGTAACGTTGTGCTACAAAATCACCAGGCGCATTACCTGTTCACTATCATCGGCAATAACCTTTACCACATAAACTCCGGGGGTGAGTAGAGTAGCAGGCTTGTAGTGAGACTTTCCTTCAGTGGCGACAAATTTTTCCACTGCAATGATTTTCCCCGTAAGGTCGGAAATAGAAAGAGCCATCATTCTTTGCTCTTGGGAATAAAATTGTAGCTGGAAATCATTAGTGGCCGGATTGGGGAAAATAGTAGCTGAGAAATCCATTTCATCAACAGATTCCAAAGCCAATCGTGCGCCACCCGTTGTAAAAAAAGTTTTAGAGGTGTATCCGTCTGTAGCAACGCCATTGCACCAGGGCCGAACTCTCACGTTGTAATTAGTGGCTGGTGTAAGTCCCGAAAGCACTGCGACAGATGATGTAGTAAAAAACTGGTTGCCACCTCCGCCACCAGTGCTCTTTGCATAACGAACCTGCATACTATCAGCCACAAATCCTTCACTCCACGATACAGTTGCTGATGTGTTGGTTACCCCGCTTATTGTAAGCTGGTCAGGTTTAATGCAGACTCCCAGGAATGGCACTACATTTATATAATCGGTTTTAGTAACAGAGGTGTTTCCCAATTCATTGGTAACTGTTAATGTGATGCTGTAGGAGCCCGGTAAATTAAAACTAATTCGCGGCAATTTGGAAGTTAATGAAGTTCCTTCCATTAAAGTAAATGAGCCGGGTGTTATGTTCCAATCATAATTATCAGGGTAATCAGAAGAAAGGTCAATAAGCGAAATGGTATGATTGGGGTAAACAGAAGTTTCGGAAGCTGTAAAATCCGCAACAGGGATCATGGGCGTATATACAATAACCGTTAGATTGTCATAAACCATATATCCATTGTCGGTGCATTTGTTTTTTATAAGATACGTTCCATTATTTAAAATTGGCAACTGCACATCACTACCGGAGGGAACCCATCCTGGAATATCATCAGATGACCAGCTGAAAGAAGGTGATTCGGAAATAGCTGCGAGTCCCGGATTCATAGTGCCGGGTTGAGCCATGATGTTTACATCAAGAAATTCCCAATCTGTAGAAGTGTTATGGTCGGTCATTGTGGTACGTCGTGCGCCTGCTTTGCCAATGGATGAAGCTATGGCACCATACCAGTGAACAATCCTCACAGCTGGCTGGTCCGTAAACGTGTATCCATTAAACGCAACTGCATCCAATACATCATTGTATTTATTGTACAGTGCTATTCCGGAAGGAGTATCTGAATGTAATGTGTTCGATACACCACCCGTTTCAAAATAAAGTTCGTCAGCGATACCGGTGATCACCTGTCCTGCACTTCCTCCCGCCTGAATAGTTGCCCGTCCGCCTCCAGGCAAAATGGTTCCGGAAGGAAATTCCAGTTCATGCCCGTTCCCTGCACTCGTAACGCGAAGTATCATGCCATCAAGCCGGACATCATCAGGAGAAAGATTAGTTAATTCAATTAAATCGACATCACTGCTGGGCACATACGAAGGAGTGGTTGAATTTCCTCCGGGTGCAAGTCTGTCGAAAACAACCTCCGTAATTTTCACCGCCGATACACTGGCTTCCGCGCTAAGCGAAATCCCACTGCCCTGTAAATTATCAGGCACTACAAAATCATCAGGAGCATACGTTCGCAAATAACCAACTTCATAAGCGATAATTTCTGAATACATAAAGAAACCGGAAGGATTAATGATGCGGAACAGATACACTACATCGGCATTAACATTTACATCCGGAAGAGTCACTTGCCAAACTCCGGTAGTGTCATTTCCCGATAGTTTATTCATTGCAACCCATGGCTGGGAAATACCGTTTACAAATCGTTGTATTCCCAGACTTGTAATACCACCTTCTTCGGTAAACGATGCCGTTAGTGCGGTGCTGCCTGCCTGTAAATCGGTCATCCCGTTAGTAACGGTATCAATAGCGCCACCCGACAGACTGGAATTTACAAGACTGGTAGGAATCCAACGATAAGTTTGACCGGAAGCAGGTACCCTGGTTGGTGAATAAGAAACTGTTGACGTGTTCACAGTTCCTGAAACAGAATTGTTCCACAAATTTGTGGAGTTCACAACCCGGTTCATAAAATTAGTATTGGCATGACCACGCATTCCAACCTGTGCAGTGGAAGTCACGTTTGTAGTCATCGCACCATAAACAATTTCAACAGATTGATTATACTCGAACAGCCGGATCTGAAAATTAAAGATGTCTCCATTATCAGCTGTTCCCGAAGAGAATCGTTGATAGTTCTTCCATTGAATGGTAAAAATTCGGTGAGGAGCCGTTCCACTTAAACGGGTACGAAGTTCGCCTCCTCCTGTAGCTGACCTGCTTTCAAGGTTTTTAGCAAACGCGCATATGTAAGCAGCAGAAGCAGTGGTGCTTGATATAGGTGTATAATTAGAACCTGCAGGTGCCGTGGCGCCAAACCATATAAAACCATTTGAACTTATTCCCAAAGAATTATACGAAGCCCCGTTATAAGCAATAAAAAATCCGATAGGAACATTGCTGAAGATTTGATTATCATTCAATGAAGTTCCACGAACGGTACCACCTGTAATGGGTACATACGTTTGTGAAAATTGAGAAAAGGTATAATTGGATGATAAAATTACCTGGCCTTTCACATTGTCGGGTAAAATAAAAGCAAACATAAAAATGATAATACCAAACCGCAATATAAAATGAACAGGATTTTTCATAGCAAACAATTTTGAATGGTGTGGATTAAATTCTGAAGATATATTCTGATTTTCAAATTTACTAAATAATGTGTATACAATTCAAGCGGAACGAATTCAGGCTGTCACACACATACATCACTGATTGTTAATGATATAAGATGTAATTAAATTTACGTTCTTTGTAGTGATTTGCTATATATCATGCCTAAACCCATAAACCCGCTTTCACCAGGAAAAATGAATTTCAGCTTCATTGCTGCGATAATGCTTCTACTTAACTTCGGGTTTCTTTTTCCTTTCCATTGCGAGGCAGCTTCACAACCGGATAGTCTCCGCGCTTTAATTGATAATGAACAAACAGATACGATTCGAATCCGGTTATTTCGTGAACTAGCCATGAGTCTTGTTGAAAAAGATTCTCTACAGGCTATTAAAAGCATAAATGAATCCATCCGTCTGGCGGAACACACAAATCATATTGCAGGAATAATAAATGGCTTATCCTCTAAGGCTTCTATTTACGACAGGCTTAACCGTTATGAAGAATCGCTTCTTATTTTTGAATCTGCCGTAACAAAATCCATTGAAAATAATTTGCCTGAACTGGCTTCTAAAAATTTGTATAATGCGGGTATTGTTTGTTTTGTACACAGTCGTTATGCGGAAGCCCTCAATTATTTTTTACGGGATTTAAAAATAACTGAAGAAGTGCAGGATTCATCAAGGATGTCGGTATTATATAATGATATTGGTGTGGTGTATGAAAATTTAACAGATTATGAAAATTCTTTTTTGTACCATGAAAAAAGTTTGCAGATACGTAAACAACTGAACGATTCTTCCGGAATCGCCATGTCGAACAACAACCTGGGGATGGTGATATTTCATCAAAAACAATATGCTGCTGCATTAAAATATCATGAGGAATGTTTGCGCATACGTAAAAAATTGAATGATACCCGGGGAATAATTTATTCTATGTTTAATATCAGCAATGTTTTTTTTAAGGCCGCATCGCTTTCTCCCGAAAGGGCAAAAGAAATTTTTCCTTATCTATCAGACTTTAATAATAACAATCTGAATAAAATTTTGCTTGATTCAAGTATGTCGCTAAGGCAGCTTGCCCTGGAAGGCGCACGCGAATTAAAAGATCGTTATGCAACTGTTTATTGCATGAAAGGCATAGGGGAAATAAAAGTTGCCAGGAAGCAATGGAATGAGGCGATCAGTTACCTGGAAACTGCTGCATTAGAAGCGTCTGCGTTAGGGATGCAAAAAGAACTTTCTGAAATCTACCTGGAATTACATGAAGCCTATTCGGGGTTGAACCGGATTCCTGAAGCGCTGAGTTATTTTAAATTATATTCGGCCACGAAGGATAGTGTTTTCAATATGCAATCGGCGCGACGTATAGCAGAGCTGCAGACTCAGATTGTGGTTGACAAAAAGGAACAGGAAATAGAATTGCTAAATGTTAAATCGGAAGCGCAGGAGAAAGAGATTAAGCGTCAGAAATTAATACGCAACATGACCATTGGCGGAATTGTAGGGTTCATGGTTTTCTCACTGGTGGTTTACCGTCAGCGAAACCGTATCAACCGTGAAAGAAATCGAAGTGATGCACTATTGCTTAACATTCTGCCTGCCGAAACCGCCGAAGAACTAAAAGCAACAGGCGGTGCAAAAGTGCGTATGTACCCATCCGTTACTGTTATGTTTACCGACTTTAAAAATTTTACAGGATTGAGCGAAAAAGTAACTCCTGAAGAATTAGTAAGAGAGATCAATCATTGTTTCAGTGCTTTTGATACTATAATTTCAAAATATCCTATTGAAAAAATCAAGACCATTGGTGACAGCTACATGTGTGCTGCAGGATTACCTACTTCGAATACTACACACGCTTCAGATCTCACAAAAGCCGCACTCGAAATTCGTGATTTCATGAAGCATTACCGTGATGAACAACATCTTAAAGGACTCGAAACCTTTGAGATCAGAATAGGATTGCATACCGGTCCGGTGGTGTCGGGTATTGTAGGCACCCGTAAGTTTGCCTATGATATATGGGGTGATACCGTAAACATCGCAAGCCGTATGGAATCGTCGTGCGAATCGGGTAAGGTTAATGTCAGCGGCACAACACATGACCTTATCAAACAACAATTTACTTGCGAATACCGGGGCCGGATTGATGCGAAAAACCGCGGGATGCTGGAGATGTATTTTGTGGAAGGGTTAAATTTGCATCAGCATTAGATTTTCGAATGCGTTTTCGCTAAACTTTGCAACTTCTTTGGGGTGTGCCCTGCACTTACATTTCGTTCATAGGAACCACTCCAGCTTTAAAAGCAAAAAGCACAATGCCGGTTCGGGATTTAACATTCAACTTATCGAAAACGCTTTCGCGATAACCATCAACAGTGCGCTGACCGACACCCATTTTGCCGGCAATTTCTTTGTAGGTAAATTCGCTGCAGCATAAATGCACAAATTCTTTTTCACGATTGGTGAGATCGCGAAGCATTAAATGTTCCTGGCCTTTGTTTCGGTCTTTCGCTGCATCGGGGAGGAGCAAACTATCAATAACCTGCTTGTCGTAAAAAAAGCCTTTGGCATAAACTTCCATTAATACTTTACGGAATAATTCGGGAGTGGAGTCTTTAAACAGATAGGCATTCGCCCCCAGGCGGATCATTTCCCTGATTACGGTTAATTCATCGCTGACACTGAGTGCGATAATCCTGAGATCGGGATAGGAAGCACGCAACGTACTTACGGTTTCATGACCGTCCATGATGGGCATATTAACATCTACCAATACCAGGTCGGGAAGTTTTGGAAGAGCGGCAATATTTCCGATAAGGTCTTTTCCGTTTGCAGCTTCTGTAACTACTTTAAACTCTTTAATGTTCTCAAGAAGCATGCGGATACCTTTGCGAACAAGTTGATGATCATCGGCCAAAGCGATAGTGATTGCCATAAAATCAAAATGAAGTGTTTGGAAATGTAAGAATAATCTTTGTTCCTTTTCCGGGAGTACTTTCAAAATTCAAATCCCCGTTCATCAGTTTGGCGTAGTGCTTCATGGTTTTAAAACCCTGCCCATCGGTTTTATCATTGCTGAACATCCCTTTCCCATTATCACTTATTGTTATGGAAGCGATGTTATTATTCGAATTCAATTCAATCCTGATTTCATCCGCATGTCCATGTCGGAGAGCATTCGTAACACACTCACGAATGATGCGGAAAACAATAATCGGGTTCGATGTATTGTGAATTATAAAGCCGGGTGTTGTATGCAAATGAAATTTTTTGCCGGTTCGCAAAGCGGCTCTTTCGAGAAGTTGTTCCAGTGAGGCAGCAAGACCTTGTTGATTAATTAAATCCGGATTCAAACCCCGTGCGATGCTGCGTATGGAATCCAGTGAATCATGAATCGATTGTTTAACTTCTTCCAGCATTTGCTTTCGTGTGGGTTCAGGTGAATCCTCCATATTGCCCAACTGAAGAATGCTAAAGGTAAGCAGTTGCCCTACTTCATCATGCAAATCGCGTGACACATCACTCAGCGTAGCCTCAGCAACCTCCATACGAATGGCAGCCACTTCCTCGCGCAACTTAGACTGCACACCGAGCATTTCAGCATGGTGTTTAAGCTTCCGGTTGCGGGAGGTTAGCATCAGGTTGACCAGCAATAATACCAGCAACAAAATGACTATGGTAATTACCGAAAGAAGAAAGCCGACCTGAGCGATGTTTTCGTCCATAATAATCCGGTTAATAAAATAAAAAACCAAAATGCGTATAGCCATGTCACTATATCAAATAAATGATACGCGACAGGCATCGTAATAAAATTGGACCATCCCAATACTGATAGAATAGGCAGCGATCCGGCATTATCGATTAATGTAGCCAGCGCAAACCATGTAATCATACAATTGAATGGAATTACAGTTACATCCTCCAGTTGTTCCTTGAGATAATAAAAAGCAATAACTGCCATCCAACCATAAGCGGGAATATATGTAAAGTTTGCCAGAATTTCATAACCCTGGAAAAACAACAGGTTTAAAAAATGTAGTGAAGCAAGCATGAGTGTGCCACCAAAAAATATCCTTCTTGCCGTTACTGATTTCATGCTCTCAACCATTACAAATGTCACTACTAATAACTGTGGCAATAATGCCCAGTTGTAAAGCCACAAATTTTGTTTTCCCTGAAATATGAGCCACGTTGCAACCAGATCACATCCCGTATATAACAAAACAACACCTGTTATCCATTTTTCATTTTTATCTAGCTTCTGATAAAATGCTAAAAAACTAACTACAGCTAACAGACCGGCGTAAATACTTACATTAAGAATTGAAATCCAATGTTGGAACGCATCCATAATATCCCCAGAATTGAGGGATAAATATAGAAATATTAACTACTGGTTGTTATGCATCACACCACATCGGGGCGGACAAGGGTTGCCGACTTCGAGATAGAGGTTTTTGTATGGGCTGGGTGTGTTAATATCAACTTCCAGGTATGGGTTGATTACAGGGACATGATTTTCATCAAGAATATGCATCAACACGGTAAACCCTTTATGATACAGGCGGTGACCAGTAGGGTATCGTTGCTCAAATACGTTAAGTAATGTATCGGGAACGATTCCCGTTTCTAATTTTATCATAAAATTTCCATATCCTGGAATACCTATGTTACTATTCAGGAAAGTTGTTAATTCGGAAACTGAATAGCGTCTCGATTTTCTAAATGAAGAATCTGTTAAACCATATGAAGGTTGAGTTTTACCATCAATACGTACCAAATTCAGATAAGCTTTATGTAACGCCAATGCTTCATCCCTTGTAGACTTTGCGGTATCCAATTTAAGTTTATTTGTATAATCACCAAATTTAAGTATATGGTAATTTCTTTCTAAAGAATCTGATGATTTAGCAGCGCACAGTATCAACACCACTTTCCCGCTATCCACCAGACCGGGATAAAACCGGATACTATTATAACCATTACTATTTGACTCGTTAATAAAAGCAGCAAATTCTGATGCGGATAAAACCGGATCGATAAAAACCGGTGTGATAGCGTTACTGCCTGACCGAATATCATAAGCGTCCTCTCTTTCCCCTTTGATCAATTTGTATTCGGAATGAGATACGGGCGCATCTTTAATGCTTTTAATCTCGTTTTTTGATTTATCCTGTGCCATACACCAACCGTGAATGCCAATAAAAATAATTATCAATACGCTTAAATGTTTCATAGGGCTTTGTTTTAGTTTTTCCAAAGATCCATGAAATATTTATATCTGCCAAGGGGGTAAATAGCCCCGGGGAAAATACGGGGGTGAAATCATCATTACCCCGGATAAGACTAAACAAAATTCCTAAACCTTTGCCTTAAACAACTATCTCTATAACTTATGAAAACAATTTTAAAAATATCAATTCTTTGCTGTTTAATTATCTTTTTAACGGTCAATAGTTATTCTCAGGTAAGTCCCATTCCGAAATTTAAAGGGCAGTTACCTCAAAGAGTGCAATCTACCAAATTTGGAACCTATGGCATTCATTTTTTAAGCGATGCATCTGTAAAACGTTATACCAATATTATCACATCGAAAAAATCACCGAATGCTTTAGATAGCAGTTCCGATTTAAGGCGATTTAAGAGAAAATTAAAAAAATTTGATGCTGAAGATCAGACAAGAATTTTTGAGGTTGTACTTAAATTACGATCCTATAATTATAAAGATACTTTGTTGTTTACGAAAGATTACCATGTCGTTTATTTGTATTCTAAGCGACACAGGACAATAATTAAAACTTCCAATTCAATTGATCTATTAAAAAGTAACACTTTTCTACATACTAATAAATTTTTGCAAATTCATAAATTTACAGCGGATTCTCTACAAACCAGTTTAAGTGCGTTAAGATCAAGTGAAATAGATACTCAAATATATAAGCAAAAGGCTGCAATAATAGATACTGCACTAAAAGATACTAAAATTAAAATCCAGCATCATTCAACAATGATTGATAGTATTAAAGATAATATCGTTCTGGATATGGATTTTAAAAAATTCAGCGCTCCTTTAACATACTCGTTTTATAAAACACGTAGAAATACTTCAAAAATATTCAATAATTTCTATTATGGAAGAAGCGATGTATCGGTTTTGCAATCGTTAGAAATAAACAGATCAAAAGATGTTACAAATTTTAATACAGAGCTTGCAAATGCATTTTTCAGAACATTTAGAATTTCCTTAGCAGCTAATATAAATGATGCTGATAATGACACGTCTTCTGTTGAAGAAATTAAAAGTGATTATCAAAAACTGATAACAAATGGAGGGCAATTTGCCTTCCGGATTCAATCACCTGTGTTCTTCTATCATAATAGTAGTGATGACATAATTTTCATAACCAATGTATTAAATAGGTTTGGGTTTGATTTAATTCCTGATGATCCTAACACAAAAAACAATAATGTAAATAACTTTATTGGAGGCGATTTTAGTTTATTCTTGAGAACGGACAAAAATGTTTTCAGTTTTTTTGCACAAATACCGTTTGGTTACACTTTTGGTAATGATAAATTTTATGAGGGTCGGACCTTCAAAGACTTTTCAACTGTCCAAGCAATTCTTGGAGTAACTATTCATGATCAATTCCGAATTAAGTTTACAGGGACGATGCTCAGCACCCAGAAGAAATTACAAAGTGCACCCTGGTCAATTGGGTTTCAATTCACCCCTTCAATATCTCCTAAGGGAAATTAATAGGAAAAGAGAAAACCCATTGAGTTTTATTCACTCACAACCCCTCCTCTGAATCAAATTCACAGCTCAGCCTCACTGCCGGATCCTCTACGAAATTACATTCCTTATTCTTCCTCACCCCCGGCCCCTCTCCGGAATGAGATTCCTGTCTCCGATACAAACATTTGGTCCGGAGAGGGGGAATGATATTTGATTGATCTCACTCCCTTCTCCCGACCAAAACATTTTTCAAATTCGTAATGCTAATTCGGGAGAAGGGTTGGGGATGAGGAATGCGATTAGCCTGTCCTGACGAAAACATTTTTTATTCTCCCTCACCCCCGGCCCCTCTCCGGAATGAGATTCCTGTCTCCGATACAAACATTTGGTCCGGAGAGGGGGGAT
>JBBQQQ010000012.1:0-125537 GCA_038215705.1 Bacteroidia bacterium
ACTTTACTCAGGGAAAATAAAGTGACCCATGTAATGTTAGGAAGTCTGCGTCGTAATCCTAAAAAAGTAGATGGGTACATTATAAATACGCTTCACCGGATGTTGCAGCCGGTTGCGCAAAAGTATCCGCAAAAAGTCAGACTGGTGAAGCAGGTCGGAGAAACCGAGCCTGCATATTTGTATGAGATAAGATATTGATATGAGGTGGCTTAAATTAAAGGAGGTTGATGAACACGATTTGGATTCTCCTGAAAGATCCCTGATTCATAAGAATATTATACAACAGAAGCAATTCCTGAAATCCTTATATATTGACTGGTATAATAAATTGAAAAAGTTTTCGGGTTATACCAGTGAAGGTGTTTTCGTAGAATTGGGAAGTGGCGGAGGTTTCGCAAAAGAACTTATGCCTGGAGTGATTACATCCGATGTTATTAGTTTACCCGATATCGATTTGGTGTTCGGTGGGGAAAATATGCCCTTTGAAAATGAATCCGTTGACGGAATTATGATGATTGATGTCTTTCATCATATTCCCGATCCACGTGGTTTTTTATCGGAGGTAAATCGGGTATTAAAACCCGGAGGTAAATTAGTAATGTCCGAGCCTTGGAATTCAGTGTGGCCACGTTTTATATTTACAAATTTCCATCATGAGCCTTTCGATCCTGCAGGGCATTGGGGAATTATAAATAATGGATCATTATCGGGTGCCAATGGAGCTTTACCCTGGATAGTTTTTGAAAGAGACAGGAAAATTTTTGAAAAAGAGTTCCCTCATTTAAAAATTGAATCAATAAAGTACCATACTGCATTCCGGTATTTGCTTAGTGGCGGACTTACAATGAAACAATTAATACCTGATTTCCTTTTTCGGTTTACTTCCGGTCTCGATCATTTTCTTTCCTTTTTTAAATTTTCAATGTTTGCATTTATTATTGTCAGAAAAGCATGATTGAGAATATCCAGATTAAAAAGCAGGAAATCAAAAATCATTTTGAACGACTCGCTGCCAAGCATGCCGGCTCAAGAAGAAAACACAATTACTACTGGGAAGAAATAATCAATTATTGCAATTATTTTTCAAACGATACTTTAAACGTAATTGAAATAGGTTGTGGTGCTGGTGATCTCATAGGTTCTATAAAAGGTAGGCGGAAAACGGGAATCGATTTTAGCCCTAATATGATTTCAGTTGCAAGAAATAAGTATCCCGGCATCAGTTTTTATTTGATGGATGCAGAGGAACTTAAACTGGAAGAGAAGTTTGATTTGGTAATAATTTCAAACTTGATTGGGCACACACCAGACATTCAAAAAGTTTTTGAAGAAATAAAAAAAATAAGTCATGCCCAAACTAAGGTTATTGTCACATATTACAATCACTTGTGGGAACCTCTTTTGAAATTTTTTGAAAAGACCGGCTTGAAAACTCCAACTCCTAATCAGAATTGGCTTACTCAACCCGATATTAAAAATCTACTATATATTTCGGGATTTGATGTATACCGGGAAACAAAGCGGATGCTGCTTCCTGTTTATGTACCGCTAATTTCTAATTTTCTTAATAAGTACATAGCTACCCTGCCTTTTATTAAATTTTTTACCATTAATAATTATTCATTCGCCAAACCCTTTCTTGATGAAATTGAAAGTGCCAGCCGTGAAAGCTCAGTTTCTATTGTAATACCTGCACGGAATGAATCCGGAAATATTGAAAATGGGCTTTTGCGAATTCCAAAATTCGGATTGAAACAACAAATAATTTTTGTTGAAGGTAATTCTACCGATGATACATGGGATAAAATACAGGAAATTGCACAAAAGTATTCGGGGGAACACGAGATAATTATAGCAAAACAAGAGGGAAAAGGAAAATATGATGCGGTTAAAAAAGGTTTCTCACTTGCTACAGGGGATATTTTAATGATTCTGGATGCTGATTTAACAGTGCCGCCGGAAGATCTCCCTAAATTCTATAATACTCTCGTATCAGGTAAGGGTGATTTCATAAATGGATGCCGATTGGTTTATCCAATGGAAAAACAAGCCATGCGGTTTTTAAATATTATTGGCAACAAATTTTTTAGCATTATGTTTTCCTGGCTGTTGTCACAACCTCTCAAGGATACGCTTTGCGGAACTAAGGTGATACGCAGAACTGATTACCTGAAACTGGCAGCCAACAGAAAATTTTTTGGCGATTTTGATCCTTTTGGCGATTTTGATTTGCTTTTTGGAGCATTTAAATTAAATCTTAAAATAGTTGAACTTCCTATAAGATATCAGGACCGGACTTACGGAGAAACTAATATTTCAAGATTCAGGCATGGACTAATTCTTCTTCGTATGTGTATTTTTGCGATGAGAAAAATTAAATTTATTTAGATTAATTTATTTTTCCTTCATCTTACCTGCCGCTTCCATGCACCACAATAATTCGCCGATAAAAGTTTTTGCACGTTTGTCGGTGGCAGCCTGATCAGAAGGTTCACCGGTTTCATTAAATGTTTCACTTACTTTTGGGACGGGGAACATGGCAGGTACTGTCCATGCGCGCATTTTCCAGAGTACGAATTGTAAGGATGTGATTACCTGAGCGCCCCCAAAAGGTCCGTCACTTACTGTACTGATGGCAACAGGCTTTCGGTGCCACTCTTCGTACAACAGGTCGATTGCATTTTTTAAAGCAGGAGGGTAGCCTCCATTATATTCCGGGGTCACAATTAAAATTCCTTCTGCCGCCTTTATTTTAGCAGAAAAATCAAGCATTCCTTCAGTAGGCTCTTTTTGAAACCGTAACCGCTCATCGAATACCGGGAAATTATATTCTTTTAAATCCAGAATTTCTACGGTTGCAAGATTGTTTGTCTCAATGTACTTCTTAAAATAAGTAACAACTCTCGGACTTCTTCGTCCGGTACGTATACTTGAAATGAGTATTGTGATTTTTGGCATAAAGAAAATTTTACAAAGGAAATTAAATGCTGTAGTTGTTCAAATTTACGGAATTTAATTTAAAGTCGGGGAATTGGAAATGGGTCATTAAGTTATTAAGTCATTAAGTTATTGGGTCATTAGGGGACAGAGACATAAATATGTTAAGAACCCTTAAGGCTTTTTGAGCGTCTTCGCGAAGGCAAACTTCAGGGATCAGGAATTTTATATTACTGAAAAATGTTCCCCTTTCCTTTGGAGAGGTTAAGGTGTGGCAAATCCGTTAAAATCCACATTCAAAATGTTAATTTTTCAATACTAAAAATAAGTTGAAATCCCAAAGCTAAAACCCGCTGTTTTTGCCGGATCGTTGTCGTGAAGATCAGTTTGACGCTGGATGCGGTAATTTAACCGGAACACAGTTTGAGTTGTCGGGCGGAAACTTATTGCCGGCATAATGCTTCTTAATTCATCACCAATTGCCGTATTCGTTTCCCGGAAACGGCCGGTGTTCCAGTCAACATACTCCACCCGGCAGGCAATATTCAGCACAGCATCTTCCCATCCAAACATTTTTCGTTTTAATACCGGTTGAACCAGATCCAAAAATCCACCCTGTTGCCGGTTGCCATATTGTTGGGAATATGTTGAGGGAATATCTACATATACCCACGCATACTCGGCAGTGATGAAAGTTTGAGTGAATGCAACCGTAACATTATAATCGATTGCGAACACATCACACCTCCGTTTTTTATCAAGTACTATTCCGTCATCCTCAAAATTATTATAAACACCACCCATCCACGATAAACCAATTTCGCCCATTACAGTGTGCCTCACTGCTACTTTAGCAGTTACCAACGGAGTTCCGCTTGCCGATTCTTCAAAGCGCTCTTCGTTTTCCTTTGAAGCCGGTAAAAAAGTTTTATTTTCACTGTTATCAATTATTGAATTATCAAAACCTCCTGATAGATAAGCCTCATAACCAAACATCCAGTCATTTGCATAAGTCTTTCCGAATATTCCGAAACCGGCATTGCTCCATGTGGCCGGTAACAATTGTGTGGAGGAGACTGGCCGGTCGGTGAATTCCCATTTCGGACCGTCATGATTCTGATTAAATGCGCCTATGGGATTCATTACAATTCCTGCACGCAAGTTTAACAGGGGATGAAACTCCACATCAATCGATGCGAATTCGATTGCAATTTCTTTACCGCCTTCTTCAAATTCAATTTCACTCAGGAATTTAATCCTTTTACTGACAGTGGATGCGACAAAAAGTGTCATACGGCGCATTTGAAACTGGTGGCCTTCCGATACGCCATCCGTACCAATGTGCTGCCAGTTGACTTCCGCATAACCACCAACAGATACGGGAAGTTTGCCAATTCCCAGAAATGGCCTGTCGTATACAGCATCCATATTTAATTTTTGTTTTGTGGAATCGGTTTCAATCCGGTGAAAAAGAGTGGAGTCGATTTGTGCATTGATTTGCAATGTACCCACCAGTAAACACCACATCAGCAAATTTATTTTCTTCATCATGCTTTTAATGAAATTTTAAGCTGGTTATTTTCCAACACTACCGGAAATTTTCGAAGAGGTTCGCTGGCAGGTCCTGATTTCACAATTCCCCGGATGTCGAATTCACTTCCATGAGCAGCGCACTGAAGCTTTTCACCGTATGCGGAAAGTTCATTACCCTGGTGGGTGCATCGCATCAGTAAGGCACTATAATCGTTGTCTGATAACCTGTAAACACACACAGGATATTTCATTTGAGGGTGCTGCACAATGACATATTTCCGAAATGTTGTTAATTCTTTTTTTACTTGTAAAAATTCATCTGCTGAAATGACAAGGTATTCACCTGCTACAGTGCCATTAATCATTTTACTTCCTGCACATCCTGAAAGCAGTACCGAAATCACACCGCCACTTATGCAGGCTAGTCCGCATGTTTTAATAAATGATTTGCGGTCCATTAAAGTGATTCTAAAAATTTAATGAGTAATTTTTTGTCGCCCGTTGAAAGTTGATGGAAATTCATCCTGCTTTGCGCAGCTTCGCCACCATGAAGCAGAATGGCTTCCTCAATACTTCTGGCCCGGCCATCATGCATCAGGAAATAGTGACCTCCCTGTGATTTCGGCGACAAGCCTAATCCCCATAAAGGAGGTGTTCGCCATTCGTAAGTCTTAGCACTGCCTTCAGTATATCCGTCATCGAGATCGATTCCCATATCATGCAACAAAAGATCAGTGTACGGATGAAAAACAGTATTTGAAAGAGCGGCTATGGGTGAGGGGCCGGTTTTAAGCGATTCGCGGTGACAACTTTCACACCCGGTTTGATTAAAAATGTTTTTCCCTGCTATTACATCCGCAGATCCTGCATTACGTTGTAACGGTGCCTTCAGCATCTGCAGGTAGGCCACAACGTTATTCACAACATTATCGGTTACTTCAGGATCGCCATCAAGTCCGCTATAGGGATCGGTTGCGAAAAAAGTTGAGCCTATTCCCATATCCTGGTTGTATGCAGTTACGGTTTGCTGATGCAGATTAAATGTTGCCGCTTTTTTACCAAACCGGCAAATAAACTTTCCATTCTGTGTGGATGCACCTGCTGGTATTTTCACATACCCCGGAACGTTATTCCAGTTAGGTACACCCGAAATGCCATCGCCATCAGCATCGTGAGGATCAGCCATTGCAAGAATATCAGCATCACTAACCAGTTCCAGGAATCCAAGCCCGGTGTTCGCCGGAGGTGTGAAACTGGAATGAGTGGCTCCTGCCGGAAGTGTTTCAGGAAGATAACCCGGCAAGGCACGGTTTTGAAGTTGGGGTCCTCCAAGATGCAAAAACTGGTTTCCGGTGCTGTCGGTTTGACCGAATCGGGTGAGTGTGGTAAATGGTGTTCCTTTGCCGTCGCCTGCATGACAACTGCCACAGCTTGTAGCTACAAACAAAGGACCCAAACCATTGGTAGAATTAAACAGATCATTATTAAAAGCAATATCACCGGCAAGAAATTGGGCATTCTGAGCATAGCTTAAACCTTCGACCGGCCCGTCCAGTACTTTATCATCTTCAGGAAGCGGTGGTTCAAATTTGGTGCATGCCACCACCATCGCAAGCGATGCCACCAGAATTAAGGTCTTTTTATAGTGAAAAATCAGATTCATGATTAATCTAAATTATTATTTATACCCGCAAAGATATAAAAGTTAGATTAGTCTAACAAAAAAACTAAAAAAAAGGTGTAAAAAATTTATAGTTTATTGATAAACAGTTTTTTAGTAATATGGAGGGGGTAAGAAAATTTTGTTGAACGTCCCTGATATTTTCATGTATTCCTTACAAAAATGTTAACGGACACCGAATTATAAACCCTTAAAAAATCTGATACAATTCCGTTTAAATTGTCAAATCCAAAATCAGATCTTCATAATTAAGGCTTCGATTTCATGCCCCCAACAACGTAGTGCATAATGATAACTTTTTCTGCATTTGGATTGGTGGTTATTGCCAGGTGTGTGTTAGTGAGTGAAACGATAGTAAAAATCAGCGGCGAAGTGATATTCTGATTGTCAAAATCGGTATTCACAATTTCCATTTTTATTTCATCGGCCTTCCACTTTCCATTGACCATAACACCATCTTCAAAACTCCTGAAAGTTCCATCAGGATCGAATTCGAGAAAGTTTTGCAGCATTTTTTTATCAGGTGTTATTTTTTTTCCTGATGCTTTTATTTCAAGTTCACTTAATTGCCAGCGCTGACAGAGGTTGGTACGAAAAATATCGCGAGTTTGTGCAGTCGAATAATTAATTCCCGTCAGGATAATTATTGCGGTCAGCAGGAAATGGTTCATGGAGGTGTGTTTTTAATCCGGTGGTTGCAAAAAGCCGGGATTATATTCTGCAAAATACTAAAAATTAGAATAAATGGGTATAAAAATGATGAAAAATATTACATTTCTTCAAAGGGTCCCCAAATTCTAAAGGAGCAAATAAAAAATCCATAATCATCTCACACTTTTTTTCAGTGATAATGATTATGGATTATTAACTTAACTAGTATCAAACGCCCCTGTCGATTTTATTATTGATTTTCGGAACCGTTTTCAGGTACGCCCACATCGCTTTCAGTTCACTTTCGGTTAACTGCACAAACGGAAGCATGGGAGGCCGCAGGGCAGGACCGTTAGGATGTATTCCAAATTTAACTGCATTTATGAATTGCGCTTCTGTCCAATTACCCAACCCGGTTGCTTCATCGGGTGTCAAATTTCTTGAAACAATTTTTGAACCGTCAGCTGTGCCTATATGATTGCCGCCGCCAAAAAAACCTTCCGACTTTTCGGGTTCAAGCATGTTCATTGTTTCGAATGATTTTGAATGACAGGCATAACATTCAAGCTGGTATAAAGCCAAATATTTCCCCCATTCCACGGGCTTGGTAGTGTCCGGACCCGGAATAGGAGCGGTAGGATAATCAAAGGGCTTAAATGCCACTAAACTTAAGAACTTTGTAAGAAAAGAGGGCTGGGATTCGGGTAATTCCGATTGCACCGCCTGTACTTCGGGCTTGTCGGAACGCAGGTATGCAACTAACGAATACATATCTTCATCAGAAATATGTACCATTTTCGGCATATAGGGTGGCACATACTGTCCGGTTTGCGGATGAATCCCGGTGCGTAAAAAATAAATAAGATCGCTGTCGGACCATTTGCCAATTCCGAACTCCTTATCATTAGTTATGTTTTTGGCATTGATCACTCCGAACTCAGGAATTTCAATCATGTGTTTCCCCGTAAGGGCATTTTTTTCGCCATCGAGGTGACAATGCTGACATAACATAGCGGCCATTTTAGCGCCTCGTTCTAAACGTTCAGGAGTAACTGTTACATCTGGAACCTGCGGTACTTTTGCTTCATATTCGGGAATGCCCCTTATGGCAATAAAGGACGCAAATCCCGCTGCTCCCGTAGCAACAATCAGGATCAGGATACCAATAATTTTCAGTAGTTTTTTCATGGTTTTTAATTTCGTGGTAAGTGATAAGTAGCGGTAAATATGAAAGAGAACTGATAAATAAAAAAATGTTCTAAATTCAGGATGTAGCCGTACGTGGTTTTTTTTATCTTATTTTGCAACTACAATGGAACAGCATAATTCAATCCGGTTAAATAAATTTATTGCAGAAAGCGGTATATGTTCCCGCCGTGAAGCCGACCGGTTTATTGAGAAGGGTGTGGTGCTTATCAATGGGCGGAAAGCAAAGGTTGGAGATCCTGTGATGCCGGGTGATAAGGTAACGGTTAACGGAATGCAACTCGAACCACGGGTTGCAGAAGATAAAATTTATTTAGCTGTGAATAAACCTGTGGGCGTTACATGCACAACGGAAGAAAATACCCGGGGTAACATTGTTGATTTTGTGAATCACAGTGCACGTGTATTCCCAATCGGGAGGCTTGATAAGGATTCACAGGGCCTTATTTTCATGACTAACGACGGCGATATAGTCAATAAGATTTTACGTGCCGAAAATGCACATGAAAAGGAATACCTGGTAACTGTTAATAAGCCCGTTACAGAGCAATTCCTTAGCGGGATGGCGGGCGGTGTTCCCGTATTGGGCGTTGTTACCAGGAAATGCAAAGTCAGTATGGAAACACCTTTTATTTTCCGGATCACACTGATACAGGGATTGAACCGGCAGATACGAAGGATGTGTGGACATTTCGGTTACGAAGTTACCAAACTGGAACGGGTACGAATAATGAATGTCGGGCTCAAAGGACTACCTCCGGGTGACTGGAGAGATTTAACTCCCGCTGAGTTGCAGGGAATTTTTAAACTCATTGCAGCTTCATCATCGGAAAACGTGAATTCACATCCGCAAAGACAAACTGAGGCAAGCGGAAAAAGCAGAACAGATAAACCGGTAACCAAAAAGCATTCTGCTCCTGCAGGTCGTGAAAGAAAAGGTGATAAAGGCAAGGATAGCAGGCCCACGGGTGGTGGCCGTTCCGGAAGTTCAAAGAGGGGTGGGCGAAGACGATAGTCTCCTTTTTAAAACATAAAACAGCATTTCTTCCATTTAACAACGTCTTGGTGGTATCTTTGCAGTTAATCAATGACTACCATCAGCCAAAATTCACAAGGTATTGAATCAGCCGAAAGTAAAATCGGCAAACAACTTTATGCTTATCAGCATAAGGCTATTGATGAAATATTAGGCCGGCTAAAAGATCATCCATCACGCTACAATTTGTTGTATCAGCTTCCGACCGGAGGAGGCAAGACTGTAATATTTTCAGAGATCGCAAAACGGTATATCCAGAGTACCGGAAAAAAAGTGATGATTCTTACCCACAGGCTGGAATTATGTGCACAGACTTCACGAATGCTGGATGAATTCGGGGTGTCGAATAAAATCATCGACAGCGCAGTTAAGGAGCTTCCTGTTCCCAATGATTATATGTGTTTTGTGGCGATGGTAGAAACACTCAATAACCGCTTGCGTGATAAAATACTTAACCTCGACAATATCGGGTTGATGATTGTTGATGAGGCGCATTATAATTCCTTTGGCAAACTGCTGCGGTTTTATGAAAAGGGAGTTGTATTGGGGGTGACCGCAACACCGCTTAGTTCAAACATTACAATTCGCATGCGCGATAATTATGATGAACTTATTGTTGGCGAAAGTATTTCATCGCTTATCGACATGGGTTTCCTGGCGAAAGCCACAACCTATCATTACCATGTCGGACTTACTTCGCTAAAGGTAGGACGATCCGGTGATTATACCGTAAGCTCTTCGGAACATATTTATAACAATCATGCCATGCAGGATAAACTGCTGAGCGCATACAGGGAAAAAAGTCTTGGTAAGAAAACCCTGATTTTCAATAACGGAATTGCTACTTCACAATACGTTTTTGCAACGTTTCAGGAGGCCGGCTACGATATTAAACATCTCGATCATACACACAGCGCAAAGGAACGAAAGGAAATTCTTCAATGGTTCAAAGATAAGCCCGATGCGATACTAACGTCGGTGAGTATATTAACAACAGGATTTGATGAACCTACGGTTGATAGTATTATTCTTAATCGTGCCACGAAATCACTCACACTTTATTTCCAGATGATCGGCCGTGGTTCACGTGTGCTTCCCGATAAAAAAGAATTCATGGTAATTGATCTTGGAAATAATCTTAACCGTTTCGGTTTATGGGATGAACCTATCGACTGGGCTGCTATTTTTAAATCACCCGAAATGTATTATGCAGGTATCATCAGTGATGAAGCTATTGAGCAAAGTTACAAATATGAAATGCCGGAGGAATTATGCAGCAAATTCAGTAAGTCGAAGGAAATATATTTTGATGTACCTGCTGCACACCGGCTCGCAATAAGTAAAGGACAGCGACCCAAGGAGGTTGTTGAAAGTTCAATTAAACAGCACTTAAACATGTGTTGGGAAAACAGTTCAAATCTCGAAGAAGCGCTGCACCTGGCAACGTTGTTAAAAGACGAAATTGAATTCCGTGTTCGTGTTTACGCACGTTGCCTTAGCAAAACTTCAGAGAGTTATGTAAAATGGCTCCAGGATGATTACAAGCGTCATTTAAAAGCAGCATTGATTCGTGTGAACAGTCAGATGTCGCATCAGCAGAATGAGGCGGGATGAGACATTAAATAAACATTAGTCATTGGTCAAGGATTTTTATGTGAAAAGGAAAAGGTAAAATGAAAATGAATTAGTGCGAATGATTGGCTTTTTGATTTCTTTTTTCGACAAGTTTCCCGGCAAGGTAAGCCATAGGAATATATGCCAATACCAGGTCAGTAATGGTAAACCAGGTTGGAGAAGGCAATAAAAATACAGCGGTTACACCACCGGCGAGATAAAATACCCCGATAAATAATGCTAATTGCAGCTTACGACTGGCCGCAATAAAGGCGGTCAGCATTGCTCCGGCGAAAGTTCCGATTGCGTGAGCTAAAAAGGGTGTCAGGAAATGTTTTGTTTCAAAGAGTGGCATGGTAGCTTTTAATCGTTCCATAGTATCCACATCACCTGGCGGGGGAAGAATAAAATTGCCTTACCCCACGATACTCATATTAATTACACTTCCAAAAATTAGTCCCGCAATTACGGCCAGGATGTTTTTAAAAATTGGATTCATGCTTTGGGTTTTAAATAGGTTCCTGATCTAAAATTATTAAAAAATTTATTCCGGAATTCATATTCAAAAAAAATTAATCTAAAAAAAAATGCCCCACTGTTAGGTGAGGCATTTTAATAAGAGGAACAATTATTACTTTGTTACAGTGAAGCGCTGAGTATATTCTTTGCCGCTGCTGATAACTTTTACAGTATAGATGCCTTTTGCAAATGCAGATACATCAACTTTAGTGATACCATTAACGTTATTGATAGAGTTAACAAGCATACCAATTGAATTGTAGATTGCGATATCAGCAGTGCTGATTGACTTATCTAATGTAATTGTAAGATCAGAAGTAGCAGGAGAAGGATACACACTAACAAGCGTTGAGTTAGCATTTACTTCGTTGATTGCTGTCGGGGTGCCGAAGTTTATACGCAGGTTGTATGTTATTGCGAATCCGAAATCTTCTGCAGCAGCCCATCCGTTAACAGCAGGAGGTGAAGGAATTGAATTCCAGGAAACCCAAACAGTTCCGGGAGTAACAATCTGTCCTGTTGTTCCAAGAGGAACAATAGAATCTACTTCATGAATTCCAACATAGTACTGACCTGCAGTTATTGCAAGTGATGCACCATCAATTGGAAGTGTGAACCACTGACCACCGGTAGCGATAGTTCCCGGAAGCACGTTTAATGTAGTAGTTGTTGCTAGGATAGTAGCACTTGGTGTTCCGCCAACAGGCTGAGCATGGATAGTTGCATAAACAGGTGAGCCGGCAGGATTCGGATCAAAAGCATCAGTAAGGAAGAAAGATACTGAAGTCAGATCAGTAGCATTACTCACTTCGAAATTTTGTCCTACAATACCACTGGCAGGACCTGCACCGATACCCAATGAACCAGTTGTCTGGTTGTCATCACGTGCGAATACAGAATCTGTGATTGCTGTTACAATTGATTGTGAAACATCATTTGCAGAATTTGCATCACCGGGATAAGTAAGGGTAATTTTAGCACGCAGGTTAGCTACTGCAGCAGGAGTAAAACTTCCTGTTGTTGAAACAACTGTAGTTGCTCCCGGATTAATAGCAGGAAGCGTAACGCTTTCAGAGAAAACAACTGCAGCAGAAACGGTATCAATAACTTCAAATAGTGCCGAACCACCTGAAGTTGCATTCAGTCCGTTGTTTTTAACAGATCCTGAAAGAGTAGAACCTACAACCTGTGAGAGTGGAATCATTGTATACTCAGCATTAAGTGAAGAAACAGAAACTGCTTCAACATCAAAGGCAGCAGGTGTAAATACCTCCAGTTGATCAATTCCAATCAGGTCACTGTTGTTTCCCAGTGGTCCACCCCCAACTACTGCATAACGGATTGCAAAACGGGCAGTTGTTCCTGCAGCAGGAGCAATAAACTGATCCTGTAACCAGGCACCGGTTGTATTCACCTTGAAGTTACCTAACTGCACCCATGTAGTTGCTTCCGGTGTAGAATCGCCTACGGCAGAATACATAACACGGATAGAATCAGGAAAAGTTGAGGCTGCAGGTGAGCGTGAATAGAAAGAGATCACATCTCCTGATGCAACATCAAGTGCCGGCAATACCAGCCAGTTGTCGATATCATTTAAACCGGTAACTGAATTGTAATTAGAACTTACATATTCATCAGAACCATTGTTGAAATCAGTCCAGTTGGCAGTATTTCCCTGGAACCAGGCAGCTGAAGTTCCCATTGCACCCGTTCCACGGTAATAAGGAAGGTAACCGCGGGCTTTAAGGCCGTTAGTATCACTTGGCTGACTGAAATCGTCAACATAAGCAACTGCTGCCGAAGGAGTTCCACCTTTGTTAACATAATTGTTGATTTGAACACCTGAAGATGGGTTCGTGAATGTCATAGCTGAATTTCCAGCTTTTGCGATCTGGCCATTGCGGCTCAAGGTTGATGGGTCAACATCGTTCGCAACCTGACTGAAAGCCTGCAGGCTCAGGCAGCCGGCCAAAGTAACTAGTAAAGTGATTTTTTTCATTTATTGGATTGTTAGTTAGAAATTTTAAGGGTGCAATTTAGACATTTGATTTCATGTTAAAACATTTAAATATCAATAATTATCAGATATATTTAATTAAAAATCAATGTCTTATAAGTTATTAACAGGGTTTTTTATGCCTTACGGGATAATTTTACCGGATTTAAGGGGGAAAGTCAGGGAAAAAGTCATTGGATCGGCAGTACGGACGCAATGCATTGCGTCCGTACTGCGAAGTTTTTTGTAACTAAGATTCCTTTGTTGTTTTTTAAATTTTTAATGTTGGCCATCTTGCGGCCTTTTCAAAACACATCCAAAATTTTTAATTCCTTACCCTGAAACTGCATTGTATCGCCACGCATTTTATTTTTCAAAATTAATCCAATGGGCGAAGCAAGGGATATCGCATAAAAATACGTTTCACCAATTTTAATTTTTCCCATAGCAATGGAAATAAAATAATTTTCGTGATTGGTAAACACTAAACTGCCTGGCTCAATTTTCTGATGTTTACGGGAACTGTCAATCCTTGAAATTTCCTGTTGCTGTTGCAAGGCTTTTTCCAGCTGGATTTCGTTATTATCCATTTCCATCTGCATCATGGCTCTGCCGGTTTCATATTTATCACCGGCACTGCTCTTGGTATCATTGTTCCGCGATTCTTTAACGGATTCAATAGCTTTCATTGCATCACTGACTTTCGAAGCCAGGATGTCATTTATTTGATTTAAAATTTCTTCTTTAATGCCTGCCGGATTTTTCATGCATGAATTGGATTATATAAACCCTGATTTATTAAATCTATAGCAATAGTAATAAAAAAAAGTATATGTAGTTAGATGGTTCCCGGTGAATTGATTTCTTACATTTGATGCGCCTTTTTACTTCGCCTGCAGAAGTGAAAAATATTGTTTTGTTGCTTTACTTGTTTGTAATCAACTGCGTACATGGATTTGCCCGGGAGCCAGGCCTGAAGATCCTGTTCTTTTGACTGGAATCGGTAATCTGTACAGGATGAAGAAGCGATCAGGAAATTACCCTGGAAGATCCATTATGAAATAAAAGAATAATTCTATGACTGAAAAATACGATGAATCATTTTACTCCGGAAAGGTCATTTTGGTCACTGGAGGTGCAGGAGCAATTGGAAGCAATCTCTGCCGTAAACTGTCAATGATAGGAGCTGCGCGGGTTATTATTTTCGATAACATGAGTTCAGCTTATGAATGGAATATCCCAAACAATAAAAACATTACGTTTATTAAAGGTGATATTCGAAATGAAAATGATTTGTTGCGGGCATTTTCGTACAGACCTGAAATAATTTTTCATCTTGCTGCATTTTTTGCCAACCAGAATTCAGTCAATTATCCTTTAATAAATGAAGAAGTTAATGGACTTGGTTTGATAAAAGTGTATGAATATGCGAAACTGTCGGGTAATGTAAAGCGGTTTGTGTATACCAATTCGGAAGGGGGCGCTTATGGAGCGGCTTCCAGTCTTCCCTTTCGTGAAGATGATGTTTCGATAGATTTGGGATCACCTTATTACATTTCCAAAATGTGTGGAGAAGCTTATGGCAAGTTTTATTTTTATCATTTCGGTTTGCCCGTCACAACAGTGCGATTATTTAATAACTATGGACCCGGCGAAGTGCCCGGACAATACCGGAATGTAATTCCTAATTTTATTTATTGGGCTTTATCGGGACAACCGCTTCCGCTGACAGGCAATGATGAAATGGCCCGTGATTTTGTTTATGTAGATAATACTGTAGATGGAATATTGAGAGCAGGGTTTCATGAAAGTGCTATTGGAGGATCCTATAATATTGCATCAGGAAGAGCTGTACCCATACATGCACTTGCAGCAATCATAAATCAAAAAACAGGGAACACTGCAGGTGTACGAATTATGAATTCCAGGAAATGGGATCAGCGTCCTTTCTTTACCGGTGATACGGCCCTTTCAAAGCAAGCATTGGGATTTCATGCTGATTATAATTTTGAAAAAGGCATTGATAATACGATAAAGTGGTTCAGGGAAAATTGGGAACTGATTACAGTAAGTGCAGAATTTTCTCCGGGACAAAATCCTGCACTTGATGTCAGTCTGTAACCAACACTGAAATTCGGAAAGGATAGTACTTTGTTAATTATGCGTATATATTTCGGAGGTTAAAAGCTGGTGATAACAATCAATCATTTTTGTTGCGCAGGATTTATATTCGTAATGATTTATACTTAGCTGCCGTGCATTTTCTCCTATACGCCTGCAAAATTCTTTATCCGTAAAGCACCGACTCATTTGCTGAGCGAATTCCTCAGGTGTATCTGCGATTAAAAGATTATGATTTTCTGTGTAAGCAATTCCCTGGGCACCCACAGTGGTGCTTATTATTGTTTTACCAAGTGCAAGTCCTTCAATAATTTTTGCCCTGATCCCGCTGCCTGATAATAAAGGTACTATCATCACTGTTTTATTTTCCTGCCATACCAAAGGATCGCCAACTTCGCCTGTTATAATTATATTCGTCCCCGTTTTATTTAAAAATTTATTTTGCATTTTTCTTCCCGCAAGGTATATTTTTATATCAGTATGCATAGCAATTATCTTTAACGATACGTGATCCATGAACCACCGAACTGCTTCTTCATTAGGAAGCCAGTCCATAGATGCTAGATGATAAAAAGATACAGCATTTTCGTACTGTCGGTCATAATTGTAACAGTCAAGTTTCTTGTGATCATAGCCCATAGGAATGACTTCTGTAGGAGTTCCGGGAGCAAAATTTCTGAATGTTACGGCATCTTCATGGGTTAACGGGAAAATCATATCCACATTCAGGGCCACATGTTTTTCGAACAAGGCTAGACGCTCTGCCGAATAGTTAATAAAAAATTTCTTGAACGGATTATGCATTCCCTGCATATACCGTTGCCATATTATGTGTTCAAGGTTTTGGGGTCGCAATGTAATTTTTGCAGATGATAATTTTCGAACCAGATCCATATAAATGCACATGTAAACATGCTCAAACTGGATAATATCAAATTTTTCGTTAATTAAAATTTCAGAAAGTGCTTTGGCAAATTCTTCGGAATAAAATCTTTCAGTGAAATAGGAATCTTTCTTAAAAAGATTTGAGACGATTTTACAGAAGCTGATCCGTGTATCCACATTAACAGTTTGCTGGATTATCGGCTTGTAATTATGGCAATTCGCTGAATCCTGTGGAATTGTAATACGCGACGGATTAACGGCAAGGACTTTTACGGATGCGCCGTTTGCCAGTAAACCAAGAGTGGTGAAATAGGTTGCCTGTGCTCCTCCGTCAATCGGCGGAAAGGGTAATTTCTGACAAATCTGTAAAATTCTCAAATCCCTTGTCTTTTAATATATAACTGGCTAACTGGTGACCTGCGGTAGTTGAACCTTTACTGCTGAAATGTACTCCATCATAAAAATCATCATCACTTAAGTTTAATTCAAAGTGACGGCACCCGTGTTCAGCTGCAAGCTTTTCTATAAGTAAATTGAATTCTTTCACTTTAGTATTCATATCATAGTGATATGGATAAAAAACTTTATTGGTGAAACGTGGAATTTTTAAACAAACAATATTATTATTTACTGAAAACAGTGTTGCCTTTACCAGCAGTTGCCGGTAAGCAATTTCAAAATCTGAAATAGCCGTTTTGTTTTTAATATCATTGGTTCCGATCATGATTGAAATCAGGCTGGGAAAAACCTGTTTATAGGAAATCAGTTCCGGATTTAACGATCGTACCAGGTCAATTGTGGTAAACCCATTGGTGGCATGATTAATAACATTCCATTTTTTTTCAAGCTTTTTTTCAAGAACGCTCCCGCAAATTTCCGGATAGCCAAGATAACTTCTCGCACCAAAAGTAATGCTGTCGCCCAGGCACAGCAATGTTTCCCAGTTCATAAATTTTTTGAAATTATAATATGTTCGTTCCGGCTAATTAATTGAATGCGCATAATTAAGAATGCAGCGCATGTTCAAAGATAAGCGATTGAATCTTATATGCAAAATCAGGATAAATTATATCACAAACTCTTTTTCATGCAAACACTGGAAGCAACACTGGCATATTGCCCGTAATTGGGGATTCGATTGTAACCGGATTTAATGTAGAGTGCAATAGCTTCAGGTTGCTTTTTGCCGGTTTCCAAAATACACTCTGAAAAACCTGATTCTTTTGCCCAGTCTTCCAGCCGCACTAAGATTCCCGATGCTAATCCTTTTCCACGCAATGATTCTTTGACATACATTCTTTTTATTTCCACAATGCCGGTGGAATAAAATTTAAAAGCCCCACAACCGGCAGGATGATTATCGGAATAGCAAACAATTACATTTTTAATATCGTCGGACTTGTTATACTGTGCAAAAAATGCGTGATCATCGCCATCACGCACCTTCAGTTCCGCATCGAGCAGTTTCACTAATTCCAGGTAATCATTATCTGCTGAATCGGTTCTTTTAAAATTAACCATAATAAAAACAGGTTTAATTCGACCCTACTTTTTCTTGCCAGTCAGCATTTTCAGCATGTTCACTTCCATCTCCGTAAGGTATCTCCATCTTCCTCTTGGCAGATCTTTTTTAGTGAGACCGGCAAAATAAACACGATCCAGTTTGCGGACTTTATATTCCATTGCTTCAAAAATACGTCGCACCACGCGGTTGCGACCGGAATGCAATTCTACGCCAATTACATTTTTTTCGGTTGGAGATTCATAATGTATTTCATCAACGCTTGCAGGTCCGTCTTCGAGTTCAATACCTTCCGCAGCGCGAACCATGTCTTCCTGCGTAAGATTGCTGTCGAGTTCTACCTGGTAAATTTTCTTTACGTTACTACTGGGGTGGGTAAGGCGTTTGGTGAGTTCGCCGTCATTAGTCAACAATAAAAGTCCTGTTGTGTTTCGGTCGAGTCGGCCTACTGGAAAAATACGTTCTTTACCTGCATCGTGTACCAGGTTCATAACAGTTTTACGTTCTTCCGGATCATCGGTTGTAGTTATATAATCTTTAGGTTTATTCAATAAAACATAAACCATGGTTTCAGTTTTCAGGGTTTGATCGTTGAATTTTACTTCATCACCCGGGTTTACTTTTGTTCCCAGTTCGGTCACCACTACACCATTAACTGCAATAACTCCTGCAGTAATTAAATCATCGGCTTCCCTGCGGGAACAAATTCCTGCATTGGCAATATATTTATTTAATCGAACGGCACCCGGTGCTGTAGTATCACCCTCACCGGCTGCTAATTTTTTCTTGTACGATTCACGTCGCTTAGGTGCTTTATCACCTGATTTGGTATCAAACCGGCCACGCATTTCTTTTGAGTGATCGCGATCGGAATATTTTTCACGCTTTTTTTCAAAAGGTTTTTTCTTGAACGGGGTGCGTGAATCTTCGCGCGAAGGGCGTGTTGATTCACCAGAATTTCTTGCCGGTCTTTCAGGGCGTTCATCGCGACCCGATCTTGCTTTGTAAGCGGCATATGATCCTTCTCTAACCTGTTTAACAGGTCCGCTTTCGCGGGATGACGATTCTTCCGGTTTGCGCGATCGAGAGTCTTCCCTGTCAGTCCTGTCTGACCGTGGTGCAATATCCGGGCGACCCCTGTATTGTGACCGGGCTGCATCACGACCTGCTCTTCCGGGTCTTGCGCCACGCTCCGGCTTATCACTTCTCTCTGATCGTTCGTCACGGGGTTTGTAATCGGGTTTCGAATCATCACGTTTTGATCGTTCGGGACGACCTTCGCGCTCTGGCCTGGATGCGTAACCGCCTCGTGAGTCATTTCGGTCTGCTCTGCCGGGACTTGTGGTTCTGTCGCCAGGCTTTTCATTGCGGTCTGAACGTTCCGGTCCTTTTGTATATCCTGACCGCGAATCGTCACGTTCGTCACGGTTTTTAAAGTCGCGTTTATCGGGTCGGGGAGCATCACTAGAGGATCCCGGGTAACCTGATTTAGAGCGTTGTGCAGGTTTGCGCTTATTAATTTCCTGGTCAGGAAAATAATCACCTTTTCGCTTGCGCAGCGGAGTTCCATCAGGCTTTACCCAACCACTTTTCTTCTTAGCATCACCTGATTTACTTCTCGGGCTGGTGCTCCTGCCCTTGCGTCCCCCTTTATCCTGTTCCCTTGCCATTGTATTGAATTTGAGGGTGCAAAGGTAGTAAATAGCAGTTACTTATTGAAGAAAGCGATTGGGTTTAAAGTCATCGTGCTAAACCGATGTTAGGCGTTCGTTCTTTTTTTTTTCTTCAGTTGTTGTTCGTTTCATTTTAGGTAGTAAATTTGTAACCATTGTATAAGGTTAAACTACTTGGTTATGAATGAATATTTGACACTCACGGAAGTCTCTGAATTGATAGGCAAAAGCAAAGAAACTCTCAGGCGTTGGGATAGAGAAGGCAAGTTGTCTGCTGTCCGTGAGCCAATGAGTAATTACCGTGTTTATAAACGAGAACAAGTTGAAATACTGTTTGCCGACTTTGTCAATCAAGATATCGAAGATGTTGTAACCAACTATGTTGAGCCACACATTGACTATTCTGTCTTAGAGTTGTTTGCAGGTGCCGGTGGTTTGGCTGTTGGTATGGAAAAAGCAGGTCTAAAATGTGTTGCATTGAATGAAATTGATAAATGGGCTTGTCAAACGTTGCGGAAAAATCGACCAAAATGGAAAGTGTTAGAAGGCGACATTAAGTCGTTTGATTTTTCTGAATATCATAATAAAGTTGATGTAGTTACTGGCGGTTTTCCTTGTCAAGCATTTAGTTATGCAGGAAAAAAATTAGGTCTTGCCGATGCAAGAGGAACATTGTTTTATGAATTTGCAAGAGTTGTCAATGAAGTGAACCCACCAATTTGTATTGGCGAAAATGTCCGTGGCTTACTAAGTCACGAGAATGGAAAAACGTTACAAGGGATGATTTCAATTTTAGATGAAATTGGTTACAATGTCGTTCCAGTCCAATTGTTGAAAGCCATTAATTATAGAGTGCCACAAAAAAGAGAACGTATAATCTTAGTTGGCATTAGAAAAGATATTGACTTTCAATATGAATATCCAAAACCACACAAAAAAATTTATAACTTAAAAGATGCATTAAAAAAAGGTGAACTGTTTGATACTAATGTGCCAAAGTCAATTGGTGCAAAGTATCCGCAAAGCAAGAAAGCTGTTTTAGATTTAGTGCCTCAAAAAGGTTATTGGCGGGACTTACCAATAAATATTCAAAAAGAATTTATGGGAGGTAGTTATTACTTAGGTGGCGGAAAAACTGGAATTGCGAGGCGAATAGGTTGGGATGAGCCGTGTCTTACACTTACTTGTAGTCCTGCACAAAAACAAACAGAAAGATGTCACCCCGATGAAACTCGTCCGTTTACAGTTCAAGAATATGCACGAATTCAAACCTTTCCTGATGATTGGAAATTTGAGGGTTCAATGGCACAACAATACAAACAAATCGGGAACGCAGTTCCCGTTAATTTAGGAACAGAAGTTGGCTATTCTATCATTAAGTTTTTGAATCAATATTATAATTTGTCAAAACCAAGATAGTAGCTATAATTTTCAAAAGTGATTTGGTCTATGATGCTTCGCTTAGAATTTTTTGTTTCGAATTTAATTTCTTCCAATGCAGAATTTGCAGCAATTTCTTCACTCTTGTCAATTGATTTCAAATAGTCGTTGATTGCAATTGGTAATGATTTGTAAAATTGAAACAATGCATCGTCTTGTCCCGAAACCAAAGCGTAAAATCGGTCACCAGAAATTTTATAAACTCTGCTGTGGCTGTATTCTTTGCCGTTGATGTCGCCGCTCCACAAATCACAAAAACTTCCTTTGGCTAAAATTTGCACCCAATAACATTTTGCTTTTTTATAGTCGTTTGCATATCGGGCTAGCTTTTGAAACAAGGCTTCGCCTGCACTACTGTTCATAGTGTTGTGCTTGTTTTTGATGTCGGCAAAAAGTGTATCGTCTTTCGTCTTGATGTCAAAGCCGCTTAAATTTCCTACTTCAAAGCCTTTGATGCCACCAATAATTTGTTCGTGAAATGTCCCGATGGAATTATTAATTGACTTGTCTATCTGTCGCAAGATTTCAGATTGGATAAGGCTTTCCTCGTCAATATCGTTAAACTTTGCATCAAAGGTCAACTTGATTGTATCCACCTTGTTTGAGTAAAAGTGCTTTTTTGTGATATTGTTCTTTGCTTTCAAATAGGCTTTGTGAAGATTGCCAATGCACTCTAATAAATGATCGTCCGAGATGAAGTTTACGTATTTATTTTTCATTAAATTCTGTCAAATTTGTCAGCCGCAAATATAGCATTAAAAGTTAATTTGGGTCACTTGCCCGAATGTAGCACTGTCTCCACAGAATGATGCCTAACTCCGGTTACAGATTCATAAAGGGATAAAAGGCATCCGGAGTATGTTCGATGGTCCAGGTATCTCCGTGAAAAATAACGACAATTAAATCATACCGGACTTCCCAAACAATATTTTTAATCTCTGTATACCTTCCTGCTGCATCGTAAAGCAACCTCAGTTTTTTATTGCTGATCAGGTCATCGGTATCAGTGTAATGTTCGAGTGCGCGGGTTTTTACTTCTGCAATCACCAATTGATTCGCGTGGAAAGCTACAATATCGAGTTCTGCTTTTTGCCATACCCAGTTGCGGTCGAGGATGAGGTAGCCTGCTTTTCGTAAAAATTCAGTGGCGATCTCTTCGCCTTTTTCGCCGAGGTCATTGTGTTCTGCCATAAAAAAAAGTATTGAAAAGTTTAAAAAAATAAATGGTTGTTAATGAAAAATTAATGTGTTGTTGAAAAATTGGGTTGCTATGGGCACGATAAATGTAAAAATAATTTTCTGAAATAAAAAGTTGGTCTCAAAAAGTAATAGAAGTTTTTTCAGCAACAACAAGTTTTATTTTCCTGCCAAAGACAATGGGATTATTCTCATCAAGATGACCTGCGTTGAAACCAAAACAAACCGGATAATTGTATTCCTTTACCGCATCTAGTATAATTTCCTCGGCTGATTTTCCAAATGGGATGGTATTATCTTTCATGTCATTCATCGCCCCTACGATCAATCCTTTCAACGATTTTAATTTACCGGTCCGCTTTAAATTCATCATCATCCGGTCAATATGATAGAGGTATTCATCGAGGTCTTCAAGAAATAAAATTTTTCCTTTTGTGTGCACATCCGATTCCGTCCCCGCAAGGGCATATAGCAACGATAAATTACCTCCTATCAACTCGGCAGTTGCTTTTCCCGGGCGGTTGAATAAATGCGCACTTAAATCATAGTGCACTGATTTTCCGGCTAACACCAGTCTCAGATTTTCAAGAATCCTTTCAGGTGTTTTTGGAAAGTTTATTGCCATAGGCGCATGAAGCGTTTCGGTTTTACAGTGGAGGTTAATGTGAGAATGTAATACCGTTACATCGCTGAACCCGATTAACCATTTTGGTGATTTTTCAAACCGCTGAAAATCGAGTTTATCGATAATGCGTACCATTCCATATCCTCCGCGTGCAAACAAAATGGCCTTTACTGAAGCATCATCCAGCATCATTTGCAAATCTGCCCATCGTTGCTGATCGGTTCCGGCAAACTGGCGATCCGATTCAAATAAATACATGCCTTTTACTACTTCAAAACCCCAGGACTGGAGTTTGTCAATAGCGGGTTGCATTTCCTCAGGACTGACTTTCCGCGCAGGAGCTACCAGTGCAATTTTATCACCGGGTTGTAATGGAGCTGGAGTATACGTCATTCGTTATAATGCCCGTAAGGGATATCAAGACAGTTCCAAAGGTAAATATTTATCCGTATACCCTTACAAAACTCTGATTACAGTTATGTTGGTTAAACCTCAGGGCAGTGTCACAATTTTTTTATCTTTGCGTTTTGGTTCAGTTTACCGATAAAAATCACGGAATTCTATTTATGTCCAAACCCTTCCTGGTCACAGCCGCGCTTCCTTACGCCAATGGTCCTGTTCATATAGGCCACCTTGCGGGATGTTATATTCCCTCCGATGTGTTTGTCCGTTATCAGCGTTTGACAGGAGCGGATGTTAAATTTATATGCGGATCTGATGAGCATGGTGTGCCTATTACCCTAAAAGCAAAAGCGGAAGGAATTACCCCGCAACAGGTAGTGGATAAATATCATGCGATGATGAAAAAGTCGTTTGAGGAATTTGGAATTTCATTCGACATATACTCACGCACTTCCAATAAAATTCATCATCAAACGGCTTCCGGTTTTTTTAAGACATTGTATGAAAAAGGAGCTTTTACTGAGCAGGTAACCCTTCAGTATTATGATGAAGAAGCGGGACAATTCCTTGCCGACCGTTACATTGAAGGAACCTGTCCGAAATGTGGAAATGAAAAAGCTTATGGCGACCAGTGTGAAAATTGCGGAAGTTCATTAAGTCCTTCTGAACTAATTAACCCGAAGTCGAAACTCAGTGGCAACGTTCCTGTGCTGAAAGAAACCAAACACTGGTTTTTACCTTTAAATGATTATGCTCCCTGGCTTCGTGAATGGATTCTTGAAGGACATAAAAACGATTGGAAACCGAATGTATATGGCCAGTGCAAATCGTGGCTGGATGCCGGTGACGGGTTGCAGCCTCGTGCTATGACGCGTGATCTCGACTGGGGAGTACCGGTGCCCATTGAAGGCGCAGCGGGAAAAGTTTTGTATGTGTGGTTTGATGCACCCATCGGTTATATTTCAGCAACACGTGAGTTGTTGCCCGATAATTGGGAGCATTACTGGAAAAACCCCGATGCCCGGCTGATTCATTTTATTGGAAAAGACAATATTGTTTTTCATTGTATCATTTTCCCTGCTATTTTAAAAGCACACGGAGGGTATGTGCTGCCTGAAAATGTTCCTGCCAACGAGTTTTTGAACCTTGAAGGGGATAAAATTTCAACTTCCCGCAACTGGGCCGTTTGGCTGCATGAGTATCTAACTGAATTTCCCGGTAAGCAGGATGTTCTTCGCTATACACTTATCGCAACCGCTCCTGAAACAAAGGACAATGATTTTACCTGGAAAGATTTCCAGGCCCGCAATAATAATGAACTGGTTGCAATCCTTGGGAATTTTATCAATCGTGCAATGGTACTTACCGGAAATTATTATGAAGGAAAAGTTCCGCAACACGGTACACTGACTGCTGGTGATACAGAGATTATAGAATTTTTAACTACTTCAAAAAAGAATATCAGCGAAAGCATTGAAAAATATCGCTTGCGCGAAGCACTTGCAACTTTGATGGATGTTGCCCGTGCGGGAAATAAATATCTTGCCGACAACGAACCCTGGAAACTTATTAAAACCGATGCCGAACGAACAGCCACAGTTTTATATGTTTCATTAGAAATTTCAGGTTTTCTTTCTATCATCATGGAACCCTTTCTTCCGCACACAGCGATTAATCTTCGCTCGATGTTGAATATTAAACAACCGGAGTGGTCATCTGCTTTCGCAGGAAAACTGATGACAACCGGACACCAGTTGAACAAAGCAGAATTGTTGTTCGATAAAATAGATGATGAAATTATAGCAGTGCAAATTGCAAAATTAGAAGCAACAAAAACTTCGCAAACTTCGCCAACTGTTGTCGTGAATGAAAATACTACGCCAACATTTAAAGATGTAACCACTTTTGATGACTTCACAAAAATGGATATTCGCATAGGAACAATTTTAGAAGCTGAACGTGTTCCCAAAACGGATAAACTTTTAAAATTATTGATTGATACCGGTCTTGACAGACGAACGGTTGTATCTGGTATTGCTGCCGATTTCAAACCAGAAGATATTATTGGGCAACAGGTAACGCTTCTCGCCAACCTCGAACCACGAAAAATAAGAGGCATTGAATCTAAAGGGATGATATTGATGACGGAGGATGCAAATGGTAAACTGGTATTCGTAGGCCCGGCAAGCCAGGTAGATAATGGTGGGACAGTCAGGTAGTTAGCCCCTAAAATGAAGGTCTGAAAACCTTAAAATTCATTCATTTTTTTTCTTAAATTTGCACCCTCTTAATAGAGGTAGTTATTCTTTTATTTATCATCTATCATTTATAATTTATTATTTCTCTGGCCTCGTAGTTCAATGGATAGAATAGAAGTTTCCTAAACTTTTGATATGGGTTCGATTCCCGTCGAGGCTACTAAATACAGAGCGGGAAAGAGAATGAGAAAGAGTACGAATATTTTTACGTTCCCATTCCCATTCCCATTCTCATTCTCATTCTGAAATCAGGGCGGGATTTTGTATTAAATCCATGCTTTTCAAAAGTTGACCGATCTGATTTATTCGATTCCCGATAGGGCTACACATACAGAGCGGGAAAGAGAATGAGAAAGAGTACGAATATTTTTACGTTCCCATTCTCCTTCTCATTCTCATTCTGAAATCAGGGCGGGATTTAGTATTAAATCCATGCTTTTCAAAGTTGACCGATCTGATTTGTTCGATTCCCGATAGGGCTACACATACAGAGCGGGAAAGAGAATGAGAAAGAGTACGAATATTTTTACGTTCCCATTCTCATTCTCATTCTGAATCAAGGCGGGATTATGGATTAAATCCATGCTTTTCAAAAGTTGACCCGATCTGATTTGTTCGATTCCCGATAGGGCTACACATACAGAGCGGGAAAGAGAATGAGAAAGAGTACGAATTTTTACGTTCCCATTCTCATTCTCATTTTCATTCTGAATCAGGGCGGGATTTTGTATTAAATCCATGCTTTTCAAAAGTTGACCCGATCTGATTTGTTCGATTCCCGATAGGGCTACACATACAGAGCGGGAAAGAGAATGAGAAAGAGTACGAATATTTTTACGTTCCCATTCTCATTCTCATTTTCATTCTGAATCAGGGCGGGATTTTGTATTAAATCCATGCTTTTGAAAGTTGACCCGATCTGATTTGTTCGATTCCCGATAGGGCTACACATACAGAGCGGGAAAGAGAATGAGAAAGAGTGCGAATATTTTTACGTTCCCATTCTATACGTGATAACAGCGTAGAGCTGATGAGTCTGCCAATTATTACAATGGCTAAGGGGAAAATTAATGGATTGGTTGAAATAGCGATTGGAAGTAATCCTCAATTCAGGTAAATAATTTTGCGAACCGGAAGAGGCGGGTTTTTATTTGAGGATCACAATACTCAGATAACTGGATAAAGCGCGCTTAATGGCATCCAGCTCCATCCATTCCCGTTGCAGGTTGTCGGTATCAAGATTTAACGCAGCAGCTTCCTTAATAGCATCTGCTTTTTCTTTCATGAGCCTGGCAATGTGTTTTATTTTTATGGAGTACACAGCACTCATAACCGCATGTTTGAGTTTTTGGATTTCCTCTTTTACTGCAACTCCGCGTTCGCTCCACATCGCCAGCGGATACTTAACAGTGAGCATATCGGCAGCAATATTTCTGATCGCTGCTTGCTCATGGTTTATCAGGTTATGCGGATTATAAACTTCATTGCTATGGACCATATTTTCAAACTCACTGAAAATTTTTGCAAACACCGGGTTTTCAAATGTGATGTTATCCTGCGAAATTTCATGTACTATAAATGACTTCACCGATTCTGCTACGGTTCGGGTCTCCCTTTCATTAATTGCTTCTTCAAAAAATATATCCTGCTCGCCATAGGTTAATAAGAGCCTGATGATATCCGCTTCCTGGTATTCAGCGACATTAAAATACTCATTTATCTTTAATTGATTATCATTATATTGGTCTTCTATTAACTCAACATCATCTACTTCAGATGCCTTACGTTTGCTTAAGACATTTTTTGTAATTATTTTGTTTGATTCTGATATTAATAATTGTTCTTCAACACCTATTAATTCTGAACAAGATTTTTGATATTGTGATCTGCTAAGAGGATCAACAATTTTTGATATTGTAGTTACTACATCCCTAATTAATTCAGCTTTTTTTATAGGGTCATTCCCAACTAACTCAATTAACAATTTGGTTTTGAAATGGACGAAATCTTGAACTTGTTTTGCTATGAAAGCAGCCACTTCATAACTGTTATGCTTTCGCGAGAAGGTATCCGGATCTTCCCCGTCGGGAAACAGAACAACTCTCACATTCAAACCTTCTTCCAGAATCAGATCAATACCGCGAAGCGATGCCTTGATACCAGCCGGATCACCGTCATATAAAATGGTTATGTTTTTTGTATAACGCCCGATTAAACGTATCTGCTCAACCGTTAGTGAGGTTCCTGATGAGGCAACAACGTTTTCAATTCCCACCTGGTGCAAGGCGATCACATCGGTATATCCTTCAACCAAAAAACATTCATCCTTGGCAATAACAGACTTCTTCGCAAAGAAAATCCCGTAAAGAATATTACTCTTATGATAAATGTCCGATTCGGGCGAGTTCAGGTACTTTGGGCTCTTGGGATCGGTCTTTAAAATGCGGGCTCCGAATGCAATTACTTTACCGGTAATGTTATGTATTGGAAACATCACCCTTCCGCGAAAGCGATCAAAAGTTTTGTTTTCATTCACTATAGTCAACCCCGCTTTTTCAAGATTTTCAATCAGGAATCCCGCTTCCAGGGCAGCATCAGTTAACCCTCTCCAGTTGTCGGGTGAATACCCAAGCTGGAATTTTTCGATCATGCCCTCGGTGAATTCCCTTTCATGAAAATAAGATAAACCTATAGCGCGTCCTTCATCTGTTTCATGCAGCTGGCGGGAATAAAACTTCCTGGCAAATTCAGTAACCACCAGTAAACTTTCCCTCTGCAATTGTTCCAGGTCGTATCCCGGTTCTTTCTCATCTTCTTCAACAGCGATATTGTATTTACTTGCCAGGTAGCGAAGCGCTTCAGGATAACTGTACTGTTCGTGCTCCATAACAAAATTTACAGAGTTGCCACCTTTGCCGCATCCAAAACATTTATAAATACCTCTGGTGAGGGAAACGTTAAAAGAGGGCGTTTTTTCATTATGAAAAGGACAAAGGCCAATCAGGTTGGTTCCCCGCCGTTTTAACGAAACAAAATCACCCACCACCTCTTCAATGCGGGCAGTATCGATGATCACATCAATGGTTTCTTTTTTAATCACGTGGTGGAAATTGTAAAGGAGAACAAATTTATGAAAAGTTTGCGTATTGGCGTAAAGAGTGGGAAATGAGTCGATTGGAAATGCATTGCATGGTCAACTGGTTAATTTACAGCCAGCCGCCTGAAGCGGGTTTTTTTTGATTTCGGTGGGAGAGAACTGCTGATAAAAGCGGCCAGTTTATCGTAATAAATTTTGCTGTTTTCGGTACCGGTTCTTTGCTGATAGGATTTGGCATCAATATACAACCGCTTTTTATACCATGTTGAAGCATGATACACTTCGAGCGTTTCATCCATCACTTTTTTATGCATGAAATTAGCCGCTACCATCATTTGTGGGATGTTGATTTCTGTAATCATCTCTTTGTAATTATAATCCTTCACAAGGAGCCCTGTTTGATCTTCATAACTGCGTATCAAAGCCGGAAGAATGGGAATAATGTATGTTCCCCATCGTTCGATAGCTTTATCCTTAAAATAATGCGAAAGACTGGAGGGCGGATTTTGGAGAATAACAACCTTCGCAATTGCAGTGTCGGACACCAATTTCATAGCTATGCCCGCACCTGTACCGGAACCCATGAGTGCCACATGCTGAATGAAAGGCATTTTTTGCAGATCGAGCAGGAGTTGTTTAACGTCGTTGGCAGACACATTGCCGGGATGATAAAAAATTCCCTCGCTATCGCCTTGCCCACGCATGTTGACCACGCACACATTGAATCCGCGATCGCAGAATTGTTTCATGGCAGGAATGTAATTTATTGCGCCCTCGTTAATATCGGGGATAATGAGCAGCAATGGGGCCTGCATTCGTAAAGTATCAATCGCCATCCAACCGCGAAGTTTTACGCTGTCGCTGAGTGTATAACTGATATTCATGTAATGAATGTTTAGTTGTTTTGGGGAATAAATAAAAATGCCCAGACTATCTTTGCCTTTTTCCCTCATTTGTTTTTCATGCAGTATTTGCTGCTGGCTGAGGTAAGCGGAATCAATACGTACCGGGTACAATAGTTCATTGAATGAAAGTACAGGCGTAATGATCACCATGGCAATAGTTGCCAGGAGTAATACAATAAATGATCTGAAAATGTTTTTAACCATTTGCCTGCATGGTTTTTATGGGAAATTAATTTTCCCTGGCAATAGTAAAATGCACGAGATCAACAAGTGATGATTTATACCTGTTGTCGTTATATTGCTCGAGTAATGCTAGTGCTTTATCACGGTAATCGCACATACGTTTTTTAGCATAATTGATACCGTCTTTTGAATTTACGAATTCAAGCACCTCTTTAACTTTTTTCATGTCGGTGCTGTGATTTTTAATAATATTGATGATGTGCCTTTTTTCTGAACCTGAAGCGACAGAAAGCGAATATATGAGAGGAAGTGTCATTTTGCTCTCTTTGATATCAATACCGGAAGGCTTACCGGTTTTGTTGTTCAATTCATAATCAAACAAATCATCTTTGATCTGGAAAGCCACTCCTATAAGCTGGCCAAATTCCCGCATGCGTGCAATTCCTGAAGTGTCACTTCCGGCGGAAGCCGCACCTACCGAACAACACGAACCAATCAGCGTTGCTGTCTTCTGACGGATAATTTCATAATAAACAGTTTCATCAACATCAAGTTTACGCGCTTTTTCAAGCTGCAGCAATTCTCCTTCACTCATTTCACGCACAGCCTCTGAAACAATTTCCAGCAGGGTAAAATCCTTATTACCTACTGCAAGCAATAAACCCTTCGAAAGCAGGTAGTCTCCTACAAGTACTGCAATCTTATTTTTCCACAACGCATTTACTGAAAAAAAGCCTCTTCGTAAATTGGAATCATCCACAACATCATCGTGAACCAGTGTGGCAGTGTGCAGCAATTCAATGAGCGATGCGCCTCTGTAAGTTGCGTCATTAATTCCGCCACACATGCCCGCTGAAAGAAAAACGAACATGGGCCTCAGTTGTTTTCCTTTGCGCTTTACGATGTAGTGCATTATTTTATCAAGCAATGAAACACTACTCCGCATCGATTCCCGGAATTTTATTTCAAACTCCTTCATCTCCACGGAAATGGGTTCCTTGATTTTATCTAACGTGATAGTTTCCACAACGGGTGCAAAGGTACTTAAATTGCCGCCACAGGCAGCGAGTCAAACATGAATAATATGAATGGTATTTTGTATTTTTATGGTATTATTGCCCTTGGCTATGAGACAGTATATGATTAACCTTCCGCTTATTTGTTTCTTTTTGGCAATCGTGGTTTACGGATGTAAAAAAGATGATGATAACGACTCTCCGTCCAATCTTCCTTTCATCACATCCATGCAGCCGCTGTCAGGAGCAAAAGGAACAATTGTAACACTCAAAGGTTCAAATTTCAGCAATGACATCTCGCTTATAAATGTGTATGTTAATGGCAAATATGCTGATGTGATAGCAGCTTCAGCTTCTGAAATACAGTTCGAGATTCCTGCCGGAGCAGGATCAGGCCTGATTTCGCTTGTGGTAGCGGGTAAAGGAACAAGCGGACCTCTTTTTAATTTTATTTATACGGTAACGGTTTCGGTTTTTTCAGGCTATTCACTTATTCCCGGCAACATTGATGGTAACCCCACCACTGCACGGTTCAATGCACCGGCCGGCATTGCGATTGATCAAAACAATAATTTATATGTTGCTGATGAGCTTAATCACACCATTCGCAAAATCACACCCGTTGGCAACGTGAGCACCTTTGCAGGAAATGGCATTGCAGGACACCAGGATGGTTTACCCGGCATTGCACGATTCAATCAACCGGTGGGAATAACTTTCGACGCAACAAACGGATTTTTTTATGTTGCCGATAAGGGAAACCATTGTATCCGAAAAATTAATCTTGCCGGAGATGTCTTCACCGTAGCCGGCATTCCCGGTGTGCCGGGATATGTTGATGCACCTGGCTTTTCGGCACGGTTCCAAAGTCCGGCAGGAGTTGCCGTTGAAGGCGAACTCGCTTCCGTGTATATCACCGACCAGGGTAATCATTGCATACGAAAACTTGATGATGTGGGTGTGGTAACAACGTTTGCCGGATCTACCATTGCAGGACTACAGGACGGAGTAGGCGGAGCCGCGAAATTTTTGACACCTGAAGCTATCACCTGGGATACAACAGGATATTTGTATGTTACTGATGTAGCAAATCATAATATCCGGCGCATTACAAAAACTTCAAGGCTCGTGTCCACCGCAGCAGGTTCCGGTGCAGATGGGTATCAGGACGGATCCCCGGCTCAGTCAATGTTCAGTCAGCCTCACGGACTCATGGCAGAAAATAATACTGTTATAGTTTGTGATACATACAACAATCGTATCCGCCAGATAATTTACGGTTCAAGTGTCACAACCCTTTCGGGGGATGGCAGCGCTGCTTTTTCAGACGGCATAGGTTTACTTGCTAAATTCAATAAGCCCGGAGGTATCGTAAAAGATAAAAATGGAAATTATTTTATAACAGATACAGGGAATAATGCTGTTAGAAGGATGATTGTTGATTAAAAAAGTCAGGGAAAAAGTCATTGAAAAAGTCAGGAAAAAGGTCATTGGGTCATTAAAAAAATGTCATTGAATGATGTTGGTTTTTTGCGATTCAAATTAGTCGTAGAGACGCATTGAATGCGTCTCCGCCGCGACGGGGAAAAAGTCAAATAAAAAGTCAGCAAAGGGGTCAGGAAAAATTTGCCCTGAAGTGAAGTGATTAGGAAGAAAGAATATGATCTTACTTCGAAAAATTTAAGGGCTCTATTAAATTCAATATTTGAAAAATGAAACTTCTACTTCAGGGGTCAGGAATTGAAATTACAGAAAAATGTACTCCTCTCCTTTGGAGAGGTCGGGTGAGGCAAAAAAGGTCAGGCAAAAAGTCAGCAAAGGGGTCAGGAAAAATTTGCCCTGAAGTGTAGTAATTGGGAAGAAAGAATATGATCTTACTTCGAAAAATTTAAGGGCTCTATTAAATTCAATATTTGAAAAATGAAACTTCTACTTCAGGGGTCAGGAATTGAAATTACAGAAAAATGTACCCCTCTCCTTTGGAGAGGTCGGGTGAGGCAAAAAAAGTCTTTAAGTCATTGAAAAGGTCAGGGAAAAGACGAGGTCCCGGAAACGCAATCAAATCCATCCGATATACCAGTTCAATCCGTGTTCCCTACGGCAGGCAACCTGCAACGTAACGGCCCAGATCGGGGAAGCAGTCGCCGATAATTTTGTTGGAGTTGTTTGAATTGGATGGGAAAAAAGACGTGGCATAACTGCCTGCGAGTAAACGTCCCTGGAGATCATAAATAGTAAAATGCACCATTACTTCCCTGCGATAAATTTTGTTGGCAATATCCATACAGGAACTGTAATTGGTTTTTATTTCCATCTGGGTGATAAAAACAAAAATGTCGGTCTGGTATTGCTCATATAATTCCTGGAATAATTCAGCTGGTTTATGCACAACCGCATGCATATACATGGCGTTTTCTTTCACCGGAATATATTGCGAAGCGGTTTTAGAATCTTCGTGCTCTTTGGTATTAATTGTTTTCGTTTTTATTACAACGGCATCATCATCCATTGGTTTTGGTGTGATGGGAATGGCCTTTTCATAGCGGAAACCGGTTCGTCCAAGCACACGGTACATGGTTTCTTCAAGTATGTCGGCTGTATCATTCAGCAACGAAATACATTCGTAACTGCCTCTTACGGCACGCTGCACATTGCGATCGATGGCGTACCGGAATTCAGGGCGGAATTTTGTGGCATCGAGTTTCGATTGTTCCGCAATTTCACGGTCGGCATCTGATAAATAATACCGCGGATCATACGGAATGAGCATCACTTTATGCGCCTTGAGGGAATCAGTTTCCTGAGCGAATGAAAATTGCGTAGAAAGAAGAATTAAAAAACCCAGCAGGATCCTCATAGTTTTTTTGCGTATCAGTTTAAAATGTGTTTCCATACATCATTACCAATAGCAAAAAACATCAGTGCAAGCAACAGTACCATTCCCACAACCTGCGACCGTTCCATAAACTTGTCGCTGAATTTGCGACGGGTAATCGATTCAATCGTCAGGAAAATCACATGACCTCCATCGAGTGCAGGAATAGGCAATATGTTCATAAATGCAAGCACCATTGAAAGCAACCCGGTAATTCTCCAGAACCATGCCCAGTCCCAGGTGCCGCCGTAAATTTGTGCAATACCAATGGGGCCCTGAACAGCGTCGGTAGCTTTTTCTTCACCTGAAAAAATCTTTTTAAGACCTTTCACATTCGACACAAGAGCTTCCCATGCATCTGCCGAACCAAAAGCAAATGCGGAACCGGCAGTATATTTTTTCATTTTATAATCCGGACTGATCGCTGATCCCGTTTCAAAAGATATTCCTATGGTTCCTTTTTCACTTACAGCTACCGGCAGTATCATGTCTTTGTCGCCGCGACGTAACAGCAAACTGACTTCACCATTCTTTGAACTGGCAAGTTTTTCCTGCAGGTTATTATGTCCGTTAATTTTTTTACCATTTATGCCAATGATTTTATCTCCTGCAGCAAGACCGGCTTTTTCGGCATTCTCACCATCAACCACCATTTTCACATCATACAATAATTCACCACTTCCAATAAAATTCCATCTGCCCTGAGCAGAAATCTTTTTATAAAAATCATCGGGAACATTGATTTCCAATTTCTGACCATTACGCTCAACCGTTAGTACCGAGCCGAAAACCACACGCGATGAAAGCAGGTCATCAAAACGCTCAAAGGGTTTCCCGTTTATCGCGGTTATTTTGTCCCCATCCTGCAACCCGATTTCCTGACCGAGCTGGTAAGCATAAATACCATTTTTTACTTCGCTGTTAGGAAGATAATCTTTTTTGTACGCAAGCAGGGTTGCAGAAAAAATAATGATACCCAGAATTACATTCATCGTAACACCTGCTACCATAACAATCAAACGCTGCCATGCCGGTTTTGCACGAAACTCATAGGGCTGTGGCGGACCTGCCATCTGATCCTTATCGAGTGATTCATCAACCATACCTGATATTTTCACATAGCCGCCTAACGGTAGCCATCCAATACCATACTCAGTATCACCCTTCGTAAAACTGAAAAGCTTGAATCCCCAGGCATCAAAAAATAAATAGAATTTTTCAACACGAATACCGAAAGCCCTTGCAGCCAAATAATGTCCTAATTCGTGTAATACAACTAAAATAGACAATCCCAATATAAGCTGGGCCGCCATGATTAATCCTGTCATTGAATGATATTAAAATTTGTTTATAATAATATTAGGACATTAGAAATTGGACATTGGACATTGGACATTGGACATTGGTCATTCACCTGTCACCGTCACCCTTCTCTCCGAACCGGGCAGGCTTGTCACTCGCCACTCGTTACTCGTCACTCGTCACTGCTCACCTGTCACCCGTCTCTCCGAACCGGGCAGGCTTGTCACTCGCCACTCGTTACTCGTCACTGCTCACCTGTCACTCGTCACGTCTAATTTTCCCCGAAGTTACCTAAATCTCTTTCAAATCGGCAAATTCCATGGCAACCCTCCTGGCTTGTTCATTACTGTTAACATAATCTTCCAGGTCTGGTTTTTCCACAAACGTACTCTTTTCCATAACGTGTTCGATCAGTTCGGGTATGGTATTAAATTTTATTTTTTCCCTGAGAAAGGCAGCCACTGCAACTTCATTGGCAGCATTCACGATACAGGCAAGGTTACCACCTTTCGACATGGCTGTTTCAGCAAGGCCCAGGCACCGGAAGGTTGTGCGGTCGGGAGGTTCAAAGGTGAGAGTAGGATATTTTATGAAATCAAACCGTGGAAAAGCCGATTTCATGCGGGCAGGATAGCCCAGCGCAAACTGGATGGGTAATTTCATATCGGGTAAACCCATTTGAGCTTTCATGGATCCATCCTCAAACTGAACGATGGAATGAATTATAGATTGTGGATGAACAATTACTTCGATGCGGGAAGGATCCAGGCGGAACAGCCACTTTGCTTCAATCATTTCAAGCCCTTTGTTCATGAGGGTAGCTGAATCGATGGTGATTTTAGCTCCCATCGACCAGTTGGGATGTTTGAGCGCCTGGGCCAGGGTAACGTGTTCAAGATCCGCCGATGTCTTTCCCCGGAAAGGGCCACCCGAGGCAGTCAGATAAATCTTTTCAATTTTATTATGCCATTCACCCTGAAGACATTGAAAAATGGCGGAATGTTCGGAATCAACCGGCAAAATATTCACCGCATGTTCCTGCGCCAGTCGAGTGACCAGGTCGCCTGCTACTACCAGCGTTTCCTTGTTAGCCAGGCAAATGGGTTTCCCGGCTTTGATGGCTGCAAGGGTAGGTTTTAATCCGGAATACCCGACAAGAGCGGTAATTACCATGTCGATGGTGTCCATAATCACGACCTGTTCAATGGAATCAGCACCTGCAAAAACCTTGATATGATGGGGTTCGAGGGCGTCTTTTACCTGTGCGTATCGTGATACATCACCAATAACAACCGTATCGGGTTTAAATTTAATGGCCTGTTCAATAAGTAAATCTGCATTGTTTTGTGCAGAAAGCACCTCCACCGAAAAATGTTCCGCCTGTTCACTGACCACTTCAAGGGTTTGTGTACCTATGGAACCTGTAGAGCCGAGTATTGCAAGGCGTTTTTTAGGGATCGTTTCCAAATTAAAAAGTCATATAATCAACAGGGTTAACCGGGCTTCCGTTATACCATAATTCAAAATGGAGGTGGGGACCGGTGGTAAGCTCCCCGCTGTTGCCGATGATTGCCAGCACCTCACCGGCTTTTACATAATCACCGGTGTTTTTGAGCAGGGCGGAATTGTGTTTATAAATCGAAAACAAATTATTAGAATGCTGAACGGCAATTACATAACCGGTTTCCGAAGTCCAGTCTGCCATTACTACCGTGCCATCCAATGTTGATTTAATTACTTCATTCGGAGCTGCAACTACGTCGATGCCGTAATGCTTGGTTTGGGTATTGAACATACTGGTAACCGTGCCTTTTACAGGAGTAAAAAAGTAAAAACTGCTTAGGCTGGAAGCAGCAGTGGAGCCGTTGGCAGAAAGTGTAAAACGGTCCTGCGATTCTATTTGTTGCCTGATAGCTGAATCAGAGGGTGAGGCAGGCTGAAACTGAATAGTATCATAGCGGATCAGGGTAGGTGGAATTACCGAGGCAGAATCCGTTCCCGCTGTTCCATTGATAATATTTCTGAGATTTTGCAAATATAAATCCCTCACTTCCATGCTTTTCATCAGGGAATCGGTTTTGGAAGTGAGTGCGATCAGTTTACGCTGCATCGACACATCCGCATAACCCGGAATGTATTCCCGCAAAGGAGTAAATGCAATGATATATATGGTAAATGTAATGAGACTGATTATGATAGTACCGGCAAAAACAAAAACATTCAGAGGTGATAAAGTAAGTGAAACCTTCTCTTCAAAGGTTTGATCATTCATAATTACCAGGCGGTATTTATTCCGTAATTTCTTGTAAATTTTCTTCTTTGGTTTCTCCACCGGTTGCCCTGATTTATTGGTTAAACCAAAAACAATCATTAAGTTTGCCTCGGTTTAGCAAGTTTGCAAATATCGCAAAATAACGGAACAGGCGACCTGTTAAAAGAATCACCTTGTTTCCTTTTTGCACACTAAACATGCAATTTTAAAGTTATTGAAAATTGTCGGAGGCCCATAAGATCTTGAAAGCATCATTTATCAATAAGCCAACTATCCTTGCATTGCTGGCCATTTTCATTTTGTCGGGACCATCCTGTTCTGTCAGAAAAAATAATATCGTGAGCCGTGAATATCATAAAACACTGGCTCATTATAACGGTTATTTCAATGCCCGTGAAAAAGTTAAAGAGGGTGCCAAAACCCTTTACACCGGCCAGATCGACCGGTATGACCGCATTTTGAGCGTTTTTAAGTATGGTACAGAAGCGCAGGCCAAGGCTATTTTTCCTGAAATGGATGAGGCAATTAAGAAGGTATCCATCGTGATTCAGCGTCATTCCATGGAGATTGATGGCAAGGAAAGAAATAAATGGATCGAAGACTGTTACCTTTTGATAGGCAAGGCCCAGTTTTATAAACATGATACCTGGACAGCCATCGAGTCATTTCAGTATGTGGCCGCTCAATACCGCAGTGAACCTATACGGTATGATGCTTTACTGTGGTTGACACAATGCTACCTGCGGCTGGGTAAAATGCCGGATGCCGATTACCTGCTTTCCACCCTCAAAGATGACCAGGAATTGCCAACAGATCTGAAAGCATTTTATAATGCAACGTATGCGGATTATTATTTAATGCAGAATGATTTGCCAAAGGCTGCCGAGCATCTTGAAAAAGCCCGGGCAATGTCAAAAAAACGTATGGATCGTTACCGTTATGCATTCATACTCGGGCAAATTTACCAAAAACTCGACAAGCATCCTGAGGCTGTTGCACGGTATGACAATGTAATAAAGTTGAGTCCTCCTTATGAAATGGCATTTAATGCAAGGGTAAACCGTGCACGCAGTGTTGATGTGAACAGTGATGACGGTAAAGAGATCAGGAAGATGTTGCAGAAAATGCTTACTGATGAAAAAAATACCGAGTATCAGGATCAGATCTATTATGCGCTTGCAGAAATTTCGCTGAAAGAAAATAATATTCCGGAAGCACTTGAGTTGTTGAAAAAATCAGCAGCTACCAGTGCGGGAAATACCAATCAGAAAGCGTTATCATATTTGAAAATGGCTGAAATTTATTTTCAGCAACCGGAGTATAAGCTTGCGCAGATGTACTATGACAGTACAGCAGCAACTATTTCAGAGGATCATCCTGATTATCTTGCCATCATCAACACAAAAAATAACCTGAATAAACTTATCAGGAATTTAAATATTATTTATACCGAAGACAGCCTGCAGGCCCTAGCAGCGAAATCACCTTCTGAGCGTGAAGACATCATTAACCGTTTGATAGATGATGAGAATGCTGAAAAAGCACGTTTGCTGAAAGAGAAAAAAGAACGCGAAGCGGCAGAGAAAGAAGCTATGGAACAAAATGAAGGAAGTCCGTTCTTTAATTCGCAAAACACGCAGCAGCTTCCCACAAATCAATCAGGTACCGGATGGTATTTTTCCAATCAGTCGGCCGTGAGCTTTGGCTTTAATGAATTTATTAGGATGTGGGGAAACCGAAAGCTGGAAGATAACTGGAGACGGTCAACACGAACCAGTTTTGCAGAAGCTCAGAACCTTGAGGATATAACTGAAGAACTTGACTCCACTGAAATAGTGGACGATGCTGCACGGGATTCCATTCTTGCACTTGATAATTCCAAAAGAAAAACTGCATACCTCTCTGCCATTCCATCCACCCCGGAGCAAAAAGCCAAGTCGGATGAAAAAATTGTTGAGGCCTATTACAATGTTGGTTTGATTTACAAGGAACAACTTAAAGACAATAAAGAATCCAACAAAAATTTCGAAACCCTGTTGCAGCGATATCCTGAAAACGATTATAGAATACCAACAATTTATAATCTGTATCGTGTTAATCTCGCTCTTGGTGATGAAGAAAAAGCCAACTATTACAAGAATATTATACTAACGGACTACGCCGATACGGAGTACGCGAAAATAATTCTAAACCCCGATTACTTCAAGGATCAGCAACGCAAAGTTGCCATTCAAAAAGTTTATTACGAAAATACTTACCGGGCTTATCTTAATAAACAATACGACGATGTTATAGAGCGGAAAACTATGGCCGATTCCTTGTTTCCTGCATCCGACCTTGCACCGAAATTTGAATTTTTGCGTGCTATGGCCATAGGAAAATCGCGTCCACTTCCGGAATTCGAAGCTGCTTTAAAAGGAGTGATCGCACATCATCCCGAAGATACTGTTTCATTCCGGGCTAAGGAGATCCTGGGAATGATTGATCCTTCCATGTACAACCGGGTTGATTCCGTTGAAAAACCTTCGGGTACACCTGCCCAGGTGGTTGAAGCACCCAAACCAATAACGCCATGGACTTTCAGTCCTGATACTATTCAATATGTTGTTTTCATATATATCAACAACGTTATAAGCACAAATGATTTTAAGATCGCCGTATCAAACTACAATAATAAATTTTACAGCGTGAAAAAATTACAGATCAGCAGTTCATTTGTTGGTGAGGAAAACCAGATGATGATGATCCGGCAGTTTGATAATAAACAGGACGGGGTGACCTATCTTAACAGCTTAACCTCCGATCCTGAAGCGCTGGTCGATATTGATATCAGCAATGCAAGATATTTCACTATTACTCCCGATAATCTTTTGCTGCTGATGCAAACTAAAGACATTGACGGGTACGATAGTTTTTATGAAGAGAAGTATTTGAATTAAAATACTTCCTTACGGTTGAAACGTATTTCCACGTTGACCGATTTCCATTTCTCCACTTTCTTCATGACATAAAAAATTTCCGCATGAGATTTTTGCATGCATCCTGATAACCTTTTCTTGATAATTTCGTATACCTTTGCTACTCATTAGTATTAAAACCGGGGGAACATGTTTGACAATATTAAAAACAAAAATGGCCAGCCAAAGGGTTCTGAATCAGGAGGTTCTATTAACCTTATTGGCGCAGGAACTGTGATTGAAGGTGAGATTAAATCGATGGGCGATATCCGAATCGATGGAACTATTATCGGCTCAGTAAGTTCAAAATCGAAGGTTGTGATTGGTACAACCGGGCAGGTTCAGGGAGATATTTATTGTCAGAATGCAGATATTTCAGGCACAATCCAGGGTAAAACCACGGTGACGGAAATGTTATTTTTAAAAGCCACATCCAGGCTCAATGGCGACATCAGCACCGGAAAACTGGTAGTTGAAGTAGGAGCGAGCTTTACCGGCAATTGCAACATGGGACCAATGATTAAGGACATGAAAAATGCCGACAAACCAGCCGAAGTTCAGCTCAAAGAAAAAACAGCTTAACGAATATGCCCGGTACTCCGCTATGGGTTTCCAAATGGCGGTTATCATTTTTCTAAGCACCTGGGGCGGCGTGAAACTCGATGAATACCTGGGATTACATAAAATACCTGTTTTTACTCTCTTATTCAGTATTTTATCAGTTGTACTCTCGATGTATTATTTCATCAGGGGTTTTATGAAGAAAAAATAATATCCCAACCAGAATACCTATGAAGCCGTTTGTGAATTTTCTAGTCAGACTGTTGTTGTATTCCCTTGCCATCGCATTATTATTTTATTTTACAGAACCCCATTTACCGGCTAAAGTTGCTTTCTTCAATTTTTGGTGGATCCAGGTTGTTGTGATCCTTGCTACTATTGCTTTTCACTATGGATTAACCCGGTCGGTAAAATCGGGAGGGCAGGCTTTCGTCAGGTACTTTATGGGTGCAACTTCATTAAAACTCATGGTTTTTATGATGGTAATGATCGTGTATGGGTTGGTTAACAGGGAGTCGGCTTTTGGATTTATCCTTCATTTTTTTATGTTCTACCTTTTCTATACCATTTTTGAAGTGGCTGTTGCCTATAAACACTTTGGGCCTGCACGTACAGATGAACAAAAGTGACGCTATCACACGGAATCCTGCCAAATAATTTATAATCCCGTTGTTGAATATTTCCTTTTCGGGATGTTATTTTGTTTTGACTTTCAGCAAGTTGGATTATGCTAAAAGACTTTTCAACAACCATAGTATTATTTACCCGCTAATGGTTTTTTATTGCCTTTTCCTTTCTACCTTTGCGGTCGTTTTAAAAAGCTAAAAGAGCGTTCCTGAATGAAACCCGGTTCCTTATTTTATACATTGAAATTCAACTATTTAATAACACTGCTTTCCCTTGTTTTTCTGCTTTTTGCAGGTAGCACTGCCTGTTACGCCGGTGCTGCGGAGCCGGGTGCTAAATTTGATCCGGGTAAAATGATTACCGATCACATTACGGATGCTTACGACTGGCATTTATGGGGCTCGGGTGATAAGTCTGTATCAATTCCTCTTCCTGTAATAGTATATTCCACTGATCTTGGTCTGAAAGTTTTTATGTCTTCAGCATTCCATCATGGTCACGATATTCATGAAGGGCTTGCGCTTAAAAACGGAAAAGTGGTAGCTGTAAATGAAATGGAAGGCGATGCTGCAACTGCTACTGTGAATGAAGAAAGAACTGCAGGACTTTGGGATATTTCCATAACAAAAAATGTGGTGTCACTATTCGTTAGTATTATTTTGCTGATGTATATTTTCCTTTCAGTGGCCAAATCCTATCATGCCCGACCGGGACAAGCACCCCGTGGATTGCAGGGACTGATTGAACCACTTGTGATTTTTGTGAGAGATGACATTGCCAAATCATCAATCGGCGAAAAAAAATATATGAAGTTTCTTCCTTTCCTGTTAACAGCATTCTTTTTTATATGGCTGAATAATTTACTAGGGTTGATTCCGGTTTTTCCGGGAGGAGCTAACCTTACGGGAAGTATTTCCATCACGCTTACTCTTGCAGCAATAACATTTATAATTGTTTTATTGAATGGGAGCAAGCATTACTGGCATCACATTTTTGCAATGCCGGGTGTACCGAAGTGGGTTTTATTCCTGTTGACCCCTATTGAAATTCTGGGCGTTTTTCTCCGGCCGTTTGTATTGATGATCCGACTCTTCGCAAACGTTACCGCGGGGCACATTATCGTGTTATCATTCTTCAGTCTCATATTCATCTTTGGTGAAATGGGAGCAGGGGCAGGGTTTGCTGCGGCTGTATTCTCAATTGCATTCACTGTATTCATGACGTGTCTCGAACTTCTGGTTGCCTTCCTGCAAGCTTATGTGTTTACATTGTTATCAGCCATTTATATTGGTGCTGCAGTTGAAGAAGCACATCACGATACTCCCGGTCATGACGCTAAAGTTGAAGAAGCGCATATCATATAATATAAATAGACATTCATATATTCATTAAGTAATTACCCATTATCAAATTAGTTTAAATCCCAATTCTATGTTATCATCAATCTTATTACAAGCCGGAGAAGTAGCAGGTTTAGGCCTTGGCTACGGAGTTGCTGCTCTTGGTGCCGGACTAGCTGCCGTTGGCGCTGGTTTAGGTATCGGCCGCATCGGTGGTTCTGCTCTTGAATCCATTGCACGTCAGCCGGAAGCTGTAGGCGATATTCGCGCCAACATGATCCTGACTGCTGCACTGGTTGAAGGTGCCGCCTTCTTCGCAATGGTTGTTGGTCTGCTTGTTGTTTTCAAGTAAACCTTACCTTAAAACCCGTTGTGCAGCGCTTGGCTGCATAACGGGTTTATTAACGATCAAAGAGAATATTTAAATAATACGTTCAAAATAAGAATATCAATCAATGGAATTAGTAAAACCCGCATTTGGTTTAGTTTTCTGGATGTTGATTTCATTCGGAATCATTGTTTTCCTGTTAAAGAAATTTGCATGGCCGGTCATACTTGGTGCACTCGATGAAAGAGAACGCTCCATATCTGAAGCTTTAAATTCCGCACAGCGGGCCAAGGAAGAAATGGCCGGATTGAAAGCCGACAATGAAAAATTGTTGCTCGAGGCCCGTAACCAGCGAGACATTATTCTTAAGGAAGCACGCGATGCAAAAGATTCGATTATCAATGATGCGAAATCAAAAGCTACTGAAGAAGCAGATCGCTTACGCAAGCTGGCAAGAGAAGATATACAGAATGAAAAAATGGCAGCTATCACCGATCTGAAAAACCAGGTGGCAGTGCTTTCCATTGAGATCGCTGAAAAAGTGATTCGTCAGCAATTAGGTACCGATGCCCAACAAAAAGCCCTGGTAACCGAATTGTTGAAAGATGTAAAAATGAATTGATTTTTTAGATCACCTAAAAATGGCTGAAACAAAAGTAGCACGGCGTTATGCAAAATCCCTTCTCGACCTGGGAAAGGAACGCAATATCACTGAGCTTTTATTTAATGACATGACCCTGGTTGCAAATACTATTAAAGCTAACCGGGAATTGTCAGTGATGTTTAAATCCCCTGTGATTAACACCGATAAAAAGGATGCTATTCTAAAGGAAATGTTTGGCTCTAAAATTAATGAGGCGAGCCTTGAATTCATGCGCATCATTACCCGTAAAAAGCGTGAATATTATATTGAAGATATTGCAAAGTCATTCATTGATCTCTTTAAGGTCTATAAAAACATACAGCCTGCCTACGTTATAACGGCAGTGCCTATGGACGAAACGCTGAGAAATGAAATGCTTTCCATAGTTAAAAATGAAACCGGAAGTTCCATTGAATTACAGGAGATAGTGGATCCTTCAATAATCGGTGGTTTTATCCTCCATTGGGGCGACAGGCAGATCGATGCTTCGGTAACCAATAAACTCAATGCACTGAGAAAGGATTTCAGTAATAATCTTTACTTAAAAGACTTTTAATAAAGTAATTGTTTCAATTATTATAATACTATAAAAAATGGCAGAAGTAAGACCCGATGAAGTATCAGCAATTTTAAGACAACAGCTTGCCGACTTCAAATCAGAGAGCGAACTTGAACAGGTTGGTACCGTACTCCAGGTGGGTGATGGTATCGCCCGTATTTACGGACTCACCAAAGTTCAGTCAGGTGAGTTGATCGAATTTAAAAGCGGCCTTCGTGGTATCGTTTTGAACCTCGAAGAAGATAACGTAGGTGCTGTATTGCTGGGTCAGTCGAACGACATCCGCGAAGGCGATGTGGTAAAACGTACAGGGAAAATTGCTTCAATCAATGTAGGTGAAGGAATGGTAGGACGTGTAGTGGATACATTGGGTCACCCCATCGATGGAAAAGGACCTATACAAGGTGAATTACTTGAGATGCCACTCGAAAGAAAAGCTCCCGGTGTAATTTACCGTCAGCCTGTGAAAGAACCGCTTCAAACAGGAATCAAAGCGATTGACGCAATGATCCCGATTGGCCGTGGTCAGCGTGAGTTGATCATTGGTGATCGCCAGACAGGAAAAACTGCGGTTGCAATTGATACTATTATCAATCAAAAGGAATTTTACGAAAGAGGTGAGACCGTTTATTGCATTTATGTAGCCATTGGACAAAAAGGATCTACAGTTGCAAATATATTAAAGACACTGGAAGAGAATGGTGCTATGGCCTATACGGTTATTGTTTCCGCTACTGCTTCCGATCCTGCTCCTATGCAGTTTTTTGCTCCAATGTCGGGTGCTGCAATCGGTGAATATTTCCGCGATACCGGCCGTCCTGCTCTGATCATTTATGATGATCTTTCAAAGCAGGCTGTTGCTTACCGCGAAGTTTCCCTGTTGTTACGCCGCCCACCCGGACGCGAGGCCTATCCCGGTGATGTATTTTATTTACACTCACGTTTGCTTGAGCGTGCCGCTAAGATTATTGAGTCGGACGAAATTGCAAGCCAGATGAATGACCTTCCTGAAACTTTAAAAGGTAAAGTGAAAGGTGGCGGGTCGCTTACTGCACTTCCGATTATTGAAACACAGGCAGGTGATGTGTCAGCATATATCCCTACTAACGTTATTTCCATTACCGACGGACAAATTTTTCTTGAGGCTAACCTGTTCAATGCCGGTGTTCGTCCCGCAATTAACGTAGGTATATCGGTATCGCGTGTGGGAGGTAATGCACAGATCAAATCAATGAAAAAAGTTGCAGGTACCCTGAAACTTGACCAGGCACAGTATCGCGAGTTGGAAGCATTTTCAAAATTCGGATCTGACCTGGATGCTGCTACTAAATCCGTTCTCGACAAAGGATCACGTAACGTGGAAATTTTGAAACAGGGACAGTATTCTCCAATGTCTGTTGAAAAACAGGTGGCCATAATTTATTGCGGAACAAAAGGTTTACTACGAGAAGTTCCCTTGAAGGATATAAGAAATTTTGAAAGAGATTATCTGAACGTGCTTGATGCGCAGTATCGGCCTACACTGGATGCTTTGAAAAAAGGAGAGTTTAATGATCAGATCACCGGCGTGCTTGATAAAGTAGCCAAAGAACTGGTGGCAAAATATAGCGTTAAGTAAAATCATTTCTTCCCGTCCGGAATCAGGGCAGGAACATTTTAAAACTAAATGGCAAACTTAAAAGAGGTCAGGGTTCGTATTACATCTGTTAATTCAACACAGCAGATCACTAAAGCCATGAAAATGGTTTCGGCGGCTAAGTTGCGCCGTGCTCAGGATGCTATTGTACAGATGCGTCCCTATGCTTCAAAGCTCAAAGAAATTCTTGAGAATGTTGCTGAGAGTGTTGATGCTTCGGGAAGCGGAGTTTTTGCAAGTGTGCGCCCCGAAAATAAAGTGCTGGTTGTCCCGGTAACTTCAAACCGCGGACTGGCAGGTGCGTTTAATGCGAACATCATCCGCACAGTGAACCGCATGATGAATGATACCTACAAAGAGCAGGTGAAAAATGGGAACTTTAAAATCATGTGCATTGGTAAAAAGGCAACTGATTTTTTTGGGAAGAACAAGAGCTGTTATGTTGGCAATCATAACGATATTTTTAACAATCTGAATTTTAATAATGTTGCAGTTGTTGCCGAGGAAATAATGAAGGAGTTTGCGTCCGGGAATTATGATAAAGTGGTTGTTGTTTACAACCAGTTTAAGAATGCTGCCGTGCAATATGTGATTACAGAACAGTTGCTGCCAATTACTCCTCCTGTTAAAAAGGAAAAATCTAAAGCTGCCAATGATTACATTTTTGAGCCCGATCAGGCTTCCATCGTTTTAGATCTGATCCCTAAGTCGATTAAAACGCAGCTCTATAAAGCAATACTCGATTCTTACGCAAGTGAGCATGGCGCACGTATGACTGCAATGAGCAAAGCAACCGATAACGCAGGCGAACTGATCAAAGCACTCAAACTTCAATACAATAAAGCCCGCCAGGCAGCTATCACCAATGAAATTCTGGAAATTGTTGCAGGCGCTGAGGCGCTGAATGGTTGATTTAGAAATATCAAATAAGGAAAGGAGACAACGAACATTGTCTCCTTTTTGTTTTTGGCAACTATTTTACCAATTACAAAATTATTATTGACGAGAATTGTTTTTATTTTCAGTTAGCTGTTACTCGTTTCGGATATTGTAAAGTAATAATTACCAGGTAAAGCCAAAAATGTTCTGGCCTGTCTGGTGATCTTATTGTTATTTTAAAACTCCCGACCATAGAATAAAACAAGGAACTCCATTCCGCAACGAATAAAATTTCTCTATTTCCTTCTAAATGGAATATTTTGAGTTGAAAATATTTAATTTCTTCCCCTCCCTTTTTCCTTTGGCAGGATGTGCGGACTCACCTGACAAGGCCCGTGGATAGGGCAGATGTCCTAAAATTTTCTCCAAATTGGTGAAATTCACATTTATTTTTACCTTTGTTTATGCCTGACACTTCACTTAAAAATCCAAAGTCATGAATAAATGCTACATGATCCTGGTAAGTATATTATTTTTTCAGTTTTCAGTCACCGCACAAAATGCTGCAACACCCAATCCCGGTTTTGAGAACTGGACACAGGTGGGAAACCGGTGGGATCCCAATTTGTGGAATACGCTTAACCCATCTACAGCAATAATTGGTGTACTAACCTGTACAAGAGCTTCGGGTGCAGATGCACACAGCGGATCATATGCGATAAAGTTGACTACGAAATCTGTTTTTGGAGTCACCGCCAATGGTATTGCAAGCACAGCAACATTAATCACCACGCCTCCTTATGGAGTGAGCGGAGGCATTCCTTACACGCAACGTCCCGATAGCATTAAAGGCTGGTACAAGTACACTCCCGCCTCACCTTCCGATTCGGGTTTCATTCAGTTTGTACTTCTTGATTCAGGTAATGATACTGTTGGATTTGTAAGAAAATATACACCTAATGCACCTGTTGGGACCTACGTTCGTTTTTCAGCACCGGTAACTTATTTTTCATCAGCCACTCCTGCATTGTCATATTGGATTCTTAGTTCCAGTAACCCGGTTGCACCTGTAGTTAACAGCGCAATATTCATTGATGATCTCGACCTTGTATTTAATTCATCAGGAATTGATGAAGTAAGTAATCTCGCCCAGTTCCAGATTATGAGTAGTGTGGTTGATCCGAATATTGATGTATTAAACAGTTCCGGGCGAAATGCTGATCTGTTGATTTTCGACAGTAACGGAAAACTGGCGGTAACTAAAAGCGTAGAGCCCGGCTTTTCAAATTTTAATTTGCAGGAATTAAGTAATGGAATTTATGTGTATAAATTTTTCCAGGCAGGATTAAAAGTTCCTGTTTATGGAAAACTCATTAAACTCTGATAAATCACTGGCAAACCGTATGCTGGAACGAATTAGTTCAAAAGGTATAGTACTGCTGCTTCTCTCTAATTTTTTAATTTTTATTTGCGATGCACAGGATAAAAGCTCACTGCAGGGTTTAATCCTTGATGCAGCAAAAAATCAGCCTCTTCCCGGAGCATTAGTTATTAATTTGTCGGATAAAAGCAACGGGGCCGTTGCAGATGGTGATGGCAAGTACGTTATGAAACTTGTGCCCGGCCGGCATAAATTGGTTTGTTCTTTCCTGGGAATGAAATCAGATACTGCTGAAGTGGTAATTGAAGCCACCATCACAAATCAGCACAATTTTAAACTTGAATTGCTTCCTGCTGAAATGGGACTTGTGGTTGTTTCAGCCAGCAAATATGAACAACGGCTGGATGAAGTTATTGTTTCCGTGCAGATCATCCAGCCCCGGCTGATTGAAAGTAAAAACACAGTTAATATTAAGTCTGCTCTTGAACAATCACCTGGACTCATTATACTGGATGAGGAGCCGCAGATACGGGGTGGCAGCGGATTCAGTTTTGGAGTGGGAAGCAGAGTAGCAACTTTAATCGATGGTCTTCCAATACTCACGGGTGATGCAGGTCGTACCGACTGGGCATTTATTCCAACGGAGAACATTGAACAAATTGAAATTGTTGAAGGTGCTTCTTCAGTGTTGTATGGTTCTTCCGCTTTAAGCGGTACAATAAATTTCAGAACGAAATTTCCAACAGAAAATAGCAGCACTTACATACGAACCTACACCGGGTTTTACAGTACTCCAAAAAATAAAGAAGCTAAGTGGTGGGACGGCAATGCAAATTTTTCAGGATTGAATTTTTCGCATGGTATGAAAAGAAAGCAGGATGACCTTGTAATAGGAGGTCAGTTTAATTACGATCACAATTACATTGGACCGTATATTCTTGATGGAAGCATACCCATTAAAGCCGACACTATTGATAATTCCGACGTTGCCAACCGATCGGGAAGGCTGAACATAAATTACAGGCACCGGTTTGCACGTATTAACGGATTGAGTGCGGGTATCAATGGAAATATTATGACGGGTAAATCAAATTTTTCATTGGTGTGGGGAAATGATACCAATGGTATTTACCGTGCCTTTCCCGGAACTATGACGCTTACAGAGTTCACTGCTTTTTATGTAGATCCTTTTGTCGTTTACTTTACGCCGGGAGGGGCAAAGCACAGTATCAGAGGCCGGTGGTATAAAACGCACAATAATAACAATAACGGTCAGGGTAATTCTGCAAATGTGTATTTGGGAAATTATGAGTTTGGAAAATCATTTCTTAAAATAGGCGGACTTAATGTTACGGGAGGGCTTTATGTAAGTGAAACAAATTCTGAAGCCGAATTATACTCCGGAGGCGGCAGTCCTTCAAACACCCTGAGAAACCGTGCAGCATATCTTCAACTGGGACAGAAATTTTTCAGGAAACTGCATGTTATGGCAGGTGTAAGAGGAGAATATTTTGATATGAATGGCGGTGAGGAAACTTTTAAACCCGTATTTCGCAGCGGTATCAACCTTGCATTAACAAAGTCGACAAACCTGCGGGCTTCTTACGGACAAGGTTATCGCTATCCTACAATTGCAGAAAAGTTTATTGTAACCACTACGGGTGGCATATACGTTTTTCCGAATCCTGATGTCAGACCCGAATCAAGCTGGAGCGTGGAAGCAGGTTTGAAGCAGGGTTTCAAGATCGGTAATTTTATGGGTTATCTTGACTTCGCTGTGTTTCAGCAGGAGTACCGCAATACCATAGAGTATGTGTATGCCCTGTGGGAACCCGATTCAGCAGGATTTAAATTTGTTAATACCGGGAACACCCAGGTTAAGGGATATGAACTTTCCATACTTGGAAACGGAAAAATATCATCTAAAATTGAAGTGAATCTGCTGTTGGGTTATACTTACGTTTTACCCCAGACAAAAAACCCTGATGAGGTTTTTGCTACCGATAACCCGGCTGATGGGTTTATTCCTACCGAATTAACCTATTCAAATACCAGTACCGATACAACGGATAATATTCTCAAGTACCGTTTCAGACATCTTTTCAAAGCGGATGTTGAAGCAACTTACAAAAAGAAATTTTCCATCGGCTGTAGTATGCGTTATTATTCCTTTATGGAGAACATTGATAAAACCTTTTATGACCTCGATGAACCCTATCTGCTTCCTACAGGAATCAAAGAATACCGTAAAGAGAATAATTCAGGCACAACCGTATTTGATGCTCGCATCAGCTACCGGTTAAACGAACATTTTGCTGTAGCTTTCATTTCAAATAATATCGCCAACCTGGAATACTCATTGCGTCCATTAAAAATTGAGGCACCACGCACTCTTATTTTGCAGGTAACGGCACGGTTTTAAAATTTGGGAATGAAAAAGAGTTACCGAGTTCAAAAAGCATTTTGAATCAACTCTAATCAATAAAATCAACCTTCGCATTCCGGTACTTCCCTCCGGCAATAATTTTTTTCAAATTATTCAGGGTATTAACAGGATGATCAACAACCATGGTGTTTGCAAGCCATGCAGGAATTTTACCTGATGGTTCTCCGTGATATTGGTAAATAACCTCAAAAATATTTTTTCCTGTTTCAGTAACTTTCCAGTATCCTGTTCCTTTAGTCATTCTAACTACACCATCCGTAACTGGATAATTATAATCGATACAATCAAAATTTATTTGCACGAACGGGGGATAATAAAGACATTTAAGTTCAAATATTCCTTCCCTGTCGTCAACCGGCCACGGTGCATTATTTATTAAATAATGAATGATGTGATTGTCGCTGTATTTTTTAAGTAAACGGCTTTCCCGGATATCCGGAAAAAGCTTGTCAAAATTTTCAACATCAATCAGTATGGCTACAATTTCATCAAGACCTGTTGCTTCAATAATAAGAGATGCCCTGAAGGCTTTAAAATCTGAGTTCGCGACTTCCGATACGTATACCGTTATACTGTCTTCTTTTGTCTTATACTCCCAGTTATATTGTGAATGGACATCATAAGAAAGAATGATAAATGAAAGTATCAGAAAATAAATTTTGTTATTTATAGTCATCTGTATTTTTTTATCGACATTTACATTCATTCGAGGCAAATAATTGTGTCTTTTATTTCCTAAATAGTCTGTTTTATCAGCTTGTCCGTCCCCGGATACCATTGATCGGGAAGAATTTTTATTTTTCATTTCAATGAGTGTGAAACTTTCCCGTGATACCGTTGTTATATCATCTATATTTTCAAGTAAGGATTAGGCATCTTCCATAGGAATAGAAACCGTTCTTACTACCTCCTGGGCAGAGCTGACCGGATAAGTGGTAACGACAGCAAACACAGAAGGGGCAGGTTCATAATGCGGTTTTAGAATGATAAATGAAGTGTTTGGCGGTTGGGTGAATGCACCATGTTTGCTATACACAATGGTTTCATTGATAAAAGTACGTAAAATAAATTCATGAATTTAGGGGTTAATCAGGCAGTTTGCCATTTAAGGGTTCACAGGCACGGCAATTCATTTATTTACTATTTTTCGTAACGATAACCGCATATACCCTGAATGAGCGAATTTAAAATCCCACCTATATCCACACTTATAGGCTCTGATATTCGGAACTTTTATCGTGTTATTAAGTTTGGTGGACGAGTTGCCCCGGCTTCTTATGGAAAACTGTTGCTGACAGCATTGGTTATACTTGTTTCCACACCTTTTCACCTGTTTGAATGGCTTTATTTCAGGGATAAGGTCAGCGCTTTTGTTTTTCGCAAAGAACCTCTCTTTATACTGGGTCACTGGCGCAGTGGGACTACTTATTTACACAACTTGCTTTGCGCTGATCCGGGAGCGGGTTATGTAACTACCTATCATTCGGTATTCCCGAACAATCTGGCCAGCAAATTTATTTTCAAACCGTTCATGAAAATGAACATGCCTGCCAAGCGACCTTCGGATAATGTTAAGTTAGGTATTGATTTACCCCAGGAAGACGAATTCGCTATGGGAAACCTTACACAATTTTCATTTTATCACAGTTTTTATTTCCCCTTGCTTTACAGGAATTATTATACTGCATCTGTTGATGAGGTTAACGATAATCGCCATGTGGAATGGGATAAAAATTACCGGCAGTTGATTATAAAAGCCATGTTAAATTCAAAAGGCAGGAGGGCGGTTATTAAAAATCCTGTTAATACGGCGCGGGTTAAATCCTTGTTGAGAATATTTCCGGATGCAAAATTTGTTTTTATTTACAGAAACCCCGTAACGGTTTTTTTAAGCACACAAAAATTTTTTCAGGAACTATTTCCTGAAATGTCGTTCTCAAAGGTTAACAACGAATTTCTTGATGAAATGATATTTGAAAATTTTTTACGCCTGATGAAGGATTATGACAATCAAAAATACCTGATTCCTTCTAAAAATTTATTGGAAATCCGGTTTGAAGATTTGGAAAAATCGCCTCTTACAGAATGCAGCAAAATTTATAAGGACATACTTGAGGAAGACTTTGAATATCCTAAAACGCATCTCGAAAAGTATCTGCAGGGTCAGCGACAGTATACTAAAAATGTTTATCAAATAAATCGTAATGTTCTTGATAAGATCCTGTCAACATGGGGTCCCTATATGAAAGCATGGAAATACGATATTCCCGATGATGTAAAGGTTGTGTAAGCTCTAACATCCCCTTTAGTTGCCTCAACCCAGTTCTTTGTGATATATCCGGTACCTTTTGTGCAATTCCCCACCTAATTTTTCCATTTCTGCGCGCATCAAGTGGTTCTCCTCCAGTATCAGGTGACTGTCCATAACGGTTAATCCTTTCTTCCTGGCTGTGTCCATAAGTGAAATACCTAAAAGAACATTCAATCCGCGGCCCCTGTAATTTTTTGAAACTGCTCCCAGCAATAAATCAAGTTGTGTTGAGACTCGCATTTCCATCAGGATGTGAAGGAAGCCCAAGGGAAAAAGTTTACCCTTAGCTTTGCGTATTCCTTTGCTGATGTTGGCCATGGCAATTACAAATGCTACCGGAGTGTTCGATGCAGTAAGTATTATTTTTACAAGCCCGGGATCAAGCACTGATAAATACTGTTTTGCCAGTTCATTCATATCTGATTCTTCCATGGGAACAAAACCGAATATATTTTGATAGGCCTCATTCATAAGTTTCATTACCGGAATAAAATACGGTTTCAATTCTTTCCTTGATGTGAATTCAATTAATTTTAATTGTTGATTTTTTAGAATCCTTTGATAAATACTATTGTAACCTGAAGGAAGTACTGCCGGAATTTCCAGTCTGTAACTTATACAATCTTTAAATTTGGTGTAACCCCATGCTTCAATTAATTTGTTGAGGTAAGGTGCATGACTGACCGATGCAATTACCGGCGGATTATTAAATCCATCCAATTGGACTCCCTGTGGATCTTTGTCGGAAAAACCAAATGACCCTATTATTTCATTCATTCCTTCCCTGACGGCCCATTTTTCCACCGCTTCGAGTAAAAAACCAGCCACACTTTCATCATTAATACAATCCAGCTGGTAAAACCTTGCCTGCTTTACATTATGCTTTTCATTCCAGGGGTAATGAATAATCCCCATAATTCTTCCAACCGGATTATCCTCCCGGTAGGCGAGTAACGTGAGGGTTTTGCTGTGGTTTAACTGTTTATTTTTAAGAGGATCGTGAAAGTTAAGCTCGTCTTTATAAAAAGGAGGAACAAAATCAGCATAGGATGTATACAGTAGTGAAGGAAGATAAATGTACGTTTTAAGCAGTTCAGGTCCGGATGCAACTTTAAGATTCAATGGCATAACAGGGGTTGAAATCAGGGCTAAGTTATCGAAATTTTGGTATTAAATACTCTTGCTCTACAGGTAATTTTCCAGGGAATAGCGATATTTACATCTTATTTATAAACTTTTCCTTACAAACTGGTTGTTATGAAAAAATTTATTCCAATACTTCTCTTGTTTACTGTAATTGTATCTCCTGTTTATTCACAGGTAATGTGGCAAGTCACATCCGATAATACTGTTATGTGGAATTACCTTGATGGGGATGAGTTTTCGTCAGCAACAATTGATACTTCGTTATGGCAAAACAGTTTTCCGTGGGGAAGAAATTTGTATTGTAATAAAGAGCAGCAATATTATACTGACTGGAAAAATCATATAACCGGTAAAGGGGTTTTGCGACTGGAGGCACGTAAGGAGCAGGTAACTGAAGTGATTCTGGATTGGGAAAAAGAGGATGCGATGCTAAAGTGTAATGAACGCAATGCAGGATTTAACAAGCGGACTTTCCCTTTTACATCCGGAATGATTTTTTCGAAAAAAAAATATCACTACGGCTATTATGAAATTCGTTTTTCAAGCAGTGCAGGCAAAGGGTTGTGGCCGGCTTTCTGGTTATATGCGGGACATGATTCTGATGAAATTGATGTTTTTGAAATTAAGGGCGAACGGAATAATGAACTGCATGTTGATGTACATTGTTCAAGCGGTTGCAAAAATTATAAAACAACACTTGGATTGTTGCGAAAAAACTGGGGTGATTATTTGCCAGCTTCCGCAGGATGGCATGAAGGATTTAATGTAATAGGAATGGAGTGGAGGCCTGGTTTTATAAAATGGTTCCTTAACGGGGAAGGTATTGCCTACTGGAAAGGCAATTTTGTTTTCCCCATGTGGGTAATAGCAAACCTGGCCATTCCTTCCGATAACGGACCGTTCGGACCGGGACCGGATAACACTACACCTTTCCCGGCAAATTTTGACATTGATTACATCCGTATCTGGTCTGATGATGTGACATCGGCGAAAAAAAGGGAACATCTTGAAAAGTTCTCTGTTAACGCTACAGGAAATAAAGCTGCCTATCCGGCAGGCAGAAAACGTCCGGAATATAAAAGGGCAAATCTTAAAATGGAAACAGCCTGGGTTACTATGGCTGACATTTCAAATGAAGAAATTATGATACTGATAACCGGCAAAGTTGGTCTAACCTATTCCCTGGAAGTTAGTGATGCTGGAGGTAAAGTGATTTATCAGAGTAGTGACCCCGCGGTTAACGAACACATTTTCCGGAAACATCCCGGAAAACATTTCATGAAAATGCGCATCAATCAAAATTTGATTGAGCATATATTCTGAGCCGTTATCTTAGCAATGCAACAGTTCCTGAGCGCTTGTTGATTTGGTATCCCGCCGGAGCACTGATTTTATAACTGTAAATTCCCGCAGGACAAAGCTGCCCGTTTCTATTACCATCCCACCTTTTCCCGGAATAAATTAATTCACCAAAACGGTTAAAAACCGATAACGTATACACCGTTTCACCGAAAACTTCAAATAAATCATTCCTGCCATCGCCATTGGGAGTGAACGCATTTGGCACCCAGGGGCCGTTGGTTGTTAAATTGCAAGAGCCTGTATCAGCAATTGAAATTTCCGCTGTAAATGAATCAATACATTGATTAGTATCTGTAATCACAAGATTAATTTCATAATTCCCATTTTGATTAAAAATATATGAAGGAGTGGGTTGAGAAAATGTTTGATTTGCTATTACCCATTCATAGGTCAGATGCTGTGATAAAATTGAAGGTGCAAAATAAACCGGCACCCCAACGCAGTTTCCTTCCACCGAAAAGCCCGCAACCGGACCCTCTGCTACAGTGACCATCTGTGTAAAATTACTCCTGCAATTGTCGGGATTATGGACAGTAAGCATAACTTCATATGTGCCAGGAGCGTTATACGAATGGTCGGGCTGTATTGCCTGGCTGAAAGTACTATCACCGTAATTCCAGTTGAAGTACGATCCGGGATCTGCGACAGAAGTATTTTGAAAGGAGGCATCATTGTTACACCCGGTAAGTACGGTGAAAGCAGCCTGTGGTAATTCATCATTCAATATTTTCGAAAGCGTAACAGTACATCCCTCTTCGTGTGAAATATCGATTGTGTAAGGATATGCTGCTAAAGGTACAGCCAATGAAATGGAATCACCCTGGCTGCCATCAAACCATGTTCCTGATAGTCCTTCCGGTGTGAATAAAGTTATGCTGCCATCGGGAGCGCAGCCGCTTACTAACAGTGTAGCTGGTTGCAGACCACCATCAACATACGCATAACCAAAATGTCCACCTGGCTCACAATCTCCTGTTTCAAAATGTAAGTTAACAGATGTTCCCTGCAACCCTGTTAAGTTGATGACACGTATTTGCCAGTTGAGAAGTTCATAGGCTCCTGTAATTATAAAATCATACGAAGTATCACCTGCAACAACCTGTTCCGACAAGCAGCCATCGAGAGTTGCTGATGAAGTGACCTCATAACCAAAACGTGATTGTTTTGATGGTGGATGAATACCATTTTCAAGAATTACGGCAAAACGAATAACCAGCAACAATGAATCAGAGGGCACCGTGAAACTATAATCGAGGATTTCCGATTCGGCTGAACCGGCATCATTTCCAAGGCGTGCTGAAAAAAGCGAACCCGGAGCTACCATATTGATCTGTCCGTTAGAATATGGATCCGTAAAAGTTCCTGAAGTGATTATGTGCCTGCTTGTATCTATTCCTGAAAAGGGGGTGTAAACAGGGCAACATTGTCCGGTTGCACCTATCCAGCCAGTGAAGGTTCCAGTTTCAAAACCAATGTTGACAGGTATCTGCTGGGCTTGAGCCGGATGAATATTCAATAGCAAAAACAAACATCCCGCAATTAAATTTTCAATACGGTTCTTCCGTACTGAAGTAAGTAGCAATGTTAAAAGGGAAATGGTCTTCACGGAAGCGTTTTGATTTTTCACCTATCTAAAGGTAAATAAAAAAAATCAAAACTTCATATGTTCCAGTTTCCTGGGATCAATAATCCGGACCTGTCCGGCTTTGAGTTCAATAAGCCCTTCTTCTTTGAAATCCGACAACGTTCGAATAAGTGATTCCGTGGCAGTTCCAACAATATTGGAAAGATCTTCCCTGGAAATGTGAATACTGAACTCATCCCTGTTTTGCTCTTTGTAACGGCTGCGGAGCATTAGTAAAGCTTCAGCTACACGTTTTCTCACTGAATTATAGGCCAGACTAAGCAACCGCTCTTCTTTTTCGATCAGATCGTCAGAAAGTAATTTAATAAATTTATTGGCAACTTCCCTGTTTGAATATAAGAGTGCCAGGAAATCCTGACGCTGTATCAGGCAAATTTCGGATTCTTCCAGCGCAGCAGCCGACTCGGTAAAATTACCATCTTCCAGTAATGCAATATAACCAATGAAATCTCCATCTTTATACAACCCGGTTATATATTCTTTTCCATCCTCGTTGGATTTATACGTTTTTACTTTTCCTTTATTTATGAAGTAAACACCGCCGGGATGGTTTCCTTCTGAGAAAATTATTTCCTTCTTTTTATAATTTTTTGTTTTGCGGTCACCGGTAAGTTTGATAAGTGCATCAAACGATTCCACTTTTGTCATAAAATCGTTCAGTCCGTCAAGATCGCGTGAAAAATCTTTTTTTAATAAATCTGTTTTCCGGAAACGGGTTTCAATTGCATCCAGCAATTCAACATCATTAAAAGGCTTGGTAATGTAGTCGTCGGCACCAAGATTCATACCTTTTCTGAAATCATCCTTTTCTGCTTTAGCTGTTAAGAAAATAAATGGTATTCCTGCAGTCTTTGCATTCTTGCTCAAAATATGCAACACGCCGTAACCATCCAGTTCAGGCATCATCACATCACAGATTATAAGATCGGGTGCATGTTTAATTGCAAGGTCAACACCAATCTTTCCATTTTCAGCAGATATAACTTTGTATCCGGCCAATTCAAGTATTTCGGAAGTATTCTCCCGCATTTCAAGGTTGTCTTCAATTAATAAAATGGTCTTCATGGTTGCGATTCAATAAAATGAAATATATCCGCTAAAATAGACAAATCCGATAAGCACATCATCCAAGTCGGAAATGATTGTAGTTAATTGATTATTAATAAATTACAATACTGGTATATGTAATGGAAGCGTTACTGAGAAGGTTGTACCGTTTCCGGGACGGCTTCTGAATAAAACTTCCCCATTCATTAGTTCAACATATTTTTTAACGATGTTCAATCCGAGCCCGGTACCCTGTATATTAGATGCATTATTCGCCCTGAAGAAACGGTCGAAGATATATTGTTGCTCCGATTCGGGTATTCCAATTCCCTGGTCCGTTACCTCCATCATTAATGTATCATTTTCAATGGATGTGTGAAACCGGATCTGCGTTGCTTCCTCAGAATATTTAATTGCATTCGAAAGCAGGTTGATGCAAATATTCCGGGTAAGGTTCTTGTCAAGAAAAACAGTTGTGCCGGAACCGTTATGAGTATAGTTAATTGTTTGTCCTATTTTCGTTACTTCTTTCAGCTCCCCAATCAAATCATTTGAAAAGCTCGTAATATCAAATGTAGTGGGTGAACTCACAACTTTTCCTTCTTCCAGTTTTCCCAGTGAAAGGAAATCATTCAGTATGGAAGTGAGGTTATACACCGCGGATTTTATACGTTCAATATGTTTAAACCTTTTTTCATCCTGACCCGGTTCATTATATTTTGAAATAAGCGATACTGAAGAAAGAATGGTGCTGAGTGGAGTACGGAATTCATGAGAAGCCATGGTAACAAACCGCGATTTTAATTCACTCAGTTCTTTTTCCTTATCAAGCGCGAGTCTGAGGTCCTCCCTGTTCTTTTGCAAAAGCGATTCAGCCTGTTTTCTTTCCTTTATTTCGACAGCCAGGTCACTGTTCATTTGTTCAAGCTTATGAATAAGTTCACCCAATTCCTCAGTCCGTATCTGAACCCGCTTTTCCAGGTCCGCATTCATCCCGAGTATTTCATCGGAATAGCGTTTTAATTCACCATTTGCCCTGTCTATTAATTCTTCCTGCTGTTTTCGTGCTGTAATATCTTCCCCTGAGCAAAGCATTGCAACGGGTATGCCGTTGTCGTCACTTATCAGCGCATTTTTCCATGTGATCAGTCGCTTTTCACCTGAGGCAGTAACAATTGCATAATCAAACGGACTACTCACGTCAATTTTTCCATCCATGAGCTTAATAAAAAGTTCACGCGACGATTCCTTTTCATTACCGGAAACAAAATCATCAAACCAGTTTTTCTCAACGATATCTTCCTCCGGAAATCCCAAAATATTGCATCCGTTTTGGTTGATCAATGAAACGGTTTGATCTTTTTCCAGTACAAGGAAAATTACCGGGGCAATGTCGAGGTACATCTGCGCAAGCTCTTTTTCCTTCGACAAAAGTTCTTCTGAATTCCGGCGTTCAGAAATGTCGATGATAAAGGCGATCACATAGCTTTCCTTGCCGGTCGCAAAATTACTCAGACTTATTTCAACCGGAAATTCGCTGTCGTCTTTTCGTCTTCCGTAAAGCAAGCGCCCTTTACCCATCGGCCTGGGGTAAGGATCTTTTACATAATCTTCTCGGTGTTTTACATGACGTTCTGCCATGCGTGCGGGTATCAATAATTCAATTTTCTTCCCTTCCAGTTCCCCCTTCTGGTAGCCAAATTGTTTTTCAGCCATCGGATTTATCATCACTATTTCACCTTTGCTGCCGGCGATGATCATTCCTTCCGTTGCAAATTCAAATAAAGCTTTTAGACGTTCCTTATTTTTGGATTCATCATAAGCCTGTACTTTGAATTTAATAATAAAATAAACAGCAATCCAGATTCCAATAATGGAAATTACTAAATTAACAATTCGGGTTTCATTACCCGATGACAATAAAAATGAAATAAGTGTTAAAAAGGTACATCCTGCTGCTATAAAAATAATTATTTTCCTTTCGGGCTGAAAAAGCGTTAGTAGTACAGGAGCTACATACAAAACAGTAATGGTTGCTTCGGTAGGAATTATTAAATCGGCAAAGAATACCAATGCTGCCAGTACTATTACACCAATAAAAAGTTCGGGTCTTCTGAGGGATTCCATTTGAACAAACTTATTACAACGAACTGTATTTAGCAATCATTACGCCCATACTTTTGTGCCTTCCGTACAATTTTTACACATTTCTATTTCACTGCGGGAACGCAAAACAGATGCCCTGAATTTATCATACACCGGGCTTGTCCAGATTGTACGAAAATCGTTGTTCTTTAAATCTCCCATCAGGTATTCGGCGTCCTTATCAAAACAGCAGGGTACCACACGGCCATCCCAGGTTACAACGCATGAATGCCATAGTTTCCAGCAGTGATTCAACAGGTTGTTTTTAATTTCCCATTTCCCATCACCGTTAGTCCTGTAGCGGGAATACCGGTCATTGTCAGGTATTAGTTTATTTCCATTTTCATAATCATATACCTGCGCAGTTTTAAATGCCACTTCATCAATACCGATTTCCCGAGCCAGCTTTTTTACATCTTCAAGCTGATGTTCATTCGGCTTTACAACCAGAAACTGAAAAATAATATGTGGTGTTGATGATTTCAATTCACGCTTCCACTTTACAATATTCCGGGCTCCTTCCAGTACTTTATTTAATTGCCCTCCAACACGGTAACTTTCATAGGTTTCCTGGGTGGTGCCGTCAATGGAAATAATAAGGCGGTCAAGACCCGATTCGATAGTCTTTTTTGCATTGGTATCATTCAGGTAATGGGCATTGGTTGAAGTTGCGGTGTAAATTTTTTTTGAGACGGCATATTTTACCAGGTCAAGAAAAGCCGGATTCAGAAATGGTTCTCCCTGGAAATAGAAAATCAGATATAACAGGTCTTTGTGGATTTCATCAATTACTTTTTTAAAAAAATCAGGATCCAGCATGCCGGTAGGACGGGTAAAAGAACGCAATCCGCTGGGACACTCCGGGCAACGAAGATTGCATGAAGTAGTTGGCTCAAAGGAAATGGCAACCGGGTTACCACGGTGATGGTTTTTGCCGGTCCATTTCGAAAAGAGATAGCTTCCTGCTACCTGCGAAACATTCCATAAACGTCTGGCAGTCAGATGCGAAGCAAGATTTTTCAGGTCGTTGAGGTTCCGGTTCATGCGTTGAGTACTCTAACAAAGGTACAGAACAATACTGTATATGTTAAGATATTGATTAGTAAATTAATACATGTTATTTATAATCGATATAAATAAAAGCCATAATTTTGTACTATGGAATCAATCATTGAAACGGAGAAGGAATTGGTGGAGGAATTTGAACTTTTCGACGATTGGGCCGATAAGTATCAATATATCATTGAACTGGGTCAGAAACTGAAACCACTTGATGACTGTTACAAAGTGGATGATAACAAGATCAAAGGTTGCCAGAGCAGTGTGTGGTTACATGCGTACAATAGTAACGGTAAGGTTTTTTTTGAAGCCGACAGCGATTCTACATTCGTTAAAGGAGAAATCGGTTTGCTGATCCGTGTGCTTTCGGGCCGTTCACCGGAGGAAGTTGTAAGTGCTTCGCTTGACTTTATTGATCAAATTGGGTTAAGACAGCATGTTGCAATTACCAGGGCTAACGGACTAGCTTCAATGATAAAACAAATGAAATTATACGCATTGGGATTCCAGGCGCAAGTTAAGAATGATTGATCAATGAGTGATAATACAACAATTATGGAAGAAGTAAAACCACTTGAAGAACGGGTTGTGGATGTGTTAAAAACATGTTTCGATCCGGAGATTCCGGTGAATATATACGACCTGGGTTTAATTTATGAGGTGAAAGTTACTGAGGGAAACGATGTTTTTGTAAAGATGACATTAACCTCGCCTGCATGTCCTGTGGCCGAAACATTACCTCCTGATGTTGAAAACAGAATAAGGGAACTTCCTGATGTAAACAGTGCAAAAGTTGAGATTACTTTTGATCCTCCCTGGGATAAAGAGATGATGAGCGAGGAAGCACGGCTTGAACTGGGAATGTGGTAGTGCAGTTTATCATGCTTAACAACATCTTCTGAATATGAATGATATCACAAATAAAGTAGCCTCTTCTGGATTGATCACTATTGATCCTGCTGACTTTTCTCCGCAAGGAAAACGTGCTGTGATTGATATTAAACCATTACTGGTTGAAGAATTTTTGCTTCGTGAAAAAGATTTCCGTGAGTATGTGAAAACAACCGACTGGTCAGTTTATGACGGCCAGTTTATTGCCGTTACCTGTTCGAATGATGCCATTATACCGGTGTGGGCCTATATGCTTTTAGCTGCGGCTCTTGAGCCTTTTGCTAAAAAAATTGTTTTTGGTGATGCTGAGGCGCTTGAAGAAGTGCTTTTTTCTGAGCAGCTTTCAAAAATAAAGCCCGGTGATTACCGCGATCAGCGGATTGTTATTAAGGGTTGCGGGGATGTGCATGTTCCCGTTTCGGCTTACGTGGAGCTGACACGCCTGCTTAAGCCGGTTGCCAAAACAATTATGTACGGAGAACCCTGTTCAACCGTCCCGGTTTATAAATCGAAATAGGAATTACGCTTTTATTGAGCCATTAACTGCAGTTTGACTGTTTTTAGCTCATTTTACATCATTCCAGGGTCTGATTCCTCAAATTGTTGATAAATGCCGGTTTTATTTGGTGAATGGTTTTTTTTAATGGGTTGAATCGTTTAATTTTCAACTACCTAAACCATACAACCATGAAAACAATCCGACTCTTTCTGCTGGTCCTGTTTATTAGCACTTTTGCAGCACCGGCAACAGCTTCCCATCTTGTGGGACTTAGAATTACCTATGAGTACAATGGATCAGGTTATATTTTTAAGCTGAAACTTTACCGCGATTGTGCAGGTATTCAAGCACCAACATCTCCGATAATTTGTTTTAATTCCCTTTCGGGATGTTCACCGGCTTTTACAGCTACGTTAATTATGGATACTGCTAATTCCGGATTTGAAGTGCCATTTAATTCCTGCGCCGCAGTTGGTGCTACCTATTGCCAGGGAGGAAATATATTCGCCTTTGAAGAATACAATTATACTGCCTTTGTAGCGGTTCCGCAATGTGATGACTGGGTAGTTTCCTACGATGAATGTTGCAGGAATGCTGCGATCACTAATCTTGTAGATCCTGATTTCTATAATGCTCATGTGGAAACCCGTTTCGATAATCTTAATTTCCCAACTAATAGTTCACCACAGTTTAATGCAGTGCCGTTAAATTATTATTGTGCGGGCATTCCTGCAATAGTCGATTACAGTGCGTATGATCTTGATGGTGATTCGCTGAGTTATGAATTTACAGTCATTCAGGGAGGTGGCTGTTCCAGTCCCGTAATTATTCCTTTCAATCCACCCTACACATATGATCAGCCGTTAGCTACCCTGGCGCCAACTGTTTTCGATCCTTACACGGGTCAGATTTCTTTCATTCCATCCGCTATTCAAATTAGCGTTATAGGTTTTAAAGTAAATGAATACCGGAACGGTGTGTTAATTGGTTCCGTTCGCCGGGATGATGAAATTGTTGTGGTTGGAGCTATGGTTAATCCCGATACTATAGCAGGATCGGTTTTTTATGATCTTAATACGAATGGAATTTTTGATGGCAGTGATTATCCGGCTGCAGGAGTAATGGTACATATGGGACCTGGAAATTCATACAATCCAACACTTGTCAATGGGAAATACCTGTTCCAGACTATCCCCGGTAACTTTAATGTTGATATACCTGTGCTGCCTCTTTACACAACCTGTACACCTGCATCAATAGCTGTAAATACCACAGGGCCGGGTTCGTTTTTTGGACAGAATGATTTTGCATTACAACTTGTGCCGAATATGAATGATCTTGAAGTATCACTTAACTCATCACCTGCACCCATACCGGGATTTGGATTTCCACTTTTCATTACGTATCAGAATTCCGGCACTACCAGTCAATCAGCTGTGGAAATACAGCTTACGCTGGATAGTGAAACCATTTACCAGTCGGCAACACCGGCTCCGTCTAATGTAAACGGAAATGTGTTAACCTGGAATTTTGCCACATTGAATATGTTTTCAGGAGGAACAATTTCCGTGCTGACAGATATAGATACAACCGCCACTATTGGTGATACTGTATTTTGTACAGTTACAATTTCCTCAACAAATAATGATAATACCCCGCTTAACAATATTGATGTGCTGACTGAACCGGTGCTCAATTCCTGTGATCCGAACAGTAAAGAAGTGGTGCCTGAAGGTGAATTATCTCCGGCATTTATCAGCAACCAGGATTATTTGCATTATACAATACATTATCAGAATCTTGGAACGGCACCCGCCAACCTGATCCGTATACAGGATCTTCTTGACGCTGACCTTGATTTAGGAACTTTTGAAGTAGTCGGCGCAAGTAAACCAACTGTAACCACTTTTACGAATCCCAACAAAATTGAATTTATGATCTATAATGCCAGTCTGCCTCCGGCCTCTGTTAATGAGCCGGGAAGTCATGGTTTTATCGAATTCAGGATACGTCCTAAATCCGGCTTGCAGCCCGGCACTATACTGTCTAACGGTGCGCGTATCTACTTTGATTTTAATCCTCCCATTTTTACAAATATAGTTTACAATACAATTCCATCGCCTACCGGTATTCAACAGGTAGAAAGTGAGTTATTCGACGTTTTAGTTTATCCGAATCCTGCCAGTGACAGGGTCATCGTGGAATTGACAACCGGTCGCACCGACCGGTTATCATTACAGCTGTACGATGTGATGGGGAAAAAAGTCAGTGATATGGATATGCTTCTACAAAGCGGTTTCAATTCAATTGAACTACCCGTAAAACAATTAAGCAACGGAATTTATTTCATGCGATTGAGAAGTGGTCAAACTTCTTATGAGACTAAAATTATTAGGAATTGAAATAACCGGCTTTAAATTCTTACTTTATTTAAACTAAAACTCCTGAAATCTTCAGGAGTTTTAGTTTAATGTGATTGTAAAAAATGATATAATTTATTGCAGGCTGTGATTTTTCATTACAAGTCAGTATATGACTTATTTTCCTCCGTTTTAGCTTTTAAAATCCAGAATCAATTCAGTATCGTATATATTTGCAGTATTGTATTATTTTGGTAGCAAATATGAAGAAGCTGGTAGCCATTTTATTATTAAGTTTGATATCGTGGTCGTTTATTAAACCAGTTGCACATTTTTTTATAAATAGTTTTTCTTTTTCCGTTTGGGAAAGTTCTCACACCCATAAAATGGAAAATATGCCTGTGAGGTCCAATTGGTTGAATGTTTTAAGTGACCTTGCTGAAAATAATAATCAGACCGCAAATAATGCAAAATCTGATTCAATTAACCAGATCAATTTTTCCGTTTTAGGAATAGTTTCAACTTTTTCACATATTTATTTTGTTGAAGATCCTGTTCGCAATACCATTAATCAGTGTTTTTCTTTTGTTCCTTCTGTTTTTAGTAAAATCAATACACCTCCTCCTAAATCGAGTTGACCCCCCCCCTTACAGGTAGTAACACCAAAATTTTTATTGTAAATTCTTAATTCCGGTACAGACCGGTAGATCTTCTTTATTTAATAAATTTTATGAAAACTATATACCAATACTTTAGCAGAGTTTTTATTGCATTATTATTATTAGGTTCCTTTAGCGAATCGGTTGCCCAAAGTGCGACACTGAAAGGGAGTGTGACTGATTCTGAAACAGGAATTCCCATTGATAATGTGGTGGTGAGTATAAAACAAATTAATACTCATTCACATACAGATTCTTCTGGAAATTTCCTGTTCCTGAATGTTGCTCCGGGTACATATGATGTTGATTTTAATAAAATTGGTTATTTACGGAACAATGCTGTTGTAACCATTGCCAATGGAGAGATAAAAATAATAAACATCACTATGGTATTTCATGCGCTAACACTGCCGGCAATCGGAATCGAAATCGACAGGCCGGTCACCGCTGCTTCATCAACCTACCTGAGCAAGCTCGATTTTGAAAATCGGCCTAAAAATTCCGCTCAGGATATGTTGAAACTTGTACCCGGTTTATTTATTGCTCAACATGCCGGTGGAGGTAAAGCGGAGCAATTGCTTATACGGGGGTTCGACTGTGATCACGGTACGGATGTAGCTACTTATGTTGATGGCATTCCTGTAAACATGCCCAGTCATGGTCATGGTCAGGGTTACGAAGATCTTCATTTTTTGATTCCGGAAACTGTAGCAGGTATGGAGATTTTTAAAGGACCCTATTCTCCGTTATACGGAAATTTTGCAACGGGTGCAGCGGTCAGGTTTAATACGCTTGATTCATTACAGGACAATATTATACAGTTAGAATCAGGTTTTGTGCCCGAGGTAGATGATATTGCCGCTTTCAGAGGTTTGGCAATGCTGAAAATGCCTGTTATTTCCACTAAAATTTCGTCTTATTTTGCGACTGAGGTTATTAATAACCGTGGTTATTTTGAAGAGAGTCAACAATTCAAAAGAGTGAATGTATTTTCCAAAACGACATTCGATATTAATCAGTTCAGCAAGTTGCAATTTTCGGTTTCAGGTTTCGGTTCTTCGTGGAATGCTTCCGGACAAATTCCTGAACGGGCAGTTAAAAATGGTTTAATAACCCGTTTTGGTAGTATTGTTAACACTGAAGGAGGAACCACTCAGCGAAATAATGTAAATTTAATCTATAAAACCCTACTGGGCAGTTCTGAATTTGTATCACAGGTGTATGCTTGTGATTATAAATTTAAGTTGTATTCAAATTTTACATTCTTTTTTGATGATCCCATCAATGGCGATGAAATCGAACAGGTGGATCAGCGAACGGTACGTGGATTCAATGCCCATTATACCATTGCTCACCCTCTGGGCAAGTTGAAAAACAGCTTTACCATGGGAGTTTCTTTTCGCGCAGATGATATTGAAAACGAACTGTGGCATTCTAAAAACAGGATGCGGTTAGCGGCTCGTGCACGGGCAAATATTATTGAAAGGGCCACCGGATTATGGGCGAATGAGATATTTCGATTCAACGATCATTTTCGTTTGGAATTAGGTGCGCGATTTGACTATTTTATATTTGATGTGGAAGATTTGTTACCAACAGATTCCTTACGTACCAATTATTCCGGTTATAATTACCAGACTTTAGTAAGTCCTAAAATTAATTTTAGCTAATCGCCATCCTCCCGGTTGCAATTTTTTTTAAATGCCGGTAATGGTTTCCTCTCAAACGATGCGCGTTCCGTTGTTCAGCAACCACGAAATCATCAATTGCCGCTGGCACCGGGTGCAGAGGTTGGTTCATTAATGCATCTCTCCAACAGGTTGGTAGTATCTGCTGCACTGTGGTGGCTGGATTTGGAAAATGAATTAGTTTATGTCGGGGATGTTGGAGCAACAGAAAATAAGGGAGCAAGTCGGAGGGTCGGAATAGATTTTAGTGCGAGGCTACAAATAGTAAATTGGTTATTTGCCGATGGAGACTTTAATATTTCCAGAAATCGTTTTACAGATGAAATTTTTGGAACCGAATTAAAGGAGAATTATTATATACCCCTGGCCCCAATTATTTCTTCTGCAGGTGGACTCACAGCTCAATGCAAAAATGGATTGGAAATCGGTTTACGTTACCGGTATCTTTCTTCACGCCCGGCTAATGAAACAAACACTATAAAAGCTCGAGGTTATACTATTCTTGATTTTTCGGCTCATTATAAATTGAAAAATTTCAAATTGGGATTTGTAATTGAAAATCTTGCAAACAGGGAGTGGAATGAAGCGCAATTTGCAACTGAAACGAGAATGTTTAATGAAACTACATCCGTTGATGAGTTGCATTTCACTCCCGGCACACCGATTTCAGGTAAATTCACTGCAGGCTACCTATTTTAACCGCAACTTATATTTTAAAAGCTTTCCACAACATACTCATTGAATGCTATAATTATTCCCAGTTATTAATTCGAAAACCAAACAATAGATTCAGGCATCATAATAAAAGTCATGATGAATTGTGTAGTAAAAGAAATATTCGAGAACTATTCTAATTGCAGCTTAGTGTACTAAAGTTAAGAATAATAGAAAAATTGGATTTCAGTATTGTTAAACGTTAAAAAAAGTTCTTTCAATCGTCCAGTATAATGCGATGCAACCAATTAATCCGGAAGCAGGAATAACAATTCTTTCGTGATACCAGGTTTTTTGCTTAAACCAATAGGCAATAAATAACCAGGCAAGAGCAATTACAGCTATCTGCCCTGCTTCAACACCCAGGTTAAACATTAATAACGAAGAAATATAGCTTTCCGGTGGAAGTCCTACATCCGTTAAAGCGGATGCGAAACCGCATCCATGAATTAATCCGAATATAAAAACAATAATTAACCGCCACCATTTTAATTGTTGAGTAAATATATTTTCTATTGCAATAAATAATATAGATAATGCAATTATTGGCTCTACAATTGAGGCATCAGTCTGAATCATCCCTCCCATTGAAAGTCCAAGAGTAATGCAATGGGCGATTGTAAAAATTGTAGTTTGCGCTATTACCGACTTAATCGACGGATTTAAAAAAAATAAGCCCAAAACGAATAAAATATGATCAAAACCATATGGGAGAATGTGCTGAAATCCTATTTTAAAGTAAACCCAGCCGGTTTCTATATTTGACAATCCCGCTAAATCGTATCCAAATGCATGTGCTGCAAGGGTTCTTGAGATTAGCATTAATGCACACAGAACAAAAAGCATTTTTTTCATAGTGTTTCAAAATTAATGGGTTAATCAGATGCTATTGCCGGATCGTTATCCAAAATATTTTTTCCTTCCCAATGCAGGTCTGCCGTTATCTGCTTATTAATGTTCATTGATTCTTTAAGGAGTTTTTTTGCCGCTAAAGTGTTTCCTGCTTTAGCTTTGATTAAACCAGCCCTATATAATAGCAAAGGATTTTTAGAATTGGTTCGCATAGCTTTATCAATTAAGTCATTTGCTTTATCATACTGGCCCCTGCGATAATGGACCCAGGCAAGAGTTTCAGAAATTTCAATATTATCAGGCCTTCTGTTATATTCTGTAAGTGCATGACTTAATGCTTTATTGTATTGATATGTTTTTAAATACAACAACGCTAATTCTTTATCGGAATAATGTCCGTGATTTGATTCCGACTCATCGGCTTCATCATGACTTAAATATTGAATTGCCTCTTTAAGTTGTTTCGTTGCCGATTCATGGTCGAACATAGCCATATATACTCCGGCGAGTTCCTCACTAAAATAAAAATCATGAAGATTATTTTTGGCATTGGTAAAGTATTTTATTGATTCGTTGTAATTTTTATTGTATTTTTCAATTCTGCCCATTCCTGCCTGTGCATATGCGAAATGAGGCCGGTGAATTAACGAAATTTGATAAAGTGCAGTTGCTTCTGCAAAATTTCCCTGGATTTCATTTAAATATCCTACGTAAACCCTGGCCCATTCCGTTTGTTCAGTACCCGGAATACCTGACTGAACTGCCATTTCCATTGCCTGAATTGCGCCATTTGTATCTCCAAATATTTCTCTAAGATAGGAAACACGGGAATAAGAACGAAGATCAGGTCGGATCATTACCATTTTATCTGCTGATTCTATTGCTGATTCGTATAAGCCTAATTCAACATACGCATCGGTGAGAATACCATAACCATATGCGCTGTAATCATTTAATTCAATTACTTTTTTCCCAACTTCAAGCGCTTCGGCAAAATGATGCTGTGATAATAATATAGTGGCTTTTCCACAAAGAGCTTCATAATTGTCGGGTTGATCCATTAGCAGATCATCGAGTAATTGCAGGGCCGCACCATCATAGTAACCGTGATTGCCACTAATTCGTGATTCCTGTATATAAGCGAGTGCCAACTGGAGTTTCGCTTTATTATTATTTGGATCTTTTCTAAGATCGCTTAATAATTTTTCTATTGCGGATTTGGTATTGAACCATTCAGAAGAGTTCGAAATTGATCCTGTTCGTTCAACAAGTCTATTTTCCGGGATTACTTCTTTCTTCTTATTTAGAATCAATACAAAAACACATGATAGTATGATCAGTACTGATATTACATATTTAATCTTCATAAATAGAATTTTTAAAAGAAAAAACACCTGCGGGGATTAATCCGCAGGTGTTTTGGCAAACTTATTTATTAACTACAAACTTAATTGATTGAACAGTTTTATTGTTATTCGCAAGTACTGCATAGTAAATTCCATTGGTAAATTTGGTTAGATTCAGGTTTATATTCTGAAGACCTTTTTCTCTCGTCTCATTATTGACAGGAATGGCAACAATTTTTCCATTGGTATCATAAATAGTGAGTTTTACCTTTGATTTAACTCCAAGTAAAATTCGTACTGTACTTGTATTTATTGCAGGATTTGGAAACAGTTCCATCATCATAGGAGGTGATGCAATGTTTAATTCAGCTCCGGGGTTTAATGCAGTTACAATTGAACCTCCTGCACATAAACCATATCCGCTCCAGGGTGTCTGTACGTAGGGAAATATCCATTTGAATGATGTGTCATTGGATTCTATTCCGGTTGTGTAACTTAAAACATCAATCAAATCAGTAGTAACAGGACTTTGACCGATTACATAATCATCATAAAACAAACCAACTGCGGCCAGAACTACACCGCCTACAGCCTGTAATTCAATCCTGGTTACATCATCTTCAAGCCTTCTTCCATTTGGAAATCCATCCATGTTCGGAATAAATTGAAGTGTAGTGTCAGTATTGTATGCCGGATCAGTTAATCCCAAAACAGCGGCATTAATTAATCCCATTGAACTAAATTGTGGACTGTTTCGTGGTGTTACAGGTACAGCCATGTTTAGTCGAAGCATATCTCCAAAGGTTGGAAGAAAATTGTTTACAAATGGTTTTCCTGAGGCCAGCGGATTCCCAGCAGGCTTACCTGTCGCCAACTGATAAGGAGCAAGATTGGGAACGCCGGTTGTAAAGATTGGAAGCAAATCAACTGATCGGGGTTGGTTTGGACGAAGCAGATAATTGCCGAATAAAGCAGTATCCAGTGCAGTACCATTGGTTGCAGCATTCCCATATAAAACATACAGACCATCATTGCCATTTCCAAAATCAACATTACCTAAAACCGTTGGAGAACTTCTTTGAATACGCAGTGCACTTAAAGCAGGAACTGCCCCACCAAATAAACTATCATCCATATACAATGCAAGTTCCGGATTATTAAATAAACTGTCAAACATTCCAGCTTCCTGATAAGGAGTTAAAGAATTCCAATAATCTTTTCTTCCAATAGGAATTATAGCTTCATTGGTAAGCGGCATTCCTATTCTTGAAATCTGAATCCAGTTTCCTGCATGTGATTCGGTACCATCTCCATTAAGAGTACGTATTTGTGGTCTGCTGGCACTTGCCCAAACTCCAATTACAAAATCGGGATCCAGGATGTTATTAGCTTGAGCTACATCTTTATTGTCTTTTTGAAGATCTTCGATTGGAACTTTAATACAAATTGCATGTACATTTTTACACTTCAAGCCATCTTTTGGAGCATCTACACCGGTGCCACCGGCACGTGTTTGGCCAAGATCGAAAATTCCTCCAAGATCCACAAAGAAGGGATCATCCACCGGACCACAAAAAATGGTTTCGCCGGTTGAGGCAGTAGTGATAGCTGATGTCATTAATGCATCGTAAGTAGTATTTAAACCAACCGGACTTTCAATTGATCTGGGACCAATGTTATTGGGTGGTACAACACCGTTCGTTATAATGTTGGTAAAAGAAGCGCCGCCATCAACACTTTTTTCGCAATTATAAATAGTCTTGAGGTTTTGTAAACCTAACCGAATATTAAAGAATGTGGTAGGGTCTTCGTTAATTTGTTGGAAAGTAAACCGGTAAATGATTTGATCCTGAGTTAGATCACTTCCATTGTTAACGTGAATTTCATATCTCACATTAGGTCCGAAAGAATAGTAATTGGGTCCACCTTGAGGAAGTTCTGCAGGAACATAACATGCAATTAAAGTAACGGAATTGGTATCATCCGGACTTCTAAATGCATATAAATCGGTGTTATCAGCAACAGGATCATTAGCAATTAATGGGGCTTCCCGGTGGCTGGAGGCATCAAGCCAGGTGTTTTTAAGGCCTATGAAGCCAAAAACGGCAATTGCTGCGGCAATACCCGTAATTTTTAAAATTGTTTGAGAGCTTTTTTTCATAATTTTTTGTTTTAATACAGGGTTAGGTATAAATATTTATAAGTGAGAAATGAATAATTCAGAATATATACGAGCTTTAGGTCATACTGGATTTTAGTAATGGTGATTTTTTGCTATATTTATAAAACCCTGTCAGATTGATCTCTTCCAGGATCATTTTATAAATAGTTAAATAAAAGAATTTGAGGAGTTTTTTTAAATGTGGTGTGATATCAGGGAAGTTATTTGTGGATGTGGTTATTTAGTCTCATAAAAAGGTCATCTATGCCCATTTAGGGATTTATTAATAAAGGTTTCATTGTACCGCTAAACGGAAATAATTACTAGCTTATTTATAAAATACATGTTGATACTCATTATTGTTATTTGTTTTCATTTTGCCGATACTGTAATTTAAACAGACTCTAAGTAGTGAATGATAATGGATTGTGATGTAAATCGAGGTTAGTATAATTGTTCGTAGCAGAATAATAACCCGCGGCTCTAAGCCTTATTTTTTTAAGGATCATGATAATTCTTCAAAAATTATATCTAGCAAAACAGATACTATAAAATATAGAATCAATTTTTATTCCTGAAAAAATTGAACTGTTTATTTAATATTGGAAAAGAGCAGCAAGTACAATGAAATTTATAATTTTAGTGATCTGAATAAAAAATTAGTTTTGTACTTTACCGGGAATTGCTGTATTTTACCGGTTTGGTGTCAACAAAGAAAATATAACAGTATCCAGAAACTTTCCATTATAAAAATAATTTTCACGAAAGTGAGCTTCTTTAATAAAACCATTTTTTTCCAACAGGCGTATAGACGCTTCGTTTTCCGGATTTACATTAGCTTCAACCGAATGCAATTTCATACTGTTAAATCCATAATCGAGCACAGCACTCATGGCTTCCTGCATAATTCCTTTTCTGTGATAATCGGGTAATAACACATAACCGATTTCAGCACGGTAATTTTCTTTCATCATATTCCAGAAACAAATAGTGCCTAACATCCGGTCAGAATCCTTCAATGAAATTACCCAGTTTATGGAATCATTTTTTGATTCTCCGTCAAGAATTAATTGTATCAGACCTGATACTTCTTCCATCGTTTTCATCATAGGACGGTCGATGAAGCGGTTTACAACCGGATCTGTTCTTAAAACCAGCATATCTTTTTTGTCCTGTTCATCCAATCTTATTTTCCGCAGTACCAAACGGGTGGTTTCAATCAAAGGAAAAGGGGAGAAGTTAACAGAAATCATTTGAGGTTATATTTAAATGGGCCGGGAATAATATTCGATAAAGATATTGTAAATATCACTTTTAAATTTCGCCATACAGATTTGTAGTTTTTTATATCTTCACGGCCATACTTATGCAGCGTTCCACACTTCTTTATAATATAAAACTTTTGGCAGGTCCGCTGGCTGCATTGCTTATTGTTATGCTTGCTGATCTTTCACCCGGCAACCCAATGGTCACCCGAATGGCTGCAATAACGGCATGGATGGCAATCTGGTGGCTGACTGAAGTCGTACACCTTGCAGTTACTGCATTGATTCCTATAGTATTTTTACCCATGCTTGGAATCGCTGAACCCAAAGTAGTGGCATTTCAATATATGGATCAGATAATCTTTCTTTTCATAGGTGGATTCCTGATCTCTTTTGCAATTGAAAGATGGGGTTTGCATGAACGGATTGCCTTACGCATACTACGGGTTGTGGGTACACGCAGCGACAGAATTTTGATGGGAGTCATGCTTACTTCTTATATTATTTCAATGTGGATTTCTAATACCGCAACAGTAATGATGCTGCTATCTGCTGTGCTTGCAATAATCTATATGACAGGCCAGCTATCAGGCGAATCAACCCAGCAAAAGGATTTTGCAAAAGCACTGCTTATAGGACTTGCGTATTCAGCTACTTTGGGGGGCATGGCTACACTTGTTGGCACTCCGCCGAATATGGTTTTTTTCAGGTCTTACCAGGAAGCATATCCTGAGAATGCCGATATGAATTTTGCTGCATGGTTTGCAATTGGATTTCCGGTATCATTGATTATGATTGTATGTTGTTATTTCATTATCCGCAGACTGTTTTTGCATAAGGGTTTCAGTCACGGATTAACCCATGATTATTTTATTAATGCATATAACCGGCTGGGTCCTTTTTCATTTGAGCAGCGAATTGTTGCTTTCGTATTTGTGGCAACTGCTTTTTTATGGTTTACAAGAGCTGATATTGATTTCGGTGGATTCGTATTCCCCGGATGGAATAACCTTTTTCCATATCCCGATTTTATCCAGGACAGTACAGTTGCTGTTTTTATGGCGCTGCTTTTATTTGTTATCCCTTCAAAAAACGAACCCGGAACTACACTGCTTCAATGGAAGGATGCTGTGAAACTCCCGTTTGATATTATTTTATTATTCGGAAGCGGCTTTGCTTTGGCGAAAGGTTTTGAGGTATCCGGTCTTAGTGACTGGTTAGCTACTAAGCTCAGGATTTTTGAAGACACCAACCAGGTGGTAATGATAATGGGAATCGTAATCGTTGTATGTGTAATCAGTGAATTCGCATCCAACGTTGCAAGTATCCAGCTGGTAATTCCAATACTAATAGCTTTTCAGAAGGAACTTGATATTTCCCCGCTAGTGCTTATGGTACCGGCCACGCTTGCAGCATCACTGGGGTTTATGCTTCCGGTGGCAACCGCCCCGAATACCATTGTTTTTGGAAGCCGGAGAATTGCAGTCAGGGATATGGCCAAAGCTGGATTTTTTATGGATTTGACTGGTATAATCGTCATTACACTTATCATGTGGCTGCTTTCAAAAACCGTCACATTTTAATGTGTACAAACAGTATATTGGATGGTCGATTTTGATAAAAACCCTACCTTGCAGTCCAATTTACTGAAAAAACCATTAAACCACTCAACTTCAAATGATTAAAAGATTCTGTACCGTGTTTCTTTCCTTGTTTCTCCTGGTAAATACGACCTCCAGGGCAGATGAAGGAATGTGGCTTCCCCTGCTGTTAAAACAGCTGAATGAGGGAGATATGCAAAAGCTGGGGCTCAAGCTTACAGCAGAAGATATTTATAATATTAACCAGTCGAGTATGAAGGATGCCATCGTTCATTTTGGTGGATTCTGTACCGGGGAAATGGTTTCTGCAGATGGATTGATTCTTACCAATCATCACTGCGGTTTTGACGCCATTCAGTCGAACAGCACGGTTGAAAACGATTACATTACTAAAGGCTTCTGGGCAATGACCCGCGAGCAGGAATTGCCGAATCCCGGATTGTATGTGCGTTTCCTGGTACGTATTGAAGATGTTACGGCAAAAGTTAAATCAATGCTGAAGGATACTTTGACTGAAACTGCGCGTAATGCAGATTTGCAAAAAATATATGCTCAGATAGCTAAAGATGCAAAAGGTGATACACATTATGAAACGGATGTAAAACCATTTTTTAATGGCAATGAATTTTATTTATTCGTGTATGAAAAATTCAATGATGTACGTCTTGTAGGAGCTCCGCCGGAATCAATCGGTGCTTTTGGTGGTGATACCGATAACTGGATGTGGCCGCGTCATACCGGTGACTTTTCAATGTTCCGCGTGTATTGCGGAAAAGATGGAAAGCCTGCTGAATATTCTAAAGATAATGTTCCATACAAACCAAAATATTTTCTTCCCATTTCTACAAAAGGAATTACCAAGGAAGATTTCACAATGACGTTCGGTTATCCCGGAAGAACAGACCGGTATCTTACTTCGTATGGAGTTGACCAGGCGGTGAACATGACCAGTCCTGCAATTGTAAAAATCAGGACTAAAAAGCTGGAAGTAATTAAAAAGGATATGGATGCTGATGATAAGGTTCGTATTCAGTACGCTTCCAAATATGCGCAGACTGCAAATTACTGGAAGTATTTTATTGGTCAGACCAAGGGTTTAAAGCGCATGAACGTTGCCTCACAGCGTGCAAAAGAGGAAGCCGCTTTTCAAACCTGGGCAAATGCCGATCCTTCAAGAAAAGCAATGTATGGAAATGCATTACCTGCCTTGAAAACGGATTACCAGGACCTGGGCAAATACGCAATTTACCGTACGTACCTGAATGAAGCTATTCTCAGGGGACCTGAAGTTCTCAGTTTTGCTAATGGTCATACTTCACTTATGAAGGCACTGGAAAATAAGGAAACCAGTAAGGAAGATCTGGCTAAAATAACTGAAGGTTTAAAAACGCGTGCTGAAAGTCATTTTAAAGAATATAATACAGGTACCGATAAAAAATTACTTTCAGCGCTGTTGGAGTTGTATTACAAAGAAGTTCCAAAAGAGCAGCATGCTCCGATCTTTAAGGAAGTTGAGTCCAAATATTCAGGCGACTTCAGCAAATTTGCTGATGCCATGTTTAAATCATCGGTATTTGTTGATGAGGTGCGTTATAAAAATTTTCTTGCAAAACCTTCAGCCAAAGTATTGTCTAAGGATCTTGCCTACCGCACCATCAGTTCAATAATGGATCATTATAATTCCGTAGCGAAAGGTGAAGTAGCAACCATTACGTCAAACCAAACAAAAAGTAACCGTCTTTATTTGGCCGGCTTACGCGAAATGAATCCCGATAAAAAATATTCACCCGACGCTAACAGCACCATGCGACTCAGTTATGGAACGGTGAAGGATTATTATCCGATGGATGGAGTATATTATAATTACTTCACTACCACCGACGGAATTCTTGAAAAAATGGATAATTCAAATGAAGAGTTTATTGTAGATTCAAAACTTGAATCGCTGATCCGTAATAAAGATTTTGGCCCGTACGGTCAAAATGGGAAACTGAATGTTTGCTTTATCAGCAATAATGACATTACCGGTGGAAATTCCGGGTCACCTGTTATCAATGGTAATGGTGAACTGGTAGGTCTTGCATTTGATGGTAACTGGGAGGCAATGAGTGGTGATATCGCTTTTGATCCCGATTATAAACGCACTATCAGTGTGGATATACGTTATGTGCTGTTCATCATTGAAAAGTATGCCGGTGCAGGACATTTGATTAAGGAAATGAAACTGGTGAATTGATTAAAATATTAGTTGAAAAAGAAAGGGTCATTCATTCGGATGACCCTTTTTTAGTGATTTAACAAAATTCAAATATCTATCAGTATTGGAATCCGTTAAAATTTATCAGAGATTAAACGTCAATGAAATTAATGGTGGCAAAACTCCAAGGAAAAACAACATCGTGAGTTTTTAAGAACGATATTACTGAAATTTTTTTTACTTACGCCTAAGCAACGAAATAGCCCGCATAACACCTTCCACAAGCCTGTCAATTTCTTTAAAGGTGTTATAAAACATAAACGAAGCCCGTAGCGTTCCCGGGATGCATAACCTGGTCATGACCGGTTCAGTGCAATGATGACCGGTACGGACTGCAATGCCGAGAGTATCTAAAAACATTCCTGCATCAAGCGCATTAACATCTTCAATGATAAATGATACCACGCTTGCTTTGGATGCTGCGGTTCCAATGAATCTGACGTGCTTTACGGAAGAGAGTTTTTGAGTGGCATAATTTAAAAGTGCCTGTTCATGTTCGGCTGCTGCATGACGGTCTAAGGTTGCCAGATAATCAATAGCGGCACCAAGACCTATAACATCAGCAATATTGGGAGTTCCTGCTTCAAACTTAAAGGGAACTTCATTATATGTAGTTTTTTCAAAAGTAACCGATTGAATCATTTCACCTCCGCCCTGGTAAGGAGGCATCGTTTCAAGTAAATTAAGCTTTCCGTAAAGGCACCCAATGCCGGTCGGACCGAACATTTTATGTGCTGAAAAAGCAAAAAAATCACAATCGAGATCCTGAACATCAACTATGGTGTGTGCCACTGCCTGAGCTCCGTCGAGTAAAACCGGAATATTATGTTCGCGCGCTTTACGGATGATGTCCTTTACCGGGTTGATAGTGCCAAGTGAATTTGATGTGTGTACAATAGAAATGAATTTTGTTTTCGGATTGATTAGTTTAATAAAATCTTCAATAATCAATTCACCGGCATCAGTCATTGGAATGACTTTCAGCAACGCACCTTTTTCTTCGCAAAGCAGCTGCCATGGAACAATATTGCTGTGATGTTCCATTGCCGAAACAATAATTTCATCACCCTGACCTATAAATTTGCGGCCATATGTAGCTGCAACGAGGTTTATTGATTCGGTGGTGCCCCGAGTAAATATAATTTCCTTTTCGGAAGGGGCATTAATGAATTTCTGAACCTTGCCCCGAACATCATCAAAAGCACCGGAAGCTTTCTGACTCAAAAAATGGACGCCACGGTGAATATTTGCATTGTAATGTGAATAATAGTCGTTCAGAGCACGGATTACCACTGCCGGTTTCTGAGAAGTAGCTGCATTATCAAAATAAGCTAACGGCTTGCCATATACTTTTTCAGCGAGAATGGGAAAATCATTGCGAACTTCATCTACGTTGAATGTGCGCCGAATTGTATCATGTATGGATGAAGAGGTATCAGTACTCATTTTTTTGAAGCTTCATCACCGAAAGATTCAGCAGATTTTCTTTTAAAATTTCATTTTTGATGTTGTTCAGCACATCACTGGCAAAAGCGATATTAAGCATAGCTTTTGCACTTTGTTTCCCGATGCCACGTGCCCTCAAATAAAACAACGCCTCCTCATCCATCTGTCCGGTGGTTGCACCATGCGTACATTTTACATCATCAGCAAAAATTTCAAGCTGAGGTTTTGTATTCATCTGGGCATCGTCGGTGAGCAGAATATTTTTATTGGACTGATACGCATTCGTTTTCTGGGCATCTTCGCGAACGAATATCTTTCCATTGAAAACACCCGATGCTTTTCCGCCAATCACACCTTTGTACAATTCATTGCTGAAACAATTTGGTTTTGCATGATCAACCAGCGTATGGTTATCAACTACCTGGCTGCCATCTAAAATATACAAACCAAACAGATGTGAAGTGCAGTTTACCCCGTTTAAACGTATGTGGAGGTTGTTCCTAACCAGTTGTCCTGATAACGTAACGGTTACCGTATCAAAAGTTGAATTTTTTTCCTGGATCACCTGGGTAAAATTAACCTGGTTCATAGAATCGGCATCAAGTTGTGCTTTTACGTGTTCTACAAACGCATTTTCCTTAACTACTATTTCTGTTACGGTATTTATGAGTCCGCGGCAATTATTATCGACGGAATGATAGCTTTCAATAATGGTAATTTTTGAACCGGGTTCAGCAATAACAAGATTTCTCATACTGGTTACCTGAGCGGCATCGCCTGAATTGCTAATATGCATGATATGCACAGGCCGTGTGTGAGTACTTTGTTTTTGAACGTGAATAAATACACCGTCATTAATAAACGCCGTATTTAACGCTACAAATGATTCTGAATGTGGTGAGGCAATTTGTCCGAGATGAGCCTTGACAACTTCCGAATCAAGTGCATCAGAAAGGTTAATTGCATCAATGGATTCGGGCATTTTATCTGATAGCGCAGCGTTATAACGACCATTCTCAAAAACGATTACAACGGCTTCTTCACCGGCAATGCGAAACTTTTTAATGTGTTCTTTATTTATTGGATCAGGGGATGCAGCGGCTCCGAATTTCAGTGGCAGCGACGAAATATTTTTCAGGTTGGTATATTTCCACTCCTCATGACGAAGAGTGGGGAAACCGAGTTTATTAAAGATATCCATTGCATTATCACGCAGCAACTTGAAATGATCATCTTTTTTATTAAACAACTCAAATTCCCTGGTTATATCCGGCATTTTTTCTTTACTGCTTGTCACTCCCGCTTGCATAGTATTTATTGAAAATATTTTTTATTTTTTATCAGTTTGAATTCAAAGCCACTTCTTCCTTGATCCAGTCATACCCTTTTTCTTCAAGTTCAAGAGCGAGATCTTTACCACCTGATTTCACAATTTTTCCTTTGTAAAGTACGTGTACAAAGTCAGGTACAATATAATCCAGTAATCGCTGGTAGTGGGTAATCACCACAAAGGAACGTTTGCCATCGCGCAAAGCATTCACTCCGTTTGACACGATTCGCAACGCATCAATATCCAGGCCTGAGTCGGTTTCATCCATAATAGCCAGTTGCGGTTCCAGCATAGCCATCTGAAAAATTTCATTTCTTTTTTTCTCACCGCCGCTAAAACCTTCATTCACCGACCGTGTGGTCATCTGTTTATCCATTTCAACCAGCTTCATTTTTTCTTTCATCATCACCAGGAAATCCTTTGAATCGAGTGGCTGTAATCCTTTCGACTTCCGAACTTCATTAACTGCTGTTTTCAGAAAATTAGCATTGCTTACTCCCGGAATTTCCACAGGATACTGAAAGGCAAGAAAAATTCCTGCACGCGCACGGTCTTCGGGAGACATCTCCAACAGGTCGGCATTATTATACATCACTTCACCTCCTGTAACTTCGTATGCCTCACGCCCTGCTAATACTGATGCCAGCGTACTTTTCCCCGAACCATTCGGACCCATTATTGCATGCACTTCACCGGGCTTTACTTCTAAATTCAATCCGTTGAGGATTTGCTTTTCTTCTATGCGTGCTGAGAGATTCGTAATCTTTAACATTTATCTAGATTGTTATACTTGTTGAGATTCTGATTATTTTAGTTACGAGTGACGAGTTGCGAGTGACGAGTTTTAATTTTGGTTTTTTATTGGAGTGTTTTTTTCCGCTTCTGCAATTTTGATGTTGAGTGATTCTATGAATGCCCCGATGAGATTTCCAATATCAGTTGTTAAATTGATGCAATCTTTAAACGCTTCTTTGTCTAAATATCCGACATCATATGCAGTATAAATTTGTGACCGGACTTCCCCATTAGATCCTTTGGCTATTCTCAGGAAATATCTAAACTGCTTTAGATTATCCCTTTCAAAACCCTCTGCAATGTTAGACATCGTAGATATGGATGAACTTCTGATTTGATTTTTTAATTCAAAATCCCTTTGAAATTCAGGCTGGGATGTTTTTTCATAAATAATTTTGTTTAATAATCTTGCTTTCTTCCATGAAAACATTTCTTCAAATGTTGTTACTAATGCCATAATTGAAAAGTTTTTAAAAAAGTTTAAAATAATTACTGTTAATTTTTATTAAAGATTTAAAATTTTACTCGTCACTCGTCACTCGTCACTCGCCACTTTTTTACCCGACACTACCTTCCAATGAAATCGCAAGCAACTTCTGCGCCTCCACAGCAAACTCCATAGGAAGCTGATTGAACACTTCTTTGCAGTATCCGTTAACGATAAGTCCGATTGCATCTTCGTTGGAGATTCCGCGCTGGTTGCAGTAGAATATCTGATCTTCGCCTACTTTGGAAGTTGTAGCTTCATGTTCAACACGGGCTGATTTATTATTTATTTCAAGGTAGGGAAATGTGTGTGCTCCGCAACGGTCGCCGAGAAGGAGGGAATCGCATTGGGAAAAATTCCGTGCATTCTCTGCCTTTTTGTTGATGCGTACCAATCCGCGGTAACTGTTATGACTTCTTCCGCCACTGATGCCTTTAGAGACGATTGTGCTTTTCGTATTTTTGCCGATGTGAATCATTTTGGTACCTGTATCGGCTTGCTGTAAATTGTTGGTCACAGCAACCGAATAAAATTCACCAATCGAATAATCACCTTTTAAAATCACGCTGGGATATTTCCATGTGATTGCTGAACCGGTTTCAACCTGTGTCCAGGAAATTTTTGAATGATCACCAAGACAAATTCCGCGCTTGGTAACAAAATTATAGATGCCGCCTTTTCCTTCTTTGTTACCGGGATACCAGTTCTGCACCGTTGAATATTTTACCTGTGCGCCTTTGTGTGATACAATTTCAACTACCGCAGCGTGTAATTGGTTTTCATCACGCATAGGTGCTGTGCATCCTTCAAGATAACTGACGTATGCATCATCTTCAGCTACAATAAGTGTTCTCTCAAACTGACCGGTTCCGGCTGAATTGATCCTGAAATAGGTTGAAAGTTCCATCGGGCAGCGAACACCTTTTGGTATAAAACAAAATGAACCATCGCTGAATACAGCTGAATTCAATGCAGCGTAAAAATTATCGGTAGGCGGGACTACTGAACCAAGATATTTTTTTATCAGTTCAGGATGTTCGTGTACTGCTTCACTGAACGATGAAAAAATTATTCCCAGTTCAGCAAGCGCTTCGCGAAAAGTAGTTTTAACCGACACACTGTCAATAACGGCATCCACAGCTACATTCGCTAAACGTTTTTGTTCTTCAAATGAAATTCCCAGTTTATCAAACGTTGCTTTAATCTCGGGATCCAGTTCATCAAGACTGTTCAATGTCTTCTTTGGCTTTGGAGCCGAATAATAAATGATATCCTGAAAATCGATTTTCGGGTAGGTAACATTAGGCCATACCGGCTCCGTCATTGTCAGCCAATGACGAAATGCTTTCAGGCGCCACTCCAGCAACCACTCCGGTTCATTTTTCTTTTTTGAAATAAACCTGACGATATCTTCACTCAACCCCTTAGGAGCATTATCCGACTCAAAGTCGGAAACAAAGCCCCATTTGTATTCGGAAGAGGTAACTTCATCCAGTATTTTCTGATCGTCAGACATCTATTTTTATTTAGACTGATTCAATTTAAGGAGAAACAAATTTTTTTAACCCACGGTAAGGAAACTACACAGCGAAACTTTCACCACAACCGCAGGTACGGGATGCATTCGGATTATTAAATACAAATCCTTTCCCGTTAAGGCCGTCGGTAAATTCCAACTGCGTGCCGATAAGGTAGAGAAAACTCTTCTTGTCACACACAATCTTTACACCCTTATCTTCAAATAGTTTATCATCAGGTTTCATGTCGTTGTCAAAATCCAGGACGTACGTAAGTCCGGAACAACCGCCCCCTGCAACTCCCACCCGCACAAAAGCACTTTCCGAATGATTTCCTTCGGAACGAAGCGTGGTAAGTTTTTCTTTAGCTTTTTCTGTTACTGTGATCATTTTAATAGTTCTGATTTATAGTCTTTTAACTCTGTACAAAGATACAAACTTTCAGTCGATTTTATAACATCTTATACCCTGAATAGTTTCAAAATCCGTAAACGTGTTAAATAACAAAAGCCTCATCCCGTAAAGGAGAGGCTTTTGCACTTGTTTACTTAACTTACTGATACTAAAACTACCTAACCACAACTTTTGTATGAGATCTTAATGCATCTCCTTGAATTTCAACCAGGTACATTCCTTTTGGCAATCCACTGGCGTTTAATTTAATTTCATGCGTACCGGAACCGTAAACCGCTGATGGTAAGCTATAAACAACTTGTCCTGTGACATTAATTATTTTTAGTGAAACGCCGGTTTCTTTTGCCAGCGTAAAGCTGGAATTGATCACATCTGATGCAGGATTCGGATATACAGTCAGGGCATTGATTGCTCCCGCTTCCTGCAAACCGGTTGTTCCGGGAATTACATTAATAGTCACAGGAACTCCGGATCCTGACAAGCGGAGTAACTGCCACTGGTAGCAGGTGTTGCTGGTGCATCCTGTTGCATCGGTGATGGTCAGACAAATTGTATACAAACCGGGACCGGAGTAAGTATGTGAAGGATAAGCCGTATTGCTGCTGGTACCATCACCCCAGCTCCAGGTATATGTTAATGGTGCAACACCCGTAGCCAGGTTATAAGCATAGTATGTATGCTGTGTAACAGAATCAGGATAGATGGCGAAATTTGAAGAACAATTGGCTGCATTTTGAATAACTACACTTTGGCAGGAAGTACATGTTTGACCATTAGCCTGGGTAACCGTTAAGCAAACCACGTAAGTTCCTGCTACTCCATAACTATGAGTGGCTGTTGGACCGCCCGTGCCTGTTGTACCATCACCAAAATCCCATGACCACGACACATTATTTTGTCCTGTGCCTATGAACACAGTAGCTGCAGGTGAGGTTTGATAAACGAAATTAGGATCACAAAGCATTCCGCCGCCCACAAGAATGGAATCGCAATAGGTGTCGGAACACTGCGCTATGGAATCGGTAATTGTGAGGCACACATTGTACCATCCGGTTGCATTGTAGGCGTGTGATGGATTTTGTAAAGTAGATGTTCCGCCGTCACCGAAGGTCCAGTAAAAATAAGTTGCATTGCCTTGCGACTGGTTGGTAAAATCATAAATTGTTGTTCCCAGAACAGGATTCGAGGTATAATAAGCCTGGCATCCCGAAGAGGATCCGATTGTTATAGTTTGGCATGAGGTACAAACCGTTCCATTAGGATCTAAAACCGTAAGGCAAACCGTATACGTGCCGGGTGAAGTGTAGGTATGAAAAGGTGTAACTCCTGTACCGGATGTGCCATCGCCAAAACTCCATGTGTAAGATACGTTATTGGTATTGAAGGCATCGAACTGAACACCCTGTGGTCCGCTGGTATAAACGAAGTTTGCATTACACGGACTACTGCCGATAACTATCGTATCACAATAGGTATCGGTACATGTTTGATTTTGAAATACAGAAACAATGGTGAGACAAACGATGTTAGTACCCGGATTCAGAAATCCGACAGGGTTTTGCTGGGTGGATCCAGTTCCGTTCCCAAACGACCAGCTCCAGTTAGTGATGTTTCCTGCTGCAAAAGAAGAATCATAAAATGATACCTGGGCGCCGTTAGGGGTTACATTTCCGATCACATACTGGAAATTAGCATCACACAAGGCCTGGCTTTGGGCCACGGGAGCCAGGAAATGGGCTGTCATTGTGACAAGGACTGAGAGTAGTAATTTTTTCATTTTCATTATTTTTTAATTAGATTTTCAGGTTTTTGAAATAGTATGAACCAAAAGTACACCGGCAAAGGGTATTCTACTAAGGTTAAAAATTCATTTTCTTACCTGTTCAAATTACTCTTTTCTTTTTAATTTTCTCCTTTATCCAATTTCCATAATTAATAATTTCATTATCACTGTCACTTGAAATGCCATAATTATCAACGAAAATCATAATTTTTTTGAGAAGTTTAGATTCTCCGCTTCCCAATTCAAGACCTGCAACGAGCGTCATGAATTCTTTCTCTTTCAGGAACTCTTCCTTACGCAGTAAATCTTTAAAATCCTTCCGGATTTTGGCAATACGGTATTCCAGGTATTCAAAATCTTTCAGTTCATACCGGATCATAAGTTCGGTAACGGCAATTTTAAGCTGCAATGAACGATCGGCATTCCGGTAGCTGTTAAGCTGGTATAATTTAGTTAGAAAGCGCAATGACTCTTTATATTTACTCAAATCGAAATGCAATACGCTTAAATTAAGATAAATAAAAATTTCATAAAAAGGTGTTGCCGTAATCTTGCTGTTTTCCCGAATGTCTTCCAGTACTTCAATAGCTTTTTCCTTATCGAGTTTGCTATAATTTATGACCAGCGAGTTGTAATAAAAAAATACATACTTATCATACAGCAATCGTCCGAATTCCTCCATGGCTTCTTTAAGCTGCCCGGTAAACTGCAACGATTGTTTCAGCTTATCGTTTTTGAAAAGGCTGTTCACCAGGTAGGTCAACATTTGGAGTTTGGTGTCGTGATTATTTTTGTTGAACAAACTCAGACGTGTAAATTCCCTGTAAGTTTTTAACAGGTATTCTTCCAGGGCGATGTAATCACGGTTTTGCAGCAGGATCTGGCTAACGGCGGTGTAAATACGAAAACGGAATTTCGGGCTTTTCCTGATCTCCGGGTCGTGAAGAAAATCATCCACAGTCTTTTGCAGCAGCACTACAACAGGCTGATCACTCTTCGAAAAGTTCTGCGAAATTTTAAGCCGGTAGCTTAATACAGCCACCACATCTTCAATGGACCGGAGCTGCCGTATTTTTTCCTGGTTATCCTGACGTTTGCGTATATACGTTTCCGGATTGATCTCAAGCAATTCATGTGAAAGTCGTATGAACTCTCCAAAAATAAGATCGAGTAATTCAAAATTTTCAATGGCTTGCGCCTTTCCTTCTGCTTTGCGCAGAAAATGTGCAGCGAGAGTCGTGTTGCTGCGTGCGCTGTAAAAACGGGAAAGAGCAAGGAGGTTGATCGCAACAAGTGTTTCTTCTGCATCGAAATGCTGTAACAACAGGCATTTGTTAAGGTCAGTCATCAGCCGGTTACGCAACCGGTAAAATGCATTTTTGTCTTTTATTCCGTATAACTTCTGGAAGATTTTCTGTTCATCATAGTCCGGACCGTTTTTCCGAATGTAGTCAAACAGTAAGATATCCTTCCTTTCACCGCGTTGCATCCGGGAGTGATAAAGTTTGAAAAACCGCACCTCTTCTTTGTTCAGATGGGTAATGATGGCTCCAACTGTATCCATATTATAAGGTTTTGAGCACGTAAGATATGAAAAAAATAATCATGCATCAGGAGATTTGTTTCGTTATTTTTGATTTATAAATTTACAAGTCATGAAACTTCGCCATATTAGTACCGCTATATTCCTGCTTATTACCACCCTTAGTGTTGCACCTATCCAGGGTCAGGTACTGAATGCACTCCGTGTGTCGGCAATGCCGTTGTTTCCTGACCTGCCTCAGGATACTGCCTATGAAGGACAGACGTATACTTTTGAACTCGAGGTCATTAATAATAGTAACATATTTATTAATAATTCTGTGAGTTTTGATATGGAAGTGGATTCCGGTACGGTTACGTTTCTTACAAATCCACAAACGACTCTACCTCCCGGTGACACAATTTATCTGACCGTTACACCTTTCAATTTTCAACCGCCTTTGTTTAAAGCGGGTAATAACATAGTTGTGGTTTGGCCGGTTGTTAACGGCATTGCAGTGCCTGTAGATTCTTTTGTCACCAATGTGTTCTTTATTCCTCTAAATAGTGTGGGCGGTGGCGAATTAACTGATAACCTGTTTAACCTGCACCCCAATCCCGTCAACGACCAACTTCAATTGTATGTCAGAGACCCTGAACTGGTTGAATACGTAAGAATTTATGCTTTTACCGGGCAAATGGTCAGTAATATTGCCTTTCAAAAATCCGGTTTCATAAATGTCAGTCATCTTAGCAGGGGAATTTATATTCTCGAAGTAAACCTCAACGGGAAAATGATCAGAAGAAAATTTCTGAAGCAGTAAGCCCTTTGTGAAGTGATAATTAAATGCACCGTCAGGGATGGTTTTTCTCCTATCTTGCAGACTGATAAAAATTATATCGGTCTATGTCAAAACTCTATTTGGTTCCCACACCAATAGGAAATCTTGAGGATATCACGCTGCGTGCTATACGGATTTTAAAAGAAGCGGATGTAATCCTCGCCGAGGATACACGCACTTCCCGGGTACTTTTGAATCATTTGGGAATTGATAAACGATTGCTGTCGCATCATCAGCATAATGAACATCAGTCTACGCCCGAAGTAATACGAATGATCCAGGCAGGTCAAACGGTTGCGCTCATAAGTGATGCCGGAACACCGGGAATATCCGATCCCGGATTTTTGCTGGTGCGTGCTGCGCTCAAGGAAAATGTGGATGTGGAGTGTTTGCCCGGTCCGACAGCATTTGTTCCGGCACTGGTAATATCCGGCCTTCCTTGCGACCGGTTTCATTTCGAAGGATTTCTACCTGTAAAAAAAGGCAGGCAAACACGATTAAAGGAATTAGCCGAACTGGATCTTACCATTGTCTTGTATGAATCACCACACCGTATTCTTAAAACGCTGGAACAGTTAGCAGAATTTTTAGATCCGGAACGACCCGCTTCCGTTTCCCGGGAACTGACTAAAATGTACGAAGAAACGCGGAGAGGATCGTTGCGCGATCTGGCCGCGCATTTTGCCGTTACTGACGCAAGGGGAGAGATGGTGATTGTGGTTGCAGGAAAAGCGTGACGAGTGACGAGTTGCGAGTGACGAGTTGATGCAATTTTATATCCGTTTAATTCCCTTAAATCAGTTTAATCCGCATTCTAAAAAAGTATGAACTTTATAACTATCAAACTGATTTTTATTATTTTACTTAAAGGGGTATTATTTGTGAATGATGTATCGGCCCAGGAAAATGAATACACGATCCCTAAGCCTACACTATTTATTTACAGTGAAGATGACTCACCCCTTGCAATGGATATTGGGGGCGGTGTGGGACTTGATAATATCGGCTTACGGGCGGGTTTTGCTTTGCACCTTGATGTTTATCACATCATGGGTGGATTTCAGTATAATGTTAGCTTATCAAAGCAAAGAATTACCGAAAAATCTTTCCTTCTTGGATACCAGTACCGCTCTCAGAATTTTATGGCAGCAATAGCATCAGGTTTTAGCCGTCAGGGCTATAAATGCAGCAGTGGCATGAACTACGATTGCTATAATTATAAGGAAGAAACCATTTCTGCCACTCCACTGGTGCTACAGGCCGACTGGATTGTGTCCGATTCTTTTGCAATGGGAATGAGTGTTAACCAGGTTTTTAGCCGCCGGAAGGATGTCACCGCCGTAATGTTCAATTTTAAATTCGGCGCGTTCCGTAACATTTACTGAAAAATTCTTCAAAAAAATTGCGAATACCCTTTTTCGGCATTCCGTATCTTCGCAAATATTTGTAATTTGTAGATTATTTTACTGACCACCTTATTATTTCTTACATTTTATGGAGATCATCAAGAAACTTTTAGTCGCCAATCGGGGCGAAATAGCCATACGGGCATTACGTGCAGCTGCGGAGCTCGGAGTCAGAACGGTGGCAGTGTTTACGTATGAAGACCGCTATTCCCTTCACCGGTATAAAGCCGATGAAGCCTATCAGATTGGTAATGATAATGAACCGCTCAAACCTTATCTTAACATTGAAGAAATTATTAGTGTTGCAAAACGAAATGGGGTTAATGCCATTCATCCCGGTTATGGTTTTCTTTCTGAAAATGTAAATTTTGCTACCCGTTGCCGGGAAGAGGGTATTATTTTCGTAGGACCTTCACCAGAATCCATGCAAATGCTGGGTGATAAAGTGGCTGCCAAGGAAGTGGCACGCAAAGCAGGTGTTCCACTAATTGAAGGAAATATTGAATTGCTTACTTCCGTAGATGTTGCACTTGCTGAAGCATCACGAATTGGATATCCAGTTATGATCAAGGCTGCATCGGGTGGGGGTGGCCGGGGTATGCGGGTGATAAGAAAAAAAGAGGAATTGGAAAAATCTTTTTCCGAAGCAAGACGGGAAGCTGCAAATGCTTTTGGTGATGACACTGTCTTCCTTGAAAAATATATTGATGATCCCAAGCACATAGAGGTTCAGATTTTAGGGGATCAGTTTGGTAACCTGGTTCACCTTTTTGAAAGGGATTGTTCGGTTCAGCGCCGGTTTCAGAAAGTAATTGAAATTGCACCCGCTCCTTTTCTGAAAGCTGAAACCCGGAAAGCGCTTTATAATTACTCACTCGACATTGCCGCCAGCGCTGATTACTATAATGCAGGTACGGTAGAATTTTTAGTTGATAAGGACGAGAACATTTTTTTTATAGAAGTTAATCCGCGAATCCAGGTTGAGCATACTGTGACCGAGCAGGTAACGGGTGTGGATATAGTAAAATGCCAGATCCTGATTGCTGATGGCAAATCATTGGCATCACCTGAAATTGATATCAAACACCAGGTGCAGATTCCCTGTCATGGTTATGCCATTCAGTGTCGTATTACAACCGAGGATCCCCGTAATGATTTCAAGCCCGATTATGGAACTTTGATAGCCTATCGTAACGCCGGTGGCTATGGGATACGCATTGATGAGGGCAGCTCGTACCAGGGCGTTAAAATTTCTCCGTTTTTTGATTCCATGCTTGTGAAAGTAACAGCATCGGGACGCAATCTTAACGATGCAGCACAGCGGATGTACCGCACACTCCTTGAATTTCGTATCAGGGGTGTGAATACTAACATACCCTTTCTGGAAAACGTCATAAATCATCCGCAGTTTAAAGCAGGAAAATGCACCGTAAATTTTATTGCAAAACATCCTGAGTTATTTAATTTCTCAGTTAAGCAGGACAGCGGAACAAAAATACTTCGCTTCATGGCTAACACACTGGTGAATGGCAATCCCGACGTGAGAAGTTTTGATCCCTCGCGCACATTCCGGACACCCCGGGTTCCCGTTGTTCCGTATAATGCGGTCCCCCCGGCAGGAACGAAAGATAAATTAACGGAACTGGGTCCTGAAAAATTTTCACAGTGGATCAAAAATGAAAAGCCTGTTTATTTTACCGATACTACTTTGCGTGATGCACACCAGTCGCTGCTGGCCACTCGTCTTCGTACCCGTGATATTATGAAAGTTGTGCGGCCTTTTGCCGTAATGCATCCGCAGGTATTTAGTCTGGAAGTTTGGGGAGGCGCCACTTTTGATGTAGCCATGCGTTTTTTGCATGAAGATCCATGGAAGCGGTTGCAGCTGATACGTGAAGCAGCACCCAATATTTTATTGCAGATGCTCATTCGGGGTTCCAATGCAATCGGTTATGCAGCTTATCCTGATAACCTGGTAATGAAATTTATTGAAAAGTCGTGGGATAACGGTGTGGATATATTCCGGATTTTTGATTCACTGAACTGGAATAAAAGCATGAAGGTAAGCATCAATGCCGTTCGTGATTATACAGGAGGAATTGCGCAGGCCTGCATCTGTTACACCGGAGATCTGCAGAACACAAAAAAAACAAAATACAATCTGAATTATTATACAGACCTTGCCGGTGAACTGGAACAGATGGGAGCGCACATGCTTGGCATAAAAGATATGGCCGGACTTTTAAAACCGTATGCTGCTGCTGAATTAATTGAGGCATTGAAAAAGACAATTTCTATCCCGATACATCTTCACACACATGATACTTCATCAATACAGGCAGCAACATATTTCAAAGCCATTGAATCAGGAGTAGATGTAATTGACGTGGCATTAGGAGCCTTATCGGGACTTACTTCACAGCCCAACTTTAACAGTATTGTTGAAGGATTACGCGGACATGAACGAGCCATGGATTTCAACATTGATTCACTGAATGAATTTTCCAATTACTGGGAAGTAGTGAGGGAATATTATTACCCGTTTGAATCGGGTTTACTTTCCGGAAACGCAGAGGTGTATAAACACCAAATTCCGGGAGGGCAGTATTCCAATCTGCGACCGCAGGCTGCTTCTCTTGGTATGGAAGATAAAATGGAAGAAATTAAAAAGGCGTATGAAGAAGTGAATATGCTATTTGGCGATATTGTTAAAGTAACGCCTTCGTCAAAAGTGGTTGGTGATATGGCTCTGTATATGGTTTCGAATAATTTAACCCCCGATGCCATTTTTTCAAGGGGGGATACAATTTCTTTTCCCGAATCAGTGAAAAGCTTTTTCAAAGGTGATTTAGGTCAGCCACCCGGCGGATTTCCTAAAGAGCTTCAGAAGATTATTCTTAAGGATGAACAGCCCTATGATGATTTACCGAATGCGCACCTGGAACCGGTTGATTTTGACAAAGAGTTCGAAGCATTTAAAACAAAATTTGATGACCGGCAGACGTTTCTTGATTTCCTGTCGTACAAATTTTATCCAAAAGTCTTTGCAGAATATTACAATCACCAAACCATGTATGGTGATGTATCGAATGTACCTACTACTGCATTTTATTATGGTATGAAATCCAACCAGGAAATACTGGTTGAAATTGGACGGGGTAAAACCATTATTATCAGGCTCCTTTATATCGGTGATGCGGATGAGTCGGGCAACCGTATTGTTTATTTCCGGTTAAACGGACAAACCCGTTCGGTTGAGGTGCGTGATAAAAAAGCGGGTATTAAAAAAGTAAGTAATGCAAAGGCTACCTCTACAAATCACATAGGCACACCGTTACAAGGACTGCTGTCAAAAATTTTCATCAAACCCGGACAAAAAGTATCAAAAAACACTCCGCTGTTCACCATCGAAGCCATGAAAATGGAAACAACAATTACAGCACCGCGTGATATGTCGGTTGGGAAAGTGGTGTTGAATGAAGGCAATATGGTAGAGGCAGATGATTTGGTAATTGAAATACAAGTAATGTAACGAATAACGAATCCTTCGGTACGAATATACGAATATACGAATGTAACGAATAACGCCTGCCCGCCTTTTCTAGCGGGAATCCTTCGGTACGAATATACGAATGTAACGAATCTACCTTTAGATTCGTAGGGCGAAGCCCCATTCGATTCGTTATATTCGGTAGATTCGTAGGGCGAAGCCCATTCGTGATTCGTTACATTCGTAGATTCGTAGGGCGAAGCCCATTCGTGATTCGTTACATTACGTAAAAGCGTTTTCCCCCGTCACATCCATTCCCGTAATCAAAAGATGAATATCGTGGGTTCCTTCGTAGGTTATTACTGATTCGAGATTCATCATGTGGCGCATGATGGGATACTCGCCGGTGATTCCCATGCCGCCGTGAATTTGTCGCGCTTCGCGTGCGATTTCAAGAGCCATATTAACATTGTTGCGCTTGGCCATTGAAATTTGAGCCGGTGTGGCGCGATTTTCATTTTTTAAAACACCCAGCCGCCAGGTGAGCAGTTGTGCCTTTGTAATTTCGGTGATCATTTCAGCAAGCTTTTTTTGCTGCAACTGAAATCCACCAATAGGTCTTCCAAATTGAATACGTTCTTTTGAATAGCGTAAAGCCGAGTCATAACAATCCATAGCAGCACCGATTGCTCCCCAAGAAATTCCATAACGGGCTGAATTGAGACAACCCAAAGGTCCTTTCAAACCTTTTACATTAGGCAGCATATTTTCTTTTGGTACTTCCACATTATCAAAAACAAGTTCACCGGTTGCCGAAGCCCGCAGCGACCATTTGCCATGTGTTTCGGGAGTTGTGAATCCTTTCATTCCGCGTTCCACAATGATTCCGCGAATAACGCCTTCCTCATCTTTAGCCCACACAACTGCAATCTGTGCAAAAGGTGCGTTGCTGATCCACATTTTCGCGCCATTTAATAAGTAATGGTCACCTTTATCTTTTATATTGGTCACCATACCATTAGGATTTGACCCATGATCAGGTTCTGTTAATCCGAAACATCCCATCCATTCTCCGGATGCCAGTTTGGGTAAATATTTTTTGCGCTGCTCCTCATTTCCATAAGTAAAAATCGGGTACATCACCAGCGAACTCTGAACCGATGCCGTGGAACGCAAACCCGAATCACCCCGCTCCAGTTCCTGCATAATCAGTCCGTATGATATCTGGTCAAGCCCGCCTCCGCCATATTCCACAGGAATGTAAGGCCCGAACGCACCTATTTCAGCAAGACCTTTAATAAGATGTTTTGGAAATTCACATTTCTGACACGCCTCTTCAATAATGGGCGATACTTCTTTTTTAACCCAGGCCCTTACGCTGTCGCGGATGAGTTTGTGTTCTTCGGTCAATAATTCGTCTGTTAAATAATAATCGGGAGCCTGGAAACGGTCTTGTGCCATTTTGTGATTATAGGGGATAGATGAGAAATTAAAAATAAAAAATTATGCTTAAATTACTGAATCAGCAGGAATTGTGAATTGTTTCAGAGACTGGTATTGCGCTAAATCGGTGCAAAAGTAGCGAAAAAAATAAGACCGTATGACCATGCTGATACCACGTTTTGTGGACTTTATAACATCCCTATACGGGAAGCTGTTTAATCAAAGAGGCAGGATGTTCCTCAATTAAAAACAACTTTGCCGGTGTATTTTTCTTCCCCTTGCCGGTGTACCCTTATAAAATAAATTCCTTTTTCAAACACACCCGACTGTAAATGAAGGGAGGTTCCGGTGAGTAGTTTTTCTAAAACCACTTTTCCGGTACTATTGAATAATACTAATTCTAAAACGTCATTTCCGGGGTTGGAAAAATAAACAAAACAGTTGTCAGAGCAGGGATTGGGGAAAACAGTAACACCATCGGTGCCATAATCGATAAACCTTATTGGTATTAAACCGGAAACTGTTCCCAGAGTTCCCATATAAATGCGGTAAGCCGATGTGCGGTTTTTAACCGGGAAAGAGTCAAGAATGCTGTACGATTCATCCGTAACAAGACCTCCACATACTCCTTCAATTTCGTAGATGGTAGTAAAATTCTGTCCGTTATCAGTTCTTTCCACTTTTACTCCCGAACAGGTAATTCCACCGCGTATGGTAAAATTAACCATCACGCCTTCTTCCACCTGGACAGCTGAGATACTTCTGAATATGGTATCCTGCTGAGCCATCCCGCTAAGGGAAAACAACAAAACTAGTGTGGAAAGGAGTAATCTCTGTATCATTTTAGAAGCTGGTTACCTGTAAAATTACAAACGATACCTGATAAATGTAACAAAGAAGAGGAGGAAAGGTTCTTCTTATTCTGCAATTAAAAACCCTTCACGGCGAAGGTAACCGCAAGGATTGAATAACTATCGCAACAAATTAAAAGATCCTTTTTTAGTAAGTATTTCACCATTAAGCCAGGTTTCAACACTTGCAAAATATACGTATGTTTCAACGTTCTGTAATTTACCCATGTAAAATCCATCCCATCCTTTATCGATATCATCAGTTTCGAAAAGCAACTGTCCCCAACGATTATAAATTTTAAATTCGATGAGCTTTTTAATTCCTAACCCTTCCACAAATATTATATCATTATCACCATCACCATTTGGAGTAAATGCGGTGGGAACATCAATAGTCGTAATTGGTTTGATAATGAATTCGTAAGTGGATGTAATGTTGAAACAACCTGCAGCATCAGAAATGGTGACATAATAAATGGTATTCACCAATGGCTGCGCAATAGGATTGGGGCAAGTGATACAACTAAGACCGGTTGCAGGAGACCATTGATACGTATATCCGGGACCGGCATATACGTTGAGTTGAACCTCCTGGCCGATTACCATAGTCGAATCAAAAATTATAGCGGCGGGTGGTTCGTAAATGATCACCTCTGCAGTTGCAGTATCGGCACAGCCATTAGCACCATACACAGTTACCAGGTAATTTGTGGATGATGGAGGAGTTGCTACAGGATTGCTGATGGTATCACTTGACAGGCCTGCCGCAGGCGTCCATAAATATGAAATTCCCCCTGATGCGTTAAGCTGAAGCGGGCTTCCCTGGCAGGTATCGCCTCCTGTTGCAACAGCAGTTGGAATATCAAGAATGGTAAACAGGTGAATTATAGAATCTGTACATCCTGTTGCAGCATTAAAAATACTAAGCGATACTGAATAATTTCCGGGAGTGAGGTAAGAATGAGGAGGTGGTGTTGTTCCGGAAAAAGTTGTGCCATCGCCGAAATTCCAGTTGCTCGTTCCTGCATTCACCGAAAGATTGTTGAACGTTAAAATTTCATTGAGGCAAAATATGGAATCGGTTCCGGTTGCATTGAACGCTGCAACCACGGGATGAATATTAAGCGGATTGGAAACCGTTGCGGTGCATGCTGAATCAGGCGACCACATCACAATACTGATCATCGTTTGTCCGCTTACAGGATTAATGTTAAACGTATGCGTCACAGGTGATGTTCCCAAAGCCGTTGAACCATCACCAAAATCCCAGTAATAACTCAATACATCGGCAGTGTCTTTAATGGTTAAGGTTACACTTTGTCCTTTGCAGATGGTTCCCGGAATAATATCAAAGTTACCCACAGGTCCTTCAACGGTAATGCTTTTTGTAATGGTATCACTGCAACCAAATGTTGTTGTTTCAATAAGTGTAATGTTGTAAGTGCCGGGAGTTTGGTAAATAGTACCTACTGTGGGTGTGCCAATAGTAGCCGACCCATTTCCAAGATCCCAACTCCGGATACCGAATACATTTCCGATGGATGTATCCGTAAAGGAAACTAGCAGCGGGTAACATTTATTAAAGACTGTGTCGGCAGTACTAACGAATGCGGCTATGGGATAATCCTGTACATTTACAAGTGCAGGCGCAACCAAAGTTCCCATGCACCCTAACGAATCAAAAACCGTTAACGTAACATTAAATACACCCGCTACCGGGTAGGCACATGTGGGATTTAAAGCTGTGCTCAATGTACCATTACCAAAATTCCAGTTATAAAAAGCATGGCCCGTGTTGTAAGGATAAAATTTTACAGAATCACCTGCGCAAATATTGTTGGTAGTCTGCAGGCCAAATGATGGATCAGGTATGGAAGGAATCACAACAATCACCATTGAATCCTTGCAGCCCAATGCCGTGGTTACAACCAGTTTTACTGTCCATGAAGAGATTCCGGTCTGCGTGTAGGTATTTGAAGGATTCTGAAGAGTCGAAGTGATGCCATTTCCAAAGTCCCAAAACCAGCTGACAATTGTTGTGTCGGCAAAAGAACTATCAGTAAAATTTATTGTGAGCGGCATACAGCCAACTAATTTATCCGGTACAAAGTAGGCTTCTACTTCATAAATCTGAATCGCATTTCTCACAGTATCGATACAGCCATTGATATCTTTTACAACAAGTTTAATCGAATAGGTTCCCCCATCATTGTAAACATGAAACATGGAATCGTACGCCCCATGATGCGGTGGCGTATCGTCACCCCAATACCATAAATAACCCTCATGACAATTTCCAAAAACATCTACAGACCCGGCGGCGCTGAAGTAAACGGAATCTCCGGTGCATGCACGCGCAATTCCCTGGAAAGCTGCTAAAATATTCCTGACATATACAGTAGACGTATCCTTATAAGGAGAACATCCTGTTGTGTTACTGTAGGAAGTGAGCATTACAAGATAATTACCGGTTGAAGTGTAAGTGTGTGATATTGTTATAGCGGTTGAATTATTAATAACTGTTCCGTCACCGAAATCCCATGTCCAGTAATCAGCTTCCTGGAAATCACCTTGGAAATTATACGTCATAGGTGAACTGCAATCTCCCTGCACATCAAAATGTGCAATTGGTCCGTCAACATCAATAGCATTTGGTAATATAGTCGTTCCTGAACAGCCGTTATAAACCGAGGTAAGAGTAATACTTTGTAAACCTGTGAGGGTATTAAAATTCCAGACAGGATCAGGATCGTTGTAACAATGCGACATCATCCCTGCGTCTGTGGAATAGTGCCAGTACTGCGCAGAATCTGCAGCCGGTGTCAGATCCTGAAACTGAACCGGAGTGTTTGCGCATACTGTAACCGGTGTCACGGAAAAAGCCGGTGACGGCGGTTCTCCCACATAAATGGGAATTATGTATGATGTATCGATACAGCCTGCGATGTTGGTAATAATTAATGTTACATAATATATTCCCGGAAGGGTGTACGTATGAACTACGTTTGTGCTGGTACCGTTATTAACCGTTCCGTCACCAAGATTCCATTTATAATTTATGATGGGTTCATTTGAAACGCTGCTGTCGGAAAAAGCCACGGTGAGCGGAGCACAACCGGAGGATACATTGGGCATGAATCTCGCTGTGGGTTTAAAAACAGTATCAATGTATGCGATGGAATCTGTACATCCATGTTCACTGATGATGAAAAGTTTTGTTGTGTCGGGAAAGCCCTGGTAATAAATTGTATATTGGTTAGTATCCAGTTCAAAGAATGTATGAACGGGATTTTGTGCGGTTGAAAAAGTGGAATCACCAAAAATCCAATAGTAGGTAGCTGCATTCACCGAGGTGCTGGTAAACTGAATTGTAGTAGGCCAGGAGCATGAATAGGAAGGTGAAATTGTAAAATCAGCCACTACTTCCTCAACAACCACTGTTATTGTAGTATCATCAAAACAATTCCCGCTTTGAACCTGTAAATTTACCTGGTAAGTTCCGGGTTGTGGGTATGCATGAATGGTATCAATGCCAAAGGTTCCATCGCCATAGGAAAAATACGGGTTGGTGCCTGTAGAAGTATTTTGAAAATTAGCAATCCCACAAATTGTATCATTAATTGCATTTAATACAGTAAAAGAAGCAACCGGTGCGCTGATCACAACGTCGGATACAGTGCTTCCGGAACAGTTAATATTATCCGTAACGGTCAGGGATATAGGAAAAGTGCCTCCTGCAGTATAATTGAATGGCGGAGGATTCATTGCAGTTGAAGTAACACCATTACCAAAGTCCCAGAAATAGGTAAGCCCTCCTCCCAACGGGGAGTTGGTTACAGAGTTTGCTCCTGAAGCTGCAACAAGCAGAGGCGGAAGACAAGCCCCGGGCGGATTAGGATTGGTAGTGATTACGGCAATAGGAGGATTTGAAATATTAACATAGGCCGGTTTTGCCAGTGAAGAATCACAGCCATTGCCATCGGTTGCTTTTAAAGTTACAGTGAATGATCCGGGTATAGAATATATATAAGATGGAGTAGGATCATTTCCAACGTTAACACCGCCGTCACCAAATGACCATTCTCTTAATGTTATGACACTGCCACCGCCACCGGTAGAGGCATCGCTGAAAGTAACATTCAATCCTGTGCATCCCGACAAAGGTGGTGTAGCTGTGAATTGAATGGAAGGTTTCCCAAATACATCAATCATTAAATTATAAGTGACCGGAATTCCCGCAATGGTAGCTGTATACTCCACATTATAAATCCCGGGAAGAGTAAAGGTGTGTACCGGAGAGGCGAGGTTTGAAATGGTGCCGTCGTCAAAATCCCAGTTGATGCCTGTGGCTCCGGCCGGTCCTGAAAAAGTCACATTTACCAGGGGTGCGCAGCCACTGCTGTCACTGGCCGATATCTGTGACCATCCATAATAAGGTGACAGAATCAATAACAATATAAAAATCCTTTTCAGGTTAATCGGAATCATTTCCGCGGCTTTGTATAAAAACTGGTGAAATCGTTGTGTAATTATAACTAAATTTATCCAAACCGAGAAAGTGTTGCTCTATAATTGTGAAATTTAAATGCAACTTATTGCAGGAATGCAGCATCTTTGAAAAAAAGAATACATTTGTATACAAACACCCTGTAAGCGCCATTGGCATGATGAATTTCAAAATCCGGATTTTTAGTTTGTTTTTTGTTATGGCCACTGCTGTTTCAACAGGGGTAATGGCTCAATTTACCAAATGTGGGACGGTAATAACCCCGCAACAGGTTGCAAAAGAACTTGCTATTCCCGATACGGGGCAGTTTGCAATTCAGTTTGCACCGAACGAATGCCTGGGGAAAACATTATCTATCACAGCGCATCTTATCAGCGATAGTCTTGGAGATTACGGAGTAACGGAAGCCGATATCCTCAACTCAATTGTGCAGCTTAATAGTTATTTTAAACCTATTTGCCTGCAATTTACAGTGTGTAAGTTTAATTACATCCCGAATTATAAATACAACGATTTTCTTAAAACCACTGAAGAAGCCGAATTATTAGCCCTTTACTATGTGCCTAATACCATAAATGTTTTTTATCCCGAAAAAGTTGCCGTCGATCCTGTTTCACCGGTAGGGGGTTATGCTTATTTACCGGGAGGCCCTGATTTTATTGCAGTACGCAAAGGCTCCCTGCCAGTTCTCTTTCATGAAATGGGACATTTTTTCGGACTGTACCATACCTTCGAAAGTATGTTCGGACTTGAGCTGGTTAATGGATCCAATTGTGCAACTACCGGAGACCGGGTGTGCGATACTCCTGCCGACCCGGGCCTGACAAACACAGCGGCACCGGATTGCCAGTTATATCCCTATGTTAAGGATAATAATAATGAATGGTATGTTCCACAGATCGGAAATATAATGTCGTATTATTCCGACGATTGTACCTGCGGATTTACCTCGCAACAACTCAGCAGGATGGCTGTTACTTACCAGTTAAACCGTTTTTATTTATGGTAAGAAAAATTATCACCTGCATTAAATTTTAAAAACTGCCCGGTTCGGTAATGGTTCCGTCAGGCCGCATTTTTCCAATTACGCGAAACTCTGTTCTTCGGTTTAACTGCCGCCCTTCAGGATTATCAGCTCCATCGTTCAATTGGTTTTCAGCTATAGGCTTAGATTCACCGAATCCACGGGCATTCAGTTTTTTTCTATCAATACCTTTTGAGATCAGGTACTGCACAACACTTTCAGCCCTGGCCTGTGAAAGTGTTTGATTGGCAGATTCCGAACCAATGTTATCCGTATGTGAAGAAATTTCGATTACAAGGTCGGCATTGTTTTTTAGAATCACCAGCAACGTTGTATCGATTGCATTTTTTGCCGATTCGGTTAACGTTGATTTTCCGTATTCATAATAGATGTTTTGCAATCCAAGCGCTTCAACAGGAGCTTCCTTAACTCCGAGTTCAACGGAAATGGTACCCGAGTTCGTTTTTCCATATGTATCAAATTCATGAACGGTTGCAAGGTAACCTTCTTTTTTGGTGGTAATACGGTACTCACGGTTGGGCATAAGTGTCCACGAATATTTGCCATCGGGATCAGTAAACACACCATTAACTGCAACATACGTACTGTCATTAAAATCTTTTAATTCCAGGAAGACCTTGGCTCCTTTAACAGGGATTTTAGTTGCTGATAACAACGAATCATTTTCTTCAAACATGGTACCCTGCAACTCCAGTTTAACTGCATCGAGCCAATGAAAGGAATAAATATCATCACAACAATGCACACCTGCACCCAGGTCTCCTTTTAGTTCCCGGTTGGAAACAAACATTCCAGTTTCTCTGGTAGTTGTATTCAATACATAATAGAGATCATCATAGGACGAGTTAAGTGGTACACCTATATTTTCAGGAGTCGACCATTTTTTCATTTCGCCATTTGTTTTAAAAATATCCAGTCCACCGACTCCGGTCCACCCATCAGAACTAAAATAAAGTGTTTTGGTATCCCAGTCGAAATAGGGAGTAACTTCATCACCGGGAGTATTGAGTTTAGCGCCCGCATTGAGCGGTGCTTTATAAAGGTTTTTTTTACTGTCGTAAGAAGTATACCAGATATCCATTCCACCCTTTCCACCCTCACGGTCGGAAACGAAATACAGGATTTCACGATTTTTCCCGGTTTCTATGCCCAGGGTAGGCTGTGTGCTGGTAAAATCTTTATCATTGACAAGATTACCCAATGAAGCCGGTTCTGACCACTCACCTTCCTGGCGGGTGCTAACGAATATGCTGCAGATAGTTTTATTCTTTTTGTTTCTTTTACAGCGCGTAAAATAAAACCTGTTCCCGTCACGTGAAAATGTTCCGTTCGATACATGCTCGTCATCTTTGTTAAACGGACCGGGAAACAAGTTGCTTCCCTGCCATTGCTCTCCGGTTTTTGTTGCTGCATATAATTTTCGGAAAGGTTCATCAGATGTGGAATCCTCCGTATTAAGATAAAAATATTTCTTATCTGTCTTAAGTGAAGAATACACTATTGTACTGTCATTGATAAACAAAGGTGCTGCTTCAACATGGCTCGTGTTGACAGTAGAATCAAGATGTGTAATTGCAATTTTAACGGGTGTGTTCAAAATTCCGGAAACAATAGCCGATGCTTTGACATTATTACCAATCAATTTTAAATAGGTGCTTTTATCTTTACCCTTATATTCTTTTTTAAATTTCAAATAATACGGTTCTGCTTTTTCAGGCTTGCCATTCATTTTAAGCATGGTGGCATGATGAAAAAGTGCAAGAGCATTTTTTTTAGGATTGAGTTCGTAAGCAATTAAATAATAGGTTTCTGCATTGCGATAGTCTTTTGAAAGCCGGTAACTTTCTGCCAGCTTGTAGGTAATACGTGAATTCTTTGGTTTTGCGTCGAAATAGCTTTGGTAATACAATGCAGCGGAATTAAAATCGCCCTGTTGGAATGCATTAGTCCCAAAGCTTTTCAACTGTGGAGGCCGCATGGTTTTTACGCCATCGGTTTCCTGTGCCCGCAATCCCACAAAGGAATGAAGCATAAAAATGCCAATAATGAAAATGAAATATTTAGTAGCGTTCACAGGGAATCTTAACTTTAACGGCTCTTGAATTCAGCGCGGTATATATCAGGGAAATTTCAAATGCTCCCCGGTAATTAGTTACGGTATGAGCTTCTGAAATGTTAATGTCGTAACTGAAGCCGATATCAAATAAATCATACCGGAAACCCGCAGTAAGTGCAATTGCATCGGTTCGGCTGTTAAAGGAATTTCTTAAGAAAGCGCCATAATTGATTGATGAAATCCGCGCATCCGATTTACGGGTAAACACCACACCCGCCATAAAATCATTTGCCTTTACCTGTTCCATGTACAGGATCATAGGTGAAATACTGAGACGTTCATTGCGTTCCCATTTGTCAGAAAGCGTGATCACATATCGCGAGCGTATTGTATTATCATTCCCGAAAAAAGATTCATCCGGCTGATTAATATGAAAAAGGGCAACTCCGATTTTTGGAGTATGCTTACCAAACTTCCGGTTCCATCCAAATCCTAAATTGATATCCAGGTATGATGCATTATCATTTAAATCTCCATCTGCGGTTGCAAGTAATGGATCAAAATAACCATTATCCTGGTTGAACTGATCAGGGAAAGTTAATTTGGAAACATCAAATGATTTCAGGACATATCCAGCTTGTATTCCGGTATGAAATGTGCTTTTCCCAACCAGCTTATGCCATGCAAAGGATAAATTAATTTTCGCAATTTTCATGGCATTGATTCCTGATTTATCGTACACTAAATTCAATCCTCCGCTGGTTTTTTCATTCAGCAGGTAAAATTGCCTGTCAAATGATAAAGAATTGGTAACAAAGCCCGGATCAAACTTTTTCCATTGACTCCTGAAAGTATTCGCAAACCGGAAGTCACCTTTGTAATCGCCTGTTAATGATGGATTAATAGTGAGCGGAGCGGTATAAAACTGGGTAAAATGTACGTCCTGGCCACGAACCCCTGTAACGAGGAAAGGCAAAAACAGCAGGTATAGTTTCAATAACCTCATGAATAGTGAAACAGATGAAACACAGAATTATAATTCTGAAAGGTAACAGAGAGAAGTGTATTTTCAAAATAAAACCGAAAAGTTTGTGAGTTTATGAGTTTATGTGTTCATAATTCGAGTAAATCATTTTGATTTCTGAACCAATGAACTCATAAACTCAAAAGATCACAATTTTATTGAAATTCTCATTCCCTTCATACCTTGTATGGATAAGGTATATGCCAGGCTTAAAATTCCTCAGCGACAATTTGAGCGAAGAAGAATTGCTTTCGGGCTTACCATTGAACAACTGACTTTTTAGTTTCCCTGTCACGTCATGCAGGTCGATGGTAATTGTATTTGAAATTTTATTGGAAAAATTTAGCGTTATTTCTTCTGTAGCCGGAACAGGAAAAATAGTTACAAAATCAGCATTATAATTTTCCGAAATTCCTGTAGGACACGGACCAATTTTGCTGTTGCCCGGAGGATTTGGAACTGTTGGCAGTAGTACATTCCCATTTGCTTTGAATTGATAAAATTCTGCATCCACATTGTTACAAACCACTGCGGTAGGAGCAATGTCATACGTAAGCCAGAAGTAATTTGTTTGTCCTGGAAGCATTCCACCGAAAGGTGTGCTGCTGCCTCCATTATTAAGAGGCATATTAAGAAATGAAAATACCGAAGTCCATGGAGAAGCACCATTCGGGGTCCATGAACTTAAAAAAGTTGCACTGGTGGAACTGAACACAGAGTCTGTTCCTGAAAACCAGAGTTTGGCATTCGCTAAATCTGTCGTTTCATTATCGGAACCATTCGTACCGAACACCAGATCGGTTAGCATTACTGCTGTAGGGCCGGTGACAATTTCAATCCTGAGGATGGGATTATTAGTAGTACTTGGATATACTATAGGATTGCCGGTTTGAATGGTGGTAGATGAAATTACCTGGGCGGATAGTGTACCCGACAGAATTACGAATACAAGTAAAATAATTCCCGGTATAAATTTCATTTTGGGTGATTTTAAGACTGTATTAGTAAAGATAGGAAAAAAGTTTAATTATTAGATTATTGGTTTTAAAACCAACTTGCCAATAAACTCATAAACCAAAATTATTTAAATTTTAAAATCCCGTCAATCGTCTGATAACTCACTGCATGATACCCGGGACGGGCTTTGCGATAAATTTCAGTTGCCATGGTTAGTCCTTCCGGTGTTTTAGCCAGTTCGGAGTAAATTGGTTTCAGGAATTTACGTCGACCCACACTCATTAAAAACTTTTCCAATGCCGGATATGCAGTTGTATAGCGTGATGCGATTGCATGCTGATACCACTCGTTTTGAATTTCGCTGTTGCCTGAATCAGTGAACTTAAATGCGGCATCGAGTTCACTCATTTTAGCATTATCAAGACTATCATTTAAATTTCTTAAAAAATAAATCCAGTGGTGTGTTGTCCAGCCTGTGGTATTTAATTGTGAAGCAGCAGTGCCATTTTTAAATTCAGTTGCGGCATTTCCTGCTTTTTCAAGTTCAGTTGATTTTATAACCGGGCAGTTGTCGGGTAACCCCGGCCCATATACCCAGGCGTTAGCATTAATTTGCTTGCGCAGATTTTCATCGCCTTTTATTAATTCCTTCTCAAGATACTCAAGAAACGATTCTGTATCCATACTTTTAAAAGCATAGGTGCTGAAATATTTATTGATAAATGCATCCCAGCGTTCCCTTCCTACAGCTGCTTCAATTGCTGTTAGAAAGAAGCGTCCTTTCTCATACGCAATATCCGTAACGCCGTCATCCGGATCATGACCTTCCAGATCGAGGTATAAATGAGTCTTTCGACTCGTATCTCCCATGGAATGTATGGTTTCTTTGAGTTCTCCAAGGCTCAGAAGTGTGAGCATATCCGCATAATCTTTACCGTAAATTTTTTCCATGATGCGGGTTTCAAAATACACAGTGAAACCTTCGTTAAGCCAGAAATCATTCCATGTAGCATTCGTCACCAGGTTACCCGACCATGAATGCGCCAGTTCGTGAGCGATTAATGCAACCAGCGAACGGTCACCTGCAATAATGGTAGGTGTTGCGAATGTAATGCGCGGATTTTCCATTCCTCCGAAAGGAAAACTTGGAGGTAATACCAATACATCATAACGGCCCCACGCATAGGGTCCGTATAATTCTTCCGCTGAAGAAATCATTTTCTGCAAATCGGCGAATTCCCATGCAGCTTTATCAATCATTGACGGTTCCGCATATACGCCGCAATTGGTGCCTAGTGTACGGAAAGTAATATCCCCCACAGAAAGTGCCATCAGGTAAGACGGAATCGGCTGAGGCATTTTAAAATGATAGACTCCATCAGGACGTTTTTCAGGATTATTTTCAGCGCTCATCACCGCAACAAGATCCGAAGGACATTTTATGGTTGCATCGTAGGTAAATTTCACCCCCGGGCTATCCTGGAGAGGAATCCATGTCCGGGCAAGAATAGCTTGCGATTGTGTAAACAAAAAAGGGCTATTCCCTCCTGCAGTCTGTGCAGGCTCAAGCCATTGCAGTGCCGCCGCCTGTGGTGAAGTAGTATATGCAATGGTTACCTTTTTTGTTTCAGGCCGTATAGCAATGTTGAGGCTGTTTCCGAGATATTTAACAGATTCACCAAGTTTAAAAGTGGTCACTGATCCATCATCCAATGTAACCGAACTTATTTGCAGATCCCGGGTATCGAGCCATAATTCATTGGTTGCATTTTTATTTTTTATGCTGAGTTCTGCAGTTCCTGAAAGTGTTTTTGAGTTGAAGTCGACCAACAGGTCAAGACTTATATGTTCAACTACAGCATCTTCCGGTTTTGAATACGAGTGAATATCTGAAATTTTCATAATTTCTTTTTTTGATTTTTCAGGTTGTGTGCAGGAAATTCCTAACACAATTACCAGCGACGATAAGAATGTTTTTTTCAAGAATTGTGAGTTTATAGTTGCGAAGATAGTATTTATTATTCCGTAGTTTAATTCACTCCCGGTCGTGCAAAACCCTCTTGATAAATTGCTTTTCGGGTGCCGGCAGCATGTATCTTTGTTGCATGTAAGTACGCCGGAGTTTCCGGCACCTCACTATGCAGACACCCATAGATACAAGTTCTCAAAATAACTCAGTCGCCGGCGCGAGTATCAGCCAGCAAAGCCTGGGCGAGGGGGTGCAGTTGCCTGATACAACAATACCTGCTGAAGCACCGGTTTTTCGTTTTAACGATGGTGAAACCGGAACCGGTTCTGAACCGGGGTATATCAATCCGAATTCGGTACCCTCATTATTCCAGGGTCATGCTCTTCAGCCGGTCAACCAAAATCCTATTCCGTTGCCAAGGCGCACGCCTGACTGGTTTACGCTTACGCTGATATTTGTGATCATTGCCTTTGCATGGATACGTGTTTTTTATTCTAAAATTTTTAAACAACTGATCAATGCATTTTTTAGTAACTCAATTTCGAACCAGGTAGTACGTGATGAGAATATCCTGGTTCAGCGAGCATCCATTTTAATGTCATTTGTATTTTATCTCACTGCTTCATTATTCATTTACCAGGTAAGTGTGTTTTTTAACTGGGATTATCCATTCCTTGGGGAAGGGTTTCTCCGTTTCCTGGTGGTGTGTCTTATTGTAGCATTTGCATATTCCTTTAAAATGGTGCTGCTCAAAGCCATAGGGGAGGTGTTTGAGTTGGACCGGCCGGTGGCTTCCTACATCTTTAACATCTTCCTTATCAATAACATGCTGGGTCTTATTCTCATTCCTGTAGTAGTAGCCATAGCGTTTGTGGTCACCTATTCCACCGGAATTGCCATCTATACAGGCGTTGCTTTGGTTATTATTGCATTCATTTACAGACTGGTGCGGGCTATTAATATATGGATGACACTACCCGGGGTTTCCATATTCTATTTAATTTTGTACTTTTGCACCCTTGAAATCGCCCCCTTGGTCATAATTGTCAAACTGGCAATGGGGTGAGTATTCTGAAATGTTTCATCAGGGCCTAAAACAGGATTAAAGAAGTTGAAAGTAAAGACTATTCTTGTAACTCAGCCAAAACCAGAATCCGACAAATCTCCGTATCACGATCTGGCGAAGAAATTTAACCTGAAAATTGATTTCAGGGAATTTATACACGTAGAAGGAATACCGTCAGGTGTTTTCCGGAAGGATAAAATCAATGTAGCCGATTTTTCAGCCGTGATTTTAACAAGCCGTCATGCAGCCGATCATTTTTTTCGCATCTGCAATGAAATGCGCGTTACGAATCTTGATCAGATCAAGTATTTCTGTATTTCAGAATCTACGGCCTTTTACCTGCAGAAATATGTAGTGTATCGCAAGCGCAAAATATTTTACGGAAAGTCAACTATTACTGATTTGATCGATGTTCTGAAAAAACACAAAAAGGAAAAATTTCTTTTGCCCTGCTCCGATATTCACAAACAGGAAATTTCAGATACACTTACCAATTTCGGAATTGATCATGCAAAAGCAATTTTATACCGTACGGTTTGCAGCGATCTTTCTGATTTGGCGAATGTAAATTATGATATGCTTGTTTTCTTCAGCCCTTCCGGGATTACATCTCTGATGAAAAATTTTCCGAAGTTTAAGCAGAACGACACCCGCATTGCAGCGTTCGGGGCGGCTACCAACCAGGCTGTTATTGATGCCAACCTCAAAGTTGATGTGATGGCTCCTGTTCCGGAGGCTCCTTCCATGACCATGGCGATTGAACAGTATGTGAAGAAAGCCAATAAATAAGGAAGTGCCCCGGTGGCGCTCATTTGCCATTTTTTACCTTTGATTGCTTCCAACTTCTTCCATGGCAACATCCCGCTATCCTTTTCCGAAAACCTCCCGCCTTTATCTCCGTAAGGAAATAAGCGAACTCATTACCAGCGGGAAAACCATACACGTTTCTCCTCTGAAAATTTTTTACCGGTTTATTCCGGCAGCAACTTTTCCCATGAAAATGGCAGTGGCAGTTCCTAAACGGAATTTTAAACATGCCGTTACCCGCAACCGCATCAAACGGCAATTAAGAGAAGCATACAGGCTGAATAGTCAGGAGGCTGTAAAATATTTTCAGGCAAAAGGCATAACTCTCCATTTGTTGTTTGTTTACAACAGTAAGACCCCACCCGATTATGTGGACCTTTCATCTAAAATAATCTTAATTTTACAACGTTTACAGGAAATGCATGAAAGAAATTCTTGCTAAGTTGATGGTGGGATTGATAGTGTTTTACAAAAAAGCGATATCCCCCCTGCTGCCACGCTCCTGCAGATATTACCCGACGTGCTCGGAATATGGAATGGAAGCGATCAAACGCTACGGTCCCTTTAAAGGAGGCTGGCTGACAATAAAACGGATCGTTTCATGCAACCCCTGGGGTGGACATGGGCATGATCCGGTACCCTGAATTAACAAGTATCAGTACCATTGAAGTTCAACCTGAATAATAACATTACAACACCCATAGTATATGCAAAATCCTTTCAAAAAAGCTAAAACCTGGCTGATTGCCGTTGCAATTGCAGGAACAGGATTATTTTCCGTCAGTCTTACGGATGAATATTTCGAGATATCCCGCAACATGGACATTTTTGCAACCTTGTTCAGGGAACTTAATATTTATTATGTGGATGAGACCAAGCCCGGCGACCTGATGAAAAAAGGTATTGATGCCATGCTCGAATCACTCGATCCTTATACCAATTACATTCCTGAATCGGAAGTGGAGGATTACCGTTTTATGACCACAGGCCAATATGGTGGTATTGGTGCTTTGATAGGGCAGAAAGGCGACCAGGTTGTAATTACTGATCCGTATGAAGGATTTCCTGCTCAAAAAGCTGACCTCAGAGCAGGTGATATTATTCTGGAAATAGATGGCAAATCCATTAAAGGCAAAAAGTATGATGATATCAGCAAGATTCTGAAAGGGCAGCCCAAAACACCTGTGAAAATTTTACTTAAAAGAGATGGCGAAGCTGCTCCGATTGAAAAAACTGTTGTCCGTGATGAAATTAAAATTAACAGTGTTACCTATTCCGGAATGCTGGATAATGAAATTGGTTACATCCGCTTAACCGGATTCACCGACAATGCCGGCAATGAAGTTAAGGATGCATTGATGGATCTTAAAACAAAAAACAATGTTAAATCGCTGGTGCTGGACTTACGCGGAAACCCGGGAGGATTGCTGAATGAAGCTGTGAACATTACCAACATATTTGTTGACAAAGGAGTTGAAGTTGTAACCACCAAAGGAAAAGTGAAGGAGTGGGACAAGGCATACAAAGCGCTGAACAATCCTGTAGATAACCAGATACCTTTAGTGGTGCTTGTTAACAGCGGAAGCGCATCGGCATCTGAAATTGTTTCAGGTAGTATCCAGGATCTCGATCGTGGAATTGTAATCGGTCACCGGACTTTTGGAAAGGGATTAGTTCAAACCACACGGCCTTTGAGTTATAACGCTCAACTGAAAGTTACTACTGCAAAATATTATATTCCCAGCGGCCGGTGCATTCAGGCGCTCGACTATACACACCGTAATGAGGATGGCAGCGTGGGTAAAGTACCCGATTCTTTGGTAACTACATTTAAAACAAAAAGCGGAAGAATTGTTTATGATGGGGGAGGTATAACACCTGATTTCACCACTGAAATAATTTACCTTAGCAATATCGCGCAAAGCCTTTTAACAAAGCAGTTAATTTTTGATTATGCAACGCTTTACCGTACACAACATCCAACTATTTCTCCCGCGCGGTCATTCCGTTTAGCTGAGAAAGATTACCAGGATTTCTCAGCATGGCTTGCAGACAAAGAATATGATTATATCACTAAAAGTGAAAAGTCATTTGAGGAACTGAAAGAAACAGCTATTAAAGAGAAATATTTTGATGGGATGAAAGTGCAGTTTGAGTCTTTGCAAAAATCACTGATGCACGATAAGCAGGAAGATCTGCTCAAAAATAAGGATGAGATCATGCAATTGCTGCAGGATGAAATTGCTTCCCGGTATTACTACCAGAAAGGAAGAATAGAAGCATCTTTTGATTATGATCCGGAAATACTCAAGGCAATTCAAGCATTGAAAAGCCCGGAAGTTTTTACTGCCATAATGAACAGAAATCCGGAAGATATAAAAAAGTAACCCTGGTAAACCAAACAGGGAGCAGCTGATCAACCGGCTGCTCCTTTATTTTTTATATGCAAACAGACAAGCGAAAACGGATTGCTTTTTACCTTTTTTACTCAGGACTGGTATTGCTGGTTGCTTCGTTGCCCCTTTCAAAATTTACGATGAGTATTGCCCAGTTTTTGATTGCCGGGGGATGGCTGCTCGATGGTGGAAATGCAGATAAATTCAGGCGTTTTTTTAAATCAAAGGTCGCTCTTGTACTTGTTTCGCTTTACCTGTTGCATGTTGCAGGATTATTGTACACCACTGATTTTAATTATGCATGGAAAGATCTCAGGATAAAACTCCCGCTACTGCTGTTACCACTTTTGTTATCCACAGCACCTCGGATAACCACAATGCAGTTCCACGGAATTTTACTTTCTCTGATCGGTGGCGTTACTATTTCTACTGTGATCAGCTGGTTAATTTATAAAGGCGTAGTTGTAAGAGAGGTGAATGATATTCGTGACATCTCGATATTTATTTCACATATACGACTGGCGTTATTATGCTGCCTGTCGTTTATTGCAGTGGTATGGCTGATCTATAAAAATTATAAAACCCTTCAGCGGAATTATTATTTCCTGCTTGTTCCGTTGCTGCCCTGGTTTGTTTGTTTTATGATTTTAGTTGAATCTTTGACGGGACTTGTTATCTTAACCGTTACATCCCTGGTAATTATTAATTGGCTTGTATTCAGGTACGGTGGAATTACTTTGCGTGCAGCAGTTGTGGTAGTTTCATTGGCTATTCCATTTTATGGTTATGTTTATGTAAGGTCGGTGAACCAGAGCTTTCTTGTTAGCGAAAGACAAGACCTTCCCCATGCTGGACTTCTTACCGCTTCAGGAAATCCATATATGCATTATGCCGACAGGGAGGAATTTGAAAATGGTCATCCTATCTGGGTTTACATTTGTGAAGAAGAACTGGAGCAGCAATGGAACAGCCGTAGCCGGTTGAGTTTTACGGGTAAGGATGAAAGAAACCAGGAACTTAAGGTTACACTGATCCGTTTTCTCTCATCAAAAGGGTTGCGAAAAGATTCGGCTGCAGTATGGTCGTTAACACCTGCTGAGATCCGTTCGGTAGAGATGGGTATTGCGAATTCAGATTACCAAACACCCGGTAACATCAGGGCACGGGTTCATCAGGTATTATGGGAATTGCATCAATACCGGAAAACAGGCGACCCCAGCGGTCATTCCGTTGCTCAGCGGTTTGAGTTTTGGAAGGCTGCAACCGGAATTATACGAAAAAATGCAGTTTTTGGAGTCGGCACAGGAGACATACCCACTGCATTCCGGGAACAATATCGTGACATGAATACCCTCCTGAGGCCGGAATGGCGTTTGCGCGCCCATAACCAGTATTTATCTATAGCAGTAACTTTTGGGATCACCGGATTATTATGGTTTCTTTTCACCTTAGCATATCCGTTTTATAAACAATCGGTCAAAGGCGACCTGTTGTTCATATCTTTTTCAATAATTTCTGCCATGTCAATGCTGACTGAAGACACTCTGGAAACTCAGGCCGGCGTCACATTTTTTGCATTATTCACCAGTCTTTTTCTGTTTGTTAACCCCAATAATCAGACTGCTGGCGTAAATTTGCAGAAACACAACTAAGGCCCAACATAAATTGAGGTATAGCAGGTTCGGTATCTCGTAAGGGAACTGTCATCAGGCTTGAAAATTGTTCATTAATACCTCAGATGATTCCAGGACAAAGTAAATTTTCAGAAGCAGACAAGCTATACAGTAATGCCATGCATATGCTTGCCACCGGTGATCCATCGGGTGCTGCTACTGTGCTGGAAGAAATCACGGTACGTTATGAAAATTATGGCAAAGCATGGTGTGAGCTGGGTAACCTGCTGCAATACCGGTTAAATGACCTTGAAGGTGCGGTTGACTGTTACAGGAAAGCAATTGAAGTAACACCGGCTTACGCGCCATCCTACCTTGGTTATGCAGATGCTTTGTTTGCCCAGGAGAAATTTGCCGAAGAAAATGCCATCCTTAACCAGGCTATGGAAATAAGTGGTGTTCGTAAAGACCTGGTTTTATTTAAAAGTGCTTTATTAATGGAAAGCCAGGGTCGTTATGATGAAGCAATTGCCTCCTATAAGGATGCCATTCTGGTTTCATTTTCGGAAGATGAAATAACCAAGTGTGAAAAAGGTATTAACCGCTGTATTATTAAAAAGAAATACCAGTGAATCAGGTAGCCTGTGAGTTTGTTTTCTCAGGCCATTGTTCGGTCGCGAATAAGTCAGGAAGAAACATGGTGAATCGCGTATTTTCCCCTTCGGTGCAGGATAATTCAATGTAACCTCCCAAACGATCTACAGCATTTTTAACTACGTACAGGCCTAATCCGTTACCATCAGCATTATAACTTCCGCGGTTAAACATATTAAAGATATTTCCCTTGGTTGAATCTTTGAAACCACAGCCATTATCCTCAATTTCAATTCTCACTCCGTGCATATAGTCACGGATAAAAACAGCAACAAAAGCATCTTTTTTCTCAGGGTCGCGGTATTTGATGGCATTATCCATTAAGTTGTGCATGACCAGCTGCAATAGTTTTTTATCGGTGCGGAGTTCCTTTTTCGATTCAATTACTATATCGCGGCGCACATCATAAAACGCATCGCTGGTTCTTAGACTTTGAACAACTTCTGAAATATCGCTTCTGAAATCAATAGTTTCGGGATAAATTTTCTCGCGCTTTATGCGAACAACATTCAGCATTTCATTCAGCATCCTGTCGGCTTTCCCTGCTGATTGCCGTATCATTTTCACACAAGGATTATTCATTGTTTCCGGTTCCTTTTCAAGAAGGTTCAAAAGGCCGAGAATAGATGACAATGGTCCTTTCAGATCGTGTGATGATTTATAAATAAAGGTGTTCAGTTCACGTTCGGCAAGCTGTAACTTATCTTCAGTTGATTTCCTGTCGGTGATATCAAAATAGGTCACGAGCAATCCGTTAAACTTTCTAATTTCATCGCAGATTAAAGAACAGTTAATCATGCACCATTTCTTTTCCCCATTGGTTGAGGAAATCTGTATTTCATACTGGTACGCTTGTTCGGAATTGCTTTTAGCAGAACAGGCTTCCTCAATCATCAGATCTAAAAGAGTTTCAGGAAGTACAAAGTGAGGGATGCGTTTATTCAGTGATTCATTCAGGTCAAGCCCTGTCATTGTTAAAAAGCGCTGATTGGCAAATTTTAATAAACCTGAAGGATCGAGATAAATCAATCCTTCGTTCATGGTTTCCAGCAAATTCTTGTAATCCTGTTCATGTTTGCGAATGGTTTGTTCGGCTTGTTTTTGCGCGGTAATTTCTGTGTGAGTGAGTAACGATCCGGCTACAGCTCCGTTTTCATCCATCAATGGAGAAGCTTTGAGGCGGAACCAGACTATCTGTCCCGATTTCGTTTTAAGATGAATCTCAACCGGTTCCTCACGTGATAATAATTCTCCAACAATATTGCGACCGTGATAAGGATCTTCTGCGATAAGCAAAGTACTGAAATCAACACCTTTTAATTCGTCTTCATTAAATCCGGTAGTTTCCGTAAACTTACGGTTGGCAAAACGAATCCTGTTTTCATTATCAATAAACATCACTCCTTCATTGATCGTTTCAAGAAGTAATTTATAAGCTTCTTCCGATTGCTGAATTCTTTTTTCAGCCAGCTTGCGCTGATTTATATTCCTTGCAAAAAATGAAACTCCCGAAATCTGTCCTTCTTCAATTTTAACCGGGTTAACCGAAAATTCCAGGTGATGCTCTTTATCGGAAAACTGCAATAACGTTTCATTACGGAATTGTTCACCATTAATTGCTCTGTTAAAAATAGTAATGAACCATTCATGATACCGCACAGGAAGTAATTCCAGCATTGTCATTCCCGCAAGGGGCTCTTTACCTGCTAGCAATTTCATGCTGTCGCGGAAACGGGAATTGAAACTTACAACGTTCATATTCCTGTCAATCGACCAGATACCATCTTTGGTATTCTCAATAAGCGCATCCTGGTTGGCGCGGGTTTTTAATAATTCAATCTCAATTTTTTTCCGCTGGATGGAATAAATTACTGATCGTGATATAAGCCCCGGTGATAATTCACTTTTAAGAATATAATCCTGTGCACCATCCCGCAAGGAAAGTAAAGCGGTGTTTTCGTCTTCATTGCCCGTTATAATAACCACGGGTATATTATTTACAATATTCTTAATTCTGTAATACGTTGCAATCCCATTGCTGTCGGAAAGGGTAAGGTCTAAAAAGAGCACATCAGGTGTGAATTCCTGTAAAGCAACCAGCCCGTTTTCCAGGGAAGTAACTATTTTTAATTCCGAAACATTGATTCCGGATAATTCAAGCAACTGCCCGAAAACGTTGGCATCAACCGGATTATCCTCAATTAACAGTAGCTTATAAACCATATTGGTGTGCATAACCGCAGATAAACAATTGATTACGGAATTATATAAAATAGTGAAGACTGATACGCGCTTAGGTTTTCTTGGTTACACTTTTACGTCATGCCAACGGCCTTACGATATCCGGTCAGCGATAAACCTGTAGATATTAAATCCTGGCTCACCCTGACGGGCTTCGAGATCGGATTTAAACCTGTTGAGATCGATTTTTTTTAGTAGTTGATTTTGTACCAACCGAAGTGCGCGTGTGTATGTAAGTTCTTTATTATGAATATTTTCCGAGTTCTGGTCCAGGTGATCATTAATCAATTTGGCCAGTTCATCAATGCCTGACCGGGTGGATGCAATGGTTTGGATAACCGGTACATTCCATGCTGATGATGGGCGGTCATGAAGGGTAGTAAGCAGGTTTTTAACCAGCCGGCCGGCCCCTTCACGGTCAGATTTGTTGACCGCAAATATATCAGCAATTTCCATAATACCAGATTTAATTGTTTGAATTTCATCCCCCGATTCCGGTACGAAAACAACAACTGTGGTATCGGCAAGAGCGGCAATCTCCACCTCCGATTGTCCAACTCCTACAGTTTCAATGAAAATGTAGTCAAAACCGGCTGCTTTCAGCACATCAGTGATCTCAATTGTTTTTGCGGAAAGCCCTCCTAATGCTCCGCGGGTGGCCAGTGACCGGATGAAAATGTCAGGATTATTGTAATGCTCATTCATTCTGAGGCGGTCGCCTAACAGTGAGCCATGTGTAAAAGGTGAGGTGGGGTCTACAGCCAGTACCGCTATGGCGGGATGGGGATCGGAAGCAGTATAATGTTCAAGTAATGCATTTACCAGGGTACTCTTTCCAGCCCCGGGCGGGCCTGTGATGCCAATAACTTTGCACCCGGGATTAATATTCAGCTGCTCAAGTATTTGACCTGCTTCCGGAGCATCGTTTTCAACGAGTGAAATACAACGGGAAAGGGCTCGGCGGTCGCCTGCATGCAGTTTCGCTAACAATTCATTTGCGTTCATAACAACCGCACGAAGTTACAATTACATTTGAAGGGAGGAAACGATACGGCGGTGGTAATTAATTTGCCCGAGATGATAACCCAAATGTGACATTAAATGAAGCAACACATAACGGGTATCACGCCTTATCCCTCCGATTTCCTTTGGAAAATCGTCAGTTAACCGGGCAGGATCAAGTTGTTTTAATGTGCTTGTGACCTCAGCCATTGTAATGTCTGTCAATTCTATTAAAAATCGGGTATCCAGGTCTTTTTGAATAAATTCAAGGTCCCGTTCCCGCACATATCCTGTATTGCCTAATTCGGCACCTATAAAATGACGCAGGTTCCCTGCCAGGTGAAGACATAAATTTCCGCCGCTATTAGATATACCCGGAATTACACGCCAAAGATCACTGGTGTTATTATATTGCCTCAGTTCTTCTTTTACTTTATTGAGGTCGCGTTGAATGATTTCGGAAATGTTTTGCAGGATCATTTTTTTATGTCAAAGATACAGCCCGGTTTATTTATTTTTACACCCTGACCGGTTTTTATCCGTTGGAGATCCAACCGCAGTAATGCAATCTCGCATCAGAGCCGTACTATTGCACTTGATTCAAAGGATTGGAAGATCATTATTTTTAAAATAATGTGCTCATTCCTGATTGCCATTCCCGGCAACGGGAAGAAACTATGGAAAAATTATCAGTTGTAATTCTAACTTTTAATGAAGCACGGAATATCAAAAGGTGCATTGAAAGTGTTTTGGCTGTTGCCGATGAAATTGTAATCGTTGATTCCTATTCCACCGATACCACTCCTGATATTTGCCGGGCGTATAATGTGCGTTTTTACCAGCATCCTTTTGAAGGATATATTGAACAAAAAAATTATGCAGCCAGTCTGACGCAATACGATTACATTTTATCCCTCGATGCCGATGAAGCATTGTCAGAACTTTTAACCCAATCAATACTTGCAGCAAAACATATATGGAAGCATGATGGTTATACAATGAACCGGCTTACCAGTTATTGCGGTCAGTGGATACATCATTCCGGCTGGTACCCCGATACCAAACTTCGTTTATTCAAAAAAAATAAAGCTGTATGGGCAGGAGTAAATCCGCATGATAAAGTGGAAATGCATCATGGCGCAACCATCACTTTACTCGAAGGTGATTTGCATCATTACAGTTATTACACTTTTGAAGAGCACAAAGCTCAAATTGTAAAATTCGCTGAAATTTCCGCTTCAGCGCTCTACAAGAAAGGTGTGCGGTCAGATCCTGCTAAAATAATTTATAAACCGGTAGCCCGTTTTATTCGTTCATACATAGTTAAAGCGGGCTTTATGGATGGTAAGGCGGGATGGACCATTGCCCGGATGACAGCCTGGGCATCATTTTTACGTTACACGCAGTTATACAAACTTCAAAAAAAATCTTTATGATGGCTACTTCTGCATCCTTGTCGGTACTTCATGTAGCCACGGCTAAAACCTGGAGGGGCGGTGAGCAACAAGTCGCTTACCTGACATCTGAACTGGCGAAGAAAAAAATCAGGCAATACGTTTTATGTACTGCGGAATCACCTATGGCGGAGTATTGTCAGAATAATAATATTCCGTTTTTTACAGCTGTCAAACGATCATCCGTCGACATAACTTATGCAAGAAAAATTAAGGACATTTGTAAATCAAATGAAATACGTCTTGTTCATGCACATGATAGTCATGCTCATACATTTGCAGTGATAGCTGCGCTGTTTGGAAACACATCATTTATTATAGTCAGCCGCAGAGTTGATTTTAAAGTAAGTCCCGGTCCGTTTTCAAAGTTTAAATACAATCATCCTTTACTGAAAAGGATTTTATGCGTCTCTGAAATAATCCGGCAACTTACCTTGCCTGCTGTTGATGATCCTTTGAAGGTGGTTACTGTCCATTCCGGAATCGATTTTACGCGATTTCATAACCAACGTGCCACGGGTGTGTTACATAAGGAATATGGATTGCCTGAGTCGGCCCGGATAATAGGTAATGTGGCTGCACTGGCACCTCATAAGGATTATGCTACTTTCATAAAAACGGTTTCGTTGCTGAGTACGCAACTGCCCGATGTTTATTATTTTATTATTGGTGAAGGTGATGAAAGAGAAAAAATTGAATCAATGATCCGTGAGAATAAACTGGATGATAAAATAATTATGACAGGCTTCAGAAACGACATTGCCACCATACTACCTGAACTTGACGTGATGCTTATTACTTCTGAAACCGAAGGATTGGGAACTGCAATTCTGGATGCTTTTGCATGTGGTGTACCGGTTGTTGCCACGGCAGCAGGAGGTATTCCCGAACTTGTAATACATGAAAAAACCGGATTGCTTGCATCGGTAGGCGACACACTGGGACTTGCACATCAGGTTACCCGGATCATGACGGATGCAGCTTTGCGCAAATCAATTATTGATGGTGCTGCTATTCACCTGGAAGATTTTACCAAGGAAGCAACGGCATCAAAAACCTTAACCGAATACCTGGCCGTTACAGGCATTGAATTATGAGCCGGCACGGTAGCCATATTGATTCCATTCTTGAAACTATTCCCGGAAATCCAGGCATTTACCAGTTTTTCAATAAAGCAGGTCAGATTATTTATGTTGGTAAGGCAAAAAATCTGAAGAAACGGGTTTACAGTTATTTTATTAAAGAAAATCATGATAATGGAAAAACAAAAGTTCTTGTAAAGAACATCTCTGATATCCGGTACATGGTAGTGGAAACAGAAGGCGATGCCTTACTGCTTGAAAACAGTCTTATCAAAAAGCATCAGCCACGCTACAATGTTTTGCTTAAGGATGATAAAACTTACCCGTGGATCTGCATTACACGTGAGCGTTTTCCCAGAGTATTTCTGACCCGCAATTACATACGGAACGGATCAACCTATTTTGGTCCGTATACTTCCGCAAAAATGGTTCATACCCTGATTGACCTGATTGGCGGACTTTTTAAATTACGAAACTGCAACCTGGTATTGAGTGAAGAAAATATTTCAAAAAAGAAATTCAGGGTTTGCCTGGAATATCATGTAGGAAATTGTTTTGGCCCCTGTGAAGGATTTCAATCAGAAAACGATTACAATGAATCCATCCGCCAGATTCGGGAAATTCTTAAAGGCAATATCCACACCGTTATTAATCACCTGGATGTAATGATGCAACGGCATGCGGGAAATTTTGAATTTGAATCCGCACAGATCGTTAAAGATAAAATTGAGATGCTTGAAAATTATAAGAGCAAATCAATTGTTGTGAATCCTTCCATACACAATGTTGATGTATTTGCCATCATCGACAAGGACCAGGTTGCCTATGTGAATTTCTTAAAAATCATTAACGGTGCAATCATCCAGGCGCACACGGTAGAGCTGAAAAAAAAGCTCGACGAATCACCTGCTGAACTGCTTTCAATTGCCGTTGGTGAATTGAGGCTTCGTTATAACAGTGATGCCACGGAAGTATTAGTGAACAGTATGCCTGATCTAAAACTCGATGGTGTAACTTTTACTGTACCAAAGATTGGTGACAAGAAACATCTTATCAGTCTTTCATTAAAAAATCTTTTTTATTATATCAGGGAACAGGAAACCCGGATGGATAAACTTGATCCGGAAAATCGCACCACGCGCATCCTGAACCAGATGATGACCGATCTTCGCATGACGGAACCACCGGTACACATTGAATGTTTCGATAACTCAAATATACAGGGAGCATTTCCGGTAGCGGCAATGAGCGTTTTTAAGAATACAAAGCCATCTAAAGCGGATTATCGTCACTTTAATATTAAAACAGTTGAAGGTCCCGATGATTATGCTTCAATGGAAGAAGTCATCGGAAGAAGATACCGGCGACTGATTGATGAAAAGCAGCCATTACCGCAATTAATTGTAGTTGACGGTGGCAAAGGTCAGCTTAGTGCAGCCGTTGAGGTATTGAAAGAACTTAACCTTTATGGAAAAGTGACCGTGATAGGAATTGCAAAACGCCTTGAAGAAATTTATTTTCCATATGATCCGGTGCCGCTGTATCTTGATAAAAAAGGTGAAACACTAAAAATCATCCAGCAGATCCGCGACGAGGTGCACCGGTTTGGAATAACCCATCATCGTAACAGGAGGAGTAAGGCACTTACTTCGAACAGTCTCTCGGCAATCAAGGGTATCGGTGAAGCTACGTCAACTGTGCTTCTGCGACATTTTAAATCCGTGAAACGGATGAGAGAAGCATCCTTTGAAGAACTTGCCGGTGTTTCAGGTAAAGCAAAAGCCACACTGGTATATCATTTTTTTCATCCTGAAAAAGCAGTGGAATAAATTAAAAATTCACCAGTGTAGGTTTACCAAACGGAGTGCTGTTTCCCTGCAGATCAACCTGGGAGATGCGGTACCAGGTTTGAGGTTTATAACCACTATTGTCTATATAACTGTATTGAACAAGTGAACTTATATCCACCTTATCCTTTACATAACCTGCAAATTCGTAATCAAAACCATTTTTCGAACGTTCAATCTGAAAATAATTTCCTGTAGGAGCTGAGTTGGCATACCACATCAGTTTCACGATGTCCCTTTCTTTTAAAAATGTTATTTTCCCGGTGGCAACCGGGCTGGCAAGAGGTGATTCACCGGCAACAGCACGAACACATGTAGTTAAATCGCCATTGGTTAATTTCCAGTATTCATCCTGTTCATCACATACAAAGGCAATCCGTAACTTGAAACTGCTTCCCGGTGGCACAGCAACAGAATCCCTGAAGTCAAGAAACTGGTCCACTTCACCGCCTTTAATAGTTTTGGTAGCCTGGGCCTTACCATTGATATAGTAAAATATCCAGGCAAAATCACGGTCATCCATATTGCCACTATTTCCCAACCTGATCCGGATATCAATCCATTTATTCTCGTCTCCCGATTTTCCTCCTACATTTACGAGGGGCGTATAAAAATTACAGGAATTCTTGACAACCTTCCAGGCACTGCCATCCTGGTAACCGCATGAGGTTGAATAGGAGGTTTTATCATTAATGTTAAAGTTGTATACCTGGCTGCATTCCTGGGCATTTCCCCATTGGAGAAGGATTAGCAAGAGCGGAACAACTATAATAATCTTTTTCATTTTTTTACACCTGTAAGCATACTGATTCATAATAATCCCTGCTAAGCCTTCGTCACCAGTTTGCAAGGTTTTCTTTTGAGTGGCACCCCTGACATAAACAACGAAAAAAATGGTTAAATTCGCATATCTAACCCTTCATTTTTTACGTTCTATTCAGGATTATGAATTATAAGTCATTGATATTACAAATATCGCGCTATTTCTTACCTGTTCTGACTGTTTTGGTGCTGATGATACCAACAGAGTTATCAGCACAATTTTACCAGGGTTACCAGACGAACTTTGGTAAAAACAGGGTACAATACAACGACTTCCTATGGACTTTTTACAGGTTTAAAAATTTCGACACCTATTTTTATGTTGGTGGTAAGGAACTTGCCCAGTTTGTGGGGAAGAATGCCGACAAGGAGATACAGGATGTGGAATTACTTTTTGACTATAAAACTTCAGGTAGGCTGCAGTTCATCATTTTTAACCGGTACTCGGATCTTCGCCAATCTAATATCGGTTTGGAGGGTGATGAAATGATAGGCAACACGGGCGGACTTACAAAAGTGCAGGGAAATAAGGTTTTAATATATTTTGATGGTAACCATGATCACCTCCTGCAGCAGATCCGTGCAGGAGTCGCCCAGGTGTTGTTTCATCAGCTTTTGTATGGTGGCAATATCAAAGACCGTTTGCAAAGTGCCGTTTTGCTGAACATTCCTTCCTGGTATGAGAAGGGATTGATTGCCTATGTGGCGAAAGGTTGGGGGGTGGAACAGGATAACCAGATGCGTGACGGAATTTTATCCGGAAAATATACCCGCTTTAACAGGTTGCTCGAATCGGAAGGGGAATTTGCCGGTCATAGCATGTGGCATTACATTTCACAAACGTATGGCGCCACGTCAATCGCGAATCTTCTATACATGACCCGTGTGAACCGCAGTATTGAAAATGGTTTCGTTTATGTGTTGGGTGTGAATTTAAAACGGTTGACCAATAACTGGCTTATCTACAACCAGAAATATTATGAAAATGAACAAAAAGGCCGCCAGATGCCCGCAGGTGATGCACTTGTAAAGCGGCCTAAAACCATCAGTCATTACAGTAAATTGCGATTGAGCCCCGATGGTAATTATGCAGCTTTTGTAAAAAATGATATCGGAAAGTACAAAGTGTATGTGACCGACATCCGTAAAGGAAAAACAAAAAAAGTTCTCAAAGGAGGATATAAGTCGATGCAGCAGAAAGCAGATTACAGTTTTCCCTTGCTGGCATGGCATCCGTCGGGTCAATATCTGACTGTGATGAGGGAAAAAAAGGGCAAGGTGTGGATGGATTATTATAAAACCGATAAGCGCAAACCCGAACGTAACAAGTTTTTTTATTTTGATAAGGTACTCGATTTTTCATATGCGCCAAGTGGTCAGGAAATTGTTTTGTCAGGAATTCAAAACGGGCAGTCGGATATTTATGTCTTCAACACACGCAGCCGCACCTCACAAAATTTAACGGATGATTTTTATGATGATCTTCAACCGGTTTTTTCAATGGATGGTAAATCGATCCTGTTCGTTTCGAACCGGGTCAATGACACATTGCATGTGGATGATAGTGACATGATGCCAGAACAAAGCAACCTTGATCTTTTTCAACTGGATTATGCAGGGCAGGGGAAAACGCTGAAGCGCATTACCAATTCCCCGCTTGCCAATGAAACACATCCGTTAGCTGCTGATTCAGGAAGAATATATTATCTTAGTGATGCCAATGGAATTGTTAACCGGTACCTGGCAACGGTAGACAGTACAATTTCGTATATAGACACCGTTGAGCACTACCGTTATTTTGTAGAATCATTTCCGCAAACCAACTATTCAAGAAATATTGAAGAACATGACCTGAGTTTCAGGCAGAATAAATATGCGGAACTTATTTACAGCAAAGGACGCTACCGAATTCATGTTAACCCGGCACCTCAAAAATTTCTCAGTAATTCACTTCTGCTTGAGAGCACGCAGTTACGGCAATTGTCGGCACGGAAATATAATAACAATAAAAAAACTGTAGCTGTAACCAAACCTGCACCTGCTGCAGGTGACACAGTTGACGTTGCCACGCAAACACCATCGCGTCCGCAGCCTTCCACCACTGATTCCACAAAGATCGATATCAATAATTATATTTTTCAGAGTGAGTTTATGAAGCCGAAGCCAAAAAAGGAAGAGAAGAAACCTGATGTGACGGATGGTGAAAAAAAGGATGATGATGCAATTATTCCTATTGGTAAATCAGTGACAGAAATTCCTGCAGATTCCTTCCGGCTTCCAAAGCTGAGGAATTATGATATCGCATTCGGTACAGATTATTTTATCACACAACTCGATAACAGTCTTCAAAACTCCACTTACCAGGCCTTCACAGGAAGTGCATTCTATTTTGATCCGGGTCTGAATATTCTGGTTAAAATTGGTGTTGCCGACCTGATGAATGACTATAAAATTACGGGAGGGTTCCGCATCTCCGGTGATTTAAATTCCAACGAATATTTTCTGGGATATGATAATCTGAAGCACAGGATTGATAAATCATTGGGTTTTTACCGTCAGGCGCGTGAATATGTAGCCGGCTATGCCTATTTAAAAGTTCATACACATGAAGCAAAAGGTCAGCTAAAACTTCCCTTCAATGATCTTGCTTCACTCAGGGGATCACTATCATTCCGTACCGATCGTATTGCAGTGCTTTCAACCGATGTGTTTACCTTACGTGAACCTACAGTAAATAATTACTGGGGTAGTGTAAAATTGGAATATGTATTCGATAATACGCTGAGCACGGGTTTGAATTTATGGAATGGATTGCGTTATAAATTATTTGCGGAAACATTCCGTCAGATTGATGAAAAAGAAACATGGCTTGGAGTGGTGGGTGTTGATGTGCGGCATTATCTTAAACTCCACCGCCAGATTATCCTGGCAAGCCGGTTTGCCGCCAGCACATCTTTTGGCGACCAGAAACTGATTTATTATCTCGGTTCACAGGATAATGCAATCATTCCTACTGAAATTTTCGATGAATCCATTCCTATCGACTATTCGCAGAACTACGGTTTCCAGGCTATCGCTACAAACATGCGGGGCTTTCTGCAAAACATCCGTAATGGAAATACCTTTGCCTTGATTAATAATGAGATCCGTGTCCCTATTTTCCAGTACCTGCTGAACAAACCCATTCGCTCCGATTTTATCCGCAATACCCAGGTAGTTACTTTTCTTGATGTGGGTTCAGCCTGGAACGGCAGTGATCCTTATTCGAAAGACAATAGTTTCAACTCCGAAGTGATTTCCGGTAACCCGGTAACAGTTATTCTCGATCGTCAGGTAAATCCGATCGTTGCAGGTTTTGGTGGCGGAATTCGCAGCCGGTTATTCGGTTATTTCCTTCGCGCCGATTGGGCCTGGGGTTATGAGGATGGAGTTATCAGGGAACCGATATTTTATTTATCGCTGGGATTAGATTTTTAAAGCGGGTAAATAATTATTTTGTACGTTTGACTTAGCGTTTAGGATTTGATAGCGTTCCCCATACAATTTTAGTATTCATCTAAATTTATTTATGCTTCTTAAGGATACAATCAAACAGCTTTCCCGCACCTTTCTTCCGGATGTTATTTCGCTTCGCCGCCATTTACACATGCATCCCGAATTATCATTTCACGAAGTTAATACCTGTGAATTTGTATGGCAGCAACTTGAATCATTTGGTATCACACAGAAAAGGAAAATGGCCACTACCGGTATTGTTGCGTTGATTGAAGGCCGGAATCCCGGAAAAAAAACTATTGCCCTTCGCGCTGATATGGATGCGTTACCCATTGTTGAAACCAATGATGTGGAATACAAGTCTAAAAATGAAGGTGTGATGCATGCATGCGGCCATGATGCGCACACTGCTTCATTGCTGGGCGTTGCAAGAATTTTAAATGAAGTTAAAAATAATTTTGAAGGAACGGTTAAGTTAATTTTTCAGCCGGGCGAGGAAAAGCTTCCTGGAGGTGCTTCTATGATGATCAAAGAAGGAGTTTTGAAGAATCCTGATCCTTCAGGAATTATCGGGCAGCACGTTATGCCTTTGATTGATGCGGGCAAGGTGGGTTTCCGGTCAGGTGTGTATATGGCGTCTACTGATGAGATTTATGTAACGATCAAAGGAAAAGGAGGGCATGGTGCCATGCCGCATCTTAATATTGATCCGGTTCTTATAGCCTCACACATGATTGTTGCTTTGCAGCAGATTGTAAGTCGTAATGCAAATCCAACAATGCCCAGTGTTTTGTCATTCGGGAAAGTAATCGCAAATGGCGCTACTAATGTAATTCCGAATGAAGTTTACCTTGAAGGAACTTT
>JBBQQQ010000013.1:0-116561 GCA_038215705.1 Bacteroidia bacterium
CCTTCAACCTTAAAAGTTGTATTAATGTAATTACGAATCGCATTTTGCTCATCGTCAGTCCATTCATTTACTTTCTTGTCGAAAGAAATTCCAGCTTGAGTTAATACAATTTGAGCTTTACTGCGCCCAATACCGTAAATATAGGTTAACCCTATTTCTCCTCTTTTGTTTTTTGGTAAATCAATACCGGATATACGAGCCATTTATTGTACTTTATTTTTTATTTTCAATTAACGATTAACCCTGGCGCATCTTAAAGCGTGGGTTCTTTTTGTTGATGACGTAAAGACGTCCCTTGCGTCTTACAATTTTGCAATCAACGCTTCTTTTCTTTAAAGAGGGTCTTACTTTCATTGTATTAATTATTTATATCGGTACGTTATTCTTCCTTTTGTGAGATCATAGGGTGACATTTCCACCTTTACTTTATCGCCGGGAAGAATTTTTATATAATTCATCCTCATTTTCCCGGAGATATGGGCGATGATCTCGTGCCCGTTTTCCAACTCTATCCTGAACATGGCATTTGACAATGCTTCAATGATGGTTCCATCCTGTTCGATTACTCCCTGTTTGGCCATTCAGTTTTAAGCTATTGCTATTTTACTCAGGTTGATATTTTTAAATTCCGCTTCTTCTATTTTTATAAATGAGGAGAGCACATCTGCTTTCTGATTTCCAATAGCCACCGTGTGTTCAAAGTGAGCCGATGGTTTAAGATCCGATGTAAGGATCGTCCACCCGTCGTCTAATTGTTTCACACTGCGTTTCCCCGCGTTAATCATCGGTTCAATGGCAATGACCATCCCGGTTTTCAGAAGCATTCCGCTCCCTTTCTTTCCGTAATTAGGTACTTCCGGTTTTTCATGCAGCCTTACTCCGACTCCATGTCCGACTAACTCCCTGACAACGCCAAACCCGTTTGATTCGGCATGATCCTGGACGGCAGCGCTGATATCACCTATGCGGTTACCGGAAACTGCTTTCTCAATTCCGCGGTAGAGTGATTCTTTGGTAACTTTTAGCAATTGCCGGGTTACTTCAGAACCATCACCGATGGTAAATGTGTAGGCCGAATCACCGAAGTATCCGTCGTGTATCACACCGCAATCAATTGATACCACATCGCCTTCTTTCAATTCCCGTTTGCCGGGAATTCCATGCACGACTTCTGCATTAACTGAAATGCAAAGTGAACCCGGAAATCCGTTGTATCCTTTGAATGCCGGCACCGACTTGTTATCCCTTATAAACGTTTCCGCTATCTGATCTAACTCCAGTGTTGTAATTCCGGGCCTGAGTGCGGATGCAACTTCGGCTAATGTATCTCCAACAAGTAAAGAACTAACTCTTATTAACTCTATTTGTTCCGGTGTCTTATAAATTACCTGCAACGTATTTCTGTTTTTGGCATGATCTATCGAACACCGCTTTTAAACGGCTGCCCCTACTGCACTTCTGCCTTTGATCCTGCCGGTTTTCATAAGTCCGTCATAATGACGCATAAGCAAATGACTTTCGATTTGCTGTAAGGTGTCGAGCACCACACCCACAAGAATCAGGAGTGATGTTCCTCCATAGAACTGTGCGAAGTTGCTGTTCACTCCTGCCAGACTTGCGAAAGTTGGCAATATGGCAACGAACGCAAGAAATATAGATCCCGGTAAAGTAATTTTCGACATTACGTCATCAATAAACTCAGCTGTTTTTTTGCCTGGCTTAACACCCGGAATAAAACCGCCGTTTTTCTTCATATCCTCCGCCATCTGATTCGGGTTCACTGAAATTGCTGTGTAGAAATAGGTGAACAGAATAATCAATGTGGCAAATGTTAAGTTATATCCCCATGAGGTAAAGTCGGTGAACGTACCTGCAAAGCCCTGCCATGAAGCTGATTCAGGAAAGAACTGAGCGATAGTAGCAGGAATGAACATGATTGCCTGTGCAAAGATGATCGGCATTACTCCTGCTGCATTCACTTTAAGTGGAATGTATTGACGAACCCCGCCATACTGTTTATTACCTACAATTTTCTTTGCGAACTGAACCGGTATTCGCCGGGTTCCCTGAACTAACAGGATCACCGCAACAACTACCCCAAACAATGCGACCATTTCGACCAGGAATATTACCAGTCCTCCACCTTCATTCAAACGCGATAATAATTCATCATACAGCGACTGTGGTAATCGGGCAATGATTCCGATCATAATGATCAGGGAGATACCATTTCCAATACCCTTTTCAGTAATCCGCTCACCAATCCACATTACGAATAATGTTCCGGCAGTAAGGATCAGGATTGATGTAATCCAGAAACCGGTTCCGTCAACCATGATTGCTCCCGGTGACTGCGCTTTTAGGTTTACCAGGTAACCCGGAGCTTGTCCGAGTGTTACTGCAACCGTTAACCAGCGAGTAATCTGGTTCATTTTCTTTCTTCCGCTTTCTCCTTCTTTCTGTAATTTCTGGAAGTAAGGAACTGCAATTCCCAACAGCTGCACCACGATGGATGCAGAAATGTAAGGCATAATTCCTAATGCAAAAATGGAAGCCTGTGAAAAGGCTCCACCTGCAAACATATCTATCAAACCAAGGATTCCGCCTTCTGACTGAGCCTGTAAATTGGCCAGTCCTTCAGGATCTACACCCGGCAGCACGACATGTGCTCCAAGCCGGTAGATGGTAATAAGTCCCAGGGTAAACAGGATTCTTGCCTTCAGATCTTCGATCTTGAAAATATTGCGAAGTGTGGTTATCAGATTCTTCATTTACCGGTTGCTGTTGTTGTTCCACCCAGGGCTTCAATAGCTGTTTTTGCAGTATTGGAAAAAGCGTGAGCCGTTACATTAACTTTTGATTTCAATTCACCTCTTCCAAGGATTTTCACCCGGTCACGTTTGGAAGCCAGTCCGTGGCTCACAAAAATATCATGAGTGATATCTGATATTTTATGTTTGTCGGCCAATCCCTGTAAAACATCCAGGTTGATCCCGTTATATTCAATTTTATTAAGGCTTTTAAATCCGAACTTAGGTAAACGACGCTGTAATGGCATCTGTCCACCTTCAAAACCGATTTTGCGGCTATATCCTGATCTTGACTGGGCACCTTTGTGACCACGTGTGGATGTACCACCACGTCCGGAACCTTGTCCACGGCCAATACGCTTCCTGTCTTTTACGGAGCCTGGTGCAGGTGTTAAATTGCTAAGATTCATGTTCAATAACTTCTTATTATAGGGTAATTATTCTAGTTATGCTTTTTCGATTATGACAAGGTGTTGCACTGCGCGTATCATTCCCATGATCTGGGGAGTTGCTTCTTTCTCAACCGAATGGTTCAGTTTGCGAAGTCCCAGTGCTTTCAGGGTACGCTTTTGACGCTCGGGGCGATCGATCCCACTTTTTACCTGTTTTATAATAACTTTTGCCATTTCAGTTTCCGGACACCGGGCCCGGTTAATGTTTAAATTAAATAATTATATATCCTTTATAACTCTTTGATTATCCTTCAAATATTCTTTCCATTGCAACACCGCGTTGTTGAGAAACACCGATAGCATCACGCATCTGGGCAAGTGCATCGATGGTTGCTTTCACTACGTTATGAGGGTTGGAAGAGCCTTTGGATTTCGCAAGTACATCGGTAATTCCAACACTCTCAAGCACTGCGCGCATTGCACCACCGGCAATTACACCAGTTCCGGGAGCAGCAGGCTTCAGAAGTACAAGAGCACCTCCGAATTTACCTATTTGCTCATGTGGAACAGTTCCTTTGGCAACAGATACTTTTACCAGGTTTTTCTTGGCATCATCCACTCCTTTGCTTACAGCATCAGTAACTTCTTTTGCTTTACCAAGTCCGTATCCTACAACACCTTTTTCATCACCTACCACTACGATAGCTGAGAATGTGAAGGCACGGCCTCCTTTAGTTACTTTCGTAACCCTGTTAATAGCCACGAGCCTGTCTTTTAGCTCAATCTCACTGGTCTTAACCTTTTTTAAATTAGTCGATAGCATTTTCTGATCAGAATTTTAGGCCTGCGTTTCTTGCACTCTCTGCAAGTGATTTCACTCTACCGTGGTAGAGATACCCACCGCGGTCAAATACTACTTCCGTCATCCCGGAAGCCACGGCTCTTTCGGCCAGTACTTTTCCAACAAGTGAAGCTTCTTCTACTTTTGATTTATCACCTTCTAGAATATCTTTTTCACGGGAAGAAGCCGAAAACAGGGTTTTGCCACTGATATCATCTATCAATTGGGCATAAATCTGTTTGTTACTTCTAAACACTGATAAACGAGGGCGCTCGGCTGTGCCGGTCACGATCCGGCGGATTCTTTTCCGGATACTCTTTCTCCTGCTTACTTTCCTGGATTCCATTGATTTAATTATTTTTTAGCTGCAGACTTACCTGCTTTACGTCTTAATACTTCCCCTACGAACTTGATACCTTTTCCTTTGTACGGCTCAGGAACGCGCAATGAACGAATCTTTGCGGCCACCTGCCCGATAAGTTGCTTATCATAGCTCTCAAGGGTAATGATCGGGTTCTGACCACGCTCCTGGCGGGTAGCAACCTTAATTTCTGTTGGTAATTCAAAAACCACATGGTGGGAATAACCCAGTACAAGATCCAGCATCTGGCCCTGTGCACTGGCACGATATCCTACACCAACGAGTTCCTGCTCAATTTTATATCCTTCGGTAACACCTTTTACCATGTTGGACACAAGTGAACGGTACAAGCCGTGCAATGCCTTATGGCGTTTCTGCTCAGTAGCTCTTGCAAGCGTGAGGGTTGAACCTTCCATTGACATTGAAATGCCATCTTCCACTTTTTGGTGGAGGGTTCCTTTGGGTCCTTTCACGGTAACCTGTGTTGGTTTAATATCAACGGTTACTCCTGAGGGTATAGTAATGGGTAATTTTCCTATGCGGGACATGGTCTAAACCTTCTTTAATATTAATAAACTAAACATAAAACTTCGCCACCGATATTATTCCTGCGGGCTTCTTTATCGGTCATCATTCCCTGTGATGTGGAAACAATGGCCATTCCCAGGCCGTTAAGCACTCTTGGAATTGAATCGGCACCTGAATACTTGCGCAGACCGGGTTTACTAACGCGCTCAATTTTCTTGATGGCGGGTAGTTTATTTACCGGGTTGTACTTAAGGGCAATTTTGATATTTCCCTGGTGATTTTCAGTCTCCTCGAACTTATAGTTCAGAATATAACCTTTATCAAACAGGATCTTTGTAATTTCCTTCTTAATGTTGGACGCAGGAACCTCCACAATTCTGTGGTTAGCCTTCATCGCATTACGCAACCTGGTCAGGTAATCTGCTATCGGATCAGTCATTGTATTATTGTATTTTCTTGTTTCTGTTATATTATTTTACCAGCTGGATTTGGTGACTCCGGCAATTTTTCCTTCCAGAGCCATCTTGCGAAAGAGCACCCTTGAAATACCAAACTGCCTCATATACCCGCGAGGCCTGCCTGTAAGAAGGCAACGGTTGTGTAAGCGCACCGGAGATGCATTTCTGGGGAGCTGGCTAAGTCCTGCATAATCCTTTGCAGCTTTGAGGGCTGCTCTTCTTTCGGCATACTTGGCAACTGCTTTCGCACGTTTGCGTTCCCTGGCTTTTACTGATTCTTTTGCCATTTATATTAATTATTGGTTTTAAACGGAATTCCAAATTCTTTTAAGAGGTGAAATGCTTCATCATCGGTCTTTGCGGAAGTCACAAACGTGATATCCATTCCGGTAATCTTATTCACCTTGTCGATATCGATTTCCGGGAAAATAATCTGCTCAGTTACACCCAGCGTATAATTGCCCTGTCCGTCGAATCCTTTACTGTTAACTCCTTTGAAGTCACGGATACGTGGCAGTGCCACAGCGATCAGTCTGTCAAGGAATTCATACATCACTTCATCACGAAGCGTCACTCTTACTCCAATGGCAACATCCTTACGGAGTTTAAAGTTGGAGATATCCTTTTTCGACTTGGTTGGTACGGCTTTCTGACCGGTGATGTTGGTCATTTCATTCAAAGCATACTCTACCAGTTTCTTGTCGGTAACAGCGTCACCAACACCCTGGTTCACACAAATCTTCAGCAATTTAGGAACCTGCATAATGCTCTTGTAAGAAAACCTGTCTTTCAGATTTTTTGCAATTTCCTTGCTGTATTTTTCCTTAAGTCTGGGTGAATAAGACATTATTTAATTACCTCCCCTGATTTTTTAGCGTAACGAGTCATTTTTCCGTCAACCGATTTTCGGCCAACACGGGTGGCTTTACCTGAGGTAGGATCTACCAGCATCACATTTGAAATGTGGATGGCTGCTTCCTGCTTCACGATTCCGCCCTGAGTATTTTTAGCATTAGGTTTGCTGTGCTTGGAAACCAGGTTTACCCGTTCTACAAGCACTTTTCTTTTATCCAGGATTACTTCCAGGACTTTCCCTTGCTGACCTTTGCTTTCACCGGCAATAACTTTCACCGTATCGCCTTTCCTGATCTTCAGTTTAGGCTGTGAGTTTTTACTTCTTTCCATTATAATACCTCCGGAGCTAAAGAAACTATTTTCATATATTGTTTTTCACGCAACTCCCTTGCCACAGGTCCGAAAATACGGGTACCTCTCAATTCATCGTTGGCACTGAGCAACACCACTGCGTTATCATCGAAACGGATATACGATCCGTCGCTTCTGCGCACTTCTTTTGCCACTCTTACCACCACTGCTTTTGATACAGTTCCCTTTTTAATATTACCTGCCGGGATGGCGTGCTTTACAGTCACCACTATTTTATCGCCAAGTGAAGCGTATCTTTTTCCTGTACCTCCCAATACCCGAATACACAGTACCTCTTTGGCACCACTGTTATCGGCTACGGTAAGTCTTGATTCCGACTGGATCATGTCTTTATAGGTTCTTTATTAATCTCTGTTATTTTGCTTTTTCAAGAATTTCAACCAGTCTCCAGCGCTTATTTTTGCTGATAGGTCGGGTTTCCATAATGCGTACTTTATCGCCAATGCCGCAGGTATTGCCCTGGTCATGTGCCATGAACTTAATGGTTTGGCTGATAAATTTCCCGTAAATCGGGTGTTTTACCTTACGCTCCACCGCAACCACAATAGATTCTTTCATCTTATTGCTGGTGACGATACCGGTTTTCTCCTTGCGGAGGGCTCTTTCAACGGTTACTTCTGACATGGTCAATTATTTCTTTATTTCAGATGATGAAGCAGTTATACGCTTCTTGTATTCAGTTTCAAGACGGGCGATCAGCCTTCTGGATGCCCTGATTTTTAACGGGTTTTCGATTGGAGAAACCGCATGGCTCATTTTGAGTTTGGCATAACTGGCACGCTCTTCCGCAATGCGGTCGCGTACTTCGTCGTTGGTCAGGTCTCTTACTATATCTTGTTTCATTTTCTTATCTTAACTTTAATGGTTCAGGATAATGATTAAACTCCTTCGTAATCCCTTCTTACAATAAACCGGGTAATTACCGGAAGTTTTTGAGCTGCGAGGCGAAGGGCTTCCTTTGCGGTTGCCATAGGCACGCCATCGGCTTCAAAAATGATTCTTCCCGGCTTAACTACAGCCACCCAATATTCCGGAGCTCCCTTACCCTTACCCATACGTACCTCTGCAGGCTTCCTGGTAATTGGCTTGTCAGGAAATATTCGGATCCAGATCTGTCCTTCACGCTTCATAAAACGGGTTACCGCTACACGGGCAGCTTCAATCTGACGGGAAGTTACCCATGCCGTTTCAAGTGATTTCAATCCGAACGAACCAAAAGCCACTTCAGCACCACGGGTAGCATTACCCTTGGACTTCATCTTGTGCATCTTCCGGAATTTCGTTTTCTTCGGCTGTAACATTTTATTTCAGGTATTTATTTATTCTAATTTATTGAATCAATTACTTGTTGCCACGCGGCTTTTTGTCACGGTTATCGCGGTTATCACGATTATCCCTGCGATCGCCACCTTTCCTGTCGGAAGGTCCACCTGGCTGGCCACCTTTGCTTTTGTTCTGGCTGGTCATTCCCACGTTTGGTGACAAATCACGCTTTCCAAAAACCTCACCTTTACAGATCCATACTTTCACACCAATTTTTCCATAGGAAGTTTGTGCTTCCGCGATAGCGAAATCGATATCAGCACGGAATGTATGCAAAGGAATACGGCCTTCTTTGTACTGCTCGGAACGTGCCATTTCAGCACCTCCCAAACGACCTGCTACCATCGCTTTAATACCATCGGCTCCCATACGCATGGTAGAGGCTACCGCTGTTTTCACGGCACGGCGGAAGGAAATCCTTGCTTCCAGCTGGCGGGCAATACTTTCTGCTACAAGCTGTGCATCGAGTTCCGGTCTTTTTATTTCGAAGATGTTGATCTGTACATCTTTTTTAGTCAGTTTTTTTAATTCTTCCTTGATACGGTCAACTTCGGTTCCGCCTTTTCCGATAACGATACCCGGACGAGCCGTGTTAATGGTTACGGTAATCAGTTTCAGCGTGCGCTCAATGATGATTTTGGAGACACCACCTTTTGCAAGACGCGCCATCAGGTAATTCCTGATTTTCTCATCCTCAACCAACTTGTCGGCGTAATTTCTGCCACCGTACCAGTTGGAATCCCATCCCCTGATGATACCTAAACGATTCCCTATCGGATTAGCTTTTTGTCCCATGCTTATATTGACTGTATAGTATTAATTTACGGTTGCTTCTGTGGTAACAGCTGTTTTGCTGTCAACAACTAATGTAATATGATTGGAACGCTTGCGAATTCTGTGTCCGCGTCCTTGCGGAGCGGGCCGTAAGCGCTTTAACTGGCGACCGCTGTCGATGAAAACTTCTTTCACAAACAAATCATGGTCTTCAATTCTTTGTCCTTCATTTTTTGCCTGCCAGTTTGAAATAGCTGACAACAATACTTTCTCTAAACGGGCTGCAGCTTCTTTGGTGCTGAAGCGTAACGAATTGAGAGCAGTTTCTACTTTCTTTCCACGGATCATATCCGCCACCAGGCGCATCTTGCGTGGTGAAGTAGGACAATTACTTAATTTGGACAATGATGTTGTTTTCAATGCCTCTTTGCGTGCAGTAGCAGCGGTACGTTTCCTAGCTCCCATGATTATTTCGATGCTTTATCTTTATTTCCTGAGTGCCCGCGGAAAGTCCTGGTGGGTGCAAACTCACCCAGTTTATGTCCTACCATGTTTTCAGTTACATACACGGGAATGAATTTATTGCCATTATGAACAGCCAGGGTATGTCCTACAAATTCAGGGGCTATCATTGATCTCCTAGACCAGGTTTTAATCACGGTCTTTTTCTTGGAATCATTCATGGCAACCACTTTCTTCTCGAGTTTGAAATCGATGAAAGGACCTTTTTTTAGTGAGCGACTCATTATTAATCAGTAATTTATATTCTTTAACTAAAGTCTTTGTTTAATTATTTCTTACGACGTTCAACGATGTAACGATCGGTCGGGTGATTTTTAACACGGGTCTTAAGACCTTTGGTATAGAGACCTTTTCTTGAGCGCGGGTGTCCACCTGATGCACGACCTTCACCTCCACCCATCGGGTGATCAACAGGGTTCATAGCAACACCACGAACACGTGGGCGACGTCCCATCCAGCGCACACGACCAGCTTTACCATGGCTTTCTTTATTGTGATCGGCATTCGATACCGTTCCAATAGTAGCAAGGCAAGCGGTAAGTATCATCCGGGTCTCTCCGGAAGGCATTTTTATAATAGCATACTTTCCGTCACGGGCAGCCAATTGGGCATAAGAACCCGCGCTGCGAGCCATTTTACCGCCTTGTCCTGGTCGTAACTCCAGGTTATGAATCAGAGTCCCAAGTGGAACATCTTTTAAAAACATGGCATTTCCAAGTTCAGGAATAGCAGTTTCACCTGCCATTACGGGCATGCCAACCTTTAAACCGTTTGGAGCAATGATATACCGTTTTTCGCCATCGGCATAGTGAATCAATGCGATGTTAGATGTACGGTTTGGATCGTATTCAATAGTAGCAACTGTTCCGGGTACACCCTGCTTATCACGTTTAAAGTCGATAATACGCAGTTTCATCCGGTGACCGCCACCGATATAACGCATGGTCATTTTACCGGAGCCGTTACGTCCTCCCGAGCGGGATTTACTAACAACTAAGGATTTCTCAGGGCGATTGGTAGTGATTTCGTCACTATTGATCACTACTTTGTGTCGCTGACCCGGAGTCATGGGGCGTAACTTCTTGATAGCCATTTTTATTCCTTCTTGTAATCTAAGTTATATATTACTATAAAAATCAATGACGTCACCGGATTTAAGGGTAACAATCGCTTTTTTGAAAGCAGCCGTTTTACCGGAAGTAAATCCGCCACGGGTTCCCCTGGTTTTTATTTTACCGGTGTAGTTCATGGTGTTCACATCTACAACAACCACGTTGTATAGATCCTGAACTGCTTTTTTTATCTGAATTTTATTGGCCCGGGGATTTACAATAAATCCGTAACGACCCGACTTTTCGCCTAAACGGGTCATTTTTTCAGTTATAATAGGCCTTTGCAGGATGTTCATTTCGCTAATGTTTTTTCAATTACAGGCAATGATCCTTCGATTAATACCAGCGTCTGAGCGTTCAGAATATCGTAAGTATTTAAATCAGAAGCTGTTACTACTTTAGTCCCAGCTAAATTTCGGGAGGACAAATATACGTTTTTGTTTGATTCCGGAAGCACCACGAGTGTTTTTTTTCCTTTCAGATCAAGACCGGTCATTACCTTAAGATATTCACTGGTTTTGATAGCACCCATTTCAAGATTCTCCAGGATGGTGATTGAATTGGCTTTTGCCTTATGGCTCAGCGCTGAAATTCTGGCAAGGCGTTTCACCTTTTTGTTAAGCTTAAAGGTATAATCTCTCGGCTCTGGTCCGAATACCCGTCCGCCACCTACAAATAAAGGGGACTTCTTAGATCCGGCGCGGGCACCACCGGTACCTTTTTGGCGTTTCAATTTCTTGGTAGTACCATGAACTTCGTTACGCTGCTTGGACTTATGCGTGCCCTGGCGCCTGTTGGCGAGGATCTGCTTTACATCCAGGTAAATGGCGTGATCGTTTGGTTCGGCACCGAAAATTTCACTGTTAAGTGTGATTTTGCGGCCGGTATCTTTGCCTGTTGATTGTTTAACTATAATTTCCATCTTAAATCTCTATTGTAACGTAAGATCCTTTAGCTCCGGGAACAGCACCTTTGATTAAAACCAGGTTCTGATCCGCAAGTATTTTTACTATTTGAAGGTTAACGAGCTTTACATTATCGCCACCCATACGACCTGCCATACGCATTCCTTTGAATACGCGTGAAGGCCATGATGAAGCACCCAATGATCCGGGAGCACGTAAACGGTTATGCTGTCCGTGAGTTTGTCCACCCACACCGGCAAATCCATGACGTTTTACAACACCCTGGAAGCCTTTTCCTTTGGAAACACCTACCACATCGCAATACATTCCTTCTGTTAAGATATCAACAGTCACCTGGTCGCCAACAGTAAATTCTGTTTCAAACCCTGAGAATTCGATTACCTTTTTCTTTGGTGTCGTATTCGCTTTAGCGAAATGACCTTTCAATGCAGCGGGAGTATTTTTCTCCTTGCGTTCACCAAAAGCCAGTTGAACGGCTGAATAGCCATCCTTTTCACTGGTCCTTATCTGTGTTACCACACAAGGCCCAGCCTGGATTACGGTGCACGGGATGTTCTTACCGTCAGCATCAAAAATGCTGGTCATCCCTATTTTTTTTCCGATTAAACCTGACATTTTAATCTATTTTATACTTATTTGTTATTCAATTAATTATAAAGACCTAACTAAACTTTAATTTCAACCTCAACGCCACTAGGAAGTTCCAGTTTCATAAGCGCATCCACAGTCTTTGCAGTGGAGCTGTAAATGTCCAGCAGTCGCTTATAAGAACACAATTGGAATTGTTCACGTGCTTTTTTATTCACGTGCGGAGAGCGAAGAACGGTATAGATCTTTTTCTCGGTGGGCAATGGAATGGGTCCATTCACAACAGCACCGGTAGTTTTAACCGTTTTTACGATTTTTTCAGCTGATTTATCAACCAGGTTGAAATCGTAAGACTTTAATTTGATGCGGATTCTCTGACTCATGGTGTTTATAAAGAACGATTAATTAGGGTATTTTAAACAGTAGCTGTTTTTCCGGAAGCTTTTCCTTTTGCTTTGGCAATTACTTCCTCGGCAATATTTTTAGGAACCTCAGCATAATGACTGAATTCCATTGTAGAGGACGCTCTTCCTGAGGTGATGGTACGTAATTGTGTTACATATCCAAACATTTCAGAAAGGGGAACTTTCGCTTTAACAACCTGGGCACCGGCTTTGGAATCCATTCCTTCCACTTGTCCGCGGCGACGGTTAAGATCACCTACAACATCACCCATGTTCTGATCGGGTGTAATAACTTCAAGTTTCATGATAGGCTCCAGTAATACCGGGCGACAGCTTGGAAGAGCTTCGCGGAAAGCGGTACGGGCACAAATTTCAAATGATAAGGAATCCGAATCGACAGTATGGTATGAACCATCAATAAGTCTGATTTTAAGCGTCTGAAGCGGATAACCTGCAAGCACACCATTTACCATGGCTGCCTTGAAGCCTTTCTCCACTGATGGAATGAATTCACGCGGGATATTACCACCGGTAATCTCATTCTCAAACTGTAATCCACCGTTTTTGTCTGTGATCTCAAAATCAGCATCTGTTGGTGATGCTACAAATTTTATATCGGCAAATTTACCACGACCACCGGTCTGCTTTTTGTAAACCTCACGGTGTTCGTAGGTGCCGTTTATTGCTTCTTTATAATTTACCTGGGGAGCACCCTGGTTCACTTCAACTTTAAATTCGCGACGCATACGGTCAACGATAATCTCCAGGTGGAGCTCGCCCATACCACTAATAATGGTCTGGCCGGTTTCATCATCCGTACGAACGCGGAAAGTAGGATCTTCTTCAGAAAGTTTTCCTAAAGCAACTCCCATTTTATCCATATCCGCCTGTGTTTTGGCTTCAATAGCTAAACCGATAACCGGTTCAGGGAAATTCATTGCCTCAAGAACGATAGGTGCATTTTCAGCACACATGGTATCACCGGTTTTAATATCCTTAAAACCTACAGCAGCTCCAATATCACCAGCCTCGATAAAAGGAATCTGGTTTTGTTTATTGGCATGCATCTGGAAAATTCTGGAGATACGCTCCTTGTTTCCGGAACGGGTATTGAGGATGTATGAACCCGACTCCAGTTTCCCTGCATAGCAGCGGAAATAAGCCAGGCGTCCTACATAAGGATCCGTTGCAATTTTAAAAGCAAGCGCTGTGAAAGGCTCGTTTACATCCGGCTTACGGGAAATTTCTTCACCGGTATCAGGATGAATTCCTTTGATACTTTCTTTATCAAGTGGAGAAGGCATAAGTTCCATAACCAAATCAAGCATGGTCTGAACGCCTTTATTTTTGAATGCCGACCCACAAAGCATCGGAACAACTTTATTCGCTACACATGCTTTGCGGAGTGCATCCAGGATTTCTCTTTCAGTAATAGAATTTGAATCGGCAAAATACTTTTCCATTAGCTTATCATCAAATTCTGCGATAGCTTCAAGAAGTTTTTCACGCCATTCCTTAACTTCTTCTTTCATATCATCAGGAATGGGAACTTCAGTGAATGTCATTCCCTGATCTTCTTCATTCCAGATAATTCCCCTGTTATTGATAAGATCCACTACTCCTTTGAAATGCTCTTCAGCGCCGATTGGCAACTGGAGCGGAAGCGGATTACCACCTAAAACTTCACTAACCTGCTTAACCACATTTAAAAAGTCGGCTCCGGCACGGTCCATTTTATTTACAAAGCCCAAACGGGTAACATTATAGTTATTAGCCAGGCGCCAGTTAGTCTCTGATTGCGGCTCAACGCCGTCAACTGAAGAAAACAGGAACACCAGTCCGTCAAGAACACGCAAAGAACGGTTCACCTCAACTGTAAAGTCAACGTGACCGGGCGTGTCAATTATATTGATTTTATATTTTTCATTACGGTAATTCCAAAAGCAGGTAGTTGCAGCAGAAGTAATGGTAATACCCCGTTCCTGTTCCTGGACCATCCAGTCCATGGTAGCAGCACCATCGTGTACCTCACCTATTTTGTGAGTAACACCGGTATAGTAAAGAATACGCTCTGTAGTCGTAGTCTTGCCCGCGTCAATATGTGCGGCAATACCGATATTCCTAACGTAATTTAAATTCTTAATTTCTTGTGCCATTGTATATAGCTGGTCGCTGCTTTAAAATATAGTTACTAAACTCTGAAGTGTGAGAATGCCTTATTTGCCTCTGCCATCCTGTGCGTATCTTCTTTCTTCTTCACGGCAGCACCTTCACCTTTGGCAGCTGAAATAATTTCACCGGCCAGTTTATCTTTCATCGACTTCTCATTTCTTTTTCTTGCATACATGATCAGCCATTTCATTCCCAGGGCAGTTTTGCGGTCTGACCGGATTTCACTCGGGATCTGGAATGTTGCACCCCCTACCCTGCGGCTTTTTACCTCTACGGCGGGCATAATATTTCCCAAAGCTTTTTTGAATGATTCAAGACCGTTTTCCTTGGTACGGTTTTCCACTACTTCAATAGCGTCATAGAAGGTTTTAAAAGCTGTGCTTTTTTTACCGTCATACATGAGGCTGTTTACGAACCGGGTTACAGTGGTATCATTGAACTTCGGATCGGGAAGCAGAAGGCGTTTCTTGGGTTTTGACTTTCTCATTATATTATGCTAGTACTGATACTGTTGCTTTTATTTGTATTCGAAAGGATTATTTCTTCTTACCCTTGGCGGCTGCAGCTGCTGCAGCTCCTGCTTTAGGCTTTTTGGTTCCGTATTTTGAACGACGCTGATTACGTCCTTCCACACCAGAAGTATCCAGTGAACCACGGATGATGTGATAACGGACTCCCGGAAGATCTTTAACCCTTCCGCCACGAATCAGAACAATTGAGTGTTCCTGTAAATTATGACCTTCTCCGGGAATGTAGGCTGTTACCTCGAATTTGTTAGTCAACCGCACCCTGGCAACCTTTCTCATTGCTGAGTTTGGCTTCTTTGGTGTGGTGGTATAAACCCTCGTACAAACACCACGTCGTTGCGGACATGAAGTTAATGCGGGAGACTTACTTTTGTCTTCAAGCTTGGAGCGGCCTTTACGAACCAATTGCTGAATAGTAGGCATGTTACGGTTTTATTATTTTTTCGAATTGCGAAACCCCCATTTTTTGGGAAGGGCAAAGGTACATTATGTTTTTCAATTATCAATCAGCACCATAAAAAAAATCCGTATTACTTGTAAACAAAAATGAGGGTATATCTAATATTTTGTAAATCAATAAATTAAAACCCTCCAATTCACTCTTTTAACAAAGTTATTCAATTGACCTTTTTACTGAGGTCCGAAAAATTCTTCTTAAATTTAGTTTCGCACCGGGGGAACCTGTGTGGATTTTTGAAATAAATTAGCGACTCGAATTTTATTCAGAAAATGGCGCTTCGAACAATTTTAATGGTGGATGATGAACCGGACATGGAAATGCTCATCCGGCAAAAATTCCGGAAGCAGATAGCTGCGGGAGATTACCTGTTTTATTTTGCCGGAAACGGCATGATCGCCCTCGATCAATTGAACTCCCGTCCTGAAATCGAACTGGTTATTACCGATATCAACATGCCGGTGATGAATGGTCTGCAGCTTCTTGAAAAAATAGCTGAAACCCGCCGGACGTGCAAATGCATTGTTATTTCAGCCTATACCGATATTCAAAACATTCGTACAGCCATGAACCGTGGCGCTTTCGACTTCATCACAAAACCCATCGATTTCATTGACCTTGAAACAACAATAATAAAAACCTTCAAGGCTATTGATGAGAGCAAAAATGCCTATCAGGCACTTCTGGAAAGAGATCAGGCTCTCAAAGACCGCGCACATGCGATGGCATCGGAACGGTTTAAACAGCAATTCCTGGCTAATATGAGCCACGAGATACGGACGCCAATGAATTCGGTAATCGGAATTACTCACCTTTTGTTGCGATCCAGCCTGGATGACCAGCAACGGAAATATATTGCCATGATCCAGGTAGCTTCGGAACAACTCATGTCGATCATAAATGATATCCTTGACATATCAAAAATTGAGGCCGGGAAAATGATTTTTGAGCACATTGATTTCGATGTCCACCAGGTGCTCACCGATGTTAAAAATATTCTTGCCTTAAAGGCTGAGGAAAAACAGCTTGAATTCAAGCTGGATCTCCCGGATACCTTGCCAAAACATCTGAATGGCGATCCCACCCGGTTGGCACAGGTTTTAATCAACCTGGTTGGAAATGCAATCAAATTTACTGACAGTGGATTTGTAGCTATCAGCGCACGGTTGGTAAAACAATCGGCAGATAACACCGAAGTGGAATTCAGTGTGTCGGATTCGGGAATCGGAATAGCCCAGGATAAACTGGCTTCTATTTTTGAAAGCTTCACACAGGCAAACAGTGATACCAGCCGGAAGTATGGTGGTACTGGTCTTGGGCTAACTATTTCAAAACAACTGGTGGAGCTCCAGGGAGGGAAAATCAGCCTGGAAAGCAAGCATGGAATAGGAACACGGTTTTATTTCACGCTTCCGTTTAAACAGGCCGCTCCTATCCTATCCCAAAATGTTCATTTATCAACTGATGATGACAATAAAAAATCCCTTAACGGGATAAGCATTTTGCTGGTAGAAGACAATGACTTTAACCGCATTGTGGCAGAGGATACACTCAATGAATATTTACGGGATATCCGGATTGAATTTGCGGGCAACGGCCAGGAAGCAGTAAATATGGTTGCGCTTAATGATTATGATGTGGTGCTAATGGATATTCAGATGCCTGAAATGGATGGTTATGAAGCCACGCGCACTATCCGCAATATGGAAAACTACAAAAAAGACCTTCCTATCATGGCTATGACCGCCAACGCAACGCCTGAAGAAATCAATAAGTGCTTTGAATCGGGAGTCGATGAATATATTTCTAAACCTTTTGTTGCGGAAGATCTTTTCCAGAAAATGGCCAGGCTGGTTAAAAAATCAAAAATCAGTGAGTAGCCAGTTCGATTTCTTCCGGCCTATGACGGTGTTTAAATAATAGGGCAAAGGCAATAGTAACAATGAGTGCATAAATGGCAAATGTGAGCCATATCTGGTGCCAGTCGCGTGTCCCGTCCACTGTGAAATACCGGTCGATTACATAACCGCTTACCACACTTCCCAGCACAGCGCCAAACCCGTTAGTCATCATCATAAACAACCCCTGGGCACTACTCCGGATCTTAGGATCGGTTGTGGTTTCGATAAATAGCGATCCGGAAATATTGAAAAAATCGAAAGCCATTCCATAAACAATACACGATAATATTATCATCCACAAACCTTCATCAGGATTGCCAAACGAAAACAAACCAAATCGCAATACCCAGGCAAGCATACTGATTACCATTACCATTTTAATTCCGAAACGCCTCAGAAAAAATGGAATAGCAAGGATAAAAAGCGCTTCTGAAATTTGTGAAATTGACATCACAATGGTAGAATATCTTACTACAAATGAATCGGCATACTGAGGTATTTTTTCAAAGTCCGATAAAAACGTATCCCCATACATGTTAGTAAGCTGTAACGCCACTCCCAGGAAAAGTGAAAAAATAAAGAACAAGGCAATTTTATAATTCCCGAATAATTTAAAGGCATTCAAACCCAATGATTCTGCCAGGGAAGCATTTTTAGATGTTTTATTCTGAGGTGGGCAAGCCGGTAACGTAAAAGAGTATAAACCTAATAGTACAGCGGCGGTTGCAGCAATGTAAAATTGGTCTCCGGTAGCTTTGTTACCCGAAAGATTCGTGATCCACATGGCCACTATAAATCCGATTGTACCCCACACACGGATTGGCGGAAACACTTTCACTACATTAAATCCATTATCCTTTAAGATGGTGTATCCGATAGAATTCGATAAAGAGATTGTTGGCATATAGCAAAGCATGGCTGCAAAAATGACCCAGAAAAATGTGTCGGGATCATTCACTTGGGGAATACAGGCAAGCGCGATACCGCCCAGAATATGCAACAAACCATACAGCCGCTCCGCATTCATCCACCTATCGGCAATAATTCCGGTAAGCGCAGGCATAATAATGGATGAAAATCCGAGTGTTGAAAATATGGCCCCAAAATCAGTCCCGCTCCATTGTTTTGTGGCGAACCAGTAATTAGCGACTGTGATAAGCCAGGCTCCCCAGACAAAAAACTGAAAAAAGCTCATCAGGGTTAAACGAAATTTTATGCTCATACGGGGACTCAGGCAATTAGGACTTTTTCCGTTTGTTTAACTCATCCCTGATTTTTGAGGCAAGCTCGTAGGCTTCCTCATCAATGGCTTTCATTAAGGATTCTTTTAATTCGTCTTCACTAAGAGAAGCAAATTCTGCCGGGGATGATCTTTTTCGTTCTGATTCCTTTTCTCTTTCTTTCGGACGTTCTTTTTGCTCTTCAATCGGAAGATTTTCATCATCAATAGCAACGCCTGCCTGGGAAAGGATCCATTCGTACGTGTAAATCGGACAGTTAAACCGCACCGCCATTGCAATGGCATCGGACGTTCGGGCGTCGATTTCCTTTTCTATGGTTCCATCGGTACAAATCAATTTGGAGAAAAACACGCCTTCTTTAAGGTTATAAATAATTACTTCCGTAATTTCAATATTATAACTCATCGCGAAATTCTTAAAAAGATCATGTGTGAGTGGCCGGGATGGTGTCATATTTTCCAATTCCACCGCGATAGCCTGCGCTTCAAATCCGCCAATGATAATAGGTAGTCTCCGGTGTCCGTCTTCCTCACCCAGTACCAGTGCATAGGCACCTGACTGGGTTTGACTAAATGACAACCCGATAATACTGAGTTTAATTTTATTCATGCTGTAAAATGTCCTGTAGAACGAAGATGGGTGCCTGCAAATTCCAACTTTAAAAATACGATTTTGTTTGAAAACAAAATCAATAGTTTTCAGGAATAATTAACACCACAAAAGTCAGGCGTTCACCGATTTAAGTTTTTTTATCGATTCTATTAATTTAGGAACTACTTCAAAAGCATCGCCAACAATTCCATAATCAGCCGCTTTAAAAAAGGGAGCTTCAGGATCCTTGTTAATTACCACGATGGTTTTTGACGCGCTAACTCCGGCAAGATGTTGAATGGCTCCGGAAATACCAATTGCAATATAAAGGTTAGGCTTTATGGAAATGCCGGTCTGGCCTACGTGCTCGGAATGCGGACGCCAATGCGCATCCGACACCGGTTTGCTGCATGCTGTTGCCGCTCCAAGTAACGCTGCCAGTTCTTCAATCATCCCCCAGTTTTCAGGACCTTTCAGCCCTCTTCCTGCAGAAACCACGAGTTCAGCTTCCGGTAACAAAATTTTATCAGCAGCCCTTATAATATCTTTAACCATTACGGTAAACGCATGGTCGCTGACGTTAGACTCAAAAGGAACTACCGACGCTTCACCCGGCTTTTCAACCACTTTATAGGAGTTAGGAACGAGGGTAATCACTTTTATATCGGAAGTTATGCTGACATCAGCATAGGCTTTTCCTGAAAAGGCAGTCTTACGGACTGTAAATCCGGTTGAGGTATCAGGCAATGCAATGGCACTGTCAGCAAGACCGGCTTCAAGTTTTACAGCGATTCTCGGTGCAAGACCTTTTCCTGTAAAAGAGGCAGACAGTACAATAATCTTTGAACCTTCCGCTTTAGCTGCATCAGCAATTACAGCTCCGTAAGCCATATTTACAAATTGTTTAAGCCGGTCATTTCCTACATGTAAAATTTTGGATGCACCAAATTTAGAAAGCGACTGCAATTCATCACTGCTGACCTCACCAATCGAAATGGCTGTTAACGAAGTGTTTGTTTTGGCTGCAATCTCCGCTGCATAAGAAACCACTTCGTAAGTCGACTTTTTAAATTTTCCGCCTGAATGTTCGCAATATACCAGAACTGACATGTGGGAGTTTAAGATTAGTAATTATAAAATAATACTGTGAATTTTATTAAAATGCTTTTGCTTCGGTGTGTAGCAGATCAACAAGCTTGTCAACCTCATCAGCGGGGACCAGGGTCACCTGGCCACGGGGTTTGGGTTTATCATAATTTTTTATTTCTGATAATTGGGGGACATTCTGAGCTTCCACCACCTGCAACGGTTTGGTACGTGCCGACATGATTCCGCGCATATTGGGAATACGAGGCTCCGCCATTCCTTCGGTCGCGCTAACAACAACCGGCAGCGGTGTAGTTATAACTTCTTTTCCGCCTTCAATTTCCCTTTCAATAATAACGCCGTCTCCTTCAGGTTTCAAAGATTTACAAATGGAAACGGAGGGAATATCCAACAGTTCACCGATCATAGCAGCAACCTGGGCGCCATTGTAGTCGATGGATTCACGGCCGGTCAGAATAAGATCGTACTTGCCTTCAGCGGCTATAATTGAAATCTGTTTTGCCACAAACCAGGCATCACGCGGCGCGGCATTCACCCGTATTGCGTCGGTAGCTCCTATTGCGAGGGCTTTACGGATGGTGGGTTCAGTTGAGGCCTCACCAACATTGATAACGGTTACTGTTCCGCCTGACCCTTCGGTAAGCTCGAGGGCACGTGTTAATGCGATTTCATCATAGGGATTTATGATATACTGAATGCCGGCGGTAACAACTTCTTTATTATCAGGTGAAAAGTTGATTTTTGACGTAGTGTCAGGAACGTTACTGATGCATACTAATATTCTCATGAAGCAGTTGAATTTGGGATGGCAAAGGTAGCGTTTTGTATGGAAAAAAACAGGTTATCACTGCAATACCGGATTGCTCCAGTTTCAGGGGGTTAATAATAGATTCGCTAAATCTCAATATCTTGTGACGATAATATTTATGTATGGCGGAATTGTTTGAAATTTTTAAGAATCTCACTGACCCTGACTGGATAATGGCTCATGGAGGACTTTACATAGTAATGCTTATCATTTTTCTTGAAACCGGACTTTTCCTTGGCTTTTTCCTTCCGGGCGATTATTTATTATTTATAACGGGATTGATCATTGCCAATTCAGACTTTCCAACCGATAGTGGTTTATTAAACCTGGTTTTCTGGAATACAATGATTGCAATTTGTGCAATAGCCGGAAATTATGTTGGATATTGGTTTGGAAGAAAATCAGGACCGTTTTTATTTCACCGGGAGGATAGTTTTCTATTTAAGAAAAGACATTTGGAGAAGGCAAGGAATTTTTATGAACGCAGGGGCGGCATGGCTATCATTATTGCCCGCTTCCTTCCTATCATCCGCACCTTTGCACCAATTGTAGCTGGAATTGTTAAGATGGATTTATCACGCTTTAGTTTTTATAACATCCTGGGGGCAGTTCTTTGGGTGTTCAGCCTGGTCACCATCGGATACGCGTTTGGAGATAATCATGTGGTGAAAAAGTATTTAGATGTGATTGTGGTAATTATTTTTCTGGTAACAACAGGACCTGTTTTGTTTAAGTTAATTCAGTTTCGCAAATCAACCGGATCTAAATTATGACAACTGACACGCGTATTTCTGCTTTGCTTGGTTTTCTGAACGATGATCCGTCCGATGCTGAGACCAAGTATATGCTGGCACTGGAATATATTAAACTGGGCAATGATAATAGCGCCATGGTATGGATGAGCGACCTGCATCATTCCCATCCCGATTATCTTCCAAATTACTATCATTACGGAAAACTGCTTGAACGAACGGGGGAAGTGAATAAAGCTTTGAAAATATATCGGGAAGGAATGTACAAAGCAAAATCAAAAAATGACATGCATACGTATTCAGAATTGCAAAGCGCGTCAGACCTTGCAGAATAAATCCGTTTCTAATGAGGGAACACGGATTTAACTCCCGACTACTTCGCGCAGGGATAGTTACTGATTTGATTTCGGATATCGGCATTCACTGAAAATTACAGACGCAAGAGTTATTCCAATATATTTGTAAATATTATCAGTGCTGAAACTTAACTGCCACTTTATGAAAAAAAGTATGCTTCTCTTAACTTCTGTTATTGTAATGTCATGCGGAAGTGTAAAATTAATGGCTCCGACACAGGCGGATGTGGAACGCGGATCATCAAAATATCCGGGCCTTACGCTTGAGGCGCTGAATGCGGGGAAAATAAATTATGAAAAACATTGCAGCACTTGCCACGGTCTGAAGAAACCACGCACACGAACGGAAGACCAATGGAAATCTATTGTTCCGAAAATGGCGGCCCGGGCACAAAAAAAGGCAGGAAATGAAGTTATCGATGCAGCTGCCCAGGAATCCATCCTGCTCTATCTTGGCACAATGAGTAAGCCGGGTTAAAGTAATTTTAAATCGTACACATTTACAGCACCTCTTCCTTTCACAGGAATTGTTCGCATAATTACGGGTTCATGGATCCGGCTTTTCACCAATTCAAAAGTTGTTTCCGATATAAGGGTTTCACCCGGGGTGGCTGCATATTCCAAGCGCGAAGCGATATTTACAGTATCACCCCATAAATCATAAATAATGCGTGTTTTACCAATGATTCCCGCAACTACCGGTCCCGAATGTATGCCGATTCTAAATTGCAGGTCATCATATTCGGCGGCCACACGATGAATTTCTCGCGCAAACTGAAGCAGGTCCATGGCATGATCTTTTTTAAAATCCGGAATTCCTGAGGCAACCATGTATGCATCGCCTATAGTTTTGATTTTTGTCAGGTTCATAGATGCTGCAATTTCATCAAAATTTGAAAAAACCGAATTCAGTCGTTCCACAACATGCGTGGGTGTTTTTTGTTCCGACCAATTTGTAAAACCAACTATATCAGCAAATAATACTGAACAACCCGGATAGAAATCAGCAAAGGTTTTTCCTTCTTTTTTTAATCGTTCTGCTATGGGTTTTGGAAGCAAGTTTTCAATGAGGCTATCGAGTTTGTCACTATATGTAATAAGTGCTGATTCTGCTTTGGTAATTTCAAGCACAAACAACCGGGTAATCAAATAAATAACAGCCAGCGCCGTGGCAAGATCGATTATGGAAACCACATAATGAAGTTCAACAGGCAATGCAATCAGCTTGAACGAAGGGAGTAATCTGAAGTGGAAGACAAAAACAAGCGATAACGATGTAAGTGCAATACCTTCCCGGACTATTGCTTTTTCGTCGATCAGTAAAAAATAAGAAGCAAGTGATAATGCAATAAACCAAAAATGGGTGGTAAAATTATTTAAGCCGGAACCTGAGGTGATAAGGCAAACCAGTGTAAAGTACATTCCCGCAGCTCCCAGCACTATCATATTAGCTTTTCTTAAATTCCGGATTCTGACAAGATGCAACGCATAAAAACCCAATAGTATTACCACCAATATCAAAGCACACAACAGGTACATCCCTGTCAAAACACTGATTATCAACCAGGTTAACCCTGTAAAAATTACGATCAGAGAACTTAGATGAACAAAAGAAACAATCCGCTTTTCCCGGTTAATTTTCCAACGGTCAGAATCCTCTATAAAATGGGCATGCATAACTTTTTATCAATAATATTCATTTCCTGTTTAACCGCCAAATAAACTATCACTATGATTCAAAAACAGACCTGTTACACATACTTTTCCTATTTTTGACCCCGGCCGATGAGGCCAAACTTTTATTTAATCTATTTTATGAAAGAATTACAATTCCGTGAAGCTCTGCGTGAGGCATTAAGTGAGGAAATGCGACGTGATGAAAAAGTATTTCTGATGGGTGAAGAAGTGGCATTGTATAACGGTGCCTATAAGGTCAGCCAGGGAATGCTCGATGAGTTTGGACCAAAAAGAGTAATTGATACCCCCATTTCCGAACTGGGGTTCACCGGAATCGGAGTTGGGGCTGCCATGAATGGATTACGACCCGTGATAGAATTTATGACCTTCAATTTTTCACTGGTAGCTATTGACCAGGTGATCAATTCTGCAGCGAAAATGATGTCGATGTCGGGAGGTAATTTTAATGTACCAATTGTTTTCAGGGGCCCTACCGCTTCCGCGGGAATGCTCAGTTCCCAGCACTCGCAGGCTTTTGAAAGCTGGTATGCAAATTGTCCCGGATTAAAAGTAATAGTACCTTCCAATCCTGCCGACGCAAAGGGGTTACTCAAGTCGGCCATACGGGATAATGATCCCGTGATTTTTATGGAATCCGAACAAATGTATGGTGATAAAGGCATGGTTCCCGAAGGGGAATATATTATGCCGATCGGTGTGGCTGAAATAAAAAAACCAGGTAAGGATGTAACAATTGTTTCTTTTGGCAAGATGATGAAAATCGCTTTGAAAGCAGCGGAGGAACTCGCGGCTGAGCAGATTGATGCAGAAGTAATCGATTTAAGAACTGTTCGACCTATTGATTACCTGACCGTAATTAATTCCGTAAAGAAAACCAACCGGCTGGTCATCGTTGAAGAATCGTGGCCTTTAGCTGCCATTGCAACCGAAGTGGCTTTTAAAGTACAAAAGGAAGCTTTTGATTACCTTGATGCACCGGTTTTAAGGGTCATGGGTGGTGATGTGCCGCTTCCCTACGCTCCTACTCTTATAGAAGCATATCTTCCAAATCCTGCCAGGGTGATTAAGGCGGTGAAAGAGGTGATGTATGTTAGGAAATAGTCAGGGAAGGGGTCAAGGGAAGAGTCAGGGAAGGGGTCAAAAAAAAAGTCATTGAAATGGTCAGGAACAATAAATTATAGAAAATGTCCTCCTCTCCTTTGGAGAGGTCGGGTGAGGCAAAACAACAGGACATTAGACATTGGGACATTAAGACATTGGGTCGTCAAATCAAAATATAATTGTTGTAGGGCCTCAATCCTATGCGGATTTGGTCGGTATAAATATTACAGAAATATGTTCCCTTTCCTTTGGAGATGTAAGGTAAGGCTATCCCTGGGTTTACTCGACTCTCAATTATAGAAAGCCATTCTCCACTTTACCCGAAATTGACCGGAAATTTCCTTTCATCTTGAAACTTTTTCTCTTACCTTTGCGCGCTTCAAAAAGCGTTTAATAAAACCAAAAATCTTAAAATCAATTAATTATGGGTAATTCAATTCTTTACCTGATTCCTGCCTTTGGTGTATTGGCATTACTGTACACAGTGTGGAAATCGGCATGGATCAGCAAACAGGACGCGGGCACGGACAAAATGAAAAAGATTGCCGGGCATATTGCAGAAGGTGCAATGGCGTTTTTACGGGCTGAGTATAAAGTGCTTGCAATTTTTGTTGTTTGTGTAGCACTTTTACTGGGAGTGACCGCTAACAGCGAGACTTCCTCCCCCATGGTAGCTGTTTCATTTATCTGTGGTGCATTTTGCAGCGGACTTGCCGGATTCATAGGAATGCGTGTTGCCACGAAGGCTAACGTACGTACTACGAATGCAGCGCGTACAGGAATGGGTAAAGCCCTGGAGATTGCCTTCGCCGGTGGTTCAGTTATGGGAATGGGTGTTGTTGGATTGGGTGTTTTAGGATTGAGCATTCTTTTTATCGTTTACAGCAATCAGTTCGGAATTGATACGGTTGATAATCTGAATCGCGTCATTACCGTAATTACCGGATTTTCCTTTGGTGCTTCATCAATCGCACTTTTTGCCCGCGTAGGCGGTGGAATTTATACCAAAGCGGCTGATGTTGGAGCCGATCTTGTTGGAAAAGTTGAAGCAGGCATTCCTGAAGATCATCCGTTGAATCCTGCCACTATTGCCGATAATGTTGGTGATAACGTTGGGGATGTTGCCGGAATGGGAGCCGATCTTTTTGAGTCCTATGTAGGCTCGATTGTAGGTACCATGGTTCTCGGAGCAGCATTCATGAATGCCGATTTTATTTCGCTCGATACACAATTCAATGGACTTGCACCTGTATTTCTTCCACTTGTACTTGCTGCAGTGGGAATTGTAATGTCAATCATTGGAACTTTCTTCGTTCGTGTGGGTGAAGGCGGTGATCCGCAACGTGCCCTCAACATAGGGGAATTCGGTTCGTCGATCCTCATGGTTATCGCCTCCTATTTTATCATCGACTGGATGCTTCCGGCCGAGTGGTGGTTCCAGGATCCGTTATATGCATGGGCTGATCCTGTAAAAGGAAATCACTATACTTCATTTGGAGTGTTTGTAGCAACTATAATCGGACTTGTAGGCGGTTTGATGGTCGGTCTAGTTACTGAATACTATACAGGAACAGGAAAAAAACCGGTATTATCCATTGTTCGCCAATCGTCAACTGGAGCTGCTACGAATATCATTGCAGGTCTTGGCGTGGGTATGATGTCAACAGCAATTCCAATTCTCATCATTGCATTTTCAATTATCGGAGCCTTCCATTTCGGAGGTCTTTACGGAATTGCGATTGCCGCAGTTGGTATGTTATCGAACCTTGGAATACAGCTTGCTGTTGATGCTTATGGTCCTATTTCTGATAATGCCGGTGGTATTGCTGAAATGTCGGATCTTCCAAAAGATGTTCGTAAGATCACCGATAAACTGGATGCTGTAGGTAACACGACCGCTGCTATTGGAAAAGGCTTTGCAATTGCTTCAGCTGCGCTTACAGCCCTTGCACTGTTTGGTGCATACATGACGGCTGCCCACATTCGCACTATTGATATTTCTAAAGCGAATGTGATAGCCGGATTGTTTATTGGTGGTATGTTACCATTTGTATTCTCTGCCCTTGCTATGGGTGCCGTAGGACGTGCAGCTATGGCAATGATTGAGGAAGTACGCCGCCAGTTCAATACAATACCTGCATTAAAAGCAGCTCTTGAAGTGATGAGAAGAAATGGTGATACGGATATGAAGACCTGGTCGGATGCTGATAAAAAAACATTTGATGCTGCCGACGGAGTTGCTGAATACGGCAAGTGTGTTGAAATATCTACTAAAGCTGCAATTAAAGAAATGGTACTGCCGGGATTAATGGCGGTAACTGTTCCAGTTGCTGTGGGATTTTTACCAATATTCGGTGCTGAGGCATTGGGCGGATTACTTGCCGGTGTTACCGTTACCGGTGTACTGATGGCGATCTTCCAGTCTAACGCCGGTGGCGCATGGGATAATGCGAAAAAAATGTTTGAAGAAGGCGTTGAGATCAATGGCCAGATGTACTATAAAAAATCAGATCCGCACAAGGCTGCTGTTGTTGGTGACACCGTTGGTGACCCGTTTAAGGATACTTCCGGTCCGTCACTGAACATACTTCTGAAACTGATGTCCGTTGTTGCTTTGGTAATTGCACCCTTGATCGCACTTGATGAGGATGGTACTAAAAGATCCGACAATCAAACTGCGCCGACTGAGCAAACTGCTCCTGTACCGGTAGGTGAAGTTGCTCCTGAACCGGCAGCTGAAAGTGCTACGATAAAAGCGCCGATTTCATGGTATAATTTCGAAATGAACCAGGTGAATTCCGGTGTAATTTTCCCTGTTACAGTTCTGCATTTGGAAACTCCGAATTCGATTTAATTTTTAAAGTAAATTCATAAAAAAAGCTGCCTTCATCGGGCAGCTTTTTTTGTTGGAAAGAAGTTTAACTATTTCGTGTTAAATTTTTGCTGTAAACTATTGAGTTTTGATTCAATATTTTCAACCTTGTTTTGTTTTTTACCTTCGTTATAACGCTCCCACAAAGTTTTTAAAACTGCTTTAGTCTGGCGGGAAAAATCGCCTTTCATCAGCCAGTCATAATAGGAAGGTTCAGAAGCAAAAACATCCACAACCTTTTTTCCTTTATGCTTGCCGAAATTGATTGTTTCTTCACCTTTTTCATTATAAACCATTCGTCCCGCAAGATCAACGGTATTGAACATATTTGTAAATTTGTGAAGTGATTCAACGTTGTTTTCAAATTGTCCTTTGTCTTTATAACGTTCCAGTTGCGCTTCAAAAATTTCATAAGTGGCAATAATATCTGCTTCCGCAGAATGCGCATTAACCAGATCCTGTTCACAATAAAATTTGTAAGCTGCTGCCAGTGTGCGTTGTTCCATTTTGTGAAAAATATTCTGCACATCAACCAGCTTCCGGCCTGAAATATCGAACTCCACTCCTATCCTGTAAAACTCATCAACAAGGAAAGGCACATCAAACTTATTGCTGTTGTAACCGGCAAGGTCACAATCATTAAGAAATGTTTTCAGCTCCTGTGCAATATCTTTGAATAGCGGTTTATCTTTCACCGCTTCATTGGTAATGCCGGTGAGATTCACAACGATTTCAGGAATATGAATTTCCGGATTCACGAGATGCGTAAACATGTCCCGTGTACCATCAGGCTTAATTTTCAATACTGAAATTTCAATAATCCGGTCCAGCCCTATGGTAAGTCCTGTTGTTTCAAGGTCGAAAAAAGCCAGGGGACGGGTAAGTTGAAGATTCATTACAGGTTATGGTTTTGATGATGGGTTAGGTTGCAATTTCAATACTTTACGGATTCCCTTTTCACCTTCGTCGCCGATGATGGAAATATCTTCTTCAAGCCTGCCCATTTTAGGAGAGCGTGCTTTCAATTTATAATTTCCGGGAGGCAGCATAATAAAAATCTCCGCAGCTGCACCATTGGCTTCCATAATCCCCAGTACTTCGCCGGTAGATTCTTTTACTACGCTGCACAATGCATCTTTGGAGGGCATCCCTTGCGGGGATAAAATCGAAGCGCGGTATAATATTCCTGCGTTTTTAACAAGCGGCTCCGTTAGTGTAAAATGCCAGATATCAAGATCACCCAGACCTTTTGGCTTTACAGCCGAAACGTACCCGGTTCTGCCATTCGCGGCAAGCGTAAAATAGAGATCATCATCATAAGTATTTAACGGATACCCTATGTTGTATGGAGCAGCCCAGTCACTGGAAGGATCCGGACGGCTGGTCATGAAAATATCATATCCTCCCATGCTGGTATGGCCCTGTGAAGCGAAAAAAAGTGTTTTGCCATCATGCCAGAGAGTAGGATTGTCTTCGTTGAATTGGGTGTTAACGGTAGGTCCCAGGTTGACAGGCGCACTCCATTTTTTGTTTTCATCCATCGTGATCATAAAAATATCCTTCCCGCCAAGGGTACCTTTCATGTCTGCAGCAAAATAAATTGTTTTTCCATCATTCGACATACAGGCTCCTGTCTCGGGTGTTTTTGTTTCCATTGAAGGATCGATCAGTTCCGACTTCTGCCATGATTTACCCTTCATCGTCGATAAGTAAATATCCCCTGAAGCTTCGCCGCTTTCTTTATAGATAAGGAGTTTGTCACCATTGGAGGTCATGCCCGATGAGATTTCATACAGTTCGCTGTTCACATTTATTCCAACATTCTTGGCTTTCGTCCAGCTGGTATCAACACGGGAGCTGAAATAAATATCGGGAATAATGTCACCCATACCATCCACTATCCCACCCGTATTTCCCTGTCGGCTGGAAGTAAAAAATACTACTGTATCAACAGCCATTGAAACCGGTGCGTAATCAGCCCACTTGCTGTTAAGAATTTTACCCGGGTTTTTAAATTTAACTTCCAGTGGCTTTTTCGCATATTCCTTACCGTTATAACAATATTCAATATGCTGATCGAGGTTGTATTTGGCATTTACCTGTCCTTTGTTAACTTCCTTATATTTTTCAAAAGCTTCAATTGCTTCATCAAATAAACCGGCAACAAGCAATGATCTTCCCATCTGGTAATAAACATCCTTAGGTGCATCTTTTTTATCAGCCGCCTTAACAAAATACTGTATCGCCTGGGATTTATCAGAGTTGGAGTTCAGGTAACTCATGCCCAGGTAATAATTAAAATCTACATTCTCAGGATCATAATTAACGAGCTTTGTGTAAGGATCAATCGCACCTTTGTAGTTGCCATCCTTGTATAAATCACCTGCGGTTTTTTTAATTTCCGATGCCTGGTCTTTAGTTATTACTGCCGGGGCGGCAGGTTTTTTTGTGCCTTGTGCAATTATATTTCCCGGAAGGGAAACCGAAATGCAGATACATGTGAACAAAAATGCTTTAAATATTTTCATAGTCATTACGTTAAAGTTAAATTTCCCTGTTAACATCAAACTGCTCCAGGTAATCGGCTACCCTCCGTACAAACATTCCGCCCAGTGATCCATCAACAACGCGATGGTCGTATGCATGCGACAGAAACATCATGTGCCGGATACCGAGCGTATCGCCGAAAGGAGTTTCAATAACTGCAGGTTTTTTACGAATTGCACCTACAGCCATAATTGCAACCTGGGGCTGATTGATGATTGGTGTACCCATAACATTTCCAAAACTTCCCACATTGGTTACGGTGTAAGTGCCTCCCTGTATCTCATCAGGATTCAGTTTGCCGGCTCTTGCGCGTTTAGCAAGATCATTCACTGCTTTGGTAAGACCATACAGGTTCATACGGTCGGCATTTTTAATAACAGGTACAATGAGATTTCCTGAAGGAAGCGCCGCCGCCATACCAATGTTGATATTTTTCTTAACTATCAGCTTGGTACCATCCACAGAAATATTGATCATAGGAAAATCCTTGATGGCACGCGCAATGGCTTCAATAAAAATCGGGGTGAAAGTAATTTTTTCATTTTCTTTTTTCTCGAATGCATCTTTTATCCTGTTTCGCCACATTACCAGGTTAGTTACATCGGCTTCTACATACGATGTTACGTGTGGAGAAGTGCGTTTCGACATTACCATATGCTCCGAAATAAGCTTGCGCATACGATCCATTTCAATGATTTCGGAATCGCCATTCAGGCTTGATGCGGGAGCGGAAACCGGAACCGGAGCAGTATTGGTTGATTGAACTGTGGCACCCGTTGATACTTCAGGTTTTGCTTCAGTTGCAGCAACCGGTTCAGATCCGGACTTACGTTTATCCAAATACATTAGTACATCCTTTTTGGTAACCCGGCCTTCTGCACCTGTTCCCGGAATGTTGTCAAGTTCGGATTGAGTAATATTTTCAGTCTGTGCGATTGTACGAACCAACGGGCTGTAAAAACGATTCTGATCGGAAGAAACCGGAGCCGAAACCGGTGAAGCCACAGGGGCTGGTGTAGTCTGACTAACTGGTGACTTGGGATTGGAAGCAACCGGAGCCTGAACCGGTGGAGCGGATGCAGTTTCACGGGGGGTAACCGTTTCGGCCGATTGTGCATTTGTATTTATGATTGCAATCACACTACCCACCTGCACAACATCGCCCTCATTGAACAATCGCTTTTGCAGAATTCCTGCGGTGGACGATGGAACTTCAGAATCAACCTTATCAGTGGCAATTTCAAGTACCGACTCATCAGCTTCGATGGAATCGCCCTCATTTTTTAACCACCTGATGATTGTAGCCTCCGCCACACTTTCACCCATTTTAGGCATTTTCATTTCCACCTGAGCCATATAATTTGCTTGTATTTAGAAGTTTACAAAAAAAAGAGGTTTTGAATATCAGTTCACAAAGTTAGAAAATCGGGGGGAGATTTGAGTTTATAAGTTCATAAGTTTATTAGTGTATCAAAATGCTGGATTTGGGAGGACGCAAACCCCGTAAACAAGAAAAGCGGGTGAACCAGGATTCACTCCGCTTTTGTAGTAATAATCGACCTTTAAACGGTCACTTTTTCATTAACCGTAAGTGAACAGGTTTTTCGTTGTTTGAGGGTGTTGCTTTGAGGATGTATGTTCCGGGAGCAAGCTGGTTATCTTCAATTACAAGGCTTCCGTTAACGAGATTTTTAGATTCTAATACAACCCGGCCCCTGATATCACTCATAGTAATGGAATACTGAACATCAGATGGTGTTTTAAGGTGCAAAACGGTTTTATCATCCATTGGATTGGGGTACAGCTCAAATAGTTCATTTCCTGCAGGGTTATCTGCAAGTGAGAGGAAATTATCACTTAATGTGGTAAGGGTTGTATTGGTTTGTACAGGAGAATTCAGATCAAAATAAATGTAAGCTGTATTGGTAACCGGAGTAGGGTCAGGATTGGTAGTAAGTCCTTTAATACGGTATAAAACATAACCATTACTTGCCGGTTCGTTTACATTACTGTCGGGCAGAAGAATGTTATCGAATGTGAATGTGACTTCATTTCCGGGTCGGGTGGTTACGTTTACCGGATGAGATGCTGCCAGATATGTAAAAGTGCTGAGGTCAAGATTTGCATCAAGTGTATCGATAATTATCACGGTAAATGCTGTATCGGTTCCGGTATTCTGAAACCTGACTAAATACGAGAGCCAGCTGTCCATAGTCACAAAATTCGGTGTTCCCTGTCCTGCCGGTTGCACCGCTTTGTCATTGGGATCATAGGAGCAGGTGATTGTTTGAGGCAACGTGGTATTAAGGGTAAATTGGTAACCAAAGGCATCTGAACCGGTAGCGTCGAGGCTGGAGGAAACAACGGTCCCTCCTGCCGGCTCTGTAAGTGTAACAGAAATAGTTATCGATTGGCCGGGTGATAAATTGGTGAAGGAATAAGTCAACACATTACCAACTTGTGAAGTTGGTGCCACTGAAGAACTCACAAATGTTTGAGCCGGGTCATGGTTAAACGTCATTGTGCCATTAAGCACAGTAAAACCTTCATTTGACAAACTCAGGTAGTAAGGAACATCCCAGAAACAACGGGGCCAGCCGCTGTAAAGGTTAACCGAAGCCTCTCCTACGGTTGAATCCGGAAAAATTCCAAAATCAAGACCGGTCACGGATGATGTGGATACTGTAGGATTATAGATGGCAGGCAATGAGGTAATGTTCCATCCCGGAGAACCGGTAAAACTTAAATCATAGGTTCCGGGTGGTACAACAATTCCATAATCACCGGAGCTGTTAGTTAACGCATTGACGTTGCCCTGTAGCATATTAACTCCCTGGTTTGAAACACCGGTTTCACCGGGATCTTTTATTCCATTTGCATTGGTATCAAAATATACGTTACCTGACAACACATAATAACCGCTAGAGCCCACCCCAACATAAAAAGTATCTACATCACTGCATCCGTTTACATCTGTTACATAGAGTGTGTAAGCACCGGGTATTAATCCGGTAATTGATCCGCCTATCGCCCCATTTGACCAACTGTATGTATAGGGTGGAGTACCGCCGGACGCACTGGCGGTGGCTGCTCCATCGTTACAACCGGAACAGGAAGCATTAGTAACAATTGTGCCCGCAACAGGTTCTGGGAAAACACCTATCAAAATTGAATTGGCGCCACCACACGTATCGCCATTGGCATCGATTACGATCAGCGAATAATTTCCGGGGCAAAGATTTCCAAACTGCCAGAATGAGGTCGCTGTGAAGGGACCGTACTGTGTAACACCATCAGTAAGGGTTAAACTAAGAGGCATTGCGCCCCCTGAAAACTGAATCGCTACCACTGCAGAGCAGCCGGATCCGCAAACCCCGCTGTTAACAACAACACTTGATACACATTGTGCGCCTGACTGGAGCGCGAAAGGAAAGATTAAAAGGGCAAGGAGAAGACTTTTCATAGCTATTTGTTTAAGAATGTAATATTAATAAATAAAACACTCTGTAACAATACCCTGTGTAATGCTTTTGCACCAACGCTTTTTCACCCAAAGTTCGCTAAGGACGCGAAGATTGATTGGTTTTTATTGCGTTCGCACACCGCGAGACCAGCCCCTTTGCGGGGAAAATCTCCGAAGATTAAAAAATCCCGGTTGCCAACACAACCGGGATGAGAAAAGTTCAACTATTAGTGCTACTTAACCACCGGAAAATTTCCTGAAAAATTTGTTCCTGAATCACCTGAAAAAGTATAACCGAAAATACCATTTGGATACGATCGTAAATCAATCTCATGCATCAGTTCACCTGATGAAGTTTGAACAAAGCTATTACTTTGAATGAGCCTTCCATTGTTATCAAATATGTTCAATACATAATTCCCTTTCTGCAAATTATTCATCTGAAAGAAAATTTTATCATTAGCCGGATTAGGGAAAGTAACCACGCTTGCAACTTCATCCACTTGATGCATTCTGTTTGGATTTGCACAAGGTCCTAACTCTCCCCCTGCGGCAATATATCCGGCTAATTGAACCTCATTGGCACAATGTGTTACTCCATTCAAACAAACCAACACTTTTTTATTTCCACAAAGCACATCTGTTTCATAAATAGAAAGAGTGCCGCTGATTTCGTTTGATACAACCAGCAGATTTTTACGATTCGGATTTTTGTTCCATGGAATAAAAAGTAATCCTTCAGGTCCCAGATCAGCTGTATAACCCGGACCAGGACTCTGTGCAAAATCCCGTGTGTTGATGTAATCTACAAAACGCGGATTAGCGGGATCAGTTATATTGAAAGCCATTATGCCACCAATTCTTTCAAGGCCGACAAATGCAAAAACACTATCGAGAATAGTCACAACTGTCAGGCCTTCCGGCTCGGGTCCTTTATCATCGCTGCGATTTTGCTTTGTGTTATTCGTGCTTGATACATTAAAAAAATCAGGATATACTCCGGCTATATAATGCTCAATATAATCACCGCTGTCGAAAACCAGATCACCGTTAGCATTCCAGATAGAAAATGACCGGGCTCCATAAGAATACAATTCATCAAAATCGCCATCGTTATCCACGTCACCGTAGGCAGTTGAAATATTTAACCGGCCGATGGCTGAATCTTCCTGCAGCATTTCATAGTCAGGAAATGCAACGGGATCAAGTGTAATATCTTTTACGCGTTCAATTTCTGCATATCCATCCCATTCGCGAACATCACCTTCATTGGCTGTTACAAGAAACGTTGATCCCAGGTAGGAATAGGAACCAATAGCATCAGGCTGGTACATTCCTTTCACCGGCCAGTTAGCTATGTTAATTGTACCTGAGTTGCGATCTGATGCATCAATTCCATTTCCCGGTAACGAATAATCTTTAAATCCGAGAGCAAGGACTTCTATCAGTGAATTATTCATCAAATTAATTTTTGCAATTGCATTATTTTCCTGCAACGTAACCCAAGCAGTTTTGCTGTCATCACTCACAGTAATATACTCCGGTTCCATGTCCTGTGCAAATGTTGCACCCGGCCCAAACACCCTCACACCGGGAACCGGATTATTATTGTATACAGAAAAATCAAGCAAAGTTACGTTTGCCGGGCTAATTGCGGCAAGATTAGCTGGAACACTGATTATTGCAATTTGTCCGATTGGATCAATAGTATAATCATCATTAGGTTCACCTTCACAGGCAACCAAGACCTTTGCACCATTGTTGGTATACGTAATCATATCAGGCAATGCACCTACATTTACAGAACTGATGATATTTCCATTTACATCAATAAAAACCACTTTGCCGGGATCCGTTTTTTCATTAGCCTGCACAGCTGCTGCAATAATTCCATTGTGAATGGTAACGCTGTTAGCACCGCTCCCATACGATGAAAGATCAATCGCACTTACAAATGAAGGATTTGAAGGATCAGCAATACTGATAATATCAATGTTACCGGTTGCTCCATTCACAGAAAAAATGCGTGATGTTGCTGCATCATAGGTACAGATTTCAGTTCCTCCTTCATCGAAGAAACCCGATTCATAACGGCCAATAAATTTCATATCAATCAGCGACTGAGCATTTAATTGCACAGCAGCGATCATCAGTATGAATAAAACAATACATCCGGATACAAATGCTTTCATCAATTTTACAGGTTTTAGGTTCATGGTACAGTGAATTATATTTCACAGCAAAAAAACCCATCCTGTCTTACCCAATAAAAAAATAATGATTAAGCAATTGTTATTAAAGTCAGCGGAATGTTATTTCAACGTTACGCTAACCCTGCGTGATTCCCTGTCGATAGATTTTATACGAACCTCATAGGTTTCATCAAGTGAATATATTTGAGGATCGGATTCTTCTTCGGGCATATCCGACTTATGCAACAGGGCATCAATACCACTTACAACTTCCAGTAATACTCCGAAAGGAAGAATTTTAAAAACAGAACCGGAAATGGTATCACCAATTTTATACTTATCATAAAACTTATCCCAGGGATCGGGCTTGAGCTGTTTATATCCCATCGAAAAACGGTGACGTGATTTATCAACTTCAAGTATAATTATCTCAATTTTCTGACCTAACCGTAAATAATGTTCCGGGTGCTCCACCCTCCCCCACCGGATATTATTGTTGTGAAGTAATCCGGTAACCAGGCCTATTGATATAAATGCCCCAAACTCCTGGAATGATTTTACATACCCCGTTGCACGTTGACCGGGTTGCAGTTTTTCGATGTATCGTTTTTGGGCTTCAGTAAGTTTATTCATGGCGAAAAAAAATCAAAGGATGCACATTATCCCTCACCCCATTCTTTCATCATCCGGTAAATCGTTGATTTTCCGATATTCAGTTTATGGGCAACTGCTGTTACATTATCACCATTTTTTTCAAGATAATGCCTTATGATTTTACGGTTGTAATCGTCAAGCGTAAGTGTATCATCAAAAAAGGTTATGGAATCGGAAGCGCTCAGCAGATGAATATCACCAGCCTGAATTTCATTTCCTGATGAAAGCACACAAGCCAGCTCCGTGAGTGATTTTAATTCCCGTACGTTTCCCGGAAAAGGATAGGACATTAATTTCTGTTTTGCCTCATCGGTCAGTACTTTTTGGTGGAGCTTATTTTCCTTACAGAATGATTGAACGAAGTGCACGGCAAGTAACAGAATATCCTGTCCCCGGTTTCGTAATGGCGGAAGGTTAATAGTAAGTCCGAAAATCCTGTAAAATAAATCTTCGCGGAAATTTCCTTTCTCTACTTCTTCTTTCAGGTTTTTATGAGTGGCAACTATTACACGGTTATTAACTTTTACCTGCTGGTTTCCTCCTACACGGGTAACAGTTTTTTCCTGCAATACCCGCAACAATTTAACCTGGAGTGATAAATCCATGTCACCAATTTCATCCAGGAAAATAGTTCCCGAATTTGCTTCTTCAAATTTTCCGGCACGTGCTGCAACAGCACCTGTAAAGGCTCCTTTCTCATGACCGAACAATTCACTTTCGGCCAGTTCCCTGGGAACGGCTGCCATATTAATAGCAACAAAAGGACCTTTTTTAAATATTGAATTATAATGAATGGCTTTTGCAACTTCTTCTTTTCCTGTACCGGTTTCACCATAAATGGTCACCGACAAATTATTGCCAAGTGCTTTTTCAATCAGGTGATAAACGTCCGTCATCGAAGGAGAGTTACCAATAATATTTTTCCTGAAATCATGTTTGGTGCTTACTTCTTTTTCAAGATAATCGAGCCGGTTTTTAAGATTAAAATTCTGCTTTATGTGATTTACCGTATTTAAAAGTCGCTCCCGGATGTCTTTACTTTTAACAAAATAATCATACGCACCTGCTTTTAGCAGTTGCAGTGCTGTGTCAATTTTATCCTGTTCCGAGATTACAATGACTTCTGCCTGCTCATATTTTTTTCTGATGTCCTGCAACAAATTTGCTCCTGTAGTGTCGGGCAAACCATAATCAATGGTAATAATATCGGGCTTTTCACCGGAGTGCGATAAAAAGCTCTTCCCGTTAGCAAAACTTTTAACAGTATGAGTCGGGTCAAGAGCGAGTGTATAGGATAAAAATTCCCTGTACCATTCATCATCTTCAACAACAAAAATTGTTGTCTTCATCTCAACCAGGTTATCTGCATTGCGATCCATTTCTTTGTTGTGTGATTATTGATAAGGTTCCAATTCTTTTTTTAGCCGTTGAAAAATTTCATTCGAACATCTTTCGATTTCTGAAACCAGGAATGCCGCTTTTCCCAGTTCGCGCGAACCCAACGAGGTTTCTTCAAGTTCTTTTAACATGGCAGCAACATAGTCGATGCCAAGCTGCTTGTATGAACCAATCATGCGGTGAGCTGTTTTGCCCATTTGTTCCCAGTTATTTTGCTTCAGATGGAATTTAAGATTATTGACGGAAGCAAATGAACTTGTAAGAAAAAGGTTTATCATTTTCTTCACAAAATCATCATTCCCCTGAGAGGCATTAATCAATTCTCTTAAATCGAACAGGTGCTCCGGCTGCTTCAGGTTAAACTCATAAGCCATTTCCTTTTTTTCCGGAGGGGGGTTCTCAGTTTTAATCTGTACTTTGGTTTCAATATTCAGCAACCGGCTGATCTTTTCAACGAGTTCGGTTTCCCGGAAAGGCTTTGTTATAAAATCATTCATGCCTTCTTCCAGCCATTTCTTCAAATCATGCTGGAGAACATTAGCGGTCATTGCAATGATTGGCACATGCTTTTTATCATCCGGAAATTCTGTTCGTATAATTTTCAGAGCTTCAGGCCCTGTCATTTCCGGCATCTGAATGTCCATTAAAATAAGGGATACCTGCTGATCGCGGAATATGTGTAATGCTTCGCGACCGTTTTCAGCCAGCAGCACTTTAGCACCCATGGTTTCCAGACTGTGATACTGCAATTCACGTATCATAGGATCATCTTCAGCAAGCAGCACAGTAAGTCCATCGAGTGGCTGAGGAGCTATTTCTTCAGTATAAGATGTCTCCCGGGGCTCCATAACTCCATGACTGTATGGTATGCGAACGGTAAAAACAGAACCAAGACCGGGATTACTTTCAACTTTTATTTCACCATCCTGCTGCTCCACAATGCGCTTTGAAATGGATAATCCCAATCCGCTGCCACCATATTTTCTTTCTGTAGATGCCTCTGCTTGTTCGAACTCACTGAAAATTGCAGAAAGTCTGTCAGCGGGAATTCCGATGCCTGTGTCACTGATTTTAAATAACAAAATGGCTTTAGCATTTTCTTCCACGAAAGTGGCAGTGATATCAACTGAACCTTTATCGGTAAATTTAATGGCATTGCCGGTAAGATTAAAAAGAACCTGGCGCAATCTTACAGGATCCCCATGCAACTGAAGAGTTGCAATAGGCTGGATAAAAATATTCAGCTCAATTTTCTTTTCGTGAGCTTTCCAGATGAGCGCATCATACACATCACCGAAGATTTCAGCAGCCTTGAAGGGTATGTTATCAAATTTCAGTTTTCCGGAATCCACCCGTGTGAAATCGAGAACATCGTTCACAATTGATAACAGGTGTTCCGATGAACCGGTAATTGCTTTCATGTACCGCAATTGGGTTTCATCGAGCTGAGTGTGACGTAGTTTTTCAGAGAATCCGATCACTGATGTGAGTGGTGTTCTGATTTCGTGACTCATGGTCGACATAAATTCTTCCTTCGCCCTGGCCAGTTTCTCTGCCTTCTTGCGGGCTTCAATCAATTCCCTCCGTCGTTTATTTGAAATTTCAATATCACGCAAGACAAAAAGAAGCAGTAACACAATAAGAATTACACCGGCAATAACAATACGCTTTATTGCAGCGGCAGCTTCATCGGTTGATTTTTTCGTATTATTTGCTTTCTGAACCAAACGTTCGTGCTCATCGCTTTCAAGCTTTTGAATCAAGCCTTCCATTTCTCTGGTAATTTGCTTGTCGGCTTCAAGCAATCGCAACTCCTTATCAGATTGTTCCTGTAAAAGGCGTGATTCCTCTTCTCGCATTTTTTTCAAATCACGCTGAAAAACCTGCAAACGGTTATTTCGCTCTGCGAGTATACTGTCGGCTCGTTCCTGCAGCGCCCGCCTGCTATATTTAGAGGAAAACATGCGCTGAAAAACATTTCCCTCTTCCTGCAAAAACTGCATTGTATCAGAAACCTGTTCACCCACCTCAAACTTTTCGATTTCATTAGAAAGTACCCTGTTGTAATTTATTTCCAACAGGCTGTCGTACACATTTATCTTCCTGTTCAGACCTTCTTCAATGGCAAGCAGCTGATCAATGCTTCTTCCCGATTTAACAGCTGCTACTTTCAGACTATCAATACCTGAACGTAATGTATCTTTTAGTTGCAGAAAATCGGAAAGGTAATCTTCATCCCGGGTAACGGTATAGGCTCTTATGCTACTGGAGGCAGTTGTAATACCACCCCAGAGTTCTTTCAACCGCAGCAAGTTCATATCGGGCTCGGAACTTTCCTTAACCGTTTGAACCAGTTCTGAAATATTTTGCTGCATCCGGGTGTACGCATAATAAAGCAGTCCTCCCATTACCAGGAACATCACCACCACCACGATTCTTATTCTCGCATTGCTGTTCATCAGCGCTATTAATCAGATCGCTAAATTACTTCAATCTTGTTTCAAAATGGGAAATATTATATGGAAACTGTCTCAAAACAAGATTTTTGGGTTTCCGGCACGGTTGGAGGAAATGGATTAAATCATACATAACTTACTATAATTAAATACTTTACCAATTTATTGCCAATCGTTGATGCCAAATTTCCAGGTTTGGCACATTAATGCATTGTACCCTGCCAAAGGAAACCCTTAAATAAAAAAATAGACAACATGAAAAAGATCATTCTAGGCAGTTTTATAATCGCTGCTGCAGCACTTACAGGTTGCGAAAATTATAAAGATGAATTAGCCCAGGTGACTGTCACAAAGGATTCTTTGATGGCAGTATCAAGTGAAAAAGATAAAGCTATAGATGAGTTTATCACATCGTTCGAAGAAATTGAAGGTAACCTTGCTGAGGTAACAACCAAGCAACATTCCATTCAGCAACGTACCGGCAATGCCACAGAGATGAATCAGAATTCAAAAGAAAGAATTCAGAATGAAATCGCAGCCATCAAACAATTGATGGATGACAGTAAAGTACAGGCCGATGAACTTTCTCGTAAACTGAAAAATTCAAATTTTAAAGTAAGGAAATTTGAAAAGATGGTGGCTTCTTTAAATAACCAGATTGCCGCAAAAGATTCTCAACTTGTAATGCTTAATGACCAGTTGCTGGCTTTGAATACACAGGTTGAAAGTTTAAATACTTCTGTAGCTGGCTTAACTCAGAAAGATTCTGTCAGCACTGATTTCATTCAGCGTCAGACTACCAAAATGAATACCGGTTACATTGCAGTTGGTAACTATAAGAAACTACGTGATACCCAGGTTGTAACTAAAGAAGGTGGATTTTTGGGACTAGGTAAAGAAGAAAGGCTTTCAGCTAATCTTAATCCCGAAGCTTTCAAATCAATTGATATCACCCAGATTCAAACCATTCCTCTTGACTCAAAAGATGCAAAGTTAGTAACCGTTCACCCGGCTAACTCCTACACCATCGAGAAACAAGATGATAAAGTAAGCGAAATTAAAATCACCGATGCAGAGAAATTCTGGAGTACCAGTAAGTACTTAGTGGTGATGACTGACTAAACCATAATAAACAGGTTAAAAGAAAAGTGCTTTTCAGGTTGTGTGTGGTGAGGTGGAAGAAATTCCACCTCACTTTTTTTTACACACTTTTTTCTTACAACAGTAATGCTGATTTATTTTTGGATAATCAATTTTCCACTGCTGATCATTCCTCCTTCATTCATGAACCGATACAAATAGATGCCGGCATTCAAATCACGAACGGACACTTTCAGTCGATTTTGGGTAACTGCCACTGAAGTAATAAACCTGCCGGTAACATCAAAGAGTTCTAACGTATTTCCGGAAGCATTTAAAACCTCAGCATTATCGATAATAATTTCAAAGTGATCATTCACCGGATTCGGTCCCACGAAAATTCCGCTTGTTTGTTCATTCTCATTAATGCCAACAGTTCCGATTTCAAAATCTTTGTCATTAATATCAAAGAAAATATTTCCATCTCCTTCCACCATAACACGGGCTGTGGGAGTAAATACATTTGGAACATTAACATTAAAGGTTCCGTTATTTGCAACAGACTGAGCAAGCAGTACTGGAAACGTTTGACCTCCATCCGTAGAAAGAAAAATATTTACAAGCGGAGTATTGATAGGAGCTACATCACTGCCGCCAACATCCCATGTTACAGTAGCTACCCCACCCGACTGCCATATGATTCCGGTTGTATTGGGTGAAGTAACTGCGAATGCCTGACCGGTATTAATAACCTGTACCTCAACAGGTGTGTCATTGTTAGTGACACCGCCACCATTAAGTTTATTATCACGAACGGTAAGTTTAAATGAAAGTATGCGGGCATATCCCGGCTTAACCTCTCCAATGGTTTGATTATTATTGAGGATATTGGCAAGCTTAGGAAATAACCGTGTAGGATTCGGACTTGGATCAAACGACCGGAAAATAGGTGCGTTACCACTTGGATTGTTCCAGGTTCCTGCTGGGCCGAGATTGTATTGTTCCCAGCAATATGTGAGTGAATCACCGTTAACATCCGTTGCACTGCCGGTCATGCGGAATGGTGTGAGATAAGGTATGATATAGTCATTACCTGGATTAATAACTGGCGGATCATTGAACGTTGTGGATACAACAGGGCATGCTCCGCCAATACCTGTAGTGGTGTAAATAATTATCTGGTCAAAGCTTTTGGTGTGAAAATAATCATCGCTGAATGTTTGCAGGTTGTTGCTTCCACAAATGCCGGCATACGCCATAATGGTACTGCCGCTGCCCGGTTCATAAGCTGAAGTAAATGCACGGTTACCATTACAGGCTCCGACTTCACAATTAAATGTGTGATTTCCTCCAAACTGGTGACCCATTTCATGTGCTACATAATCAACATAAAAAGGATCTCCTGTTGGTGTTGGCAATCCGGTAACTCCATATGCCTTTTGTGAGAAATTACAAACGACACCCAAACCAGCTATGCCTCCTCCTCCTGTGCTGAATACATGTCCAATATCATAGTTTCCGCCTCCGATACGTGCATTGCATGTGGTTTGATTTTGTGCAAGCATAGCCCCTCCATTATTGTTATCATAAGGGTCAGTTGCAGAATTGGTAAAAATTAACGTATCGGTATTCGGAATTAAAACCAGACGGATTGCAAATTCACGCTCATAAATTCCGGTAACCCTGTTAACAGCAGTTACCATTGCGGCAAGTGCACCGGGAACCGTGCCTCCGAAAAAAGAAGCATACTCTCCTGTGGTAGCCAGGGCCAGGCGATACGTTTTGAGTTCGGTTCCGATGGACTTTGCAACACCAGAACCGGGAGCGATTAATCGTTCCGATTCAACAGGATGTTCGCTTCCATTGGTATAACAAACAAATTCCTGGTCGGAATAAAAATCACGCTTGTGATATACCATATAGTAATCAGCATCCTGCAAAGAAAACGGATCAATGTAAGTAGTACCTCCTGCTGATAAAATCATTGCGTGAAAACCGAACTGAGTAACATCAAGCTTTGCTATTGCAGAGCGATCGGTGACTCCTTCTGCATTATAAGTTTTTATTTGCGGATACTTTGCTGCAAGATCAGGATGCATTACCGTTGAAGGCGTAATCCTGAAATCCTGAAATGTGCCATCCGACATCGGTAAACTAAAAACCGACGCTGCTGATTTTCCGGTTGGGCCAGCTGCAGCAGCCTGTTCCAATTCAGTTTTTAATGATGCTAAATCAAGGTAAAAACTGCGATATTGCCTTGCCTTGATAAGTGGTTCACCTTTGAGAACCACCCTGCTGTTATCGACAGGATACCAGGCTTTTTTTGAGTCGCCGGCATGCGTTTTCAATGTCGGTAAGATCAGAATTGCTGCTATGGATAAAGTAAGTAATCGATTGATCATATTTTTGTTTTTATTTTTTTAGAACTCTTTTCGTTTTATCTACTTTCAAAATCCTCTTTTCCCCCCGGAAGATTTTTTTTAAAGTAGCTGATCATATGAATTTTGTCACCCTTGCAGAAAGGGTCGAGCATAATAGAGCCACGCGTGGATAATATCATTGCACTAACCCCATCGGGACCTGCTTCTAACCGGAGCTGATCAGACGGGTACACAGTGCTGGTGCCTGCATAAGTTTTCAAATATGGGAATTTTGCAGCAAGTTCGGGCGCCATCACCTGGACCTGCGTCATTGTAAATTGCTCCCAGGTTCCGTCGGGTAATGGAATTTCAATGTTGAACGTTTCTTTTGACACTAGCCCCGGCTCCGGACCCTGGACAATTAGTTGTTTACGCACATTCGCAGTATCCAATTCAAGCATACGATAGCTCAGTGGCAATATTTTTCCCGGGCAACCGGGCCTGGTAAAAGAAGTATCCGGATCTTTCCAAAGGCGATCGGATGTTTGCTGTGTTACTGAAACCGTTTCAGACTGTTCCGCAGGTAAGCGGGTGCTTTTTGAACTACATCCCTGCAAAAGGGAAATAGCAGCCGGAAAAAGCAGAAAATAAAGAAAGGAATGCCTCATAACAGTATCAGTCCTGTAAAATTAAGAAAACCGCACTGTTTTTGTCAGTTCAGGCAGCAAAATTACAATTTCAGGACTTTCCGACCGGTTGTACCATTGGCTGAAACGAGCTGAACAATGTACCAACCAGGAGTCCAGCCTGAAGTTACAATTTTGAGTTTACCAAAAAGATCATGTTCTGTAATAAAAACGGTTTGCCCGGATGAGTTTCTTACTGTTACTTCAGAAACGTTAAATTCTGAATTCCATGTCAGGTCCATATCATTTCGGAAAGGATTCGGAAATACCAGCAAATCAATGGCGGGTTTATTCGTAGCGGCTGAATGATCATCCGCAAAAGCGGTATGAACCGCATCAACCAGCGGTGTTCCGGCGATTTTACCGGATCCGGGAGTGGTTTCGAGGTAATCGCCTGAAAGATCCCAGATCACCACTCCGCGAAGTTCCATTTGTCGCGCGAAAGATACTTTCAATGAAATAGATTCAGGATCATCATACGATACAAACGTAGCACAGCCCTTTATTCCTGTGAGGTAGGGAACTCCCGCAACAGCATCCCAGTCACGTTTAAACAATGCCGATTTCAATAGAATGTTATAGTAAGCAGGGGTTCCATTATCTTCTGAAAAAATAAGGCGGTCAGGCTTACCTGTTGAAGCGGAGTGTAACACTACGGGTTGATTCATTATGACGGAACGCCCGTAGAAAGCAAGTCCGAGAGTAATTTTTGAAGCAGGAACTTTATAATCATTCACAAGTGATTTAATTGTTGCAGTAGTTGCATATACCTTGCTCCCGTAAAGGGGAGGATGCAATGGCGCATTGTGGTTGGTAATTTTATCCCATGGGCCATAATAGTTATAGGTCATAATGTGAATGATATCCAGCAATGGTTCCACGCGCTCCCAATCAATCTGGCTGAGATGATCAGGAGCCGGTCCGAAGGCCGCAGTCAGATAAAATTTACGACCCGATTTTTGGCCATGTGAATCCAATGCATTCCGGATTGCCTGAATCAACAGCGTAAAATTGTATTTATCAGCAGGGGAACCATTATGTATTTTGCCACCCGGAAATTCCCAGTCAATATCAATACCGTCGAAATTATATTTTTGAATGAGCTCTACACAGGAAAGTGCAAACCGATTGCGTTTTGATATATCAGCTGCTATGGCAGGAAAATCTGACGACCAGCTCCAACCGCCAATGGAGGCAATTACTTTAACATTGTTCTTATGAGCATTTACAATAAGCGATGTTGATGGATCATGCCGCGTAACGCCGTTTTGAGTAACTACAGTACCAAGCAGAATATTTTTATCGGCCCATGCATCACCATCAGATATGGAGCCATTTGCTTCCGGTTTAAAGAAAGCATAATTGATTGTTGTGTATTTGGAATAATCGATGGTAAGCGGATTTACCAGTTTATTGCGCTTATACCATTTCCAGGATGCAAAATAGCCAACGACTTCCCTGTCTTCGCCATGTACCCTACCCGATTGCAGGAAGATTAAAATAAGAAAACATATAACTCCGTGTTTACCTGAAATTCGCATCCCTGTAAAAATATTGTTAAAAAGCAGTCACGGGAGTTAATGGCGCTATACGTTTTCAACAAAAAAATTAACCACCTTAGCAGTTCCAAAAAAAAATATTTTTGCCATTTATGGATACTTTTATTGACAGGGTAATTCAAGAAGTCCAGGAAAAACACAGTGATGACCTGAGAAGTGTTTGCGTTATTTTTCCAACCCGAAGAGCCTGCCTGATATTCCGCAACCGGTTTGCTGCGGGTTTGACAAAGCCCGTATGGTCACCGGGAATTTTAGGAATTGGCGATTTTGTTTCCAGGCATGCCACCCATCCAGTTTCTGAAGAAATTCCGCTGTTATTAACATTGTTTGAAGTGTACAAAACACACTGGCCGGAACAGGATTTTGGTCGCTTTTATGCCTGGGGACAAATGTTAATAAATGATTTTGATGAAATCGACAAACAACTATCCGACCCATCGCGCATCTTCACAAATATAAGTGACCTGAAAAAAATTGATGCTGCTTTTTTACCGGATCCTTCTTCATTGCATTGGATCAAAGAATTTATTGCATCCATGGATGAAAAAAAGCTGACTCAAATACAGCAAATGTTTGCCGGCACATGGAATAGGTTACGCCAAATTTATGATGATTACAATGTCATTCTGAATACAAAAGGTTTTGCTTATGAAGGTAAAGCATACCGAAGTATTATAAAAAAACTTAAAGACGGCACTTTTACAAGCCCGTGGAAGAAATATATTTTTGCAGGATTTTATGGATTTTCCAGGATTGAAGAAGAACTCATACAACGACTTGGTGAAAAATCAGGTGTATCGGTTTTATGGGACAGCGATTCGTATTATATCAGCAACAAAAATCATGAGGCCGGCTATTACTTCCGAAAATCCCCGCTATTTAAACCCCAGCCGGGTGCTATTTCTCATTTCGACACCGGGGAAAAAAATATTGAAATTACAGGCATTCCCTTAGTTGCCGGTCAGGCAAAATATACCGGTGAATTACTCGACAGGTTGCAGTCGGAAGGTAAACTGGATCCTAACAGCACGGCGATCATACTGGCGGATGAGAACATGCTTTTTCCGGTGCTTTACTCTTTGCCACCTTCCATTGAAACCATAAATGTTACCATGGGATATCCGCTACAGCAAAGCCAGTACCTTGAGCTGATACGGATACTTCACGATTTGCATAACCATTCGGTCATCAGCAAAAATAATTTTCCCACATTCCATCACCGATATATCAGGCGGGTGTTTAATCATCCGATGTTCAGAGGTAAAATCATATCACCGGATGAAAAAACAGATATGCACACGGTATATCCCGGTGCCACTGAAATTGAAAAGGAATATGGGTTTGAAAATGCTGCAACGGTATTCACAAAAATATCAGCTGCCGGTGAAGTTTTCATTTATCTTCAAAATGTGCTTGGCTACCTGCGCGATGAACTGATAAGCAAATCAGGAAATGCTGTTCATTTTGAAGACAAGGTTATTGAATACATCATTAATGAACTGAAACTTCTTGCGGAACATTTGCAGGATCATTTTCATGAGATCAACACCGAAACTGCCTGGCAAATGGCAACGGAATGTGTTGCCGGGTTGAAGGTACCTTTTTCAGGAGAGCCTGTACAGGGACTTCAGATCATGGGGTTTCTTGAGACACGGGCGCTCGATTTTAAGACGGTGATACTGTTGAATGTGAATGAAGGTATTCTTCCTGCAACTGCATCCAATAAATCATTTATCCCTTTTTCACTTCGTAAAGGATATGGCTTATCAACTTACCAGGATCAGGATGCATCGTATTCGTACCATTTTTACAGGTTACTGCACCAGGCAGAAAATTGTTACCTGATCTACAATTCAGAAGTGAGTAAATCGAATGGTGGTGAACCCAGCCGTTTTCTCCTCCAGATTCAACAGGAGCTGAGAAAAGTTATGGGGAACAGGCTAACTATAACAAGCGGTTTTGTAAAAACACCCATCATTCCTGAGGTAATTCAACCGATTATCATTAAAAAAGATGAGGATATTATGCAGCGGCTCAGTCATTTTCTCCCCGGCAAGGAAAGAATAAAACAGCGCACTTTTTCAAGTTCCGCAATTACAATTTATATAAGCTGCAGCCTTAAATTTTATTACCGGTATGTTGCAGGGCTAAAAGAAAAAGAAGTGACAACTGTATCGATGGAAGATCACACATTCGGTACCATTCTGCATCGTGCGCTGGAATTGTTGTACAAATCGCAACCCGGCATTATTGATACGGCAAAAATTGATCAGCTGATTTCGAAAGTTGATGCTGCTGTGGAAACTGCTTTGAAAGAAGTTTACAGGATAAGTGTTGCGCAGCTGGAAGGTGCTGATATACTCTCAACCGAAGTGATACGTGAACTGGTAAAACGCATTTTAATTTCAGACAAATCGGATGTTCCGTTTCAGATTACCGGACTAGAAGAAAAACTGACAGGTATTTTCCCGATTGAAAATTATAGTGTTTTATTATACGGCAGCATCGACCGGATTGACGAATCAGGTGGTGTAACGAGAATCATTGATTATAAAACAGGCCAGGTTGATTTAAAGAGTTCCTCAATCGATGAACTTGTGACGGACCCAGCCAAAAAAGCACTTTTCCAGCTTTATTTTTATGCATTGTTATTCCGTTTGAACTTCCCGGGCAAACCGGTAAAAACGGGGTTTTACATTGCCAGGAACTTAGGAAGCGGCATTTCGTGGCAGGGTGACGGGTCTGTTATTACAGATGAAAGTTTAAATGAATTCAAAAATCATCTTGCAGGTAAGATTGCTGAAATATTAAATCCGGCATTTGATTTTGTCCAAACTCCGGATGAGGATCAGTGCTTATATTGTCCGTATAAAATTATTTGCAATAAATAATTCAATCCTTGCGGGATACTTTTGTACCAAGTGATTCAAGCACGGATACTACAATGGATAAAATGATACTGAACAGTAACGCCCACCAGAATCCATTAATTGAAAATCCCGGTACAAGTTCAGCAGCCAAAAGAATTATGAGTGCATTTATAACGAGCAAAAATAACCCTAACGTTACTACCGTAATGGGAAGAGTGAGCAGTATGAGAAGGGGTTTGACGAAAATATTCAACAGTGATAAAACAATCGCAAGACCGATTGCACTGAGTGCACTTTCAACATGCACACCCGGCAACAGGTAAGCCACGATGATAACTGCAAGAGAAGTGGTAATTAATTTGGCGATAAAGGACAGCACAGGGATTTGTTTTTTTTAATGTTTAGTGTAAAAGCCGTTCATAAAAGTATGAAAGTTTTTACAGCGACCACAAATTTTATCAGCATTTATCACTGCCAGAAGCAGGCGGATGTTAAAACAGTTAAATCTGTGTTCCTTGTATCAGCATCTATTTCATAGAATCTACAAACCGGTAACCAATACCCCTCACCGATTGAAAATACTGTGGGTTGGATGGATCTTTTTCAAAATATTTCCTGAAAGAAACCATAAAATTATCGATAGTCCGGGTAGAGGGATAAATATCATAACCCCATACTGTTTCCAGGATGTGCTCCCGCGATACTACTTCATTTCTTCTTTCGATGAGCAGTTTGAGTAAAAGTGTTTCCTTGCGGGTAAGATGAATGGTTTCCTTACCTTTTAGAATTTCCTGGTTAACAAAATTGATTTTGGAATCTCCGATGCTGTAATCGGTCATACCCGGAGAATCCTGCGATTTAACTGAACGACGGAGCAGATTCTGAACCCGCAGCAGCAGTTCCTCCAGGTTGAAAGGTTTGGTTAGGTAATCATCGGCACCTATTTTTAATCCGTAAATACGGTCGGAGCTGGAATTTTTAGCTGTGAGAAATAAAACCGGTATAGCAGGATTTTCAAGCCGGATTGCTTCGCAAACGGTAAAACCATCCATTTCAGGAAGCATCACATCCAGGATAATCAGGTTGAATCGTTCACTTTTAAAAGATTTCAGCGCATTTTTACCGTCACGGGCAATCTGAACCGTATAACCTTCCAGTTCCAGGTTCAACTTTATGGTTTCACAAAGGGAAGGTTCGTCTTCCACCAACAAAATCCTGTATTTCATTCGATAAATGTACAATAATTCAGGGAAGGTTTGATGTAATCCCCGAAAGGGAAACCAAAATTTGACCTGATTTTGACAAAACAACCAACTCGTGTTCTAACCCTGTTGAAAATTGAATCCATTTTCCCGCTACACCTCATTCTCGTTACCCAGGCTCGACTACCATTTCTCGCGGAAGAAACCACATCATTGATAATTAACGCATTAGATAATTTACAAACTTTTTAGGTCCTCACACTTTAAATGAGAGTTGCTTTTATTATTTTTGTAGTACCAAACAATGATCCTTCGATCAAAAAACAATCCTAAAAACCAATAATATCAAAAATCAAATGAAAAAAATTTTACTTCTTGTAAGTGTCATATGGCTTTCATTGGGGGCTGCAGTAGCTCAGACCAATCGTTGCGGCACAATGGAAAACCATGAATTGATGAAAGCCCAGGATCCGGGGTTTGAAGACCGTTTGAATGGCATTGAGCAGCTCATTCAACAGCGTATGGCGAATAATAAGACCTGGAAAACTACCGGTGTTATTACTATTCCGGTTGTGTTTCACATTCTCTATACTACAGGTCAGCAGGGAAACAACAATCAGAATATTTCAAATGCACGCATCAATGCACAAATGGATGTACTGAACCAGGATTATTCTGCTACCAATGTTGACATTACAGGTGTTCCATCTGTGTTCCAGTCTGCAGTTGCACCAACGGGCATCCAGTTTTGTTTGGCAGTTCAGGATCCTAGTGGTAACACTACTGATGGTATCATTCGTAAAGCAACATCTACCTCTTCGTTTTCACAAAACAACGGGATCAAATTCGATGCGCAGGGTGGTGACAATGCATGGCCTGTTACCAGCTACCTGAATGTCTGGGTAGGTAACCTGGGTGGCGGATTGCTTGGTTATGCACAGTTTCCGGGTGGAGCTGCTGCAACCGACGGAGTTGTTGTATTAAACGGCGCTGTTGGTGGTCCGGGTGCACTTGGAACTACACCTTCCTATAACCGCGGACGTACTTTAACACATGAAATCGGTCACTGGCTGAATCTTCGTCATATTACAGGAGACTCCAATTGCGGAAATGATTTCGTTTCTGATACTCCGACCCAGGCATCACTTAACTTCGGATGTCCTTCTTTCCCACAAATTTCATGTAGTAATGGTCCTAACGGTGAAATGTATATGAACTACATGGACTATACTGATGACGCCTGTATGTTTATGTTCACCGCAGGACAGGGAGCACGTATGAATGCCGCAATCACCGCATCACGTCCAACCATCCTGAACTCACTTGGTTGTGTTCCCGTAGTGGCAGGTGCACCAACAGCGAACTTTTCAGCATCTTCAACCAACATCCTGGTGGGTACAAGTATCAACTTTACAGATTTATCATCCGGTTCACCAACAACATGGGCATGGACATTCGCAGGTGGAAGTCCGGGTGCTTCTGCTGTTCAGAATCCAACAAACATTACCTATAACGCAATTGGAACCTACACAGTAACGCTGGTTGCTTCTAATGCTACCGGTACTGATACGGAAACTAAAACTGCTTATATCAACGTAACACAGGGCGGACTCGTTTGCGATACTCTCGAAAACTTCCCTCCAACGGGTACTCCTACCCTGTTTGGTTCAACAATTGGATATGTATCCGGCCATAATGATTACCTGGATATTGCGAAAGCTGATTATTTCGCACAAACGGTAGCACCGAATTCACAAATAACAAATGCACTGATTGCATTTGGGGTGGCAACTGCTTCCAATACAACAAATACATTTGATGTAACTGTTTGGGATAACACAGGGACTGCCGGTTCACCGGGAGCTGAAATGGGAACTACAACAGTTACTTACACACAGGCAGCAACCGATGCAACTGCCGGTAATCTTACCCTGGCAACATTCAACCCTCCAATTGATGTAACAGGTCCGTTTTACCTGGGAGTTGAATTTGATTATATTGTTGGTGATACGATAGCTATAATTCACACAGATGATGGAGAAGTAATTCCAAATACAGCATGGGAACAGTTCTCTTCCTTCGACTGGCATGCTTTCTCAGAAACTCCTACCTCATGGGGAATTGATGTTTCTATGGCTATTTTCCCGGTAGTTTGTCCTACCAACAGCACAAACAACCCGGTACAGAACGGAATTGCAATCTTCCCAAATCCTACCCAGGGTATCCTTACCATTCATAACAGCAATATGGTGGCAGAGAATGCAACTATTTCGGTAGTGAATACAATAGGTCAAATTGTAATGACAACCGGTTTCAGTAATTTCAGCGGAACTCACCGTTTAGATCTTTCAGATTTATCGAACGGATTATACTTTGTAGAAATTAAAACTGCAAGCAGCAACAGCGTTTATCGCATTATGCTGGACAAATAATTTATTGGGTTCCCTTGCAAGAAGGCTGTCCGCTAAGGGCAGCCTTTTTTTTTGTAATTTTGAAGCAGGCAAACTATTTCTTTTCTGGTTGGTTTGACTGATAGAATCTTCCCTATGAGCACCACTGCAACTTCCACCCTGAATGATCTACCACTCCTGTCGGCCAAACCGGAACTCCTGCGGATCGCTGAAAAGGTGAAGCAGGGAATACGGATTTCGGAGCAGGAATGTGTTTCGCTGTATGAAAATGGCGAATTGGGATTTTTGGGTTCCCTTTCGAATTATATTCAGAAGCATAAAAATGGCAATCACATTTATTTCAACAGGAATTTTCATATAGAGCCAACTAACGTTTGTGTCTTTTCATGCAAGTTTTGTTCATATTCAAAATTGTATAAACATAAAGAAGCCGGCTGGGAACTTACCCTGGAAGAAATGATGGACCGTGTAAAAGCTTATGATGGCAAACCGGTTACTGAAGTTCATATTGTGGGAGGAGTGCACCCGAAAATGGATGTACATTATTTTGCTGATCTGTTGCGCCAGATAAAAGCACACCGTCCCGATTTGCACATCAAGGCGTTTACAGCTGTGGAACTGGATTACATGTTCCGTAAAGCGAAAATGAATTACAAAGAAGGCCTTGAATATTTGAAAGCCGCAGGTCTTGATTCACTTCCCGGTGGCGGCGCTGAAATTTTTGATGAAGCAGTGCGTGAACAAATATGTGCCGACAAATGCACTTCCGATGAATGGCTTGAGATTCATGAAACTGCGCATAACCTGGGAATGGCAACCAATGCAACTATGCTGTATGGCCATATTGAATCGTATGCACACAGGGCAGACCACATGAACCGGCTTCGCAACCTCCAGGATAAAACGGGAGGCTTCAATACTTTTATACCTTTGAAATTTCGTAACGGGGATAATGAAATGTCACACATTCCGGAAGTGACTATGATAGAAGATCTGAAAAATTACGCCATTTCGCGCATCTTCATGGATAATTTCAATCACATAAAAGCTTACTGGCCCATGATCGGTCGTAATACTGCTCAAACCAGTCTGAATTTTGGTGTGGATGATATGGACGGAACAATTGATGATTCGACTAAAATTTATTCGATGGCCGGTGCGGAAGAGCAATCTCCAACACTGACAACACAGCAACTGGTGACAATGATTCAGGATGCCGGTAAAACCGCTGTGGAAAGAGATACCCTGTATAATGTTGTAAAAATTCACAATGCTGCAACGATACAGGAACTTTCTTAAAAGGCAGTTTTATTCTTGTTTAATCCCTGCTTTGTATATACACTCTCCACCGGTCGATCATAGCCTGAAAATTCTGCGGAGGTGGTGCTTCAAAATACATTTCCCGGCCCGTTGATGGATGAATAAATCCAAGAGAACGTGCATGCAGAGCCTGGCCGGGAATCATTTCAAAACAATGCTCAACAAAAAGTTTGTATTTGGAAAAAGTTGTTCCCTTCAGAATTTTTTTTCCGCCGTATGTTTCATCATTAAATAAGGGATGACCAATAAATTTCATATGCACACGAATCTGGTGCGTACGTCCTGTCTCCAGGCGGCATTCCACCAATGTTACATACCCTAACCGTTCCAGAACTTTATAATGTGTTACTGCATGTTTCCCATGATCACCTTCGGGATACACAGCCATGGATTTCCTGTCGGTTTGATTACGTCCGATGTTACCGGTAATAACTCCCTCATCCGTATCAAAATCACCCCATACCAGAGCAACATACCGGCGTTTAATAGTACGGTCGTAAAATTGTTTGGCCAGATGGGTGAGTGCCTTTTCGCTCCTGCCAATCACCATAATACCTGACGTATTTTTATCAATCCGGTGCACCAGTCCGGGACGTATTGTTTCGGCTTCAATGGATTTTCCTAATAGGTCAGGATGGAAATGGTAGGCCATTGCATTTACAAGTGTGCCGGAATAATTTCCATATCCGGGATGCACCACGAGTCCGGCCTGTTTGTTAACGATGACAAGATCATCATCTTCGAAAAGAATTTCAACAGGAATATCCTCAGCTATAATTTCAACATCGCGGGGAGGATGTGCCAGTACAATGGTGATGGTATCAGCAGGTTTAACACGGTAACTGGGCTTTACCGCAATTCCGTTAACCAGAATGCTTCCTGCATCGGCTGCGTTCTGGATACGATTGCGGGAAACATTCACAAGCCGCATCATCAAAAATTTATCAATGCGAAGCAGTGACTGCCCTTTGTCTGCTATGATACGATGATGTTCATATAATTCTTCCTGTTCACCTGAATCCTGATCTTCTGTTTCCTGTTGCATAGGCCCGGTTATTTTCCGGCTACAAGAATTTTCCTGCTCAGGGTACTGCCACTAACGGGGTCGGATATATGCAATAAATACATACCGTTTGAGAATTCAGAAACATCAATTGATGGAGTCAGGTTTTTGCGAAATAAAATTGTTCTTCCCGTAAGGTCGGTAATGCGAACGCTGAAATTTTCAGACTGCTGATGGTCCATCGTTATAGAAATTATATCAGAGGCAGGAACAGGATACACGCTCAATGCAGATGACAGAAGATCATCTGCAATGCCTGTATTGATTGGCGACTGGCTGAACACCGGGCGGATCATCCACATACCGGGAAGTTGTGAATTAATCCAGGAACCAGAGGTGTTGATGAATTTACGTGTTGGATCGGCGGGTGTATTTACATCGAGACCCAGGTTAAGCAGCACCGCATTATTCTGAATAAAACCAAAATACCAGGTCCCTGCAGGAACAAAAACGGGATTAGTCAGGTACGTATAAAATCCATTGATGCTGTCGCTGTAGTTCGGGGTTTGATTAAATTGTTCATACACCGGTGCACCCTGGGGACCAGCAGCATTACCGCTCCAGATTGCCAGTCGGAAAATCTGGTTGGTAACACTGATACCCAGTTGAGCAAAAAATATTCTGACACCGCGCAGGGTATCACCTTTTAAAACTTCAAACTTATAGGCAAGCGATGCTCCTATTCCATTCACTCCATAACCCAGTTCCGCTGAGCCGTCATCATAAGCATAGTAATTATGAAAATCCTGTTCATAATACAATGTATCGTTTTGCGGAAAATCATCAACCACACCGCCGCCTGTAGTGGTTCCTATTTCATATTTAGCAATGAAGGTAGCCTGCTCACCGGTGGTAGGATCCTGAAAAATTGAATTGCTCAGTAATGTAGCAGGTGGAGTAAGATTCTGATTTAGTGGTACTACAATATTATTCAATCCACCACCTCCAACCAACGGAGTTAAGTTATTATACTGATCGTAAATATTCCCGGATACTGAAATCGGAAACGGAGCTGCATCATTGTTATTCCGCAACGTTAAGGCAGCTTCGGTTTTCACAAAAGCCTGTTGCTGGCCCGTGGTTAAAAACGAAAAATGTTTCCACGGGAGAGCGCTGTAATTGATAAGAAGTGATTTTCCCTGGTATACAAAAGCATAATCTTTTAAATTCTCATAATCGGGAGGAAGGAACTTTCTCAGGCTGATATAATCAACATGCCACAAATCGAGCATCCCTGTTTTAGAACCATAGTTGCTGAACCGGAAGCGGAACCCATTCTGCCTGAAGACGGGGTCGTTAATTGAGATCTTTACTTTATTAAAAACGGTATCTCCTGATGTTGTTCCCAAAGCCCTCCACACCGGTTGCCAGACCTGTGTTGCAGGATCAAGAAACTGGAGAACGAGTGAGTCGTTTGCCTCAGGATTATCGCCCCTGCCTTTTCTCTGGTATTGAAATATTAAAAACAGGCTGTCGGTTGGATCATAAGGCAATCCATTATCATCATTAAAAAGATTAATCGCATTTGAAGTCAGCCTGTCACACAAACCATTCGCATTGGCATTCGAATTATCATAGGGATTTCCCAGTTTATTCAAACCGTCGAACGTAACCATACCCAATGTGGGCGGATTGATTCCAAAATTATAATTCACAAATGCGGTGCTGTCGGACCATCGATCCTGCGAAGGCCAGACTGTATTGATGGAAAAGTCATCAAAGAAAGGCAGATAGAGCGTATCGGTTGATGCGGTTGCAGAAATTTTTGCTGAGCCCGCCCCGGAAGCCTGTCGTAAGATTTCTGATTTAATAACATGATTATATTTCAGATCTGTTATAATTTCATCCTGTGCGATAACCGGTTTCGTTACGACGCAAAACATTGATAACAGCAATACAGTAAAGTTATTCTTCATCATTTTCTATTTTATTATCGGGGTCATTCATACGTATGACCGCCTGCGATTGAGTAAGAAATATATCAACAGATTCTCCCTGGCTGATTGTTGTTTCACTTTCATAAACAGGATATTGTTTGTAAACCCTGGCCCTGCTGGAATCTCTCACGGTCCCATCCAGCACTACTGATCCAACATTCAATGAAGAAGCTTTCAAAACAAAGAGCGCTTCATCAAGATCCAGGTTAAAGAGTTGCGGAACCGAGACTTTGGTATTTCCAAACCCATCGCCCAGCACCAGATCAATCACTGTACCTTTTGTTACTTCTTCGCCTTTTTGAACTTTCTTGCCATTTATCTGCATCTCAAGCACTGCATTTTTTGCAAGATCAGGTTTGTATATAAGTTCACCCCTTACCAAACCATAGGAACGCAAAATAGCTTCAGCCTGTCGCAGTGAATTATCTTCAAGATCGGGGATTTTAACTCCCGGAGGTGTTGACCTGGTAATGGAAAGATAAATGGTACGGTGTTCTTTAACTTTTTCATTAGGCCTGGGATCCTGTTCAATTACAGTTCCGGGAGGTTTGGTCATGTCAAATATGGTGGAATCCGCCACCTTATATCGCAGGTTTTTATTTTCAAGAAAACTTTGAAGTTCATCCAATTCCATACCCCGCACATCGGGAACTGTTACACTACTGCCATGTTTGGTGTAGGTACCCAGCCACTTGTATGTAAATCCAAAAAATCCCACCAATAAAAGCGCGGCAATAAACACATTAATTAAAAACACTTTCGATTTCAGAAATTCAAAAAAATGCTTCATCATTTACAATTTAGATCCTTCTTTACGCAAGTTTTTTCTGTTAACCCCAAAATCAATAAGTTTATCGATGAATTCATAAGGCTTATAGTGATTAATGGCAGCCTGGTGAAATATGCAGGTGGCCGGTGTCATGCCGGGTAGCGAATTGACTTCAATAACCAGCACTTCTACAGATTTATCATCGAATATTCTCACAAATGCATCGATGCGTGCATATCCTTCCACTTTAAGAATTCTTGCAACTTTTTCAAGTTCATCCTTAACTGCGGAAGAAATCCTCCTGTTCTCTTCGGGATCTTTGCTGTAACGGGCCGGAGTAATATTCTGACCCTGACCGGCAAGAAATTTTTCTTCCAGCGATAAAACATCACCTTCCGATAACGCTTCCGAAGCCTCAAATATTTCATACTCCAGATCACCTTTCTCATTGAAAAAAGTAAGCAGTCCGCCGGTAACTTCCAGGAATTTTGCTGATTTGCCCGCAACGATCAATTCTTCGATCAGGAAACAGGTTTTGTTAGGGAATTCTTCCTTAGGTTTAATTTTTAACAGGGCCGCTGCGGCGGGAATCAATTCTTCTGATTTACGGAATATCAACTCTGAGAAGGCATGTAATTCATTCTCATTTCTGATTATCTTAACTGCTGAACTGCAACCATCATCAACCGGTTTTGCAATAAAAGGAAACTGAAATTCGCGGAGTATGGCTTCTTCAAAAGCTCCCGGATCCCTTCTCCAATCTGTTTCCGTGACAACGACATGCTTTGCAGCATGAATACCATTTTTCATCAGAATTTCATTGGTTGTAAATTTATCAATCGTAATTTTTGAAGTAGCTGTTCCGGAACCGTTGTAAGGTAATCCAACTTCTTCCAGCCGCGACTGAACAACACCGTCTTCACCGGGCCTTCCATGCAGGGCAATGAAAACCGCATCTGCCATCGAAGCAAGATCCTGGTAACTGATTTGCCGTGGCGCTTCGAGGTTTCCTGCCGACGAATAAGCAGTTGTGATGGCAGCGCATTCCGATATGATTAAATCAATGACCGGGTGACGTTCAAAGTGATCGATTTTCTCACGGATATCATCTGCATTATCTTTAAGTAAAACATTTACCGGAATCAGATGCAGCGTGTGTGCCTGATCATTTCCCGAAAGGAAAACAGGAATTGGCTGATAGCGGTCGGAAGAAGCAAGTTTTTCAAAAACATTTCTCCCGCTCTCAACCGATATGTGCCGCTCAGAGGAATAACCACCCATTATAATTGCCACCTTCTTGCGTAATTGCAGTGCCTTTTGTTGTCCTGCTATATTCTGGTCAAGATGCTGCAATAGCCACGGAATATGTTTATATGCTTTAATATCACTGATTCGTGCCTTCAAAGAACAGCGAATAATGTATGTTATAAATTGCGATGGTGTAAGTCCGATTTCAGCAGCCTGGTGAAAGAAAAACGATGAAGGCAACATTCCTGAAGTGGTATTTGGATCATTCAGAAAAATAGTACCATCGGCTTTAATAAATCCATCAATGCGTGCATACACATCAAAGTCGAGAGCGGTAAATAATGCCTGGCACATTTTACGGATGCGTTGAATTTCTTCAACCGGTAATTGTATCGGGGTTATTTTTCGCGATAAGCCGGGCAGGTATTTCGAACGGTAATCAAAAAGTTCTTTTCCCTTTCTTATTTCCGTGGGCGGAAGCGCTACGGGAGTTCCGTCGATATTTTCAATTACGATACAGGAAAATTCTTTCCCATCAATAAATTCCTCAATCAGCACCTCACTTTCTCCCTCTACACTTTCAATCAATATAGTTTCTTCAGGCTCAGAAAAAAGCTGGTTAAGATTAGAGAGTAATTCCTCAGGATGGAAAATAATTTTGCCTGAAATTTTTACGGGCACACCAATGCCTTCCCGCAAATCGGTGAGCGTTCGTACCAGCTCCACTTTATCATCAAAACTTTTTTCAATCCAACTTTCGCGGGTGATACGGCAGGTAAAAAATGATTTGTCGACTGCCTGCGTGAATTTTTCTTCATCATATTCCGTAACAACAGAAACTCCGATGGATGAACCCTGGTTGGCCGATTTCACAACAAATGGCACAGCGAATTTGGTAGAAATATCATCATATATTTCTGATGCGCCATTTTTGGCAAACCAATCCTGCCTTTTAATTGTAACGGATGCGGGTACATGAAATCCGGCAAGTCGCATCAACTCTTTTTGCCGCGCCTTATTCATACCGATACACGATGACAATATACCTGAACCGGAATAAGGGATCCTGTAAAATTCGAGTAAACCCTGGATTCGTCCATCCTCCCCATCACTGCCATGCAAACAGAGAAATGCAAAGTCGATGATACCCGAAAGCGATGACGGTTCAATACGGGCGCCTATCTTATGCACCAGTTTCATCTGCTCCTGTGGATTCAGATCGCCTGCACTGTCGGCATACACCTGGTATTCATTCGGTGAGGGCTCCATTAACTCCTGTGGCGGATAAAAATCGCGGATACTTCCCTTGTAAACAAACTCCCAGTTAATGAGAATAAAATTGTTGAAGCTATCGATAAAAACCGGTACCGCATCAAACAATGATTTGTCAAGGTTATCATAAACTGTTCTTCCACCTGCAAACGAAATTTCCCGTTCGCGGGAAGCTCCTCCAAAGATGACACCGATTCTTGTTTTCATAGCTTACAAAGTTAGGAAAAGTAAGGGGAAAGTCAGGGGAAAAGGTCATTAAGTCATTAGGACATTAGGACATTGGTCATTAATACCTCAAGAAATGAAAAAGCAAAAAATAAGTCAGAAAAATTATATTACAGAAGAATGTACCCCCTCTCCTTTGGATAGGTAGGGTGAGGCAAAAAAAGTCAGGGAAAAGGTCAGAAAAAAAGTCATTGTGCCATTGATGATGTCAGGTAAGAATTTGTCCCTCAGAAAAGTTGTAGAGACGCATTGCATGCGTCTCCTCCGCATCCAAGTCAAAAATGATCAAAAAAGAGTCGGATATTTCATATTAAAGAGAAATGTCCCCCTCTCCTTTGGAGAGGTCGGGTGAGGCCGAGACGTGGGGTGAGGCAGTTAAAAAATCAAACAGCTTCCCGGCGGCAATGGCCCTATGACTGATGTGATTTTTTTGGGTGGCACTCATTTGAGCGAATGTTTGAGAATAACCTTTCGGGATGAAGACCGGGTCGTAACCAAATCCGGCCTGACCGGACGGTGCTTCTGTAATATGACCTTCGATGGACCCTTCAAAGAGAAATTCCTTCCCGTTGAAAAACAGGGCAAGTACCGTCACAAACCGGGCTTTCCTGTTGGAAACACCCTGCATATCGTCCAGCAATTTGGCAAGATTGGCAATGGAATCAGCGGCGGGGCCGGCGTAACGTGCCGAAAAAATCCCCGGCTTCCCGTTAAGGGCTTCCACTTCCAGACCGGAATCGTCGGCAAGTGCATTTACATGATATTTGTTGAACAGATACCTTGCTTTTTGCAAGGCATTTTCTGAAAAGGATGAGCCCGTTTCCGGTATTTCATCCATCCAGTTATGCTCACTCATTCCTTTAAAATTGAAACTTTGTGGCAGAATCTTACGTAATTCTTGCAGTTTATGATCATTCGAGGTTGCAACTACGATTTCAGTCACCGGAAATGTTGATTTTAAATTATTATTTTTGTGTATAAACCTGTTATTTAATAACTTCAAAAATGCAAAAAATTATCCTGGTTACCGGGTTTTTAATGGCTTTTACATCCTTTGTGAACGCCCAATGCCCTACCGCAGGATTCAGCGCACCCGACAGTGTTTGTGCGGGAGCCACCTTCCAGGTTACTAATACTTCCGTATCAGGAGTTGAACAGGTTTGGAATTTTTGTCCGGGAAAGCTGAAAACCGCACCGGTGACATCGCTCCTATCCAACTTTGCAGGTTTAAATTTTCCACAGCAATTACGCCTTGTCACCGATAATGGCAACCATTATATTTTTGTAGCCAACCTGCTTGGTACAAATTTGCTTCGCTATGATTTCGGAACTGATATAAACAGTGTTCCTACCGTGTTTGATTATGGTTCAGTAGGCGGGCTCTTAAGTGCACAACCCGCCGGTTTAGATGTGATAAATGATAATGGAAACTGGTATGCGCTTGTCTCGACTGTAAATAATCAAAGCATCGTCCGCATCGACCTGGGAACAAACATCGCAAATAACACCGCTATTGGTACCAACCTGGGTACTTTCAACCTGAATATTCCAAGGGGTATAAAAATCGCGAAAGATGGAGCCGATTATTATGCGTTCATTTCAAATGCATCAAATAATGATCTTACCAAAATCAGTTTTGGATCTTCCATTGCAAACACACCTTCCGGTTTTTCATCGTTAACCGATCCTCAATTTAATGTTCCATGGGGATTTGATGTTGCATACGATTGTGATGCAGGTAGCTGGGTTGGTTTTTATGCAAGTAATGCACTTGGGAAAATTCATGTTATTGATTTTGGATCCACGCTGGCCAATCCGGGAACAATCGTATCTTCGATTACAAGTATTGATAATCCTTCCGGCGTAAGCCTGGTACATGAGGGCGACAGCTGGTTTCTGCTCACCAACGGATTCTTTTTAACTTCATTTCAGCGAATTCGTTTTGATGGAAATTTGTTGAGTACTCCGACTGATATCACAACTATTCCTGTTCCTCAAAATACCAGTCCGCGAAATATAACTTACCTGAATGATTCAACCGGTTTTCATTTATTTATTGCCAATAATCAGCCTAACACCATTAATAAATTACAGTTTAATGCACCCTGTTCCGCAACTCCGCTTACATCGGGCAGCAATACAACAGTCGATGTTAGCAGCACCTTGCTCAATGAGTACCAGCAAATATCAATGCAGGTTACTGGTGCAAATGGTATTACCGCTTACTTTACGGATAGTGTTTTTATTAAAGAAGCTCCCCTTCCTGACTTTGTATATTCAGCCGCCTGCGAAGGACAGAGTGTTTCGTTTACAGATTCTTCAACACTAAATCCTAACCTTACAACTACATTCACCTGGGATTTTGGAGATGCGACACCTGTCAGCAATGATCAGAATCCGGTTCATTTATTCCCGGGTTCAGGTACCTTCAATGTTACATTAACAACAAGTTATTCTACGGGTTGTTCCAATTCCTTTTCACAAAGTGTATTTGTTTCTCCTCTGCCTGTAGCGGATATTTCATTCACGGATAATCAATGTTCCTTTGTGCCCATACAGTTTACCGATATTTCACAAACTTTTGCAGGAACCATACTTACTGAATGGGTTTGGAATTTTGGTGATGGAAGTATTAACGACTCCACTCAGAATCCTGTTCATGCTTTTGATTCTGCAGGCACTTTTACCGTTTCATTACAGGTAATGACGGATGCAGGCTGTATAGATTCCACTTCAGCAACCATAACTATTTTACCTGCTCCTGATGCAGGATTCACTGTAGAGAATACTTGCATTGGCGAAACAGTCATCTTCACAAATACAACCGCTATTCAAGGTGGCATCCAGGTTGATTCAGATTGGGATTTTGGCGACAATACTTTTTCAACTCTTACCGATCCCACACACCAGTATGCTGCGACCGGAGCCGATTTTAATGTAATTCTGATCACCAATGCCATTAACGGCTGTTCCGATACCATTATTCAGAGTATTCATATCGGTAATCAGCCTGTAGCTGACTTCAGCTGGGCACCCCAGGTGGTTTGTGTTGGCAATACCGTTAACTTCACAAGTCTGTCAACCGGTACCGGTGGTGATACGATCTCAATTTACATGTGGGATTTTGGTGATGGTAATTCATCAACTGACATGAACCCGATGTATGCGTATGGTGATACCGGGTATTATGATGTTACCCTGACTGTAATTTCACCTACCTACTGCGACAGTTCCATTACACAACAGGTGTATGTGATTCCTTCGCCTGAGGCTAGTTTTACCGTTGCCGGAGTTTGTCTTGGATTAACAACAACATTTAATCCGCTAACAACGACCCCACCCAACACACAAATCGATTCCATTGTATGGTCATTTGGTGACAGCACCGGGTTCACAGGTCTGACCTCACCTACTCACACGTATTCTACTCCGGGAAGATTCGAAGTAATTATGACCGTTTATAACAACCTGTTATGCACCGATGTCTTTATAGACTCAGTTGATGTTTATCCTTTACCGTTGGCTGATTTTAACTATTCCATTTTATGTTCCGATTCTGTTGCAACATTCAATGGTAATTTATCTTCTGTAGCAGGCGACAGTATTACATCGTGGTTATGGAATTTTGACGCGCTTGGTACTGCCAGTGGTGATACTGCTGATTTTACATTCCAGAATGCCGGGAATTATAATGTAACACTTATTGTAACTACATCAAACGGATGCAGTGATACCACAACACAATCGGTATCAGTAATAGAATCTCCGGAATTTGACTTTACATTTAATGAACCCTGTTTTGGACTTGTATCCATTTTTACCTATGTTCCCATAGGCACACCGGTACCAGCTTTATTAAACTGGAACTTCGGAGATGGGACTGGGTCAGGACTGTTAAGTCCCGCACATATTTATTCCTCGGTTGATACATTTGATGTGAGCCTGAGAGTTCAGCATAATGCTACAGGATGCGCTACGACTATAACAAAACCTCTTATCGTGAAGCCTTATCCCGTCACAGGCTTTGCTTTCACTAATAATTGTGAAAGTATTTCCATACAATTCACCGATACCAGTTCCATCCAGACCGGAACAATAGCCACATGGAACTGGGATTTTGGAAGTCTCGGAACATCCACTGACCAGAATCCAGTTGTGACATCAGCCCTTCCCGGCAGTTATCCGGTTTCAATGACAGCAACATCAGCTGAAGGATGCGCTTCCATAGCTACGGCCACGCTCACTGTATTTGCAAATCCCGAAGCTGCGTTTAATCCCGATCCGTTATATGGTTCACCTCCGCTGTTGGTCACCTATATTAATTCCAGCACGGGAGGTTCCACCTATATGTGGGATTTTGGAGATGGAAATTCAGGCACCGGAATAACACCATCACATACCTACCAGGACATTGGTATTTACCAGGTAACTTTAGTGGCAACCAGTACTGAAGGGTGTATTGACAGCGCTCAGGGAATTGTGAATATACTGATACCGTTTATGGACATTGCAGTAACAAAAGTTTTTGCTACCCAGGATGGCGATCTGCTTGGATTAAGTGCGGAAATAATGAATATGGGTAACATACCGGTTAGTACGTTTGATCTGTCCGGAATCATTGATAACGGATCGGTGATCACAGAATCATGGAGTGGAATACTTCAGCCGGGTGTTTCAATTTTATATGAGTTTACCGCCCGGTATGATATTAATGCGCGAACATTGCCCGGTTATTTTTGCGTGGAAGCTACCAACCCAAATAATGGTGTTGATGCCAATCAGCTGAATAATAATAAGTGCGGTGTAATCGGAAATTCATTTGAACTTTATTCAGCCTACCCAAATCCTTTTATTGATGAGATGTCAGTCAGCTTCAACCTGCCGCTTGAAGGAACGTTTAATATCCAGGTGTTTGATGCTATAGGAAAACTGGTATTTGAACAAATGGAAACAGAAGGATTAAAAGGCTATAATAAAATCAGGTTATTTACGCCCAATCTGAACAAAGGTATTTATTTTATTAAAGTAGAATACCGTGATAATGTTGAATCAGTAGGTGTACTGAAATATTAACTCCATACAGGTGTCAGGACTTTAATACTGCTACAATAGCTGCCTGCATTTCTTCCGTTAATTCAAAATACATCGGTAATCTCATTAGCCTGTTGGTATACCTATCACAATTTGGCAGTTCAGGACCTGAATACAGAGCTGAATAATAAGGGCTTTTATGCAGGCTTTGGTAATGGAATACGGAATCTATATTATTTTGAGCCAGTTTTTTTATGAGATTTTGGCGGGCCTCAAGATCACGGGCAACAAGATAGAACATATGACCATTATTAGTAGCAAATTGTGGGAGTTCAGGTAACCTTGCCTGGTTATTTTTCTCTAGAAATTGTAATTCCTTTTCATAGTATTCCCATATCGCCTTCCTTCTCTCCTGAATTCGGTCGATGTTCTCGAGCTGAGCAAAAAGAAAAGCTGCAATAATATCGGAAGGAAGAAATGAGCTGCCAACATCCACCCAACCATATTTATCAACTTCACCTCTGAAAAATGCTGACCGGTTGGTTCCTTTTTCCCAAATAATTTCAGAACGTTTAATAAAACGCTCATCATTGATAACAAGCATTCCACCTTCGCCGGAAATAATATTTTTTGTTTCGTGAAAAGAAAACGCAGCGAGGTGACCAATGCTTCCCAGTGGTTTTGAAACACCTTTGCTATCGGTAAAGTAACTGTCGATAGCCTGAGCGGCATCTTCCACAACAAAAAGATTAAACCGTTCAGCCAGGTGCATTATTTTTTCCATATCACACGCAACTCCTGCATAGTGAACAGGCACAATCACTTTGGTTTTTGAGTTAATCAAAGGTTCAATAGTATCAGCATCCATATTGGGATGTCCGTACATGGAATCAACAAAAATTATTTTAGCTCCTCTTAACACAAAGGCATTTGCTGTTGAGACGAAGGTAAACGATGGCATAATGACTTCATCTCCCGGCTGAATGTTCAGTAACAATGCTGCCATTTCAAGAGCATCAGTACAGGAAGTTGTAAGCAGACACTTTTTAAAGCCATACCTGCTTTGAAAAAATTCATGACATTTTTTTGTAAAAACGCCATCGCCGGAAATTTTGCAATTCTTAACTGCCTGGGCGATGTAATCTGTTTCCTTTCCCGAAAAATAGGGTTTGTTAAAGGGAATTTTCATAGTAGTTTTATCTTCCTTCAATAAAATTAATCCAGTTTGTCCTGAAAAATCCTTCTTTATCACTGTCTGATATGGAAACTAATTTACAAATATCATTCAAAATAGTATATTGTAATGAGGGTGATGCGGAAGGGAAATCAGAACCATAAAATATTCGATGCTTATCAGTAAATTTTATCAGCTTGATCAGGTCAAGATAGCAACTGGAATCGCTTAGATATTGCAGGGAGAATGAAAGATCGTAACCTACATTTTTATAGCCGCGAAGATGAAAAAAGTATTTCAATATATTGTAACCACCTGAATGGGCGATAATAAATCTCCTTTCGGGAAATGCATCAAGCAATTTAAGCAGCCCTTTCAGGCTTGGTTGATAATCGAGATTTCCGTGAGAATAAAATGCATCGTAAATTACCGGGACGGTGTTGTCGAACATTTTTAACGATCTGATCATTTCGTCATATTCTGTAAAAGGGATTTTCTGAAGCCGGGTATGAATTTTGAGCGCATGAATAGTGTTTCTGTCTATGCAATGCTGAATGTATTCAGGATTATGCTTAAAATCAAAAATCAGCGTATGATAAAACCCTTCATACTTCGCAGCATGCTGTTTATGACTATCAATACTATTGAAAATAATATTTCCACCGGACAAATTCAAATCGTAAGATTCAATTCCTCCTTCCACATGCAAATGACAATCAAAGACGGTATTCATTATAACAGATTTAAAACTTTGGTCAAATCTTCTTTTGGCAAAGTAAGGCAAAGCCTGATAAAATTACGATAACTTTTCCCGTAATTATCTCCCGGAGTTACGCTGATCCCATGCTTTTCATAATAATCAGAGGCTTCATTGCCATTTGCAAATTTACCTGACACATCCACCATCAGGTAAAACGATGCTTTACTTTCAAGGATTTTAAACCCTTTACTGTTCAGTAAGGATTTTGCCAGTTCGTAACGACCGGCATAAATTTCAGCACAATAACCTGAAAAAGTTTGGAAGGTTGAAGCAGTGATATGACTTACAATTTCATCGGTAAGTGGATGAATACACGTAGCAATATGTTGATGCACACGGTCAAACAGACTGATGAAGGCTTCATCACCAACCACATACCCTGCCCGGAAACCAGGCAGATTCAGGCTTTTTGACAGAGATCCTACCCTGATAATATTTTCACCGGCCAGATTTGTATGCAAATTCAGACTCCTGTCAAAGCAAAGGTTTTTATAAACTTCATCAATAATAACCCAAATATTCTTCACTTTGCAATATTCAATTACTTCATTCAATTCTTCTTCCGTAAAGATATAACCTGATGGATTAACAGGATTATTGAGAACAATAGCCCGGCATCGATTTCCCGATAAACCGGATAGTATGGATTGTACCGGGTAACGGCCCGTTTCAGGATCCGGAATAATGGTAGCGTAATTAAGGTCGAGGCTTTTGCAAATTTCAGGATAACTCAGCCAATAGGGTTCCAAAAGAAGAACACAGTCGCCGGGATTACAAACTGTTTTAAGAGAAAGATAAATCCCATACTTAGCCCCTGGAACCAAAATACAGTTTAATTCAGGGTCAACTAAGTCAGAATTGTCAAGAAGTATTGTTTTAAGATTCAATAATGCTTTTGAACTACCTTTTGAAGGCAGATAGCGGAAAACAGGATTGCGGGAAAAATTCTCAATAATTTCAAAGACCTCTCCCGGCGGTGGAATATCAGGTGCACCCATGGCAAGGTTGTATTTGATATCACGATCAATTAATCCTTTCATCATGGATGCGGATGGAGAAATGTTTTTTAAATGATTATTGAAAGTCATTCATAAGTAATTACAAGTAATTCTTCAATCTTTTTCAACATTGATTCTATTTCTGAATCATCACCGGCTAAAAGTATACAGAAGCCCTGCCTGCTTCTGTCGTCGGATGCCGGAACTATAATATCGCCTTCATTGAATTCGAGAGTTATTTCAAGTACGCCATCTATTTCCTTACAGGCTTTCAATCCATCAATGAATTTAACTTTCCCCGGTTTAAACTCAAAAAAATGTAACAAAGCTTTTCGCTGATTTGCAAAATTTTGGGAGTTAAATTCAATTTTCCCCAAATCCTTAAACAGTACATTATACAACAAATCATAACAGTCCGTTCCTGATACCCATGGAACGATGTGAGAGGGAATTAAAGATCCTCCTCCCCTGCAAGCCATTTCAATCAGCCAGAAGTTTTTCTCATCATCACTGATTATATACTCCGAATGTGTTATGCCAAATATTAACCCCGTTTTCTCAATCAGATCATTATGAAATATGATTAGTTCATTAAAAAATACGGGGTTAAGCTGCAGCGGATAAAATAGGTCGGAAGCGATTCCTGTCCGAAAATGTTTTTTATCGCTTCCTGTCAGTGTTACATGTTTATTATTGCTGCAAAATCCTTCTAAAGTAATTTCTTTTCCGGATACAAATTCTTCAGCTAACACATAATTGTGTTGCGAAAAGGATTTTGCCAGTTCAAATGCTTCCTGAATTCTGGATATGTCATCAGAGCTTGTTAATACACTGACTCCCCTGCTCGATTGTGCATCGGCAGGTTTTACAATAATTTTATTAGTTTTTTGGAGCAGCGTTAAAATATCGCCAGGTGCATAAGCCGCACAAAAATCCGGATAATGCATTTCAAAATTCTGCTTAATATATTGTCTTGAAACAAACTTATTGGAAAAGCGCTCTGTCACTTCCATCGAATTCGACTTCAGATGCAGTTCAGCAGAAAGAATAGCCACAGGAAGTGTACTGACATCAGTTTGTTCCGATGTTACCAGTTCAATTTTATAATTATTCTGAGTAACGAAATCAAGAATGGCTTTTGTGTTTTTTACATCACATTTAAAATATACATCTGCAAGAGCAACACAAGGTGCTGTATCATAAGGGTCGACAAGGATAATGCGATGACCTTTATTTTTCAGATAGATAAACCATGGCACCTGCCACTTCCCACCACATAAAAAAAGCACGAAACTATTCATAGCTATAAATCAGCTTGTCAGAATCAATACCAATATCCTTTCTCACATAAACCGTAAATTCATAAGGCATGTAATCGTTGCATAGTATAACATTATTGGAAACCTTATAACAGATTTCAAGAATTTTTCCGGGATTAGAATTAAAGTTGGATTCTGTAAAATAATCAACCTTGTCGGATAAAAAATTTATCGCAAAACCCTTATTGGTAAATTTACTAATCTCCATGATTGAAGCTTCTATATTTTCATATTCATCGGTTGATTCCAGTTTATGATTAAAAACACCTGATGAAAAAGTAAAATCGACTTTCACAGGAAAACTTTTATCCAGAATATTTCCCAGCCAGAACTCTGCCTCAGGGAACAATTCTTTTCCTTTCAGCAACAGGGTATCATTGATATCTATCCCATAATATTTAAATCCGGAAACACCAAGTTGTTCAAGGTGCTTAAAAAAATCACCGAAACCACATCCAAAATCACAAATTGAAGAGTCGTTTAGTTCATTTTTCCAAAAACGGATCAAGGCATTGAAACGTACATCATTCTTATTCAGGCTCCAGCCCAGACTTTCTTCAGCATAACCGAATTTGCTGTAACGTTCATTGTATCGCCTGATAATATTTTTTATTTCAGATTCCTTCATCTGCCAGATTTTTAACTGTACGTTTAAATTCTGAAAGATTCATTCTGGCCAGACCCAGACCCGATTTGCCATATCCGTTACCGTTATAAAGCATATACAAGGTTTCTTCATGCACAAAAACACATGCATAACACACCATTTCGCTGTCCCATCCGGTATCAGAAGCAGTAATTCCGGAGAAATCATCACAGCGCTTCCAATTCACTCCATCGCGTGAAACGGCCATCCCGATTTTGTAAGTGTCACCCCGGAAAGAATACCACATTACGTAGTAATCATCGAATCTTAATACACAGGGTTTACCTGTTACGTATTCATTTTTATGCAGGTCATAATCAATACATGTTACACCGGGACGTTTCCAGTTAATACCATCCGATGATTCAGCATACCGAATATGGTAGTAATGCTTTTTATCGGATGAACCGGCACCCCATTTAACAAAACAGGTATACCACATCTTATAAACAGCATCATCAAGTAAAACACAAACTGAACCTATACCAAAAGGTTCTTTATTCATTCGGGGTAAAATAGTAGCCCTTGATACTTTTACGAATTCAGTATTCTGCTGATTTGCCAGGGCAAGACCTACATCATTAATAAAATCGACATGCACTCCTTTATTCCATCCGGTATAATACAAATACTTGAAACCATCCACCTCCAGCAACCATGGATATGCTGTTCCGTTGAAATCAAAAGTTCCCCGCTCTCCAAGTTCGAGGACCGGAGTTTTTACAATTTCAATAACTTTCAAAGCTGACAAATCAAAAATAATTTTCCCGATCCGGGAACGGTTCAAGGCATCGCGGCCACTCAGATAAATTTCAACACGGTTATTATTAAAAACTCCTGTACAGGCCGGACCTGTATAACCTTCCAGCCATGCAATACCCGGATCGGGTTCAAGAATTCTGCCCAGTTTTTCCCACTTCATTGCCCGTCATTTTGTGTCGATTGTGATATCAGGTATAATGGCCTGCTTTTAACCTGTTCAAAAATTTTGCCCACGTACAATCCCAGAATTCCCAGGGATAATAAAATTATACCGGTTGAAAATAATAATAACACAAAAAGAGAAGGCCATCCGATGTAATAATTTGTGTAAAAGCTTTTAAACACAATATATACTGTGCCCAACAAAGACAAAAAAAACATTATGATCCCGAAGGTGATAGAACCTTTTAATATGAGATCAGATTGTGAAATCACGCCATTAATAGCATGACGCACAAGTTTTGCCAGCGTATAGGTTGATTTGCCATGATACCTGGGATTTTGTTTAACCTGTACAAAGCCGCGTTCAAAACCCATCCAAGAGAACATCAGCGATGTATGTCGGTGATAATCCTTAAGTTTTATAAATTCGTCAGCAAACTTGCGGGTAATGAGTGTAAAAGTTCCAAGATTTTTCTCAATTTTTACATTGGAAAGACTATTAACAATCATGAAAAATAAATTACTGGAAAGTCTTCTGAAAAAGGAGTATTTCTTTTCATCCTTAATGGTACAAACAATTTCGAAACCCTCATTTTGTTTGCTGACAAGGTCTTTGATATATTCAGGATTATCCTGCAAATCGCAATCCATAATGACAAGCAAATCTCCTTTAGCTTTTTCTATGCCGGCAGTAATTGCAAAATGCTGACCGAAATTCCTCGATAATCTATAACCTTTAACTACAGTATTATTTTTTGCAAGTTCACATATTACCTCCCATGAATTATCAGTACTGCTATCATCAATTAATAGGATCTCATACTCATTATAAACGTCACAAACCTGGCGGATCTGGATCACCAGTTCCGGCAATATGGCAGCTGCATTGTAAACAGGACTGACTATACTTAACTTCATATTTTCATTATGTTCATTAATATCGTATCGGCCACTTATACATCCTGTTTTCCGGCTTAACCCTGAATTTTTCAATACTATCAGGAACTCTGACATAATACCCTAACCTGGCTTTCACCCGTTCACTATAATTTTCAACGGGTAAAGAACGGCACATATCATATTGCTGTGTAAAAAAAGACAATGTATATTTTAAAACAATAATGGTCCGGGGCTTGTTGCTAGTGTTCTTGCCTGCAGCATGAAACGCAGAAGCATCAACCAATAACATATCACCGGGATTTAAATCTGAACTGATTTTGTGTTCTTCAATATATAAATCTGATGGTTTGTCAGGATATAAATGTGAACCCGGCAGCAGTTCAGTAGAACCATTTTCCCTGTTCATGTTATGCACGGGGATAATCACATTCACTGCTGTGCGTATACCCGGCCTGAAAAAATAAACATCACGATGCCAGTCGTGGCCCAGCATTTTGGTTTTAAGATCAGGGAACAGACGAATCAGGTTATAATTGTGAATGATGGTAAATTTATGCAGCAGTTGCTCCATCAATTCGTCCAGGAATCCACATTCCTCAAGCAGCTTCACAAAAATATCATCATACGAAATAACATTTCTTATAACCTCTGATTCGTTAATTTCAAATAAAAATTCTTTCCCGAATTTCTGCTGATCCAGTTCATAATAACGGTCAAGATTGGAAGCGATATGATTTATAATATGTGCAGGCATAACATTTTTAAGCACGGCATATCCATCCCTGTTCATCGACTCCACTACATGTTCACTCTGCACCATCAGCCTATCATTTTTTAAAAGGGATCTGTTTAACTTTTTCTCTCAGGAATTCAGGAAGAACATCTGAATTGGTCAGATATTTTTTCAGGCACACCGTATCATAGGTCGACCATTTCAATGTGTTAATACAATAAGACCAAATGTCTTCCTGTAGTTCTATCATTTCCAGTTTGGAAAAAAATGATTCATTTACCTGACTTGCTTCAACCATGGTACATCCGGAATCATCACATACAACAATTCCATCCTGTATCCTTGCTTTTGCAGATCTGGCCATTTCAGCAATTTCACTGCTTTCAGCCACTTCCACATTGTAACATCCCAGTGGGGTAAAACCACGGCACCATATCGGATAACCATATTTTCGCAAATCCGGGATATCTCTCAGCAATCCATTCACAATTATACCACGGGCCTTCTGGTATAGCAGAATATATTTTGATACAAGGTCACCGAAAACTGCATTGTCTTCACAACCAAAAGTGTCGACATACAAAACGCAATCGGCAGGCAATTCCCTGATTTGTTCGTGAATAGGCCAGTTGGACTGACTATGTGTGTATACATAATGCAATTTACCGGTAAGGAATTTACCTGGGTTAACAATTACAAACCCTGGCATTACACCATTTTTATCCAGGGCATCAGCCATTTCGGTGCTGGAAATCCGGTTTGATTCTATAAGATCAATGCACCTTTCAGTAATATTCATAAAATTCAAGCAATAAATAATAGCTAACTTTCCATACAACCCGGGATTTAGCGCTGCAAAACAAATAACAAATATACTCATATAGTTAATAAATCCTAAAAGCCGAACCGGATTGTATTGCAGTATAATGGCGCTTTGAATAATATGAAGTAAATATTTGCCAATGAGAAGATTACATGTTTAAGAAAGCAGTTGTCTTTAATATTAAAAAAGCAATCATTTTTGGTTAATTTTGACCAAATTGATTCTTAATACAGCATCTTCCCGGAATCTTAACCAAAAAGCCATTAATCAGAAAATTATAGTGTCTTTACCTGATTTTTTCAACCCACGTTATAAAGAAATCAGTTTCAGGAACCCCCTGTTGTACCTGATAGTGGTAATAAAAATCATCACAGTAATCGGGCTGAATTATTGTAACGAAAACGTTTTTTCAGATCATTGGAGTAAAAATACCCTTCTGGCTAATTACAGCGGGGATTCCGATGCCTATATAGATCCAATCGAGCATTTCATTACAACCGGTAACTATGGCTCCCGGGGTGATGGTGAAACTTTTTCCGGCAGGGCTCCCTATTATGGAAGCATTTATTATGTATTGCGGTTGATGTTCAGTAAATATGTCACCGTGGATCTTATGGCTTTACTTCAGATCCTCTTGGATAGTATTGCCGGACTTGTAATGGCCCGAATTCTCTTTCAACTCACAAAAACACATTGGACTTTCTGGCTAACCATTGTATTATTCCTGGCTAGTTTTTATCACACCGATTTTTCGGGACGCATACTTACAGAATCGCTTTCAACCTCTGCATTAATATTCTTCAGTTACTATATGCTTAAATTGTTTCGTGAAAAATCCCGTACAAATTTCCTTGCAGCCGGTACCTGGTTGAGCATTGCAGTAGTATTAAAGCCCTATTTTGCACCCTTGTACCTTTTGGTTTTTTTATTTTATGATAAGAATAAAAAACCTGTTCATAATTTTTTCTCGGCAGTTATATTTTCAATTTCTCTTCTTTTAATAACCACACCTTTTACCATTAGGAATTACATAAATTATGATATTTTTCAGCCGTTTTCCAGTCTCGATGGAGGAAGTTCCATTACAGAAGGTGATTTCGCATACCGAAAGTACCTGCAGTCTGTAGGTGAATCATTTATCTTCTGGGATCCCCATTGTGCCGGTTGCCTTTTCACTAACATTGATATACAATGCGATTATGTGTTGCCTGACCACATGTTTACTGAAAATACCGACCGTGCTTCCGTTGACAGGGCAAAAAATTTATATATCGATTACCTGAATAATAAAACTGCTGAAAAAGAGAAACAGGTAATAGCAACATTCAATTCCCTTAGTGAAGATTACCGGATTTCAAAGCCCTTCAACTATTATATAGGGTCACGGATTTTGCTGACCTACCGTTTTATTTTTCAAAAAGCCTCGTATTACCTGCCCAATTCGTTTAACGGAATGTTGTTTTATACGGTAACGGCTATCAAAGCATTTCAGTTCTTAATTTATTATGTAATACTGCTGACAGGATTTGCAGGCATTATTTACCTGGCACTAAAAAGGAACAAATTAGTCTTCCTGTTGGGTGTAGTTCCCCTCTACCTAATTATATTTTTTCCAGTATTATTACGGGCAATTGAATGGCGATATTGGTCAGGTTCCCACTATTTTTTAATGATGAGTTCGGTTTTTTTTATATACCTGGTGATTAACCACCTTACAATGAAAAAAAGCATTCCAAAGAATTAAAATCAGGGCGCCATTAATGTTTTATCTTTTTCGGCGGCTGACAAATAATTAAATTTAAGCCGAAAATATTGTCTGCCTCGCTTGCTTAAAAACACATTAATGTTAGCCAGGATATATTGTAAAACCAGCGGTTTACGGAACCACCTGGAACTTTTAAGCGTTTGAAGGTAAATATCAATTTTTTGCTCTATAAGAAAATCATTTATTTCAGCCAACACATTTGCATCGGCTTTTTCATTGGCAATGAATTCATCTCTCAAACGGTCAAGGGTATCAATAGCAGCTTTCATAAGATCGAATGGTACATCGAAACTGATACGGTTGACCATGACTTTATGGAGGAAATAATCAAAATTTTTCCTGTAGTAATTTTCAATATTATGTACTGAAATTCTCATGTGAGTTGATATCTGAATCTGTTCGAAACGATGCGACACACTTTCAGGATTGATACGGAGGTAATACAGGGGTTCGGATAAATTTACAAATTTATAACCCTTATTCAGCAAGCGTGAAAACAGTTCATAATCTTCTGAATGAATAAAAATTTCGTCATATTTATTTTCCTTAAATACCTGTGCTTTAGCCATAACACAGGGATGATTGACCGGTGTGCAAAAAAATGAAACAAAATGTAACGCGGTTGACAGAGTAGCTTTCGGGTATGCTTTACGGATAACCTTACTATTGGTATCAAGGTAATAGTAGGCAGCTGACACAACATCCGTATCAGGATGCAGCAAAAAATAATCATGTAACACTTCCATTCGGTTCAATGCAGAAATGTCATCAGCATCCATCCTGGCAATATACTCACCGGTTGCCAGTTCAACACCTTTATTGAGTGTTCTTATCAGTCCAAGGTTAGTTTCATTGTAGACCGGAACAATCCGTGAATCTTTTTTACTGTATTCATTAATTACCTCCCGTGTTTCATCGGTGGACCCATCATCAATGAGTAAAATTTCAAGATTTTTGTAAGTTTGATTCAAAATTGAATCCACTGCCTCTCTCATATATCTTCCGGCATTATAGCAGGGAACTAATACAGATATTTTATGCTGTTGATTCATTAACTCAGGAATAAAGTTGTTCCAGTTTGTCAATTTTTATATGGATATCAAATCGGGCTGCAACTTCATCATACCCTGCCTGAACCATACCGGATAAGGAATCTCTGTTACTGAGCACAAACAAAACCGCATCTTTCACAGCATTACTGTTTTTATAGGGAACAACAATTGCGTTAACTTTATCCCAGATAAATTCTGCTGCAATACCACTGATGGTAAAAACAGAAGGAATTTCAGATGCCAGCGCTTCAAGGTAAGTCTGACCAAACGCCTCCGATGAAATATCAATTGGAACATGAACAAAGCAATCAAAAGTTTTATACAATGCAGCAATGTCATTTTCAAATTGTATTAATCTTACATTTTCGCTGTTAACTTCTTTGAGCAGATCAAGAATTTCGGATTTGTAATCCCCGTTTGCGTTTGCAAGTATAAGAATTGCTCCGGGATATTCCTTTAGAATATCCTTAAAAGCCGGGACGATGTATTGTACTCCTTTCCAGGCAGTAAAGCGACTGATGGCACCTATGAAAGGCCCGTTTCCGGTTAACCCATACTTATTTTTTAAATCCAATATCCTTCTGTTATCCACAGCCCCCGGCCTGTAATCGGTTAAATCAATACCATGATGCACGAGGTGAACTTTTGATTCGGGTGCATTCTCTTTATCGATAAGTATGTGTTGCACATTCCTGCTAATGGCCACAATATCTGTTGCCAGGAAGTTATTGTATTTATCATATTTAACCGCTGAGGGAAAATAAACATGATGGTAATCGGAATGATGGCGGGTGTAAATTCGCTTTTTAATACCCGCCAGTCGTGCTGCAGTAAGTCCTGCAAGTGTTGCTTCAAAAAGATGGGTGTGAATAATGTCAAATTTTTCACTTCGGAGTAATTGAAAAATCCGGAAAGTAAGTCCCGGCAATTCTGACTTGCTCTTATACGACATATGAAAAACCGGAACTTTCCTGCTTACCAGGAACTGATCCATAAAGGTGCCTTTGCAATTAATCAGCAGGAATTGAATATCAAACTTTTCACGGTTGATATATTCAACATACCACTCATGCTCCTGAGCTTTGGAGATATTCTGAACAACAATAAGTATTTTAATTTTCATGCTGACTTATTGTTATTTCTCAGGGGGTAAAATTTCATTCAATCGCACGAAAATATCCGACAACAACTTTGAATAATCTATTTCATTAAGAAATGAATTCACTGCATTGCCATCAAATAGCAGCGTATTTGCATAGCTTTCATCAATTCGCCTGAAGTAATCCTCATCATTTCTTACTATATAAATTGCCTTATCAGCAAGACTCGGTACTTCACAATCAATATTCGAAATAATACACTTGCCACACGCCAGGTAGCTGATGATTTTTAAAGGTGAACGAAGGTTGTTCCGTTCATAATTGGAATAGGTGTAAGAAATAATTCCTACCCTGCAGGCAGCAAGATGCTTATGGAAAGCTGCCGGATTCATCGGCCCCAGCCAAGTTACACCGTCACGGGCCCTGAGCTTATCTATTGAAGTCCTTGACTCACCTTCCGAAGTTTTATCAGGCCCTATCAGCACGAGTTTTCCCGGATAACGGTCTGCAAGCATGTGCAAAAACCGGTAATCAATTTCATCTGAAAAAGTACCCAATAGTAAAATTGAATCATACGAAATGAGCGACTGCAGTTCTGATAGACTATACTGCTGACGGAAAAAACCGAGATCGACTCCCTGGCCGATCTGGATAACATTTTTATTTAACGAATGATAATGATCGAGAAATTTTGGACTGGTGACTACAACCAGACCTGCCTCAAGTGCCATTTCTTTATCCAGGTGATAGCCAACAATAGGATCTACAACATGGTAAATGTGCTTAGCTTCTTTAAAATTCCTGAAAATAAAATGTGACCGGAACGGGTCAAAATGCCATACCAGTAACTTCGAATCCGATTGCAGTCCCGGAATTTGCTTTTGAATCAGCGACTGATTGATACGGTCATTCAGCCAGGTGGCCAGTTTTCCTGCAGAGGAAGGAATAACATTCAAATACCTCGTAACTTTTAATCCCGGTGATACCTGTTTTGTTGTAGTTTTAAAACTCAGCAGATTGGATATTTTCCATGGTTTTGGCGGATCAACAAAAATTACATTGAAACGTTTTGATAACTGAAAACCATAATGCAATTGTGTATGCCAGATATCACCCCATGGTTCATCGGAAGTTACAATCACATTTTCAATAAATCCTTTATTACTATTCAAAATAGTTAAATCCGAAAAAACAGGTTAATTCATTTTTATGGAAACTTTTCCCGGAAACACTGAATTGAGTTTGGGATTAAGAAACTTGCCGGTTCCAAAAAGATCCCTTGGTTCCAGTTTAAAACTAATAGCATTCTCAATTAGTACGGGCTTTATGCTTTCTTCACCAATATGAAAATCGATGTAATAAGTTCCATCGCCATAAAATGGTAACGTGTCGAGTGTAAACGAAACGGTCCCACTGCCCTCTTTTCCCGAATGCATTCGCAGTCCAAGGTCATGATTGGTAATGTTAAGCAATGGCTGAAAATAACTATCCTTTATAATAATTCTGAAACCCACTTCCGAATCCGGTCGAAGCCCTGAATAATCAAACTCAGCGTGAAATTCATTTCCGGGGAAAAAGAGGTAATTGGGCTTTCCATTGCGCATTAGCCGCACTTCCATAACTCCACCTTTATTATTTTTCCTTGAGGGATGTTGTTCCATATTAAAAACTCCGGGCGTTTCTTCGAAAGAAGTTGAAATCGACATATACTGATCGATTCCTTCGTTAACATCCCCGTTATATTTAACCTGGCCTTTATCAAGTACTACTACAGAATTACAAAGCGCGCGTACCGCTGCCATACTGTGACTTACAAACAAAATTGTGCGGCCGCTTTTAGTAACGGTTTGCATTTTGTCAAGACATTTTTTCTGAAATTCAATATCCCCCACTGCAAGCACCTCATCAATTACGAGAATTTCGGATTCAAGAAACGCTGCAACTGAAAACGCCAGTCGTAATTGCATTCCACTGGAATAATGCTTCAGGGGAGTATCAAGAAATTTTTCGACGCCTGAAAAATCAACAATCTCATCAAACTTTTTCTCAATTTCCCTCTTGGTCATGCCAAGTAATGAACCATTGAAAAAAATGTTTTCGGTGCCTGTAAGTTCGGGATGAAAACCGGTTCCTACTTCCAGCAAACTGGCCATCCGACCGCGACTGCGGATTAGACCCTTTGTAGGCGGTGTGATCTTCGATAGAATTTTAAGCAAAGTTGATTTTCCGCTCCCATTCCGTCCAATTATAGCTTTGGATTCCCCGGCACCTACATTAAATGAAACATCTCTGACAGCCCAAAAATCTTCATCATGGGCTTTTTTTGTCTTGTAAACGTTCGCCAAACGTTCCCGCAAACTCAAATAGCCACCGGCAAGGTGATGAATTTTGAACATTTTAGAGATATTGTTCACCTCTATGATATGGTTACTCATCGACTTTGATCGGGACTTTATTGAATGTTAAAGGATATAAATTGTAACCCTTTTAATTTCAAATGGTTAAATAAGTGATTATGGATTGGTTTAAATGATGTTTACAAGGCTCTAAACTAAGGATTTTTTCCGGTAACAGCCAAATTGTACATTATAAACACCCGGAATATCACCGGCAAGGCATTAGGAAAGGTCAGCGAAATAGGATTCTGATTTCTTGAAGTAGAGAATCCCGGCAAGGAAATAAATTACCGCAAAAACGAAACTGATTAAAACCATATTCCAGTCAAGGGGCACATCCGAAATGGAACTTCTGAGCAATGTGATAGCGCCCGACAATGGATTTATGGCTAGCAAATATTTAGCCCATTGGTTGGTAACAATCGACACCGGGTAAATCACAGGTGAGACAAAGAGCAGAATCTGGATGGTGTATGGAATTACGTACTTAAAATCCCGGTATTTGATGTTTAAGGCTGCCAGGTAAGTGCCGATGCCAAAGGTGGATAACGCAGTTATCAATACTGCCAGCAATAAACTTCCCGTAAAGGAAATCACATTGATTGAAACTCCGTAATAAACAAGCAGAATGAAATAGATTGAAAGCGCCATTAAAAAATCAAATAATGTAACCATTACTGATGACAGGGGAATTATCAGTCTGGGAAAATAAATTTTTTTAATGATATGCGCATTGTTAAGTATGCTGTTGCTTGCCGCCGAGAGACCTGTAGAAAAAATATTCCAAAGCAATAATCCGCTGAATACAAAAATCGGATATGGAGTAGAATCCGAAGGCACGCCCAACTTCTTGCCAAAGAAAAATGTGAAGAGCACCATCATGAGGATAGGCTGAATGACAGCCCAGGCGAACCCGAAAAACGTTTGCTTGTATCTAACCTTAATATCCCTCCAGGTGTAGTAATAAAACAATTCCCTGTATTTCCACAACTCCTTAACTCCTAAACTGAGTTTTGTTGCAGGTTTAATTTCGTACTCCACCATATCAATCGGTTACCGGGTTAGTGTCACAAGATGCAAAATTAATTTTAAATATGAGGATTGTCCAAAAATATGTAAATTCGTGCACCTTTTACCGAGTCAATAGTCGTTCATATTGATTTCCAAATACATGACATAGACTCCATCTGGATCCGGAAAAACTAAATCATCAGGGATTTGTTCGACCAGTCAGGTACTAAACAATTCACCCGAAAAATGATATGTGTGGCATAGCAGGATTTTACTCTTTTGAGGGTTTGTTTAGAAAAGAACAGGTCAGTTTAATGACTAATAGCATACGTCATCGCGGACCCGATGCTGAAGGCGAATTTTTTGATACCGTATGCGGCCTGGGTCATCGCCGTTTAAGCATCATTGATTTATCAGAAAGGGCCAGCCAGCCTATGTTTTCTTCCGATAAACGTTATGTCATTGTTTATAATGGTGAAGTTTATAATTACAACGAAATCGGTGCCAAACTGGGCATGTCGCAGGGGGACCGTAAAACCGTCAAATTAAAATCATCGAGTGATACCGAGGTTATACTGGAAGCATTTGCTGCCAATGGCCCTAATTTTGTTCATGAACTGAATGGCATGTTTGCTTTCGCCATTTATGACACCATTAACCAGGAACTCTATATTTACCGGGACCGGATGGGTATCAAACCTCTCTATTTTTACTGGGATGGTTCCAAATTCGCATTTGCTTCTGAACTAAAGGCTCTTAAAGAACTCGACCAGTTGTCATTCGAGATCGATAATGAAGCTATCAATAAATTTCTTCACCTGGGGTATGTGCCTGCACCGTTATCCATCTATAAAAATATTTTTAAACTCAAAAGCGGGAGCTGGCTCAAAATAAACAAGGATGGCCTGGAGATTATGAAATACTGGAATCTTACCAGCAAGATTTCCAATCATGTGATTACAGAAACCGACCAGGCAATGGTGAAGCTGAGTGATCTTTTAATAAGTTCTGTTCAATACCAGTTAAAAAGTGATGTTCCGTTTGGAGTGTTTCTGAGTGGTGGAATCGATTCCAGCCTGGTCACTGCACAGGCTGTTATGTTATCAAGTGTGAAAGTAAATACTTTCAGTATTGGCTTTGAAGAGAACAGTCATAATGAATCGGAATACGCCAAAGCTGTTGCCAAGTATCTTGGAACTTCACATCATGAATTTATCATTTCTTACAAAGATGCCCTTAACCTGATTGACACCATAACTGATACGTATGATGAACCGTTTTCTGATTCTTCCTGCATTCCTACCATGCTGGTTTCAAAGCTGGCAAGGGAATATGTTACAGTAACCCTTTCGGGGGAAGGTGGTGACGAATTATTTTTAGGATATGGAGCATACAAATGGGCGCACTATCTGAATCAACCTATAGTAAAAGCGCTTCGAAAACCTGCTGCTTCCCTCTTCAGTAAAATGTCATCGCGGTATCAGCGTGTAGGACGCTTGTTAGATTATGATCAGAATGCAAATGTGATGAGTCATATTTTTTCACAGGAACAATATCTATTTTCAGAAAACGAAGTGTACCAGTTGCTGAATCCTGAATTCCGTTCAAAAGAAACAGTCGATTCAGCGAATATATTTGATTCGGTATTGCGTTCTACCAGCACAAAGTATGCACCGGGGCAAATCAGCGTCAGTGAACGCAAAATGAAACCTATAGAGTTGCAGGCAATTTATGATCTCGAGAATTATTTGCAGGATGATTTGCTTACCAAAGTAGATCGTGCAAGTATGAAGTATTCGCTCGAAACCAGGGTACCTTATCTGGATCACCGGATGGTAGAATTTGCATTAAATCTTTCACCTGATCTGAAGTATCATAACGGCACTTTTAAATACATTTTGAAAAAAGTATTGTACCAATATGTGCCGAAACAATTTTTCGATCGTCCTAAGCAGGGCTTTGCAATTCCATTGAATAAATGGCTGAAAACGTCTCTCAAATACCTGATTGATGACTATCTTTCGGAAACCGTGATCACCAAATTTAATGTAGTGAATTACACGGAGGTTAAAAAACTGAAAGAGGCATTTTTTAATGGTCACGAATTTCTTTATAACCGCATTTGGCTGATCATCGTGTTGCACATGTGGCTCGTGAAAAACGAAAAATAAATTTATTCAGTAAGTTCTTTTTGTTTGGGCTCCACAAATTTTGCAGCTTCAATTTCATCCTGCTTGTTCCGGAAATAATATTCCATAATAAATAAAGAAGCCATATAAAAAGGCAATACAGGGATGCGGTACCGAACCAGACTTCCGAAATTAGAGGTGGAAATGCCTACAGAGAATGCGAAAAACAAACTGAATATTAATGAAAATGTCAACAGCGGACTTTTAACAGCCATGGGGAAAACACCGTATAAACGCAATCGCCATAAAACACGCAGTGTTATGAGTATGAGGAAAACACTTTCGAATCCTGAAATAAGCATTACTATATTCCTGGCTTCCCACAAATAAGGTCGAAAAATAGCTGCAACTATAGCAACCGGTGCTTTAGCCAGCATGCTGGGAACCGTTGGTTCAAAATCACCAATATCAAAGGAGTTTCCTCCATAGTAATCAGCCTTTAAATCATTGTTGGTGATTACAGCTTTTTCGAGCACATTCTCAACCGAATAACCTCCCAGCAAATTGCTCATACTGATGAGCAACAGATATCCACCTCCCATTGCAATCGAAAAAAGAAACGGTCCTACCATAAAACGTATTACCGTATTTTTTATATTTCCGATATTGACATTTACAAACCACAGCAGGGATCCGGGCAACAATGCAAACACAATGTAGGGTTTGATCATAAGGATCAAAAAGGTGGAAATAAAAATAGCTACGAAATTTCCTATGTTATATTTCTTCTTTATAAAAATCCAGTAAAACGAATACGTATAATAACCTATACAACTCAACGTTATAGTGTCTTTCATCACACCTGAGCCCCAGAAGAAAACGGAGGGGATAAATAATATGGCTATTGCCATCTCCTTTTTCAGCAAAGGATATTCCATAACAAACAACCTGTACAATTTCCAGATTCCTGCATAGGAGAATGTGGCTACGAGCAAGGTGGTGACAATAAAACTTCCTGCTCCCAGCAAAGCAAAGGGAACAATAACCCTCACAACATAAAAGGTTGGTGGATCCTTGTAGTAGATAGGATATCCTGTTTCATCGGTGAAATAATACAGGTTGTTAAAATTTACACCCTCTTTCATGATCTGGAAAAAACCTGAGGGATTATCAAAAAGCAACCGGAGCATGCACAGCGAATCGCTCATGTAATTTACCGTGTCGCCACCACCATAATACAATGTATAAATCAGGCAGAGAGCCAGTCCGCCGACTAATTTAACATACAGACCTTTGGTGTAATATTTAAATTCGGGCTCTGTTTTTATGCGGCGGTATTTTCTTACCCGGGCGATAATAACAATGATGACAAAAGCCAGGGGGCCGTATAGGTAATCAACTAAATTAAAATAATCCATGCGCTCCCCGTTTCGAGGTACCAAAGATAAAAAACCATTCCACCCTTTCAGCAAATAACTTCTTAGCCTGGTAAGGAAAGAATTATCTCAGAACACTTATGGAATCAGCAACCTGATTTTATGATATTATACAAATTGGCAGGTTATATCATTGTAATCAGGATTAGCAGTTAAACATCAGCTTGAAATTAAAAAAGTTCCAAAAAACATTATATTCCGTTGACATACAATTGTATACCTTACTTCTACCCTTCTAATGCCTCTCGATTCCTGTATCACCCTAGCAATCAATTGATTGATTTTCCTGAAAAAATTACGCTCTTCAAGCAAAAGATGTATCTTTGCACCCGATTTTACTAAAACAAAAACATGAAATATCCAGCATTCCTCCTGTTCGCATCATTTACGGTTTTCTCCTTCACCTCATGCGACGGTCAAAAAAAGTCTAAAGCAAGTGAAGGAAAAATAACCACAACGGTTGACTCTGTAAGTTACGGTATAGGTGCCACTATTGGTCGTAATCTTAAAAAAGACGGACTTGACTCCATAGATGTAGATTTATTATCCCGTGGAATCAGGGAGGTGTTTGAAGGCAAAGACCTGGTTATAACGCCGGAATCTGCACAAACTATTATCCAGAATTACGTTCAGGGCATCCAGTCGAAGAAAAGTGAGATCAGTGTTGCAGCAGGAAAGAAATTCCTTGAAGACAACTCTAAAAAAGAAGGTGTAATCACACTTCCAAGTGGATTGCAGTATATGGTGATTACAGAAGGCACCGGACCAAAACCAGGACCGGATGATAAAGTTACCACTCACTATCATGGAACACTCGTTGACGGTAAAGTATTTGACAGTTCAGTTGATCGCGGTCAGCCTGTATCATTCGCAGTGAATGGTGTTATTCCCGGCTGGACAGAAGCGTTGCAATTAATGCCTGTTGGTTCAAAATGGAAACTGTTCATTCCTTCTGATCTTGCATACGGAGAGCGTGGAGCCGGTGGTGATATTGGTCCGAATGAAACGTTGATATTTGATGTGGAACTTATTTCCATTGATCCCAAATAATAACCATTAACCAGAAAAAAAAGTGAGCTGCCAAAGGTGGCTCACTTTTTTTTTAATTAAATTTTTACTCTTTAGCATCCTTTTACTATGAAAAAAATTGCGTTATTCTTTTTAGTCCCTTCACTACTCGTATTGTTGAATTTTGATGCTAATGCACAAAACAAAACCTTAACCATGGATGATGTAGTGCTTAGCGCACGACGTGGGCTGGTACCTGCAAAGCTCGATCAGCTGCAATGGGTTCCTCAAAGCAATTTGTATTCCTACATAATTAAAAAACCGCAAGGTGAAGTGCTGGTTACAGGAACACCTGCTTCAAAAGAAGTGAATGAACTAATAACACTTTCACAATTGAATAACTCACTAAAAGCCCTTGGCAATGATACCGCAGCAGCGTTTCCTACAATTAAATGGCTTAGCGCGGAACGTTTCATATATACAGTAGCCGATAGGACATACGATTTTAATTCTAAATCAGGTCGAAGTGCTTTACTTCTCGACAAACCCGGAGACAAGTCAGCTCACAAAGAATCTAATGTGCAATATAATGCCATGGCATATACCATAGACAATAATCTGTGGGTGATGACTTATGATAAAAAAATCCCAGTTACCAACGACAGCAATTCCGGCATTGTAAACGGGCAGATTGTTCACAGGGAAGAATTCGGAATACATAAAGGCACCTTTTGGTCTCCTTCCGGAAAGCTACTTGCCTTTTACAGGATGGATCAAACGATGGTCACTGATTATCCTATCATCGATCTTGAAAAACAACCTGCCGTCACAAAAATGGATAAATACCCGATGGCGGGATCCAAAAGTCATCATGTTACCATTGGAGTTTATAACATTCAAAACGGAGAAACCATTTTTTTAAAGACCGGTGAACCGGCAGAACAATATCTCACGAATATTGCCTGGAGCCCTGACGAAAAAACTATTCTTGTTGCCGTACTCAACCGTGACCAGAATCATCTTAAAATGAACCGCTACAATGCAACAACCGGCGATTTCGAAGCAACTTTATTTGAAGAAAAAGAAACTGCATATATTCAACCACTCTACCCTGTAACGTTCAATAAAAGCGGAACATCATTTATATGGAAGAGCAGACGTGACGGATTCAACCATATTTACCATTATGCTGCATCCGGAAAATTAATCAGGCAACTTACAAAAGGGAGCTGGGAGGTAACAGAAAGCCTTGGCTTCACCGGCTCTGAAGATAAAATTGCTTTCATCAGCAATGCAGTGAGCCCGGTGAATCGTGATATATACACAGTAACAGTAAAAAATGGCGAGATCAAAAAAATCAGCTCGGGTAATGGTGTCCACAAAGCAATGATGAATACATCAGGCAGTTATTTCATAGATGAATATTCAGCTCCCGGCATTACTAAACTTATTTCCGTGGTTAACCAATCAGGGAAAAAAGAGAAAGAACTGCTGAATGCTGAAAGCCCGCTGAAAGGTTTTGCAGAAGTAAAAAGAGAACTGTTTACCATCAATACTGAAACAGGAATACCCTTGTATTGCAGAATGCTGAAACCCGGCAACTTTGATTCTACCCGCACCTACCCGGTTGTAGTTTATGTGTATGGTGGTCCCGGAGTGAATCTTATTTCAAATAACTGGACGCTTGGCGCGGATTTATGGCAACACTATATGGCCCAACGCGGCTTTATTGTTTTTACACTCGAAAACAGGGGAACGCCCAACCGAGGGAAAGAATTTGAACAAGCTACATTCAGAAACCTGGGTGACCTGGAAATGCAGGACCAGGTTGCAGGTGTGAAGTACCTTATGAAACAACGTTACATCGACAAAAACCGTATGGGCATATATGGATGGAGTTATGGTGGTTTTATGAGTGTTTCGATGATGACACGCAATCCGGGAATATTTAAAGTGGGTGTAGCAGGCGGACCGGTAATCGACTGGAGTTTTTATGAAGTGATGTATACGGAACGTTACATGGATACTCCACAGGCAAATCCCGAAGGTTATAAAAAGAGTAACCTCCTGAATTACGTTGACAAACTGACTGGCAGGATGCTGTTAATTCACGGCACTTCAGATAACGTTGTGGTGTGGCAGCATAGCCTTGCTTATCTGAAAAAAGCCGTGGAGAAAAATGTTCAGCTTGATTATTTCGTATACCCGGGACATGAACATAATGTTACCGGCCCCGACCGTATTCATCTTCTCAATAAAGTATCAAATTACTTTTTTGAACATTTGCAATAATGCTTTTGATTCAGGATTTGGGAATTGTAAACTGAAATTTAGAACCATTGCCGGGTGTAGAATCAAGCCATAAATTTCCACCTGCCTCTTCAATCATTTTTTTTGCAACCGGAAGACCGATACCTGTACTCTCATAATCAGTTGTATTGCGTAAAGTCTGAAAAAGGTCGAAAATTTTTGAGTGATCACGCGGATCGATGCCCGGGCCATTGTCAGAGACAAGGAAATAAATTTGTTCGGCTTCTTCCCTGATTTCGATATCGACAACTTTCAATGCTTTATCGTTATGCTTGATGGAGTTACTCAGTAAATTTTGCAAAACCTGGCTGATGACGATTCGTGTTCCTTTTATCTGAACCAATTCGGTTTTTAAACTGAAGTGTGTCCTGTTATCCACTTCAACCATTTCAATTACATCCTTAATCATTTCATCAAGGTTGATCCATTCAGAATTATTTTTCGATGCGCCCGTTTTAGAATATTCCAAAACAGCTCTGATCAGGTTTTCCATTTTCAGAATTTGCTTCTCCATCAGTTTTAAATGGGTTACGCCGTGTTCATTCAAACTGTTTCCGCAATCTTCCCGGATCCAGGATGCAATATTTCGTACACCACGCAAAGGAGCTTTCAAATCGTGAGAAACGATATAGGCAAATTCTTTGAGGCGGTTATTGGACTGTTGCAACGCTGCCGATTTTTCTTCTATGATTTCATTTTGAACGGCCATCCATTCGTTGTTACGGATAAGTTCTATTTTAGAAACTATCATCGACTTCACCGACTGGTAGCGGAATACTATCATCACCATCCCGAAAAGGGCACCAGCAAGAACCAGTAAACCACCGGAAGAAAGAAACTCACCTGGCGGCATGGTAGAATACTGCAATAAAAAAATCAGGTTTATTGCTGTAAACATCAGTATGAAAATAATTGCCAGTACCGGATTCCACAATAATACCATACTGGCACCAACAAAATCCGCCATGTACGACAGCGATAGTGATTCAATGATATCGGGCGTTGCCTTGCTGTAGAAATATGCATCCTGTGTGATAACACTCAGTAAGATCAGGAAACCTGCCAGCTGAGGTTTCTGATGGATAAAAGATCGTTTAACAAGAAATGTCAAAAGTATCAGTGTTACAAAGATCCTGATGGTCATGAAGTGCTGCCATTCACGGTTCAATGTAAGGTAGTCAACTATGCCAAATATAGGATTGAGTATAACGGCAATGGTGGTTCCGATAACCAGGTACTTCGCACTGATTTTATTCAGTTCCTGTTGCCATCCTTTTGCAGGATGGGTAATAAATTGTGTAGCGGTTGTATTCAATTGGGCAGATTAAATAAAAATGATAATACATCTTTAGTCCTTATATTACAAATATCGACTCCCCATAAAAAAAACGGATCAATAATCAGGGAAAAACTTACACGATTAAAAGGCTGCTTAAAAACTTATCAGCGCCTGCCGGTATTCATAAAATAGAGGGTTTCACTTATCGACATTTGCTGCCTGAAATAATAAATGCCACCCCATGAGTATTGCACCTTCGAAAAGACTGTCTCTTTTTGATTTTTCCTTACAGTTACTTTGGTGATTGTGCGATGGGGTTCTGTTATTTCTTCAACCGAAATATCAGGTAAAACTTCATACTCCGGTTCCGGTGTTGCTGGAACGGATGTAGCAACTTTTACTTCGGGTTTTGCTTCCGGCTTATCTTCTGAGCCCGCAATACCTGCAGCTTTAACAATCCCCTTTTCATAGCGCTTATTTGGGTCGGCAAGGTCACTTTGCTGATCATCATTTCCCTGGCCGCTTCCCGCTTTTTTTGTTGCAACATCTTCACCGCTTCCCGATGCCGATGCACTTGCCATTTTATCCTCTCCCGAAACACCGGCTCCTGAAGGTCTTGAATCTTCTCCGGAACCCTGTGGACTGGAAGTAACCGGGGTATCATTACCGGCAGTAGCTGCAGATTTTTTCCGTTCTTCTTCTGCCTCAGCTGCTGCTGCTTTTGCCCTTTCCTCCTGTTCCATTTGCGCCAGGGCTCGTTGCCGTTCTTCTTCTGCCTCTGCCTTGGCTGCCTTCTTTTGCTGCTCTTCCTGTGCCTTTTGTTCCTTAGCAGCTTGTGCTGACTGTAACCGGGCTTCTTCAGCAGCTTTTTTTTGTTCTTCCTGTTTTGCCTTCGCTTCAGCTTTTGCCAGTTCTATTTCCTCGGCCTTCTTTTTCTCAGCTTCCTTTTTATCCAAAATTTCCTGAGCCCTCGCTTCAACCTGCTTTTGCTTAATTTCTTCTTCGGCAGCTTTCAGGGCCGATTGAATCTGTTTGGTATAATCCGTATCATAATCGAAATCATCAATAAGCCTGTTGTAAGATATTTTACCTACGGGCTGATTAAAAATTACAATATTCACCCCATCATACTGTTTGAAAAGAATTACCTCGTAATTGAACGGATAAAAACCCTGTTGAATCCTGTCGGCAGGTGCAGTAGTGTTCAGAGCAATGCGTTTGGTGATGTATCCGGGTTTTGAAAAAGATATAACATAATCACAATTAATCTTGAGTTCCAGATCGAGTTTAGAAATACCGGGCAATGTGGTTGATTCACCTGTGGTATTGTTTTTCATAACCACCGAAACTTCATCAAAATTCCCATCTTCCACCTTAATTTTTACAGGGGTTTTTAACCGATCCTGTGAGCAGACCTGGCCGGCAAGCAACAAAAACGGCACAATAATGGTTAATGACCTGGCGGCAAGGTACTTTTTCAGGAAGACGAATTGAGTTACAATATTCATTCGGGACCGGGCCTGGTTTGATAATTCAAAGATACAAACAGAGTGACTTTTAATATCTCAGAATTGCTGAAATAATTGATGTTGAAAGATCACCCTTGATATTTGTTTAAAACGTGGGGCAAGTTGATTAATTTTGAGCTGAATCCAATACTAACTCATAAACGGAAATGAATACCCGCTCCATACGGAATTATGTATTACAGGTTACCTTCCTTATTGCTATTCCATTAACAGTCAGTGCACAAGAAATTACAATGGAGCAAACGCTTGCTTATATCAATGGAAAGTTAGGTGCAGGTTACGAGGTGGATGTGAACCGCGGTGTGATAGTGGCCCGTTTCAGCGAAGGAACTGAAGTATATCGTGAAGACCAGGTTTTGTATAAATCCCTGGACCTTTCTTCAATGAAGTATGATCCGTCGCAACGATTATTTATAATTAATTGCAAAGGCACCACAAAATGTGTTGATCGACAATTGTTTATACGGAAAGAGCAACGTGATTACTCCCGAATTTCGTTTCCCGTCACCCTCGATGCCAAAGGTATTGAAGGCATGAAAAAAGCCTTTACACATATGATCCGGCTGATAGAAGATGTTAAATATTCCAGCAGTGAACCTTTTGAATAACAACAGATGAAAACAACAATTTTAATTACCCTACTGATAATAGGCAACAGTTCGTTTGCCCTGTTAAAAGCACAGGATTCCACCGCAGCAGATTATTTTAAAAAAGGAGATTATTTTTACCGCAATGGCGATCATTTGCTCGCAATCGGTGAATTTGATAAATGTCTTCAACTCGAACCAACTCATGTAAATGCACTGCTTCAAAGAGGTTTTTGCAAGAACCTGGTAAAGGATTTTGAAGGTGCCATTAAAGATTTCTCCAATGTAATCGATCTTGAACCTGCACATCGCTGGGCATTCCTTTCCCGCGGAAGCGCAAGGAATAAAACCGGTGAATATCAACTCGCAATGGGGGACTTTAACAAAGTGCTGGAACTTGATCCTTCTGATCAGGAAGCCTATAACAACCGAGGATTTACGAAAAAATTATCCGGTGATAAACAAGGGGCCTGTGAAGACTGGAATAAATCGAAGAAACTAGGGAACGAAGAAGCGAGAATAATTTTAAAAAACAACAACTGCAAGTAACTGATCGCGATAATTACCGTATTATCTTACATAATCATATCCGAAAATCATGCAAAGTATCATAACCATCATTACTGTCCTCTTCCTGTTTTCATCAGAGCCGGTTATGATCCGGCAAAACCAGGATGATCCGCTTTCACAATGTCTGAAAAAATCAAGTTCTGAGTGGGCCGGTAATTGCGGATCGTGCTACAATTCGTCAAAAAGTTACCGCATTAATCTCAAGAATGTTTGCACGGAAAATCTGGATGTAAAAGTTGCAGTGCAGGAACGTTCCAAGCGCTGGAGAACTTTTAGTCAGAACAACCTTGCACCGGGTGATACTATCAGTTCGTACGCATGTGAGGGAACCGGTAAATATGTTTTCTGGAACAGGAAGGCAGGAGATAAATCAATTGTTTTCCCAACTGATGATGAAATAGAAAAGGAATTTTCTGATTCTGGTCCGAAGTAATTCTTAACTGATTTTCACGGTTTCGCCCTTTTCAGGGATGTGAATATCCTTAAAGCCTATGCCTTTCAGTTTTTCAGCAAACGATTGCATCACCGGGTAATCTCCGTGCACAAGAAATAATTTTTTAACCTGTTCGGTTTTCTGACATTGCAGGTATTCCATCATCTCGTTGTAATCCGCGTGCGCGCTATACGCATCTATGACTTCTACGCGTGCATTAACGTCGTATTCTTCACCGAAAATCCGCACCATCTTCGCTCCCGAGCTCAACCTGCCACCTAAACTGGTGGGAGTACAATAGCCAACAATAAGTATCGTATTCTTTGAGCTCAGAATGTTATTCCTGATGTGATGTTTCACCCTGCCAGCTTCTGCCATACCCGATGCAGAAATAATGATACAGGGCTCTTTGAATTTATTCAGGTCTTTTGAGTCCTGCACATCCGTTATTAAATGAAGATTCCTGAAGTAAAAAGGCCGTTTGTCACCGATCATCATATAGTCACGCAAATCTTCATTAAAACATTCAATATGCTTTTCAACAATACGGGTAGTTTCAACTGAAAGCGGGCTGTCAACAAATACTTTTATAGGTGGTAATTTTCCGGCATGCTCCATACGGTCGAGCGCATAAATGAGTTCCTGAGTACGGTCAAGACTGAAGGCAGGAATTATTAACTTTCCTTTATTTACCACGCACGTTTCAATAACGGTGTCCAATAAATGTTTTTCGGCATTAATAACAGGTTCGTGCAACCGGTCTCCGTAAGTGGATTCGCAGATAATATAATCAGCCTGGGGAAAAGGTTGAGGCTTGCGGAGGATCTGATCGCCGGGGCGGCCAATATCCGCTGTAAAGCATAACCGGGTTTTTTTGCCGTTTTCGTTTATTACCAGGTTCACCGCGGCACTTCCCAGAACATGTCCTGAATCCGTAAAACAAAAAGAAATTTCATCATTGATCTTAAACCAAACATTATAATCAACAGGAAATAAACTTCTCAAACTTCTTTCGGCATCCGCGATGGTATACAGTGGTTGCAACTGGGCTTGTCCGCGCTTCGACCGGCGCTTGTTAATATATTCAATATCCGATTCCTGAATGGAGCCGCTGTCGAGCAACATTAGCGTACACAGATCAAGTGTGGCAGGAGTGCAGTAAATTTTTCCTTTATAACCTTCCCTGACAAAGCGGGGAATTAAACCTGAATGATCGATATGCGCATGGCTGAGGATCATATAGTCAACATCAGAAGGTTGAAATCCGAAATGACGGTTCAACTCATCCGATTCTGCACCCATTCCCTGGAATAATCCGCAATCGAGCAAAATTTTGGTGCCGCTGTTTGTTGTAATTAAATGTTTGCTGCCGGTAACTGTTCTGGCTGCACCATGAAAGCTGATTTCCATATAATCCGAATTGAATACAAATGTAACAGTTCCGCTCACAAATGAGTTATCAAATATTTCATAATTTCGCTTTCGATAAAAATATTGGTTTTACAAATTCAGAAGTATGTTATTAGGAGTGCATTGTTCCGTTTCGGGTGGACTTGAAAAGGCTTTTGATGAGGCAAAAAACCTTGGAATAGACGCCATGCAGGTTTTTACACGGAATCAACGACAGTGGAGCGCCAAGCCTGTCAGTGATGAGGAACAGGCTGCTTTTAAAGACGCTGCCCAAAAATCTGCTGTCCGGTTTTCATTTTCTCATTGCTCCTATCTTATCAACCTTGCTTCTGAAAATGAAGATAACCGCCTTAAATCGGTTGCTGCTTTGCGCGAAGAAGTGGATCGTTGCACCCGGTTGGGTCTCAGCTATTGTGTGCTGCACCCGGGGGCTGCAGGTGTTCAGGATTTTGACACCGCCATAAATCGCATTGCACTCGGATTGAAAACGGTGCTGGATGCCACTCCCGACAGCAAAGTTATGATACTGCTCGAAAATACTGCGGGGCAGGGAACAAGTGTTGGAGGAACATTTGAGAATTTACATGCGATCCGCAAACTGGTGCCCGTAAACCGTATCGGGTATTGCTTTGATACCTGTCATGCTTTCGCATCGGGTTATGAATTACGGACTGAAAATGAAGTCGCTTCTGTCTTTAAAAAGTTTGATGATGTATTGGGTATTGATAACCTGAAAGTTTTTCATCTCAACGACAGTAAAGGTGATTTGGGAACCCATCTTGACCGGCACGATCATATAGGAAAAGGAAAACTTGGGCTGGCACCGTTTCATTACATTATGAACCAGTTTTCATCGATACCAAAAGTTATTGAAACACCAAAAGAAGATAACGGAGATAGTATCAATCTTTCATTATTACGGTCGCTGGTTGAAAAAAAAACTACAAATACTTACTAAAATAATTAATCATTAAAAAAATACTGCAATGGGAATGTTTGATATGCTGGGAAAATTAAATGAAGTTAAAAAAGCCATGGACGATATCAAAGCCAGGCTTGATACCATTTCAGTTGATGGAGAAGCAGGAGAAGGCGCTGTCAAAATAATCATGACCGGCAATCGCAAAGTAACTTCAGTAAGTATTGCCGAAAAAATGATGACAGCGGATCGCAGAGAGGAACTGGAAGAACTTATTGAACTGGCAATAAACAGGGCAGCTGAAAAAGCACAAAATGTTTCTGAAGCGGAAATGAAAGCTGCAGGACAGGGAATACTGCCAAATATTCCGGGTTTGTTTTAAAGATCGAGAGTCAATTCATCATATGCACATTTTACATTGGAGGGTAATTCTGCGTTAACATCTTTATGACGCCCCAACTGATGTGAAATGTGTGTGAGATAAGCCTGGTCGGGTCCTATTTTTTCAAGAATTTCCAATGCCTGTGACAGTGTAAAATGTGAAACATGCGGCTCCTTCCGCAAAGCGTTGATCACAACAACTTTTGATCCCCGTATTTTTTTAATTTCTGTTTCGGTGATGGCATTGGCATCAGTGATATACGTAAAATCGCCTACCCGAAATCCATAAACAGGCAACCGGTAGTGCAACACCTCCACTGGTATTAATTCCATTTCACCAATAAAAAATGGTGAACTGTTGATTGTATGCATTTCAATTTCCGGCACACCGGGATATTTAAAATCTTCAAAGACGTAAGGAAATTCCCGATGCAATGCTTCCTGAACTCTTACCGTTGCATACACATTTACTTTTTCACGATGTACATAGTTGAAGGCTCGTATGTCATCCATGCCGGCAATGTGATCCTTATGTTCGTGCGTAAAAACAAGTCCGTCGATTCTATTAACACTGGCCCGTAACATTTGCTGCCTGAAATCAGGTCCTGAATCAATGACTACGGTGCTGTTATTATGCTCAATTAATACTGAACTGCGCAATCTTTTATCCCGAGGATCAGCCGATGTACAAACGCTGCAATTGCAGGCAATAACAGGTACGCCTTGTGAAGTTCCGGTACCAAGAAAGGTGACTTTCACCCCGCCTCATCCTCCACCTTTTGTTGTTTGGCAATTTCTTTACGGACGGCATCATATTTATCCCCGGTGAGGATACCGGTACTGCCCAAAACTTTAATTATCTCCATCAGGGTGTTGATGCGGCTTTCAAGGGCTGCAAACTTGTTTATGACAACCATTTTGCGGTCTTCAATAAGACAATACCCGGATTTGAAATTTCCTTTTTCATAACGCACCTGGTAGGCATTCTCCTCAAAAACCTCTTCTATTTTCTTTAAAAACTGGGGGGTATATTTAATCATGTTCTGATAAATTCAGCAGTTGATTTCAGAGTGCAAAGGTATTGTAAATTCCACTAATGCATGCAGGGTTGTGAAGAGCGGGCTTTAGTCATATCCAATATATTGTTAATCAATAGCTTTGACTTTAAAAAAAGGCTCATTTTAATAGCGCTTTCCTTTGATGAATGGATTTTTATATCTTCCTTTGCAAAATCTGAAAAACCATGGTAATTCAGGCTGCAATCATATATTTCCACAATAACCTTCTTTAAATGAAAATAGGAATTCCAAAAGAAACCAAAGATCGAGAATTACGGGTGGCTTTGTCGCCGGATGTAGTTAAGAGCCTTTCAGGTGCCGGTTTTGAAATAATTATGGAACAAGGTGCCGGTAGCGGATCGTTTTTCTCCGATGAATTATACAAACTGGCAGGCGCATCCATTGCAAGTGATGCTGCTTCAATTTATTCCTCTTGCGATGTTATTTTAAAAGTAAATGCCCCTGCTCCTTCCGAAATTACCGGAATGAAAAAAGATGCCATCCTGATAAGTTTTATGTGGGCTGCCACCAATCCGGAATTAGTTGCCGCTTGTGAAAAAGCAGGCATCACAGCATTTTCAATGGATGCCATTCCGAGAATTTCACGGGCTCAAAAAATGGATGCCCTAAGTTCACAAAGTAACCTTGCCGGTTATAAAACGGTATTGCTTGGTGCGAATGCCCTCGGTAAAATATTTCCAATGATGATGACCGCAGCGGGAACCATTAAACCCTGCAAAGTGGTTATTATGGGTGCTGGAGTTGCCGGTTTACAGGCAGTAGCTACAGCAAAACGGCTGGGGGCAATTGTCCTGGTTTCTGATATCCGTCCTGAGACAAAGGAACAGGTGGAATCCCTTGGCGGGAAATTCATTGAAGTGGCTGGTGACGCCAGCGTAAAAACCGAAGGCGGATATGTGAAAGCCGTTTCTGAAGAATTTCTGAAAAAACAACAGGAATTAATTTTTAAACATGTTACCGAAGCCGATCTTGTTATCACCACTGCCCTTATTCCCGGTAAGAAAGCGCCCTTGCTGATTACTGAAGACATGGTTAAAAACATGAAAGCAGGTTCCGTGATTGTAGATATGGCAGTTGAACAGGGTGGAAATTGTCCACTAAGTGAAGTCAACAAAACAGTTATTAAACATGATGTAATTATTATCGGCGAAGCGAATCTGCCCAGTCTGTTACCTATGAACGCAAGTGAACTGTATGCTAAAAACATACAGGCATTCCTGTTACACCTTGCAACAAAAGAAGGATTTAAATGGGAGATGGATGAGGAGATCACAAAAGGATCGATGATTACACATAAGGGAGCTGTTGTTCACCCGGCCTTACAACCCAAAGGACAACCACAAAACGCATAAACCAATCACAATAAAATTTTATAATTTATGGAAGCCATTTGGGATTTTATAGGTACCAATAAAGAAATTATTTACTTCGTCATACTCTCAATCTTTGTTGGGATAGAAGTCATTGGAAGGGTGCCTACCGTTTTGCACACACCACTTATGAGTGGTGCCAATGCAATTCACGGGGTAGTGATTGTAGGAGCAATAATTGTAATGCTCGATGTGGATGCCGGCAACTATGGTGCACTGGCACTCGGGTTTGTTGCCGTGGTATTGGGAACATTGAATGTGGTGGGTGGATTTGTTGTTACCGATCGCATGCTTGAAATGTTCAAAAAGAAAAAATAATCAGGTTATTCAAATTTTATCATCTGCAATACCATTGAATTTATGATTCAGAATGTTTTAGAAATTTCCTATCTTATTGCTTCAGTCACTTTTATTATCGGACTGAAAATGATGAGTAATCCTAAGTCGGCACGAAAGGGTAACCTGGTAGCCGCAGGAGGTATGGCACTTGCAATTGCTGGTACCATTTTTTTATATGAGAACGATGAAGGTCTTACAACACGGGAACCTGTTAAAATGACTTTGATTTTCGCCGCCATACTGGTTGGAACCATCATAGGCTGGTTGACAGCCAAGAAAGTGAAGATGACTAAAATGCCGGAACTGGTTTCAATGTTCAACGGTATGGGTGGTGCTTGTGCAGCATTGATCGGGTTAATGGAATTTCAACACAATGTTGGTGATACCGGTCCGCAAATGGCTGTTATCCTGGGTATGATCATCGGCAGTGTTTCCTTTTCGGGAAGTGTATTCGCTTTCCTTAAACTGAACGGGACCATGAATAAACCCATACGGCTTCCCTCCTACAATATTATAAATACGTTTGTTTTAATCGGAGTACTTGGCTTCGGTGCATATATGATTTTCAGCGGAACCGATAACAACATGTTGCTGTATGCTCTTTTTGCGGCGGCATTGATTTACGGAATTCTCTTTGTAATTCCTATAGGCGGGGCCGATATGCCTGTTGTAATTTCGCTGTTAAACTCTTTCACCGGACTGGCAGCAGCATTTGGGGGTTTTCTGTACGATAATAAAGTTATGCTCACCGGCGGTATTCTTGTCGGATCAGCAGGAACACTGCTTACTATTGTTATGTGCAAAGCCATGAACAGGCCTTTGTGGAATGTTATTTTCGGCGCATTTGGCGAAAGCGGTGCTACAACTGGAAGTAACAGCACTGCAGCAGGAAGCATCAAGGATATTTCCGTAAATGATGCAGCGGTGCTGATGAATTATTCCAAAAAAGTGATTATTGTTCCAGGTTATGGATTGGCTGTCGCACAGGCGCAGCACGTTATACATGAACTTGAGAATCTACTTGAATCAAGAGGTGTTGAAGTAAAGTACGCCATTCACCCTGTTGCCGGCAGGATGCCGGGACACATGAATGTTTTGCTTGCTGAATCAAATGTTGATTATGGCAAACTTGTGGAAATGGAAGAAGTAAATCCGGAATTCAACTCAACGGATGTTGTTCTTGTAGTTGGTGCCAACGATGTGGTTAACCCCGCCGCCAAAACAGACCCCTCCTCTCCTATTTATGGAATGCCGATTCTCGAAGTTGAAAATTCCGAACACATACTGGTTAATAAGCGAAGCATGAATGCAGGCTATGCAGGCATCGAAAATGAATTATTTTACAACCCGAAAACAAGTATGCTTTTTGGTGACGCTAAAGATGTACTAACGAAACTGGTCACCGAACTAAAGGCCATGTAACTTTGATGCAGCCAGGCTGCAAAATCTTTATCTTTTCAATCAATGGAAGTTTCCTCCGATAAGCGCATTTTTAATAATCTCCAGGCGCTGAGAGGTATCGCAGCTTTGCTCGTTTGTGCATTTCATTTCCGTTACCTGATTAACGAAACCTGGAGTGAAATTCTCTTTTCCAACGGGCAAATCGGAGTGCAGGTATTTTTTATGATCAGCGGGTTTATCATGGTACACACCACTTCCCGAATTAAAGGAAATTATAACCAGCAGGCATTAAAATTCTTTGTAAACCGCCTCATTCGCATTGTTCCCCTTTATTACCTCTGCACTTTTATTTACATAGCAGACGATATCAATGATGGTTACCTTGACACACATGGAACTACTTTGCTTAATTCTCTCTTGTTTATTTTCTCTCCTGCAGGACTGACAGCGGGTAAAATTTTTTCTCCTTCACTTGAGGTAGGCTGGTCATTGAATTATGAAATGATGTTTTATTTGATTTTTACCCTATCAGTGTTTTTCGGTATTCACAAAATGCGGTTTCTATACATTTGGTTTATCGCAACAGTTTTTGTGATTCCAATTGTATTAATTGGAAAAATTCCCAGTCACCATACCATTGTTAGTGATTATCCATTTTCCTATTTAAACATCATTTCAAATCCTATCCTGCTTCACTTCCTTTTCGGAATATCACTCGCGATCATCGTTCCTAAATTAAAGTTTACCCGAATAAGCTGTATTGTGTTGTTGGTAGTGGCTTTTATTTTGTTCTTAATTTACATGATGGGCTTTACCGGGTTGCCACAAAACGTATGGTTCGATTTAATCTTTTGTGGGTTTCTCGTTTTTAGTATTCTTGTTAATGATTATCATACAAAAGGATTTCAATTCCCTGCCTTTCTGGACAAATTCGGAAACATGTCGTATTCCTTTTACCTGCTGCATCCTATTATCCTGGGCTACTTGCCACTTCTGATTTCCGTGGCAACTTTTCTATCGGACCTCAATGGCATTAGTCTTTTCGTATTCGCAATTGCACTGACCATTTTTTGTTCATGGATTTTTTATGAAACTATTGAAGTAAAACTGACCCGAATGTTACGTAGAATTGTAAAAACCTGAATTTGATATCCGGGTACATTATTGATTATTTTGTATTTTAGAGTCTTAATTAATAAATGAGAAATGCCCGAAGTGAATTTAGAGAATGTTAAGGCAATGATACGCCTGCTGGATGACCCTGATAATGAGATTTATAATCATATCAGTGATGAGTTGGTTGCCATTGGAAGAGATGTAGTTCCCATTTTGGAAGAAGCCTGGAGCGGCGCGTTTGATCCCCTTTTGCAGGAAAGAATAGAAACCATTGTTCATAAAATTCAGTTTGAAACCCTTAAACTTGATCTGCAGCGATGGGCTGTTGCCGGCGCCACAGACCTCCTGACCGGGACTCTCCTGATGGCCCGTTACCAATACCCTGATCTCGATGAAGAAAAAACACGGGTCTCTTTAAATAAAATACGTAAAGATATCTGGCTTGAATTGAATGAACACATGACACCACAGGAACAGGTGCTTGTTTTCAATAAAGTTCTATTTGAAATACACGGGTTTACTGGAAATACTGCAAACTTTCACGCCCCCCAAAATTCCTTTATCAACACTGTTCTGGAAACCAAAAAGGGCAACCCTTTGTTGCTGTCGATCATTTATTCCATATTGGCACAGCAACTTGATGTACCTATTTATGGAGTGAATCTTCCTGAACATTTTATCCTGGCTTACCAGGATATAAGGGGCAACAGTTCAGTAGAATATACCTATCCGGAGGCAGGAATTCTTTTTTATATCAATGCCTTTAGTAAGGGAAACATTTTCAGTAAAAATGATATTGATCTATTCTTAAAAAAATTGGATCTGACTTACAATCGGATTTTTTATGAGCCCTGCAGTAATGTTGACATGATACGCAGGCTACTCAGAAACCTGGCATTTTCATGGCAAAAATTGGGTCAGCCTGATAAGGTGGCAGAGATTAATGAATTACTCGATTGTCTTGATTCGAAACTAATATCTTAACCAAAGTCTGAGTCAGGATCTTAATATCAACAAATAAATTTCTTTCCCTGATATATTTTAAATTCAATTCGAGTTTGTCAGGCATTATAGTGTTGATATATTCCCGTTCAGGATCTGAAGCTTTTGCCAGCAAATCATTTTCATTGGAATAAATTAAACTGGCATAATCAGTAATTCCCGGTCGCACGCTTAACACTTCCCGTTGGCGGGAATTGTATAAATCAACATACTTTTTAACTTCCGGCCGAGGGCCAACCAGGCTCATGTCACCTTTTATAACGTTAAATAGTTGGGGTAATTCATCAAGTTTAAATTTTCTTAAAAAATATCCGATCGCAGTTATACGTTTATCTCTACCTCCTACCGTCAGCAACCCCCCTTTCTCAGAATTTACATGCATGGTTCTAAATTTAAAAATTGTAAATTCCTTTCCTGAAATTCCTACACGCCACTGAAGATAAAAGACCGGACCGGGTCCTGATAATTTTACGGCTATGGCTAACACTAAAAAAAGAAATGACAACATCACCAAAGCAATCGATGAAATCAGCAGGTCAAAGCATCTTTTAATCATTGCAAAATATCATGTTGTTTTTACAGCAAAAATTTCATCAACCGATTTACTAACTGCTTCACAAACTGTTGCAATTTGTTCATCAGTCAGGCCGTAATACACCGGTAACGAAATTTCTCTTGAATAATTATTGTATGAAACCGGGAATTCACTCATCTTCATTCCCATGTTGCTGTAAAAGGTTAACATTGGAAGTGGAATAAAATGTACATTCACGGAAACATCTTTATCAAAAATTTTCTGTATAACGGCATCGCGCATAGGTTCAGTAATTCCTTTAATCCGTAAGGGATATAAATGAAATGATGAAGTAGTTTCTCTTTCGCAGGATGGTGGCAGTTCAGCCCAATCAAATTTGCTGAAAAAGGAATTATAAGTATCACATATATGCTTCCGTTTAACCAGCATATCATTTTCATACCGGTCTAATTCCACCAGACCAATAGCCGCGCCGATATCGGTCATGTTGCATTTATAACCAGCTATTACAACATCATATTTCCAGTTACCTTTTTGCATTTTCGAAATTGCATCCTTATTCTGGCCATGAAGCGTGTAAACACACAGAAAATTATAAATTTCAGTATTATCAAAAGGCTCGGGTAGATTTAAAGCAACCGCACCACCTTCTGCCGTTGTTAAATTTTTAACGGCATGAAATGAAAATACTGAAACATCTGCCAGCTGACCGGTACGTTTACCCTTATATGTTGCACCAAAAGAATGTGCAGCATCGGATAATACCATAATACGGCCTAATTTTTCCTGGTTTTCATTTGCAGGTTTGAAAATAGAATTTATCTCAGGGGCAGCTACCAGTTTCATAATCACATCGTAATCGCATGGGTATCCCCCAAAATCCACTGGCATAATTACTTTGGTGCGGGATGAAATTGCATTTTTTAATAGGTTGCAATCCATATTAAAATCAGCTCCCACATCTACCAACACCGGTATTGCACCACAATGTATAACCACATTCGCTGTTGCGGCGTAGGTATAGGCGGGTAAAATTACCTCATCGCCCTCACTCACTCCAAACCATCGTAGCATAATTTCCAGGCCGGCAGTTGCCGAGTTAAGGCATATAGTAGCCTTGTTACCACAAAATTCCGTCAGTTTTTTTTCGAATAGTTTCGTTCGTGGCCCGGTGGTAATCCAGCCTGATTGAAGGGCAGCTTTTACTTCATCAATTATAGCCTGGTCGATGCGGGGCGGGGCGAAGGGTATCATTATTTTAATAAGGTAGCGGCTGTTAAATTAATGTAAAACTACAAATTTCCCGGCTCCTGCCCTGAACGTAAAGATTTCTTACCCTCTTCCGATAGGGAGGATTGTGATGCTACAGAAAAAAATAATAGTATAAAGGAAAATAACAATACACCCCGCTGAACTTCCAGAACTGATTCAAATAAGCCGTTTAATGCAACCACCCCGGCCAGGAAAAAATAGATAATGGGAGCCCGCCGTGGTTTTAATGCATTCCCAAAAAAAACAAACAGCAGGCTTATCACTCCGGGTATGCCTATGGCCAACCAGGTCTGCAAATACTGGTTGTGCGGATTGTACCTGACTTCACTCGCCTTTATAAACCCGGTTCGATCATATTCCTGTACCAAAACATCCTGTATATCGCCATTTCCAGTTCCTAATGGGTATTTTTTAATTAAATGCCAGGCTGTTTGCCATAACTGTAACCGGTGTGAAAGCGGATTTACATCTACTTTACTTTCATCAATGTTAACCGAGGCTCGACTCCTTCCCAAAGCTTCATTCATCAAAATCCCGAAACGGCTTTCCGGGTTTGAAAGCACTACTCCTCCAAACAAAAGAGCCAGTGCAATCGTAAAAATAAAAAGTTGTTTTAAAACTTTCCTGGTATCAGATCCATAAAGATAAATGAGATACGCTGATGAAGTTATAAAGAAAATAACCAATCCGGCCCTTGAACTGGTAAGAACAACAGCAGCAAGGATCAGGAAATAAATTTTGTGATGTACAATTTTAAACGGAAGTGATAAAGTTTGCGGCCGGGAACTGAACAAAAGAAGCAGGAAAGCAATATTCAGCAGCATCGTAAAATAAGTAGGATGCATTAAAAATGAAAATGAATCATAAAAGAAGACTTTTAGATCCCTTGATTCCAGGAATAATGTGAATGAATGAACAAAACAGACTATGATGGCTAAGCCGGCTGAAGCAATAAATACTTTGCTGAACCATGCTGTCTCACCTTTTGTACGTGGAATAAAAATTGAGGCCAGGGAAAATAACAGCAGCCCCATTTTAGTCTCCAAATCACGGAATCCGTATATATGATTATCAGAATACAACATGCTGATACAATGCAACAGGTAAAAAATCATTAATGCCCACAATGAAACAGGAACTTCCCGCAGCGATACCGGTTCACGTCTCTTACCCGCTAAAACTATTACGAAGTAAACAACCATACCCGCAACTGCCATGCGCTGGGAATAAGGAAAAACAAAAACAAAGAATAATATAGCAGCCAACCCTGACCACTGCGCAACTTTATTAATTCCAGGTTTACTTTGTTGATTCATTATGTTTCCGGCTGAGTAAACGAATCGATCCCTTAAATGTACCCCATGCATATGCTGCATGCATCAAAGGAATAATTAGTACGGTGAGCAAAATTTTAGCATCTTGTTTAGTCCATGCCCTGAGTAAGGCTTCTGCGGTAATGACGGTCAGATAAACTAAAAATATGAAAGCAGCAGCGTAAAATGAAAATGGAAAAATAACTCCCGGAATTACCAATAACGCTAGCAATGAATAAAACATGAAAGGCAGTCTGTGACGCCAGCTTAATGAAGACAATGCCCCGGCTTCAACAAGATGTGAAAAATAGTATCCTATGTCGTGCATCTGCGAAAGCAACCCGCTAAGTGAATCCCTGCAATAATAATCGGCAGAAATTTCAGGTTCCAGGTAAAATTTCTTACCTGACATGCTGATGCGGTGGTGCATTTCTGTATCCTGGTGCCTGATCAGATTTTCATTAAACAAACCTACATCGTCAAACACTTTTTTTCTGTATAAACCATACACAACGGTATCATAATACCCTGCAGGAGCTCCCGTTCTGAACGATGAATTACCCACCCCTGTTTTCATGGTAAGCGATTCTCTGATAATTTTTCCTATTGCTGTAGTTGCACAGGTATTCAGTACTCCACCCGCTGCCGCTACCTCAGGCATTGATTCGAGAATTCTGATTGCTGTTTTAATATAATTTTTTCCAAGCCTGGCATGAGCATCAGGACGAATTACAAACTTCCCCTTTGCACTTTTAATGCCCAGGTTCCAGCCTGTAGCCAGAACCAATTCAGGATTATTTATTATAGTAAAGTTAACGTGATGTGCACTCAGGTATTCCTGTGCTACGGCTAGTGTAGAATCTGTTGAATTACTATCAACCAACAACAACTCCCAGTCATCATGTGGTTCGAACTGCTCGTAAACCGATTCCAGGCACGAAACAATATAACGCACTTCATTTCTTGCAACTATAATAACGGATACAAGCAACTGGTTCATGGCTGGACAAAATTTATGCAATACAAATGCCTTGATCCTTCATGCCTGCTGTCAATATAAATTTTACTTCCTGTGCTATTAAACCTGGGATGCAGGTCGCACCGGTTTCTTTCGTTAAATGTCAATGGCGAAAAAAACCTGCCAACCAATAATGTCTTATGATTATGTATGATCAATAAATGCTGCATCCGGGCCTTATCGGGGTAAGAATCGGTTAATACGATACCATTTTTATATGTGGGATGTCCGTCTCCGGCAAGTTCCGTATGATCATATAGCGTATACTTCAGTTCAGGTATGTACAATTCATAATACCCTTTTCGGGAATCATGCGACAAATAACCAAGCAGGGTTTCATCATTGATCCAGCAATAATGGCTGGTCATTTCACTGTTAACAATCTTCATACCTCCGGAATTCAAATCATAGTGCAATAAAGCATCCTTCCTTCCTGATGCACCGTTCCATCGTACAATAAATACAAATGCCGTTCCTGAGGGATTGTACATCACATGATTGATATGTACATTGACCGTGTTATCGAATGCGGTAGGAACTAACTTCTTCACCATGGCAGTATCTACAAGCAAACGATGTGTTCCATCAATAAAATTGCCCGATGTTATAACCGGAAAATGATTTCCCCATTTTTTGTGAGCCGTATAACCATACTCTGATTCACAGTCAGCCAGGTTTTTAAAATCGATGGAAAGATAATTATTATTATTCGTATCGTAAACTGCAGGTAGAATACGTTTTTGGGAGCCTGTAAATAAATCATAAATCACACTATAATAATCATCAGTCGATTCATCATACATATTAAATATAAAAGATGAATTTCCAAGCCAGTGCAACCGGGATCCGGATTGCAGGTTGAACGCTTTTGATACGGCTATAATTTTTTCAGAACCATCGGCAATATTTCTGAGCAGAACTATCACACTCTTTTCATCATTACCGAAAGAATGATAAACCAGGTATTTCCCGTCTGGACTTTCCGGTGATTTATCATAATAACCAAAGAAACCTCCATTGCCGGATGAAATCCGCTCTACCGGGAAAAGACAATTAAGTTTTTGTAAATGAAAATTGAAACCATAGCTAAAAACCTGGTATAAAAATTTCATTACTCTTTTTAAAAAAGGGTAACGGCTCAGGAATATGGCAATGTTATCTAACAACTTAATCGTGATTTATCAATTATAAATTATTTAAGACCTTCAAAAATTCTATCCGCCATAATACGATACCGGATCATAAAATCTGCCTTCCGGCCCACTTCTATTTGATTATTTATCCTCTCTTCGGTTTGACTTACGGGTAAATGTTCTATGATGGCCAGTGCTTTGTCAGGATCTTTTTCAGTATCATATACACATTCTTTATAATATTGCAATTCGGGTAAACCTGATATAAGAAGTGGCTTTCCTGTAGCAATGCATTCAAAAAATTTGGCAGGGAGTACTGCATCAATGTATGGTGAGTTTATATACAAAATGGTTAACACATCCATTTCGCGCAGCAACGCAGGAAGCTCACTGTTTTTTACAGGAGGTGTGACAATAATACGGGAATCGAGTTGATCTTTGATATCATTACTGATGACTGCAATAAAATGCACTTCGTATTTATCACACAACCGGTTGTAAGTTGCTATATCAAGATGAGATCCTGCTCCCCCGAAGAAACAGATTTTTTTTAAAGTCGCCACTTCATCCCCACGGAAAGCTTTTGCAAACTGATCAAAATACACTCCGGGTGGTGCCTGGTGAACAACTTTCCCATTTGAAAGCCGTTGAATGCGTTTAATCAAAAATCGTGAATCTGCAAATAACACACCTGCCATATCAATCAATTTCTTTTCAGATTTCAGCAAATCCGTCAATACAATATCGGCATCAAAATTATGATAGCAAACATACGCTATGAATTTTGCCTTTATAATAGTTATGAGATCAATGCAATTGTAAGTGGGCACATAGGTAAGTACTACAGGATCGTTTATCGAATATTTTCGCATGGTGAGCCATATCAACAAAAAGTTTAACGGACGCATCCATGCAAGCGGCGGACCAACCCACAGGTTAATTACAGTAATACCTTCAGGCACCACAGCAACCGAGCGGTCACCTGATTTGGCTTGCGGTCGCAGTCGTGTCATAAGGTGCCGCAAGCGGGGCCACCGCTGCAATGTGCGGTTCATATAAAAAACCCGGTGACCTTCAGCAGCAAATCCATTAGCCATAACATGACTCTGGCAATGTAAACCACCCCAATCCAATTCAGCCATTATAATAATATCCGTTTTTGATGTCACAGCATTATTTAATTTGAATGTAAAACTGTTCCAGCAGCAGCATCATTGAATCAAGAGAAAATGAATGTCGCCACTTATCCAAACCGGCCTCACGCATTGATTCAATGTGATCAGGATTTCCCTTATATGCATATTCCAAATGCTTAATCAGCATAAGCTGATCTCCTATGGGGTGAACCAGGCCGGAAATTCCATCCTGTACCATAAACGGAAGTTCACCCACATCGGAAACAATTACAAGCTTACGCGTACTCATGGCTTCAAGCACACAGTTGGGCGTTCCTTCTGAATCGCTTGGAAGCACCAGCACCTGGAATTTTTCCAATTCCTTGCGGAGTTGAGTTGCAAATCCACAAAATACAATACGGTCATTTAAATTAAGTTGATCAGAAAGTTCCTGTAAGTGTATTTTAAAACCCTCACCTAGGTCATCCCCGTAAAGGTAAGCACGAATATTAATTTCCTTATTGCGCAGTTCAGCCAATGCATTAAACAGCAATTCATGACCTTTACCCCGGATAAGATTCGCTACCATGGTGATTCTCAGACAACCGTCTGGGTCAAAACTGATACCTGACATGTCAGGGGTTCCAAATGATTCTACACCGTTATAAACAACTTTCACTTTGTCAGCATCAATTCGGGAACGGTGTATCAGTTCCTCTGCAACAAGCTTTCCATTAGCAAAATAATGATCCACCAAACCTCCGGATGCATGCGCAAGCATATGATACATTTTCTTTTTTATCTCAGAGATCGGTGAACAATCAATGTAAGTTTCAACCCTGAAATAATGCAGCAGTTCGGGGTGTGATAACCTGACGGCCCTGCAAATTATACTTTCCCTGAACATGTGGGCCTGTAAAATTTTAATTCCTGAATTTTTCAAAAGTGGCTGAAGTGTTTTAACTGCCTTCCATAAATAACCGGAACCACTCATTGGACACTTCCACACTTCAAAACCTTCCTGCTTGAACAACATGGCAAGTGGCGACTGTAAATCATCAGTTGCCAGTACAGAATTTGTTATTCTCTGCACTTTAAGCCACCTTGCCTGCCGTATCATCTGCATCTCGACACCACCGGGCTGCGTGTTAGATTTACGGAGAAATAATACCCGGCTCTGTGTCATTGAATTCATATGCTTGCTTTGTTCTGGTTACGTAATATAAACAAGGCATTTGAAATAACCAGGATGGCCCATACGCCATTACCCGCAATGGTTCCAATGGCTGATCCCATTGCACCATATTCCGGAACCAATATAAAGTTCATTCCTATACTGACAACGCTTCCTGTGATCACGCAAAAAAGCATTCGATGAACCATTTTCTTATAAACCATGATAAGTCCTGATGATTGTGCAATAAGATTGAAGGAATAAGAAAGTGCCAGGGGTACCACAAGCACCAGGGAGTCTAAAAAGTCGGGGCCCACCACCATTCCACCAACCCATTTCATACCCAATCCAAAAAAAACAAAAACGGTTGGAATAATAGCGATTCTCCAGAAAAAACTTTGCTTGTATTTTCCGTCACGGAAATTACTGAATACAACAGGCAGGTAAACACTCATGAACGGGTCCATCAAAAGGGGTTCGAATACAGCGGTAAAACGTGCAGCTGCAGAATAAATACCAACTTCATGAATGCCTGAATAATTTAGCAGGATCCAGCGGTTCGCACTGTTCATGAGCCAGAAAGAAAGTACATTGGGAATGAACGGCAGACTTATCGCCATATAGGATTTTGCTTCCTTCCAGCTGAAGGATATCCTGAAATTCATCAGTTGTTTCCTGAAATACCAGGTGCCATAGGCACAACTTAAAACGGTGATGACAAAACTGCTGGAAAGAATGCCATCAATGCCAATTCGTAATCCAAACACAAGGAAAATATTTAATGCCATGTTTGTAATACCCAGCACTACCTGCAGCACCGATACACGAACAGCCTGGTAGGATAATTTCAAAATTGTAATCAGCAATACCTGGAAAAAATTCAGGTAGGTTGTTGCCATTACAAGGGCTATTAATGCAAACTTGATTCCGGGTAAAATAATAAATCCCGCAAAGGCCATAACAACCGCAAGCAGGATATACAAGGAGGTGGAAATTACAAGGTACACTGACAGAAACGAACTCAGCAATTTTGTTTTTGAATCTTTGTGTGTTTCAAAAAATTCAGCATAAATAATCTGTAGCAATCCCAGTGAAAAAACAATTTCAATAATGGAACCAAAATTCCTCAGCAATTCATAATTTCCAAGTTCTGCCGGGGTGAGCAAATTCGTGTATAGCGGTAATAGGAAAAATGAAAGTCCTTTTAGAAAAAAAGCACCAAACGCATAGATCAGGAAATTTTTCCTGTGAGTTTGCTGAAAGAAACCCGCGATACGTTCCTTTAATGATTCTTTCATTTAATGCAGTGAGGATTTCTCAGCATTACGCGCGATGTAAATAAAATAACATATCATACTGAACTGGAACAATGCCTGCGTAACAGCTATTAATACAAGACTGCTGGAAATATCAGCATACAGATAAGCACCCAGTGAAAGACTGATAATCACAGCGCCATTTCCTATAAGGCTGAAAAGAAAATATTGCCGCTGTTTATTAAGGATTACGGGCAAGTGGGAAAGTGGCGAAGCAATGAAATTCAGATACAGCCATGGACACAAAATTCTTGCATAGTGACCTGCCTCACGCCAGTCGCTACCGAATACCCAGCCAAAAAGTTCAGGTCCCCATATAAATATTATGATGAAAAGTGGCAGTGAAATTAATGCCAGTGTTGTAATAGTGGTTCGCAAAAGCTTCGTTATTTTTTCTCTCCGGTTTATTTTTTCTGCAACTTCCTTATAAAAGACGATCGCAACCGAACTTCCGATAACATTAAGAGGCGCCTGCAGAATACGAATTGTTAATCCGTAAAGACCCGTTGCAATGGCACCAAAATAACCGGAGATAAGAAAGATCACAAATGAAGACTGGGCCATATCGGTGAAAGCATGCACACCGTTTACTTTTGGTAAATCGGAATACTTGGCTGCAAGAATTTTCAGGTCCACAGGTTCACGATCAGATTTGCGGAAGTCAAGAACTTTATCTTTCAAACTGCTTCGCAACAAATGGAGCATAGCCGACAGATGCCCGGAAACATTACCGATAATCAATCCGTTAATTCCCCATCCTGTAAAAGCAAAACCCAGACTTAATCCTGAGTTAACCATACTTTGATTAATTCGTGATGCGGCCAGGATATTGTATTTCCGCTGTCGTATATGCCAATACGTTAGTGCCTGAATGAGACCGTAAAATAATGCTGCCAACGGCACAAGGAAAAGATACCCCGGAGCGGCAGTCATATTAAGTGTTTCAGCAATAATATCATGAAATACAAGAAGCGCTAAAAAGGTGACTCCTGAAACCATAAAGGCAATAAAAATGGCCAGGTACACAAGTTGCCTTGCTTCACGGTTGTCTTCAGGCAAACCAACTGCAACTTCATAACGTCCTGAAACGATGACACCCACCAGGGAAATCAACGTTGTGATGACAGTAAGTGCGGCAAAATCCTCAACAGGATAAAGGCGGGTGAGTAAAGGAGAAACCAATACCGGTATCGCCTGGGCAATTGTAGAACCTGTGAAAAGTGTCAGAACATTTCGTGCGAATCCCGACTTGAGTGAAAACCTGCTTACCATCGGCGACTGATTAAGGACCGGCAAACCGGATCCTGCTATTTTGCGTAATTCACCGAACGGGTTTCTCTTATTACAGTCACTTTCACTTGTCCGGGATAAGTCATTTCTGTCTGGATACGTTGCGCGATTTCAAACGACATGGATTCTGCTGTTTTATCATCGACTCTTTCGCTTTCAACTACAACGCGCAATTCGCGTCCTGCCTGGATGGCATAAGATTTTTCAACGCCTTTATATGACATGGCCAGTGCTTCAAGATCTTTAAGACGCTTGATATACTGCTCCACAACCTCACGACGGGCACCGGGACGCGCGCCTGAAATGGCATCACACACCTGGATAATCGGAGAGATCATGCTGGTCATTTCAATCTCATCATGATGGGCTCCTATAGCATTGCAAACCTCTGCATTTTCCTTGTGTTTCTCCGCAAGCTTCATTCCCAGGATAGCATGTGGTAATTCCGGCTCATCATCGGGAACTTTGCCAATATCATGTAAAAGTCCTGCACGCTTTGCCAGTTTAACATTCAATCCCAGTTCGGTAGCCATAATTGCACAAAGGTTGGCTACCTCTCTTGAGTGTTGCAACAAATTTTGACCGTATGATGAACGGTATTTCATACGACCCACCATCCTGATCAGTTCAGGTGCGAGTCCATGAATTCCTAAATCGATCGTAGTTCGCTTGCCGGTTTCAATTATTTCTTCCTCAAGTTGCTTCTTTACTTTGGCAACCACCTCCTCAATGCGTGCAGGGTGAATACGGCCGTCGGTGACTAGCTGGTGTAAAGCAAGTCGCGCAAGTTCACGGCGAATGGGATCAAAGCCGGATAATATAATTGCTTCCGGTGTATCATCTACAATAATTTCGATACCTGTTGCCGCTTCAAGGGCCCTGATGTTACGCCCTTCGCGACCGATAACGCGCCCTTTGACATCATCATTGTCAATATTAAAAACCGTTACCGAATTTTCAATTGCCTGTTCTGTAGCTACACGCTGTATGGTTTGTATGACGATACGCTTGGCTTCCTTGTTGGCAGTCAGCTTCGCTTCATCAATAATATCTTTTATGTAAGAATGTGCTTCAGTTTTAGCTTCTGCTTTCAAAGCTTCTACCAACTGCGTTTTGGCATCCTGTACCGATAATCCTGAAATTTTTTCAAGTTGCGTCACCTGCTTGTGATGCATTTTATCAAGTTCATCTTTTCTTAATTCCAAACCTTCCAGTTGCCCTTTCAGTGTTTGCTGAAGGTTATCGAGTTCTGTTTGTTTGCGCTGTACCTGTTCCATTTTTTGTGAAACAGTGGTTTCTTTTTGTTTGATGCGGTTTTCAGAAGCCTGGATATTTTTATCTTTTTCTGATATAGAACGTTCGTGTTCGGATTTCAATTGAAAGAATTTTTCTTTCGCTTCCATCATCTTATCCTTCTTGGCCAACTCCGCTTTTGCTTCCGCTTCCTTAATTATGGCATCCGCTTTTTCCTGTGCAGCTTTTTCGAGTGTAATATTCTGATTGCGCATCAGTAGCCAGGTAAGCACCCCGCCTACCACCAGAGAGCCTACTGCCGCAATAATTGTTATAATTATATTTCCATCCATTTTCCTTGATCTGATTAAAAATTATGTATAAATAGTTGTGTTGAGTGCTAATTAAAAACCCGCATTAAATTCTGAAGGTTTTAAACCCCATTACGACATGGGTGGGGATGCCTGGTCTTTCTTGCTTCCAATGCTCTTCCGGAGAAGAGTCCGTTATCATCGACAACGGTTAAGGCCTGCATTACGGACACATGGAGCTTGTCCCCAATTGATTTGTGTTGAGTTTAAAACAGTGATCAGAATTTAAGCGGGCGTTATATCAACTAATTTTCAGTACCGTCTTACCGACGTCTTTGCAATTAGTGCTGTAGTGATGTACCCTTCCTTTCAATGAACGTTGTTCTCTTTAATACAAGCCGTAATCATTTTGCCGATGTCTGCAATTTCAGAGGCCTGGTCTGAGTTGACAGTTATGACTTCTTCTTGTGTATTTACCAACTCCGAAGCAAATTGCATGGCACACATGGCAATAATATCAAACTTATCGCTGGCTGAATATTGCGACTCATATTCCTTAAACCGGTCATTCAGCATTTTAGCCGCTTTCCTGACGCGTTCCTCATCGGCTCTTTTGATCTTCAGAGGATATTGCCTGTTCGCAATAGTTACTTTAATGGATAATTCGTCCATATTCAATTAGCGATTGATCAATCCCAGACACTTATCAATTTCACGAATATATTCATTGATCTTCAACTTAATATCCCGGGTATTCTGATCGGACCCGGAAAGTTGTTGAGCCAATTTGATAACTTTAATTTTTTCTTCCAACTCAGAAATACGGTCATCCTGCCGTTGACCCTTCTGAATTAACTGATTATTAAGCAATTGCAATTGTTGGTTTTGTTTTCCCAACTGTACTTGCAAATTTATTAATTTTTCAACCTTAATTTTCAGTTCTTTTAACTGTTCCAGGTTGTCATTCATCGTTATGGCTGGTTTAATAATGCCAAAGTTAGTTAATCCCGAAATTTAATAACATTAATCCAAGCAATTGAATTCAAAACTTTTATTTATAAACATCTATCGGTTTTTTAACGCCTTATTCCATTATCAATTGAATATAAGGGTCTGCTTACTACTATTTGTTCCGGCACTTTATTGTTATCCACAGGTTCTAAATGCTCAAACTTCTTTTGGTGAGGTAATTATGGGCCCTGTTATAATTGACTCGTTGCGGATATCAGGGAATTTTGGTGAACTGAGAGGAAATCATTTCCACTCCGGGATAGATTATAAAACCAACGAGAAAGAGGGCAAACCGGTTCTTGCTGCTGCCGCAGGATATGTGTCCCGTGTAAAAGTGAGTGCGGGAGGTTATGGCAAAGCAGTATATATTTCCCATCCAAACAGTGTGACGACAGTATATGCACATTTGCGGGCTTTTTATCCGGCTTTGGAAGATACCATCAGGAAGTTGCAGGCATTTTCGCGGAATTATGAAACCGAAATTTTTCCTGATTCGGGTGCATTTCCTATTCTCATGGGAAAGGTGATCGGGTTTTCAGGGAATACAGGCTCTTCAGAGGGACCTCATCTGCATTTTGAAACACGACTTAGCAACTCCGAAAAGCCTTTTAACCCTGAACTTGCAGGCTTCTTATTTGATGATACCATACCTCCACAATTGCTTCAGTTTGCAATCTATAATCCCGGACCTACCGGTGGACTGGCAGGTTGTGTAAAACAACTCATAGATCCTTCCAATCCCGGGACTGCAGATTCTGTTTTTATAACGGGTTCATCATTTTTTACCGGTTTTGAATCGAGTGATAAATCCGGAGCCGAAAGCAATCATCTCGACATACGTGCCTACAGCCTGTATCTGGATGATTCATTACTGTTAAATACAAGAATTGATAGTTTTTCATTTGATGAAACACGATTCATAAATGCTACGATCGACTATGGTTACTTTACGGAAACAGATCGTCGGATCCGGTTGTGTCACCGGTTACAAGGAAATCAATTATCGTTCATGAAAGATAAGCAGGGAATCATAAACATTAATGATACTGCCAAACATGAATTAAAAATCCGCATTGAAGATACTGCCGGGAATTCCTCTGAATTCTCAATGTTCATCCGGCAGGGACCGGAAAAAAATACAAATTCAGGTAAACCGAAAGGAACTGAATGGATTTACGGTGAATTCAAAAAAATAACAGCCAAAAATTATCGTATTGAAATTCCAAAGACAGCATTTTATGAGGATATTTATTTGTTGCATGAAGCCAAATCTGAAATTCTGAAAAAGGTCACCTTGCTGTCGCCAATCGTGACCATAGGTCCCTCGGGAACTGCCATTCATGATGCAGTGAGTATATCAATTAAGACGGATACAAAAAAAATGTATAATCTCTCCCGCCTGGTGGTTGTCAAAATTGATTCAACCGGGAATTTACAGGGATTACGATGTAATTTCGACAAAGGCTGGGTTCATTTTAAAACCCGAACGATGGGAAGTTTTTCGGTAGTTGAAGATACCATTGCGGTAACTATCAGGAACCAGTACTGGGAACCTGATGATTATTCCGGAAAACACAAACTGATCATCGAATTGTCGCAGGATCTTTCAGGATATGCATCATCTAAATGCTTGTTACAGGAATCCTGGGCACCGGCAGTATATCACGCCCGGAGGAACAGGCTCGTTATTTATCCGGAAGACATCCCGGAAACGGAAGGCACCCTTCAGGTAAAACTGGAACTTACTGACGGGGCTGGAAATACAGCTACTTATGATTTTGAGGTGGCCGTGATGAAACATTGAATCCGGTCATCGAATTACCGTTATTACATGATAATCCGAATGTAAGCCAAGTTTGTTTTCTGATTCAATATCCTTCCTGTCAGCTCTCTGTTGAACATCGGTGATTCCTGCATTAACCGGGTGTTCACCGTTTCTTCATCATAACATTTGTTAATTTTGCGATAAGTTAAAACCCGAAATGTATTATGCGATTTAAAAGCATCCTTCTTACCTCAGCTGTTTTATTGGCCTTTCTTGCGCCCGCTTTCTCACAGGAAGGCCATAATGTACACGTTAAAGTTAATGGTCTTAAAGATTCGTTATGTTACCTGGCTAATTACTATGGTGAAAAACAATACCTGAAAGATTCTACAAAAGCGGATGCCTCAGGCAACCTGGTATTTAAAGGCACTGAAAAGCTTCCCGGTGGTATTTATATGATTGTGTTGCCAGGCAAAAAATATTTTGAACTGATCATCGACAAAGAACAGCATTTCAGCGTAGAAACTGATACACTCGATTATGTTAAACATATGAAAGTAAAAGGTTCAACTGAGAACACACTT
>JBBQQQ010000014.1:0-115337 GCA_038215705.1 Bacteroidia bacterium
ACTCAAAGGTGCAGAACGTCTTCCTGCTGTAAGCAGTTGAAACTGTTGGCGCAAAACCTGGTCATTTAGTTGAAAGATATCCCAAACATTTTTGACCAAGGTAATTTTGTGATGAAATTCAATATCCTTGAAACGGCCGTATGGAGAAGTCGGGTCAGGCCATCCTTCTGCGAAAGCAGCCAGTGGAATTCCTTTTGAGACCAAACGCTGTCCAAGGCTGAGTCTTCGAGCTGCATCCAGGAGTTCCTGGGTGGGAATAAGAGCTCCGTTGAGAAACAGGTTTTCATTTTCTTTCCATTTCGGAAATTTTTTACTCAGGTAGTCCTGCGTCAGAAAAGAAGTTGTTCCTTCCAGCAGCATTTCCCAATGTTCCCGGAGCGTCATAATGCCAATCCGTAAGTCTGCCACCGGCCTGGTAAAGGTGAAGGGCAGCAGTGATTTTCGGTTGAAATCGAATAAAACGGTATTCGTCATTTTTCAGCGGGATAAGGGATATTCCGGGCATCAAAATTCACAAAACCTCTCTTAAAAAAAAAGTCCCTCAAAGGGACTTTTCAAATTCGATAGGAATTTGCGGTCAGATTAGTTTTCTGAATTTTCCGTGTTTCCGGCTTTTTCAGATTTCTCCGTATGTTTTTTATAACGGTTACGGAACTTATCAACGCGACCTGCTGTATCCACAAGCTTCATTTTGCCGGTATAGAAAGGGTGCGACTGGTGAGAGATCTCCAGTTTTACCAGCGGGTATTCTTTTCCGTCTTCCCAAACCACGCTATCTTTGGTTTCAACGGTTGAACGGCTCATGAAGGAATAGTCGCAGGAAATATCCTTAAACACAACCATCCTGTAATTTTTTGGGTGAAGATCCTTTTTCATAGTACTGATTTTCCAAATGGAGTGCAAAGATACGGTAAACCCTTAAAATCTCAAAATTTCCCCGAGTTTTTCTTTAAATCCGGTTAAAAATATTATATACTATTGAGAATCAAAGATTAAATACAATAAATTTATCGTTTTGGATGTTTAATCCAGTCGCTATCTTTGACCTCTACACCGATATATGAAATTCACTTATTCCTTTACCGCCCTGTTTTTGCTGGTCATCCTGGTTTCCTCCTGTAAAAAGGATGATATACTGACCGATTCTTCCGCCAAACTGGAATTTTCAGAAGACACTGTTATGTTTGATACGGTTTTTACGAGCCTCGGATCAACGACGCGTCAGTTGAAATTATACAATCGTAAGGATCAGCCAATCCGGATTTCTTCCATACGGCTGGCCGGCGGAGCAGCTTCCATGTACCGTTTGAATGTGGATGGTATTGCCGGTAAGAATTTTTATGATGTTGAAATTCCTGCCAAAGACAGCCTTTATATTTTCATTGAAGTAACGGTGAATCCATCCAACCCTGATATCGGTTACATTCTGCAGGATTCAATTGTTTTTTTAACGAACGGTAACCAGCAGGACATCGATTTGGTTGCCTTTGGGCAGAATGCCAATTTTATTATTGCCAATAAATTACTTAAGGCAGGGAATTCATTTATCCCTTATGCATTGCTCGATAGTAATTTAAATACAACCATTACCTGGAATAACGCCCTGCCCTATGTGATTTGGGGAGGTTATGCTGTTGTAGATTCAAGCCAGACACTGAACATACAGGCGGGAACTAAAATATACTTCGCAAACAATTCAGGATTATGGGTCTACCGCGGCGGTACACTTAATGTTGCAGGAACACTTACTGATAAAGTAATTTTCCAGGGGATCAGACTGGAATCGTATTACCAGGATATTCCGGGTCAGTGGGACCGTATCTGGATCAACGAAGGGAGCATAAACAACGTTATAAATTATGCTGAAATCAGAAATGGATTTATAGGAATACAGACGGAATCACTTATTGATACACTGGATCCGAAGAAACTGAAAATAACCAATACCATAATACAGAATATGAGTGGATTTGGTATTTTCAGCAGGTATTATAACATAGAGGTAAAAAATACTGTTATCTCACGGTGTGGCCAATATGCTGTTGCACTTACACAGGGTGGGGGGTATGAATTTAAGCACTGCACCATTGCCAATTACTGGAACGACAGCCAGCGGACTACACCTTCTGTTTACATGAATGATTATGCACAGGACCAGGCTGAAAATTATTATGAATTCCCACTTTATAAAGCCGATTTTTTAAATTGTATTATCTGGGGGAATAATGATGAGGAAATTGAAATTGATTATGAGTTTGCTTCCAACACGCATCAGTTCAGAAATGTACTTTTAAAAAGGGACACACTTAATGTTACCACTCCGAATTTTTCAAATATTTTGGTAAACGTAAATCCGGTATTTGTTGATTTTCAGGAAAACGATTACCAGTTACAGGCGACATCGCCGGCGCGTGATGAGGGCGATGCAGGAGTTGTTGCAACTGATCCTGATTTAACACTGGATATTAAAGGAAATGATCGCACTTTTTCTCCGGATCTTGGAGCATATGAATTTCAGTAGTTTTTACTTCTCAGGTAATGATGCAAGAAATGTCATTGTGTCAACGCCATCGGCATAATCATCAATTGCAGGGAATTGTGCCTGCCCGAAAGGTATAGTGCCGTTTTTGCGAACCACACATTGCAGTTCCTCGTTCACCGATTGCAGTTTGTTATTGAGATCCTCATCGTTATCATAATACTCAAAATGCATTACGCCAACGGGTGATGAAAGTGATTTATCTTCAATTACAATAAGAAAATTATTGGTGAGGAAATTCTGCCGGTTTAGCAGGTAGAGCGCCTGGTGGTAATCAAAATTATTCATGTATTTATTATGCTGCATCACTTCTGAGAAGGAGGTAATGTTTTCAAAAAAGAAATTGAAGGAATAATTTCGCGGCACAAATAATTTTGAAACATTTCTGCAGCCCATGCCATAGTAGGTAAAAATATCCCTGCCAAGGAGCATAATATCAAATTCATTTTCATTTCCGGTTATCACAGCAGCGGAATTCCGGTTTTTGCGGAACACATGCGGCATCTTACCAAAGTAATATTCAAAGTAACGTGAGGTATTATTGCTGCCTGTGGCAATAACAGCATCAATTTGTTTTAATTGCGAAGCCACTTCAAACCGTGTTTCCAGTCCAGGAATAAAAGAAAAGAAAATACGGGCTATGAAAGGGAGCAGGTACTGATCGGAAGAAGATAATTTAGCTATAACCTTATTGCCTGAGCTTAGTACCGATAAAAAATCATGAAATCCTGCCAAAGGAATATTGCCTGCCATTATAATTCCAACATTTTGCGGGGCATTGGTATTTACCGGGTAAGCGAACATCCATTTTTCGAGAGGTGATTCCTCCAGCATAGTGCATATTCCTTCAAGAACGGTTGTCACCTGGATTCTGGTGAACCATGGATTTGCCATTTCCGACCGGTAAAGTGTACTTTCAAAATCTTCCTTCCACAGCTGATCCCCATCCCCGGCAAGTAATTGTCGGAGAACAGCTACAGTCTTCTTCCACGCCTCCAGTTGTTCCCTTTTTTGCATCTAAATTTTATATTCTTTTAAAATCGAAACATTTGTCTTTATATTTGTGTTCAAAATTAAAACTAAAAGACTTAGGTATGGCTATTAAGATAACTGATGAATGCATCAATTGTGGTGCTTGTGAACCGGAATGTCCCAATAATGCAATTTATGAGGGAGGCGCCGAGTGGAGATTTTCTGACGGAACCAGTGTAAAGGGCATGTTTACCATGTTGGATGGCACCCAGGTTGACGCCAGTGCTCCGCAAACACCTGTTTCAATGGATGTTTATTATATCGTTTCCGATAAATGCACTGAATGTGTTGGTTTTCATGATGAACCACAATGCGCGGCGGTTTGTCCCGTTGATTGTTGTGTGGATGATGAGAATGTGAGGGAAAGTAAGGATGAACTCCTGGCGAAGAAATCCAGGATGCACGCCTGATTACCCCGTAATAATAATTATTATCCGTCCCCGTTTATAATTGGGACGGATTTTTTTTAAATATTAATCAGGGATTAATTACGTTATTATAAACATGACCATTATTAAACACGCAACAGGGTTATTATTTATCTTGTTTACATCTTTTTCAATACAGGCGCAAAGCGTACCCACTGACATAGCCGCCATTGAAAAACAGCTGAAACAATATGCCGACAGCGTTATGAAAGGCAGCACCGACAAGACCCGGCAGGTGGCGCTGGCGGCTTTTAACCCGGTATTTCTCGATTTATTGAATCAACCTGCTAGTTTTGAGTATCCCTTTGATTCACTCCCCTCAGTTTCAAAAGTTCTTTCTGCAGATAAAAAAGTTCGCATCTATACATGGATTCTGCCTTCACGGGAAGCGGGTACTTTTCAGTTTTTTGGTATTATTCAGCGAATTAACCCTGAAACAAAACAGATGAAAGTAATAGGGATTACCGATTTGCCGCTACCAACCGAAGAAGCTTCTGTAAATGAGCTTAAACCCGATACCTGGTACGGTGCCGCTTATTATGAGATAATAGAAAAGAAGATTAATAAAAAACCTCATTATTTTTTATTGGGGTGGAAGGGAAATGACCGGCTGTCGACTAAAAAAGTAATTGACGTACTTACATTTGATGCCTGGGATAATGTCACTTTTGGAGCGCCCTTGTTTATTGATGAAAAAAAGAAGAAAAAGCACCGCCTGATTTTTGAATTTAATGCACAGGCTGTGATGCTGCTTCGTTATGAAAAAAAGATGATCGTTTTCGACCATCTTTCGCCGTCAAGCCCCGCCGTTAAAGGACAATATCAGCATTATGGTCCTGATTTCACCTATGATGGATTGCAATTCAAAAAAGGGGTGTGGAATTACAAAACCAACCTGGATCTGCGCAATTAAAGGTGGCCGGCAAATATTTTTCCCCTTCCGAATAAGTACACTCCTTTCAATGTTGTTAATTTGCAGTATAAATACGTTATTCTATGAAAAAGCACAACTTTGGCGCCGGCCCGGGAATCCTTCCCGAAATAGCCCTTAAGCAATCAGCAGAAGCAGTCCTCAACCTGAATGGTTCCGGATTGTCGTTGCTGGAAATATCACACCGCAGCAAGGAATTTGATGCGGTTTTGCAAACTACTAAGTCGCTGGTGCGGGAGTTGCTGGGTGTTCCCGAAAATTATTCAATTTTATTTTTGCAGGGCGGTGCTTCAACGCAATTTGCAATGGTTCCAATGAATCTGCTTCCGGTCAACGGAAAAGCCGCCTATATTGAGTCAGGTGTTTGGGCTAATAAGGCTATTAAAGAAGCAAAGATGAATGGAATTACAGAAGTTCTTGCTTCCTCAAAGGATAAGAATTTTTCATATGTGCCTACGGGTTATACCATTCCGTCGGATGCCGCCTACCTGCACATCACCTCCAACAATACTATTTATGGAACACAGATGAAATCGTTTCCTGAATCACCGGTTCCCGTTGTGTGCGATATGTCGAGTGATATTTTCAGCAAGCCTATTGATGTTTCCAAATTTGATGTGATATACGCCGGCGCACAAAAAAATATGGGACCTTCAGGAGTTACCATGGTAATTATTAAAAACGGTATCTGTGGAAAAACAGGTAGAACCATTCCAACCATGCTAAATTATGAAACCCATATTGAAGGTGATTCGCTTTACAATACACCCCCGGTATTTCCGATTTATGTTTGTATGGCAACGTTGCAATGGCTGAAGTCGATTGGCGGTGTTTCGGCAATTGAAAAGATCAACCGGCAGAAAGCTGATTTATTGTATAATGAAATTGATACCAACCCGATGTTCGAAGGCACAGCAGCAAAAGCCGACCGGTCTGATATGAACGCATGTTTCCTGCTTAAAAAACCGGAACTCGAAGATGAATTCAGCCAGGTTCTAAAAGCTTCGGGAATTATCGGTTTGAAAGGACACCGCTCGGTAGGAGGGTTCCGGGCTTCTATGTACAATGCACTTCCGCTTGAAAGTGTGCAGGTATTGGTCAGCCTGATGAAAGAATTTGCTTTGAAAACTGCGTGAAAAAATTATTCTTCAGCACGAAAAATCCAGCACTATGATACGAATTTTAGCCAATGATGGAATTGATGCAGCAGGAAAGAAAATTTTTCTCGATGCGGGTTTTGAAGTCGTTACCGATAAAGTTCCACAAGATCAGTTATCGGAGGGTTTGAAAAATTTTGATGCCATCCTGGTGCGAAGTGCAACACAAGTCAGGAAAGAGCATATTGATGCCTGCCAGAACCTGAAACTGGTTGGCAGGGCCGGTGTAGGCATGGATAACATTGATGTTGCTTATGCGCGCGAAAAAGGCCTACATGTTGTAAATACTCCTGACGCCAGCAGCCAGTCAGTGGCCGAACTGGTTTTTGCCAACCTATTCACTATGGCAAGGCACCTACACGATGCCAATCGTAAAATGCCGCACTGTGAATCAAAAGAACAATTTGAAGCACTCAAGAAAAAATATTCAGCAGGAATCGAGCTGAAAGGTAAAACGCTTGGAATTATCGGTTTTGGTAAAATTGGGCAAACTGTTGCCAGGATGGCACTAGGACTGGGAATGAAAGTGATGCCGTTTAAGTTGAATGCCATGGATGTGAAAATTGAAATCGATTTTTTTCAAACGCATAGCAACGCCTCCCTGATGGTCACTATGAAATGTGTGCCATTTAAAGACTTGCTGAGCCAGAGTGATTTTATTACGCTTCATGTTCCATTTCCTAAAGGCGCAGTACCTGTGATTGCATCCAAAGAACTCGCAATCATGAAGGCTGGCGTCGGAATTGTGAATACAGCCCGCGGTGGTGCTGTTGCAGAAAATGACCTTCTTGATGCGCTTAACAGTGGGAAGGTCGGTTATGCTGCACTGGATGTTTTTGAAGGAGAACCGCTCATTCGGAAAGAATTACGCGAACATCCCAATGTTTCACTTACACCACATATTGGAGGATCGACAAAAGAAGCACAGGAACGAATCGGAATTGAACTGGCCACTAAAGTTGTGCAGCTTTTTATGTGAAGTTGAAAGTTTGAAGTTTTTAACATTAGGTGGTTAGTGGTTAATTTGTCGAATCTGCTTATGACCGGTACTTTCCATTTACAACTCTTTTTCCCATCTTTGCGCTCCCAAAACACTCTGTAATCATGGCCATTTTAAAAGCATTTAAAGGAATTCGTCCTGTTAGTGATAAAGTAGAACAGGTTGCGTCAAAACCCTACGATGTTCTCAATGAAAAAGAAGCGCGTGTTGAATGTGCCGGAAATCCATTGTCATTTTATCATGTGATAAAACCTGAAATTGATTTTGCTGATGAATTTGATCATTATGCTCCGGAGATCTATAAAAAGGGTAAAGAGAATTTTGATAAGTTGATGCATGATGGTGTATTTTTTCAGGATGAAAAAGATTGCCTGTACATCTACCAGCAAACAATGAACGGCAGAAAGCAAAATGGAATTGTTGGAGCTGCCGCTATTGAAGATTATTTCAACGATGTAATTAAAAAACACGAACTCACTCGTCCCGATAAAGAGGAAGACAGGAAGAATCATGTGAGAGTGAGTGACCTGAACTATGAACCGGTTTTTTTCGCGTATCCCAAAGTAAAAGCGCTTGATGAAATAGTGAATGAAGTCATTAAAGGAAAACCCGAATACAGTTTCACAGCTGATGATGGAATTGGTCATGCTTTTTGGGTGATTAAAGATGATAATATTATACAGCAGGTAATTTCTGAATTTTCAAAAATTAAATACACTTATGTTGCCGATGGTCATCACAGAACCGCTGCAGCAGCCCTGGTAGGAAAGGAACGAAAGGAAGCAAATCCGCATCATACCGGGAATGAAGAATATAATTTTTTCCTCGCGGTACATTTTCCGGATGATCAACTTGCCATTATGGATTATAACAGGGTGGTTAAAGATCTGAATGGAAAAACTTCCGCAGAATTTATAGCGGCACTGGAGGAAAGTTTTTTTGTTGAAGAGAAAGGTGCTGCTATTTATAAACCGGCTGAACTGCATAATTTCAGTATGTTTCTCGACGGAAAATGGTATTCGCTGACGGCAAAAGAAGGCACTTACGATGATACAGATCCGATTGCTGTTCTTGATGTAACGATTTTGTCGGAACGTATACTCGCACCGTTACTAAACATTAAGGACCTGCGAACCGATAAACGAATTGAATTTGTTGGCGGCCTGCGCGGACTGGGTGAATTGGAGAAACGTGTAAATTCCGGTGAAATGAAAGCCGCATTCGCCCTTTACCCGGTTACCATGAAACAATTAATTGATATTGCCGATACCGGCAATATTATGCCACCGAAAACAACATGGTTTGAGCCGAAGCTTCGCAGCGGACTGGTTCTTCATAGTTTGAAATAATATCATGCAACCTATCGACTTTTTACGTGTACGAAAGTCGGCACTGATTCGTGAGATTCAGGCATTGGGTTTTGTTTATTCTCTTATTGTAGCAGCCGGTATTTTTTTTGGACTGATTTTTTTTTATAAACTACAGGATTCGCAATTGCACAGTGTATATTCACTAGCAGGTGTTTCCATTTTAGTAGCTGTTTTGCATTTTTCCCGCAAGGATCACCAATTTATTCAGTTGGTTTCACCGCATCCATTTCACATATTTTTTACTGAGTATTTAACCCTGGTATTGCCACTGATTATTTTGTCAGTCGCTCAAAGCGGTACACCCATTTTCCTGCTTGTATTAATTCCTCTGCTTATTATTTCTTTATTGCCGGTTACGGGAAGCCGGTTTATCGCAACAGGATTCACGAATAAATTAATTCCGGATACAAATTTTGAGTGGAAGTCAGGAATGCGCAAAACAGGAGGATTGTTAATACTGTTATGGCTGGCATCGTTTGCATTAACACCTGTTCCGTTTGCATCATTAATTGCATTATGGTTTGCTTTGTTAACCGTATCGTCATTTTATGATGATGGGGAACCCTGGGAAATGTTAGAGGCATATGGAATGGATGCGAAACAGTTTTTACATCATAAAATTAAAGTTCAATTGCAAACTTACCTGTTGCCTGTGACTCCTGTACTGCTGATTTCAGGTTTCATTTTCCCGGAAAGGTGGTGGGTATTTTTATTGTTCCTTATTTTCAGCAGCATCAATATTTCAGTTTTTGTTTTGTCAAAATATGCCGTGTGGCGACCTGCCGAAGTGAACCGTTCTGCAAGTATTGTAAATGCAATGTGTATGATTGGATTATTTCTTCCGTTTCTTTTGCCATTGCCAGTATTCGTGCTGATACGGAATTACCGTAAAGCAATGTTAAATCTTAAACCCGTGCTCCATGATTATCATTAAAGCACTTGTGGCGGGTTATAAAAATAAAATCGTGCTCAATGGCATTGACTGGTCATTGGAAGCCGGTAGGATTCATGGTTTGGCAGGTTTGAATGGTTCAGGAAAAACCACTCTGTTAAAAGTAATGTTCGGTATACTGAAACCGCAATCAGGTTCTATGGAAATAAATTCAGTTAAATTGAATAAGAGGATGATGTCATTCCTTGAAACGGAACCTTATTTTTATCATGGCATTACAGGAAATGAATATTTGTCGTTATTTAAACGGGAAGGTGAATCTAAATTTATTGCTGAAGAATGGGCTTCCCTGTTTCATTTACCGCTAAATGAATTAATTGATAATTATTCAACCGGCATGAAGAAGAAACTTGCCTTGCTGGGTATAATTAAAACCAATAAACCGCTGTTACTGCTTGATGAACCTTACAACGGTCTCGATCTTGAATCATCACGTATTCTGACAGCTGTTCTAAAGCGTTTGAAGCAGGAAGGTAAAACAATTATCATCACCAGTCACTTGCTTGAATCGTTGACTAATTTATGCGATCGTATTCATTACCTTAAAAACGGAGTAATTGATAAAACTTATCTTCCGGAACAATTATCGGTAATGAATGATGAAATTTTCAGGGAACTGGATCAGCACATTGATAATAAAATTGATGACCTTATGAACCCTATGTAACATGAACAATAATCATATTCTGTTACTTCATGGAGCGCTGGGAAGTGCATCACAATTTGATGAACTTAAATTGGCACTTGATAAATTTTTCACCGTACACTTATTGAATTTTTCAGGTCATGGCGGTGCATCGGTTCCGAAGGAAGGTTTTTCCCTGGATTTATTTGAAAAAGATGTGACAGATTATTTGCAGCAGCATCAACTTGAAAACATTCCTGTTTTTGGGTATAGTATGGGTGGATATGTAGCTTTGTCAATCGCGACGAAACATCCCGATAAATTTTCTGGCCTATTTACCCTTGCGACTAAAATGAAATGGAACCCGGAATCGGCAATGAAAGAAGCGGGCATCCTTGCCCCTGAAATCATACATTCAAAAGTTCCCCGTTTCGCCGAGCAACTTGAGTCGCGTCACCATCCGGCCGATTGGAAATTGGTGATGGAAGCTACAGCAGGTTTCATGAAAAAATTAGGCGACAAACCCCTTACTGACGATATGTTAAGCAGCATAAAAATTTCAGTTCGAATGGCGGTAGGTGACAGGGATAAAATGGTATCGGTAGAGGAAACAAAACAAACATGTTCCTTATTTGAAAAGGGTTCATTGCTGGTCCTGCCGCAAACCCCGCATCCGCTGGAAAGCGTTTCAACATCCAGGCTGGTATATGAGATTTCAGAATTTTTTTTAATCAGGAGCTAGCCTATATATTAAATTTTTCCATCAAGACATTTTGCGTGGGGTTTTCCTGGTTGAATATACAACAATTCGATTTCTTGTTCCTTACATCACAATTCAAATATGATAGCAATAAATTCAGAACCATTATCCATTCGTATCTTTTAATTTACCTCTCAATTCAATGACTTGTTAAAGTATTCGAATGATGTGTCTTGAAGGAAGTGATACATCTATTTCAATTGCCAAAACTTCTCTGATAAAATCATCTATTACATTAAAAGTTCTAATCGTCCTTCCATTCTCAAATCGGTCTTACATTAAATCAATAGACCAACTTTGATTAGGTATGAGCATTTTTTTACAATGGTTGTTTTATTCTTACTTACCGGCAAGCGAGGTTTTCCTTTTCTACGAATATTTAATTTAAGCATTTTATATATAGCCATGAATTCTTTTTTTTATTTCATTTTGTTACCGGCTTTCCGTAAGTAAGCAAATGTTTTAGGCAAACCATGAGTTGGATACTTTTCAACATGTTGTTTTAACGCTGAGATGACCGGAGTATTATCTTTGCCTGAATTAAAATAAATAATACTGCGAGCAATTCCTATCAGCTAACAGGCCCTGAGTGCCGTACAAGAATGGTCCTGTACAATGTTCTTGATTATTTTTTTTGCTCGAAGAGCCCCAGTTTTTTTGATAGAACTTCCTTTATAATCTGATGATCCATGCTTACATCAGCATACATCTTTTTAAGCCGGGAATTTTCTTCTTCCAACGCCCGATGTCGTTTTTATTCGTTGACTTCCAATCCGCCATACTTACCCTTCCAATTTAAGAAAATGGCTTGGCTGATGCCGCAATAATCTGTGTTTCGGTGTATTTGCTTTTTTTCATATTGATAGTTTAAAATTTGAGATTTTTACTCTACTTTTAAATTGTTTGGATTTTGGGGGTATTTACAAATTTTTTTTCTATCTTTGATTAATTATGAATCTTGCCTTTTATCCTAGGAATAGCAAATAGGTGATTAGAGATTTTTCCTTACCCTTTCAAAATTTTAATTGATTATGAAATTCCTGCTTATTAGTGCTCTTTTATGCTTATCACTAAATTGCTACAGCCAAAATTTAGTGCCTAATCCTAGTTTTGAAGATACGCTAGCCTGCCCTTGGCAAGCAGGACAAGTGAATTATGCCATCGGATGGAATTCTATTACTGAGAGTCCCGATTACTTTAATGCGTGTCAATCGGGAAGTCTAAATGTACCATATACGGGTTTAGGTTATCAAAATGCACAACAAGGTTTTGCAATAATGGGTTTTATTAACAACTCCCTAACATTACCTAATATCAGAGAGTATTTTGGAATTCAATTAGCACAGCCCCTTATATTAAATCAAGTTTATTATGCTTCTTTTTTCGTTTCTCTTTCTGATGTGCAAGGGTATGATTGTGCCACAAATAATATGGGTTTGAAATTGACGACATATAATGTACCCGGAAATGTGCCTTCCACCCAACTTATAAATAACGATTCTAAGGTATACTCTACTTCAATTATTTCGGATAGTTTGAATTGGACGATGATAAAAGGAAGTTTTGTTGCAGATTCCGCTTATGAATATTTGTATGTTGGTAATTTTTTTACTGATGCTAATACCCTTAATAATTGTGTTCCTAACAGCCCTAACACATATTATTTCTTTGATTCAGTCTGTCTATCGACCGACAGTACTGATTGTTATGTAAGCACAGGGAATCTTGATTTGGGCAATCCAAATATTTTTGTTGTGAATAGTACAATTAGTGATTTTTTAAATATAGAGTATGCTGGGGCAGAAAAACTTGAGATAGGAATTTATAATTCCTTAGGTCAAATAATATTAAATTTTTCTTTGATATCCAACATTGAAATTAATACAACAAAATGGCCTGCCGGAATATATTTTTTGAAATACTTTAAAAACAAATCATCAATTAAACTTATTAAAACTAATTAAAACCCAAGTTCAAGTAATAAGTGCAATTTTTTTTGAGAAGACTTGATTAGGTGTTAGATAGTTAAATTTTCTTACTGGTCTGTTGTTGTCCAACAACAAATTTATTACTGCGTATATTGCAAATAAAATGTTTCAGACATTTCAAAATAAATGCTTGCTTTTATATCCAGCTGTGGAATTTTACAAATTAGGTTTGAATGTTGCCATTCCAAAAGTGATTGCTGATGAAAGAATGAAATTAAAGGAAGTTTATTTTTGCAAGGCATTGGCAATTGAATATAATAGAACCAGGATTGCTGCACTTTTCAAAGGAACAATTACACATGAAAAAAACTTAATTGAATGGTCAACAGATTTTGATAGGAATATCATGTTTCCGGCTATTCCTAATTGGATTGCAGCTGAAGGTGAACCCATGATTCAATAGGAGATTATTTATTTAACTATTTTTAAATATGCTTCATGCAAGCTATGCATTAGGCTTTCATTTTCTGCAATCTGCGGAAATTCCTTTTCAGCATATGTTTTTATCTTAAATAATAAGTTATCATTAACAAAGCATTTAAATTTCAAATCTGTTTCATTCCAATTTACAGGACTTTTGTATATATGACTTTCCATAATCATGCTTTGAATTCTATGCAAAAAATACTGGTCAACATTATTTTGTATAACAGCCAATTCACTAAGAACAACATGTACCCTGTTAAAGTTCTCTAACTGTACATCATTAAAAGGATGGAATGAAAAACAATAATGCAAATGCTGCTGCATAATTTTAAATGCATGATCATAATGTTTTGCAGCTATATAAGCTATAAACAAGGATTGGTGAATTAGGAAGGTATCAAAAATAAATCTATCCTTATAGGAACCAGAATTAATAAATTCCCTTATGTAAAATTCCAGGAATTTGATTTGATGATTTAATCCTATTTTAAGATAGACTTCACCAATAGCAACAAAATCACTTTTAATGATTTCTTCCTGGGAATATTGATTTAGTGTATTAGTCATTACTTCCAAGGCTTCATTTTTGGAATGTTTTGCTGACAGGTAATAAGGTATCAATTTTTGAAGCAGTGAAATACTTTCAGATAATGTCCTGCCTGGACTGTTCAGATGTTCTAAAATGAAATTGGAAGCAGCTTCAAACCCATCTTTATTTTTTATAATGGTTGCTTCTTTTTTTACTTTCTGGACATCCATAATTTAAATATATGTTGATGGATTCAAAATTAGTTTAATTACTAAATTTTCTACAAGAAAATATATTGGCAATCTCCGACCAATAAATTAATGCTGGTAATTTGTTTTCGCTAATAATAATTTTCTTCCTATTTTTCCTGGTGGATATGGACTTTGACTAATAACACACTTGTAATTATAAAAGGTTCCTTCACCAATGACCTTTGTAAATTCAACACATGTACCATCCCATGTTGCTCTTTTGTAATCATAGAAAGCAATCATTTCTCCTGCAAAGTCATTTACATTCATACTTAGAAATTCAATTAATCCTTTAGCCGCTAAATCTGGAACCTTTGAATCTTAAAAATTTATTGTTGTCAGGCTCGATTGACCAGGTGTAAAACTCCAAGAAAAGCAAAATATTAGGATTATGACTATTGATTTCATGACCGATGATTTTTTCAAATCTAATTGAAATTCTTTTCACAACAAGATATGACGCGTCTGGACTTTTACATAGACATGGACTTTCAAAATCTTTAACCGGAAAATATATTGGCAGTCTCCAAGCAGAAAAATCCAATCTGGCCAGGAACCCAGGAGGGGGTCAAAGTCCATCCTTCAACCGCGCAAACTCCTGACAGTCTGGCGATTTTGGACATTGTTTTGATGGTCAAAGTCCTAATGATGTCCAACAACTTTTCACAATTGATTGAATATTAATGATAAGGTACTTTTACAATTCGCCCATATAGGGTTTGTTTTGGAACAATTGTTTCAAAGGGTTCTGTTGGAATCTGACCTGATTCTACCCCACCCCGTCGGGGTTACCTAACCCCGACGGGGTGGCGACAACATAATTCAGCCACGCAACTCCATCGTAAATCAAATCTTTTTCATAAACCATATTCATTTTTTCTGATACCCGGATAGAACGAAAATTTTCCTTGTGAACACGTGCGACAATCCGCTTCAAACCTTTCACTTCAAAACCCCATTTGCAACAGGCATTTGCTGTTTCAACAGCATACCCTTTCCCCCAATACTCAGGAAGAAAGCGGTAACCGATATCAACTTCATCTTCTTCTTCGATGTATTTTAATCCGCACCAGCCAATAAATTCACCGGTGCTTTTCAGGTCGACTGCCCACCGGCCGAACCCCGTTTTAGAATAGGGATCATAATTTTTTAAAAATTCCAGTGCCTCTTCTTCCGATTGAAAAGGCGAATCGGTGGTAAAGCGGAATATATCAGGATGTTGATTCAGCCTGAAAACAGCAGCAGCATCGCCGGTATCCATTTTCCGCAACCGACACCGTTCTGTTTCCAGGATATATGTTTTCATCAGCAAATTATAGTTCTATCAAATCAAGCTCTCCTGTAAACCAGTTGGCAATTATGCATGAAGGCTTTACCGGTTGCATAACATTTCCGGTTACATACCCCATGAGCGAACCCGGGTTAACCAGAATGGTTTCATTAACTTTTTCAATGGAACTGTTATGGGAATGCCCGCAACAAACCATATTGTATTTCCCCGAAAGGGCAATAACACGGGCCATTTCAGGATAATGATAAACAGCAAGTGCAATGTATTCCGGTATTCCTTCAAGGGAATGTCCCTTTTCGGAAAGTAAAAATTCCCCGTGCAAATGCAGTTTTCGTCCCTCAGGCCGGTCGATATTCAACACCTGTATTTTGTTCGCCATGTGGAAACGGTCACCGTCGTTATTGCCAAAAACCATATGAAGCGGGAGATTGCAACCGGAATTATAAACCGAAAGCATAAAGGGTGAACACAGATCGCCACAAAAGATTACCGAATCACAATTAGCGGTGTTTGCAACCATTAAAGCAGATTCCAGATTGCCAACATGGTCGTGCACGTCAGAACATATCATTGATTTCATGAGAATACGATTCAGGATAGTACCTTTGAAGTTCAAATTTACCAATTCCTGAAGGATTATCATTATGAAACCGGATCTGAAAAAGCTGGATGACCTTATCGCCGAACTCGGTCGCTACCAGGCAACACTTGTGGCCGTTTCAAAAACAAAACCGGTTGAATCTGTGCAAATGGTTTACGACCATGGTCAAAGGCATTTTGGTGAAAATTATGTTCAGGAGCTGGTAACAAAAAAAGAGGCGCTTCCACATGCGATCAACTGGCATTTCATTGGACATCTTCAATCAAATAAAGTAAAAGTAATTGCACCATTCGTACATCTGATACATGGCATTGATTCAGTTTCCCTTTTGCAGGAAGTCAGCAAACAGGCAGTTAAATTTAATCGTGATATTCCGGTGTTATTACAGGTGCATATTGCCAGCGAGGAAACCAAATTCGGGCTTTCGCCGCATGAAGCACTTCAGGCGGCACGGCAATTTTTCCTTCAACCGTTACCCGGAATACTATTATATGGCCTTATGGGAATGGCTTCGTTCACTGAGGATGAAAATATTATCAGGAAAGAATTTAAAACACTAAAAAATGTTTTCGATACGCTTTTAAATGAATCGGGAAACAATTCTGATTTTAAAACACTGAGCATGGGAATGAGCAGCGATTACAAAATCGCACTCGATGAGGGCAGCAACATGATCCGCATCGGAAGTGCTATCTTTGGAAGCAGGAAATGATTACCCGGGAAACCGGTTCAAAATTTAAATTTATGAGTTATACAATTTCAATACATGGAGGTGCCGGTACCATTTTACGGACTGAATTGTCTCCTGAAAAGGAAGAGGCGTATACCAATGGATTAAAAATGGCCTTGCAGGGTGGGGAGGATGTGTTAGCTGCCGGCGGAACCGCTCTTGATGCCGTTACGGTAGCAGTGAGCCTGTTGGAAGATAATCCGCTTTTTAACGCAGGAAAAGGTTCGGTCTTTACCAATTCTGGTCGACATGAAATGGATGCCTCAATTATGGAAGGTAAAGCATTGAGAGCAGGAGCTGTTGCCGGGATAACGGGTGTTAAAAACCCGGTTCAGCTTGCCAGGCTGGTAATGGAAAACACTGAACACGTTTTGCTGTCAGGTGCCGGTGCCGAGGAGCTGGCGCAAATGTTCAATCTTCCATTTGAAGCGCCCGATTATTTTTTCGACACGTTTCGTCATAACCAGTGGCTGGCGGTAAAAGATACGTCCGGAACAATTATGGATCACTCCGGTGAAAAAAAGTTCGGGACGGTAGGGGCCGTTGCCCGGGATGAACAGGGTAATCTGGCTGCTGCGACCTCCACAGGTGGCATGACCAATAAGCGTTATAATCGCATCGGGGATACACCGATTATCGGTTCGGGTACATACGCCAACAATGCAACCTGCGCCATTTCAAGTACGGGTCATGGTGAATATTTTATCAGGGGAGTGGTGGCTTACGATATTTCCTGTTTAATGGAATACAAAGGTTTATCGCTTCGTGAAGCATGTGAAAAGGTGGTTTTGCAAAAACTGGTTGCCCTTGGCGGGGAAGGGGGATTGATTGCAGTGGATGCTTCTGGTAATACCGAACTGATTTTTAACAGTGATGGCATGTACCGTGCTTCTGTAAAAAGCGGCAGCAAGCCTTTGATTGCGATTTACAGATAAATTTCCGGGTGTTGCAGCCCGGTCAAAACATTTCATTATTTCCACTTGTTCCACTTAAAGTCAATTTGGCTTCTTATCTTTACTATTCAATCCTAAAAGTAGCATGAGAAAACTTATATATCTTTCACTGGCAGTATTCATGGTAGTAATTGCTGTTCCTTTTGCTTTTGGACAGCAATTCCGAATTCCTTCCCATTTATCACCTGCAAATTACGAATACAATAAAATAATATTTAAGGTTAAACCCGGTTACGAAACCGCATGCCGAACCAATAGTATCAGTCTGAACAAACTAAATGATGCATTTGCGCATATAGGCACCGTTACCATCAAAAAGAAGTTCCCGAATCATACCACACCTGCAACCGAACGCAATGCACACGGTCAGAAACTGATTGATATTTCAACAATTTATGAAGCCACGATTTCGGGAAGTTTACATCTCGAAAAAGCAATTAATTTAATGCTGGCGACAGGATTGGTTGAATATGCAGAGCCTTCCTACAAAATGGAACTGCTTTACAATCCTAATGATCCCGATACAGCCTCTCAATATTACCTTGCATTAATTAAAGCTTTTGATGCATGGGACATCACCCAGGGAGACACCAATTTTGTGGTAGGAGTAACCGATACCGGAACTGATCTTGACCACCCTGACCTGGCTGGAGGAATTAAATACAATTATCTGGATCCAATCAATGGTATTGATGATGATAATGATGGGTACATTGATAATTTTATGGGATGGGATGTCGGACAAAATGATAACGACCCCAGCATAGATGCAGTTCACGGTTCTTTTGTTTGCGGACTGGCCGGTGCAGTTACGGATAACGGTGTGGGTATTGCCGGAACAGGTTTTAAAACAAGATACCTGCCCATTAAAATTTCAAATAACGGTGTACTCACCGGGGCTTATGATGGAATTATTTATGCAGCAGATCATGGCTGCGTGGTTATCAACTGTTCCTGGGGAGGATTTGGCGGCGGGCAATTTGGTCAGGATATAGTGGATTATGCAACCATTAATAAAAATGCACTTGTAATCGGAGCCAGTGGAAATTCCAATAATGAAAATCCATTTTTTCCCGCTTCGTACAAAAATGTTTTTTCGGTTACCGGTACCAATAACACCGATACCAAATGGGTTAATTCAAGTTATGGTGCCTTTGTAGATATCAGCGCTCCTGGTGAAGCAATTTACTCAACCATTTTTGATAATACCTATTCGTTTTCATCAGGAACTTCATTTGCAGCACCCATTGTTGCAGCCGCTGCTGCAATGATAAAAACACAGTTTGCATTTTACACACCCATGCAACTTGCCGAACAATTACGTGCGACATCGGATGATATTTATGCAGTACCCGGAAATTTACAGTATGTAAATAAGTTAGGGAAAGGACGATTGAATATGCTTCGTGCATTAACGGAAAGTCCGAAATCGGTACGGATGGATGATCTGCTGATTACCGATAACAATGATGATGCATTTGCGGGAGATGATACGCTTGACCTGACGGTATTCCTTATCAATTACCTGCAGCCGTTAACAAATCTTAATGTCACACTTACCTGCAATGATCCGAACATAAATATTATTTCACCTTCCATCAACCCGGGCTTCATGAATACACTGGGTGCGTATAATAATGGTTCCAGTCCATTTAAGGCGGTTATCGGAAACAGTGTTCCGTTCAATACAAAAGTTACGTTTACACTTACGTTTAATGATGGCACTTATACCGACTGGCAGATTTTTGACCTGGTTGTTAATGTTGATTATATCAATGTACTTGTAAACGATGTTGGTACTTCAATTACCAGTAAAGGCCGCATTGGTTATAATATTGCACAGGGCCAGGGAATTGGTTTTACTTACAACGGAGGTTCATCTTTATTGTATGAAGGCGGATTAATGATTGGTACCGACACATCAAAAGTATCTGATCATTTATTCGGCGCACCTGTAAGTGTCATGGAAGATGATTTTGTTTCGATGATTAATGTAAGGAAAATTATTCCGTCAGTCTATTCTGATTTTGATCTCGACAGCCGTTTTAATGATGATGGTGCCGGAGGTAACCAGATTGATGTGGTTGTAAACCAAAAAACATTTGCCTGGAGCAGTCCTGCCGACAGAAAATATATTATTGTGGAATATACCATTATCAACTCCGGCGGTAATTCAATTAACAACCTTTTTGCAGGAATTTATGGAGACTGGGATATTGGAAATGTAATTGACAATAAAGGTGAGTATGACGCACCCAATAAACTGGGTTATGTTTACAATACCGGAAGCCCATCGTACTATGCGGGAATAAAACAGCTTACATCCAATGCTCCTAATGTTTGTCATGCACTCGATAATGACGGAGCAGGAGGGAGCATCAGCATTTATGACGGCTTCACCACACCGGAAAAATTCCAGACGTTAAGTGTGCCCCGTATAGCTTCAGGAACCACGGGTGCGGGTAATGATGTATCCATGACTGTTGCATCAGGACCTCACACCATTGGTTCAGGTGATTCGGTAAGAATTGCATTCGCTTTGATGGCAGGCGAAGACCTTGGTTCTTTACAGGCTTCCTCATTGGCTGCACAAATAAAATACGCAACTATCAATTCACTTATTCCTCTTGAACCTTTAGTACCCGGACTTACGCAAAACGCTCCTAATCCCTTTACGGAATTTACAACAATCGGATATTCTGTATCAGGAAATAACAGGGTTATATTGGAAGTGTATGATGTACTGGGTGCGAAAGTTACAACACTCGTCGATCAGGTTATGCAGCCCGGTAATTACATTGCACGGTTTGATAATGTAAGCAAAGGCGTTTACTACTGCAGATTGATCAGCGGTGAAATGAATGCGGTTATAAAAATGATTTGTATCGAGTAATAACTGGTATTGCAATTACCTCGATAAAATCAAACGGTTTGTTTTAATCGAAACTCCATCCACTTCGAGCGAATAAAAGTAAAGTCCGTTTTTTAACAGGGCACCTTTATCATTATCGCCATTCCAGGTAATTTTATGAACTCCTGATTTCCGCGTTTCCTGGCGGAATGTTTTTACATGCTGTCCGATTACATCATACACTTTTATCACAACATTGTGTGCGTTGCTTTTCAGGTTATACGTGATAATCGTATTTGATTTAACAGGGTTAGGAAAATTATTCATCACAAACTCCTTAAGTGGCAGCTCTGTTACGCCAACCGCGCAGGTGCCTGCTACCACTCCGTTAAAGTTTGATGAGGGTGGGGTAGTGGTCATATCAAGGATGATATAGCTGCCGTTAAAATTATAACCGGTCTGGGTGCCATCTTCATTACGGAAAAACATATCGATGGCAAGAATCGGAGTTCCGCCCGGAATGGGGCCTGCAACACCGGAACTGTAATAACTCAATGGGTCGATGCAGATAGTCCAAATATCATTTCCTAATGAAGTCATCTGACCGATTCCATCGTCCAGGTTAGGACTCCCAATTATCCATTCCCAGGAAGCGCTGGGGCTGGAGGTAACGGCCCCGGAGTACATATAAACCTTACTGGCGCCCGCCAGTTGTGAAACACCCTGGTTGGCATCGTAAGTAAGGCGTAAATCATTTTGCTGGGCCAGTAAATGGCCGGTCAAAGAAAATGCTGAAATTGCTAAAGCGAGTAGTTGTTTTACCATAATGGTTATTTTGATCCTATCTGTATACAGCAAATTTAGTGCTGAAATTAAAGGATGTAGGACAATAAGGGGTGGTTTCTTTCAAAACTGGGGGATTTTTTATGATATTCCGTCAGTTTACTTGATATAACAGGCGAAAAATGATCGCTTAATTTTATCATTTAATGTGTTGAAAATCAATATGAAGTCTTGTAATTATTTTGTTTACTCCGTTACTTTCAATTTGTCCCGGGTATTTCTATCTTTGCGCCCTTAAATCCGGCATGAAGTGGATTTTATAATGGCGAGGTAGCTCAGGTGGTTAGAGCGCAGGATTCATAACCCTGAGGTGGAGGGTTCGATTCCCTCCCTCGCTACTAAATACAGAGCGGGAAAGAGAATGAGAAAGAGTACGAATATTTTTACGTTCCCATTCTCATTCTCATTCTGAATCAAGGCGGGATTATGGATTAAAAAATCCATGCTTTTCAAAGTTGACCCGATCTGATTTGTTCGATTCCCGATAGGGCTACTAAACAGAATGAGAGTGGGAATGAGAATGAGAGCGGGTTAGGTAATTCATTCCATTTTCGTTCTCATTCTCATTTTCATTCTGCTTCTCATTCTGCACCATAAGGTTTTTACCTCATTTTCGTTCTCATTCTGCACTAGTTAATTCGATTCCCAATTAGGCTAATATTCAGAAACAGAAACAGAAACTGAATGAGAGCGGTCAGTAATTCATTCCATTTAGGTTCTCGTTCTGCTTTTTCATCCCATTTTCGTTTTCATTCTCATTTTGCTTTTCGTTCTGCACTAGTTAAATCGAATCCCAATTAGGCTAATATTCAGAAACAGAAACTGAATGAGAGCGGTCAGTTATTCGTTCACTTTAGGTGCTAATTCTGCTTCTTCATCCCATTTTTCGTTCTCATTCTCATTTCACCTCTCATTCTACAATACAGAGTTCTATCATGGCATCGACTCTAAAATCAACATTTTTGTTTGAGATCTATTTATATAATGACAATAATAATATATAATTCATTATAAAATAGATTCTTATAAAGTAATTTGCATGAAATTTAAATTATAATACTTGCAAATTGCAACTTTTATTTGTATTTTTGAATAAAAGCATACCAATGTTAAAAGTAAAAGAGTTAAAAAGCCATTTGAAACCAGGAATGATATATCGGCGTTCTGATCTTATCGAATGGTCAAACGCAGTAGATCGTCATGTTATGGAGTTAGTTGAAGATGGCACATTACAAAAGTTAACTACTGGACTTTATTATTGCCCGGAAAACAGCATTTTTGGAAATGTACCCCCAGACGAAGAAAAACTCGTCCGTTCATTTTTAAAAGATGAATATTTTTTGTTGATATCACCTAATGATTATAATTCTCTTGGAGTCGGCACAACGCAATTGTATAACAAACGGGTAGTTTATAATCATAAAAGACATGGCGATTTTAAACTTGGAGGGAAAACTTTCACTTTTCATTTAAAGCATCGATTTCCAAAAAAGGTCACTCCTGAATTTTTGCTTGTAGATTTAGTTAACAATTTGGATAATACAGCAGAAGATGCAAAAGTAATAATGGATAATGTTGCACATAAACTAAAAAGCTTCAATCTTAAACGACTGAAGCGCTCTGTTAAGGAATACGGAAATGTCCGCACCAAATCATTATTGACTACCCTGATAAATTCATTCCTTTGAAAATGTCTGAATTATATCTTCATGACCATAAAGAATTTCCGCAACTCCTGAAAATACTCTCTGCAGAAAAGGTATCATTGAACAACTCATAGAAAAGGATTATTGGTTAATGCATGTTTTATATGGACTAAAAAAACAAGGCTTTGAATTTGAACTTAAAGGCGGCACATCGCTTTCGAAAGGTTATAAAATCATTCATAGATTTTCTGAAGATATCGATATTTTCATCAAGCCTTTGCCAAGTCAAAATGTTGAAACAAATCCCAAAAAAATTAAATCAAACCATATACAATCACGCAAAAATTTTTATGATCAACTTGCTCAAGAAATTATTATTGAGGGAATAGTTTCTGTTGAAAGGGACACTTCCTTTGACATTAAACAAAATTATAACAGTGGTGGAATTCGTTTATTATACAAGAGTGCTATAAGAAAAAGTGAAGGATTAAAGGATGGTATATTATTAGAAGCAGGTTTTGATACTGTCACACCAAATAGTCCAATCATGATTAGTTCATGGGCATTTGAAAAGGCAAATCTCACTCCTGGGATTAAAATAAAAGACAATAGAGCCAAAGAAATTCCGTGCTATCATCCTGGTTACACTTTTGTTGAAAAGCTACAAACTATTACTACTAAATTTCGAAAGGAACAAGAAACAGGAGAGGAGCGTCCTAATTTAATGCGACAATACTATGACATATTTTGCCTATTGGACAATGAAACTGTAGTAAACTTCATTGGAACGACAGAGTATCATGAACAAAATGAAGCGTTCAAACTCACAAATGCGGCAATTCGCGAAAAATTTAAAAAACGATTTAAGGCCACAGCTTCATTGTACTATAATGGACAACCCGCCTTTGAAGATGTGTTAGAAAGAATTCGTGCAAATTTAGATCGGTTATAGAATTATATATCGGTGGGGTTCTTCATCCCATTTTCGTTCTCATTCTCATTCTGCTTCCCATTCTGCACCGGGGTAAGGTTTTCACCTCATTTTCGTTCTCATTCTCATTCTGCTTCTCATTCTGCACTAGTTAATTCGATTCCCAATTAGGCTAATATTCAGAAACAGAAACAGAAACTGAATGAGAGCGGTCAGTTATTCGTTCCCTTTAGGTTCTAATTCTGCTTCTTCATCCCATTTTTTGTTCTCATTCTTCATACGGGGTGAAACCTTAACCTGCCGCAATCGTAAAAAATCGTTCTGTGAAGGGGGTTAATTCTAAAAAAATAACAAAATGGAACTGATAAACAGGAAATTCCTCAAATGGGCCTTCATTGTTGTGGTGTTAGGGTCCTTTCTTATCAAACTAAATGAAATCTTCACTTTCTAGGAATCAGGAGGTTTAAATTTCCGGTCAGGTAATCGCGCATTGTAACCAACGTTGCTACTATAATTAAGTATGAAGAATAAACTACGATCGCGACAAAGAGCTTATCTCAGCACCAGGATGAAAATTGCTGCCGCTGCTGCGGTGTCGTTGCTCTCTGTTTTTTTGCTTGTCATTTACTTCAACTTTTATGATATTAAAGATACCCGGGCCTTTGCTTCCGGTGATTACCGTTCGGTAGCATCAGGGAATTGGGAAGATGCCACTGTATGGGAAGTTTATGATGGGTCGGAGTGGATACCCGCTTTGGAACCTCCCGGTGACGGAGCCAGGAAAATTCTGGTTACAAATGGTCAAAAACTGGTTATCAGCGATGAAATTCCCATCAACCAACTGGTCATCGATGAGGGATCACAGGTTACCATCGAATCCAACACAATTCGAATTTCGAAATTCAAAAATTCCGGGGGCATAACCTGTCATGGCGCACTCGAACTGGGATCTGCTATATTAGAAGGTAACGGTGATTTATTACTGGGACCCACTGCCACTTTGATGATTGGATCCGATGCAGGCATTGATAAAAAAGGGAACACCGGTAATATTCAGATGACCGGCAAAAAAGATTTTAACAAGGATGCCACCTATGTTTTTAATGGTTCGGTTGCGCAACATTCGGGGAATGGTCTTCCTGTTATAATTAAAAACCTGGTAATCCAAAATGCATCGGGTGTGATACTTGATCAATCGATACAGATTTTGAGCCGCCTGCAACTGAACAGGGGAATATTAAGTTCCGGCCGGAATACTATCACGTTGGGTAATTCTTCCACCAACACCTGTATTATAGAGTCAGAGGAAGGCTCGCTTTCCGGAACGGTCAAAGCGTGGTACGGTGTTTCCAATATAAACCAGCTCCAATTTCCATTATCAGATGGGCATAACCGTTACCGTATTGGATTTGCGTGTACGGAGCCGATTTACCAAAAAGGGATGATTGAATTTGTTTACCGGGAAGGTATTCCGAACGATTTGCTGAAGTCTCCTTTTGAAGCACGCCAGGTAGTGGTTGGCATTACAGGTAAAGGACATTTTTCAGCAATGTTATCGAATGGTTCCGAAGATGCCTGGCTTCAGTTGAACAGCATTAAAACAACTCCCGGTGCCGATGCTGCAATCAACTGGGATATTCTTAAAAAATCAGATGTTACCGTAACGGGAGTGGTACCGGCGCCCAATGGCAAAGTAAAAACGGTTTCGAATGTATTATACGGACCGGTTCCATTTTCTTCTCACCTGGTAGTGCGTTTCTATAGTGATAACAAAACCACCACCACCATGCAAATGATGAGTTCAAAAGGCAAAGTGGTACAACTTGAAAATATTAATGTGATGCAGGGCTATAACCAATTTATCTTCAATGCCACCGATAAACTAACGGATGGAGCATATATGATTCAGATAAGTAATTCGTCAGAGATACACACTTTCCAGGTTGCCCGGGAGATAATTACTGCTGTAAAAAATTAAGCGGATTTTAAATGCCCTTTTGTATTTAGTTACTACGTGCTTTTTTAAATAAGATGGTCTGTAAGGTTCTGAAAAAGTATTTCACATCTGTTGCAATCGGATTTTTTTCATACTGGGTCAGATAATTCATTTCAGACTTCATAATTTCATCGAGTGTTTTTGGAAGATCTGCATAAAACGGCGGAATCAATCCCGGTTTATGTTGAAGACGTTTTTCCTTGAGTTCCGGTGTATATAAACTGAGGTATTGCTGGCTGAGGGGCCGCACTCCAACAAGTTTTATATCACCTTTAATCAGGTTCGCGAGCATTGGTAGTTCGTCAATCCAGTATTTCCGCATAAACCTTCCAACAGTTGAGATACGGAAATCATTTTTAAATTTCCCGCCTTCGCGCAGACTATTCTTGTCATAAATGTATTGTTGTAGGTATTCAGAAAAAGGATGCATGGTGCGGAACTTGTATACATTGATCACTTTTCCAAACTGTCCAAACCGTTTCATTTTGCAGATCGGTCCGTAAGAAGGTTCAGCATCCAATGATGGTTCATCCACTTTCTTAACAACAAAATACATTTTGCCGTTAATTTTTTTCTCGTCAATAATACTAAAACCGGAACTGTATAAACGCCCTAATGTTTCGGTCCATGAAATGACGCGGTTTCTTCCTTCGGTTATTTTAAAATAAATTTTTTTGGTGACCGGCAGTTTAGGGAAAATCCGTTTGAATATAAAATCGAACAGGTAGTAAATTTGTCCTATAACGGGAGGGTATTTTTTCAGCAGCCGTAATTTGCGATCACCTTTGGTTTCTGCACAGCCAACAAAAATACCATCCATAGGAAGTTTCTGGTTGATGGCATGAAAAAATCTGTTGATTCTCGGAATATCATTGATGCGTGCAAAGTTAACCAGCGTTGTAAAGTAGTTGTCGGAAAGGGCATCCACGTTAAATGATGTCTTTGTCATCATCACAATGGTGCGTTCGTTTTCAATATTAATGTAATCCGATAAATACTGGTATACTTCTTCTCCCGGGTCTTTAAGGATAGAACTGGTTACATTTCCAAACCGGAAAAGGTCACGCAGTTTACCATCTGATTTTTCCCGCTTGACAAGTAAATTATTTCTCATAAGCCCCGAACTTAAAAATAGTCTTTTTAAAAATTATTTACTGCTCCCGGAACAGCAGTTACTTCATGAATATAATATAATGTAAAAGTAATAAAATAAAAATCTTTTTATCGACTTAAAATTTATAGATATAATACTTTTCAGCATTGAAAAATCCAGGAAATAGTTTGCAATTAATTGTAAATCATTATAATATCTATGATTACAAGCCTTGTGTGTTAGTAGCCCAAAAATCAACTAATTGGCTTTTCTGTAGGAATTTGCTTATCCATTTCACCAATCAATGTACTCAATGCCGCAAACATCCACGCATTTGACCAACGCATGAAGGAGTGTCTTTCGGTGAAATAGCGGTATTTCCGGAAATAAAAATAGCCCGACTCCGACTGCATATGTTTAATTGTTATGTTGGCAGTACGCATGGCTGATGCACGCTGCCTGAACCGGCAGAGCGTCAGGATAGCCTGTGAAGCTGAGGTGCAATCAAGGGGATAACGCTTATTATGAAAAAATTTTGGCGTACCATCGGCTTCAAACAAATTCGTGAAATAGAAATCAAATCCTTTTTGAATCTGCTCATTCCATCTACCATCGCCAGAGCAATTCCTGTATTCATCAAGGCAATCTAATATGTATCCGGTATGGTAGTTATCGATCCATTTCCCTTTCGGGGAAGCGGAATAATACCAGGATCCGTTATTCTGCTGATTTTTCATTACAAAATGTGTCACTTTTTCTGCCGTGTCTAGAAGCATCTGCTCTTTGGTCACAGAATAAACCTGTGCAAGAAGTCTAACACCTTTCATGTTGGCATTATACACTTGTGTATTATCAGAAGGGGAGTAGGAGAGACAGAGTGACCCATCCGGTTGATCCTGAACATTCAAATCATTCAATACAAAATCGCATGCACTGCGGCATAAATCAAAAGACTTTTTGTTTCCGGAAAACTTATAATACAGAAACAAGGCATTGGTAATAATTCCTGTTGCAACAATGGTAGGCTGGTAGGCAGGTATCGTTGCATTTCTCGCCTCCCAGGGAAAATTATATCCCCAGCACGCACCATGAAATTCTTTCGATACAAGTTTTTCAAGTTCCGACAATAGTATGTTACATTTTTCATGTACTACAGTTTCCTTTTCATATCCGCACACACCGAGAGCCGTATATCCCTGGATACACAGTCCAAGGGTAACGGGATTTAACCCTTTTTTAATGTTTAGCAGTGGACGAATGTTGAAAGGACTTCGCTTAACGAGCTGTTGAATTCCGAAACGCAAAAGCTTGTTTGACTGAAAAAGCGGCAACTGAAAAACCGGTGAATTCAGAGCGTCATACGGATCAAAGCCCCTGTAATTTTCGTTTTCAATATATTCCCTTAACAGGTTCAGCGATTGGGAAATTGCGGTAGCATTCACAAGCTGAATTTTATATACTGATTCGTGAACCGTTTTCGGCAATGGATTCAAGCACTTTGAAGGTTGCAAGCATACTGTTGTATTGTTCCCCGAAAGGAATAGGAGATTTTTTTCCTTCTGAAATGGCATTCAGAAATTCCGTTACTTCTTGCTGATGTCCCTTATCCTGTCCGCTGACTTTTTGTTCAGTTTTCTTTTTTCCGATGATAGTAAGTTTATTGAAATCGTCGAGTATTCCCACCTGACCACCAAAAAATACTTCCAGGAATTCTTTACTTACCTCTTTATTGCCATTTGAAAAATACGAAATATTAGCGATGCTTCCATTTGTAAAGGAGAGGTTAATAGCAACGGTATCATTTTGGTGATTTACATCGGTCATGGTCATGGCGCTCACGGATGCTACCGGCGAACCACTAAGATGTGCTGCCAGATCGATAAAATGACATACTTCGCCTATAATTCTTCCTCCCCCGGTTTCAGGGTCATGAATCCAGTGACCGGGAGGGAGCACTCCCGCATTTATTCGATAATTAATGCTAACAGGTACAGTTCCCAATTGACGGATGGCAGCATTTAATGTTTTAACCAATGGGGAAAAGCGACGGTTAAATCCAACCATAAGATTTTTTCCCGACTCAATATAAAGGTCGCGTATCAAATCCAGTTCTTCTGCCGTAAGGCAAAGCGGCTTTTCAACAAAAACATTTTTACCATGTTTCAATCCTTCCATTACATACCGCGCATGTGAATCATGACGCGTAGCAATAAAAATTGTATTAATTGTTGTATCGTTTAAAACTTCATTCGCATCACCCGTACAAAATTCAAATCCATATTTATCGGCAATATTTCTTGCATTGGCCGGCCGAGCGGTGGCAACACCTTTCATGCGGGCCTGTTTGCCTACAGCAGGCAATAAAACATTTTGTGCAAACGAACCGGCACCGATAAATCCTGCTACCGGAGTTTGTCCTGGTATCATGACAGAATCTTTAATATCGACTCTCGATTTTACAGGTCGCTGCACATCATACTTCAAAACTATTCCTGAATACGATTCATTTTTCTGCATGATCAGGTCATAGGCCTGTAGTGCATCCGCGAAAGCGTACTGATGGGTAATAAGCGGACCCATATTGATTTTTCCGGAACTGACAAGCTCAACAAAGGCTTCCATGTTCCGGTTTTCGGTCCACCTTACATAACCGTATGGATAATCGTATCCTTTATCTTCATAGTCCGAATCGTAACGGCCGGGGCCATACGAACACGACATTTTTAATTCAAGTTCTTTACGGAAATAGTTTGTTCTTTTAAATCCGGTGGGTACTGCACCTACGATTACTACTTTTCCTTTCTGTCGACAAACTTCGCCGGCAAAATCAACCGGATCGGTAGAGGAAGTTCCTGCAGTGATAATTACTGCATCTACGCCATAACCGTTAGTCAGCATTTCAACGGCGGGAAGCAAACCCTCACTGTTTCTATGATAAGAATGAACTGATCCGTTTTTGATAGCTCTTTCAACCTGCACAGGATCAACATCTACTCCAATTGCTTTTACACCGGAGGCGGCTAACATCTGCAGTGTCATTTGACCAATTAATCCCAATCCGATTACCATACAATTTTCACCCAATCGTAAATCAGCCTGACGTATTCCCTGCATTGCAATGGCACCCAATGTTGCAAATGCAGCATGTGAGATATCGACAGTTTCAGGAAGTTTAACACATAAATTTTTCTGAATACAAACTACTTCAGCATGGTTAGCACCATTTCCACCGCAGGCAACGAGATCACCTTTTTTAAAACCGGTTACATCAGCAGCAACTTCCAGGACTTCTCCTGCACAACAGTAGCCCAGCGGGGAGGGAGCATCCAGTTTATTCATGACCATCCGGTAGGTATTCATTATGCCGGTGGTCTTTGCTGAGCGGATCACTTTCTTTACTTCATCCTGCCGTGCCCGGGCTTTACCGATATAACCCAGTCTCGCGTCTTTAACTGTTTTGCCTTCCGTACCGGCACTGATCACTGAAAAATGATTTCTTACAAGCAAACTGCCACTCTGAAGTGCCGGAAACGGGACTTCGAGGAGTGTCATTTTACCATCTTTCAGACTTTGTATCAGTTGTTCCATCAGATAAACACGGGTAAACGATATAATTATTTTCAACTCATTTGCCGGTACAAATTTAACCATTTCTTTGGTTGCCGGTCAAGCGAATTTGTGAAAGTGTGGCTAAACCGTTTCAGCAATAACCCTGTCAAATGCCCGGATATAATTCTGCACCATGCGCTCTTCGGTGAATTTTTCTTCATACAACAGCCTGCTCTTTCTTCCCATTCTATTCCGCAGCTCAGTATTATTGATGAGTAATATTAACTTAGTGGCAATCGCTGCAGGATCACGGGAAGGTACGATAAATCCGTTTTCATTATCAGTTACAGATTCCCGTATTGCACCCTGATCGGTGGAGATTACCGGCAGGCCGGAGGCCATCGCCTCAACAATGACCCATGGATGACCTTCCGGTTCGCGGGGTGTGAAAACAAAAATATCACTCAAGCTTAGATGGTGAAATTTATTCCGGCTTACTTCAGGAGGCAGGAATGTAACCGGCAATTTGTGTTCTTCCACAATCTTAAGACAACTGATGCGCGTCTCCTCTTTACGCCAGGCACCTATGACGGTCAGCCGGCTGGCACCGGGAATGGTATTTTCAATTTGCACCATGGCTTGCAGAACATCTTCAATTCCCTTGGATGATTGCAGGTTAGCCAGGTAAATTATATGAACCTGCAGTTCACCGTTTTTAATGGCAGGCGGAATTGCATAATTGCCTCCGTTTGGTGCAACGAAAATCTGGTTGTCATTAAAATATTCTGTGAAAAGATATTTTAAATTATTACCCAATACCAGCACGCCTTTGGTAAATTTCAGAACCTTTTTAACATACCATTGAGTAATTGCCCCGGAACTATCGACCCACCTTTTAAAATCACTTCCCCTTAATTGAACGAGGCACCGGGTTTGTGTAAGACGACATAGAAGGATAAATACCGAATCCTTAACAAATCCTATTGTTGCCTGACTGATGGGAATTAAAACCAGGTCGGGTTTTTCATTCTTTAGTAAAGTATACAGATTTTTGTAGATGGTAAGGTTTGAAAATATTTTTTTAAAACCCCATTTCCCTAAAGTGTCAAGTGAGGCATTCGCTTTTACATCAAGATGAAGCAGTTGATAGTAATTTTTTAATTCCGAATTGATTAGTATTTCAAAAGCTACCGAAGGACCCATGTAAGGGGGCGGCAGTTTTCCTAAAATCAAAACTTTCTTTTTTGTTTCCATCGGGCTGTATCAGTCCATGACCTGTTTAGGTAGTGCCAGCATTGCAAACACCGGTAGTAACAGATACATTAGCGGCGCATACAGCAAAGGCGTGGTTGAAATGGAATACAACAAAATTATTGAAAGTGTTCCAAACCCGACAAACCGCATAGGAAGCAGGTAGCCGGTTATACGGGTGATCAGGTTTAATATAATGAGAATATAAATTATCAAGCCCAGGTAACCGTTAAACATGGTTGTTCTCACAAAATCATTGTGCGATCCTTTTCCGATAAAGAGATAAGGATTCTCCATTCCAACTGGTAAACCGAATAATTGAACAAATGAGTTTTGGGAATTAAAGTGATCGTAGAACCGCATCCATCTTCCCATCCTTCCATGCAGCAACTGTTCGTTATCTTTTTCACCTTCGTAAACAGAAATATCAGTCTGAATCAGGGGCTTGATTTTTTCATCGAATGAGGCAGTTCCATTCATATAAATCAATCCTGATATAGCCACAACAAACAACAATCCATATCCGAAATTAGCTCTCAGTGTATGCACCAGAAATAAAATTAACAGCGCGATAAAAACTACATAACTGGCAGTATGATGAATATTAAACAACAGGAGAATACCCAGAATTAATGCAATAATTAATGGAATAAATCTTTTAATACCGGAACCATGTCCATGAAACGATTTATCAATAAATGAATAACAAATTACCAGGATTCCTCCGGTCATATATATGGCGTAATTCATTACATCGGCATAGCTTCCCTGGAAACGTTCCAGTCCGCGTGAGATCTGGATATTGATAGGATCAAAAATTAGTTCATAGCAAAAAATAGTTATTACGAAAAACGTGCTGTAGATAAAAGTCTGGAATACGCCATGTAAATCCTCCTTGCTTCTTATCAGTCTGCGGCAGAAAAAATACAGGATAAAGGGTAACGAAAATTTTAATGTAAATTCAATTGCATTGAGTGAAAAAGCATCACTTATCAGCAACGACAGGCTTGAAATTGCAATGAGTACAGAATATACACCCATATATGTATCGAGCCTGGAATAATTCGGTTTCGGTACTTTGAAGATTGTGAATATCGCTAGTAATGGTGTGACAACGCCGACAATGTAAAGAGGCGAAAATATGGGTGATATTTCTTTTAGATAATAAAAATTATCAACCACTGGCCGTATCAGAATCAACACAACAAACCATTTCAGCGACCAGGGTAAGGCGTTGAACCAGGTTTTCCAGTTTTTAAATGATATCAGCATGGGACGGCAAAGATAATCAAATGAACCGCGAAAGAACGAAGCTGAAGCCTGAACAGGTCAGGCGTGATTTGCCGTTCAGCTGTCATAATGTTCTGAATGGAAAATATTCATGGCATGACCGGTACACAAAAATCCCTGAAGGTTTTGCGAATTATACTTAAAAGCTTCTTGCATGATACGGTGCCGATCAAGCATAATGGCGGGAATAGTTTGATTACTGACGGGAATTTCAACCGTAAACCGGTTCAATTTGTCCTGGATTTTATAGATCTTATTTGAAAAGCGTGCGGCACGAACCGGAAAAAGTACACCATCCCGCTTTAAGCGGAGCTTCGCTGAAGGTGCTAAATAAACCCGTTTGCTTAACCTGAGGCTGGCTTGCTCTGGAACATAAAATCCATAGGCTGTTATGGCCTCTGCAATAGCTTCCCGTAATCCTTTATCATACCTTTTGACCAGTATTGTTAATGCAGCATTTCCGACGGGTTTATCAAACCAGTTTTTTCTTACTTCCATAATATCATGAATGCAATTAATTAGATTCGTCTCCTTCATTCCAAGGAAGTCGAGATCTAGCAAAATTGCCTTTGCATGAAGTAAAAAGTTACGCAATTTAATAATGCCATAGGTCATACCAATAGAATTGCTATACCAGGCTTTTACAAGGTATTCCAAAGCTACCTGGTGTTTTAATATCTGTGTATCAGCTTCATTTGCACTATAGTTTAACAATGGGGTTGGGGTGCCTCCTAAAAAATTATACTTTCCAAAAAAAGTAAACTGTTCAAGTTGTATTGCATTTTTTTCACAGGTGCCGAATAAACGGTGTGTGAATAAATAATTGTCGGGGTATGAAAGTTCTTTAACGGGGTTGCTTTCAAATGATGTATCATCATGAAAAACCACATAAAGATCTATATCTGAAATGCCGGGTGATGTAATTCCGCCAACCTGGTAAACACCCTTTACAACGCCTGTATTTAGCAACCGCGCGACCATACGCGCAATTGCCTGGTGATAGGTTTCAACCGGAACAGGTTTTGGTATGTCGGTGAAGAAATAATTCATGGTACCTGGTTAATAAAAAATCGCGATAAACTCAACATATCTTCCCGTAATTGATTTGTTAATTTTGACTGCATGGCGCCAGGAATCCGGAGGCTTTTTGAAACTTGTGTTTTTTTAACTGCCGGTGTCACCAAAACAGTTTCTTCGGGAAGAACGAGACCTGAAGTCAGGTTCCAGTTTAAACGGAACGCTGAAACCTCATCCATTACTTTCCATAAATCACTGCTCACATATTTTTTTGCTTCCGCGAAACTTTCTTTTTTATAAATACCTTTTCCTGATTGGGCCTGGATAAATAATGCAGGCAAAAGCATAAACTCACTGAACAGACTTTTTAACTGATATGCATTGTCAGGAAACTGGCCGTTTGAAAGTGTTCGTTCGATGCTATTTCCCATTTTAACAAGTGACGCCTTTGCCTCCGGCATTTTTTGAGTGAATTGCAAATGCATTTTTGTTTTGCCATTCAAAATTGAACGCGAATGATTTAAAATTTCAGGAGGAAAATAATCTGATGGCCAATCTGAAAATTCTTTTTCAGTAACAACAAACCATCCGTGATGCTGCAACGGATCGCCTTTGATCATAATTGAATATGCTTTACTGAGATGTTCCGCAACATGAATGATGCTATCGACACTTTCAAATACCTGATTTTTAATAATAACCAGTCCATCAAAATCGCTGTATGCAATTTTTTCATCGGTTGCAATACTTCCATGCACAAAAGCTTCCGATAATTCCGCAGAGAGATTTTTTCTCAGATACGATCCTATTTGCAATGCAGTTTTATCGGAGCCGGTGTAATGTGAAATTTCAAAAGTTTGTGATGAGCGGATTTCCTTTTGTTCAATACCACTAAAATAATTTTTGATGATCGGGGCATTGCGTTTCAATACCAGGGTGGGTTTCAGCAATGACAATATTTTATCAAACCGCGTCAAACAGCCAGTGTTAAAATATTGTGATATGGTTTTACGAAAAGTCTGTTGTGTCATTGTTATTTAATTACACTGATTTTTGCATTACCTGGAAAACTGCCTTTCCATCCGGTTTACCGAAGCGTTTATTTGTGTGCTTGAGCAGGAAATTATCAGCGATTTCAATAAATTGTATAACTTTCATGTTAAGCATAACTCTTCGGCTAAACCTTTTTATAATGGTTTCTGCAATTGATCGTACAGGTGATATCTGGAATGATTGGTGAAGCGTTTTGAAACTGGCATTTGTGAGTGTGCTGATCGTTCCGTCAAGGTCAATCTTTCCGTCATGTTCGCTATGTTCGTAGGTAGACATCGCTTTTTTAATAATTTCCTTCCCGGGAAATTTTACATCCGGACGCATAACAGGTTCATGAAATGCAAACAAACCATTTGATTTAATCAGCGGTATTACCTGGTTAACGGCATCCACCGGACGTGGTAAGTGATGAAGCATACCAAAACTTATTATTGCTGAAAAGCATCCTTCAGCAAATGGCAGATTGAGAGCACTGGCCTGGATAAAATCCCCTTCCGGCACCATTTTTTTCGCAACGATGAGTCTTTTGAATGAAATATCAGAACCAATATAACGGTAGTGGTAAGTGGCAGGATTAAATATCCTGTATACAGTACTCGCATTACCACAACCAATTTCAAGAACGGTGTTAAAATCGGATGCTGATGAAATTATATCAGTAATATGTTTTTTTCGCGGGATCAGAATCCGATGCACGGGCGTGTTTTTAATTGCCTGCATCATTTTAGACCGCTTTTCAGGAGTTTCGACTTCGGCATCATAGTATCGCATCTCATCACGATTCCAGTTTCCATCAAAAGTTGGTGAAACCTTCTGAAGGTGAAGGATGGTACTTTCGATGAGAGTATGAAGGGAGGGTTGGCATTTTTTTTTCATATTCTCAAGCAGTGGAATATGATGAAAAGTATCAACATCACTTTTAGCAAGCAAAATGGCAATGGATTCAGCTATCGGGTATACAAGTTGGTGCTTTTCATTAATCAGAAGCCCTGAAATTACATCATCCTCATCAAGCAATTCCTGTTGTTCTGATTCAGCTAGTAATTTTCCGTTCCGCATTGTTTCTACAGCAACAAGTTTCATCTCCGGATGTTGGGTTTCGGGACACTTCAGAAACGGCAGCACTTTTTTTCTCATGGTCTTTTGTGGCGGAAGGGATGTATCAAATTAATGGGAGGAGCTTTTAAGCATTTCCGCTTTCATTTTTATAACAACAAAATAAAGGAAAATAGCCGGCATTACCACATTCATAATTATCATTGTTACAGCCATACCGTCAGCACCATAGGGTGGAATGAGTAAATACGCAGAAATGATCCCGGTGATCAAACCAATCAACGAAACACGCAGCCGGAGCCCTGTCATATTAAGTGCCTGTAACAGCGGTTGCATCCAAAAAAATATTGAATACAATAATGATGCAACTGTAAGCAATGCGAATGTGCTGGCTGCTTCAAGGTAATCTTTTCCAAAAATGGTAGAGATTATAATTTCATTGAAAAAATAAGCCACTGCCACAAACAGCGTTGTGGGAACAGTTGCAATTCCTGTCATTTTAATGATCATTTTGCTGATACCTTTAACCTGTCCTTCATCAATGAGTTTGCAAAGTTGTGGGTATATGGAATTGGTGAGTGGATCAAACAACGTGAGAATAGCCCACGCGAGTTTTTTGCCAACAGCATAATAACCAGCCTGTGCGGGGCTTGATGCAAGCATACCAATTATCAGTACATCTCCATTATTGATCAGCGATTGTACGGTACGGGCCACTGAATTGTTTAGTGTGAATATCCGGATTGATTTGAAATCATTTCTGATCAGTGAAACCGATGCATTCATGTGTTCCTTGAATTCCGGTAACAATTCACGATAGGCAGCAAATGCGGGAATTATAAAATTGATGAACCGTGATACAATAATAGCTATCAGAAAATATTTAAGTTCACTAGGATATACAAATAATGCGAGTGTTACTAATAGTAATTCTGCAACATCCATGATGATTTGTACGATTGAGTTCAGCTTGAATTTAAAAAACAACCGCAACACTCCCCTGTTAAGATGGTTGAATAAAAGGAAGCCGGCAACTATGCAGTATGCTATAGCAAACCACTCGAGCCCTGGAGTTTTAATGAATAAGTCATACGACGTATAGGTTAAAACCGTTATAACAATGAGGGAGGTAAGTGCTATTGCCACGGTGGCGATCATACTTGATTTGATCAGTGCCACTAACTTATCAGGTCGCTTTTCAGTTTTATATTTCGATCCGAATTTGATAATGGGGGTCATCAGGTTCAGGTTGAAAAGTTCCATCACCGTATTAATGAAAGCCACTAACACTGTATAAATACCAAAAAGTTCAGCTCCTAAACCCCTGGCAATAACAATGCCCCGTATAAAAGTTAAACCCGAGCCAATAATATTGGCAAAAAAAACCCACGAACTGTTTTTGAATAATGTCTTGCTTTGTGTGTCGAGTCGTTTCCTTAAAAAATTCAGCATTTCATGGGCAGGTTGGTAACCCTCTTAAAAGGTAATTCTGTAACCGTGCAGACGGTTAATTCCTTTTATTACGATACTTTTTTGTCTTCATTATAATATCCGTAACCATAATTGTCATTATAACCATAACCATACATTTGACCGGTTTTGACAGCATTAAAAATAATTCCCAGGTTAGCGATCTTTTTATTCCTGTAAAGGTTATTTACAAATTCAATATTGTGCCGGTGCGTTACACTTTCACGGATAATATAAATTGTAGTATCAATAAATTTTAAGAAGGCAAGGCCGTCAGTAATAACACCGATCGGCGGCGAATCAACAATTATCACTTCATACTGTGTTTCAAGGTGTCTGAAAAAATCATCCATGCGGGGATTAATAATCAACTCAGATGGATTGGGTGGTTTTGGGCCCGACAAAACAATGTCGAGGTTAGGAACTTTGGGAGATGTTTGAATAATTTCCTGTACCGTAGAGGCTCCAATGAGGAAATTGGAAATACCGATGTCAGAAGCAAGATTAAATTCTGTATTTTTTTTCGGTTTTCTTAAATCACCATTGACCAGTATAACTTTTTTTCCGGAAATAGCATATATGGCCGCAAGGTTAGCTGCACAAAAACTCTTTCCTTCACTGCTGATAGACGAAGTAACAAGAATACGGAGGCAGGAGTTGTTGTTCGAAAAGAACTGGATATTAGTTCGTATCAGCCGGAATGATTCTGCAATCATTGATTCAGGTTTAACTGCCACTACCATATTTTCACTTTCTTTACTGAACCCGATTACACCAAGGATTGGAATAGCAGTGATATGTTCAATATCACCGATATCTTTTATTTTATCATCCAGAATATCCTTTAAATAAATAGAAAATGCAGGAATCAGCAGACCCAGAAGGAATGCAATAGTATAGGTTTGGTTAGGAACAGGATGAACAGGTTTGTAGGATGCCCGAGCGGAATTAACAATACGGTTATCGGAAATGGTAGAGGCCAGCATGATTGCTGTTTCTGCTTTTTTCTGAAGCAGGTAATTAAACAATCCTTCGCGAATTGTAGCCTGCCGTTCCATTCCAATAAGTTTGCGTTGTGTGGCAGGAACCGATTTAATTTTGCCCTGCACACGGTTCAGCTGAATCTCAGCCTGCTGGCGCGATGCTTTCAAACCATCTTTGATAGATCTTACATTTTCAAGCAGATCTTCTTTTGTATTCTGAATCTGAATATCCAGTGAAACAACAATTGGGTTGTCGGCTGTAGTACTGTTTATCTGGCTCTTGCGCTGATTCTGAAGATCGCTAAGCTGGGTGATGAGTTTGGTAAGAAGCGGATCAGCAATTCCCAATGAGGCAGGTGATATTTTATCCAGTTCCTTATCCTGCTGGATGTAATTATCAAGGTATTCAAGAAAGGAAGTCTGAATATCAATTTCTGAAATGCGTGCATCATACACCTGCACGCTTCCAAGAAACGATTGTGCTTCGGTGCTGATATCAGTAATCCCCATTTCGGTTTTAAACGACTCAAGAGATTCTTCTGAGGACTTTAAGTCAGCAGTGATAAGTTCGAGCTGATCGTCAATAAAATTAAGCGAATTGGTTGCAATTTCATTCTTATTATCAATTCCGCTCTGAATATAAACCTCCATAAGCATATTCAGAAAGTCACCGGCTTTTTGCGGCACCGGATCTTTAAGAGTAAGCTCAATTACTGTGGATTTTTTTGAAACAAATTGTATATTGAGAGCTTTTGAATATGTGTCAATAAGGTGATCGAAATTGTGAACATAGATCACGAAATTTCTTTTTTCGAACTCCGGAGTAATAAATAAAGAATCACGGAAATTCTCCGTTTTTTCCATTTTATATTTCCCGATAGGTGAATTTACCGTTTCACCAAAATTATGAACCGCAGTAATTGTTTCCTGCTGCTTACTCAGTTCATAAGAAATTTCATACGATTTATTATCAATGACTTTTACTTCAATAGGTTTCCCGTATACCTTATACGAAAGTGAATCAAAGACGATTTTTACAGGCGTTTGTTTGTATAGTTCTGATTTTTTGAAGTTACCTTTCAATAAATAACTAACCTCGAAATCAAGACGTCGGAGCGTTTTTGCAATCATTGAACGTGACTGAACCAGTTCAATTTCATTGTCGATTCCACCGGTATTATCAATGTTACTGACTTGCGATAACAAATCCTGGGTAGTCATATTCCGCTTATCATCATTTATAAGCAGTGTGCCTGTTGCGTAGTATACCGGTGTGGTATACCAGTTGTAAAAATAAGCTACACCCAAGGCAATAGCCAGGCAAATGATATACAGATACCAGTATCTCGCGATTTTATTGACAAAAAAACTTTTAAGGTTGAACTTTTTTTCGTCCTGCAGTTTGAATTCTTTTCTGTGATCGGTCATCTCAGGTGAAAATCAGTTAGAACTATTACGGTATAATATCAGCGAAATGAGCGTGAGAGTGCTGATTACAAGCGGTGCAACACGGTAAAAGGCATCGGCACTCGCCAGGCGGCCTTTCCCGGCAGGTACATATATTATATCCCCAGGCCGCAGGTGATAAGAAGGTGAAGTGAATACATCGCGTTTTGTCAGATCGATATTCGAAAGCATTTTTTTGCCACCTGACTCACGTATTAGCATTACTTTTTTGCGGTCACCGTATATAGTCAGATCCCCGGCCATTCCAAGAGCATCGGTAATTGTCAGTTTTTCAGTTTTTGAATTATACATTCCCGGCAATTTGACTTCCCCGAGAAGGGTAACGTTAAAAGAAGCAAAATAGACCTGCAAGGTTGGATTTTGCAGAAATTTTTCAAGCCGTGTGCGAAGTGTGTCGCGAATGGTGCGGGTACTCATGCCCGAGACCTTTACTTTACCGATAACCGGCATTTCAATTTCACCAAGCGAATCTACCATATAGGATGTGGGTACTCCTGTATCTTCACCTACCGACTGGGTTGCAGGATTAAAAAACCGGGCTGCTTCAGGGTTAACGCTGGTAACCTGGATGTTAATCAGATCATACGGCTGTACCAGTGGATCCTGAACGGAATTCATCGATATTACATCCATGGCAATAGCATCACTTTTATCAGTCTGAAAATAATCAGTTTGCTTTCTGCTTAGGCAGGATGAAAAAACTACTATAATCAAAACCAGGAAGGTAAGCCGGGTGTTTCTGATAGAACGGGATCTTGCCGTGAAGGACATTATAAGGTTGTTATATTCCGGATGGGAGGGTAGCGAATTACGATTAATGATTTTACCTTGCTGAAAACCTGAAGTTTTCCGTAAAGGGTTGCAAATATACGAATTAACTCTCAATTTTTGACTTTATTGAAAGGTTGAATATTTGGAAAATGGAATAATACATGTTGATAAACATATTGATATTTAATGACTTGTATGAATTTAAGGTACACCTGACAATACAGTCATTCGCATTTACGGCGATCCGGGTTTGGCTGCACCGAATACCCTCACACGATATAGGCTAATGGTCAATATTGATATATATCATCAAGTAGTTTATTAAAAGTGGTAATTTTGTAAACATAACAGCGTACATCATGACAGAAGCCGAATTAGAACTTGATTTCCAGAAAAAAATTGATTCCGGGGAAGTAATTGAACCCAAGGACTGGATGCCCGAGCGTTACAGGAAACAACTCATCCGTATGATGTCGCAGCATGCCCATTCAGAAGTCGTGGGAATGTTACCCGAAGGAAACTGGATCACCCGCGCACCGAGCCTGTCGCGGAAAGCAATATTACTGGCTAAGGTCCAGGATGAAGCCGGGCATGGATTGTATATTTACAGTGCTACTGAAACTTTAGGCATCGACCGCCAGGAAATGCTTGATCAGTTGCACTCAGGAAAGGCAAAGTATTCTTCTATTTTCAATTATCCGACCTTATCGTGGGCTGATATGGGAGCCATTGGCTGGCTGGTTGATGGGGCTGCAATCATCAATCAAACAGCGCTTGCAAAATGTTCGTATGGGCCCTATTCACGTGCCATGATCCGTATTTGCAAGGAAGAAAATTTTCATCATAAACAGGGCTACCAGCTACTCGCATACCTGATGCGCGGAACGAAAGAGCAACAGGAGATGGCACAGGATGCCATGAACCGCTTTTGGTGGCCGTCATTAATGATGTTTGGCCCGTCCGACACCAATTCGCCAAACAGTGGTGAACTGATGCGTTGGAAAGTAAAATTATATTCGAATGATAATCTGCGTCAGCGATTCATCGATCGCACCGTGCCCCAGGCTGAAGCTATTGGATTAAAAATTCCGGATCCTGATTTAAAATATAATGAAACTACCCGTCATTATGATTTTGGCGAAGTGAACTGGGAAGAGTTTTATAATGTAGTGGGCGGAAACGGCCCCTGTAACCGGGAACGTATGCGCGCACGCGTTAAAGCCGATACCGACGGCAAATGGGTTCGGGAAGCGGCTAATGCTTACGCAGAAAAACATAAAAACTAATTTTTATCATGTCCCTTCCAGTTGCCGGTTATTAATTTCGATCCCGGAAACCAGATAAATAATAAATTGCGATGACCGAATCCAATTCAACAAACACCCAATTAAAACTTTGGGAAGTATTCACTCAAAAAAAATCAGGACTGCCTCATGAACATGCAGGCAGCGTTCGCGCAGCCGATGCCGAAATGGCATTGCTCAACGCACGTGATGTTTACAGCAGGAGAAATGAGGCTGTTAATATCTGGGTTGTGCCATCCGAAATGATTGTTGCCAGCACGCCTGAAGATATGGGACCTTTCTTTGATCCGGCTAATGATAAAATTTACAGGAATCCAAATTTTTACAAGACTCCTGATGGAATCAAAATGATTTCGTGATCAAAACTTTCAAGAATTTAATATGACAAAGCAGGAAGCTTTATTTGAATATTGTTTGCGACTGGGTGATACTTCACTGATATTAGGTCAGCGTGTTTCGGAATGGTGTGGTCATGCTCCGATACTGGAAGAAGATATTGCCATGTCGAATATCTCACTCGACCTTATCGGTCAGGCCCGTATTATTCTGACTTATGCCGGCGAGGTTGAAGGAAAGGGACGCACGGAAGATGATCTTGCTTATCTTCGTGATGCACGCCAGTTTCGTAACCTGTTACTCGTTGAACAACCCAATGGTGATTTTGCCATGACCATGGCGCGTCATTTTCTTGTAAGCGTGTATAATTTTCATCTGTATAATTTATTATCCAAAAGCAGCGATGCAACCATTTCGGCATTCGCTGCAAAATCGTTAAAAGAAATTGCTTACCACGTTCGTCATAGTTCCGATTGGGTTATCCGATTGGGTGATGGAACCGCGGAAAGCCGCACCAAAATGCAAACTGCACTTAACGATCTTTGGTATTATACTGATGATATGTTCCAGGCCGATGAAGTTGATGCTTTACTTTTTAAAGAAGGTATTGCAGCTGAAATGAATGATGTTAGGAAATTATGGCATCAGACTGTCAGTGATACTGTGAAAAAATCGGGTCTCGAACTGCCTGTTGCAAACAACGCATTGAGAATGGGAAGCCGTGATGGAAATCATACCGAATACCTGGGATATATACTTGCTGAAATGCAATTTCTTCCGCGCGCTTACCCGGATGCTAAATGGTAATGAACTGCCGATGAAAACCGACGTTTCTCATATCCGCAAATTACTGGAAGCGGTGCTCGATCCCGAAGTTCCTGCTTTGTCGATCAGTGACCTGGGAATATTGCGTGATGTTAAAGAAAATCCGGAAGGTTTTGAAATTATAATTACACCTACTTTTACAGGATGTCCTGCCATGAAAACTATCGAGGAAAATATTAACGATGTGTTGCATGAAAATGGTATTACCGATTTTAAAATTACAACTGTGTTGTCGCCGGCATGGACTACCGATTGGATGACGGAAGAAGGGAAAGTAAAATTAAAAGCTTACGGAATTGCACCACCGACATGGTCAACTGAACAACACCTGAAGGCTATGCTGGAAGGAAAGAAAGAAAAAGTGGAATGCCCCTTTTGTAATTCCTCAAATACTAAATTAACAAGTCCTTTTGGATCGACTGCATGCAAAGCATTACATTATTGTGATAATTGTCATCAACCTTTCGAGGAATTTAAATGCCATTAATATGACTGTAGAACTCACCCTTGATAACGGGGTTGCAAAAATAGTTTTGAACCGGCCTGAAGTTTTAAATAGTGTTAACCGGGAAATGGCCCTGGAACTGCAGAAAGTATTGCAGCAATGCGAAAAAGACGAAACGGTACGGGCAATTCATATTACCGGAGCCGGAAGAGCTTTTTGTGCCGGTCAGGATCTTGCGGAAGCTATTGCAGAGGATGGTCCCGGTTTAAATGCAATTGTGCGCGATCATTACAATCCAATTATTTCAATACTGCGAAGCATTGAAAAACCTGTGATATGTGCCGTGAATGGAGTGGCTGCCGGAGCAGGTGCAAACATTGCACTGGCATGCGATATTGTTTTTGCAGGTATGTCGGCTTCGTTTATTCAGGCGTTCAGCAAAATCGGGTTAATACCCGATAGCGGAGGTACATTTTTTCTTCCACGCCTTGTCGGTCTTCAGCGTGCAACAGCGCTGATGATGCTTGGAGAAAAAGTGAAAGGTGCAGAAGCTGCTCAAATGGGAATGATTTATAAAGCATGTGAAGATGGAGAATTGCAATCGCAATCGCTGGAGTGTGCATTACAACTCGCTAAAATGCCTACTAAAGGTCTCGGCTATACGAAGCGCGCACTCAACCTTTCGTTATTTAATAACCTGGATGATCAGCTTGATGTTGAGGAAAACCTTCAGACTAAAGCCGGTCAGACTGCTGATTACAGGGAAGGTGTGAATGCATTTCTTCAAAAGCGAACCCCGGAATTTAAAGGAGCGTAATATATGACTGACAAAATGGTTGTCGGCATTGCCGGATCAGGAGCCATGGGAAGTGGTATTGCACAGGTAGCCGCAATGGCAGGTCATCCTGTGATAATTTTTGATACCGATGCTAAAGCCCTTGAAAGAGCTAAAATTAACCTGAATAAGGGATTTGAAAAACTGATTGAAAAAGAAAAAATCACCCGTGACGATTCACAAATAGTACTTTCAAATATTACTTATGTAACATCAGTTGAATCGTTCCGGTCGTGTGGTTTGGTAATTGAGGCGATTATTGAGAATCTTGAAATAAAAAAGCAATTATTTACAGATATAGAAAAACAGGTTGATGCCGGTTGCATCCTGGCAACCAATACTTCATCTTTACCGGTCGTAGCAGTTGCTGCAGGTTGCCATGAACGCTCGCGTGTTATTGGTATTCACTTTTTTAATCCGGCTGCGCTTATGCCACTCGTTGAGATCATACCAGCTTTTACTACGGATGAAAAAATTACGACGGCTTCCCGCAACATCATTGATTCATGGGGTAAAGTTACAGTGCTGGCAAAGGACACTCCCGGTTTTATTGTAAATCGCATTGCACGACCGTTTTATGGAGAAGCCCTGAAAATGTATGAGGAGGGAATTGCAACCATCGCAACCATTGACTGGGCTATGAAAGAATTCGGAGGATTTAAGATGGGTCCTTTTGAATTGATGGATTTTATTGGTAACGACATTAATTACAAAGTTACCGAAACTGTTTGGGAGCAGATGTTCTACGATGCAAGATACCGTCCTTCGCTTACGCAGAAACGGTTGTTCGAAGCAGGATTGTTTGGAAGAAAAACAGGTCGCGGGTATTATCGGTATGATGCGGATGCCCCTGAGGTTGCTCCGGAAAAAGACAGTAACAAAGGCAAAATTATTTATAACCGTGTGATTGCAATGCTGATCAATGAAGCTGCCGAAGCGCTTTATATGAATATTGCAACGCGTGACGACATCGATCTTGCAATGACTAAAGGAGTGAATTACCCGAAGGGTTTATTAAAGTGGGGCGATGAAACCGGTCTTGAAAAAATACTTGCAGAATTAAACAGCTTATACAATGATTATGGTGATGACCGTTATCGTGCGTCGTTGTTGCTTAAAAAAATGGTTGCTGAAAAGCGCACTTTCTATTAATTTTCTTCTTCATCCTCCCCGTTCATCGTTCTGAATAGTTGTTCAGTCTGTGATGCGAGTTTACGGATCAGGTTTCTTTCTTCTTCTGATATTCCTTTTAAGGTTTCCTTCCCGGGAAGGGTGGTATTGGAATTCTGATCACCGAACAATAAATAGGCAAGCAGGTTATCACGAAACTTTTCCTGTTCTTCAACCGATAGGTTATTGACCTGGGATTTAAGTTCCTGCAGAATAGTTTGAGCTTTTACTTTTTTTTTCATGATACAGATATTTTACTACACTTTACTTGTTTCATTCTCACGGATCCTTTCCGTCACTCGTTGCTGCGGCCATGTAAAATGAAACACTGAGCCTTTTCCGGGAGATGATTCCACCCAGATTTTACCCTCGTGCTCTTCGATTATTTTTTTGACTATGGCAAGTCCCACACCGGTACTTTCAAATTCATCGCGTGTGTTCACGGTCTGGAAAATGATAAATATTTTATCGTGGAATCGTTTATCTATACCGGGACCATTATCGGAAACAGTGAAGTGAAATTGTCCGGGTTCAACAGTTGATCCTATAGTGACCTGTTTGATAATTTGTGAATTGAATTTGATGGCATTACTGATCAGGTTAATAAAAACCTGCTGAACCTTCACCTTATCAGCATTCATTTGCGGAAGGGTGTTGGCAATGGTTATGCTGCAGTTATCCTGTTGCCCAAGCATATCGATGGTTTCTTTAACCAGTAAATTGGCATCGAACATTTCCGACTGGTTGTTTTTCTTTGCAACTTTCGAGTAATCAAGAATGCCATTGATAAGAGCCTCCATTCTTACTACGCGTTCTTTTATAAGATTGAAATTTTTCCGCACTTCATTTGGAAGTAAGTGCCCCGCATCTTCTTCGATCCATCCCGTAAGGTTACCTATTGCGCGAAGAGGCGCTTTTAGATCGTGCGAAACCACATAAGCGAATTTGTCGAGCTCTTTGTTTGTCTTTTCAAGATTCTTAAGATACTCTGCCATGCGCTCTTCCGATTTTTTCCGGTCTGTGATATCACTTTCAATAAAAATATACTTAATCAGGTTTTCTTCTTCATCACGGATACGGGTAACATTTTCCTGCACCCAGATAAGCTCGCCGTTCTTGCGGTATTTTATTATTTCCGCACTGAAATTATTAGTAGCGAATTGTCTTGTTTCCAGTAACTCCCTTGTTACCGGGTTACTCTTCGGTCCGAACATGAATGTTCCCGCAGGTTTGCCCGTTACTTCATCCGCATCATAACCCATTAATCGTGTAAAGCCGTCATTAACCCATTCCACCAATCCATCACGATCGGTAATTATTACGGAATTTACGGTTTCACTCGCCACAAGTGATAATTCTTCCAGCTCTGCATTTTTCTTTATCAGCAATCCCTTTGCTTCTTCAATTTTACTGATTACTGCATTTTTTGAATAGGCCAGGTAAGCGCTCAGCGAAGTCATGATGACCATGCTGATGATTGCGGTATACAGGTGCTTCGAATCAATAGCCCTTTCTCCAAGTGAACTTGAAATATAAATTCCGGGCTCAGTGAAATCAGTTAAAATATAAAAGAAAATAATATTTAAAAGCGATAACCAAAGTGTAATTCGTCCTCCCTTGTTTTCAAGTATGATATAGGAATACAGAATGATGGAACCCATGTAAAAGAAGTCGGGATTCCGGATTCCGCCGTTATAATAGGTTACGAAGTGGATCAGTGCCAGTCCGGCAATAATGCTGAAGATATACGCAGCAGTGATATTCTTATGTCGCTGCAAAGCAAAAAAGTTAATCAACAAAGCCGCAGCAGTTGCTGAAAAATAAAGCATACGGTTAACATTCTGCTGTTCAAAATAACTTTCTTCCAATACCAGGAACGCGAGTAGTGCTACACCTAACAGGCTGGCAATGCTAAACAATGAGTAGCGCTGCCGGTTAAGGATATCATCAGCAGGAATGGAGTTCGAAATTCCGTTCAGCGGGAAAATATTTTTCATTTTGATTTTCATTTATTTATTGCTGAAAGGAATGAGTAGCATTTACAAACTGGAAACCTTCGGGCTTTGATTCTTTGGGCCAGGTAAATCGAAAATCAGCCCCTTTACCGGGTTCCGATTCCACCCAGATTTCTCCGCCTTCTTCTTCTACTATTTTTTTGACGATCGCAAGTCCTACACCCGTACTTTCAATAGTATCCCTCGAGTTAAGCGTTTGAAAAATAACAAACACTTTTTCATGAAAGCGGGAATCAATTCCGGGACCATTATCCCTCACACTGATCAGCCAGTCATTTTCTTTTTCTTCGGCTGAAATAACAATATTGATTTCCTTTTTGTCATTGTATTTGATGGCATTGCCTATAAGGTTCGAAAAAATCTGCTGGAACTTAATCTTGTCACCAAATAAAACCGGCAATTGATTTGGAATAGCAATTGAGCAGTTAACGGGTATTGCGCAAAATTCAATTACTTCGTTAATAAAAGTATTCAGGTCAACACTCGACTTTTCACCTTTTTTATGATTGGCGCGGGCGAATTCAAGCAATCCGTTTATCAGGTCCTCCATTCTTGCCACACGGCTTTTTATAATGTTGAAATTGGAACTGGTCTCATCTGAAAATTTGCCTTTCATATCTTCTTCAATCCATTCCGTAAGATTCGAAATTGCATGCAGCGGAGCCTTAAGATCATGAGATACGACGTATGCGAATTCATCCAGTTCTTTATTGGTTAACTCCAGATTTTTAAGGTATTCCCTGATCTGGCTTTCTGCGTTTTTACGTTCGGTGATGTCATCCTGCAACGTAATAAATTCGGTTATTTCACCCTCTTTATCAAAAATTGGTGATACTGAAAGCTGGCCCCAGAACGAATGCCCGTCTTTATGGTATTGTTCAAGTTCACCTGAAAATGTTTGCTTCCGGCTCAGTCTTGATTGCATCATTTCCAGAGTGGTGGCATCAGTATGTTCTCCATGAAGCATCTGGGTCAGGGGCTTGTCCTTTACTTCTTCCAGAGTATAACCGGTGAGTTGTATAAATCCGTCATTCACCCAGTTTATCCTGAAATTTTTATCCGAAATAATTACTGCGCTGTCGGTTTTGCTTGCAACGAGTGATAATTTACGGAGTTCTTTATTTTTTTCGGCTAGCGTGCGTTGTGATTCTTTTATTTTTTCAATCACAATATTTTTTGAACTTCCCAGGCTGTTACTCAACGCTGCAATGGCAATAACCGCCATGCCTGTTGAAAAAAGAAAGTCCTGGTTCAGATCCGATTTATTGGCTGCAAGCACATTGCTTACCATTTCAGGATTATCGCTGATAAAATAAAAGTAAACCATGTTGATGATGGATAACCCAAGCATGATCCATCCCTGTTTATTTCCGATCAGTATAACTGTAGCTATAATCATGAACAGGTAATAAAAATTTCCTGCGTTTCTGATTCCGCCATAGTAATAATTGAAAAGGTGAACACATGCAAATGCGGTCATAAGACACACGACGTAAGCAATTTTTAAGTTGCGGTGTTTTTGAAGCAACAGGTAGTTGGAAAGAAATATAACGGCGAAAGTCTGCAGCCCGGTTGTAAGAATGTTATTGTCCAGGTTAAACGACATGGCATGAAACGACTCAGCAATACACAGCAGGAAGCAGGTGGCCGAGAAGGTAAAAAATAGCTTATACCGCTGTCTTTCAATCAGATCGTCTTCAGGAATCGATTTGTATATCCCCCAGGAAAGTACCTTCCTGACTTTCTTAAACAGTGTGTTGAACATGGGGGGTTAAACGGAAACAGCCCTCTTGGGTTACAGGAAATTCATATTGTGAACATCCCGATAATCGGTGGTAAAAAATAACGCCGCCTGGCAACCGCTTCGTTTTGTTGGGTAACCGGAAGGGTGGCACCACCCCGACGGGGCCACCCAACCCCGACGGGGTTGCGACCCGCCTGGCAACCGCTTCGTTTTGTTGAGTAACCGGAAGGGTGGCACCACCCCGACGGGGCCACCCAACCCCGACGGGGTTGCGAACGGGTTTGCGAATCAGCGGCAACCGCTTCGTATTGTTGCGTAACCGGAAGGGTGGCACCACCCCGTCGGGGTTGATAAACAGGTGCATAACTTTATAGTCTAGAGCTTGGTTATTATTGTATTAATGACTGTATTTTGTACTTTTAAACACATAAACACACAAATTCACATACGATGTCAACTAAACAGGTAACCATATTACATGTAGAGGATGATGAGGTTGATGCAATGGTAATGCAGCGGGCATTGAAAAAAACAAACCTCGATTACAAGTATTATCATGCAAAAAATGGTCTGCAGGGGCTCGATATGCTGCGCGGAACCAATGGTCACGAAAAACTAACTCCACGACCCAACATCATTCTTCTCGATCTGAACATGCCTCAGATGAACGGCCATGAATTTTTAAAAGAGTTGCGTGCCGACAAAGAACTGAAGCCCATTTCGGTGTATGTTATTTCTACCTCCAATGATGATCGCGATCGTATTGAAGCCTATAATAATAATGTGGCAGGATACATTGTTAAGCCTCTTAGCCTCGAGAGTTATGTTGAAGCCGTTTCAGTCCTGAATAATTTCTGGGCACTAACGGAATTGCCATAAAAAAACCCGGCTCTGCCGGGTTCTTCGCTATCATGATGAAGGTGCATTAAATAGTTTTTACAGCAAACGGATACGGCTTTTTGAATGCTTTGTAAACTTCCTGAGGAGTAATTTCGGCTTCCTGAAAAGCATCCGGCAATTCTTCAGCAATATTGGAAATCAGGCCTTTTAAATCATCAAAGGTGTGATTCCGGCTGATTGGTAACCTGAGGCCGGCATTATTGATGGCTACACTTGGAAACACCGAAAGGTTAAAGAGATAACCGCGGTTCATCAAACGTTTTACCATGCTGAATGCAACCATAGGTTTCGATACACCAATGAAAAAGATTGGTGTTCTGTTTTCCCACATCAGTGGCAATTCATACTTTTTGCATAAATCATTTACATAAGAAACGCGTTCCTGCAATTGATTCTGCATCGAGGTTATTTCGGGACTAAGGTGAATTTTCGCAGAAGCAATGCATGCTCCCAGCATCGGAGGCTGAATGGGTCCTGAAAAAATAAAAGGCTTGCTGCAGTTACGCGCAAACTCATGTGTTTTTTCATCCGGGAAAACCGTAATTCCACCCGCTGCTCCAAACGCTTTGTTCAGCGAGGTAACCAGTATCATTTTTGAATGGAAATAAGGAACAGAACTCATAACATAACCGGTTCCGTTTTTACCCGCCCAGCTCATGCCATGGGTATCATCGATGTAAAGATTGAATTGCTCATACTTATCGAGGAGGTTGTAAATATCGGCCATGGGTGCACAATCGCCATACATGGAGTAAACCCCATCAGCCATATACCATATTTTTTTGTATTTGCCTTTCAGCTCGTTAATTTTTTCTTCTAGATGATCCATCCGGTTGTGACGAATGATCTCAATTTTAACATTGCGTGCCTTCAGGAGTTGCACAGCAGTTTGAACACTGTCGTGCACCATTGTGTCAAGAATCACAACATCATCGTCTTTCACAAGCAGCGGAATATTGGAGACATGTGAAAGGGTAACATTCGCCAGAAGCAATACCGGCTGGTTGAACATCTTTCTGAGAAGTTCTTCCATTTCGGCATATAGCTTCACGTTTACATAAACCCGGGTGGAGGCAAAGGCAGTTCCATATTTCTGAACCGCATCAATAACGCCCTGTTTCAGGCGGTCGTCCATTTCAAGACCCATGTACCCGCAGGTACCAAAATTGATGGTCTCTCTTCCGTTGAGCCGGATGTGCCGGCCATCGAGCAAATCGTTTTCATCCGACAAATGGATAATTCCTAATTCTTTCGATGTGATTACATTCTGATTGGTGACTTCTAAAATTTGCTCGTGTTTGCTTTTCGCGTCCTGCAGTACCATAATTATGTGTGTTTAGGTTGTTTGGCAATAATGTGCGCAGAAACATCTGGTAGTTGCATAATCGCAACATTAAGATTAAGGAACAGATGTACTACTAACGGTTATTTACTTTAACAACCTTACCTGTGATTGCATTTCTGCAAACTAATCACATGGCAACAGGGGGGGTATGCCGGTAAGAATGTGCCTCAAAATTATGATTATTTTTACAAAAACCAAAAAAAAAGAAAAAAAAATTGGAAAATAATTCTATCCCGGCCCGTGTGGTGGCCAAAATGATGGAGCTGGATCACTACAGCCGCTGGTTGGGAATTGCCGTGAAATCGTTGTCAGCAGGGACTTGTAGCCTGGAAATGACCATAAGAAAAGAGATGCTTAACGGTTTTGGTATCGCTCATGGCGGAATTGCCTTTTCGGTTGCCGACAGCGCCCTGGCCTTTGCATCCAATTCCCGGAACCGGAAAAGCCTTGTGATAAATACGTCGGTTTCATTCACAGGAGCTGTGAAAGAAGGCGATGTGTTACTGGCTGTTGCCGAAGAAACAAATCTTACCAACCGGCTTGGCATTTACCAGGTAACAGTTACCCGCCAGGATGGAACAACGGTGCTTGTATTTACGGGCACGGTTTTCCGTAAAGATGACCTTTGGTTTCCGGGTGAGGAATGATTCTTAACTTCGCGGCTCAATTGAATTTATGGAAAACGCTTATATAATTGATGGTATCCGCACAGCGGTCGGTAGTTTTGGAGGCAGCCTGGCAACATCCCGCCCCGATGACCTGGCAGCTCTTGTAATTTCTGAGCTGATGAAAAGAAATCCCGGCATTAACGCATCCGAAATTGATGAAGTGATTTTAGGTTGTGCCAACCAGGCCGGTGAAGATAACCGCAATGTTGCCCGTATGGCTGCTCTGCTCTCCGGCTTACCGAATTCAATTCCTGCTGAAACCGTAAATATTCTTTGTGCTTCCGGAATGGCTGCAATCGCCAATGCAGCACGGAATATTAAATCAGGAGATGGACATTTGTTCATTGCAGGTGGTGTTGAAAGTATGACAAGAGCTCCTTTCGTAATGGCAAAGGCAACGACAGCTTTTTCTAGAGAAACCCAGATTTTTGATACAAGTATCGGTTGGCGTTTTGTAAATCCGGCTATGAAAAAATTATATGGTACTGATAGCATGGGTGAAACCGCCGAAAATGTTGCAGAAAAGTACAATGTTAACCGCGCTGATCAGGATTTATTTGCTGTGCACTCACAGCAAAAAGCCGCTGCTTCATCCCGCAAAGGCCGTTTTAAGGAAGAAATTATTCCTGTAGTGATTCCGCAAAAAAAAGGAGAACCCCTCGTGTTTGATACAGATGAATTTATTAAACCCGACACGAGTAAAGAAACCTTATCAAAATTACGTGCTGCCTTCCGGGAAGGTGGTTCTGTAACTGCAGGAAACGCTTCCGGAATTAATGATGGTGCTGCCGCATTGTTAATCGCTTCAGAATCCTACATCAAAAAAAATAACATAAAACCCCTTGCCCGTATAATCGCCTCATCCGTTACCGGTGTAGAACCCCGTGTAATGGGAATTGGCCCGGTAACAGCTGCTAATTCTGCACTGAAAAAAGCAGGCCTTTCATTCAGCGACTTATCAGTGATTGAATTGAACGAAGCTTTTGCCGCTCAAAGCCTGGCATGCATTCGTGAATGGGGCCTGGCGGATGATGATGCCCGTGTAAATCCAAATGGCGGAGCAATAGCAATCGGTCACCCGCTGGGTATGTCAGGTGCACGGCTGGTACTCACAGCTACCCGCGAGCTGCACCACAATCAGGGTCGTTATGCGTTGTGCACTATGTGTGTTGGTGTCGGACAAGGGTATGCGATGATTATTGAAAGGGTTTAAATCAACATCATGATATTTGAATTTAATGGCTGGATCCCTGTAGTGCATGAGAGTGCTTTTATTCATCCGTTGGCTGCTGTAACCGGAAATGTTATTATCGGTAAAGATGTTTATATCGGGCCGGGTGCAGCTATAAGGGGTGACTGGGGTCAGATTATTATTGAAGATGGCTGTAACGTCCAGGAAAACTGTACCATTCACATGTTTCCGGGAGTCACTGTTTTGTTGATGGAAAATGCGCATATCGGGCACGGAGCCATTATTCATGGTGCAACTATCGGGAAAAATGTGCTTGTAGGTATGAATGCAGTTATAATGGATAATGCACGAATTGGAGATAATTCCATCATAGGAGCGCTTTGTTTCGTTCCGGCTGAAACCATCATACCTGAACGACAGGTAGTGGTGGGAAATCCTGCTAAAATTGTAAAGGAGGCAAGCCAGGAAATGATTGACTGGAAATCGGAGGGTACCCGACTTTATCAACAATTACCTTTGGACTGTAAAAATACACTTCGCGAATGTGAGCCTTTACGGGAAATACCTGCCGGTCGGGAGGTTCAGAAAGGTTCTTATACCACCTGGAAAAAGGGCTGAAAAACCTTGTTTTTGTTGATATTTCCTGACGTTTAGGACTTTTACGATTGTAAAACAGTCTTATATTTGCCAATAAACCTATTTTATATTTATGAAACTTAAAAACTATGCCGCCGGACAGTGGATTGAAGGCACCGGCAGCGGAGTTCCACTTTATAACGCTGTTAATGGTGAACCCGTAGCAGTAGCAGGTTCCGAGGGAGTTGATTTTAAAGGGATGCTGGAATATGCGCGTACTACAGGCGGGCCGGCATTGCGTAAAATGACTTTTCATGAGAGAGCTTTGATGCTGAAAAGGCTGGCGCTTTATCTTACGGAGAAAAAAGATATATTCTATAAATTATCTGCAGCTACCGGAGCAACAAAAATTGATTCGCTTATTGATATCGATGGTGGTATCAGCACCATGTTTGTTTTTGCAAGTAAAGGCAGAAGAGAACTTCCGGATGAAACTTTTTTGGTGGAAGGTAATACGGAACAGATTTCAAAAAACGGAACGTTTCTCGGTCAGCACATTTGTGTTCCAATGGAAGGTGTTGCCATTCATATCAACGCATTTAATTTCCCCTGCTGGGGGATGCTTGAAAAAATTGCGCCTACATTTTTAGCAGGTGTACCTGCCATTGTAAAACCGGCAACGGTTACATCGTATCTCACTGAGTTAATGGTGCGCGAAATAATTGCTTCAGGAATTTTACCTCCCGGAGCGCTGCAGCTCATCTGCGGAAGCACGGGCGACCTGCTTGATCATGTAACGTTACAGGATATAGTCACTTTTACAGGCTCAGCAACAACCGGAAAAAAATTAAAACAAACACCCGCGATCTTAAATAATTCGGTCAGGTTTAATATGGAAGCTGATTCATTGAATTGCTCCATTCTCGGACCTGATGCACGTCCCGGCACACCGGAATTTGATTTGTTCATTAAGGAAGTAACCCGGGAAATGACAGTGAAAGCAGGTCAAAAATGTACTGCTATCAGGAGAATCATGGTTCCTGAACCATTTACCGAAGATGTTATTAAAGCAATTAAGACGCGCCTTGATGGTATACGCCTTGGAAACCCCTCTGCTGAAGGTGTGAAAATGGGTCCGCTTGCAAGTCGCGGACAAGTTACTGAAGTTATGACGCGCGTTAATGAATTGATGCAAAGTTGTGAACTTGCTTATGGGAACTTGAATGATTTTGAAGTCACCGGTGCCGACAAAACAAAAGGAGCGTTTATGCCCTCACTGTTACTTTACTGTCGTGATGGAATCCGCAATGATGCGCCTCACGATATTGAAGCATTTGGTCCGGTAAGTACCGTTATGTCGTACCGCAATACAGATGAAGCTATTGAACTTTCCCGCAAAGGAAAAGGAAGTTTAGTGAGTTCGGTATTTACTGCCGACAGTGCATTTGCCTCTGAAATTGTTATGGGCACTGCAGCATGGCATGGTCGCATTATGATTATGAATGCTGCAGCGTCCGGCGAATCAACAGGACATGGTTCTCCGTTAGGTCACCTTGTACACGGCGGACCGGGAAGAGCTGGCGGTGGAGAAGAAATGGGAGGGATTCGTGGTGTAAAACATTATATGCAGCGCACTGCCATACAAGGTCATCCAACCATGCTTAGCAAAGTGAGCCGTGAATTTATACGCGGTTCCGAAACAAAAGAAGATGTTATTCATCCGTTCCGAAAATATTTTGATGAAATACAAATCGGTGATACACTCATTACACACAGGCGCACAGTTACCGAAGCAGATATTGTAAACTTCGCAGGCATCAGCGGTGATTTCTTTTATGCCCATACCGATGAAACTTCTCTTGAAGGTTCTATTTTTGAAAAAAGAGTAGCGCACGGATATTTTGTAATCGCAGCCGCAGCAGGTTTGTTTGTTGATCCTAAAAAAGGTCCCGTTCTTGCAAATTATGGTTTGGATAATCTCCGGTTTATTCAGCCCGTGTATGTAGGTGATACCATTGGTGTGCAACTTACGTGTAAGCGAAAAACAAAAAAAGAAAATAAAGAAGGACAAATTCCCCAGGGAGTAGTAGAATGGGATGTTGAAGTTAAAAATCAACGCGGTGAAATAGTAGCAACCGAAACCGTGTTAACCCTTGTAGCGAGAAAAGAAGCCTGAAACAGCAATTAAAAATAAGACCATGATACTACGCAACTCTATTTATTCGGTTTTTTTTACCTGCCTCATCCTGGTAAATGGTGTATATGCACAAGCTCCTGATTCTAGAATTCCTTCGCGGACTGCGCTGTCACGCCTGGCACTTGAAGCAGAAATAGACAGTCTGCAACAGGTGATCATCATGTATACCGGAAAACTTGATTCACTGGATGCCATGCTTGAATCGGAACGTACAGCCGCTGCTGATTTGCGTGAGCAGATTATCAAACTGGATGATTACAGGAAAAAGCTTGAAGGCAATGTTGATTCTTTCAAAGGCGAAAATCTTAAGCTTAACCAGAGTAATCGAATCCTTATTGTATTTAATTCACTGGTTGCAGTATTGCTAATAATATCACTTGTGTTTTTTCTAAGGAAGATCGGCAGAAAAAAAGCAACAACCGAACCGGTGAGCAACCCTATCAACGGAAAGAAGACCGAACAAATGAAGTTTACCAGTTTTGAAGATAAACTGGCACAACTCGAACGACTTGGAAAACTGCGTGAAAAAGATCTGCTTTCAGAAGAAGAGTTTGTTGTTGAAAAGCAACGCATACTTGGTAAATAGATTTTTCTACGCTTAGTCAATCCAGGTTGAATTATTTCATTCATATTTTAATCCAATACTAATGTCAGCTTCAGGATCGGTTAAATCAAGTGTGGAAAATGGAATTGCAACTATAACATTTTTTCATCCGCAAAGCAATTCTCTGCCCGGTGAATTATTGCGTTCACTCGCTGCTGAAATTTCAAAACAGGGAATGAATGATGATGCACTGGTAATCGTCCTGCGAAGCGAAGGTGAAAAAGCGTTTTGTGCAGGTGCGTCATTTGATGAACTAATGTCGATTAATTCATTTGATGAAGGAAGAAATTTCTTTTCAGGTTTCGCAATGGTAATAAATGCCATGCGTAAAGCACCTAAACTTATTATTGCACGTATTCACGGAAAAGCAGTGGGTGGTGGTGTAGGAATTGCTGCTGCAGCCGATTATGCAGTTGCTGCTGTTGCTGCGGATGTAAAATTATCGGAACTTGCTGTTGGTATCGGTCCGTTCGTTGTGGGGCCGGCGGTTGAACGTAAAATGGGTACATCTGCATTTTCAGCACTTGCCATTAATGCCACCGAATGGAAAACCGCAGCATGGGCACAGCAAAATGGTTTATATGCTGAAGTCCATCCCGATAGTGAAACACTCGATGTTGCTGTGCTCAGGCTGGCAAAAAAACTTTCTGCATCAAGTCCGGCTGCAATGAGAGAATTAAAAGAAATTTTCTGGCAGGGCACCGAAAATTGGGATACATTGCTGATTGAACGGGCTGAAGTGAGCGGTACACTGGTTCTTTCCGATTATACGCGGAATGCAATTTCCACTTTTAAGCAGGGAGCCCGTTAAGCTGCTTAATGATTTTGCTCGAGATACTTCTTGCACTGGTAATCGGATACACCTTCCAGCTTGTATTTGTTCAGAAAATCCGTTCATTTAATGACCTGAAGAATTATTTTCTTTATCTGCTTCCTTCCGGAAGAAAAAAATTATGGAAGCAGTATGATGAACTTCTGACAGCTAACAGTGATTTTTATAATACCCTTTCCGGGGAAGGAAAAGATATTTTTATTAAAAAATGCAGCCAGTTTATTTTCGATAAACGGTTTATCGGGATGGAAGGCCTTGTTATCACTGATGAAATTCAGATACGGGTGGCTTCAACAGCTGTACAGGTTACTTACGGTTTAAGCAATTCGGCATTTTCACATTACCACACCGTTAAAATATTTCCGGAATCATTTTATTCTAAATTTCACAATAACTATCTTAAAGGAGGAGCAAGTACAAGTGGCACACTTTATTTTTCCTGGAAAGATTTTGAGTTTGGTTTTTCAGATCCGGGTGATCGTTACAATCTTGGATTGCACGAGATGGCACATGCGCTGAGGTTTCAGTTAAAACATGGCGGCGATTTTGATAAACGCTTTGCCAGTTATTCGGATCATTGGGAAGAAATTGCGCTGCCTGAATTTGAAAGTATGAACTCAGGAAACTCGTCGTTTCTCAGGGAATACGGCGGTACCAACCTGGAAGAATTTTTTGCAGTTTGCATTGAACATTTTTTCGAAGTGCCGGTGGAATTTAAAAAGCAGTTGCCGGATATTTTTAATCATCTCTGTTTTTTACTGAATATGGATCCTACACGGCCGCATGATGACTATAAACTGGAACCCGGTTTTGTTGAATCGGTTAACATAGATGAGTCAAGAATGCCGCTCCCTCTGAAATTAAAAAGAGCTTATCAGTACGAGACATGGCACTGGAGTTTTAATGTGATTATGGCCGGACTGTTTATCATGATACCGGTAATTTTTATTATGCATGGATTGGTTTTATTCACCGGAACGCACGTGCTGATGATTTTTACAACAGCTACATCATTGGTTATGTTTTTGAGAAAATTTTTGCTTGAAAAAGGAATCGGATTATTCCCGCACCTGCTTATGTTTGGCATGGTGGGTGTTAGTCCGGTTGTCACTGCAGCTTTGTTTGTTTCCAATTATTACATCACCACTGGCCATATTGAACAAACGTACCGGGTGAGGGATCTGCGTGCTTATTCCGTTGAGAAACCGGAAGGCGTTAAATCGTTTTATATTTTATCGCTTGAAAACGGAGAATTCCAGGAATATGAAAACATTCGAACTATTCCCGGTGAAAATATGCCAAAACGGGCCTGGGAATCCGTTATTTACCTGAAAGTTACAACTTCCAAAGGTCTCTGGGGGTGGGATAATTTTGAAGACCATTCATTCATTGCATTCCCAAAGCCTAAAACACCTTAACAGGTAATTTATTACTTTTGCAGTCCATGGAGCAACCCCCGTTACACCTCGCCGGAACCGAAATTTCAGAAGCCATTTTAACCCGTGCATTTTCGCTTATGGCTACGGCCAAAGCTATGACCGGCATCTATGAAACCAACAGCACCTTTACTTCGCGTTATGTACATGCTACTTCCCGTGGTCATGAAGCAATTCAAATAGCAACCGGTCTTCAGTTATTGCCACAGGATTTTCTTTCAGCTTATTATCGTGATGACAGTATTTTGTTATCTATAGGACTGGAGCCTTATGAACTTATGCTGCAGCTTATGGCAAAACGTGATGATCCGTTTAGTGGCGGCCGTTTGTATTACAGTCATCCGAGTCTTAAGCGTCCCGACATGCCTAAAATTCCGATGCAGTCTTCTGCAACAGGCATGCAGGCAATTCCGGCTACGGGTATTGCAATGGGCTTGCAGTATCTTGAAAAACAAAACCTGTCAAACTGGAACGAGAATGAACAGCCGCTTGTGCTTTGTTCACTGGGTGATGCATCAATTACGGAAGGTGAGGTGGCAGAAGCTTTCCAGATGGCGGTATTAAAAAAATTACCCATCGTATATCTTGTACAGGATAATGAATGGGATATTTCAGCCCATGCCCGCGAGATAAGGGCAATGGATGCATCTGAATATGCATTAGGATTTAAAGGACTTGAAGTGCGCAGTATTGATGGAACTGATTTTATAAAATCGTATCAAACACTTCGTGAAGTATTTTCGAAGGTGCGTAAAGAGCGACGCCCGTTCCTCGTTCATGCAAAAGTACCTTTACTGAACCACCACACTTCAGGTGTGCGAAAGGAATGGTACCGCGATGATCTCGAACAGCAGCAAATGCGTGATCCATATCCAAAGCTGCGGGCTCAGTTACTCGATTTCGGATTCAGTGAAGATCATTTAAAGCAGCTCGAAGACCAGGCCGGAAAAATGGTTCAGGAACATTTCAATAAGTCGATGGCTGCCGAAGATCCGTCGCCGGAAGATTTATTCACACACAATTTTGCTCCAACACTTATTACCGAAGAAAAAGGTGAACGTGAACCTGCAGGAAAAGAAAAAACAGTGATGGTTGATTGCGCACTTTTCGCCGTACAGGAATTAATGGCGAAGCATCCTGAATGTTTGCTGTACGGTCAGGATGTTGGACGAAGGCTCGGTGGTGTTTTTCGTGAAGCGGCAACGCTTGCGCAGAAGTTCGGCGACGACCGTGTATTTAATACTCCCATACAGGAAGCATTTATTATTGGAAGCACTGTTGGCATGTCGGCTGCAGGATGCAAACCCATTGTTGAAGTTCAATTTGCCGATTATATTTGGCCGGGCCTCAATCAGTTGTTCACCGAAGTTAGCAGGTCGTGTTATTTATCGAATGGAAAATGGCCGGTAAGCTGTATCATTCGTGTTCCTATTGGAGCGTATGGAAGCGGTGGCCCTTATCATTCATCCAGTGTTGAAAGTGTAGTTGCAAATATCCGCGGAGTAAAAATAGCGTACCCATCAACTGGAGCCGATTTAAAAGGCTTACTCAAGTCGGCTTATTATGATCCAAATCCTGTGGTAATTTTTGAGCATAAAGGATTATACTGGTCGAAAATAAAAGGTACCGAAGATGCAAAAACAATCGAGCCCGATGAAAATTATATTATTCCTTTCGGGAAAGGCCGGTATGTTATGCAATCTGACAGTGATAAAAGTTGTGTGACTATTATAACTTACGGTATGGGTGTTTACTGGGCAAAAAATGCTGCGAAGAATTTCCCTGGCCGTATTGAAATTGTAGATTTAAGAACATTGTACCCGGTTGATGAAGCAATGATTTTTGAATCGGTGCGGAAAAATAACAGGTGCATTGTGGTGACCGAAGAGCCAGTGAACAATTCATTTGCCCAGGCACTTGCAGGCCGTATCGCAGCAGGTTGTTTTACATCACTGGATGCTCCTGTCGGGGTAGTCGGGTCGGAAGATCTTCCTGCCATACCTCTTAACTCAACTCTGGAATTTACCATGATTCCCAATGCTGATAAAGTTGGGAAGGTGATAGAAAGAATTTTGAATTACTAATTTTTATATTTTCCAGCGCGGCACTTTACGGAAACCATCAATAAGTGTCAGGTTGTTTTCGAAAGCAAATGAATGTACACCGTAAATCGAATCATCCCAGAGCGGTTCAATAAAGTCAATTTCTTTTTCTGAATACGTGTGTTTACTTAATTCCAGTATTTCGTTAATGCGAATTCCATAACCGTATGTCACAGAGCAATCCTGTGAAGGGCGATAAAGCTTGTTGTTGAAACTAAAAATTTTTCCTGCAGGACGTGCTCTGCGTACATCGCTCACCACCGGGTTTTGAGGATGTGATTGCCAGTTTCCAACCGGGGAATCCGAACAATAAATATGCAATTCATCATTTTTACTCATGGCAGCATGCTGCGATATGTTTACAAACATATACCATGTGCCGTTATGTTCATGCAAGGTACAGTCAACAGCAATTACATTATCCATAATTGTTTTCTGCAGTGTCCATACGGAAGGAAATTCATCACATTTGTATAACTCAATAGTCTTATTCGAGCTTGTTTCCGGAATCATGTAATCATTTCCCTGCCATGAAAAAACAAAAGGGTAGGAGAGATGATACGGCCGCTCCAATACTTTTGTAGCCGGAGAACAATTTCCTTTTTCGTCGAGTGTGATAAATGAAATATGTGCATTCTTCCTGTTGAAAAATTTTTCTTCCAGGAAAACATAATAACGGTTATCCCGGAAAATTACATGCGGGTCAGCCCAGAAAGTTCCTTGAGGAGGATTTATTTTTTTGAGTTTCCTCATGGATGTTTGAGGACTATTATTTTTTGTCAGCCCGAATAATAAAAACCACTGATTACGATATAGCAGCTGCTTAATGTATTTCAAAAAAGAATACGGAACCATCTTTAATAAAAAGCTCACAACCTGCAGATTCGTAGGGCCTGTAAAAAGCTTATGGCTGTAAACAGGAGGAAACCCGGTTTCAGTTTTAATAAATGCATCTCCTTCTTCATATAATCGTTCAACCAGTCGTGGCAGCAGAAACATTCCTTTAGCATACACACTGTTGCGGCCCCGGTTTAATGAAAATTTGTGGGTAGCACCGTAAGTTTTTGCAAGTAGTAATCCGTTATCCAGATCGTTGCTGAGCTGCTGCACTACGGTTCCTGTAACCGGAATAGTATAAAACATTTCCCAGAATCCCGGTGGTCCGCCACGGTTTATTTTGTTATCGGCGTGATGGTACGACCATATTCCGTAGCGGGAACTGTTGAGAATATCTTCTTTAAGTATCCGGAATCCCATCCTGATAAAGACATCAATATTATAAGTTTTAATCGCCTCAATATCTTTTTCAGGAATCCATTGCAGGTAATTTTTTGTTAGCGGATCCACTTCCAGAACAGGAACATCAGCTAGTATAGATTTGGTGTCTTTGGAATACAAAACATTATGCCTGTTGCGAAAAAGTTTTTTATCGGCTCGCTGATAAATATGAAAAAAAGCGGAGTTCAGATTTTTAAATATTTTTCCTGCAGTTATTTTTTTCTTTTGCTTATTCAGCACAACAAGACTGATCGTTGCATAACCCGAATTTTTCAGGGTTTCAATAATATGGTAATAAGGAAAATTTACTGTGAAATTGTTCATCAGTAATCCCACGCGGATCACAGGCTTTGGTGTTGCCTTACGATCATGATTCTCCAATGCAAAAAAATTTAAGAGGTTTGATTCGGGATTACTACAGCTGCTATTGCTCCGCGAAAGTACTAATTTACACGCATGCTGAATACATTCGTCGTGCATTCAATTGCGCTTTCAGCATGTAACAATAATGTCGAAAGTCTTTTTCATAATGCCGAAGCTGATATTGTAACACAGTTAAACCTCTCAAAACCATTGATAACAGGCACTTTCAACTCTAAGTTATCAACAAAACCCGCTATTTATCAACAAAAGCAGGTGTTTGAAGGGCTGAAAGTTGCTGTATAAAAGACTTTCATATACTTTCGTTATAGTTCTTCTAACCAATTTAAAAACATAACATCATGAACAAAGGCGAATTAGTTGATGCCATTGCATCCGAAGCAAAAATCACAAAAGCTGATGCTCAGAGAGCTCTTGAAGCTTTCCTTGCTGTAACTGCTAAAACTCTGAAGAAGGGTGATAAAGTTACCCTGGTAGGTTTTGGTACTTTCTCCGTTGCTAAAAGAGCAGCACGTACCGGTCGTAATCCTCAAACCGGAAAAGAGATTAAAATAGCTGCTAAAAAAGTAGCTAAGTTTAAAGCAGGTGCAGAACTTTCTGCGAAGGTTAAGTAATCTTTAACTGCTTTAAATAGAAACAGCCCTCTGGATTTTCCGGAGGGTTTTTTGTTTGTATTAACTTCCCGTTTCTTTATGTATATTTATCGTTATAAATTATTACAGGTATGAACATATTTCGAAAGGCTGGATTGCTGATTTGTTTTCTTGCAGGGTTTACACAGACCTGGGCGCAATTGTCGATAACTCCATTTGTGAGTAATGTTTTTAAAGTTACAGATATAGCACACGCTGGTGATGACCGTTTGTTTATAGTCGAACAGGCCGGTAGAATCCGCATATCGGACCTGGATGGTAATTTGAACCCGGTGCCTTTTTTAAGTATTACGAACCGGGTGCTCGATAGCGGAGGAGAGCAGGGTTTGCTTGGACTTGCATTCAGTCCGAATTTTAACACGGATCGCTGCTTCTATGTAAATTACACCAATAACTCCGGCAACACGGTCATCTCAAGATTCCGGAGAAGCTTTTCCGACAACAATGTTGCCGATTCACTGAATGAAGAAATATTATTTACCGTGAATCAGCCTTATACAAATCATAATGGTGGTGCAATGCATTTCGGCCCCGACGGTTATCTGTATATTTCATTAGGTGATGGTGGTGCAGGCGGTGATCCCCAAAATAATGCACAAAACCTGCAGTCACGTTTGGGAAAATTATTGCGAATTGATGTGAGCATAATTCCAGGTTATAAAATTCCCGTGTCGAATCCTTTTATCAATACAGCCGGCGCTGATTCTATGATATGGGCATACGGTTTGCGGAACGCATGGAGGTTTTCATTCGACAGGCAAACAGGCGACAACTGGATTGCCGACGTGGGTCAGAATTTGTGGGAGGAGATAAATGTGCAACCCAACACATCTACCGGAGGTGAGAATTACGGCTGGCGCTGCTATGAAGGTTTTGTGAGCTATAACCTTACCGGATGTTTACCGCCTGCTTCATTTGTTGAACCCGTTTACGCATACAGCCATTCAGGTGCATGTTCAGTAACCGGCGGTTATGTTTACCGTGGAGCTAAATATGCCAACTGGTTCGGTAATTATTTCTTTACGGATTACTGCAGTGGAATTATTCAAAGTCTCAATCCTAATGATACCGGAGGTTATGACCTGCAAAATTACGGAGCATTCGGCGCTTTTGTTTATACTACATTTGGTGAAGATAAATACGGTGAGTTATACATCGGGAAAGGATCATCGGGAGTTTTCAAGCTTATCGACAGCACCTGTACTCCTGTAGCATATATTGGCGACCGTGATACTATCAGAACTCCTGAAATTTCCTACGTTCTTAAAACTCCGCAATCGCCCGATCTGACTTACCAGTGGTTATTAAACGGAAATGTTATTCCCTTTGCAAAAAATTATTTATACCAGGCAAAACTAAGCGGGAATTATGAAGTGGTGGTAAGCAATGACAGCAACTGTACAAACCGGTCGCAGCCTCTAACGCTGATATTAGAAATTGATGAGACTTTTGTAGTATACCCCAATCCTGCAAACGAGTACACGGAAATTAAATGGTCGCTGAATTTTCCGGGAAATAAAACACTTGAGCTGATAGATGCTACCGGCAGGATTTGCAAATCTGTTTCACTGGATGCAAATGCATCAGGATATACCCTTTTTACAAAACATTTCAACCAGGGCGTTTACCTGGTACGAATAATATATAACGACAAGTATTACACCACTAAACTTCTGATAAAATAAAAAATATTAACGGATCAGTGTAACGGTCCCGGTATATGGTTTTTTAGAAGCGTCGTTTGTGATGTATATGGTATAGATGTAAATTCCATCGGGCAACAACCTGCCTTCCGAATCTTTTCCATTCCACTTATCATATCCGCCATCTGACTGGAAAACTCTTCCGCCCCAGCGGTTAAAAATACGCATGGAATAACCCCCTGTAGATTCTCCAACCAATCCGAATTCATCATTTCTGCCATCACCGTTAGGTGTAAATGAATTAGGGATGTATGCTGAAATAAATTCATCAACTTCCAGAATCTTCACCAGCGTATCGGTGCAACCGAATTGATTGGTGGTGATAAGTGCTATTGGATAAATTCCGCTTTTATTGTAATCATGTTCGGGATGCTGCAAGTCTGATAAGGTAGTATTGTCAAGCGTCCAGTACCATGAAACTGCACCTATCGACTGATCAGTGAATTCAACGTGTGGTAAAAAGATAGTTGGTTTGTAGGGTTCCCAAGTGAATTGGGTTTCAGGAACAGGTAATACTTCAATGAAAACCGAATCACTAACCGCATCATAACAGGCATCATCAACTGATGCAACATAATAACCTGTTGCACCCGGAATAAATTCTTTAATTGAAACGGAAGGGCCTGACGTGCCCCAATCATATTGATAGGTGTTAAATTTTCCTCCCTGTGCCTCAAGTTCAAGTATAACTGGTTCACCTTCGCAAATAACCAATGGACCATCAGTAAGATTTGCTGTGAGTTGCGGGTACGTGTGATAATCAAGTGGAATTGAAACACCAATATCCGGCGACAGACACGCATAATCGGAAGTAACTGTTACGTACACTTCATCTCCTTCGCTGATGGAAGGAAGTGTTAACATGGCTGTAGTATCACCCGTCAGAATTCCATTTACGTACCAGCTATACACAGGTGGATTTCCGGTGTTGTTTGCATTAGCTGTAAATATCACCTGCTGAAAAGGACAAACTGAATCAGTAACCGACGCTGTTAAATTTACAGTGGGTGCAAGCAGTGGTACTATATTAAATAGAATGGTATCCGAATTCTCCGGCGGACAACCGGTTGATGGAGTAACGGTAACAAAAACTTCCATAATTCCACTGGGGTTGGCAGCAGTAAACTGAAAGAAGTTCGTTCCGGCAGGAGCACCGTTAAGATTCCACTGATAGGAGGGAGTGCTTCCTCCGTTGGCCACATTTGCAGTGAATAAGCAAATCTGTTGCGGGCATAATGTTGTTGAAGGGTTCGAAGTGATGTTGACCTGTGCAACAGGTTGTGAACTGATTACTGCAGCATAGGGAGGTGAGTATGCTGTGTCGTTGGTTAAGCAAATCGCATTTGATATCAATGTAACAGTAACAATATCGCCGTTGACGATACCGGGTGTGGTAAAGGTGGGACTATTTGTTCCTGCAGGAATTCCGTTCACCTGCCATGCATACTGCGGATTGGTTCCCTGGTTGGTGCCGGTAGCGATGAATGTTGCATCAGATCCCTGGCAGATTATTCCGGGTGGTTGTTGTATTGTTACTGTTGCAATTTGCGAAGCGGGTCCTGTGGTAACATACACTGAAAAAATTTCATTGCTGATTTTAGCGGGGCAGCCATTATCCGAAACCGTTACAAAAAATTGGTATGGTACAGAGCCTGCTGTTCCGCAAACCGGAGTCCAGCAAAATTGCGAAGTAACTATACTATCGCCTTCAGCATCGGGAATTATTCCGGGAGGATTCACAACCGATGTATCAAGTAATGGTCCTGCTGCTATAAGGAACAGGCTATCGCCGTCAGCATCACTAAATGTAACATCAAAACAAAGAGTTTGTCCTTCACCAACGGTAAACACAGTGGTACCGCCGGGTGATGCGAAGTCAGGAACACTATTGGGTGTACACGGAATCGTGATAAACTGTAGGTCTCGACGTATCGTAGAAAGCAGCACTCCGTTCCGATACTCGCGTATTTCTATTGCTGCTACATAGAATCCCTGGTTAGGGATAAAATAATTAGTAAGTCCCGTCAACGGATCAATACTCGCATAACCTCCCGCTCCAAAAACATTACTCAAACTATAACCCGGGGCATATACGATTTCAGGGATCGGTAAAAAATAAGGATTGTTGTCAAGGAATGGATCCGGCATTGGATTCGGAGGCCCGGAATACCCATTGTAAGGAATCACGAAAGAGTAGACCAGTGAATCACCGTCGGGATCAAAGGCATTATTGATTACTGAAACCGTATCGCCGGCGCACAGGTAAGGTATACTGATGTCTGTGATTTGAGGAGATGAATTGATAACTCCCGGAGGAATAAATCCATAAAACGCCATGCCAGCTGAGCCCGGATCATCGAGGTTCATGATGTTTCCATTTCTGCAACAACGCTCCACCATTAAATGATAGCCGGTTGGATTGTCGGGAAGCAGAATTGATACTTCGTATTCGCCGCGTTCAATGCAGGCGGAGGCCGAAAACGTACAGCCACTGCTCCCATTTCCCGATGTCACGAATGTGGAATTAACAAGAATTAATGATTCCGTACTGTACCAGTCCATCGCACCTGAGGAACCGTCAATGTAAACCCCTAAAAACATGCTGGGGTCAAGTGGAGCAGGATTAATGGTAGAATCACAATACCGGTAAACTATTAATTTGATTTTATAAAAGTTCGCACCTGAAGTAGATCCATCATGTAAATAGGTAAGTTCACCCCCCATAAGGTGCGTTGCCGTAACACGATACGGGTTTGCAAATAACAGACATATCAGAAGCAAAAAAGCACTTCTCACGATTTTACAGGTCATGGTGTGGTGTTAAAAATTTAACCTTATAAAGATATAAAGTTAATTTTACCCGATTGTCATGGAATCGTAATTAGAAAAGACTGAAAATCAAATTATTGTGATTATGTTGCAAGTTTTGCGTGGCGGGCGCTTTCACGACAGTGTTCCAGCAAACACGAAATTCAATTATAACTTGAATTTCAAAAATCAGCAATTAATTGATTCAATCACTAAGCGAATTTAAATTTAGAATTTCGATCATTAATGATCTGATATTGAATATTATTGCAATGAGTTGGAGGATGGAGTATATTTGTATTACTTTTTAGGTTCTAATTATAAATCTGCAGTGGGAAAAATGATTGTTATCCGAAATTAAAATGAGATTAGTTCAATATTTACTAATTAGTTGTCTTTGTATTGGCTTTTTTAAAGCACAAACTCAATCCACCAGATATTTCAAGAAAGAGATTGGCGATCCCAATCCCTTTTTTGAAGCTGGTCAATCAGTGAAAACATTAGGGGATGGATATCTAGTAGGGGCTTATTCTGTAAAAAGTAATCCGTACGATGTAGATGCATATATTATCAAGACAGACTTAGTTGGAAATACGATTTGGCAAACGAAGATTTCCGACTCTTTAAGTTTGCCAATAATTTTTAGTTCCATTAGCGATGGTGATTATTTTTATTTTGTCGGTGAAATACCCGACAATATGACATCATACAATGGCTTTTTATTGAAGTCAGATTCATCAGGTTCAATTTTTTGGCAAAAATCTATTGGGGATTCAATATTAAATAACGGCATTTATCACATTCTTAAAACATCCGATGAAAATCTGATAATGGCTGGTTGGATTCAGGATTCCTCCTCTGGAAATTGGCAAGGCAATCTGATTAAGACAGATTCTTCAGGAAGTATCCTATGGGATAGAACTTACCCTGGAATATACAATAGTGCTATCACTTCGGTCTTGGAGCATCCAAATGGAAATTTTGTATTAATAGGAAGGACAGAATTTGCCTTAGGTTCTGGGAAAGTTTGGTATTTATTAGTTGACTCAGTTGGAGTTTTAATAAACTCATTTTCCTATTTTGTTGGTACACCCGATAGTAACAATAATTTTCAAATTGCAAGTTCTATTGATGCCACTGTTGATTCCGGATATATCATTGGAGGTCAAGGTGGTGTTGATCCTACTTTATCCAGAGGACTAATATTTAAAATAAATTCGAATGGGTTAGTTGATTGGTTTAAAATGCTTACCGCTAACTCTGATGGAACAGGCAATTTATGGAGAAGCAAAATTGTTCAGGTAAAACAATTGCAAGACAGCACCTTTATTTGCTCAGGATATCTGAATCCGGGACCACAACAACAATTTAAAATGATTTTAATAAAATTGGATTTTAATGGGAATGAATTATGGCGTAGGTCATATAATTCCGCGAATGGGTACAATACATATGGATATGATTTAGATTTAGTAAGCGATGGTGGATTTATTTTAACCGGAAGAGCAGAGGATTCAACAGATGCCGATGTCTATCTTGTAAAAACAAACTGTTTAGGTTATACCCAGCCTCCCACAGCAAATTATTCAGTAATCTGGAATGGAACTTCTGCTACTTTTTATAACTTGAGTGGTAGTGCTGATACATGTATTTACTATTTTGGAGATGGAGATTCTGCCATTGTTCATTTAGCTGATACTCTTCCCTTTGTTCATCAATATTCCGGTGCGGGACCTTATCAAACCTCTTTGCTTGCATTAGCTTGTGGAGAATCAGATACAATTTATCAAACAATTTTTACTGGAATTGATGAATCATATTCATTACTTAAAAAGACATTTTTGATTTTTCCTAATCCGGCAAATGAAAAAATCACTGTTTCATTTATCTTTCCTAAAAGTGAAAAAAAAATAAATTTGATTTTACAAGATTTAGCAGGTAAAATAATTGCAAGCAAACAACTTTCTACTGATTTGAAAGAACAGGAATTAGATATTTCCTTTTTAAACTCTGGTAGCTACCAAGTAAGCCTTGAATATAATGGTTCGATTTTTACAACCAGGAAATTAGTTGTAGTTAAATAAACTTTTTATTTTTAATTAATGCAATGTCATCCCCTCTTTTTACCCCCTATAAATATCTCTCTCATTAAAATCATTCTGAGGCCCGGCATTTTTCCGGTTTTTGAATTTTTTGTAGAGGACTTTTAATTTATCCAGGTAATTTGGCCCATCCTGACCAAATATATTGGAAGCAAATCCAGTACCCAGCACCGTGGCCGCTGTACGTACGAAAGGATTGGAATTCTTAAAAATAAGTTGAGAAACGATGAAGCCCATTGCAGCTTCAACACCTTTTGATTTAAGCATGCCTTTCAGGGAAGGATCACTGGTGATGGAACCGAAAGCACTTTTTATCAGGTTCGCTGGTTTCAGTGAATTTGCATAATCTTTAATATAACCGCTGAGCCGGTGTTCACGTTCGAGTTTTTCAATGGTTAACCGTTCGATTTCAACTCTGAGTTCAGCCAACGTATGAATATTTTTTTTCATATCAGTGTGAGTAAGCAGATTTGATAATATTATTGACCAGCGAGTTTTTCAGCCATTTGTCTTTTGAAATATAAATAATAACCGCCAGCAGTGTATAAAACCCAGCAATTATTAAAAATCCTGCATACAGGTTATCGAAATATTCGGAAAGGAAAAATGCCAGTGCAAAGCTTGCGAATAAAAAAATAATCAACACCAGTACAGCCATTACAATATTTATGATTGCACCGGAAGCCATAACAGCACCTTTTTCGGTAGCTTTCATTTTGTAAAGATCCATGGAAGCATTGATATAAGCTTTTACTTCTTCCACAATTTCATCTATTTCTGGTCGGGGCTTTTCAGTCGTCGGTTCAGCCATAAGTTATTTATTAAAGAGTTCGGATAATTTTGGTGACACTACTGGTAATAACGGTTACATTTTACTTTTTTGTTCCGACATTTTATCGATGGCTTCTTCTGCTTTTTCGAGAAGGTCATCGGCGAATTTTTTAGCGCTTTCTTTTAATTTATTGCGGATGTCGGTTCCTTTTTCAGGTGCCAGTAATAATCCAATTGCCAGTCCGGCTGCGGCTCCTGCAAGCAGGGCAATAATAGTACTGCTGTTCTTTTCCATATTGTTAAAGGTTATAGTTGTTAAAAATCTAAAATTACATAAATTTTACGGGGATTCCCATGAGAATAGTCATTTAACTGAGTGTATAAAATTCGGTTTTTTCAGTGTTGTGCGCCCTTATTACGCCTATGCTGATCATGTTAACCAGAATAATAGTTGCCCTTCGGCGGGAAATATTTACCAGTTTGCTGAATTGGGGAAGTGTGATTTTCCGGTGCTCCGACAGGTAATCCAGCAGCGCCTTTTCCTTAGAGGAATAGGAGATGAGTGTTTGTGCCCCGGTGCCTTCGCGTTTCAGTACATCCAGCACCACTTTACTGGCCAGCAACGATTCATCATTGACACGGATGTAAGCCCACCATTTTCCATCCTCGCCAAGAGCGAAATAGGGTTTGTTTTCACCTCGAGGAATATCAACTTCCAGCACCGTTTTTTTTCCTACCTGCCATTCCTTTATACTGATTACTATTTCAGGCCTGCAATAAAATCCGGCTGCTTTTTCAAGCATAAATTTTTCTTCTTCCGCTGAAATGCCATTGATGGTGCGGTTATCGTTTACGCCAATCAGCAATTTACCACCCTTGTGGTTGGCAAAGGAAACCATTGTTTTGGCAATCTTCGATTCATTGCTGACTTCCTTCTTATAATCAAGGCATTCACCTTCACCTTTTTCAAGGAGTTTCCTGACCTGAAGTGGAGGTATGGCAGCAATTTCCCGGGTTTTCATACGTACACAAATTTTTTATTTATCATTTTCACGACTCTCAAGCTCCAGTAACAACAACCCGATATAACCTGACAATGCCTTCAGAGCTTCATCAACTTTCCAGCTTTTCCTGTTCCGGCGTTCCACCTTATTGGAAACAGCCCTTATTTGCAGGCAGGGTACTTTTTCCATCCGGCAAACGTAAAAAAAAGCAGCCCCTTCCATTGATTCCATTACCGGGCCATACTTTTCAAAGGCCTTTTTGCAACCCGCTGCAGATCCATGAACCCGCTGCACTGTAATTGCCTCAATTTCAGGTAAGGCTTTCAGGGTATTTAACTTTACACCATAATCAGCAAATAATTTACCATTTTTAAAAGGAAAATCATTTTTCTTCAGCAATCCCATTTCAAAAATATCCAGCGTTTCAGTACCATCTTCCGCTCCGAAATCACCGAACTGGTCAGCAACAATATTCACCACATGCACCGGAGTAATACCGGGATCAAATGAGCCGCATAAACCAATATTCAGTGCGAGATCATACTTTTTCCCGCCAAGGGCCCGGGTTACATGGTAAGTAGTAGCAGTAATACCCGGACCGGTAATAAGCAAATCCAGTTGCAGATTACCATCCCCCGGCAGGGGAAACAAGATACCCGTTTTGGCCTTTTTGACCGAATCCGGCAAAAATCCCGCTTCAGCCCGGGTGGCGGCAACAACCAGTAATTTAATCATAATTTTGACTTTTGCTGAACCTTCAACCCTTTGAAAATGTTAAAGCAGAAATGCATTTCCTACCTTTGCTAAAGTACTAAAATAAGCAGGTTTGGTTCTGCATCTTTGTATCCAACACACACGCTATGGTATTTGTTACCCGTAAAGAACGGTTTAATGCAGCTCACCGGTTGTTTCGCGCCGAATGGTCGGACGAAAAAAACCTGGAGGTTTTTGGTAAATGTTCCAATCCGAACTGGCATGGTCACAACTATGAGCTGTATGTTACTGTGAAAGGCGATGCAGACCCGTTAACAGGTTTTGTAATGGACCTGAAGATTCTCAGTACCATTATAAGAACGCGCGTGACTGATAAGCTCGATCATAAGAACATTAACCTGGATGTGGATTTTATGATCGGTAAAATTCCAAGCACCGAAATTCTTGCTATTGCGATTTGGGAACAGATTGAAAAACCGGTTTTAGCTGCAGGGTGCCATTTACACTGCGTGAAACTTTTTGAGACTGAAAATAACTTTGTTGAATATTACGGAAACCAAAAATTGCCCGATGAGCTACGATGATAATGATGATATGATCCAGCAAAACAGTATGGATGGCTATCTAAAGATTGATAAATATAACCCCGAAAAAATTAAAAGTCTGTCCAATGCATTTCACCAGGTGCTTACGGATATCGGGGAAGATACCAACCGTGAAGGATTGCTGAAAACTCCCGAACGAGTTGCCAAAGCGATGCAGTTTCTTACGCATGGTTATGATCTTAATCCCACAGAGATCCTGTTATCGGCGCGCTTCCGCGAAGATTACAAGCAAATGGTTATTGTAAAGGATATTGAAATTTATTCGCTGTGTGAACATCATATGCTGCCATTTTTCGGGAAGGCGCATGTGGCATACATTCCTGATAAATACATTGTAGGACTGAGTAAAATTCCGAGAGTTGTGGATGCGTATGCACGACGCCTGCAGGTACAGGAACGCCTTACCACTCAGATACGCGATTGCATTCAGGAAACTTTAAATCCGATAGGTGTAGCCGTGGTGATTGAAGCCCATCACCTTTGTATGCAGATGCGGGGTATTCAGAAACAGAATTCCGTTACAACTACTTCGGCATTTACCGGGGAATTTGAAAATGATCGCACCCGCAGTGAATTTATCAGCCTGATTGGTAAGCGATTCATATAACCGCCTCTTATAAAGGTTTGATTAATGCGGGCTTTTGTTTAAAATCGTGCAAAATTTCACGATAACTATTGTCTATGAAAGCATATATATTTCCGGGTCAGGGTTCACAGTTTGTGGGAATGGGGAAAGAACTTTATGAGAGTTCTGAAGTTGCCTGTAACCTGTTTGACAGTGCCAACCAGATACTTGGATTTCGCATTACCGATCTCATGTTTTCCGGAACCGATGATGATCTGAAACAAACCAATGTCACACAGCCCGCTATTTTCCTGCATTCAGTCGCTGCAGCTGCCGAAATGGGCGAGAGTTTTCAGCCTGATATGGTGGCCGGTCACTCATTGGGTGAATTCTCGGCGCTGGTCGCGAATAAAACACTTTCTTTCGAGGATGCACTGCGTCTTGTAGTAGCCCGTGCAAACGCCATGCAGGAAGCATGCCTGCTGCAACCATCTTCTATGGCAGCCATTCTCGGTCTTGATGATGCCACTGTTGAATCGGTGTGCAAAGAAGTAAATGATATTGTTGTTCCAGCTAATTATAATTGTCCCGGTCAAATTGTAATTTCCGGTTCGGTGGAAGGTGTTAAAACAGCTTGTGAAAAACTGCTTGCGGCTGGAGCAAAACGCGCTTTACCACTGAATGTGGGAGGAGCATTTCATTCACCCCTGATGGAACCTGCTCGTCAAAAGCTGGCAGCAGCTATTGATGCAACGGAATTCTCAGTACCGGTATGCCCGGTTTATCAGAATGTAAACGCACTTCCTTCTTCTGACCCTGCAGTAATCCGTAAAAACCTGGTTGATCAACTAACCGCTCCGGTTCGCTGGACCCAGACTGTACAAAACATGATAGCAGGCGGAGCAACAGTGTTTACTGAAATTGGCCCGGGAAAAGTATTGCAGGGATTGGTTAAGAAAATAAACAGGGAAGCCATTGTGGCAACAGTATAATTTTTATAAAAAATAAAGGAAAAGTATGGAAAAAGTACACGAATACATTGCCGGAAATAAAGACCGCTTCCTAAATGAGTTGTTTGAGCTATTACGAATTCCTTCGGTCAGCGCCGATTCAAAGTATAAGGGAGATGTGCAGAAAGCTGCGGAATTTATCAGCAAGAGTCTGCAGGCTGCGGGAGCCGATAAAGTTGAAATTTGTCCCACAAAAGGCCACCCGATTGTATATGGTGAAAAAATTATTGATGCTTCAGCACCAACAGTCCTGGTATACGGGCATTATGATGTTCAGCCTGCCGATCCCCTCGACCTGTGGGATTCTCCGCCCTTTGAACCGGTTATTAAAAACGAAAAAATTTATGCCCGGGGTTCGTGCGATGACAAAGGCCAGGTTTTTATGCATGTGAAAGCCTTTGAAAGCATGATGAAAAATAATGCCCTTACCTGCAATGTCAAATTCCTGATCGAAGGCGAAGAGGAGGTGGGAAGTGTGAACCTTGGTGAATTTGTAAAAAATAATAAGGAACGCCTTAAGGCGGATGTGATTCTCATTTCCGATACCAGCATGATCGCAAATGATACACCTTCCATCACCACAGGATTACGCGGCCTGAGCTATGTGGAAGTTGAAGTTACCGGTCCCAACAGGGATCTGCATTCGGGTGTTTACGGAGGTGCTGTTGCCAATCCTATCCAGGTGTTGTGCGAAATGATTGCCGCCATGAAGGATGAAAATAATCATATCACCATACCGGGATTTTATGATGATGTTATAGCAATCAGTGATGCCGAGCGTGCTGAAATGGCTAAAGCACCCTTCAATGAAACGGATTATAAAAGTGATCTTAAAATTGATGCTGTGCATGGCGAAACAGGGTATTCCACCAATGAGCGTACTTCAATACGGCCGTCCTTTGAGTTGAATGGTATCTGGGGAGGTTATACAGGGGAAGGTGCCAAGACCGTACTACCGTCGAAAGCCTATGCGAAAATTTCAATGCGGCTGGTACCTGACCAGACTTCCGATAAGATAACATCGTTGTTTGAAAAGCATTTTAAGGCTATTGCACCCAAGTCAGTTAAAGTGAAAGTGACACCGCACCATGGGGGAGAGCCGGTTGTTACACCTACCGACTCAGTCGCTTATAAAGCAGCAAGCCGTGCCATGGAAACTGCATTCGGCAAGAAACCGATTCCAACCCGTGAAGGTGGTTCTATCCCGATTGTCGCACTTTTTGAACGCGAACTGGGATTGAAATCGGTGCTTTTGGGGTTCGGATTGAATTCCGATGATATCCATAGCCCGAATGAACATTTTGGCATCTTTAATTTTATGAAAGGAATTGAAACCATCCCGCTGTTTTTTAAATACTATGCGGAAATGAAAGCGGGTAATTAAAATAGTTTAAATTTACAGAGAGGCTGCTTGCAAAAGTGGTCTCTTTTATTTTTTAACCAGTATCTTCCCTGAAAAGCCTGTATCCTGACCCGTTATAATCAGTCCGTAGATGCCTTCTGAAATTGTTGACCTGTGAATGGGTATTTTTAAAAATTCACCGTCGACGGAAGTCAATGTAGCTGTAAAAACAGTGCGTCCCTGCGTATCCAGTATTTTTATTTCATAATCACCCTCCTGCGGAACTTCAATTGTAAGGTCCGATCCGGCGGGTAACGGGTTAGGATATACGCTATAGCTCCCGGTTTCCCGGAAGTTGACTGATTTTATTTCTGAATAGGTATAGTTGCCATCAAAATCGGTTTGCTTCAGGCGGTAATAATTTATTCCCTTGCGGGGATGTTCATCGCGACTCTCATAATGCAGCAGATTAGAACTGTTGCCGGCGCCGTCCACCTGAGAAATGGGCTCAAAATAGTTTCCATCGGCACTGCGTTCAACAGTAAAAAAATCGTTATTGATTTCAGTTTGCGTACTCCAGTTTATTAAAATTTCATCACCCTCTTTCTGTATTTCAAAAGTTGCCAGTTCAATAGGCAGGGGTGAGGCTAAAGCAGATAGTGTCCACCACGTGTTAAAGGAGGAGATACCGCCTGCTGAAGTAGAATTGAACGAAGGATTGGATTGCACTCCGGAAGGAGGGAACCATCCCATGGTAACCGGCTCCCACAACTGAGCCCGGGGGGATACTATTGCACCACCTTCCGAGGGAGTATAGGTAAATACTAAATTCGCAGTAGCAGTTCCCGGTACAGCAATCTTCCAGAACCTGTCGACGGTTTCAAGGCTGTTTTCAAAACCATTCACATCACGGGTGTGTGTGACTGTTGGCGGATAGGGTGTGTTGTAGACAAGTGTTCTGTAAGTTCCTACCTGTACGATTCCGGCACTACTCGATGTTTGCTGATAGGTAAAAGGAATATAATTGGAAGCATCATATCCAAAGGGAATTGTATTGGTGCTGTTGGTGGTGATATTCCATTTCACAACACCTGACCCGTCCTCTGTTTCACTTCTTATAAACCCAATGGTACGTGAAGTTGTAGCGCCCGCTTCAAGGTTTATTGCCCGGCCGCCGTTAGTTGTAACATGGTCGTTATCGAGATTGAATTCACCTGCCGTGAGCACCAGGGAAGTTCGTATACGCACTTCTTCCGTAGTTTCAGGATACACCCAGGTTGAGCCCGCAGTGCCGGTGAAGTTTATCTCAAGAATTCCATATTGCTGACTTGCTCCCGTAGCAATACCATTCGGTACACCCGTTACCACCGAGGTGTTTGTGCCATAATATTCAACAACCGATGTAGGTGCGAGGTAATACCAGGCCCTGTTTAAAGTGAGTATATAACCGTTAACAGAACTCGGAATAACATTGCTGCCGGAATAAAATCCGCCTGTATGGCTGGTCCGGTAACGGCCTCCTGCATTAACAGATAGCCTGGAGTAATAGTTGGTTTGCTGACGTGCACTTACTATTTTATCACCCATATCCAATGTGCCGTTTATGCTCAGGGCGTTATGAATGGTAGCATTGCTGCTGGCCATTGAGGTCATCTGAAATCCATAGGTACTGGCTGATGCATTTACCGTTGTGCCCGTTTGAATTGTTTGTTTAACATGCTCAATATTGTGCGTGGCTGATATTCTTGAATACACCGTGGTTCCTGCGCGGGCAAAGTAAACTTGTCCGAATACATAGCTGGTAGTCAAATTGTTTGCGTGGGTTATTACAGCTGATCCTTCAATTGTAAAAGCAGGTCCGTTCAGGGTCAGGGTATGTTCAGCCATACCGGTACCGGCAGCATTATCAAAGTTGAATATGCCTGCGCTTTGAGCGAAACTTCCATTAACGGTTACCTTGCAGGTATCATCGGTGGATGCGGTATGGGAGTGAATATTAAATGTTCCTCCAGTCTGGGTATATCCACCATCCACGTAAAGTATTGCTACTCCATCCAGCCATTTCAGGTTTACTATTCCTGAACTGATTAGCATATCACCGCCAACATTCACAACCGCCGATCCGTCACGTGCCGAAAGAAATGTAGTTCCTCCTGAAATTTCAAGGTTTCCCCCTATGGTTGTGATTATGTCATGTGCATCAACACCATTGGTTGAGGTGTTATCACAAACAAAAAACACTTTTCCGCCACTCACCGAAAAATTACCGGTAATTGATACCGTTTCATCGCCACCTGCTTTACTTGAAAGAAAGTAAGCATTTGCATAATTTCCGGAAACCGTAAAATTTCCGCCAACAGTAAAGTCCAGTGATGCATCATTATTACCGTCGTAGGATAAAAGCTCAACCAGGTCATTATTGGATTCCCAGGTAATTTCGAAGTTATTAGAACAATTTACTGTTACATTGGTAGGAGCTGAGGTTTTCATTGTAAAAAACCGGGCTGTTCCACCGTTAAATATGAAATCCTGGAAGTTAAAAATTGCACTGGCATCTGCCGGAGCGGTGGTATGACTAAGTCCGTAAAAATTGGCACCATCAATTACCAGAGCTTCTCCAACAGTAAGCACAATGTCACCTTCTCCTTGCGTGTGATAAAAAGTAGCATCGGTAATTGATAATGTTCCATTCACTGTTATGTCAACCAGGCTGCCATTGGAAACATTTTCCTGACCTATAAATTCGGAAGTTGATCCTGCAATAGTCAGGTGCTGACCGGCAAGCATATTTACTGTGCCCATGGAATTGGCAATAATAAGAGAGGCATCTGTAACAACAATATTTCCGGAAGTAGTAAGGTTTAACGGTGAGGCATATCCGCTGTTGTTAATAAGGCATAAACTGGTACCCGGCCCCGTTACTTCAAAATTATTTGTAATTGTAAACAGGTTGGTTCCTGAAAAACTCCCGCTAAGTAAATTAAAAGTGCCCGGTGCGGTAAGTTCCAGTGAACCGGTAGTATAATTAAATGCCCCGCTTCCTGAATTAACAAAATTTACCAATCCGGCATTTCCAAAAATTCCGGTCCGTCCGCCTACTGAAAGAGTAAACGGGGAATTGGTATTTGTAAGGAAATTAATATTGCCGCCTGTAATGTCCAGGTTGCCGGTTACGTTTAGAGTAATTCCCGCCGGTGAACCGCAGTTTGATGCCAGGCTGAAATTGTCATCCAGCGTAATGCTTCCGTTAGCCGTCCAGTTTACTATTCCGGAACAACTCAACATTACCGAACTCAGGGTAGCATCGGTGCCAACATCAGTGAAGTTGCCGGTGGTGAAAGTCAGATCCCGGTTTGCTCCGCTGCACACAGTTAGGTTCCCGGTGCCGGTAATCATTACATCCTGTAATGACAATGCAGTTGTCATACCCGTTCCATCATCCATGACAATGGTACCCGCATTAATATTAATGGCTCCCAGTATTCTGGCAGGAGCGAAGTAACCATCCTGTTGCCATGTGCCCGCAACATTGAACGTTATTTCCCCAAAGTTTCCGCTTACCAGTGAACCTAAAGGAATGTTAAGGTTGTACCAGTTGTTTATAATGAGTTTGCTGCCGGAAGAAAAATTTTCGGTTCCTGCAAATATTGTTGATGCTGCATCGGCTGTGTTACTGTGCGTATAGGTTCCTGATCCGGTCATTATAAAATCAGTAGTTACCGATACAGCATTTGCAGCTATCAGGTTGCCCCCTGTTGTTATAGTCAGGTTGGTTGCTGAAGTGGCAACATCTGCCGTTACTGTGTTATTAATAATAATATCCTGGCCACAGGAAGGTACAATTCCTGTTGACCAGGTAGCCGGTGTTGACCAGTTACCGTCAGCAACTGAATTTACTGAAATACCTGTTCCGTTACTGGATAGAGATCCATGATTAACACCACCACCGGTAGCATCTCCAGCAATGTTTGCGGTTCCACCGGTTCGGAGAATATTTCCGTTGCTTCCTGCAATTAAACCTCTGGCCTGCAGTCCGCTTATCACCAAACGATCGGCCCTGTTTACACCGGTAACGGTATACGTAACGGTAATGGTTGTAGCGGTAATCACAACACCTGCCGACGTAATATTGCGACCCGCAGTGTAACTGACGGATCCGGATGCTGCAAGGAATTCAAATCCTGAAGGTGCTGAGAGAATGAGCGTGGCGCTGGTTTGGACCGAAAAATCAGTCATGAGCCCCTCCTGTATTGTTATGGAACCAATTGTGGAAAAAGCACCCGGTGTGTTGTTCAAGCAAACTCCGGAAGCGGGTGTAATAACAACAGCAGCATTTCCAATGCTGGTGAGCACTGAAAATAAAACAATAGCATATACTAGTACGATCGGGCAGAATCGGTACATATATAATGGGGCAGATTATATAATGCACTTGTGATAAGACAGGTTTTTGAACCGGACTTCTATCTCAAATGAGCTCCTTTTTACTCTGAAATGGCTGGAATTGTTACCCCGGATCGGATAAATTTTACTGTATTAAATAAGTAAAGTCATGAACTTTCGGAATACGAACGAAGTGAAGTTTTCAAAAATTATAAGCTGCTTTTTTTAAAAATTTGTAAGATTTTTTCAAAAAAAGGTGAATTCTGCTAATCTCCACGCATGCTATTTTTCTCCATCACTGGCATGTAATATACTTAAAATTAATTATTTATAATAATTTTTTTCATTTTTTTAAGTGGGTCATAAATCCGGTAACGATTGTAAGGAATGCCCGAACTTTTAAATATCCCTGGAGGTCTGTTAAGGGTATGAATGAGCAAGTATTTGAACAACTTAACCGCATTTGACCGGGTGACAAATAAAATCACTCACAATTAAAAGATTATGAAAATAAAAAATGTTAAGAGTTATATTGCTTTCATAGCAGTTTGCTCGTTGTTTTTTAACAGCCCAGTCCAGGCTGCTACGGTAGTCACTTCAGCAACAGGGGGAACCTGTTTGAATGTAACACCCGGTGCGTATAAGATGTTGTCAAACATTATTCTTACTGAAGCTGCCGTAACAGATATGAGCATTCAGGCGGGAACAACTTTTATATTAACCGCTCCTGCGGGATTTCAATTCCGACCCGGTTTTGGTTCGGTTGTTTTCACCGCCGGTCGCGATATTTCTTCCGCCACCTTATCGGTTACAGCAACTACTATAACGGTAACCTTAAACGTTCCAACAAATGTTAACCTGGACGTACTGCGTATACGTAGTATTGAAGTCAGGTCGCTGGTGCCTTATGCTACAGGAAACATCCTTCGCACAGTCGCGGGCGGAACTGCTGTTATAGCAGGTAATGCCCCCGGTGCCGGTGTAAATCATGCAAGTTTAACGACCACCGGAACAGGTGCCACTTTTAATACTATTTCAAACGGTAACTGGTCAAGTCCTGGAACCTGGTCAGGAGGCGTTTCACCAAGCTGCAGTGATAACGTTGTTATTGGACACCAGGTAAATGTTAACGGAGTGGTTGGTGTGAACAATGTAACTATTAATACAGGAGGTAACCTGGTTGCAGATAATGCGGTAACGGTTTCAGGAAATTTCACAATGGCGGGTACGGGTACTTATACTCACAATAACATGAGTGTTGCTGCAACTACCATTTTCGCAGGTACTGAAAATTTTGCTCCTACCAGTAAAATCATTGTGAGCAGATGGAGCAGTTTCGGAGTTCCGCTTGCAACGGGTGTTACCGGTGATTTTGGTGCTATCGACATAAATACAACAGGAAACTGGACCCAGGACGGTTTATTTTCCCCTGCAAGAATAAAAGGAACTCTTACTATTAATGCAGGTGCATTTACCATGGATGATGGTACCGGCATGACAACCGCACTTACTTTACAGGATGTAATGATTACCGGCACAGGCCGCTTTATTGCACAATCAGGTACTCCACGAAATCTTACTCTGGAAACCGGGAATTTTACCGATAACAGTGCATCTACCGGATATACCTATCTGATGTTCCGTTCAGTGGGTGATCTGATATGGAATGTGAACGGGAATCTGAATGTGAGTCACCGTTTCATGATGATAGAAGGTCTGACTCCGGTCGACGAAGGCTCAGCAACCGTTAATGTTACCGGAAATTTTAATATTGGCGGAAGTTTATTTTACGGAATCAGGAATGCAACCGGACCAATAGTTATGACAGTTAATGGCGTTTCTGCTATTTCCGGTAATCCCACCCTGGTTGCCTTCAAAGATAATTTTCCGGGGGATGTAACTATCAATTCAGGAAATTTTACGATCAATTCAGGAACTGCTATTTACTTTATGAGAGGTAATTCTGCAATCGGGTTTGTTGATTTGAATATAACAGGAAACATGACTATCATGGGCAATACAACACGTGTATATGGTTCCAGCAGCACAATCAATACAAGTGATGTTACTCTGGATGTGAGCAATGATCTTATTGTTACCGGTGCCCAGTTATATGTTGCTACTACAGTGGGAAATGTGGCTGTTGGTGTGGTAAGAAACTTTACCCAGACAGGAGCAACATCCAACTTTTATGCTCAGCGGAATGCTGCTGCAACAGGAACTGTGAATATGGCAGTTAACGGAACGCTTGCTGTTTCAAACGGTTTGTTTGTACAGTCTGCAGGACGTGGAAACATTGACCTGGATATTGTTGAATCCCTTTCAATCCAGAACGCAACATTTTATGGTATGAACAATGCCACTGCAGGAAATAACGGATCAGCTTCACTTGATGTGACTGATCTTGATATTAACGGCAGCAGTTTCTTCCTGCACAGGGGAGAAATTACCGATGGAAGAACGATCTCGGTAAATATCACCAATCAAATGATAATTAATTTTACCAGCGCTGCACAACAGGTATTCTTTATCAACCGTGCTTCTAATAACAATGCATTATTAAATCTTAACATCGGTACCAACTTGTTTACTACCGGTTCTGCCAATGGGTTGTTTTGCACATCTATGGCGAGCGGACTGGAAACAGTCACTATAGGCGGTGATATTTCGATAGCAGCAGGCAGGGTCCGTTTCAATGCGTACGAAAATGTTACTGCACGAGGTCACGTTGTAAACGGTACTATTTCCGGATCACTGCTTATCAGTGGCGGAAGTCTCGCATTATCTGCTAACCGTTTTGCCTCTACCTGGAATATCGCAGGGGATTATGAACAGACCGGTGGATATGTTGTTCACAAGTGGTACAATGGTGCATCTAATGTTACGGTCCAGGGAAACTACTCGGTTACCAATGGAACCGTTCATATGTATTCACGTCCGGGAACAGCCACGGTTGATGCGGTATCGTTAACTATTAACGGTAACGCGACTTTTGAAAATGCTACTACCGTTTTCGATAGCTGCCTTACCAGTCCTGTTACACACCGGATTGTGTTTAAAGGTGCTAATGTTACTTACGGAAGTAATGTAATCTTCACGCATGTATCACATCTGTCAACAAGAACCGTATTTGGTAATATCACATATGACAGGGCAGGGACTATCAACCTGAGAAGAAATTCAGCATCATTCGATATCCGCCAGGTAAAACAATCTATTACGTCGGGAACAACGGTAAATTTTGCATCATCTCCGTTCGATCTGATGATTTCATCCCACGTAAGTGCGGTGAGTGCCACTCATACAACGCTTGATGTTAACGGAACGCTCAATATGGGTACGCTTTCGATAGCAGCAAGAGACCAGGCAGGTTATTATGCTTCTTTAAATGTAAACAGTGGTGCACGTCTTGAGACAGCGAATGTGAATGGCTTATATTCCGGTTCCGCAACTCCATCCTGTATTTTCCCATTGATTGGTGGAAGCCTTCGAATGAACTTTTACCTGGATGAAAACAGTACTGTTGAATATAACGGAACCGATAGCCAGCGACTAACGGGTACGGGTGTTGGAACTGCAACCACTACAGCAAACAGATATGGTTTTCTTGAAGTGGATTTTGGTGGCACTCCTGATGTAGAATATGTGTATCTGGGTGGAGGCGATTCAGTTCAGGTGCGTAAAGGTCTTATCCTGACACAGGGAGAACTAAATCTCAATTCAACTCATAACTCCAATACTTCGGGACACAAACTGCATATGCATGTTAATACAACAATTACCCGTACATCAGGCTATCTTCGCAGTGAAACTGATGATGGAAGTGCTACTTTGCGTTGGGTTATCAACACGAATGGGACTTATGTTATTCCTTTTGGAAAAAGTTCGACGGAATACATTCCGTTTACCTATCAGCCAACATCAGGCGGTGCATCGGGAGGAACTGAATTTGCAACCAATGGTGTGGCTGTAGACAATACACCCTTCCCGCCAACTGTAACACATGTAAATGCTCTTTCGGGAGCCGATAATAGCAACAACACTGTTGACCGTTTCTGGAGAATTGAAGTCCAGGGGAACACTGTTGCAACGCTTATTTTTTCCTCCACAGCATCAGAAAGAACCGGTGTTGTAAATCCAAGAGCACAATTATGGGAGCCTGTAACTACCGGTTGGTTCCTTCCTTCAGGTGTACAGACGAACCCGACTGCTGCAACTACCCAGGCAAGTGGTCTTACTGCATTTAATGCGTGGTGGACATTATCATCGGCTTCCTCACCGCTTCCTGTTGAACTGGTATTATTTGAAGCAAAAGCCCAGGAAAACGGACAGGTTCGTCTCGACTGGATGACAGCTTCGGAGCTTAATAACGACTTCTTTACAATTGAGCGCAGTGCAGATGGAGAAAATTTTACTTCATTGTTCACAACAGACGGGGCAGGAACCACATCTTCAGCTTCAGTTTATAAAGCATTTGACGAATCACCACTCAGCGGTGTAAGTTATTACAGGCTGAAACAAACCGATTTCGACGGTACTGAAAGTAATTCGCAGGTGCGAATGGTGAACTTCAGAAAACAGCTTCAGGTATCGGTTTTCCCAAATCCTTTCTCTGGAACAACCGTAAACATAAACACGAATGCTGAAAATGAAATGATCACCAATATCTCTCTTTTTGACCTTGCCGGGAAACTGGTTTCATCAATCAATCGCAATCCCGGAATGTTTGACTCAGGCCTTGCAGAAATCGATTTTGGAAAGAGTCTTGAAAATGGCACTTACCTGGTTGAAATCAATACCACTGCCGGTATCTACAGGGAACAGCTTATTAAAAACTAATACACAATCTGAATAGTAACGAGCCTCCCTGCAAAGGGTGGCTTTTTTTTATTTTACCAGCACATCAAGAACCGTTTGAATAAGTTTCTCCATTGCTGCATCAGCGTTTTTTGAATACTGTTGCGCAATGCGGTTGGCAACAATAACATTTACGGAACAGCACTGATGGCCAAGAAGCCTTGCCAATCCGTACATCGCTCCCGTTTCCATTTCAAAATTTGTGATACGGTGATCGTGATACTGAAAAGAATTTAGTTTTTCAATCATATCCGTGCGGGAGGGTTCCAAACGAAGCACTCTTCCCTGGGGTGCATAAAATCCGGAGCAGGAAGCGGTAATCCCGGTGTGCATATGTGTACTCAGCTTGTCAAACAGCGATTGGCCTGCACGGGTAAGGTAGCTCCGGGGAAATATTCCATGAGTAGGATAGTGTTGATTGAAAGCGGCAATCATGGCTTTCTCTTCCGCATCATTTTCTAACCGGTAAAAATTTAACAAGCCATCGAGTCCCAATCCAAATGATGAGCATACAAATTCATCAACCGGTATATCTTTCTGCAGCGCTCCTGAGGTTCCGATGCGCACAAGATTAAGCTGTGTTTTTTGTTCTTTTATGGTTCTTGTTTTCAAATCAATGTTCACCAAAGCATCCAGTTCATTGTAAACAATATCTATATTATCGGTTCCGATACCAGTAGATAAGGCAGTGATCCTAACCCCTTTATAAGTTCCTGTATGAGTAACAAATTCACGCTTTTGTTTCTTTACTTCAATATGGTCAAAAAAATTGCTCACCTTCGATACGCGGTCGGGATCTCCCACGTTTATGATGGTACCTGCCAGGTCTTCGGGTAGCAGGTTGAGATGGTACACACTGCCATCACGATTAAGGATAAGTTCGGATTCCGGTATTTGTTTCATAAGTCAGGAAAGGTTAATTTTGAGCTATCAAATTTATAAGTAAAATATGAGTAGCGCAGCACCCCAAATTGTTATTCCCGTTGATTTTGGAGAACAGTCATTAATTGCATTAGGCCAATCGTATAATCTGGCTCGTCTTACCAAATCTGAAATTACCCTTTTAAATGTTATTGATGAAGATTTTCTCAAGCCTTTCCAGGATGTTGTTTCCGCAAAGCATAACTACGAAAGTCATCTGAAAGACGATGTTAACAAACGGCTTCGTGAACTTGCCAAAAAAGTGCATGATGAGACCGGCATTAAGGTGAATACGTTAACACGCACCGGTAAAATTTATGATGAAATTGTTGAAGCAGCTAAGGATGTTAACGCCTCGTTAATCGTAATGGGAACGATGGGTGCTGTAGGACTGAAGAAAAGAATCATGGGGTCAAATGCCTCCCGGGTCGTAAGGGAGTCAGCCTGTCCGGTAATCACAATTAAAGGAAAAGAACACCGATTTGGAATCAGGCATATTTTGTTGCCATTGGATTTAACAAAAGAAACTAAAGAAAAAGTTGATAAAGCTATTGAACTGGCCCTCATGTATGGATCAGTCATTCATGTAGTGAGTATTGTCGAATCAGGCGATGAGTTTCTAATGAACAAACTTACCCGCCAGATGAACCAGGTAATTGATTTTATCGGTGATGCAGGCATCAAATGCACCTCCGAATTCGTCAATGGTAAAGAGGTGGCTGAAGAAGTTATAAAGACTGCTAAACGCATTGAAGCCGATTTAATCATGATTATGACACAGCAGGAGGTAGGATTTACCGATTTGTTCATATCTTCAGCCGCTCAGGAAATCATAAACAATTCTGAAATCCCTGTCTTGTCAATCCGTCCCTTTCCCAAAAAAGATACAACCGTTTCTGTATTATCCTAAAAACCACCACACATGAGCATAGTTCCCAACGACTTCATCAATAAAATTTTAATTCCATATGATTTTTCCGAAACTGCTGATCTGAGTCTTGAGCATGCCGTGTTTATGGCTAAGCTGATGAAAGCTGATATCACCCTTTTGCACATTGTTGAAACAGTTTCATTCACGTCGGCAATCAGTCACGCCCTCAGCGGATTTGAACAAAAAATCGAATCAGCGACGAATGAAAAGCTTGATCAGCTGGCTCGTGAGATTCATATGAAATCAGGCATTCGGCTGACCGTTCGTACAGAAGTGGGCAGAATTTACAAGAAGATCTGCAACGTAGCCAAGGAAATTGATGCTGATATCATAATCATGGGAACTCACGGAGTGAGCGGGTATGAAAAATTTTCAGTGGGCACCAATACCAGCCGGGTTGTGCAGGAATCACCCTGCCCGGTACTTTCCGTGCAAACACACGCTAAAAACCTGGGCTTCAAAAAAATTATTATTCCCATCGATGAATCATCCGACTCGCGCCAGAAAGTTCCTTTTGCGGTTGCCCTGGCACGTTTCTACAGTTCACATATCAGCATTATTGGCTTGATTAACTTCTCCGGTAATGACCTGCTTCGCAAGTTTAAAATTAAAGTTGAACAGGTGGAAGAATATGTGACAAAGCACGAAATTAATTACGACACGCAGTACCTGGAAGGTAAGGACCTTGCCGGAATGACCATGAAGGCTGCTGAAGAGGCTGATGCTGACTTGCTGGTGATTATGACTGAACAGGAACCCTCTCTCACCGGATTTCTTTTAGGAACGTATGCCACCAAAGTGGTGAACAATTCCAAGGTGCCTGTTTTAAGCATTCATCCTGCCGAAGTAGATCCTGATAAAATAACGGTTACTTTCTGATTACTTCCCGCCGAAAACTTCTTTTAACAGGTCGGTGATTCGTGCCTGTGGATCTTTCCTGATTTTAAGTTCCTGTTCGGCTATAAGTTTAAACAAACCTTCAATCGCCTTGGTGGTAACATAGTCGTTGAGGTCGGGGTTCATTTTCTTGACAAAAGGAATTTTGTTGTAGTTTTTCACCAATGGCTTCCAGTGTTTGGTAATTTCCACCTTTTGCAGGGATGTTCGTACAATTGGCATAAACTCACTCTTGAGTTTTGAAGTGGTGCCTGATTTCAGGAACTCTGTAGCGGCAGTGTTGCCGCCTTTAAGTATGCGAAGCCCATCGGTAATACTCATTTTGGTAATGGCATCAATAAAAACGGGAGCGGCTTTTTTGGAAGCATCTTCAGCAGCCCTGTTCAAGGTTTTTACAAAATTATCTACCTCTTTGCTCATCCCGATCGACTTCAGCGACTTCTCCATCTGTTCTGCTTCCTTGGGAAAGGGAATCTTAATTAACGGATTTTTATAGAAGCCATCCATCTTAGAAGCATTTTCAGCTGAAATTTTTGTTCCGATTGTAAGCGCTTCCTTAAGGCCTTTAATGATTTTATCGTTTGTGAGATTACCCCCCGAACCGGAATTCAAAATAGGAGGGATATTGATCTGAGCCTGTGATTTGCATGCTGAAAAGGCGATGATCATCAGCAGAGCGGCATATTTTATTTTCATGATTTTGGAATTAGATACCGATGGGATTGATGTAAAATTAACTTACTTCTTCCGCCATATCAAATCTTTTGCCACTATTAACTTACCGTCTAATTTAATCATCTTTGCACCATGATTTGTGAAATTATTACCATCGGTGATGAACTGCTGATAGGACAGGTTGTAGACACCAATTCGGCTTGGATGGCTTCCCGGCTTAACCAGATAGGTGTAAGGGTAAAACAAATAACTTCAGTCAGCGACGATAGTGAACACATTGCCGAAGCACTTGATGCAGCCCGGAAAAGAGCGGATATCATACTTATGACCGGCGGACTGGGTCCGACACGCGATGATCTGACAAAGGAAACTCTTTGTCGCTATTTTCAGTCGGAGCTGGAAGAAGATAAAAAGGTGGTGGAAGATCTCACACGGTTTTTTTTAAGCAGGGGAAGGGAACTGACTCCTACCAATCGCCGGCAGGCAGAAATCCCGGTAAAATCCGTTCCGGTGTACAATAGTCATGGTACAGCACCGGGTATGTGGTTTGAAGAAGACGGAAAGGTGTTTGTCTCTATGCCCGGAGTGCCGTATGAAATGAAAGCCATGATGGATGATACTGTCATCCCAAAACTCGCTGAAACTTTTCATTTACCGAAAGTTTTCCACTACACCATAATCACAGCCGGAGTAGGTGAATCTTTCCTGGCTGATCTTATCAGCGATTGGGAAGATAAGCTTCCACCATATATCAAGGTTGCCTATCTTCCATCTATTGCAATGGTCAAATTGCGCCTGAGCTGTTATGCGGCAAATCCTGAAAAGGAACGTGAACTAATGCTTGGAGTCGATAAGGTTAGTAAATTGATTAATAAGTACATATTAGGCTTTAACAAGGATACACCAGAAAGCATTATCGGATCTCTTTTACTCGAAAGAAATGAGACCCTGGCAATAGCTGAAAGTTGTACCGGGGGTTACCTGTCTCATCTGGTTACTTCAATGCCGGGATGTTCAGCCTGGTATATCGGATCTACAATATCATACGCGAACAAAGTCAAAACTGAATTTTTAGGTGTTGATGCAGGCAGTATTGAAACCGAGGGTGCCGTAAGCGAAACGGTTGCCATAGCTATGGCAACAGGAGTAAGATCAAAACTGGGAACTACCTGGGCTCTATCAACAACCGGAATTGCTGGTCCCGGTGGAGGTACTGATGAGAAACCTGTTGGTACGGTATGGATCGGTTTAGCAGGTCCACACGGTGTAACAGCTCAGAAGTTTAACTTCGGGCATAACCGGCTGCGGAATATACAGGCTACATCACTTTTTGCTTTCAGAATGCTCCGTAACCGGATTCTAGGAATAATTGAAGACTAATACTTGTTCATTAATATCAGATTATGTACCTTTGCAGTCCTTATTCCGAAAAGTACTACCATCATGTCAAGAATTTGTGATTTAACAGGAAAAAAATCCATTGTAGGAAATAACGTTTCCTTCTCTAATAAGAAAACTAAAAGAAGATTCAATCCGAATCTTCAGTTCAAGAAATTTTTTCTTCCAGAAACGGGAGAATGGGTAACCCTTAAGGTATCAACTTCTGCGTTGCGTACTATCAATAAAAAAGGGATTACCGCGTGCATCAATCAGGTTTTGAAAACCGGCAAACTTTAATTAATACCGGTTCCGGATGCAAGGGATCAGGGAAACCACTGTCATCAATTTGAGACTGGTTTTCCTGGTCCTTTTCTTTTTGACTTTAGTTTTTGAATTACCCCAGGCAAACGCCCAGCAAAATTTTTACGACAACGATTTATTACCTGCCTCCTTTCACAAACAGCGCCGGGAAGCTCTCAGGGCGTTGTTGCCACCCAACAGCTGCGTAATTCTTTTTTCAAACCCGGTCCGTAACCGCACCAACGATGTCGATTTCCAGTTTATCCAGGACCCCGATCTTTACTATTTAACCGGATTAACGGAACCGCATTCCGCATTACTTTTATTTACGGATCCCGTTTCCATTTCCGGCAAGCTTATCATTGAAGTGTTGTTTGTACAGGATCGTGATCAGCAGTATGAGTTATGGAATGGAAAACGGCTGGGAATAGAAGGCGCAGTTAAAGCTACAGGTATAAGCACTGTATTTTTGAATAAGGAATTTGTTACAATGATGCCTGATCCCGGAATTTTTGATAATGTTTTCACAAAGTATCCGGTTGATATAAAGGAAACTGCAAAAGGCACCGGTACGCTCAACACCATGGTAGCCGGGTTGAATTCCAAACTTATTGAGGCGGGTAAGGAAAATCAGTACCAGCCGCTTAAAAAAGCAATGGCTGCCTTGCGGGAAATTAAACTGCCCGAAGAAATTGTTTTGATGCAGAAGGCGATTGATATCACTATTGCAGGATTCGAAGAAGCTATACGTGCCATTGCACCGGGCATGACCGAATACCAGGCGCAGGCTATCGTGGAATACTACTTCAAACATCACGGATCAGAATACCCCGGTTACAACTCCATTTCAGGTGGTGGGAATAATGCTTGTGTTCTGCACTATATCACCAACCGCAAAACGCTTACCGGCAACGATATGCTTCTCATGGATATGGGAGCAGAATATCATGGTTACACTGCTGATATTACCCGGACCGTGCCGGTTGATGGTACATTTTCTGCAGAACAGAAAGCCATTTATGAGCTGGTGCTGGCGGCACAACTGGATGGCATTGCCAAAGCTGTAGATGGCAACGCATTTCATGATCCGCATAATGCAGCGCTTGACATAATCGGTAAAGGACTCACCCAACTGGGTATTATAGCTAATCCAACGGAAGTAAAAAAATATTTCATGCATGGAACATCGCATTACCTCGGACTGGAAGTGCACGATGCAGGTAATTTTGGCAAACTCCGGCCCGGAATGGTAATTACTGTCGAACCTGGAATTTATATCCCGGAAGGCTCTGAGTGCGATAAAAAATGGTGGAATATTGGTGTGCGTATTGAGGATGATATACTAATTACTGATTCTGAACCGGTTGTAATGTCTAAAGCACTGGTCAAAACAGTGGAGGAACTGGAAGCACTGATGAAGGAAGAAAGCTTCTTTAACTCCGTCAAATAATTCCGTGGATACTTGTTAATCTGCCTGCATCGTCTTATCTTTGCAGCCTCAAAATTAAAATCCTACCAATAAAATGGCAAAGAAAGGCAACAGGGTGCAGGTAATCATGGAATGTACCGAACATAAGAACAGCGGTTTGCCCGGTACCTCCAGGTACATCACTACTAAAAACAAAAAGAACACAACTGAAAGGCTGGAGTTGAAGAAGTTCAACCCGATCATGAAAAAAGTTACTGTTCACAAAGAAATTAAATAGTTAACCCATCCATAATAAGTATCAGTCATGGCAAAGAAAGTTGTTGCAACACTTAAAAGCGGAAAAGGAAAAGAATTTTCCAAGGTTATTAAAATGGTTAAATCCCCGGTAACGGGCAGTTATAACTTTAAAGAAGAGGTGGTGCATAACGATCACATCAAGGATTTCCTTAAAGCAAAATAATTCACTTATAGTAGTGATTGAAGCTTCTTTCTGAGTGGAAGGAAGCTTTTTTTATTTAATTTATAATCTACCTGATGGGACTATTTGACTTTTTCAAGAAAGGTAAAAAGGAAGACCTCGAAGAAGGTCTGTCGAAGACACGCGAAAATGTTTTCAGCCGTCTTACCAAAGCGGTTATGGGTAAGTCGACCGTTGATGACGATGTATTGGATTCGCTTGAGGAAATACTTTTGTCATCTGATGTTGGTGTGCCTACTACTCTTAAAATAATTGACAGGCTGCAACAGCGTGTAGCAAAAGATAAATTCATCAACACTTCGGAATTGAATAAATTGCTGAAGGATGAGGTGGCCGGATTGATGACGGAAAATGAAAAAGCATTTGGTAACGGTCAGTCCTTAAAACAGCTTCCAAAGCCGTATGTGATCATGGTTGTAGGAGTGAACGGAGTAGGAAAAACCACTACCATCGGCAAACTGGCACACCAGTTTAAAATGAATGGCAAAAAAGTAATCCTCGGTGCAGCCGATACTTTTCGAGCTGCTGCTGTCGACCAGCTTACGATCTGGTCAACACGGGTAGGTGTTCCCATTGTATCACAGGGAATGGGTGCCGACCCTGCATCAGTCGCATTCGACACCGTGCAGGCCGCCGTAGCGCAGGATGCCGACATCTGTATTATTGATACTGCAGGAAGACTTCATAACAAGGTAAACCTGATGAATGAGCTTTCGAAAATCAAGAGAGTCATGCAAAAAGTAGTGCCCGATGCACCCCATGAAATTCTGCTGGTGCTCGATGCCTCCACCGGTCAGAATGCTATTGAACAAGCCCGGCAGTTTACTGCTACTACCGAGGTAAATGCGCTGGCATTAACCAAACTCGACGGCACAGCAAAAGGAGGCGTGGTTATCGGTATCTCCGACCAGTTTCGTATTCCTGTAAAATATATCGGGGTAGGTGAAAAGATGGAAGATCTGCAGGTATTCGACCGCGTTGATTTCGTGGATTCTCTTTTTAAATAAGTTATTAGGCATAACTCAGGTGAAATCGTCAGTTCAAGCATATTTTGAAAACAAAAAGCACTAAAAAAAACCGTATCAACGTAGTCACCCTCGGATGTTCCAAAAATGTAGTGGATTCAGAGGTGTTGATGGGGCAGTTAATTGCGAATGATTTTGAGGTGAAGCATGAAGCGGCTTCACGCGAAACGGATATTGTGATTATTAATACATGCGGTTTCATTGACAATGCAAAGCAGGAATCAATCGATACTATCCTGCATTATGCAAAACAAAAAGAGGCCGGTAAAATTGATAAGTTAATTGTTACGGGATGTTTATCGGAGCGCTACAAACCCGATCTTCAAAAGGAGATCACCAACGTAGATCATTTCTTCGGCACCCGCGATCTCCCGCTGCTTTTAAACACTCTCGGAGCCGATTACAAACATGAACTCATAGGGGAAAGAATGCTGACCACTCCGCGTCACTTTGCCTATATGAAAATTTCAGAAGGCTGCGATCGTCCCTGTTCTTTTTGCGCTATTCCCCTGATGCGGGGAGGTCATATCTCAAAACCCATCGAACAGCTGGTTGAGGAAGCGCATAAGCTCGCTGCCAAAGGAACGCGTGAGCTCTTGCTGATAGCACAGGATTCCACTTATTACGGGCTTGATATTTATAAAGAAAGACGGCTTGCGCATTTGCTCGATAAATTATCGGAGGTGGAAGGCATTGAATGGATCCGGCTGCATTATGCATTTCCGGCCGGTTTCCCGGAAGATGTTCTGGATGTAATGAACGATAAATCGAATATCTGTAAATACCTCGATATTCCCCTTCAGCACGTGAGTGATTCCATGCTGAAATCGATGAGAAGAGGTACCACCCGCAAAAAAACGTATGAGCTGGTTGATCTTTTCCGGACGAAAGTACCCGGCATCGCCTTACGTACCACAATGATTGCCGGTTACCCCGGAGAAACCGAACAGGATCATCGTGAAATGCTTGATTTTATAAAAGATGTACGCTTCGACCGGCTGGGTATTTTTGAGTATTCGCACGAGGAAAATACCCATGCACATTTGCTGGAAGATAATGTTCCTGCATCGGTAAAAGAAGACCGGGTTGCTGCTGTAATGAGCCTTCAGCAAAAAATTTCAGCCGAGATTAATGCTGATAAGGTTGGGAAGGTTTTTAAAGTGTTAATCGACAGAAAAGAGGGTGATTATTTTATTGGCCGTACCGAAGCAGATTCACCCGAAGTCGATAACGAGGTGCTTGTTGAAGCCAAAGATGTTTACCTGAGAATGGGTCATTTTGCCGACATCCGAATTACCTCTTCGGGAGAATTTGATTTGTTCGGCGTCCCGGTTTCCTGAAAAAGGGAAAGCCCCGGAAATCCAGGGACTTTGAATTCAGATTCCTGTTTTTATCTACGTTATTACCAGTCAAAGTCCGTGTAATTAGCAATGCCGTTCCGGCTATAATTCCAAATTATTGGTAAATTGCAGCGGAATTATGCACACTATTTTTATCGTTTTCAATGAGTCATTTCCGCTGGAAGAAAACCGGCGGGTAATGTTTTTGCAGAGTCTCATCATCAGTGCCGTTGTGGTGGTTATTTTGTTTTTATTCCAGCCTTTCGGTCTTTCCGAATTAACCCTGCCCTTAGAAAAAATGGTTCCTGTTTATATCGGCTACGGACTGGTTACCATGCTGTCGATATTTGTTGCCGATCGAATTGTGAGACCTGCCTTTCCCAGTTTCTTTGATGATCAGCAGTGGACGGTTATAAAACACATCGGCTGGACGGTTTTCACCATAATGCTGGTGGGCTTGGGAAATCTCTTTTACAGCAGGCTGTTGGGATTTACAGGCATCAGCGGTACGTCCCTGTTAACGTTTCAGCTTTATACTTTTGCAGTTTCAATTTTTCCCGTTACCCTGGTCACCCTGCTGCGACGAATCAGGTTGCTTTCAAAAAACCTGAAAGTGGTGAATCTCATCAATCAAAGCCTTGTAAAACCGGTTATTGAAACAGCCACCGATTCCACGCTGGTTTTCAATTCCGACAATGGTAAAGACTCCATTAAGCTTCAGGCCGATCAGTTTTTATATGCTGAGTCATCGGATAATTACACCGATATCGTTTACATTGAAAACGCAATCGTTCGGAGAGCCCTTATCCGCAGTTCTCTCAAAAGGATCGAGGAAATGAATGCCGCAAATTATGTCATCCGGGTGCATCGGGCGTTTCTGGTGAACATGCGAAAAGTTAAAAAAGTAACCGGAAATTCGCAGGGATATCGCCTTATGTTCGAAAATCTTGATGAAACGATTCCCGTTGCCCGCCGCGTTTCAACCCAGGTACGCGATCTGCTGGCGCATATTCACGGCGACTGATCCCTGGTTTTTTACCGTTCATCCCAACCCGGTGCGTTCATCCCATTTGTTTTCCATTCAGCCCTTTTACCTGCCGGGCCTGTTATATTTTTGCTGAAAAACAGGGTTGGATAAAAGACCACTTAACAAGGCAGGGAAGAAGTATTTCGAATCGAAAAACGGACTTAATACTTCATAATCTTATCCAAAAAATAAAAAGAAAACACTTGTTATTAATAATGACCTTTGGCAGAAAGTATATTAATTGTGTTATCGATTACTTCGTAAATAAGACGGTGTTCACGGATTATTCTGGGAGACCAGCAACCCGAGAGGGTGTGTTTGAGTAGTTCTGGCTTTCCTGTTCCTGTAAACGGATGTTCAGTTAGTTCTGTTAAAAGTGTAAGTAATTTTTGAGAACCGATTTATTTCCGACTTTCTTATGGGCATCAATATCTTCTGTTGCTTTGTTGGTAAAATATAAATCGTACGACATTCTACAAGCCTAAGAAGTCTTTTAATTTATCTTTTTCAACTCCAGTGACTTTACCTTTTTTAGCCTGATCACGACTTTCAATTATCTTTTCCACAAAATCAGGATTATAACTTTCTTTCGTGGCCACTTCAAACTTAATTTTTAGTGCCTGCATGAAAGCTTTTAATGCAGAAACCTGTTCACTGGTTTTGGGATGAGCGATGAATATATTCTGCGTTTTCATAAGACAGCTCTATTTTCATTGATGATGTCGATACAATTCTTTAGAGTATTTTCAGATTCCATTATATTAAAGATTTAATCTTACAGTGTAAATTTCCCGTCGCTTACCATGAATTTTAAGAAGCAATTCTTAATACTTCAGTGTGTGATGAGAACTGCCGGTGAGTATTGTTTATTGAGTACCCATTGCTCTCTGCCAGGGGTAGTTTCACATATAAAGCAAAAGTAACGAAATAATGAAATTTATACAATAGCCTGTGTGCCGTTAATCTGGCCGACCTGCGTGGGATTTATCGTTTTTAAGCCGGTATTAAAATCAATGACTTCGCCCACCCTTACCCTTGGTTCTTCAGGGCAGTAACACCGGTTCATGGTTATCGGTCTGGTTTGCAGGTGATCGATGAGTGTGAGTATTTCTCCACCCCCTCGCGATCTGCTGGCGCATATTCACGGCGACTGATCCCTGTTTTTTTAACGTTCATCCCAACCCGGTGCGTTCATCCCATTTGTTTTCCATTCAGCCCTTTTACCTGCCGGGCCTGTTTTACACAGCTATTTTTGCTGAAAAACATGGTCATGGAAAAATACTATCAACTCGCACTTATTCCTCACATCGTTGCCGGATTCCTGGCTTTAGTAGTGGCACCGGTTGCCATGATTGTAAAAAAAGGAGGTAAAGCCCATCGCCTGTGGGGAAAGATATTTTTTTACAGTATAACGATGGTGGCCATAACTGCTTTAGTTATGTCGGCATGGACAAACAACGTATTTATGGCAATGGTTGCAGTTTTTAGCTTTTATTTGGCAGCATCCGGTTACCGGTCACTTTACAGGAAAAAGGTGAACGGGGTAAAAGATGTGGCTTTCATCGACTGGCTGCTGCTTTTTGTTTCAGGACTATTTTCGATTGCAATGATTTTAGTTGGTGCATGGTTACTAGAGCCAATAGCAGCGAGCCATTCGGATACATTTCAATGGTATTCGGCCTGACAGGAACATCGATGATTTTTGGGGATATCCGTTCGTTCACAATTGAAGGCCATCACCGTCAAAAGTGGCTGAACCATCATATTACGGGAATGCTGGCAGCTTACATCGCAACGGTCTCAGCCTTTTCTGTTGTAAATATGGAATTTATCCCCGTAGTAGTACGCTGGTTATGGCCTACCGTTTTAGGAGTTCCGTTGGTCATCATGATGATACGGAGATATACTAAGAAACCTGTGGTGAAATCCGTAGTATGATCCCGTAAAGGTTTTTGAAATTGCTTCCAGTATCTTTGCAGCAAATAAATCTATGAAAAAGATACTGGTTCCTTTCGCCGACACTCACCAGTTTTCAACGTTAGTTGATTCCTATCTTTCCGGTAATCCTGAGTTAAGATCCTTTTACCGGTTTCCTGCTGAACCTGCTTCTTTCAGCGCCGCTATCAAACAGCGCGAGAGTTCCCCCTGTAACAGGGAATTGCTGGTTGAAAGGCTGAGGGTGCAGTATGGTGATATACTTAACAATGAATCGCCGGGATCGGAACAGGTGAGAACTTCGATAGAGGAATTAAAAAAACAAAATTGTTTTACGGTTACCACGGGTCATCAGCTTAATATTTTCACCGGACCATTGTATTCGATCTATAAAATTGCGACAACCATAAAACTTGCAATTGAATTACGAAAGTTATATCCCGCATATTCTTTTGTTCCTGTGTTCTGGATGGCAAGCGAAGATCATGATTTTGCGGAAATAAATCACACCCGGATTTTTGGAAAACAGGTTAGCTGGGAACGTGAAGCAGCCGGTGCCGTTGGCCGGATGGACCCCTCGTCGATGCATGAAGTGGTTGCAATGGTTAAGGAAATAATGGGAAGCGATGCTGCCTGCATTGATATTTTTGAACAAGCGTATCTTCATTCTCCCAACCTGGCCGTCGCGACACGAAAAATCATTCATGCTTTATTTTCAGAGCATGGTTTGATTGTTATTGATGGTGATGATGCCGCATTGAAACATGAGTTCGCTGATGAAATGCGTGATGATATGCTTAACAATTCTGCATTTCATGCAGTGGAGTCGGTCAGCAAAAAATTAGGAACGTTGCATAAAACACTTGTGCAACCCCGTGAGATAAATGTATTTTATCTTTCTAACGGATCGCGGGAACGGATTGTGAAAAATGATGATACCGGTTACCGGGTGCTGAACACTGATATTACATTTACCCGCGATGAATTACTCGAGCACCTTCAATCACATCCTGAAAATTTTAGTCCGAATGTTGTGCTTCGCCCGCTTTACCAGGAAAAAATTCTGCCAAACCTTGCGTACATAGGCGGACCCGGGGAGTTGAATTACTGGTTGCAGTTTATGGGAGCTTTTGAAGCCGCACAAATTCCGTTTCCTGTTCTTATGTTAAGGAATTGTATGCTGCTGCTCGATAACACTACCACATCCAAACTTGAGAAACTCGGAATTTCAGTTCCCGAACTATTCATGAGTTCTGATTTCCTTGTTTTAAAAATTCTTGAACAATCCTCAGAAGTGCATGTTGGAACCGAGCATCTTGCTGCGTTGTTGCAAAAAGAATACGGCAAAATCGCAAAGAGCTGGGCAAGTGTTGATGCATCACTAGTTCCCGGTGTGGAAGCTGAGAAACAAAAAGTGCTGAACGGATTAAATTCGCTCGAAGAAAAAGCCAGGCGTGCGCTGAAGCGCAAAAATGAATCGGTGGTTACGCAGGTGAAAAATCTTAAGGATAAACTTTTTCCCGGAGGAGGATTGCAGGAACGATCCGATAACTTCCTTCCCTATTATTGCCGTAACAACAGCGGGTTTATCAATGAAATAATAGCTCACACAAATCCTTTTGAAAAAGATTTTATTGTGCTGGTGGATGAGAAATAGTTTGGATAGCAGTGTGTTTTAAAAGCATGACAGTTTAAAATAATAAACATGAATAAAGATTTTGCATCAGTGATCAGTGAAGGCTATACCACCAAAGGTGATTTCATTGTCATTGGTGGTGGAATGGTTGATGGAAATGCTGTTCCGGGTGTACATGTAAAAATTCCTTTAAAAACATTGAACCGTCACGGACTCATTGCCGGCGCAACGGGAACAGGAAAAACAAAAACCCTCCAGGGAATTGGGGAGGCTCTTTCACTGAAAGGCATTCCCTGCCTGATGATGGACATTAAAGGTGATTTAAGCGGACTGGCTGCCCCGGGTGAGATAAATTCTAAGATTGAAGAACGTCATAAAAATTTGGGAATTCAATGGGAACCAATGTCGTTTCCCATTGAATTTTTAACAATCTCTCATGAAAAAGGTACGCGGTTGCGGGCTACGGTATCGGAATTCGGACCCGTTTTGTTTTCGAAAATATTAGAATTGAATGATACCCAATCGGGGGTGGTGTCATTGGTGTTCAAATATTGCGACGACAACAAAATGCCGTTACTGGATCTTAAGGATTTTAAGCAAGTACTTCAGTACCTGACCAACGAAGGAAAAAAAGAGATCGAACGGGAATATGGGCGAATCAGTTCCGCTTCAACGGCAACAATCATCCGTAAAATTATTGAAATTGAACAACAGGATGCAGAACGTTTTTTTGGAGAACGATCCTTTGACCCGGTTGATTTATTAAGAGTAGACGAAAACGGAAGGGGTTATTTGAACATCATTCGCCTGACGGATATACAGGACCGGCCTAAATTATTTTCAACTTTTATGTTAAGTCTGCTGGCTGAAATATATGCCAATTTTCCTGAAGTTGGTGATGTTGACAAGCCAAGGCTGGTATTGTTTATTGATGAAGCACATTTAATTTTTAATGAAGCTTCAAAAACACTGCTTAATCAAATTGAAACCATCATTAAGCTGATACGGTCAAAAGGAATCGGGGTTATTTTTGTAACGCAGCAACCGACTGATATTCCCGAGGCGGTTTTAGGTCAGCTCGGACTTAAAATTCAGCATGGCCTGAGGGCGTTCACTGCCAAAGACCGCAAGACTATAAAATCGGTTGCAGAAAATTATCCGTTGTCAGATTTCTATGAAACATCTGAATTGCTCACGCAGTTGGGAACCGGTGAGGCGTTGGTTGTTGCACTTAATGAAAAGGGCATTCCGGCACCGCTGGTTCATACGTTACTATGTGCTCCACATTCGCGAATGGATATTCTGCAGCCCGCTGAAATGGATTCCATCATTTCAGCATCTTCATTGGTTGATAAATACAACGAGGAACTCGATTCACACAGCGCCCATGAAATTCTCGCTGAGAAATTAAATAATGCACAGCAATCCGAAGAAGAACCGGATACATCAAAATCAAAAAAAACCGTTAAAGAAAAATCAGTTATTGAAGAGGTAACCGGAAGTGTGGCGGGGCGGCAGGTTATGCGAACTGTTGCAAGAGAGCTTACACGTGGTTTATTGGGCGCTCTGGGAGTAAAAAGTCGCAGTTCTAAATCAGGATGGTTCTGAATTAATCAGACGGAGAATTTCAGAAGCATTAATATCCGAATGCGAATTGTCATAGATGCTGGTACCTTTTTTAATAACCAGTACTTGAGGTGATTCGTGCTGAACACTGAAGGTTGAAGATATAGTGTTGGATACCAGCCGTGATTCCACTACATTTACCAGGTGAACGGGGTAGGGGATGGCCCACTCCGACTCAAATAAATTCTTGGCCATTCTGCTCGTAGCACAGCGGGTGCTGTGTTTAAAAATTACAAATACCTTATCGGGATGTTGTTCCGATTCAAGTTTAATATCGCTGATAATTGCAGCATCCGTTATTTCTATCCAATTCATTGTGATCGTTACGAACTGCAAAATTACGGTTATATTACCATAGGGTGGGAATCCTGTTGTATAATGTTATCCGTTCAATAATTTGGAATTAATTCTTATGTTAAAAAATATTGCAACTTTCCTGATTTGCGTTTTTAGCATTGATGCCTATAGCCAGAACCAGGGAGTAACCAATAATTGGATTCTGGGTTATGGTAGTTATTGGGGTGCACCTAACGGACACACTACCATGGATTTTTATTCAGGAGTTCCTGTCATAAACTCCGACAGCCTTGAAATGGATTTGAACCGGTGTGCCGCTACCATTTCCGATGCAGCAGGTAATTTATTGTTTTATACCAATGGCTATTACATCGCTGATGCTACGCATGATACCATGGATAATGGCAATAATATCAGTCCCTCAGGTTGGTCTACTTTGCAACCCAGAGGATTGAATGTGCCTCAAGCCACTCTGATTATACCCGTTCCTGATAGTTTAGGTAAGTTTTATCTATTTCACAGTACCCTTGATAATGCTCCTTATTATAATCGGGGGCATCAATTGTACATGAGTAAAATTGATATGAGTTTAAATGGTGGATTGGGTAGTGTAGTATCAAAGAACAATATTATCCTCCAGGATACGGTAAATAACGGTAAGATAACAGCGTGTAAACATGCAAATGGAATAGACTGGTGGTTGATATGTCAAAGGGTTAACTCAAATACTTACTTTAAATTTCTGATTACATCAGGCGGTATTTTTGGACCATACCTTCAAAATATAGGAACTCCTCGGACTTTTGATTATGGGATGGCTGCGTTTTCACCCGATGGTAAAAAATATGCCAGCTTTCATGCTGAGTACCAGTCTGCCGAAGGTCTTGATATTTTTGATTTTGATCGCTGTACAGGGGTGCTGAGTAATGCAGTTCATATTTCAATAACTCAAACTAGCGGTTTTTCAGGCGGAATGGCATTTTCTCCAAATTCCAGGTATTTGTATACCGCTAATATTGAATTTGTATACCAGTTCGATATGGATGCTGCCAATATACCCGCATCTCAAATCACAGTTGCTACCTGGGATGGATTTTATTCTCCGAGTCCTCCTTTTGGGACGTACTTTGAACTAATGCAATTAGCTCCAGACGGGAAAATCTACATATCAACAGGAAACAGCACGTTTCATATGCATGTGATGAACCATCCTGACAGTGCATCCACTGCTTGTGATGTAGTGCAGCACGATTTGCAGTTTCAATCTTTTTATGCGAATGCTCTTCCTAACCATCCCAACTATTTCCTGGGATGTGATACAACCAGCTCATGTACCTGTCTGACTACTTTAACAGGAGATTTAACTCAATCCATAAAAATGAGTGCTTATCCAAATCCAACAAGCGGTATTGTTAACTTACAATTCCCAGTTCAATCAGAATCCGGGGAATTGCAAGTTTATGATGTAAACGGTAATCTTGTAGGCAAGGATTATATCGCACCCTGGTCGCAGTTTAAACAGTTTAATTTTACAAGATTAAATTCCGGAATTTATTTTGTAAAAATGAATTGGAAGAGTATAAATGCAAGCATGAAAATCATTTACGAATGATAAAATCATTTTAATTGAATTATTTTAATTTATGGATTAAAGGTTAATATTATGAAAAAAGGAAGAGTGCTTTTATAGCGCTTGCAGAATTTTATTAGACAACACAGACACGAAAAACAATTTCCTAAGCAGAAATTAAAAGTGTGAGAAATAAAAATGAAAGAAAATAACACCAATAATGAAGTGTTTATCCCTGTAAAGGCAGGAAAGAAACAACGCATCGCCCAATTATTTTCAAATGGCATACCCGGGTTACTACTAGTGATTTCCGTAATCGGAAATAAACCGGAAACAGTGGGGGCGCTGGTGTTAAATGCTTTTTGTTTCCTCTCGGGAATCCTGGTATGCTTTTTCTCAGTGCGGCAATACAAAAATCATGGTCAGCCGAATGTATCACGAGCCGATATGGTTACCGTTTTTACAGGTTTGCTGCTGATTGCACAGGGCTCTTTAATTTTCGATGCGATCAAAGGATTTCAACCGGCCCATATGTATTTTATTGCAGCAGCCATAATGATTTTTAAAGGAGTCATGTTTTCGGAATCAAAAATCAGGAGAGGGTTTATTATTACTCCCGGCGAAGTTACGTATGCTTCCGGCCCTTTCAGAAAAAAGGTGAAATTGTCTTCATCATATCTTTCTGATATCGCTGCATCGGGTACTAAAATTATTTTTCGTTACAACGATGATAAAACTACACAGGTTAAAGTTCCGGGGAGTGAAGGAACAATCGAATTAGCAGAAGCCCTCAAGCATGAATTACTGATTAAGAAACATGATCAGGCAAAGATTAAAGATTTTCCAAAAGAAAATTTGTCATCTTAGTGTACAAATGCAATCGAACACCACTTATGCCATGTGCTTTGTTCGGATAATAAAAAGAGTCAAACTGTTTGTTTTCTTTTACCAGGGCTGTTACCATATCCAGTGAGTTCTGGTAATGAACATTGTCATCGCCCGTGCCATGAACCAGTAAAAAATCTCCTTTCATAAGTTTTGCAAAATTGATAGGGGAGTTTTCTTCGTATCCTGTTGAATTTAACTGGGGTGTCTGAAGATAACGTTCTGTGTATATGGTATCATAATATTTCCAGTTGCTTACCGGTGCCACTGCTATGGCAGCTTTAAAAAACTCAGCACCTTTTGTCATTAGCAGTGAGGTTAAATAACCACCGTAACTCCATCCAAAGCCTCCAATGCGCGAAGCATCTACGTACGATTGTTTTCCCAACCATTTTGCAACTTCAATCTGGTCGATTGTTTCTAATTTTCCAAGTTGCTTATAAACGATTTTATTAAATGCCTCACCGCGTGCTCCGGTTCCGCGGTTATCGACCGATACAACTAAATAGCCTTTCTGCGCAAGAAACTGAAACCAGAAATAGTTTGGCCCTGACCATTCATTTTTTACAGTCTGCGAATTCGGTCCGCCATACATGTACTGCAGAACGGGATATTTTTTATTCTGGTCAAAACCGGCTGGTTTAATCATCCACCCATTCAGCGATACGCCTTCCGATGTAGTGAAATTGAAAAATTCAGGGGTGGTGAGTGTGAACTTATTCATGGCTGCAGTAACCGCAGCATTGTCATTCAGCACCCTGATTGGTTTACCGTTCCTGGAAAAAAGTGTGGTAGTAAATGGTTTATCGATTGTGGAATGCGTAATAAAATAGTAATTGAAATTATTACTGAAACTTGCTGAGCTTGTTCCTTTGAGTGTGCTGATGGTTGTAGTTTTACCCTTGATGGTAGTGGAATACACTTCTTTTTCCATAGGTGAATTTACAGCAGCCTGGTAATAACAGGTTCCGGTTGTTTCATCAAATCCGTAAAGGGCAGTAACATCCCATTTCCCCGAAGTAATTTGTTTAACCAGCTTACCTTTCATATCATATAGGTATAAATGATTATATCCATCTTTTGTACTTGACCACAAGAATTGATTTTTATTTGAAAGAAATTTCAGATCATCGGTGATTTCAAGGTAAGCAGGATTAGTTTCAGTAAAAAATAATTCCGCACTACCGGTGGAAGCATCACAGGAATATAATTCTATCAGGTTCTGCATCCTGTTCATGCGCATCACGCAAAGCTTAGCAGCATCTGCAGTCCATTTTATACGGGGAATGTACTGATCAGCTTCTTTATTAACGTCGGCCTTGACAGATTTCCCACCTGTAACATCATAAATATAAATTTCGACTTTAGAATTGGATTCACCCGCTTTCGGATATTTATAGCGTTCTTCCTTAGGATATATCTCACCATAATAGGTTAATGTATATTCTTTTACATTGCTTTCATCAAAACGGTAATAGGCTATATGTTTTCCGTCAGCCGACCACTGGTAACCCTGGTCGAAAGAAAATTCTTCTTCGTATACCCAGTCCGTTGCACCGTTGATGATCTCATTTTTTTTGCCATCGGTAGTAACTGCTTTTTCTTCGCCGGAAGGCAATGAAGTAGTGAATAAATTATTGTCCCTTACAAAAGCCACCAGTTTACCTCCCGGTGCAACAGTTGCATATTGCTGTTTTCCATTTTTTGAAACGGGAGTTACTTTTTTTGAAGCCATTTCATAAATGTAATTGTTACCACGGGTTGAATGCCGGTAGATAGGTTCGGATTCTGTTGTGAGAATGATCATTTTTTCATCATCACTTAGTTGATAATCATCGATGCCGGGAGCTTTTCCATCCGTAACCAGCAAAGCAGATGAAAAGAGAGTATCCACAGTCTTGCCATTCTTAAAATCATTTTTTACTATAAACTGGCCCTTATCGTTTGATGTAAGTTCTGTATAGTGCAAACCATCTTTCATTGACCTGATTTCAGGTAATCCGGCAGCTGCAAACTGCCTGCTGGCCCAGATATCTTCAAGGGTTAACGGGCTTTTTTGGGCGTTAACCGCTGACGTTAAAATAAACAGTGAAATGGTAAGAAGTGTGAATGGATAGTGTTTCATACAGAATTTTATATAGCTGTAAAAATAGCAATATGATAACATACTGGTACCTTTGCTGGCAAATGGAATCTACCCAGGAGAATATAAAAGTCACCCGTACTGCCCGCTATTTCATACTGGGTGATAGGTCGTTACCTGTAACCGCGGTCATTTATGTCCTACATGGTTATGGGATGGATGCAAAGTCGTTTCTGGAGCAATTCGCCATCCTGCTAAAGCCGGGAATCCTTATTGTTGCCCCTGAAGGATTATCGCGGTTTTACCGGAAGGGCTTTTCAGGGGACGTTGTTGCTTCCTGGATGACCCGTGAAGACCGGCTGCTCGAGATTGATGATTACATTCATTACCTGGATAAGCTTCATGAGTTCCTTTTTGAAGGTGACAAACCAAAAACTTATGTAGTGGGTTTCTCCCAGGGAACAGCAGCAGGATCACGTTGGATTGCCAACGGCAAAACAAAAATAGCTGAATTTGTTGCCTGGTGTGGTGAATTTGCATCTGAAACCGACCCTGATCCCGCCTTTTTTCCTTTGATACGGCATGTAATTGCTTTAAAGGATGTGTTTATTACACCCGGGCAATATGAAAATCAAACCGCCCGTGTGCGTTCGAAGGGTGCTCACGTGAAAGTTTATACGTTTAACGGGCCTCATGAAATTGATACACCCACTCTACAAAGGGTTTTCAATGACGCAGGGATATGAAAATTATGGTTAACTTTGTTTTGCCTGTACTGGTATTCAATTAAAAATGATGCAGATGCTCTTAAAGAACCGAAGTTTTTTTACCGGCATTGTGCTGGCGCTTTGCTGGATTGCAGTTGTTGCATTACCTTATGGTTGCAGCCAGAGTCCCTTTGATGGTTTAAAAGAAGGAAAAATAATTTATGATGTTACTTTTGAAACAGGCGACATGAATCCCATGATGAAAGCCATGCTGCCAAGTGAAGTGGTTACTTATTTTGGCGACAACAAAACATGCACCGTGATCAGCATGGGGATGAACATGATGGAAACACGTCTCATTTCAGATGCAAAGAGTTACCAGTACATCACGTTGATATCAGCTATGGGACGTAAAGTGGCCATGGTGCTTGATAAAAAACAGGTCGAGAAAAACTTTATCGATCGGGTTGATCTTCAGGTTCGGCATACTTCCGAAACTAAAAACATTGCAGGAGTAACCTGCCGGCAGGCTATTATAACCGACAGTACAAATCATACTTACCCGGTATATTACACAAGTGAAATTGCAGTGAATGACCCTAACTGGAGTTCCCCTTTCAAAGATATTGAAGGCTTGCTCATGGAGTACAGTATCAGCCTTGGCGGGATGGTAATGTCGCTGAAAGCGAAAGAAATTATTAATACTAAAAATGAGCAATCATTTTTCGAAATACCCGAAGGCTACGAGATCATTAAAGATCCATCGGAGTTTAAGTTTAGCTTGTAATATCCGGCGTTAAAAAATTTATTTATGAAAACCATTTCCACGTTAACCTTTTTTATTCTGTTGAATGTGTTGTTGCATCCTGCCAAAGCACAGGAAACAATGGAAGAAGGTAAAATCACTTACGAAATTACCTATCCCGACATGGAAATGGACGATCAGATGAAAGCTGTGATGCCAACGGAATCGTTTGTTTATGTCAAAGGGCCTTTGTCGCGCACTGAAACGGTAATGGGAATGGGAATCAGTTCAGCAACCATAATGAATGCAAAAACAAATGAAGTGATTGCATTGATGAATATGATGGGTACAAAGACCGCTACTGTGATGCAGGATAAAGAGTCGGCGAAAAACCGTGATAAATCCGGTGATGATGAATTTACATTTATACTGGTTGATGAAACCAAAATGATTGCAGGGGTTTTGTGCAAGAAAGCGGTTATGAAAAGCAGCGATGGAACGGAGTTTGAAATGTATTACACCGAAACAATCGACAGCAAATCACAGTTCAGTAAGCAGTGGCGTAAATTCAAAGGCTTTCCTATGGAATATATTGTAACATCGGCAGGTTTTACCATGAAAATGACTGCAAAAACTATTTCGAAAGAAAAATTATCTGAAGATTTGTTTAAGATTCCGGCCGATTATACAATTATGACGCAGGATGAATTTACAAAAATGATGGGAGGTCAGTAATACAATGGCGTCGGCACCTATTTATTTATAATCACAAATTCTGTCCGCCGGTTTTTTGCCCGTCCCTCTTCGGTTTCATTCCCGGTACGTGGTTGAGTCTGGCCGAAACCTTTAAAGGAAAGCCGGCCCGAATCAATTCCTTTTTTTATAAGATAACCATAAACTGCATTCGCCCTGTCAGTGCTCAGTTTCATATTTCGGGCAGCATCTCCCTCTGAATCAGTATGACCATGGATGGCAACTTTTACTTTAGGGTTTTGATCCAGGAAAGAAGCAAAGTCGGCTATAATATTTTGTGATGGCACATTAAGTTCTGCTGAATTGGTTGTAAAAAGAATATCATTCAGCGTATAGGCACCACCTACCTCCATTGTTTTTACATCTAGGTCGGCAGTAAAAACTCCATTAAGTGTTGTATCATTTTTTGCAAAATACTGACTGGTATACGCAAGGCCTTCTTTTTTTACAGTCATGATGTAATCGGCATCAAATAAAACCACCGAAGCATAATTTCCGGTCAGCGTATCATAATCAACATGATATATTTCACTTGTTGACAGGTTGCGAAGTTCTATTTTAGCTGCAAGCGGAATCTCGTTATTCTCATCTTTCATCTGGCCCTTGACAAATAAAACTTTATCGGGCCTTTTATCTTCTGGAAGATCGAAGTGATAAATATCATAACCTCCCGCTCCTGACAACTTGTTGCTGGCAAAATAGCCTTTGGAACCGTCGGTGCTGACGAAAAATCCTACTTCATCGGATTCGGTGTTGATAGGATAGCCGAGGTTCACCGGCTGACCCCATTTATCATTTTCGTCACGTTTGCACATATAAATATCGAATCCTCCCATGCCGGGCAGACTGTCGGATGAAAAATAAATGGTGCGGTTATCGGGATGTATGAATGGTGATTTTTCATTGCCGTTGGTATTAAAGGGCAGGGGTACTGCAGTGGAAAAGGATCCATTGTTTCGTACGGTTTTAAAAATATCACTGGTGCCGAAAACCGAATCACGGTAGGAAGCGAAATAGAGGGTTTTGCCATCCGATGCCAGAGAAGGTTGTGAATCCCATTGTTTTTTATCGTTTACGTTATCACCAAGGTTAATAATCGGACTCCATTTGTCTTTGACAAATTCCGAGTAGAACAAATCAAAGTTCCCGTTATCGTTCCGAGTAAAATAAATATAACGGTTATCCTTGCTAATTGAAGCACCACCTTCGTTATTACTCACCGACTGGTTAAATGGAGGAGGCATGGGATCACCTTTGCTGAATTCTTTATCCGGCAACCGTTTTGATACCATAAATTTCTCAACATTGCGGGGAACAAGTTCACCTTTTCCAGTCTCATCATACCTCCGGGTAAAAAAGCAATATTCATCATCGGGAGAAATAATGGCGAGGTACTCAGGATCAGCAGTTGAAATACCTGTGAGCAACACGGGGTTAAACGGAACAGGGTTTGCAATCATTTTCGCCCTGAAGACTAACGTTTCCGCATATTTGTTTTTGACTTCATCAACAATTGCAAATTCAAGAAACGTTTTCAGGAGAGGAACCGATTCGGCATATTTTTTTGTTTCGAATAAATAGGTACCCATCCTGTAATAAGCAATTGCATCGGCATCGGGACATAATTCAATCAGCTTTGAATAGGCCCGCTTCATTGTTACATAGTCTTTTTTTGAGTAGGCTTCGTTACCCAGCATCAGCCAGGGCTCTGCAAATGCGGAATCTTCTTCCGTTGACCGCAACAGCAATTCTTTGATTTCACTGTAGCCATCTTTGGATTTTTTAGCAGACTTTGCCGATTCCAGGTATTTTATCGCCTTTTTTGATTCGGTAGGAGGGCACAGAGTAATGCCCTGACCCATTACAGAAAAACATTTCGTAACCAGGATGGCAATAAAGAAAACAGGAACAATTATTCTCATCAATTATTTCGGTTTACCGAACAGGTTTTTCAATTTATCTTCGGCTTCTTTTTTAAGTTTGTCTTCGGCTTCTTTTTTCAACCGGTCCGATTCTGCTTTAGCTTTTGCTTCAGCTTCCTTTCTCAGCTTTTCTGCTTCAGTACGTGCCTTGTCTTCCGCTTCATTTTTTAACCGGTCGGCTTCTGAACGGGCTTTATCTTCCAGTTCCTTTTTCCTGGCATCGAATTCATCCTTAAGTTGTTCTTTCACATTTGACACAGCATCAGAAGCCAGATCTTTTATACCGGTTTCAATTTTCGGATCAGTAACCGTTCCGCCTATTTTTGCATTTACATTCACTACTTTTCCCATTGCCAGACTGGTTCCTGCAGCGTTGTTGGCTTTTGTAAATAAGCCATTGATAACACTGGTTGCTGATGAACCTAATTTTTCAGTAGGTATCTGAAGCTTTAAATCGTAGGCGATAGTCTGGTCGAAACCGTTTGAACCTGATATGGTGGTTTTAATACCTTCAACATTCACATCAAACGGATCAATATTTACGCGGCCATCTTTGAAGGTAAAAGAAAGATTAATGTTTTTAAGATCCATTTTTTTGTACTGGTCCATTTTCAATGCATCAGCAAGTTTCACCATGGGTTTAAAATTTTCAACGGTGACATCGGTGGTGGAAAGTTTACCGCTTCCTGTGAAAGTTGTCAGAACAGGTTCCATTTTTGAATCGAGATTTCCTTTTACATCGAACGAAGCTGAGTATTTTCCCCTGCATTGTTCGGCTATTGGCGCCAGTTTTTGAACTGCAATAAACTTATCGTACGTTTGGCGGATATCGAGCTTTGAAACATCGAGGTCGAAATAAAAATTAGGACTCTTTATATTTTTTGTTTCGTACAATCCATCCATTACAATTGTACCATCAAGCATCTGAAAAGAAGTACTGTTGATACCCAGACTCTGATCACGGATTGCAACATTGCCCTTTACATTTTTGAGTTCAAGATCTTCGTATAAAACGGAACCTACTGCTGCAGTTATCAGAAAATCAAGGTTGGCAGGAATTTCAAGAACTTCCATAGGCGTAGAATCAGCAGGTGCGGTGGTGGCGGTTGGCTCACCCATGAATTCGTTTAAATCAATTACGTTTGATTTAATGTCGACGGTTCCTTTCAGCAATTCATTTTCCTTAAAGAAATAAGTAAACAGATTATCCAGCCAACCGGTAGCTCTTATATCCGTTTTGCCGGTTTTCATGTCGAGACGGTTCAGCGTAACATTTTTAGGATTGAAAATGAGTTCTGCAATTGAAATTGCAATACCCTGTTTATAATCATTACTCACGTAATTAAAATCATTCAGCAGCATTGAACCGGAAGCATTGAACTTTTCAAATTCACGATTTTCGATTGATGATAACCTGCCCTGTGCGGTAATGTTGGCATTGAGTACTCCTTTCATTGAAGTGCCCGCCTCAAGCGGTACCATTTTACTGATGTTCGCAATATCAATTCTTCCTTTTACATACGCATCAATATCGGCATCTGAAACAGGTGTTTTTACAATCAGCCGTGCATCGAAAGGTTCACTGCCCATTTCAGCATGCAGCTTTTTCAGATTGATAACGGTATTGTCGGGAACACCATCGGGATTGGTAACGTTCAGATCAACCTGAACGTTGTTTACTGCCGTAGGAAGATCAGGATATTTAAACATACCATCGGTGATGTTAAGGGTAAGGCCAAAGCCGGGCATGGTAGTTTCATTATATTTTCCTTTAGCAAAACCATTAAACATCATTTTGCCCGATGATTGTACCTTGTCAAATCCATCTCGGTAAACGCCCGGAATCATCGACATAAAATTTTTAAAATCACTTTGCTTCACATCAAACTTCAGATCCATATCAATGTCATCGCCGGGCAGTGCAACATACCCATCGAAACCAAAAACAAGTTCATTCAGTTTAATTTCATTTTGTTTAAAAGTATATTTTGAATTTACCATGTCCATTTCCATGTCGGCATCGATGGCAGTTTTCGCTGATGAAATATAACTTACTCCCTCCATTATGAATGTTAATGCAGAGGCAGTGGTTTTTGTTGAAAGCGTAAACAAATCCTGTGTAAAATCACCGGAGCCTTCGTGATCGAAGCCGTCAAGTAATATGTTCATTCCTGATGACTGATCATCATATATTATACGGCCATTTTTTATGGAATAACTTTTCAGCGCTACTTCGAATTCACCCGATTCAGCTGATTGAGCCGATGTATCTGCTGATGGCTTAGCGATATCCCAGTTTGCCTTTCCGTCTTTCAATACCAGGAATTGCATCCGAGCATCTTTCAGTTTCACTGATCTGATTTCAATTTGACCGCCTGATATCACGCTCATGATATCAACCGTTAACGATGTTGAACCAATGCCTGCAAGCGTATCACCTTCGAATTCATTAACACCAACAACGCTCAATTGCTCCATCTGTATTGACAGGTTCGGAAAATTCCGGATGATGGAAAGATCGAAGTCGGTGAATTCGACTTTAGCGTTAATCGAATTATTAATCTCTGATTTTACCTTGGCAAGAATTTTATCCTTGAAAAGAAATGGAATTGAAATAAGTGCTATAAATAGAACAAGCACCACAATGGCAATAATTTTAATCGCTTTTTTCATAAACGGTTCTTTTATACTGGTAACTTATAATTTAGATAAACGATTTCTTAATAAATGATCTGCAATGATAATGGCTGTCATGGCCTCAACAATAGGAACCGCACGGGGCACCACGCATGGATCATGCCGTCCTTTGGCTGTAAAGGATATATTTTCACCTGCTGTATTCACCGACTGCTGTTCCGACGAAATTGTTGAAACCGGTTTAAAGGCCACCCTGAAATTAACCGGGCTGCCATTGCTGATGCCACCCTGTATTCCCCCGGAATTGTTGGTTGTGGTTGTAATTTTTCCCTGCTCTGCATGAAATGCATCGTTATGTTCAGAGCCTTTCATTCGGGCAGCACGAAATCCGGAACCTGTTTCAAATCCTTTAACGGCGTTGATGCTGAGCATGGCAGCACCCAGCGAGGCATGCAATTTATCGAAAACCGGCTCACCTAAACCAGCGGGTACGCCATTCACAGAGCATGAAATAATGCCGCCCAATGAATCGCCCTGTGCTTTAACTTCTTTTATCAGTTCCAGAATTTTAGCTGCTGTCGCAGGATGCGGACACCGTACATCATTATCATAAACGTTTGAATTGATGTAAGAAGTATGTTCATCAGGCATTTCGACAGTCCCAACCGCAGAAACCCATGCACTTACAGTTATATTATGATGCTCCAATAATTGCAGGGCGATGGCGCCCGCCACTACGCGGCTCGCTGTTTCACGGGCGGAGGAACGGCCACCACCGCGGTGATCACGGTTGCCATATTTTGCCTGCCAGGTGTAATCAGCGTGACCGGGGCGATAAATTTCTTTCAGATGATCATAATCACCCGGCCTCGCATCGCTGTTCCTGATTATGAAACCAATAGGAGTACCGGTGGAAATACCTTCGTAAATACCCGATAAAATTTCGACTGTATCGGCTTCCTTGCGGGGGGAGGTAATTTCTGACATTCCGGGTTTTCTCCGGTCAAGCAGTTGCTGGATTTTGCCGGTGTCGATGGCAAGACCGGAAGGACAGCCTTCAACAATACCACCGATGGCGGGACCGTGCGATTCCCCAAAAGAAGTGAGCCGGAATACAGTTCCTATGGTATTGCCACTCATTGATGCGATTTTAACAGCGATAAAATAAAATGTAAATTTCGGTATTTATTATGTAATAATGGAATAATCTGAAAATCAATAAATAACGAAGTTTTGAGCATTCAATTACCCTTCACAAAAACCGCGATTATCATTCACCCAGCAACCGGTTCTGAAGATTTTGCTGAGCCTGGAACCACTGATCAAAAAAGGTAGTTTCTTCCCACAAAATTTTAAGCTCCGAATCGGTAACCACTTTATCAATGGCTTCAGCAGCCATATCGATAAGGGAAGCTATTTCCTGCTGTTCGGGAGTTCCTTCCTGCAGGTTATCAGCTACCCATTCAGCAGCATTTTCGGGAAAATCGGCTGCAGGTTGTTTGATGGCTGCGGCAACAAACTCAGCTGCGATAAGGGCTTCTTCGCATTCAATAATAGAGGCTGCATCGGGTTCATCAATGATTCGTTCCAGGGCAATCTGAATCATACCATATCCATTGGTTTCAATATCGGAAATAAAATTTCCCGCACTCTCATTTTCAAAATTGGAAAATCCCCAATTGCTCATGTTTCTTTTTTGCAAATATCAGAAAAATGTCGAAGATATTTCCTGTTTGCTTTATGTTGCATGAGGCTATGAATACTTGTCCCTGTGGATTTTACAACCATCCCGAAAAGGATTGCGTCTGCGGCCCTGGAATCGTCCAAAAATATCTGAACAAAATCAGCGGCCCTCTGCACGATCGCATCGATATACATGTAGAGGTAACGCCGGTGCCATTCAGTGAGCTTTCCAAGGAACGCATATCCGAAAAAAGTGAAATGGTTCGTGCTCGCGTTGTCAAGGCGCGCAGCATACAAGCAGAACGATTCAAAGAATCTGAAAACGTATTCTGCAATTCACAAATGAGTGCCAAGCAGCTGCGAACAATTTGTGCCTTGTCGCAGGAGTGTAACCAACTGTTAAAAATTGCTGTTGAGCGAATAGGATTATCTGCAAGAGCGTATGATCGGATACTAAAGGTAGCAAGGACGATTGCGGATCTTGGCGGATCGACAAATATCGAAAGCGAGCATATTGCGGAGGCGATTCAATATAGAAATCTTGATAGAGACGGCTGGGCAGGGTGAAAAATAATAAATGTTTGAATACTCGTCCTCGTCTGAAACCTTGGCCCTGCGGGTTGGGACGAGGATGTGGGATCACCAAATTTTATCAGAAACAATTGCGCCAATTAAATACGAAAACAAATTCATTAACAAAATTCATATGTCAGGCGACCGCTATTACATCCGTGACCAAAATGCCATTTATTTTTTGACACCAACAGTTATTAAATGGCTCAATGTTTTTACACGACCAAATCACAGGGAAGTGATTGTGGAATCGTTGAATTTTTGTATTGACAAAAAAGGATTGAATGTTCATGCATGGTGTTTGATGAGCAGTCATTTACATTTGATATTATCAGCAATGGAAGGATTTG
>JBBQQQ010000015.1:0-99644 GCA_038215705.1 Bacteroidia bacterium
CAGGACTGAAGAAAGGTGAAAAAGCGCCCGAATTCAATGCAAAAGATCATAATGGTAATGATATTGACCTTTATAAATTGTTACAAAAGGGCGAGGTCGTTCTGTTTTTTTATAGAGGTGAGTGGTGTGGCTATTGTAACAGGGCAATGAGTGAGCTTCAAGACTCACTTCATTATATTACAGAAAAAGGAGCCTATGTTGTTGCTGTTACTCCAGAGACCAACAATAACATAGGCCAAACGATTGAAAAAACAAAAGCCTCCTTTTCAATAATCCATGATGAAGGATATAAAATAATGGATTTATATAAAACAACTTTTGCTGTCGATAGTGTAACAGTTGAGAAATATAAAAAATGGAATATTGATTTAGAAAATGCTAACGGTAACGAAGATCATAAATTACCTGTACCCGCAACTTATGTTATAGGTAAAGATGGAATTATTAAATACGTCTTCTTTGATAAGGATTATAAGAAAAGAGCAGCCGTAAATGATATTATCAATGCTTTATAGAAAACTCAAATGTGCAGAATACTATTTCTTATATATATTCTCTTTGCTGTAAGTACAGTCTATGCAGCTCCACATTCGTCAGATTCTTCAAAGGTAAAACGAAATTCCGTTTTCGGCTTCCCTGTTATTTTTTATTCTCCTGAAACACGCTGGGGTTATGGTGCTGCAGGTATTTGGGCCTTTCACTTTAAACAGGATAGTATCGGAAGCAGACCATCAAGGATTCAACTGGGATTTGCTTATACGCAAAACAAACAAGTGCTTTTTTATCTTCCTTTCCAGTTATACTTCAAAAACGGTTTCTATTCAGTTTATGGCGAATTAGGATACTATCGTTACTTCTACAATTTTTATGGAATAGGCAACAATCAACCTCCTGATTTAAAAGAAACTTACGGAGTCACATTTCCGAGAATTCGCATAAATGCCTTAAGAAAAATAAAGCCGAATTTATATGCCGGGCTGAGGTATTGGTATGAGAATTTTTCTATTAATTCTTTGGACAGCATGGGGCAACTCGCAAAAGAAAATATTACCGGAAATAAAGGCGGGATCACTTCAGGTGCAGGTGTTGTTATTAATTATGACAATCGTAACAATTCTTTTTCCCCTTCTAAAGGAAGTTACATTGAATCTGCCGTCCAATATTTTGGTCCGGGGCTTGGCAGTGAATATGAATATATACGAATTATGACGGATGCAAGTATCTATTTTCATACATGGAAAAACCAGGTGCTTGCCCTGAATTTCTTTGGAGAAACCCTTGTTGGTGATCCGCCATTCAATCAATTGGCATTATTGGGTGGAACCAAAAGAATGAGGGGATATTACGAGGGAAGATATAGAGATAAAAATTTGTTGTTGTTTCAAACGGAATACCGGATTCCTCTTTTTTGGCGAATAGGAATGGTTCTTTTTGGAGGTCTGGGTGAAGTTAATAATAAGATCAGTAATTATACTTTTAATGATATTCACTATAACTACGGAACAGGATTGCGGTTTATGCTGGATAAAAATGAAAAGATCAATATACGACTGGATGCAGGATTTGGAAAGGAAACTAGTGGGTATTATTTAACAATTGGAGAAGCTTTTTAAATTAACTATTTGTCAGAATGAATTTTATGCTGAATTTTTTTAACAGAAAAATATCCCGAAATAATCGTTGTTGTGCCAATAATGACATAGATCCATACGGGAATATTTTTCCCGGAAATTACCAGGTAAATATTTGCAGCGTTAAAAATGAGACAAGCCACGACAGACGGCATAACAATAGATTTTCCCTTTTTATAATTCCTCACGATCCAGGCTACAGCGGCAATAAAAAGAGGAGTGGCAATTACATGTATCCCAACAAAAACAATTGGGTTAACCTGATATTCTTCACCAATAGAAATATAGTATTCTTTAATCACTTCCCACATACTACAAAAATATGAAACCAAATGACAACAATGCAGCATTACCTGCTGAAAAAAGACCCTTCCGGGTATTAATCATTGCCGGATCTCAGAGAAAACAATATAACTGTCCAGGAATTGATGGCAAAGCCAGAATGTTGATGATGAAATTGGCAGATACATTACCGCAGGAATGGGAGATTGACTATGAAGACTTAAGCAACGCATATGCGCGTGAAAAAATACAAAGTTGCAATGCTTGCGTATCTTCTTCTATGGCGTTATGTGTATGGCCATGTAATTGTTACAGTAAAAACAGTAAAAGCGAACCCGATTTTATGTGGAACGCGGATTTATATTCTCGTTTTGACATGGCAGATGCCTGGATAATTATTGGTCCGGTAAATTGGTACGCTCCTACAAGTAACTTAAAACTAATGTTTGATAGGCTGGTTTGCATGAATGGAGGTAATCCCGATGAAACGCTTATTGCCCATAAAGATCCTGAAATGGCAATGGCTTTAGAACATACTGAAAAATGGAAAGAACTGAGCATAAACCATCTTGAAGGAAGAACAGCCGCCTTTTTCTGTTATGGCGATCAGGGTGGCGATGAAATGGATGAGCAGGGAATACCTAAAATATTGCAGCATAAAGATTATTTTGATCCCAATAAAGAGCCATTTAAAGACATGAGACAATCCTACGCACCTTTGGTATGGCAATGTAGGTATGGGGGGATTGAAGTTCCGGAAGAGCTTTGGACGTATGCGGATAGCGGGGTGAATAAAAAGTACAGCGAGAATCAATCGGAGGATGTTATCCATGATAAAGTTTTTATGGAAACTTTTGCGGCTTGGGCAAACCGGGTTTCTGTTTTTGTGGCAGAAAAGGGGAAGGTTAAGCCCGGTAAGTACAGAGCGTATGGATTTAAAGCACATACCAATCTTTGGGATGAACTGAAATCAGGATTAAGGGCCATGAAACTAAGATTTGGAAAGGCTCCTGAAAATTCATCTCCCGAAAAACAGATGCAAATGAATTTGAACAGAGATACAACTCTGCATCCTAAAAAATTCGAAGGTGAAAAACTAAGAGAATAACTCTTTAAAATAAATATATCCTATCAGTAATGGATTAAAATACGGGTATAGCAGGGAATATAAAAATGGCATTTTGCAGAGCGAAGGTAATTACATAAACGGGCGACAAAAAGGGACATGGAAATATTATGATGAAAACGGTAAACCGTCAAGGATACAGGATTATGATTGAGAAAAAAAATATTGTGGTTATCATTCCAGCATTCAACGAAGAGAATTCAGTTGGAAATGTTTTAAAAGATATACCCAATGACTTAGTGAGTGAGGTTGTCGTGGTAAACAATAACTCAAATGATAACACTCGACTAAACGCACAAAAAGGCGGGGCAACAGTTCTTGATGAAAAGCGTCAGGGATATGGCTACGCCTGCCTGAAAGGAATTGCATACGTAAAAGAAAAGACTCACAAGCCCGACATTGTCGTTTTCATTGATGCTGACTATTCTGATTATCCCCAGGAAATGACAGACCTTGTAAAACCAATAATCGAGCAGGATTACGATATGGTGATTGGATCCAGGGCGATTGGAAACAGAGAAAGAGGGTCAATGACACCACAGCAGATTTTTGGAAATAAATTAGCAACAAACTTAATGAAGCTTTTATACGGAATACAATATACCGATCTTGGCCCTTTTAGAGCAATAAAATTTGACAAGCTCTTGGAACTGGATATGAAAGACACCACCTATGGCTGGACGGTAGAAATGCAATTGAAAGCGGCCAAACAGGAAATGAAAATAACAGAAGTCCCTGTTAACTATAAAAAGAGAATAGGATTTTCCAAAGTAAGTGGAACTGTTAAGGGAACTATAATGGCAGGATACAAAATTATTACCACTATTTTTAAATACATTTAACTATGAAAAAATATTTTCTAATTTTATTTATTCCCCTGATATCATTGAACTGCGGAAACAATCTTACACAGGAAAAAGGGGCAACTACAATTACAGAAGAATTTGCTAAATACTGGTACAATGGTAAAGCTGAAATAACAAGTTATAAACTCCAGCAGGCACGTTATGGTGAAATACACGAAGGCTCTGCCGTAACCATATTTGTAACTGAAGATTTTTCTGCAAGCAAGCATGTGAAGCTGGATAATCCGAAAGGAGCTGGCAGTGATGCTGTAAATGTGCTAAAATTAAATCTTACTAAAAATTTCAACACAGGAATTTATCCTTACTCCATGATGCTCTCCGTCTTTAAACCGGTAAATACAGTTAAATGGGAACACGTATTAAAAATAACCGCATCATCACAAGAATGGTGCGGACATACCTTTACCCAAATAGATGCAGGAAAAGATAAATACACTGCCAAACTTTTTTCCTATTTTGAAAGTGAAGGAAATCAGGAAAAAGTACTTCCTCTGATCTGGATGGAAGATGAGTTGTGGACATTATCACGGATAAATCCATCAGGTTTGCCAACTGGAAATATAAAAATTGTTCCCGGATTATTACAGCAACGGTTACTCCATTCAAATCTTCAGGCAGAAGATGCAACCGCATCATTGGCAAAAGCTTCTGAAACACCTTCGTGGCTTGGATCAGAAAAAAATTTAATGAGTTATTCGATCGCCTATAAAGAAAAGCAAAGAACACTTGCAATGTACTTCAGCGAAGCATTTCCTCATTCAATTGCCGGATGGGAAGAAAGCTATCCTGACGGCTTTGGCAAGGATAAAAAAATATTAACTACCAGGGCAGTAAAAGTTAAAACTATAATTACAGATTACTGGAATCAAAATAATGCTAGTGATGTTTCTTTGCGCGATTCTCTTGGCTTAGAGTAATGATTAAACAGCCCGTTTCATTAATTGCCTTTTATACAGTTACCTGCATATCACTTGTCGGGTATATGTTACTTGGCTATTCAACTGATCGTGCAAATTTTCCACAACTTATTGCTTTACTTGGGATTTTATTTGGAGGATACTTTTACCTTATTACCGCAAACCTCAAGGAGACCTTTGTTAAACAAAGCATTCTAATTGCTATTCTATTCAGGTTCTCATTGTTTTTTATGCTTCCGAATCTTTCAGATGATTATTTCAGGTTTGTATGGGATGGACGACTATCAGCACATGGCATTAATCCTTTTGCGATAATGCCATCTACGTTTATTAGTTCACCGGAAGCTGGGTTAACAGGGCTCGATCACAAATTATTCTCTTCCATGAATTCGCAGGAGTATTATACCGTTTACCCTCCGGTGTTGCAGTTTATTTTTATTGTATCCGCTAAATTATTTTCTTCAAATGTATTGGGAAGCGTAATAGTAATGCGGGCATTTATTATCGCAGCAGAAATTGGAAGCATTTTTCTTCTTTCCTCCATTCTAAAAATATTGAAACTTCCCATTAAAAACATATTATTTTACGCTTTAAATCCTCTTGTTATAATTGAGCTGACCGGGAATCTGCACTTTGAAGCAGTAATGATTTTTTTTCTGCTGCTTGCTGTTTTTCTAATTATGAAAGAGCAACTTACTTTATCAGCTGTTGCATTTTCATTAGCGATCTGTTCAAAATTATTGCCTTTGATGCTACTGCCTTTGCTTTTGAAAAGAATAGGATTTAAAAAAAGTATGCGATTTTATTTTATCTGTGGAATCACGAGCATTTTACTTTTTATTCCATGCCTGTCAGGCACGCACTTCGTTGGAAATATTTTATCAAGCGTCGGTCTCTATTTCCATAGTTTTGAATTTAACGCAAGTATTTTTTATTTGGTAAGATGGGCAGGGTTTGAAATACTTGGATACAATGTAATCGGGAAAGCAGGGGCAATATTATCGTTTATTGCATTATTGGGGATCTGTTCTATTGCTATTTTTCAGAAAGGACTGTCTGCCGGACAGTCAGGGAAAGATATTATTTCATTTTTCAGTGCAATGTTATTTTGTCTTACTATTTATTTTGCTTTTGCTACAACTGTTCATCCGTGGTATATTTCAACGCTAGTGGTTCTTTGTGTATTTACGCGCTGGAGATTTCCGTTAGCATGGTCAGGATTAATTATGCTTACTTATTTTACATACCGCAGTGTTCCTTATTCAGAAAGCCTGCTATTGGTAGCAATTGAATATCTATTTTTGTGTAGCTTTATGGTTTATGAGTGGAAGCGAAGCAGAAAGCAAGAGCTTCTACAATAACTATAATTTATCGTACTCTTTCACGAATATTCGTGACCTGTCATAGGTAATTATACTTTGTTTTTCGAGTTCATTAAGCACGGTGGTTACTGTTTGACGACTTGTTGCCGTGAGTTTTGCTATCTCCTCATGAGTAAGTTTAAGGCGTATTTCCATTTCATTGTTATTCCCCTGAACCTTTCTTCCGTGCTCATCAGCCAGTTCACGAATAAAACTCCTTACTCTTTCATCGGAAGTTTTAAAAATAAGAGATTCAAAGCGATTTTGAATTTTTTTTAGCCTGAAACCTATCAGTTTTGTTATCTGCATATTAAAACGTGAGTTACTTTCCATCATCATTTGCAGATCCGGAATTTTAACCACGCATATTATAGTATCATCGGTAGCTTCTGCTATTTCTTCCCTTTTTTCTTGTCCGGTAATTGACATCTCTCCGAAAACTTCACCTGGACCAAGTATAGCAAGAATAATTTCCTTACCGTCAAGTGACATCTTTGATATCTTGACCTTGCCAGCTTTTAGCATGTACACAGAGTTAGAAGCATCTTCAGGAAAATAGATAACTTCATTTTTAGGAGCACTTCTCATTTCAGCCTTCTTATCAAGGGCAATCATTTCTTTCATACTGAGAACTCCTAGCATACTGAAGTTTTCAAAATACCATAATTTTGATTGGGTTTGCATTATGACTCCGGAGTTGATATGACAACATACAGAAACAAGTAAAGATAAGTTTTATTTTGACAATATCTACTTATTTTGAAGAACAATGATGTTTTTTTGAAAAAACTTGCTTCAATTTCTGCTGGTGCTTTTGGGGACATGTTCCGTCGCATTCTATACGCAGTATTACTGCAAATAGTCCGAATACGTTTTTATGAAAGTTTGTTAACATGGGATAAAAGAAGCCGTTGTAAATGGCGAATTTGTACACGTTTACTATTTCTTTTTCTCGTTTATAATTAGTATAACAGCGATAAACTTCTAAAATTTAAAGCCAACATTTATTCCTAATTCATAGGCTCCACCCTCATCAAAAAACAGCATAGGCGTGAAATCATTGTCACCGTACCTGGTTTTTGCGGAGAATAATCCCATTCCCACATGAAATGAAATATTAAAGTTTTTTGTAAGTTGATAGATTAGCCCGTTTTTTACAAGAATTGCAGAATAACTGCCCCGGTCCTTTTTATAATAACCGGTATGAAATGGGAAACTGCTAGTAGATTGATACAACCAGTAATAAAACTGTCCGTATTCAAAGGCAGGTCCTATAAAATACCGGAGCGTTCCCTGCCCTCCTGTATAATAATATAATTCGATTCCTGTACTGAAGGTTTTGTACTTAGCATAATACCCGGTTCCGTCCCAGGAAGGATCCCATTCATGTAAGCTGTTCTGACTTACTGTGTCTTTCATTCCGTATGAGCGAAATCCCATAGAAAAAGGAATTTTAATGCTCCATTTGGGCTGAAAAATTCGTTCATAACCAATGGATAAATTTCCAAAAAAAATATCGGAAACGACTACTGATAAAAAATCCTTATTGAAATTTGTTGCCAGTTTTAAATCTTTAGCTGTCCTGGGCTTTAATGAATCCGGTTTGACGGTCTTTAATGAAAACGTATCAATTGTTCCGTTTGAATAAATGATCCTGCTGATTTGCCGCCTGTCAGTAATATACAACGGCCCCTCAGCATTATCGAATCTTTTATACTTAACAACTTTAGGTGTTACTTCAAGAATAATGGTTAGTACACGCGAATTATTAATCTTGATTAATGTATCCTGTGCGACAACATGCATTGATGAAATCAACAGCATCAAAAATAAAATACCGCGAACAACTTTAGAAATTTCCATTGCAACCGATTTGAAACACTGGTTAAAAAGGAGTAGTGTAGTAAAGCTAATCAAATTTCGTTACGAAGCAATTTCCATCTTCACTTTCTTATTCTTAATTTTTTCTTCCCTCACCAATTGCAATGTTTTATTAATTTTTGAGGCTTTTACTGCTGCGTAAGCTGAATGGTCAAGGATGTCAATTTGACCTAGTTCTTCCTTTTCAAGCTGACCCTTTTGCAGCAGCATTCCAACTACATCCATTTTATTGATCTTGTCCTTTTTGCCAGCAGCAATGTAAAGTGTTTTCCATTCGGAGGATGAGGGCTGGATGAATTTCTTAGGTAACGCTTCCTCTTGCGGAGGAACAGATAAAAATTTCGGCAGGTGATCATCATGATCCAGCAAAAAATAAGCGGTTCCGGTTGCTTTCATCCGCGCGGTACGACCATTCCTGTGTGTCATGATTGCTTCGCTGGCAGGCAACTGGTAATGAATGATGAATTCTATTTCAGGAATATCCAATCCGCGTGCAGCTAAATCGGTAGTGATTAAAATATTAATGCTGCCATTACGGAGTTTGATGATTGTTTTTTCACGGTCAGGCTGATCGAGCCCGCCGTGATATACGCCATGCGCCACTTTAAACTGCTGCAAATTTTCCGAAATCCGGTCGACGGCCTCCCGGTGATTGCAAAAAACAATAGTGGAATGTGAACCGGTTTTGCCGAGTAAAAGCATCAGCGCATCCACTTTATCATCACCCGGCACTCTTACGAATTTCAAAACAAGCGATGATTTTAATTCTTCGTGTTCAGTAGTATAATTTAAAGAAACACTGTTTTTCATTCCTACAAAAGCGGGAACATCATCGGTACGAGTTGCTGAAGTAAGGATGCGCTTCTTTAAGAATTTACAGTTTTTGATGATAAATTCCATGTCATCCGTAAACCCCAGTTCCAGCGATTTATCAAACTCATCAAGTATCAGCGTATGTGTTTTTGCCAGGTTCAGATTTTTCCTTCGTATGTGATGACCGATACGCCCGGGTGTTCCTACCAGTATTGCCGGCGGATGCTGAAAATTATTTTCTTCAATACGTACTGAATGGCCACCATAACAGGCATTGATCTTAAATCCGGTTCCCATCTGACGAAATACTTTTTCAATCTGAAGAGCGAGTTCCCGGGAAGGAACTACTATTAACACCTGTACCTCACTGACCGTCTCATTAAGCAATTGCAACACCGGCAACAAAAACGCGAGGGTCTTGCCCGATCCGGTTGGTGCTATCAACATCACATCATTCGGCTCAAGTATTGTCTTCAATGCTGCATGTTGCATTTCATTGAGTGCACTGATTTTAAATTTTGCAAGAACCGGAGCGTAATCCATCCCGCAAAGGTAACATAAACACTTCGACTTCTATTGAAACGAATTACGAATTTCACCATGCGAGATCTAACCACGACAACCCGCCATCATCCCGCCATGTGAAGATCTAATCACGACAACCCGCCATCATCTCGCCGTTATCCCGCCGTGCGGGATCTAAGCCCGACAAGGTTGGGCTGTCATCCCGCACGATCAAATATGGGGATTTGCAATCCCCTTAACCAATGCTGATTTGAAAAGCGAATTAAAATCAGACCTGTATAAAATGACAAATAGTTGGCGAAAAATTGTATCGCTTTAATGCTAATTTTAGGTTCACATAATTTACTCACAAACCATGAAACTATTACGCCTGATCTGGATGTTATTAATGCTCACGCCTGGTGTTTTAAAGGCACAATTGCCTTTCATTTCTCATGCCGCTCCTCCAGGTGTCACGATTACAACGGCCCGAATGAACGACTTGGTTGTTGATGCAGCCAATAATAAATGGGTAGCATTTGGAAACTATGGCGTTGGTATTTATGATGGTGCTAACTGGACGATGTTCAACACAGTCAATTCCAATTTGCCATCCGATTCTACCGTATGCATTGACTTTGACGCCAGCGGTGATGCGTGGATCGGCACCAAAGAAGGCCTGGCTTATAAATCAGGCGTTAGCTTTACTACGTTTAATACTATTAATTCGGGGTTGCCATCAAACCTCATTACCGCAGTGCATTGCGATGGAAATACTATCTGGATAGGCTCTCAAACCGGCCTGGTACACTATGACGGAACATCGTGGATTGTTTACAATACAGGAAATTCCGGAATAGCCAATGATTCCATTACCACTATTGAAAAAGGTAATAACGGTGATGTATGGATAGGTACGCGCAATGGGTTATCACGATTAAATAATGGCACCTGGAATAATTTCACCATTGCAAATTCTACCATTTGCAGGTATATCAGTGAAATTGAATTAGACAATTCAGGGGTGGTGTGGATATCAGGCGGAGTAATTAATTTCACATCGACAGTAATAGTAAGCGGGATTTTTTACATTGAAAATAATCAGGTGAAAAGTTTCGAAAACGGGCGCTATTTTTATGATGTTCCTCTTTCCTTTTCAAACGCTGATCTTTTTAAGGATTCAAACGGCAATATCTGCTTTCAGGGATACTTTAATAACTCCAATGCAAAACAATTATTCAGATTAACTGCCACAGGATTTGACCATTATAAGATCGGGAATATCAATGTAGGTGTAGGGTTGTACGGTAACATAATGACCTCTGATAATAATGGACTTTTATGGACACTACCCCGATATCGCTTTCATTTTTATTCGATGGATTTTGCAGGATATGTCCCCTCGCTGTTAGGCACTTTACATTTTGACAATTTTCGTACGCTCGACATCAACGATGTGCGTGCAGGATTAAATGCGCGGGGTGATATGCACTGGGATTATACTAACCCTAAATATGAAGTTCCAAAAGGATCGGGCAAGCATTCTGTCTTTGCTTCATCACTCTGGATTGGAGCTTTAGACCAAGCTGGAATGCTACATACTGCAGCTCAAACGTACAGGCAAACCGGGAATGATTTCTGGCCCGGACCCATTGACGGAATTAATATGCCATTTGATTCTTCTACATGTCGTGCATTTGACAGGATCTGGAAAATAAATAAATGGAAAATTGAAGAGTTCAAAAATCAATTCCTTGCGGGAAATGTTTCTAATGGCACCTATACCATTCCTGAAGAATTTCTAACCTGGCCCGCAAAAGGAAATGGTATTGTTGATGAACATCTCGCACCATTTATTGATGTTAACGGTGATGATTTGTATAATCCGATGAATGGTGATTATCCGCTTATCATAGGAGATCAGATGTTGTTTCATATTTTTAATGATTCGCTGGCGGCCCATACCGAAAGCGGTGGATCAAAGCTGGGGGTTGAAATTCAGGCATCCGCCTATGCATTCCATTGTCAGAATATTGCCGACAGTAACCAGGTATTAAACTGGACAACACTTTATAATTACAAAATTATAAACCGAAGTATAACCGATTATGACAGTGTGTACCTGGGTTTATGGAATGATATTGATCTGGGTCTTGCATTAGATGATTATGTAGGTTGTGATACTACACGTGGAACAGGGTTTGGATATAATGGCGATAATGATGATGAAACCATGTCGGGTTATGGTGTCAATCCTCCTATGCAAAATGTAAAAATTTTACGGGGAGTTCTTGCTGACCCTATGGATGGAATAGATAATAATTTAGATGGGACTTTAGATGAACCAGGAGAACGAACTACCATGAATCACTTCATGTATTACGTCAATGTAAATTCTATTCCTTCGGGAAATCCATCCACTGCCGAAAATTACTATTCCTATTTAAGAAGTTACTGGTTGGACGGGACGCATTTAACGGATCCTAACAATAATATCACAAATTTCATGTTTTCGGGAGTGCCTTATTCCGGTACAGGTTGGACAGAAGGAGGTGCAGGAGGACCTCCGGAAGATAAACGGTTTATCATGAGCAGCGGACCGTTTTCCTTAAATGCCGGGGACACTGCGACTATAGATTTCGCGTACATATTCACATGGGATTCGTTAAGTCCGAACGGACTAACTACATCCATTGCACGAAACCAAGTTGACTTAGACAGGGTTCAATACTGGTTTGATGCCAACAGTTTTCCCTCTTGCGAGACTTATACAGTGGGAATGGAAAATGATTTTGTATCAGAAAACTTTAGTGTTTATCCAAACCCTGCCACAACACATCTGTATATTGATTCAACTTTCGAAATACCGCAAGAATCATCATGGGAAATTTATAATGTAACGGGTCAGAAAATTATGTCTGGATGGATAACAGATGAATCTATCCACATTGCGTCATTGTCATCACAGATGTATATTCTTAAAATTAAATCATCACACGGCGATCAGTATTTAAAATTCCTGAAACAGTAGTGATGATTTTTTTCTTAGCTAAATATAACGGTGTGGCTATTTGTTCTGACCAGTCTCTAAACTCATCATCCAGTTAATGCCGAATTTATCGGTAAGCATTCCAAACAATTCCGACCAAAAAGTTTTTTCTAAAGGCATGGTAATACTCCCACCTTTCAACAGGCCATTAAAAATTCTTTCTGCTTCCTCTTTGGAATCGACAATTACCGAAATAGAAAAATTATTTCCCTGAATATAAGAAGGGGCCCATTCACCACCTGTATCACTTCCCATAAGTGCTGTTTCCTTGCTGATCATCAATGAAACATGCATAATTTTTTCACCATCTTCCTTTGACATTGCGGGCATTCCCTCCTGCGGAGGCATTTCATTAAATCTCCCGATATAATTGAATTCTCCTCCAAAGATTGATTTATAGAAATTGAAAGCTTCTTCACAATTTCCATTAAAATTTAAATAAACATTTACTGTTGTCATTTTGAAATTTTTTAGAAGGTTACTAATAGGTATATTATAACTTGCAAAATTAATTTTTCATTACTGCTTATGTTCGCAGTGATCTTTGAGAAGCGTAAGCCACTTATCCAGGCTCGTGTCGACTTTTTTATTCATCGCTTTCTTGAAGAGCTTTGCTAAAATTCCCTCCATACTTTCTTCCACATGCACCTCGGTTCGCTTATTGAGTTCAACAATTTTCCAGTTGTGTACTGCTGAAAGTCCAATTGCATTTCCAGACCAACCAAACAATGTGTAAGGCTCTGCAGTATGTATTACTGAATTAATATTTATTCCCCCGCTTTTCCAGCTAAACGCCGTTCCCTTTATCAGCGGTCCTTTAATAGCAGATTTTCTGACGTCTTTTTGCCACGATGGCCAGTTATTTATATCCGTAAGCACCTCCCACACGCCAACAGAAGTGGCGTTAATGGCAATGGATTTTCTGCAAAGTACCGGAGCATTCAGGTTGATGTTCATCATACATGTATCAGGAGTTTATGTTGTTAAAGACATCTGAAAAATACTAAAAAAACGGTTATCCTGTTTTTTTATAACAAATAATTGGTTTTTGCAGGAGTGTTACGCTAAGCGAGAATAATTTAGTGGTGTATTACCTTTCCAAAATCATAGAAAGCAAAACCCCGTACTTTTTACAGTACAGGGTTTATTACTATTAGTAAAATCTTCAATTATTTCATTCCTGATTTTTTCACCGCTTTCATCACCTCTTCCTTTGTAAGACCTGTAGTGTTCTTATCAGGATCAGCGGCATTATTTTGTGGAGAAAACGCCAGTTCTTTCATATATTTCGGGTCTCCGCCATTCATTTTTTCCTTAATAATATCAGCATATCTTTTACGGGCTTCCTCAACAGTCATTTTCCCAGTAACTATATCGTTAGCCAAATTTAATGCAAGAAAGTTATTAACTTCCATATCACAACGGGCACACATTAATCCTTGCGTACGGTCAAAAGTAATACTTCCATCAAATTTTCCCAGGTCATCCATTTTATCTTCAGGAACCTTATATGAAATGCATTGTTCCAGCATATCGGTATGTTCTATCGGAAAACTATGCTTTGTTTCTTCTTTGCTAACGTGAATCGTCTTCCAAATTCCTTCGTTCATCCAACCTAAAATCTCTTCGCCATATGCTTCAGGCTGTCCATATTTACTCATCATATCCTCTGCTGCCATGCGCGAGGCCTCGGGCCAGGATTTAATATCAGGCATCATTACATGCTTTGCATGCTTTGTGGTATCCTGAGCAATCAATAGATTAAATGGCAATATTGCCACCATTAGTATTATTAGAATAGTTTTCATAAGTTTATTTATTAAATATTATAAAGATGTAACTGTGATTTTAATTACTGAAGAAGTTGATGGAATAACAAAGGACGGATGCTTTTCTGAAGCTACTTTTACCAGATTGATGGGGTCGTCAGGCCCTATATTGATTTCCATAGGAGCTTGGTCAGGCTTTTGATTAGATCCCAATCCGGCAGGCTCATCGGCTTCGGTACCTGCATCATACAAAACTACTTCTGATGTGACGTTTCCGCTTATCGGGGTGGTGCCAATAAATAATGGTAATCCACCATTTCTAAAGGCATAAAACCAATCATTGCTTTGTACAAACATAGTTTGAATTTGCAATTTTTCACCCGGTTTTGCCTGGAATGTAAAAATGCTTGTTTCTCCTGAAAACAAAGCCGCTCCGTTATCTGGTCCTCCAGGAGCAACAAATTCGCCATTACTGTTAATAATGTTACTGATGTTTAAATCATTCGTTTTAACAGTGGTCATTCCATCCTCAGCAATTCTTGAAGTTCCTTCATCAGAAGGTTGATTCAAAGTAAATAAATCGCCTGCTGAGTAAATAGCCCACACTCCATGAGAAAGCGGAACTGTACGGTCAGGCATTGCCCCCGGTTCCAATGTAGTTGTAGTAGATACATTTTCAATTTTCACCTGAAACATTCTTGAAGTATCAGTTGAAGGATTCATGCCATTATCATCACAATCATCTTTGCAGCCAGCTCCAAGTAGTGCAAAAATTGCTAAATAAAATAGTTTGTTCATAATCTTGAATTTTATAGTTTAATACTTGTTAGTTTACGAATAACGCACGAATATTCATACCACACCTTTGCAAGTATGTCGCTCATCTGACAGTATGATGATATAGGGCATTAAATTTACAATTTCTTCCTATGAGAATATTAATTGTGAAAATTGTAAAGTAAAATGTTAATAAAAATTAATTTCAATAACTTCATTTACATTAGAAAAGGGATCACCGAATATGTGAGTAAGGGTTTTCACATTCAAGCCGTTTTGAGCAATTATATGCCCAATTTTGTTACATCAGGTATGGTCAATTTTTTCCGACCTGTACAGATTATCTTCTTTTCCCTTACAAGTTCGTTAAGTATTGTCGCTACTGTTTGACGGGAAGAAGCAGTATATTTAGCAATATCATTATGATTGCAATACATATTAATTTCAACTCGTTTACCATTCCAAATACCCTCATATTTGGCATGTAACTTTATAAAATTTAGAACGCGTGATTTAACATTGTCAAATACATTGTCACAATATTTTTTGCTAACAATATTTAATTTATCAGTAATGACTTTAGCATACTTAACTGCAAAATCGGGCTTTTTCTCAATCATACTTCTAAAATCAGGAAGTTTAAACGAAGAAAATAAAACTTCGTCCGAAAGAACTTGCGCTTTTTCACAGGTAGTATTTGCTGATGTGGTTAATGAAAGAGCCCCAAATATATCGCCTTCAATTAAAATTTCAGTTATAACTTCTAAATCCGAATTTCTGCATATAGACACTTTAATTCTGCCTTGATTTATGATATAGACTTTATCTAACTTTTGATTATGAAAATATATAATCTCACTCTTTTTAGCCTTATTAAATTCAGAAATTGCACATAACTCATTAATCTCATCATCATTAAGATGACTAAACAACTCATGATTTGAGAAAAAATCATATTGGATATCTAAAAGCATGAATAGTTAGTTTATAATGAAATTCAGCCATTTAAGAGTTCAATTTATATGCCATGAATCAACCAGACTGTCAAAAAAACAAAATTGACACTTTTTAGCCTAAACAATCGTCTGTAGGACGAAAAACCACCTTCTTCAACAATATTAGGCAATCATAAAATCTCCCTCCCTTATTAAGTTTAATTTAAACTGTTTGAATTATTAACTGAACTATAACTGTAAATAATGTATTAGTTAAACAATAGGTTGTAGGTTATCAAACCCATCGCAGTATCTGCTTTAAACTTTTTCTTTTTAAATCCGGAACCCTGCAATCCTTGGCAGGATAACCGACAGGAACTACTAAAAAAGGTTTTTCATTTGCAGGGCGATGTAATATTTTAGAGAGAAAATTCAAAGGACTTGGCGTATAGGTGAGCGCTACTAATCCTGCATCATGAATAGCGGCAAGTAAAAACCCGCATGCCAGTCCGCAACTTTCAGTAACATAATAATTCTGATGCTTGTAATTTCCCTCTTCCAGTTCGTAACTTCTTTTGAAAACAACAATAAGGTAGGGAGCAACTTCTATAAATGGTTTGTGCCAATCGGTTCCTAAACACTCTAAATCTTTACGCCATTCTTCGGTCATTCTACCGTTATAACTTTCTTGTTCTTGCTGCTCCGCAGCTTTGCGAATCTGTTTTTTTATTTCCGGGCTTTTCACAACGCAAAAAGTCCATGGCTGCTTATGTGCGCCCGAAGGTGCTGTTGATGCAGAACGAACTATATTTTCAATCACCTCTTCCGGAATGGGCTGGTCTGAAAAATCACGGATGGTTCTTCGTGAATTCACAAATTTAAAAAATAAGCGGCTGCGCTTTTTCATTTCTTCGGCACCCGGGTTTTTCTGCAAGTAAGCTATAAATGAACAGTCCTCTTTTAATGTTTTCATAAGTGTTCCATAACTTTAGCAGGTTGTTTCAAGTTTTTGCAATAAAAGTTTCCAAAATAATTTTAGCAGAGCTAAATTTATTTATGCGCCATTTCGTTTGGCTCCTTTGCAGCTATGATATCTATTTTTTCGATTTTCGGTGCTGATGAAAATAACTCGTCAGCTTTTGCCTTCAATGCTTCTGCAACTTTGCCATTGAGATGCGCATCTCTGCCCGATTCATCATTGAAGGTATCGAAGATGCAGAACTTCCCCTCTGCTGATTTAAATGCGAACCAGTGAATTGTCTTTGGTTCTGCTTGTACAAGTTCTAATCCGCTTTTGAGAAATGATTCTACATCGGATTCCTTTCCTGCTTTTGCCTGCATCGTTACTAATAATGCTAATTTTTCCATGATTTTATTATTTAATTGTTTAGATTATCACTGAGAATTTATTTATTGTCACTTCTATTTAACCTCTTAATTAAGTCATAAATGAGACTACATAACGCTAATACTAGTCACTAAATCACGAAGAAACCAGGAAACACAAAAGTTCTTATTTGCACGAATTTTTTTAAAACTTCTTTGTATAGCTGTGACAGTAAGGATTGCCTCCGACTTTTGTATAGTATTGCTGGTGTTTGTCTTCTGCTTTCCAAAAGTCTGAGGCTTTAGAAAGTTCAGTTACCACTTCATGTCCTTTATCTTTTAATGTCTGAATTAAATTTTCTGCTATTTGTTTTTGTTCATCATCAATATAAAAAATGGCAGACCGGTATTGACTTCCTATATCAGGACCCTGTCTGTTTTTTTGCGCAGTATTATGTGTTTCAAAAAAAAGTTTTACTAATTCTTCGTATGATGTAAGTGAAGGGTCGAATGTAACTTCCACAGCTTCTGCATGTCCCGTGTTACCTGCACATACCTCATAGTAGGTGGCGTTGTCCTTTTGCCCTCCAGTGTAACCGACAGTTGTTTCAATCACACCTTTTGCTTTTTGAAAATAATATTCGGTTCCCCAAAAGCAACCTGATGCAAAAATTGCGCGGCCTGTTTTTACTGCTGTTGTCATTTTGTTGCCGGTATAAATTTTAAGGAAATGGAATTAACACAATGCCTGGTATTTTTAGGAGTAAATTTTTCGCCTTCAAAAACGTGGCCTAAGTGTGCATCGCAAGTTGCGCAAACAATTTCTGTTCTACTTCCATCGGCATCAGGCAAATGTTTTACGGCTTCTTTTATTTCATCATCAAAGCTGGGCCATCCGCAATGGGAATCAAACTTATCATTGGAACGATATAGCGGAGTGTTGCATCTGCGACATACATAAGTGCCGGCTTGCTTATTGTCATTGTATTCACCGGTGCCGGGCCGTTCGGTTCCTTTATGAACGATTACTCTTTCTTCTTCGGGTGTTAGCTTGTTGAATTGCATTGATGTGTTTTCTTTAATATTACTTGTTTCCGTTTCCAGCATTGGTCTAAAGACCTTTTAAAAATTAATTTGGCACCTTAGGAAAAACACCGGTGTTCCTGATCCTCAGCAAAAGAGTTACACTGTAAAAAAAACATAATAATTCTTTCAGCTTTAGTGAGGGGCCCGTGTAAGATGACCCCCCACTATATTTACTGAATAATTTGATTTTTCTTAATGAACAACTACCAGCTTGCGCATGGATGATCCTGTTTCAGTGATGGACCTTACCATATAGATCCCTGATGCCAATTCACTGGTAGGGATAATATGGGTATACGTTCCAACATCACGCTTCCCATTATAAAGATTCTTCACTATCCTCCCACACTCGTCGAGAAGAGTCAGGGACACTTCCGAAGATGCGTTTATATTAAGATTAATTGTGGCTTCAGTATTTGCCGGGCTTGGCATCGGTTGGCTTAACTGATTTTTATTTTCAGTAGAGAGCTCATTGATGCCAACGCTTAAGTTGTTCACCATCCACACTTTTCCGGTACCCGATCCGAAGATATTAAGCCCTGGTTCCAATACACCAAGGTCAACGATCAACATAGTATCTCCCATAAAAATAGTGGATACCGGTTTGTTCATTTTTACCGGATCAAAAAGTTGAGGTGCGGTAGTACCTGAATTTACAACAAAGTCTGATTTTGCTCCAGTTATATGGTTAAAACGCGAAACCTTATAACCGGTAAACGTAAATGCACCTGTTTGTGGGGAAAAAGAACCGGACTCTGTAACAAACAAATTGTTTACGTACCCGAATCCAATACTGGTGGACGGGGCAAAACCAGTTACAGAAACAAACTGTCCAACTGGCGCAAAAGCATCCTCAACCATAAGTGAATTACCGAAATTTGCTTCGAACAAAGGCTCTGCACAATCAGTAGAATCTAAAACTGGAGAATTGCAGAAAATGGGATCTGCTATGCTCAAAGGTACATTGGTTACCGGATCATGAAAATAATCAGGCCATCCGAAAAACTCAACAGTTCCACCTACGGTAATCTCAAACATATCGTCCCTGTCATTGATGATTGGACGATTTCCTACAAGTACGTAAGTAGCAGGGTTAAGTGGGTCATTAGGATCACCGGCCTGTCCACGTATATCCGCTCCATTATTAGAAATGAATAAACGAGTTGGGTCACTTGCGTCAAATGCTAAACCGAAGGGATTCCTAAGCCCCCAGCATTCGAGTACTAATGAATTAGCTACATTAACAGCCGATGGATCGAAAGAATATACTGAACCAACACCTGCGATTATGCTATCCTGAGGATTGCTTGGTGTAGCTGCGAGAACAGTATAAGGGCTGGTTTCTGCCCCAGTATCAAATGCACGGTATGCTGCAGTTACTGCGTTTGAATCTGGATCTAAAGAGGTTGGTACGCGAGCGGTAAAGCCATTGGGCGCGAATGTAATGTCCACAGGCGCTATGTCTCTAAAACCAGGAGCATCTGGTACCCAATTAGATGCATTGTCCGCACCAACTACTCCTGAATTAGTGGCTGTACCTATGCTGATATACCCTGTTCCGTTTGGTGCGAATTCGATGGTATTGTTGGAGTGGTCACCAGCAGATGGTAAATTTGTGATAACTGTTACAAATGTGGCTGCAGGATTTGCCGGATCGAAATGAGAAATAGCACCGAGGTTCCAGTTATTGGCACCCACTTGTCTGTGGGATATCCAAATTAAGCCATCTTTAAAAGTAATATCAGTAATAGGAGGCACCAGCATACCAAGCGGTAGCATGGCTGAAGTTAAAATTGTGGTTGCCATGCCGGGAGTAGCTCCGTTGAGGGTGATTTCCTTTACTGTTGGAGGAAGACCAGGAATATAACCTGACTCACTGACCCAAATCTTACCGTTTCCAGCGGTAATATTACTGGGATAATCTAAACCGTCAATTCCGAGTTCAATGTTATAGCCTTGAGTGATCAGTACTCCGGGTATATTATCATCCGGGACTAAATTTTGGGAAATACCCAATAAAGGGAAGAACATCAGAGCAGCCGCCAAATTAGTGAATGCTGTGTATTTTTTTTTCATAGTTTTTGCTATGGAAAATTCTGTTAAGTAAATTATTTTTTTCATTTTATTTTTTAATTGTTTAATATTAATTTGAATTTGTTAGTTTTTATTTTTTAATTCCTGTTTCCATCATTTCTTTTTTCATCATCTCGTTCATTTTTTTTGCTTTCATCATATCTTCTCCTGTAATGATGGAAGATGCTTCATCTGTAAACGCTGTATTGCCGTTTGCAACATTAAATTGAAGTTTTTGCATGTATTCGGGCTTACCTCCGTTAATCATTTCTTTTACTGCTTTAGCATAAAAATCTCTTGCGGTTTTATAATCCTTAGTTCCTTTTACTACATCGTTTGCAAGGTTGATTGCAAGAAAATTTGCACCTTCTTTATCGCAACGCGCCGACATTTCACCATTAGTACGGTTACAGACAACACTTCCATCAAACATGGCTAAGTCAGAATACTTTTCAGCTGGCACATCATAATCAATCCACTGTTGCATAACATCGGTATGAGGCATTGGAAAATCATGTTTATATTCTTTAGCATAAATAACGGTTCTTTTCCATTGACCCGTATTGTTCCACATCATCATAGACTCAGTTGTTTCATTAGGTTCTCCGTATTGTTTTTTCATCATCATGACTGCCATCTTGGATGCCTCTGACCATCCCGACATATTGTCTCCCGGCGAAACACCAACATTTAAAGAAGGTTCTGCCATTGCTTTATCACTTGATGAAAATTTTGCTATAACAACTGCTATAGCGTTTATATAAAAACTTTGAACAAATATTCATCCAGCCCAAAAAATATATGTCGTCATACTGACAATGTAAGTAACATAGTTCCTATGAATGCTACAATTCGATACTTCGTTTGCAAATTTGCCTAGGGAAATCTTTAAAAATGATGACTAATAAAATTTCCAATAAAATGTCGTAAATCATGATTGACCAAATACAATTATTAAAAATTTGAGATATAACGAGTCGTTTTTTACTCATAAAAATTTAAAGTGGGTAAGTGGGGAACTATATGCCCAGCTTTCAGTGATAGATCTAATTTGGTCTCCTGGAAACACCACCTGGCAACTTTCCCTGGGGGAAAATGGGTATAGGGAACGAAGGGCTTGGAAAAAATATTTACATAGACTTCTATGAGAAAATGAAAATCATTGCTATTTTATAGAATAGCGAAACCCGATTGGAATTTGAATACGAATTGAGAATTTTATAAGACTTCTCCCAACATCGGTTTTTCATTATACATTTGCAATAACTCTTGCCAGCTACAACCTATGGAACATGCTTTTTAATACACTTGATTTTGCTTGCTTTCTGCCCATAGTATTCATACTATATTGGTTCGCAACCAAAGGCAATGTAAAATGGCAAAATGTATTATTGTTAATTGCGAGTTATTTTTTCTATGCCTGCTGGGACTGGAGATTTTTATTCCTGTTAATTTTTTCAACATTGCTGGATTATTATACAGGAATAAAAATGGCTGACGCCAAAACGCATCCGATTAAAAAATTTTGGTTCTGGTTAAGTATATGTGTCAACCTTGGATTCCTGGGTGTATTTAAATATTATAATTTCTTCGCTGATTCACTAGCTGAAAGTTTATCGTTACTTGGATTGCAAACTAACTTCTGGTCCTTACAGGTAATTTTACCGGTAGGCATTTCATTCTATACATTCCATGGTTTATCATATGTGATTGATATTTACAAAAACAAGATACAGCCTGAAAGAAACTTTATTGATTACTCCGTTTTCGTGAGTTTTTTCCCGCTACTCGTGGCAGGACCCATTGAAAGGGCTACACACCTTTTACCTCAAATAATCAATAAAAGAATTTTTAATTATGCAAAGGCAGTTGATGGCTTGCGCCAGATAATATGGGGACTATTTAAAAAAGTTGTTATAGCCGACAATTGCGCAGAATATGCAAACATTATTTTTAATAATTCCGGCGAGTACTCCGGAAGTGAATTATTATTAGGAGCTGTGTTTTTTGCTTTTCAGATTTACGGAGATTTCTCGGGATATTCTGATATAGCCATTGGGACAGCAAAGCTGTTTGGTATAAAATTGTTACGAAACTTTGCTTACCCATATTTCTCCCGGGATATTGCTGAATTCTGGAGACGTTGGCACATTTCTCTCACCACATGGTTCCGTGATTATCTCTACTTTCCATTGGGAGGAAGCAAAGGAGGCACCTGGATGAAAATCAGGAATACTTTTATAATTTTTCTTGTCAGTGGATTCTGGCATGGAGCGAACTGGACTTTCATAGCATGGGGCGCTCTTAATGCGCTGTATTTTATGCCTTTGTTGCTTTTTAATAAGAACAGAAATAATCTCGATATTGTTGCAAGCGGGAAATTCCTTCCTTCCTTAAAGGAGACCTTCAGCATAATAATGACGTTCAGTCTGACTGTGTTCGCATGGATTTTTTTTAGAGCCAATTCCATTACCCATGCTTTTAGTATCATAATTGAAATATTTTCCAACTCCTTATTAACCGTTCCTGTGCTCTTTCCAAAAGTCACCTCGCTGTTAATCCTGTTGTTTATGTCAATTGAATGGATTGGAAGATCACATGAATTTGCGATTGCTAAAATGGGAATTCTCTGGACAAGACCTGTAAGGTGGTTAATGTATTTAATTATAATTACTTTTATTATACTTTTTTCAGGTAAGGAACAACAATTTATTTATTTTCAATTTTAACTGATATGAAAATTTTTCTACTCAAACTGATATTGTTTTCATGTTGCTTCTTTTTGTTCGATAAACTTTTTATCCCGGTTATGAATTATAGCCCTCAAATTCAAAAAGACAGGCGCATAGAATCTATGCTAAACGGGGAAATAAACAAGAAGCTTATCGTGCTTGGATCTTCAAGGGGAGCGAGGAATGTAATTGCTTCAGGTTTGGAATCAGCAACCGGGATGTCAGCATATAATTTATCTTACCCCGGTTCTGATATTGAATTTCATGAATTCATATTACGAAGTTTATTGAAGTTCAACAAACCACCTAAAGCAGTTCTGCTTGTAGTGGATGATCCATCAGAACTACTGCCTTCGGAATCAATAACATTTCGTTATGAAAGTTTATATCCTTATGTGAAATATCCTCATATAATTGAAGAAATGGTCAGGCGAAAAGAAAAAAACCGGCTGCTGGCGGAATTGTTGATACTATACCGTATGAATAGCAGCAATTTTAATTTTAGAAAAATAAATTTTACTCCTTACGATTCCCTCATGAAATGTGGTTCCATGCCTGTTTCATTTATCAGTGATAGTAATTTGAAATTTGACGAGGCAAGGATCCATTACAACAAGGAGAATGAAGTGCCGGAGAAAATAGTGGCCTTTCAAAAATTAAATATGCTTTGTACTGAAAATAATATCAAACTTATAATTGTATTTCCCCCAAACTATAAAAATTACAATACTGCTTTCGAGCAAAGAATTCGTGAACTTTCACGCAAAGAAGTACTGTTTTATGTTTATAATTCAAACAATCCGGTTTACAGAAATAAAAATTATTATGCTGATGAAAATCACCTGGTGCTGGAAGGCTCTAAAAAATTCACTGCTGAAATTGCTTCTTTTATCTCATCATCAAAACTGGGCCATCCGCAATGAGAATCAAACTTAATATTGGAACGATATAGCTGAGTAATGCTCTGCGGCATACATAAGTGTCTGCTGGTTTATTGTCATGGTATTCACCGGTGCCAGGCCGTTCGATTCCTTTTATGAAAGATTACTCTTTCTTCTTCAGTGAGAATTCTTTTAAAAATTACATTGATGTGTTTTCTTAAATATTATGTGATTTATCTTAAAAAAACTCACTTATTTCCTTTTCCAGGAGTTGAATGGTTATTTAAAAAAGATGTATCATATTTTCAAAGTAAAAGAAATTCTACCAAATGATTGAAATAAAGCAATTTATTTTTTCCTGCCGTGCGGGATCTAAGCACGACTTGTCGGGCTGTAATCCCTGCACCTTAAAATTTGAAAATCTTCGATCCAGGATGCTGCGGAAAAAACGGAAATGTAAAATGTAGATTCCCGCCGTGCGGGATCTAAGCACGACTTGTCGGGCTGTAATCCCCGCACCACAAAATAAGTGGATCTCCGATCCACCTAGTGGTAGACAAACCGGAATGTAAAATGTAGAGTGGTAACTAATGTTAGGGATTAACTTCGTTGATCCCGTTTGGGGGAGGCATCAACCAAAATGCAACCGCTAGGCCGCTGAAAAAGCGGCTGTGTCGTTTTTGTATTTTTTGGGAGCTCAAACTGAAGGAGTTTGGCTTATTGTATTTATGAAAATTATTTAGGCCTTTGTTGTATTCATGAAAATTCAGAAAAATTTTGGGGATTAACTTCGTTGATCCCGTTTGGGGGAGGCATCAACCAAAATGCAACCGCCTGCGCCGCTGAAAAAGCGGCTGTGTCGTTTTTGTATTTTTTGGGAGCTCAAACTGAAGGAGTTTGGCTCCTAAAAAATACAAAAACGCCAGCTCCTTCGGAGCCAGCGTTTTCATTTTGGTTGGCGGAGAGTTAGGCTCCTGAACCTTTGGCTGAAACCCTTTAAAGATAAGTGTTTCAGCAAATATTTTTTTCGAGGTGTCCTTTTAGGGGACTTCTGTAATTGCTTTTTTAGATGGCTGTCAAAGTACGATTGCACTTGTAAAAATAACATTAATTTTGGGTAATTTGATTCATTTAATCAAAAAGATCGTTAACAAATAAACCTTAAAAATAACAAATTGATCATTAATTGAAAATGCGCAATCGACGTTGTCCGACCAGGACCATATAAATGCCTGTTTTACACGAATTCAGACTACATTCAGACTACTTTTTTGGGGATTCAGACTAAGTTGCAAAGAATAGTCTGAATTCTACTCGACTATTATTTTTAACTGCCCGTGTGATTTATGCCATGACACTTTACAGAAATAGATCCCTTTATTTAAATACGATAAATCCAATCGTTTAAATTGTGACCACGGTGCAATAGTTTCCTGCACAATTAATGAACCATTAACATTATAAATTTCCAACCATCCCTTTTCATTTTGAACAGGGAATTGTAAAGTTAGGGGGCCAATAGTAGGATTAGGATAGGATTTCACCAAAAGAAAATTTGTTAATTCCTGTGAGTTTGTAGTTAAACATGAACAACTGCTTGTTGTATCACAACCTAAAAAGTAATTTGGATGGTTGGGGATGGTGTTAAAGTAATAGGTGGGCAGTAATACACTGTGCTGTGCCACATTGCAACCAACACCAACAACATCAGGATCATCAATTCTTCCCATATAAGTAGTACTGTTGCCAGTTGTGATATAAATTTTCCCATCCGGTGCAAGTTGTGGATAACACAGATATGCACCCAAATTTGGTTGCCCGGGTTGCGTAAACGAATCCCATGCAGCTACCATGGTGCGGCTGGCAATTACATTAGTCGCGGATAAATCATACTGGTAAATATTGGTAATGTTGCATACATATAATAACTGAGAATTTGGAGAAAATTCGCAGCCTAGATTGCCGACTACAAGCGGAATTGTTGCATCATTGATCCAATTCGATAACACACCAGTACAGCGATCAAAATCAAAAACATCCAAACCGGTAAAACGGTAGTGGAAATAGGCGAATTTTTTCCCGTCTGGAGAAAACTTTGCATGCCCGGCATCCCATTCCCGAATAGAACCTATATTTTGAGTGTAAGGCCCAAATATACCTGTGGGAGTAACAAGAAGTTTGTAATACAAATTAGAATTTACTCTATGCACCATTACCCACCAGTCACGGCCATTGGCATGCTTGCAAGCAGATATTTTCCCACCATTTAATGTATCAGTAATCAGAATTTGATTTTTGTTTGTTACAGTACCTAAACCAGCATTAAGTGACATATCTATTTCAGTTAACCTTAGATAATATGCTACACTACCGAATCCAGTTGGATAATTATCAATGGTTGAGTGAAACAAATAATAAATACTGTCGCTTGCCGGCTTTTTAATAATTAAAGTACCTTGAGGTATCATCAAGCCATCTTGAAAGTCATTAACATAAGCACCCGGGTTAATTCCGGAACCATTTATCATAGTATCATTTGTTGCATCAGCAATATAAACTCCATTTGTATAAAATAACAAATTGCCAGCAATATCGGAAATATTGGCATGTGTAAATCTAAAATCCATCTCTAATGAATCATAGTTAATTACTGGTGATCCCGAAAGGAAATTGATCTTGGTTTGTCCATATGGCACCCCTCCCCAACTGGAATAGCCTGAAAGCCAAAAATTGTTAATTCCTGAATTCTGAGCAGACAATGATCCGATGTTACTCATCATACTTAAAAAAGTTAGAATAACAATTAAAGACCACTTGAATGCCGCAATCATAGGAATTTAAGTTTATTTGATAACAACCAATTTTCCATTAATTGATGATTGATTTTTCAGCACTATTTGATATTGATAAACTCCTGGGTCAAAGCTGGCAATATTGAATATGAATGATTTTTGACCTTCAGGTAAGCTTTTACTGAGAAGTTTTTGACCGGTCGCATTCATCAATGAAAATTCAACCTTGCCAAGATTATTGTCACTGATTTCAAGAGTAACAGAATTCATGGCTGGATTTGGGTAAACTTTACAGGCTAGTAGTTTGGAATTTGAATTGTTCTTTATCCGAATCCCTCCAAATGGCTCACAAATATCCCGGTCATCATAATGCTGATTAGGATTTACCAATGCCAATATAGCCCTTGCGCGGAATACCGCCTGACCGCCTGAAACCGGGCATTGGTTGGCAATGCTTTCCAGTATGCTTAACTGTACAGATGTAAACTGCGAATTGTGCTTTGCAATTGTCATCAAACCGATTTCATTAAGCGACTTTTCATTTGACTCGGTTATATCCGATACAGAAATGGCCGAATTTAATGCAATAACCGGATCGGCTGAATTATTTCTTAACACCCAATTATCCATAAACAAGCTGTCGCCGTTATATGAAACCATTTCCAAATCAGAAAACAATAATTCAATTGCTTCGATTGCATTATTAGCGTTGGCGGTATCATAATTCGCCATTGCAGAATCCATAACGTCGAGCTGAATTTGAATAGCTGCCAATAGAACATTCCTGCTAATGGTGTTTTGATTAAGCAATGAATCAAGTAAGGAACTGGAAGAAAACAATGCTGTTTTTTGATTATCAATAGTCTTGAAAGATGAAATAGCTGTTCCTTGTTTATTTATATAAAAATCGCTCATTAATGAGTCAGTATGGAAATTCCGGGCATATTGACCACTTCATATCGGAGTATGTTGACCACCTGATTCCGGAGCAAATTGACCACCCAAAGTTAAGCACATGATTTTGGATAGATTTCTCGCGATTTCAGCGGTTTATTTTCGATGTTTATTTTTATAAAAGTACAATTTAATTTGGATTTTCAATTTTAGTTTTTATTCGTAGGGATTCCCCCTTGAGTTCTATCCGTTGGGCATCGTGGACAATTCGGTCAAGGATAGCATCAGCAATTGTTTTTTCACCTATGACATCATACCATTGTTTAACAGGAAGTTGGGAGGTAATTATCGTTGAACTTTTGCCGTGGCGGTCTTCAATTATGTCCATCAACAGGGACCGGCTTTGTGCATCAAGAGGCTGAATACCAAAATCATCCAGTATCAGCAAGTCCTGCTTTTCAATTTTTCTTGTTTCCTTAATCCATGAACCATCGGCTTTAGCCATTTTTAATTGAGCAAATAGTTTTCCTGCATTAAAATACATCACATTGTATCCTTCAATACAGGCCTGGTTTCCCAGAGCAGAAGCGATATAACTTTTGCCCGCACCGGTGCTCCCGGTAATTAGTATATTCTCCTTTTTCTGTATAAAGGAACAATCCGCCAGGCGCATGAATTGATTTTTATCAAAGTTCCTTTCTTTGTCAAAATAAAATTGTTCCACGCTTGCCTTGTAGCGGAAGTGAGCATTCTTCAGTCGCCGGTCAATAAACCGGTTATGCCGGTCATCCCATTCAGCATCAATTAGGAAATTGATAAGTTCATCGTTTGTGAACTCGTTTTTCTCTTCATTTTCAAGATTTGTTTTGAAGGCCCGATACATACCCAGAAGCCTCAATTTTTTCATTTTGTCAAGAGTTGTTGTGTTCATTTGATTTAGGTTTTATAATGTTATTTAAAATAATTTTCACCACGTATGTTTTCATGATCCGGCATCTCTTTCTGAGTGTCGGTGTCCGGTACCGCTATGCTATCCATTCCTTTCTCAAGTATGTTATTTATTATTCCATAGCTATTCACCCCATAACACTGAGCTCTCTTACATGCGTTATTAAGCCGCTGGCTTCCAACTTTTTTTTGCAGGCGAAGAATACCTAAGCAGGAACGGTAGCCTTGTTCCGGATGCTGAGGCGTTTCCAGGATGCCCTTCACATAAAGCATGACATCCTCTCCAATCGTCTCTGCCCAGGAGATAAATCGTTCCGGAGTCCATTCGGTCATATATTTATGAGCAGAGGCCATATGGTCAGGATTGGAGGTATACCTGTAGGGTCGCATATTTCTTTTGTGATTGGCGATCAAATCGTGGTTGTAATAAATCGTTACTTCTGATTTGGAATAAGTAAGTTTGATCTTAAATCCGATGTATTTATAGGGAACACTGTAGTAGTGCTTATCCTCACTCAGACAAACATCACCGAACTTAGTCACTGTGAGGAAGCGGTGCTTTTTAAATTCAAAACGGGTCAGTGGAAGTGGTTTTAATACCTCCTTTTCAATTTCTTCAAATTGTTGCCTGCGTGAATAATCCCGACCGGTCAACAATGTATTATTGTGAGCCTCTAGTGCTGCCCATAAAGCAGCGTTCAGCTCCTCCAGGGAACCAAAAAGTTCCCCTTCTGAAAGAGCAGCATAGGCACGTCCATAAATAATTTTTACTACGTTTTCCACATGCGATTTATCCTTTGGCCGGTATGCCCTGGCCGGCACAATATAAGTCTGGTAGTGCTCTGCAAAGCTGAGAAAGCTCTCATTGAGGGTAGGTTCATACCGGCTCACTTTTGTGACAGCAGATTTGAGATTATCTGGCACCAGTGCCGCCGGAACTCCTCCATAAAAATGAAGTGCGTTTTCACATGCGCTGATAAAATCTTCTTTGCGCTGGCTTTCTACCGCTTCAATGTAAGTAAGTTGACTCGCTCCCAGAATGCTTAGGAAAACCTCCGCATCTTTTATTTCCCCGGTCTTTTTATCAACTACCTGCAGTTTTGCTCCGGCAAAGTCAATAAATAATTTATCTCCTGCCTTATGCTCCATATGCATGGAAGGATTTACCTTTCTGCTCCATTCCTTGTAATGATGGCAGAATTGAGTGATTAAATAGCCATCAGGATGCTTTTTTTGATATTCCAACCAGAGCTTTTCCCTGTTCTGTCCAACTTTAAGAAGTTTCTTTTCCATGTAAGGGAAAAAGGCTCTTAAAAGCTCCAGTCGCTGCGGAATTTCAGGTTTTTGGTCCTTCACAAACATGGCTTCCAGTTCCATATCCGTAAGCACATTCACGGCATCAAATGTTAGTTTTTGCTCTGTGAACCAGCGTATGTATTTCTTGACTGTATTGCGGGCTACTCCTGTTTGCTCACTGTTACTCAACTTACTAACGCCTTCAGTATGAAAACGAAGTACTTGTTTGATTTTACTCATAGTGATGGGTTGATTTGCCATAATTTTTTTGGGTTAGTGAGTAAGATTCACTAATTTTAAAAAATTATGGTTGCTCAAACCGAAAGAAATTTATCCAAAAAACAGGGGTGGTCAATTTGGCCCGGTGAAGGGTGGTCAACTTGCTCCGGAACCCGGTGGTCAGGTTCCTCCGATAATGGGTGGTCAGTTTACCCCGGAATCAGGTGGTCAATTTGTCCGGGATTTCCACCTTTATCCGGGAACGGATTGAATCCATATAAAAACTCAACTCCTTGTCGTCATTTTTTCTGGCTTTCTGAAGTTTTTCTGTTTCTATCCAGCGAGTCGGATGACAACGGCGATTAATAGAAATATTTGCACGTTTTCCGTCCACCGTGATACGACAGTATATCGGTACTTCACCAGTTTTTGAGTTAACCTTGTCAGGTTTTAGATAAAAAATCACTTTTGCTGTTTTCATTGTAAATGTTTTATGCAAAAGAACTTTGATAGCCAATTAAAACATAGCAATTGCTTAGCAAATCAACCCATTACAAGGAGGGTGAAGAGTAAAAAGGACACCTGTAGGGTCAGGAAACTCAAGGTGTCCTAATTGGGAACACTCCTGATGGTATTTTATGAACTTTATGACCCGGTTCAGAAACAAAACACCCCGAAAACGCGCATTATTCATCGGTTGTGAACCGAATGAACGTAATAAACTAATAGTGGCGGAGAGTTAGGGATTCGAACCCCAGGAGGCTTTAACACCTCAACAGTTTTCAAGACTGCCGCAATCGACCGCTCTGCCAACTCTCCGGGGGCGAAATTAGTTAATTTTCTTTTTGCCCCGCAGCAGATTTTTAAATTATTTGAGGTGGGAAGGGATGGGTGTGGTTGCTTATAAGTGCTTGTATATTAGATGGGTGAGGCAAATTGAAACACTTTATTTACATTTGGCTACTAATCCTGAAATCCCTATGACCACTGAAGCCGCTATTCTTTCCCACGTGATGGACAAATCCCGCCAGCTAACAAACAGTTACCTGGAATTATTGAATGATGTGGATCCATACCGGGTTTTTGAAGTGGAGGGGCACAAATTAAACAGCGTTTTCTGGATTATGGCGCACCTTTCTGTCACTCAAAATTTTCTCCTGCTCCGTTGCACCGGCGGAGAAATCGTGAAAATTCCCTGGTCGCGCCAGTTCGGGCTTGGCTCGGTGCCTTCCGCAAAGGAAGACTCACCACCAATGGATGAAGTAAAAGGGTTTTTAACTGATGTTCATGATAAGTCGGTGCGGCATATAGCCACGCTCAATAATGCGTACCTGGATGATGTTAATGCCATGGGATTTGAATTTGCCGGGGAAAAATCGGTCCGATCAATAATTATTCATGCCATCCGACATGAGAATGGTCATGGCGGTCACCTGGGGTGGTTGTGTAAGTTGCACGGTATAAAAACGCTTTGAGTTAAGGCAAACGCAACGGACCAAAATCAACGAGCATATCAGCCAGTTTTTGCCTTTCGGCGATGCCTATACGTTTTCCTTTATTTGTCACCAGGTTTTCTTTGTTCATTTGGGAAATAGTTCGAATCACTTCTTCAATTGAAGTACCTGTTATGTCGGCATAATCCTGCCGCGACAGTTCTACATTGAGAAAAGGAATGTTATCAATTTCGGTGGTGCCGAATATTTCAGCGAGGGTGAGAAAGGTCTCCGCCATTTTTTGACGAACTGTCATCTGCGAAAGCGAACGGAGCTTATTCTCTGCACGGCGCAATTCTTCCGCAAAGAAATTCATGAGTGCTATTGAGAGACCGGAATTATTTTCAATAGCCCTGTTAAAAGTAGTGGTAGGAATAAAACAGAGAGTAGAATTTTCGATGGGCGAGGCTCCAATCGGATATCCATGCTGCGTTCCTAATCCCCTGTGTCCGAGAATTTCTCCGGAACTGGCAAGGCGTAAAATCTGTGTTCTGTTTTTAATGCCACTGTTATAAACTTTTATTTTACCGCGATAAATGAAAAATATTCCCTGAACAGGATCACCCTCGTTAAAAACAGGAATTGCCTTCCCGATTTTTAGTGTAGTGCGATCTTTATTTATTTTTACTTTCCAGGAATTATCGGTAAATAAATTTATAAAACATTTTTGTGAATCACACGTGGGGCAGTTGGGTGCAATCATTGAAGGACCGGGTTTGGTTGGCAAAGATAGGGATATCGAAGGTTTCAAAAGTGTTGGATTTTCATTCGTGTGCCTGCATTTAAATGTTAACGTCGGAAGGTAGTTGAGTTTCTGATTTTTTCAACTGTGAAAATACAAGCAGTATTCCGCCGATGAGCATAACCATCGCTACGAGAAAGAGAATTTCATTTACATAAGGAACAGGGAAATAAGCAAATGAGGCAATTCCCTGTATCATGAGCATGAATTCATTCAGGAAGATGCCTGCCACAAAAATGGCTAATCCAATTGTTGTCACCCTGTTAATTCTTATGAACCTGAACGAATACAACCACGCCAGTAGGAAAAGTGAAATCACAGCGAGTAATACCAGGTGGAGGTAGGCAATAACGATCGGCCTGAATCCAAATGCCAGTTTACTCATAATGGGTATGGTGGAAAATAATTGTAACAGGAATTTTAGTGACAGTGTAATGGTGACGCAAAAAAACAGGAAGGTGCTGAATTTGCTTAAACCCTCTTTTAAAACGGATATATGTTTTCTTAATACCAGCAGCAATTTCCCCCAGGCAATCAGCTGTATTGCCGCCGATAATACAATCACCCAATACAGCCACTCGGGAAAGCGGATCCACAGAACGGATAAAAAATAAGCGGGAATGCATGCGATTAGAAGGAGCCGGAAAATGGATTTATGAAGCATGATTCCGGGAACTTTAATAACACATTTACTCCACAATAACCCCATGCAAACAAAGAAAAACCATCCATTGTACTGGAAATGCAGGTAGTAATAAATGGCAGCCATATACCAGTTTTGCTGGATGTTTTTGGTTACCATCATATAAACAAGAGCAAAAGTTCCCAGGGTGGAAAGCACATTAATGGCAAGTGCTGCAAGATACCAGTTTTTTGAAGGGTGTTCGGGAGCTTTTTTACGGAGATCACTGCTGAATTTCCATACGAAAAACCATGAAACGAAGATGGACAAGGTGGAAAAGGTAATGGCAACCGGACCATAACCCTGCAGCGTAAACGCAACCAGCATTCCATAGGCACAACTGATGTTGGCGATAAAGATTTTATGATACAGATTTGTTCGTTGTTCGGAAATTTTTTCCCGGATATCTAAAACCAGCAGCACCATAAGGGTTTGCGTAATCCATCCTGTGAAAGCAAAATGAGAATGCGCATGCAGCAAAAATTTTTGATCGAGCCAAGGAAATTCAAACCCGATTTTATATCGCATCATCGTTCCGTACAACGCAACGATGGCAAGATTTGACAGGGAGAAAATGAACCACGATCTTAAATTTTTTACCATATACTCACTGTGCCTTTAATTAAAGATCTTTTCGTTTAAATATGCGTAAGGCTATTGCCAGGGGAATGATAACCCATAGCATTAGCATGACAATAGAAAAAATAAAACCGGTACTGCTGCCAAAAAATTCTTTATAAAACGCCCCGGTATAACCCATGAGTGCCGAAACATCCAGCTTTAAAATCATTAATATGCGGGCAAGGTCAACGGGATTTAGGGATACCATAGCCAGCGTAACTTTTTCAAGGGGGTAATCGCTGTAGTTATAAACGATCCATAAAATGAAAGCATCGTAAATTAACACAAAATAAAACCAGAAGAGAAGTGCAATACCAATGGCACGCGCCTTATCGCGGGTAAGCACCGATGCTAAAAATGCCAGGGAAACAAAAACGAGCGATAGAATAATTCCTGATAACATTAGGTTAAGTGCACCTGCGCCAGCGCCGTAGTATAACATCGGAAGTCCCACGCCAGCAACAAAAGCGATTACCATAGAAAAGGAAACCGCTATGTATTCCGACATGAATATTATCTTCCGGTTAACGGGTTGCGCCAGCATCATCTCAATGAATTCATAGGAATTAAAGAAGTGAATGGTAGTGAATACTACGCTTACAAGAGGAATTACAATAAGCAGAATATTCAGCAGGCTGAGCACTACTTTAGAAGTGTCGCTGTCAAGCTGGAACATGCCCGCGGTACTGAGCAGCAGGAACAGGGAATATAACAGTATAAACCGTGTTCTGAGTATGTCGTAAAGTATATATTTAATAATTCGGATCACAGGGTCAGGATGGGAGGTTTGTTGAATGTTGTGAAATAATTTTTGAAATGGCTTTACCGAGACGGTCATGTCCTGTCTCTGCTTTAAGATTACTGATGGAATTATTGTAAACGATATTCCCTTCATACAAATAAATCATATCAGAAGCCAGGTCATCCAGGTCACTCATGATGTGGGATGTGATAAGCAATAGTTTTCCGGAAGCTTTTTCTTTCTGAATTTTATCTTTCAGAATTTCTACAGAAACCGGATCCAGTCCTGCTGTAGGTTCATCCAATATCAAAACGGGAGGGTTGAACAGGAATGCGATGGCTGCACTAACTTTTTGTCGTGTTCCACCGGAGAGCGTATGCATCCGTTTATTTTTTACATGATCAAGCTGAAAGGAGTGATACAATTGTTCATCAAGACCGGTTGTTCGGTTGCGTATGTTTTTAAGCATATCGAAAAGCTGGCCGATAGTCATATTATCGGGATAATGTCCGATCTGCGGCATATACCCGATCTTTTCACGATAATTCCACTGCTTCGCAATATTTTCATCAAATACTTTTATCTCACCTGTAACAGGAAGGACAAGTCCGAGAATGCTTTTTATCAGCGTCGTTTTCCCCGAACCGTTAGGACCAATAAGCGCATAGGATTTTCCAGGAGATAGTTCCAGACTGATATCATTCAGCACTTTCAGCTTACCAAAGTTTTTTCGTATATGACTAACCGTTATCATAAGGTTTCATTCTGGGTTGATTATCTTTTAAATTTTCAGGAGTTATTGCAGGCAGGACTTTTTCTGCGTTATCGAGCAGCAAAACCAGGAAACTTCTCCATAGCATCATGGCCGCCGGAACACGTTCAACAATCATTGAGAAAAGATTCACCGGGTAGTAGGGAATATCACCTTTGCCATCGCGGTTGAGGTCATAGCCTTCGTATTTGTCCCAATAATTATGGTCAATTGCATTTAAAACCAGTATGCCGTTTGTTGAAATATCAAAAGTATTACTGAAAAAATTATTCCTGATAAAGGTATTTCCGTCGCAGCTTGCCTGGAGTTTTATAGCCCATCCATTATTGTTGAAACTATTATCTTCAAATTCAGTGCGGCTTGTTCCTTCCATGTAAATGCCACTTGTATTGCCTGAAAACCGGTTAAACATAACTTCGCTGTCGCGGATGTCTTTTAGCAATAAACCAAAGGCAGAAGCGCCCCAGTTGTCGGAGAAAATATTATGAAACATTTTAACCGTAGAAGAATACATCACGGCAACTCCCGCACCGTTATTGCTGAATGTATTGTATTCATACCGGTCATCATTTGAAAACATAAAATGCAAACCGTACCGCATATTTTTGATGCTCTTGTTACTGATGATTGCCGATTGGGTAACAAATTCAAAATAGATTCCGTCACGGTGACCGGTAATTGTATTACTCATAATTCTGGCATGGTGGCACTTCCACAAATGAATTCCGTTTCCTAATTCATATTCATGGGCCGCTTTCGCGAGAAGGGTGTTTTTTTCGATAAGACTGAAATTGGTGTTGGAAAGGTGAATTCCGAAAAATGTGTTTTCCAGTTTGTTGTTCCTGATGATTACATGATGGGCATCGAGACATTTAATGCCGGCCAGGTCCTCAAGACTGGATCGCCCGGAATTGATGATGCGGAAACCTTCCAGTCGGACACGCGGTACCGCTATTGTAAATACTTCGTATTTCATTTCCCCGTCAAGGGTTGGAAATTCCTTACCGAAAATTGAAATCGACTTTTGAATTATGATATTTCCTTCTTTGTAAATGCCGGGTGCGACCAAAACTGTATCACCATTGGCTGCAGCAAGAATACCCGCTTTTATGGTGGGGTAGCTACTGTTTTTCCCTACTGAAATTACTTTTCCCCGGGCAGGAAGAACAAGAAAGGTCAATACTACTATGATAATACAACATCTCATTCAAATTTTTTATTTATTGCTTCCCAGTCAAGCACGGTTCCCTGCCATTGATCATTTTGCCCAGCCATGGATTGCTGATCGGAAAAGGCAGCTACACCGCTTGCCATAGGGCTTCTAACGGCTTCGGAATAAACGTAATGTGCGCTGTTGGCTGAAATCAATTCACCGGGCCGGATAAAATCAGCGACATATATTTCTGCTATTTCCGCATTGCTTAATACCGTTTTCATGTAACTAACCATGCAGTTCACATCATCAAATTTATAAATCTTTCCTTTCGCAGTTATAACTTCAGCTCCGAATTTAGGATCCATTGCAATCATTTTGCAGTGTTCGCATACATCCTTCCCATAGTTTATAGGTTCTTTTTCCGCTTTACAACTGACCAGCATAACCAGGAGTAAAACAGCCATGATTGGGCGAACAGAAATCATATTTTTTTAGTTTTATTTTTAAAAGTTTCGAGAAAGAGTGCAATTCCGGTTAAAATTCCGGAAGCTACCATAACCCATCCACCTGTATCAGGTCCTGAAAATGCAACAAAGTTTAATAATTCCTTTGTTCCGATCAATGGCGGCTGATAACTCATATCAGGAACTTTGATGGGAGCGGTAGGGTCGAGGTTGTGACCATAATCGTATCCCCACTGGTAAAAGTCATACATCCCGACTATTGCAGTCAGCACGAGTATAGAAAAAAACGCAACGACCATAAATTTTCTTGCAGCCAGTGCGGTAATCAATCCAAATAAAATTATTCCCCCAACCAGGTAGGGCATGATTTTAAATTCGGGAAACATTTCCACTTTAATATGCTTCATTCCAATGTAGTGGTTGAGTCCGTTTATAATATCCACATCTCCTGTAATGGTATTGATCCAGATCTTCATTGTTAATCCTTCAGGATACTGGGGTGCCCACATTAAGATCTGCCAGAACGGAACAAAATAGGTAACTATCATGATGGCAGCAGCAACGAAGATCAATATCCTTGAAACAGGGAGAATTTTTTTCATGGGTTCTTTTTATAAAAAAAAATAAGTGCAGGACAATATTGTCCTGCACCATCTATCACACTCTTATTTACCCGGAACTCCTAAAGAGAAACTTATCGGAGCATTTGTCCCGGCCGGTGAAACCCTTATATAGCCCTGCATCTCCTGGTGTAATGCAGAACAGAAATCGGTACAATAAAATGGAAAAATACCAACACGTTTAGGAATCCATTTTAAGGTCTGGGTGGCTCCCGGCATAATCAGTGTTTCAGCATTGTCGGCGCCTTTGATTGCGAATCCGTGTGGTACATCCCAATCCTGTTCAAGATTTGTAACGTGGAAATATACTTCGTCACCTAAACGAACACCTTCAATATTATCGGGAGCGAAGTGTGAACGGATAGAGGTCATGTAAACATGTATCTTGTTTCCTTCACGAACTACTTTCGCTTCTGATTCACCCTTGGCAGCATAGGGGTGCTTATTATCTTCGAGTTTATAAAATTTAACCTGTTTGTCTTTAATCATACTTGCAGGCAATGCTTCAGCATAGTGTGGTTCCCCAATAGTAGGGAAATCGAGTATGAGTTGCATTTTGTCACCTGATATGTCATACAGCTGGGCACTCTGACATAATTCAGGTCCGGTTGGAAGGTAGCGGTCTTTGGTAATTTTATTGTAAGCTACAAGATATTTACCATGTGGTTTAGTAGTCGGACCGCCTGGAATACTGAGGTGACCAACTGAATAATACGTAGGAGCACGATCCAATACCTGCAGTGTTTTAATATCCCATTTCACTATTTCAGAGGATACAAACATGGAGGTGTATGCATTGCCTTTTCCATCGAATTCAGTATGTAACGGACCTAATCCCGGTTTTTCAACCACACCATGTAATGCAGACTCATAACGGATAACAGGAATGCCTGCGAAGTCACCTTCAAAATCTTTATTCTCTATTGCCTTCATAGTTTTAGAGAAGGAAAACACAGGAATCAATGCAGCAAGTTTTCCGCTTCCTACAATATACTCACCGGTAGGATCGACATCACATCCGTGTGGTGATTTAGGACAGGGAATGAAATAAATAATATCCTTTAAGGCAATCGGATCAAGCTGCAATACTTCTTCCATCATAGTTGAGGTAGCAGTATGCGTGCTATGATCCATCTTGTTGTGCGCATAGCGTGACTTAACCGTTTTTCCTTTACCGGCTTTGATATATTCTTCCGCTTTTTTCCAGTTCACTGCCATAATAAAATCTTTATCCTTTTGGGATGCGTTTACTTCCAGCAGACTGTAAGCCTGTTCTGTATTATAGCAGGAGAAAAAGAACCAGCCATGTGAAGGACCTTTTCCTGCTCGTGCCAGGTCAAAGTTTACACCGGGAGTAACCAGCTGAAAAGCAATTTTCATGTCGCCGTCGTTGGCCACACTGATAAAGCTAACCGTTCCTTTAAAATTTTCCTTGTAGGTATTGATGGGTACATCACGCTGCTGATCGGTTCCCATGGGTACGGAAAACCGTGTGCTGGCAACCACGTATTCAGAATTTTGAGTAATGAAAGGGGAGGAGTGGTTACCTCCGCTGTTAGGAATTTCAAGAATTTCCTCTGTTTCGAAAGTAGTAAGATCAATTCTTGCAATTCGCGGAGTGTTGTTCGCATTTGCGAATGCCCATCGTCCGTCATGTTCGCCTTTGGTAACTGAAAGTGCGATGTGGTGAAGATCATCCCATGGAACGAAACCATGTGATGTGTTCAGCATGGGTTTTGATTCTTCACTGTAACCGTAGCCGTTTTCAGGATGAACCGAAAATACCGGTACAATGCGGAATACTCTCCCCGAGGGTAATCCGACAACGCTGATCTGTCCGTTAAATCCTCCTGATACGATGTTGTAAAATTCATCGTATTTGCCCGGTGCAACGAAAACTTTTGATGCAGCATCACCCATACCAACCGCTCCCGGAGCTTTGGGTTTACAACCGTTTACTGCCATCATCCCCGCAAGGGATATGATGAAAAGGGCGGATACTATAATTCGATTCTTATTCATAACTGGTTTTTTAAACTGGAATTGATTTTTATGTGTTAAAGAGTAGTTGAAATTATTTTTTGTCAGGCGGCAGGAGCACTTTATCAATTACATACACAATTCCGTTGGAAGCAGGCACCGATCCGATCACTTTTGCTCCGTTAACTGTAATATCATTTCCTGTTTTATTCAAAGTAATATTGTCACCATTCACCTGGTTCAACACCATTCCATCCTGGATCATCGATTCGCGTATAACGCCTACGTATACATGATATTCAAGGATGTTGGTCAATGCACCCTTGCTTTCAGGCTTTAGCAGACCGTCAACAGTGCCATCGGGTAAAGCATCGAATGCTGCGTTAACAGGGGCGAAAACGGTAAATGGTCCTACATTACTCAGCACGTCCACGAGTCCTGCCGTGGTGACAGCAGTCACAAGTGTTGAGTGATCGGGCGAACCCACTGCAACCTGTACTACATTTTTCTGCGACATATCATCGCTGACTGCAGATTGTCCTGCTGTTGACAGGTCAGTTTCATTAGTTGACTCTGTTGCCTGCGGTGCCTCACTGCATGCAGTAGTAAAGAATAAAGCAACGGCGAGTGCCATTGCGGAAGTGGATTGTGTTTTCATGCCTTGGTGTTTTAGGTGTGTATTATTGTACTCCGTCATTTTTTCGCATGAATTCCAGGATCTGGCGGGCTTCTTCATCGGCCAGGTTCTGATCGGGCATTCTAACCAGGCAAATTTCAAGCTGCGCCTGCAATTCGGGATCTTTATCGATCATTGGGTTGGGATTGGTAATAAAATTCATCAGCCACACGGGTGTCCTGCGCTGCGTTACACCTTTCCAACCCGGACCCACGAGCCTTTCTTCAGTCAATTTATGACACGAAGTACATTTCACACCGGCAACTTTTTCACCGGCGTCTGCTAACTGCGTATTCAGTTTATCACCAATTTCAACGGTGGTGTGCTTACCTTCTCCGCGATTGGGATCATAATCGGATGTTGTGTTGCTTTCCTGCAGTTTCGGCTTGTCGGCTGTTTCTGTAGAGTTTTCAGTAGTACCACCACAGGCAGCTAAAAAAAGTACGAATGATAATAATAGAGTAGATTTCATAGAAGTTTGGTTTGGATTGTTAAAATTTTTTAAGTTGTTGAAAATCATGATTTGGTGGGATGAAAATTTTTTAACAATGTACCCGAAGCGGTTTTTAATAATACCCCAAAAGTATTTTCAACCCTTCCAAAATAACATGATTTATTACAGACAATAATATGATTTAAATCATACTAGACAAATGTGTGGCCATTGGGAACGTTATGGAATATAATTACCCCCTTTATTCAGGCCAGCCATCGCCAAAGTTAAGTTGTTTTTGTTAATGTTGTTAATTTTTTCTTTTTTGCTTCTTTTTTCTTTTTGTTAATATCGGTTAATATGTTCATAACTCAGGCCGCAACTTTGAACAGTTGAGCTGGTTTTTTATACTCCAGAGACTGATGACCCCGTTCATGATTATAGAATTGAAAATATTGTTGCAATCCTTCGTAAAGTTGAACACCATTCTCAAAGGCATGTAAATAAATGCATTCATATTTTACCGATCGCCATAATCTTTCAATAAATATATTATCTATGCATCTTCCTTTTCCGTCCATGCTGATTTGAGTGGGAATTTCATCGGCAGCGAATAAGCTGGTGTATTCTTCTGCGGTAAACTGACTGCCCTGATCGGAATTAATAATCTCCGGATAACCATGTAGCACAATAGCTTCTTCAAGCACATGTCGACACCAGGAAGAGGTCATCGTATTGCTGATGGACCATCCCACCACATACCGGGTGTAAACATCAATAATCGCAAACAGATACATAAACCCTCTTTTCATCGGAATATAGGTAATGTCTACTGCCCAAACCTGGTTGGGACGTGTTATATCAAGGCCCCTTAACAGGTACGGATAAACCGGATGCGCTTTATTGCGTTTGCTGGTGTTTTTCGTAGGGAATAGGGTCTGCCATCCCACAAGATCCATTAATCGCTTCACGCGCTTCTTATTGATGCGATACCCTTTTTCTTTAAGCAAATTCCATAGCCGCGGAAGGCCATAAAACGGTGTTTTGAGATATTGTTCATCGAGCAATCGCATGATTTCAAGATTTTCATTCGACTCCTGAACGGGTGTATAATACAAATTGCTCCGGCATAAACAAAGCAAAATGCATTGTTGGCGTATACTCAACTTATTGCCTGCTTCAATCATGGCTCTTTTTTCGGCTAAAGTCTTTAGTTTAATTTTTTTTTAAGCCAGTTGTTCTCTACTGTCAACTGTCCGATTTGAGCATAGAGCTTATCCACATCAGGATCTTTTTCCCCTGTTGGCTTTTCCCCATCACCGGAGAAGGCCAAAAAAGCGTTGCTTAAAAATTCCTTTTTCCAGGTAGTAATCTGGTTGGGATGCAGCTCGTACTTCTTGGCAAGCTGTTCGATCGTGTTGCGTTCTTTTAAGGCTTCAATGACAACCTTGGTCTTGAAGTCTGCGCTGAACTTGCGCCTCTGTTTTCTTTCCATACGGTTAAATTTAGGGTTTTTTCATAACTTAGCCGCTGGTCTGGATTTTGGGGTAATTATAGAATCTGTGCATTAGAAAAACCATCCTCACCACTTTCTACCCCTACGCGCAAAAAACTTTAAGTTCTTAAAAAAATAAAAGTAGGACCGCTGTTTAATGATGTTCATTCACAACCATTTATAATTCAATATAATATGAAAGTTTTTTCCAATTTATTGATTACCTTATTTCAGCACTGTCTACCGGTGAAAAAATTGTACTTTTAATACTCAATTATACACCAACAATGGATTTATTTGAGACGTTGGGGCGTAATTTAATGCGGGTATAAGTAAATCAGCTGCAACCTCATCGCCTGACAATCCCAAATTTTAAGTTAACGGCATTGAAGTTGAATTGTCACACATCAACTATTAAAATATTACCTCTAAGTAATTTTACCATGCAGCATAAAACAGACCCTCAAGACCCATCAACCAACGATTTGGACTTTCAAAAGAAGATATGGATAACCGCCGCAATATTTTCTTTTACAGTTGTATTGTTACTTTTTATCAATTCGACCTTCAATGTCATTTTATTAATATTAGCAGGAAGTCTTATTGCCATTTTTTTTAGAGCTTTAAGTTCCGTTATTCAGCGTTATACAAAATGGAAAGAAGGGGTTTGTGTAGCCATTTCTATTATTAGCACATTGTTAATAGTGGCCGCCTTATTCTGGCTAATTGGTGCAAAAGTGCAGGCTCAAGTAATGCAATTAATGGATACACTTCCTAAGACAATTGAAAATGTAAAAGCTCTATTGAATGATAGCAGCATTGGCGAAAAAATTATTGATAAAGTGTCATCCAAAAAATCAATAGATAAAGCCCAGGCATTCGCGGGGCAATTCTTTCAGTCAACTTTTGGTGTATTAGGCGATTTATACGTGGTATTATTTATCGGAATATTTTTTACCATCTCGCCACAAACTTATACTAATGGGGTTGTTCAACTTATACCATTAAAAGGGCAAAAAAAAGCACAGCAGGTAATTGATAAATTGGGGGAGCAATTACGCAAATGGCTGAAGGGAAAATTATTTTCAATGCTGATTGTTTTTATACTGACAGCGATTGGCTTGGCCATCATAGGCATACCCCTTTGGCTTGTATTGGCATTGCTTGCAGGACTTATTAGCTTTATTCCAAATTTTGGTCCCTTGATTGCTTTAATTCCTGCAGTGTTGGTTGGGCTTTTGCAAAGTCCTCAAACAGCGCTGTTGGTGACAGCACTGTATATATTAATTCAATTTATTGAAAGCAATTTTATCACCACTATTATTCAAAAAAAATTAATTAACATGCCTCCGGCCCTCGTCTTAATTGCGCAATTATTCATGGGCGCTTTAATTGGAGGCTGGGGATTGGTTTTGGCTACACCTTTAACACTCATAGTTATAATTTTAGTTCAGGAGTTGTATATTAAAAAAAGAAGTACACGGTCAATATAAGTAACCTCCTCTTTTTCCGACAATACGTATGTAAATTTTCACACTATTTTTTCAATCAAAATCACTATGCTGTGGAAATTCTATCTTCAAAATAAAAACAAAAATAATGCTGTCGTGATGAACTTGCAATTTAAATGTGCCCACCACAGCCTCAAGTATAGTAAGGTATGAATTTTGGAGTAACATATTTCATTGTGCCAATGGTAATTGTGGGTAATTATTGCCTCACAGAACTCTTTAAGATTATTTTCTCAAAAGTCAGTTGAATTAAATATTTCACACTAATAAGCTTCTATAAAATTAAATTATGATGTGACCTTTGGCATTTACTTTGTTAATATTTATATTAAATATTGGATTCTTTCACTTTCTAAAAATTATTAAATTATGAAATTTTTATACTTATTATTTCTGCTTAGTTTAGTTTACTGCAACATTTCTGCTCAGGCAGTTTATCAGATGGTTATTTATAATGAAAGACCTGAACCGGGGTTAATGTTACTCTTACCAAATAAACCTGATGTAGTACAAAATACTATACTACAAAAATTAGAGGAAATAGGTTATGAACCTGAAACTAAAGGCTCTTTGTTTTGGAAATCGGACAAAATAAATGGATTTTATATTTTTAAACAGGTTAAATTACGTGATATAAACAATCAAACAGTAGATCTTTATTTTAAAGTAGAAAACCAAACAAATAACAGGAGAAAATCAACTCTATATATGCTTATTAGCAAAGGCTATGATAATTTCGTTTCTCCTCAATCTGATACTGCTGTTTATAGAGCTGCAAGACGATTTTTAAATGGATTCGTAAATGAAACAGCAGCTTATAAATTGAATATCTTAATTGAAGAACAAAAGGAAAATTTGGATGACTCACAAAAGAAAATGAAGGATCTTAAAGAGGATAGTGAAAAAATGCAAAAAAATATTGAAGAGTTAAAGAATGACGTAATTAAAAACAGGGAAGAGCAGGAGGCGCTGGAAAGTAAAATTCAACAGCAGCAAAGTTTACTTGATGAAAGCAATGCGAAATTAAACAAATTAAAGAAATAATAAAAATTGCGGAATTTAACTTATAAAGTTTGTAATATAATATTGAAGCCTAATAAGCCATTATCAATAAATTAAAATTATTTGAAATGAAAGAAATCCCTACAACATACATTTTAAAGTTCCACATTTATCTGGCATTCTTGTTATTAAAAGGTGTGAGCGTTTTTGCACAATCGGGATCCGTCTTAAAGGATGTGGATATTTTAGAAAATCAGGAGATAGTTCTAAAAGAAGATTATCCTAATGTATTTGCTGAAGTAGATATAAAGAAGGTTCAAAAAATTAATAACAAGCATACCAAAGTATATTACGAAAAGGGTAATCAACATTATGAAGCAGTTGTAAATTCAGGAAGAAAAGATTTGCTCCTCGTTGCAACCAGCAAGCTAATAACTGAAAATGAATTGCCGAATATTGTGATGGACGCATTTAAGAGTTCCAAATTTAAAAACTGGAACATCGTAAAAACCTTCGAGGTTTTAACTCCTTATTCAAGCCTGTTTTATAGGATTGATGTAACAAAAAATAAGAGAAAAAAAGATGAAAGTAAAATAAGATCTCTTTTTTATTCACATTTGGGGCAATATAAAAAGCCACCTTATTGAAACATGCATTCATAGAAAAAATACGGTTTTTTTAACATAAAAATTTTATTAAATATTCTTTGAAGTTTGGTAATTTTTAGATAGTAGTTGTTGAGGCCTTTTAATATACCTTAATATTTTATGATGAAATGAATAAAGGAATGAAAACTGACGTTTACATAAAATTGATGATTATGCTTGCCATATCCTTCCTGGTTATGTATGTTGTAATGTTTTTTAACGTGGATCAGCTTGATCATATTTTTATTAGCACAACCCGGCTTTATATGTCACTTTTAATGGTAACTCCTATGGCTTTGTTGATGCTGACATTCATGCGAAAAATGTATCCGGATAAGAAGGTGAATAACATTATTATTTTAACAAGCATCTTAATTTTTGTGCTGTCATTTGCACTTTTACGTACTCAAACTCCGATTGGTGACAAGCAATATATGAAAGCTATGATACCGCATCATTCTTCAGCAATTCTTACCAGTAAAAATGCAAATATTAAAGACCCTGAAGTAAAGGATTTGGCACAAAAAATTATTGAGTCGCAAGAAGATGAAATTGCGCAAATGAAAGCAATTTTGGAAAGAATGGACTCAAACTAGCCTTATAACATTGAAAGAAAGATAGGGCAAGTTTGTAGATTTACAGCAACACACTCACTATTCAATGAAAACAGTAGGAGGAGAGCCTGACCTGGTTCAATATCTTCAGGTACTCCCAGGTTGTTTTTTTCTCGGGTGATCAGGGTGGTGATTCAATTTTATGAAAGTAGATTTTCTAACTCCAGCAGTATTATTAAATTTTCAGCCCCAAAAGCTTTCATAAAAAAATCCGACCCCTATTCAGATGCATGGGGGTCGAAAGAAAGGTAAATGGTAAGAAGCGTTTGTGGAATTATTTTTTAACTACTTCAGTCTTTTTAGCCCGTGCCGGCCTTTTTTTGCCGTATGAGCCTCTCCAGATTTTGCCTTTTTTCGATTTTACGTCGCCTTTTCCCATGATTATTAATGATTTATATTCGAAACAAATGTACTCCGGTGGAATTGAAAAAGCAAGTATCACCTGAAAATGTCCTGTAATTTGTACCGCTTTTTTATTTACTTTTGGTTTTCAATGGTTTAAATAAATAATTCTCTTGAAAGTTTGGATTCCCATCCGGTTACTGGCACTTTGCCTGACCTTGCTTTTGGTAAACAGTTTCAGATCAAATGCTACGCACCTTATGGGGGGCAGCATGACGTATGAATACCAGGGTATGGTTGGCGGGGACTTAAGTTATAAAGTCACCCTGAAAATTTACCGGTATTGTGATGCCTCAGCAGGAGGGACGGCGCCGCTGGATTTTTCTATGTTCCTTGGAATCTACACTCAGGATCCCTTAAATCCCAATAATGATAAAAACTGGTTCAGCACGGCAAACCTTATGCTTGTTAACAGCAGTTTTATTACCCCACCCAGCCCGGGTATCGATTGCTCTTTTAATACTACTGTATGCGTTGAAGAGGGAATTTTCGAAACCGATATTCTAGTTCCGCCACATCCTGGTGGATATCATCTTATGGTGGAACGCTGTTGCCGGAATGGTAACATTGCCAATCTTTCAACACCCGGAAGTATCGGACAAACCTATTATTGTTTCCTTCCTGCGGATCCTGTTGTGAACAATTCGCCACTGTTCAGCGATATTCCTGTTCCGTTTATTTGTACCAACGATACGGTTACTATCGTAAACAATGCGGTAGATCCTGATGGTGATTTATTAGTATACAGTTTTGAAATTCCTTACAGCGGATATTCATCCTCTATTAATGCAGTGCCCGATCCGCAGTTTGATAATAATCCCTATGCCATGCCTATACCACCGGTACTTTATAACCCCGGGTATTCGCTGGCATCTCCATTCGGAGCAGGTGGCGCGGCATTCATTGATACACAAACCGGGTTAACAAAATATTACATCCCCAACCAGGGCTTTTTTGTAGTAGCTATCGAAATTAAAGAATACCGCAACGGGGTGCTTATAGCAGCCGTCAGACGCGACATTCAGCTTATTGCAATTGCATGCCCGGTAAATGCAACACCTGTGCTATCGGGCGCCGGAGGAAGCGGCCAGACTAATTTCACCATTAATGAAGGACAAACACTTTGTTTCCCGGTAACATTTATTGATCCCAACGGCGATAGTTTATATCTTACTTCTTCAGGAAATATTTTCAACGGGGCTATCATTAATCCTCCTGCATCATTACCTAATGCCAATGGCGATGGAATAGTTACATCACAGTTTTGCTGGAGTACTGAGTGTGGCCAGGCTAAAGCAACACCCTACCAGTTTATCGCAACCGTGATTGATAACGGCTGTCCGCCTAAAGTAACTAACCAGATTTATTCCATCACAGTTAATCCCAGTCCGTTACCACCTGCACCTGCAGTGGATATTATGCAGACTCCGCCCGGAGCCATTTGTAATGGAACAACAGTAGTGTTCACAGCGCTTCCAACGTTCGGAGGTACTAATCCAATTTACCAATGGCAGTTGAATGGAGTTAATGTTGGTGCCAACTCCAATACTTATACCAGCTCCACACTTAATAATGGCGATATCATCACGGTTTCTCTCGTCTCAAATTCCGTGTGTGTAACTTCCAACAATGCGGTTTCGCCACCATTAGTGATGGTTGTTAATCCATTTGCTGCACCATCAGTTTCTATTTCGCAATTGCCTTTAGGTGCGGTTTGTGCCGGCACTAACGTTACTTTCACTGCACTTCCCGTCAACCCGGGACCGACACCGGTTTATCAATGGACTGTAAACGGCGTTAATACAGGTCCAAACAATCCTGTGTTCAATTCAACAACGCTGACAATCGGAAGCCAGGTGGCAGTATCGCTCACTGCGAATGCGGCTTGTCCTTCGGCAGTTTCCAACATTATTAATATGATCGTTAACCCGGTGTTGACGCCTTCTGTTCTGATAACAAGTGATGCAACGGGAGCGATTTGTCCGGGACAGGTTGTAACATTCAGGGCATTTCCTACTAATGGGGGTCCTTTGCCTGCATATCAATGGCAGGTGAATGGTGTTAATGCCGGTATTAATTCAAATACGTTCACAACAGCAACTCTTGTTAACGGCGATAATGTTTCTGTAATACTTACTTCGAATGAAAATTGTATTACAATTCCAACCGCTTCATCAAACGTTATCAATATTACAGTAACAGCACCAACAAATCCATCGGTAAGCATAACAGCGAACCCTGCGGGTCCTATATGTGATGATGATAATATTATTTTTACGGCAAGTCCTGTTTTCGGTGGAGCATCACCTGCTTATCAATGGCAGGTGAATGGTGTTAACACCGGTTTCGGAGGTGTGACCTTTGCAACTGCTTCGTTGAATAATGGTGACCAGGTTCGTGTGATTATGACTTCCAGCCTGGGCTGCCTGCTTACCAATGTTGCAACAAGTAATGTAATAACGGTAACAGTCAATCCCGTGGTTTCTGTTTCTGTAAGTATCGCCATTAGTCCATCTATCCAGTTTTGTGCAGGCACCCCAGTAACATTTACTGCCACTGCAGTGAATGGTGGAACTGCTCCATTTTACCAATGGCAGGTTAATGGAGTTAACACTGGTACAAACAGCAGTATTTTTTCAACCTCTGCGCTTGCTAACGGTGACCGCATACGATTGCTTCTGACTTCCAATATGAGTTGTGTTTCACCGGTGACGGCAACATCAAACCAGATAACTGTAGATGTGCTTCCTGCGGTAGTGCCTTCAATAATGATAACATCAAATCCCTCCGGACCAATCTGCCTGGGAACTATCGTCATTTTTAGTGCAGTTCCTGTTTCCGGCGGAGCTGCGCCTGTTTACCAATGGTATTTAAACGGTAATCCGGTTGGAAATAATAGTGTCATATATGCCTCAGGGTTATTAAATGACGGCGATGTGGTGAGGGTGAGCCTGACGTCATCAGTCAATTGTGCTTCGCCTGCAACGGTTTCTTCCAATACCATTGTTATGGATGTAAATCCGCTGCTGGTACCGCAGGTTTTTTTTACTACTAATGCTGCATGGCCTGTTTGTGAAGGAAGTCCGGTGACGTTAACCGCGAATGCAATTAATCAAGGATTAGCTCCACTATTTCAATGGCAGATAAACGGCGTGCCGTTTGGAAGTGGTGCAACGATTACGTATTCCAATTTTAACGACGGCGATTCAATCAGGGTGCTGATGGTCAGTAATGCAGTTTGTCCATCGCCATCAATCGTTTATTCGGACACCCTTGTTGCAGCTGTCATTCCTTATCTCACTCCTGCAGTTTCAATAGCAGCAATTCCTGCTGGTACAGTGTGTGACGGTGATTCCATATCCTTCGGCGCAACCCTGGCAAATGGCGGAATTACTCCAACATATCAATGGTTTTTAAATGGTAACCCGGTGGGTGGTAATTCTCCTGTTTATGCAGGGGTGTTTAATGACAGTGATACTATCCAGGTTATTGGTACATCAACCTACCAATGCATCACAACACCTGCCGACACATCAAATTTAATTATCACCAACGTGCTTCCAAACCTTGTTCCGGCGATATCGGTAACGGTTACTCCTCAGGGTCCTGTTTGTCCGGGTGATCTGCTTACATTTAACGCATCTGTTACAAATGGAGGAAGTACACCTGTTTATCAATGGCTGGTCAATGGTATTCCATCAGGATCTAATTCATCTGTTTTTTCTTCCTCTGCCTTATCGGATGGTGACCAGGTGAAACTGGTAATTACTTCCTCTGAATTTTGTGTTGTAACACCTACGGCAACTTCCAATACGGTTACGGTGCAGGTAAGTGCGAATGTTATACCTGGCATTTCTATCACCATGATACCACCGGGACCTGTGTGTGTGGGTGATTCAATTTCATTTATAGCTGTGCATACCGGTGGTGGTCCGTTACCGGTTTTGCGATGGAGAGTCAACGGCATACCAAATGGAATTAACACACTTGATTTTTCATCGAACACACTCAGCAACAACGACGTTATAGATGTGATACTTGAATCATCAGCCTTTTGTGCTTTGCCACTTACCGATACATCGAATTCAATTTCTGTTGTAATTAAACCCCTGCTGACCCCTGTAACCACCATTTCAGCAAATCCTCCAGGTGTGTTTTGTGATGGTGCCGAAATCACGTACAGTGCTGCTTCAGTTTTTGGAGGTCTTAACCCCACGTACCAATGGTATCTGAATGGGAGTATTGTCGGATCAAATGATGATACCTTAATCAGTTCTGTTTTCCAGGATGGCGATACCTTGCAATTGGTGCTAACTTCTTCGGAGCAGTGCCTGGCAATGAATCCTTCCAGTTCGAATCAGCTCATCATCGACAGGCTTCCTCCACTCGTACCAATCTTGTCAGGTCCTGATTCAGTATGTTTCGGAGAGGAAGTAATTTTGGAAGCAGCAGCTACCGGCGGGAATGGCGGGCCATACTATCTGAATGTGGATAATAACCTGGGATCAGGCAATACCTTTACTTTCATTCCTTACCAAACTGCTACGTACATCCTTACCGTTACCGATTCCTGTTCCACTCCGCGAATCTTTGCAACATCCATTGTTGTAAATCCGTTACCGGAGCCGGCGTTTGTAGCAGACCCTCCTCAGGCAACTATTCTCAATCCTGAATTTTATTTTACGGATGTTTCAACTCACGCTGCGTTTTGGTTTTGGGATTTTGGGGAAGGATCATCATCAATGGAGCAGCATCCATCACATACCTTTGTAACTCCAGGGTATTATAACATAACCCTTACCGTTACAAGTGAACAGGGATGTACTGATAGCATTACCCGTCCGGTGTATGTTGAAAATATTGTTACATATTATATTCCCAATGCATTTACGCCAAACGGAGATGGTAAGAATGACAATTTTAAAGTAACCGGATATTCTATGTCAGGATATAATATGACAATTTATAACCGGTGGGGTCAGCAGGTTTTTAAATCTCACGGCGCCTATGATGAATGGAACGGAGATGATGCCGACGGAAAGTCCCTGCCCACAGGTGTGTACACTTACCAGATCAGGATTTACAATGACCCTTCCAATGAAATCAGGAACGGAGTGGTCACACTTGTGCGTTAACCGGTACAACATCTTTTTGCGGGTTATTTTTTCTCAACCTGAAACGGTGTGAAAAGCGAATGAAAGGTTTCTCCACCAAAAGGTAAAACACCCAGGCAAAAGCAACAGCAATACCGGTGTATACAAACAGCATAATAACTTTCACCCCTTCTGAGGGCTCCATCCCCGTAAGGTTCCGCAACACAAATTCACTTACAATGCCCGAAAATAAATGGGTAATGTACAGCGAATACGAAATCCTGCCAAGGAAAGTAGTCACCGGGTTTTCATAATGCACATAGGCAATAACCAGGAAAGTAATGAATGCAGCAAAAGAGTTGGTGGCACCCTGCTGACCGTAGCATATCATTATTGCGACAAAAGAAGCGTTAATAAAATAATTCCTGTTGATTTGTTCAGTTTTATACAGGTACAACAGTATTCCCAGGATAAAAAACGAATTATCGCGGAAAAATAATATCAGGTTATTATGTACAAAAAAAGTAGCGCTCAAAAAAAGCAGGATACCACTCAGTACCCATTTATTTGCTGCATAACGGGTGATGAGAGGTAACAGCAATCCGATTAGAATGTAATACTGAAACTCTACCTCAAGTGTCCAGTACACATCTATATACGCTTTTGTGTCTAACAACGAATATGAATAGGTGAGGTTGGCAAGAATAGTTCTAAATGAAATTCCTGGCCAGTGCATTCCTTCAATTGGGCGGCCATTCAGCCAGATACCGCCAAAATAAACTCCGGCCATGAGCAAAATAGCGACCCACGAAGGAGGACCGATTCGAGCGAGGCGGCGGATAATAAAATTGAAAAAGTTTTTGATATGATAACCCGAACTGTACATAGCAAACGGGATAACAAACCCGGATATCACGAAAAAGACCTTGACGCCCAGGTTTCCATGTGAAAAATAGTCGCCCAGTAAATTGGGTTTGATGGTTGGAAGCGTGGACGTGGCGAAATGAAAAATGACCACGGCAAGAGCAGCAATACCCCGTAAGAAATCAAGGATCTGTATATGCTGCTTAGGCTTTTTTTCCGCAATCTGCAATTCCGTGTGTTTTTTCAGGTGTAAAGATAGAGAATCTACTTTCTTACAGATCTCAACTGCTTTAAGGCTGGGAAAATTATTATTTTTTTTTCGTGCGGAAATATAATTGATTCGTTTCATGGCACATTTGATGTTTAAACGGCTGCAGTTCCTTACATCAATTCCAATATTAATTAACTTTACCCTTAAAATAAGACTATGTTGAATGCTGTTCCGGGCTTTCTGGTTATTGGTTTAATTAGTTTGTTTTCATTTATATACCCACCAGAAAAGACAATTTTCAAAACCTCTTCCGGTAAAATTTCGTTTCTTTCAGAAGCGCCCCTTGAAACCATTTCGGCCGAAAGCAAGGAGTTAAAAGGTATTATTGATACGGTAAAAAACACCTTCGCCTTTTCCGTTTCCATAAAAACATTCAAGGGCTTCAACAGCCCGTTGCAGCAGCAGCATTTTTATGAAAACTATATGGAGGTTGATATGTATCCCGTTGCTACCTTTTCAGGGAAAATTATTGAGATTATCAGTTATTCTAAAAGCGGAGTGTATGAAGTGCGTGCAAAAGGGGTGTTGAACCTGCACGGGGTTAAATCGGAACGCATTATTAAAAGTACGGTGGAAGTCAAAAATGGTGAAATTGAGATAACATCCCGTTTCAGCATTAATTTGCAGGATCATAATATAAAAATTCCACGTATCGTCTTTCAGAAAATTGCTCCCGATATTGTTGTGGATATTTCAGCCACTTTGCAGCCCCAACAGATTTAGCATATGCGTTTTTACAGGATTTTAATTTTTTTAAGCATACTCCTTCCGGCAGGGTGGTTCCAGCTTGCTGCTCAGGAGCCATTCTTCCGGCAAGTTACGTTGCCGGGCGCGAATACGGGTTTTCGTATCAATGCAATTTGCCAGGATTCCTCCAAATTTGTTTGGCTTGCAACCAATGATGGTTTGTGGAAAAACGACGGACTTAATTTTTCAAGGGTGAAGTTGCCGGACGCTATTTCAGGAAATAGTATTGTATCCGTCTCTGCATGGCCGGATGGCGGTGTAATAGCAGGCACAGCAAATGGAAAAATTTTTAAGGTCGTTAATGATAGTATTTTATTAGTGCCTGTTTTGTCTTTTGAAATAGATGTTCCGGTAAGTTGCATTTATGTACCCGTTCAAAATGAAATCTGGTTCTCAACAATGGGTCGTGGTTTATTCCGGATGCTCGGCAATGAGGTTACTAATTTCACTGTCGTGGATGGACTTGGAGATGATTATATTTATTGCATTGCAAGTGATACTAACGGAAACATCTGGACAGGTAGTGACGGTGGTTTGTCACAGGTGTTCCGTGTAAATGATTCATTTAAAATACGCAATTTGAATACCAGCAATGGTTTACCTGATAATATCATCAGGCAGATTATTCCGGGCCCGGGAAATACTATTGGTATTGGTATGGAAGAAAAAGGTTTTTGTGTTTATGATATCCGGGAGAATCTCTTTCTTTATAAAACCAAATTTGATAACTGGTCATACGGTCCGGTTACGTCTCTTGTCAGACTGGAAAATGAATTCTGGCTGGGAACACAGAAATTTGGCATCATCGATTTTGAATTCCAGGCCGACCGGCGCATGCGGCAATTTTCAGCTTCTTCCGGATTTACCGGTCAGAATGTGAACGCACTTCTAAAAGATCATGAAGGCAATATCTGGATAGGAGCAGGTAATGAACTTTTTTTGTCCCCGGGAGAGAAGATTGAATTCAAGCGACAGATTGCGGATGTAAGTCTGAACACCATTCACACAATACTGGTTGACAGGCAACAAAACATGTGGTTCAGTAATGACTCCGGAGTGTTCTGCTATCGGAAAAATCTAAAAGATGAATTCCGTGTTTCCATTCCGCAAAGCAAGTTACTTACAGAGCCCTTAAATGTTATTTCGCTGTATGAGGATATGTACGGTTATATTTGGATGGGAACTTTTGACTATGGAGTTTTCAGGTACAATCCAATTATGGATGAGTGGTTAAATTTTTCGGAAAAAGAAGGTTTGGTAAATTCAAGTGTGCTATCTATCGATGGTGATGGAAAAGAACTTTGGTTTGCAACTCTGGGTGGTGTATCTAAATGTATTTTACCGGATAGTAATTTTAAATCGGGCATTGATTTTGTCAGTTACAATGAGGAAAACGGACTGGGTAATAATTTTATTTACAAAGTATTTGTAGATTCAAAGAAACGCGTCTGGTTTGGTACAGACGGAAAAGGAATTACTTCTTTTGAAAACGGAACCTTTAAAAATTTCAGTGAAGCAGAAGGATTAAAAAGTAAGGTGATCTATTCGATCGCGGAAGATAAAAACGGAATGATCTGGCTGAGTAGTTCCGGTGAGGGCATTTACCGGTTTGATGGTAAGTCATTTCGGAACATTTCCGTTGATCAGGGTTTAAGCGATTTAAATGTTACCTCATTGATTGCTGATAATTCAGGAAATATAATTATAGTTCACAAAAAAGGAATTGATATTTTAAATCCCGATAATTTTTACCTGCTTTCCTATGGTAGTGAGATGGGAATTGGTATTATCGATCCCGATGTGAATGTGGTGGATGCTGATGACAAAGGAAATGTGTGGTTGGGAACAACCGATGGTATTATAAAGTTGAAGCTGGAGAATCGGGTAGGGGATAACAAACCGGTTTTAATTATCAATCATGTATTGTGTTTTCTTGAGAAGGTAGATACCACAACGTTAAATGTTTTTAGTTACGACCGTAATCATATTTCATTTGATTACACCACAATCTGGTATGCTGATCCGCAAAAAATCAGTTATCAATATAAACTCGATGGCTATAACCAGGAATGGATCACAACCCGCGACCGGTTCATAACATTTCCTAACCTCCGGCCTGGTTCGTATAAATTTATGGTGAGGACTTCGGTAAACAATAATTTTTCGAATGCGGAAATTGTATCCTATGATTTCAGAATACGCTATCCATTCTGGCAACGGTCGTGGTTTATAATAGCAGTTACAAGTTTAATTATTCTATTGTTGTATTTCTATATCACTTATCGCGACCGGCGATTGAAATCGATTGACCGGTTAAAGAAAGAAAAAATTGAATCTCAGTATGAGATTTTAAAGAACCAGGTGAATCCCCATTTTTTATTTAACAGTTTTAATACACTTATTACTGTTATCGAAGATGACAAGAACGTTGCAATTGAGTATGTAAATAAGTTGTCTGATTTTTTCAGATGTATTCTTACTTACCGTGAAAAAGATCTCATTCTTATTTCGGAAGAACTGGAACTTGTTGAAACCTATGTTTTCCTTCAGCAAAAGCGATATGGAAATAATTTTAAAGTTCTCATAAATATTCCTCAGGCCATCAGGAACCAATGTCTTATTCCTCCCCTGGCGTTGCAGATATTGGTTGAAAATTCCCTGAAACATAATTCAGTTTCGCGTGAGACACGGCTTGTTGTTGAGGTTTATGAAGAATCAGGCAGTTACCTTGTTGTTAAGAATAATATTAATCCTAAATTTACCAAAGAGCCTTCTACGGGAATAGGAATTCAAAACTTAAAAAACCGTTATCAGCTGATCAGTAGTTCGGAACTTGTTATAGAAGAAACTTCCGATTATTTTATTGTAAAATTACCCTTGATAAAAATTCAAACAACGTAAAATGAAATATGTAATTATTGAAGATGAGGATCCCGCTGCCTTACGTCTTGAAAAGATGATCTGGGAGATCGCCCCCGTGGCAGAAATGATTCATCATCTGGTAAGCGTTAAGTCTTCAATTGATTACCTTAAAAAAAATCCTGCTCCTGATCTGATTTTCATGGATATACAATTGGGTGATGGAAACAGTTTTGAAATATTTGATAAAGTAACTCCCGGTTGCCCTGTGATTTTCACGACTGCGTATGACCAGTTTGCAGTCCAGGCTTTTAAAGTAAACAGCATCGATTATTTGTTAAAACCCGTAAAAAAGGAAGAGCTTGAAGGTGCATTAACCAAATTCCGGCAGCAATCAGAAAAAGGTAGTCATGACCCGGCCGATTTTGACAAACTGATCACATTTATTAAGAATAAAACTGAGTTTCAGAAAAGGATACTGATCCGGTTCGGAGATACAATTAAAGCTGTTGAAGTGGAGGATGTCGCTTACTTTTACACCGAAAGCAAAATTAATTACCTGTGCACTTTCGACAATAAAAATTACCCGATTGACCAAAACCTTGATCAGATGGAGGCAATGGTGAACCCGGCTCTTTTTTTCAGGATAAACCGGCAGTTCATAGTACACATAAAGGCTATTTCAAAAATGGTATCCTATTCAAAATCAAGGGTTAAGTTGATTTTATCACCGCCATCTGAAATTGAAACAATTGTAAGTACTGAAAGATCGCCCAATTTTAAAACCTGGCTCACGGGATCTGTTAATTAATACGACCCGTTCAGGGTCGATTTTCCCCCGTTCGGCAACCTTCACTTTTAAGGCAGCAATGGTCTGTGTAGTTTTGGTCTATATCAAAGTTAAACTTATGAATACGGATCTATCATTTAACGGCAAGAGAACGGGAATTCTCCGAATTCTATCAGGTATTGCTTTTATCTTTATCGCGGTTGCAGTCCTACCGGGATGTAAGCATGAACCAATTAATCCGCTTGCAAATAATAATGGCAATGGAGGAGGAAACGGTGGGGGCGGCGGCGGCGGAGGAACGCAGAATGGAATTCCCTGTGATCCGGATTCCGTGTATTTCCAACAGCAGATTTTGCCCATTCTCGTTTCAAGTTGTGCAAAAAGCGGATGTCATGATGCAGGCTCTGCACAGGATGGTGTAATTCTTAATAATTATGCGAATGTTATGATAACAGGTGAAGTAACACCATTTGATTTAGGTGATTCTGAAATTTGGGAAGTTATAACAGAAACTGATCCTGACAAGCAAATGCCCCCTCCAGGTGAGAATCCGCTTACACAGGCACAAATAAATATGATTGCATTATGGATAAACCAGGGAGCACAGAATCTTGTTTGTGATGATGGACTGGGACCCTGTGATTCAACTGCAGTAGGATTTCTTGCTGATGTAAAACCAATTATACAAAACAAATGTGTCGGATGTCATGGTACAGCTCACAGTGGAAATGCATTCATTAATCTTTCTACCCATGCAGGCGTTGCTGCATCAGCTGCCACAGGACAACTTGTTGGAACTATAACCCACAATCCGAACTATACAGCTATGCCTTATAATGGTCCACAGATCAGCAGTTGTGAAATCGGTAAAATAAGAAATTGGGTTCAGGAAGGAGCCTTGAACAACTAACTAAAATATATATATGAAACAACTTGTTGCTTTAATGGTTCTTGCATTTTCAATGATGGGTTTAACCGGTTGTTATTATGATGTTGCAGAAGAGTTGTATCCTGCCAATGGGACTACCGGTTGCGATACTGCTGCTGTGACTTATTCACTAACGGTGAAGCCGATACTTGATCAGAATTGTATGAGTTGTCACAGCCAGGCTTTGCAACAGGGAGGAGTAGTTCTTGAAACACATGCCGCTGTGGTGAATTATGTTACATCAGGAGAATTACTCGGAGCTATCAATCATGTAAGCGGGTTTTCTCCAATGCCGCAAGGCGGACCAAAGTTAAATGATTGCAACATTCTTAAAATTGAAACATGGGTTCAGAAGGGCGCCCTTAATAACTGATACATATGAAAAAAATACTCATAGTCATACTTATTGCGCTTGTTATCGGAGGTGGTTACGGATATTACCTGTACAACAAACCAGTAGCAAACACCGAATCACTTAATGCTGCTTATTCGCTTTCAGCAGATGAGCTCTTCAATCATTTTGAAAATAACGAAACTGATGCAAATTCAAAATACCTTGGAAAAATTATTGAAGTAAGCGGAAAGGTAAGAGAATTCAGTATAGGTGACAGTGGTGAACTTAACCTGGTGCTTGCCTCAGGTTCAGAAATGTTTGGCATAAATTGTGGATTGAGCGAAGGACAGGATTCGCGCTATAAAAATTATGAAGTGGGTGATTCTATTAAAATCAAAGGTGAGTGTTCAGGCATATCAATGGATGTTGTTTTGACACGATGTGTAATCGTAAATTAAAAAAAATTTTCTTATACTAATTATTAACTTTAAAAAATTAAATTATGAAAAAGCTAATGTATTTGTCTGCCATACTTCTGATGGTTATCACAGTAAATGTGCAGGCGCAAACCAAATATTTTACTAAAGAAGGTCGTGCACAATTTTATTCTAAAGCTCCTCTTGAAGAAATTGAAGCGGTGAATAAAAAAGTTACCAGTGTACTGGATGTTTCAACCGGCCAGGTTGAATTTTCGGTACTGATGAAAGCTTTTGAATTTCAAAAAGCTTTGATGCAGGAACACTTCAATGAAAATTATGTGGAATCCGATAAATTTCCAAAGGCAACTTTTAAAGGTGCCATCGATAATGCTACTGATGTTAAGTGGACTTCCGACGGTGTTTATCCTGTGAAGGTAACCGGTAAAATGACGCTTCACGGAGTTACAAAAGATATTACGGTTCCCGGTACTATAGAAATAAAGGGTGGAAAAATCTTTGCAAAATCAACTTTTAATCTGTTGATCCGTGATTATGACATAGAAATTCCTAATTTAGTCAAAGATAAAGTTGCCGAAACGGTAAAAGTGGAAGTTGACTTAAATTATGAATTATTCACGGCGAATAAATAAAAACCTAAATTTCCGTATATGAAAATACTTTATGGATGCGCATTATTTTCCTGTTTGTTAATAAGCCCTTTAATTGCAGTAAGCCAGGATGACTTGCTGGACATGCTGGGTGAAGAAAAGGAAGAAGTAGAGCGGGTTACAGCCGCTTTTAAATCAACCAGGGTAATAGGATCACATTCACTTGAACACGTAGCTGCAGGCGTGCTTGATTTCAGAATCATGCACCGGTTCGGAGAATTAAATACGGGTTCTTATGAATTATTCGGTCTCGATCAGGCAACCATACGATTAGGATTGGATTACGGCATTACCGACAGGTTTACGGTCGGAATCGGTCGCAGTTCGCTTTATAAGGAAATTGATGGATTTCTCAAGTATAAACTGTTGTGGCAGTCAACAGGTGCTAAGAAAATACCGGTTACTATTGAAGTCATTACCGGCATGACAAGTAACATGCTGAAATGGTCGGATCCGGAACGTAAAAATTATACAACTTCTCGATTCGGGTTTTATCATCAACTTATTATCGGCCGGAAATTCTCAGATGCGTTTTCCTTGCAGATAAGCCCCATATTGGTTCACCGGAATCTCGTGGAACGCACTATAGATAAACATGATATTATAGCCGTGGAAGTGGGAACCCGTATCAAGCTTACGCAGCGCCTTGCCATTACTGCCGATTATTTTTATGTGTTGCCGGATCAGCTCACTGATGAATATACATCACCGTTATCAATAGGTTTGGATATTGAAACCGGCGGACACGTTTTCCAGTTGCATTTTACCAATGCTCCTGCTATGAATGAAAAAACATTTCTTACCGAAACCACCGGAAAGTGGGAGAAGGGGGATATCCATTTTGGCTTCAATATTTCAAGGGTATTTACTATAAGCGACAGAAAAAGAAAATCTTAAAAGAAATTATGTTGCAGGCAGCTTCTCATGAACGGTGTGGTTTCTGAGTTGAAATTATGCAACAAGACAGGAGGTTGGTTTGGCTTCCTGTTTTTTTATAATACCACCGGGAAACTCCTTTTCCGTGGGCTGTATGATAAAAGGATGATTAACATGATTATACCTTTTACAGGAAGAATTTAACGAAATCCGCATTTTTCTTACACCTGTAGTGCTCTTTTATCACTGTCATATTTATTTGTTTTAGTATTCGGATCCATTGATTTTACTGGCTTTTTGAATCTTTTATTGCTTCAAATCAATCGTTTTGTGTTTTAAATCTTACAGATAACGGATCAACGGGCATTCTTTTAAGTGCCAGGGTTGATGATGGGATATTTTTGTTTGTGATACATTAATTTAAACACAAACTCACGAAATTCCCATAAAGATGGACAAACATCTACAACGATTAACACTTGCATTGGCACTGATAGCCGGGCTCTTCCTGCATACCGGGGAGCTGCGTGCCAGCCATGCAATGGGAGCTGATCTTACCTATGAATGCCTGGGGGGAAACACCTACCGGCTTCGTGTTTCATTTTACCGTGATTGTATTGGTATCAGTGCTCCAGGTACCGTTTATGTTTCGGTGCAATCGGCGAGCTGCGGACAAAATATCGGCATAACCTGTAATCCTGTGCCCGGAACCGGTCAGGAAGTAACTCCGCTTTGTCCAACCGCACTTTCATCATGTAACGGTGGAATTTATACCGGAATACAGGAGTGGGTATATGAAGGAATTATTACATTACCTATGCAATGTACCGATTGGGTTTTCAGCTATAACCTGTGTTGCCGGAATGCTGCCATTACCAATATCACCAATCCCGCATCAAGCACCTTTTATGTGTATGCGACATTGAACAACATGATTTCGCCGTGTAACAATTCACCTACATTTTCTAATAAGCCTGTTCCTTTTGCCTGTCTCGGACAGGAATTTTGTTTTAATCACGGAGCGTTTGATGCAGATGGTGATTCACTGGTTTATTCGCTTATCACACCTCTTCAGAATGCGGCTTCCACTGTAAATTATAATGCACCATTTAATGCATCCAATCCTTTAACATCATCTCCGGCCATATCATTTAATACGGCCACCGGTGATATTTGCATGACACCTACCAATCTCGAAATTACGGTAATGGCAGTGCTTGTTTCAGAGTACAGAAATGGAGTACTCATTGGTTCAGTAGAACGCGACATCCAGGTAACGGTTCTTAATTGTAATAATAACCTGCCAACCCTGACTGGTATCAACGGTACTAATAATTTCAGTGCAACAGTTTGCGCAGGTGAACAACTTTGTTTCTTTATCAATTCCGAGGACCAGGATGCAGCACAAAACGTTTTTGTGAACTGGGATAACAGCATACCGGGTGCAACTTTCACTACTTCCGGTGGAAACCGGCCTACCGGAACATTTTGCTGGACACCTTCAGTAAGTGATATTTCAAATAACCCTTATTGTTTCACGGTTCGTGTAAACGATGATGCATGCCCAATGGTAGGAGCACAGGTTTATTCGTATTGTATTACCGTAAATGGTATCAATGTCAATGCTGGTCCCGATCAGCTGATTGCATGTAATGATCTTGCAACTTTAAACGTAAACGCCTCGGGAGGAACCGGAAACTATACTTATCTATGGAGTAATGGTGTAACACTGCCTATTCAGACTGTTGGTACAGGAACGTATATTGTTACCGTTAGTGACGGAATCTGTTCCAGCCAGGATACGGTTGAAGTGCTTAACGCCTTTGATCCAACAGCTGATTTTATAGCCAGTGGATCATGCCCCAACACACCCGTTCAGTTTACGGATCTGTCAACGCTCCCAGGCGGAATTATCATTTCATGGAACTGGAATTTCGGCGGAACAGGAACATCTGCTGTACAAAATCCAATTCATGCATTTCCGGCTCCCGGAACGTATAATGTTGTTCTTGTAATTGAAACCAACCTCGGATGTATTGATACTGTTATTCAACCGGTGGTTATTCTGCCTCCTCCAACAGCAGCATTTAACGGTGGATCAGCATGCGCAGGTACAGCTATCGCCTTCACCAACACAACAACCCCTGCAGGTAATTATAACTGGCAATGGAATTTTGGAAACGGGCAGACTTCCGGTGCACAGAATCCCTCAGTCACCTATGCTAATGCAGGTACTTATACCGTTACACTGGTTGCCGGCGATAGTTTGGGATGTGCCGATACCATTACGCAACAAGTCACGGTTTTACCATTACCTATACCATCATTTACAAACTCCACATTGCTTTGCCAGGGAGGTACCATCAATTTTACGGATACTTCATTACCCGGAGGCGGAACAATAACAGGATGGAACTGGAATTTTGGAAATGGTCAGACTTCCACTTCACAAAATCCTTCAATATCTTTTCCTGTGGGAGGTAACTTCAATGTGTCGCTTACCATTACTAATAGTTTGGGATGCTCAGCAACCATAATTCAAAATATCGGAATCAATGTACCGCCTGTAATTTCAGCAGGACCTAACCAGGCAATTTGTCTGGGAGGCTCCGCAACACTGACTGCATCCGGTGGTAATTCCTATTCCTGGACTCCGGGAGGACAAACTACCAATCCGATTACGGTTTCTCCTATTACAACTACTACTTATACTGTAATTGCAACCGATGCGAATGGATGTACTTCAAGTGCTACGGTGATTGTATCAGTTAATCCATTGCCTGTTATCAATGTTTCACCGAATGTTGCTATTTGTGCGGGGCAATCTACAGTATTGACTGCAACCGGTGGAGCAAGTTATAACTGGAGTCCTTCAGGAAATACAACGGGTTCAATCATCGTAACCCCGGGTGCTTCTACCTCTTATGCTGTAACCGGTACCGATGCAAATGGTTGCAGCAGTACCAATTTTGTAACAGTAACAGTTAATCAGTTACCGGTTGTATCACTCTCCAATGTATTTATTTGCCAGGGTGCTACTTCAACAATGAATGCCGGTAATCCGGGAAGTACATACCAGTGGTCGAATGGCCAGACTTCACAAACTATTATAGTATCTAACCCTGGAACGTATACGTTGACCGTTACAAATTCAAACGGTTGCTCTGCAACAGGATCCGCTCTTGCCAGTCTTAGTGGTACAATTGTTAATGCCCTGCAGAATGTATCTTTCTGCCTGGGAGGAACTGCAACACTGGATGCAGGAAATCCGGGATATAATTACCTGTGGTCAACCGGTGCAACAACTCAAACGATAAGTGTTTCCAATCCGGGTGCTTATTCCGTTACCGTTACTGACCAGAATGGCTGTACAGGAATTCTTTCAACAACTGTTAATGCCAATCCGTTACCCGTTGCGAACTTTACACCGAATGATATTTGCATCAACCAACCCTTGCAATTTAATGATATTTCATCCGTTGCCACGGGAAATATTGTCTCCTGGCAATGGAATTTTGGTGACGGAAACGTTTCGCAACAGCAGGATCCCGTTCATAACTATTCCAGTTCCGGTACCTATACCGTTACGCTGGTTGTAACAAGCAATAACGGTTGTACAGATACGGTAACACGAACATTTAATGTGTTTCCGCTCCCACAGGCAAACTTCAGTTATAATTTCGCATGTGCCAATGACCCAATACAGTTTAATGATATGTCCTTTACAGGGATGGGAAATATTGTAGGATGGCAATGGGATTTTAATGATGGTACTACCTCAAATGTGCAAAACCCGCTCCATGGATTTCCCGCCGCAGGAACCTATAACGTAAACCTTACAGTTACTACCTCCGGTGGATGTGTGGATTCACGCACCCGTAATATTCATATTTATCCGATCCCTGATCTGGCATTTACTACTTCACAATCCGGAACATGTTTAGGTTCCGCAATGACGGTAACCAATACATCCGGTTCCAGCAATGGAGCTATTAACTCATGGTTCTGGGATTTCGGTGATGGCACTACTTCCACATCTGCCAACCCGGTACATGTGTATACAAATCCCGGAGTGTATACGGTATCACTCATAGGAGAAACATCACACGGATGCAGTGACACGATCAGCCAGACTTTTGAAATTTACGGACCACCACAGGCTAATGCAGGTTCTGATCAGAGTATTTGTTCCGGAAATTCTGCAACACTTACAGCATCCGGTGGTGTGAGTTATGAATGGAGTACCGGTGTGATAACATCTTCAGCAGTTGTGTCGCCCACCTCAAACACTACCTATTATGTAACCGTAACAGATGCGAATGGATGTACAGATGTTGATAGCGTTCGCGTTACTGTTAATCCTGTTCCCTATGTTAATGCCAGCCCTAATAGAAATATTTGTCTGGGAGAATCCGTTTCAATTTATGGTAATTATCACTTTAACGTATTATGGTTACCGGGAGGACAAACTACACAAACAATAACAGTATCGCCTTCGGTAACGTCTACTTATATCTACACCTTTACTTCGATGCAGGGTTGTGTCGGACGTGATTCTGTTGTTGTAACAGTCAACCCGCTGCCCGTTGCAAACGCCGGCCCTGATCAAATGATCTGTGAAGGTACTACTGCAACGCTGAGCGCCAGTGGCGGAACATCGTATTACTGGCCATCTACAGGTGCTGCAACACAAAATATTTATGTTGCACCTGCTGTGCCAACTGTTTATTCCGTAACAGTTACCGATGCCAACGGCTGTAAAGCCTCCGATTCCGTATCGGTTGGACTCAATCCTGTTCCGGTTGTGAATTTTTTACCCACATTTATTTGTGTCGGAAATTCCACTGTGCTTAATGCAGGAAATCCAGGTTCAACTTACTTATGGACTCCGGGAGGAGAAACCACACAAACATTATCGGTTTCTGATTCCGGCACCTACCAGGTTCTTGTCACCAACGCATTCGGATGTATTGGTTCTGGCAGCACAAATGTTGCTCTTGGCGGAACATCACTGGTTGTTAATCCAACAAACATAAATGCATGTGATGGCGAAGTGGTTGTATTGGATGCCGGAAATCCGGGTGCGAATTACAACTGGTCAAACGGAGCCGTAACACAATCCATCTCAGTATCAACCTCGGGAGTTTATTCGGTTACTATTACCGATGGCAGTGGTTGCTCGGCTTCCTTTGCTTCAAATGTAATGGTTAACCCGCTTCCACAGTTACAGTTTACACCAACACCAACCTGTTTGGGTGAATCAGTTTTATTTTCTAATACCAGTACTATTACATCCGGCAATATCATAAACTGGAACTGGAATTTTGGTGATGGTTCAACAAGCAATCAGCAGCAGCCCTTACATCTGTACACGGCTCCCGGAAATTACATGGTTACGCTTTCAGCTAATTCAGGTATGGGATGTGATGCATCCATTACTCAACAGGTAAGCATTGATCCGAAACCGGAAGCCGATTTCACAGCCGGTATTGTATGCGCCGGCCAGCAAACTATTTTCCAGGATGCTTCAACACTGACAAGTGGTGTCATCAGTACATGGAACTGGAATTTTGGAGACGGATTAACATCTGCTTTGCAAAACCCATTGCACAATTACAGCGCACCGGGTGTTTATAATGCCACACTTGTTGTATATACCACAAGTGGATGTTCTGATACAATAACGCGTGTGGTTGAGGTACTGGATGCACCTGTTGCAGTATTTGCAGTACAGAATGTGTGTACCGGTACAGCAGTTCAGTTTTCCGATGGATCACAGATAAACACAGGCAGCATTACAGGTTACCAGTGGTCATTCGGCGATGGTGCTGTTGATTCCACGCAGAATCCATTACACATGTATGCAAGTGCAGGAACATATGATGTAACATTTGTGGTAGTTTCCGATTTTGGTTGTTCAGCAACCAGCACACAACAGGTTACTGTATATCCTATGCCGGTTGCTTCAGGGACTGCTGCATCCGTGTGTGATAATTCGCCTGTACAATTCAACAACACTTCATCAATCAGTGGTGGTACAATTGCTGCTACCTACTGGAACTTTGATGATGGCGGATCTTCAAATTTGATTTCACCATCCCATTTATATCCGGCCGACGGAACATACAATGTGTTGCTCACAGCAACTTCCGATCAGGGTTGTATTGATTCCGCTTATATCGATGTAACTGTTCATCCGTTACCTGAAGCATCCTTCACAGCAAACAATATTTGTTTTGGTCAGCAGGTGCAGTTGAACGATCAGTCTACGGTATCAGGAGGTACTATTGCTTCATGGAACTGGAATTTCGGTGATGGAAGTGTATCAGCATCTCAAAATCCGGTGCATGGTTATACAACACCAGGATCTTATCCCGTGCAGCTTGTTGTTACCTCGGATAATGGATGTATGGATTCAACGTATGCAACGCTGAATGTTTTTGGAAAACCGGCTGCGGCTTTCGCCGGAAGCAATGAGTGTTCCGGAAACGCATCAGCATTTTATAATCAGTCAACAATTCCCGGTGGAGGAGTGCTGCAGTGTGTGTGGGACTTTGGTGACGGATTTTCTTCAACTGATCAGAACCCTGTCCATAATTACACTGATCCGGGTGTATACACTGTTAACCTTGTTGTAACATCACAATTCGGATGCTCTGATTCCACGTCGAAACAAATAACAATTTACAATGCTCCGGTGGCTGATTTTACTGCACTTAATGCCTGTGACGAATCACCGGTGAATTTTACCGATCTCTCAACATCCATAAGTGGTGTCATCAGCAACTGGCAGTGGAACCTCGGTGACGGAACCCAATCAGCATCGGCTAATCCGTTCCATTATTATGCTGCACCCGGAACCTATTCCGTTTCACTTACCGTAACTTCCATATTTGGATGTACAGCATCGGTTACCGAAAATGTAAATATCTACAGTTTACCTGAACCTGTAATTTCAGCTAACAGCAACTGTATATATGATCCGGTTACATTCAATCATGTTACTGCCGCAGGCGATACTTCAACTTATGTATACAACTGGACATTCGGTGATGGAAATTCTTCACTGCAACCCGATCCGGTGCATTTGTATCCTACTGCAGGGTCTTACAATGTTTCGTTAACAATGACCAGTTTGAATGGTTGCGTTGCAACAGCATCAACAGTGGTAAATCTGAGTCCTGCTCCTGATGCCGGCTTCGACGCAAGCAATGGCTGTGCAAGTTCCGCACTCTCGTTTACTAACTTAAGCACGATATCATCTGGTTCAATCATTGCATACAACTGGGATTTTGGTGACGGCTCAGCAGGTTCTGCTTCGGTGAATCCAATGCACACCTTCGATTCCGCAGGTGTATATACCATTACCCTGATTGCAATTTCAGATAACGGTTGTGTGGATACGATTTCACAGCAGATAACCGTATTCCCGTTACCGGTTTCCAACTTCCTCTACAGCCAGGCAGCTGGTTGCGGACCCCTGGCAATTCACTTTACGGATTCATCTTATATCTCGTCCGGATCGATCACATCATGGAGCTGGGATTTCGGCAATGGCCAGACCTCACAACTTCAAAATCCTTCAACTGTATATTCTTCAAGCGGAACCTACGGTGTTTCACTCACGGTAACCTCAGCTATGGGTTGCGTTCAAACATTTACGCAGCCGAATATTATTACCATTTATCCCGGTCCGCAAGCTGACTTTACCACCGATCCCTATGAACAAATAATTTCAAATCCGGTATTCAATTTTAATAACCTCTCTGCGGGTGGAAATATTTATTCATGGACTTTCGGAGATGGCAGCAGTTCAAATGTATTCGAACCTACCCATACTTATCAGGATACAGGCACCTACGAAGTTTTCCTGATGGTTCAGAATTCTTATGGCTGTATCGATACCATTACTCGGATTGTGAAAGTAATTCCTGAATTCATGATGTTTGTTCCCAACGCATTTACTCCGAATTCAGATGGTGTAAACGATTACTTCACGGTTGTGGGAATTGGAATTGAAAATATGGTGCTTACAATATTTAACCGCTGGGGTGATCCTATTTATACCAGCACAGACCTGGAAGCAGGATGGAATGGAACCATTCAGAAAAGCAGCGTTACGGCTCAGCAGGATGTATATGTATATATGGTTGAAGTTATGGATGTATTTGGTATGCGCCATAATCAAACCGGAACTGTTACACTGGTGAGATAAAAATAATTTTGGGCAGAAAGAGAAGAGCCTGTTCCGAAATGGAAACAGGCCCTTTCTTTTTAAGGTGTACAGGTTAACGTAAATCAACTACTTCAACATTCGGGTATTTGGTTTTGTCGAAAGTGAACATAGCATCCGGTGAATCAGGATTCATTTTGAATTGTTCTATGGAGTATGTCATATGAGTGCCATTCTTATTAAAGATCTTCGCACTGCTGATTACTTTATCGTTTTTGTCGATAAGCAATTGAATTTTAAAGTATGATTTTTTGGAATCATCAGGAACGAGTTCAATTTGGTGGTAGGTTTTCGTTCCTTCTTTTTTCTCGCCGATGTATTTGGTCGAAAATCCTTTTTCATAGATGGTAAAAATCGAAGTAGGGGAGATGCCTTCCGCACCTTCCGCAGCATCGTTAACCTGAACTTCGTTTGATTCTTTCAAGTACGTCCACACTGTTTGACCATCCGCAATAACTTCCTGTCCTTTCAGTGTTAATTTATATTTATCACCTTTTACAACAAGATTACCGGTTTGGGTATCGGTAGTTTTTAATTTCTGATCCTGGGTGATTATCCTGAAGTAGGCAGAGAGCGACTTCATGGATTTATATTTTGCACTTACTCCCTTCAATATTTCCTGTGCCTTCGGATCTTTCGTGCTTTGGGTATAAGCTGGAACTGTAAAAATCAATAATCCGGCGAAGGCCAGCAGTAAAGGCAATGATTTCATTTATATAGGATTTAAAACTGGTTAAGGCTTATCAGGGACAGTCAAAAACTGTTCCAAACTCATGGGGTCTTTTACTTTTACCTCGCGGGCCTTACTGCCTTCAAAGGGGCCAATGATACCGGCAGCTTCCAGCTGGTCGATCAGGCGCCCTGCCCTGTTATACCCTAATTTCAGCCTTCTCTGCAAAAGGGAGGCCGATCCCTGCTGATGTTGTACCACCATACGGGCAGCATCATCAAATAAGGGGTCTCGGTCGGAGGCATCATAGTCGGAACCACTGCTGCCTTCGCTTTCACCAACATATTCTGGAAGCATAAAAGCTTCCGGGTAACCGCGCTGAGAACCAATATATTCAGTTATCTGATCAACCTCAGGAGTATCCACAAACGCACACTGCAAACGTATAAGATCAGCTCCTGTGGATAGCAACATATCACCCCGCCCGATAAGCTGATCTGCACCTCCGGTATCGAGGATCGTCCGGGAATCAATTTTAGATGTTACCCTGAAAGCCATCCTTGCAGGGAAGTTAGCCTTTATAGTACCGGTAATGATATTCACCGATGGTCGCTGCGTGGCTATGATCAGGTGAATACCGATCGCCCGGGCTAATTGCGCGAGCCGTGCTATAGGGGTTTCTATTTCCTTGCCGGCCGTCATAATCAGATCGGCAAATTCATCCACAACCAAAACAATAAAAGGTAGAAAACGGTGCCCGTTGTTAGGATTCAATTTTCTGCTCACAAATTTGGCATTGTACTCCCGTATATTCCTTACCTGGGCATCTTTAAGCAATTCATATCGCTGGTCCATCTCAATGCAAAGTGAGTTCAGCGTATTCACCACTTTCCTGGTATCGGTTATTATGGCATCATCTTCACCTGGAAGTTTTGCGAGGAAATGCCGTTCAATCGTCTTGAAAAGGGTCAGTTCCACTTTTTTTGGATCCACCAACACAAATTTAACCTGCGAAGGATGCTTTTTGTACAGCAGCGATACCAGTACCGCATTCAGGCCAACCGATTTTCCCTGTCCTGTAGCTCCGGCCATGAGCAGGTGAGGCATTTTTGCAAGGTCGGCGATGAATACTTCATTGGAGATGGTTCTTCCAAGGCCTATAGGAAGATCATAGTCGCAATTCTGAAATTTGTCGGACGCTATCACGGAACGCATGGAAACGATTTCAGGATTCTGATTGGGAACTTCAATACCAATGGTTCCTTTACCAGGAATAGGAGCAATGATCCTGATACCTAACGCAGAGAGGCTAAGTGCAATATCATCTTCCAGGTTTTTGATTTTCGATATTCTTACTCCAGCCTGGGGAATAATTTCAAATAAGGTGACCGTAGGACCCACCGTGGCTTTAATCTTGTCGATAGCAATGTTATAATGCCCAAGGGTTTCAACAATCCTGTTTTTATTCGCTTCGAGTTCAGCCTTCAGTTCCTCAATATCCTGTGAAGTTTTTTGCGAAACATAATTTTCCAGTAAATCGGTAGTAGGAAATTTATAAGAGGAGAGATCAAGTTTTGGATCATACTCACCCAGCACTTCAGTGGTACTGATTCCATTTTCATCGAGAGGTTCAGAACCGGCAGGAATGGGTTCAATGGATAATGGAACTGCTCCTGTGTTCTCTTCGGCAATATCAGCAACCGGCAGTTTAACTTCCATTTCGGTGTTGTGAATGGATACGGGAAGCACTTCGTTGTCAATATCAAAGGAAATGGTTGCTGCATCAATCTCTGACTCATCTTCTTCCTCTGCTTCTATTTCATCTGAAACTTCCACAATATTAGTTTCCATATCCAGTGTGACCCGGCTATCACTGATTTCTTCTACCAGGTCCTCTTTAATCCGGTTTCCCGGGATAGTGGCTGTTGCGGTATTGCGGAGCGCCTCTTCAACAGATGCTTCTTCCTTCCTGTTAAAGAAGGCAGGAAGACGGAAAGCTACATTGAAAGTGACAACAACAAAGGCTACTGCAGCAAAAACCAGGAACAGTCCTGCACCTGCAGCACCCAATAAACTCTCCAGCCAGCGGTTTATTTCAAAGCCGAATGCGCCTGCCAAAAACAGGAGTTTTCCTTTTGTGCTAAGCAGGTAACCCAGGGAGGCTGCAACAAAGAAAAATGCAAAAAAGGAATATCGAACGGTCTTGCCTATGGGAAGTAATTCCACTCGGAAAAGAATCTTAAATCCCGTAAGGAAAGAAAGTAACACAAATACAAATGCTGAAATCCCAAACCATTTCTCAATAAATTGATGTGATATGATGGCACCGAATTTTCCCAGCCAGTTATCTACCTGTACGTCGGGCCTTGAGAACATACTCCACCATGAACCTGAAACTTTATCATGATCGGCATTCCAGGTGAAGAAAAACGAAGTAAAGGCTACCAGCATAAATACTGAAATCAGGATCAGGAAAAGACCTGTAACTTTGTGAAGCTTTTCATTCTGAAAAAAATCGGTAACCCGTGAGAAGTCAAACCTTTTAAAAACTGTCTTTTTCGTTTTTTCCCTTGTAGATTCTTTTGATTTTGGCTTTACAACTGTCTCCCCATCGTCTTCAGCTTTAGGATTTCTTACCCTGTTTCCTTTTGGTGCCATCGTCAAAATTGTTTAAGAGGTAAATTTAAAGACTAATAGTACTATGAAAATCACAGCGGTGATCTATTAAATCAACATGGCTTTGTGAATAAAATTATTGAAAAAAAAAGCCGGTTACAATTCTGGAACTTATGCACTGAATGATTAATTTCAGGTTTGATAATAACATACCGCCAATTGTTTTATTGCACTTCACCCAATGGAATGTAAACACAATTTGCTATAATTATATATAAAGTTCTGATATTCAATAATATATATTGTTTATTATTAATTTATGAAAACTGATTAACATGTAAACAACATTCCATAACTTTGGTCAAACAAACAAATCAATTAGGCATGTCCGATTGGTGAACTCCCTTTTTACAGATGTTTCGAGGATTTTATTAATTGCGGTGTTACTAAGAAAAAAACAAAATCAAAACCATTATGACAAAGAAAAACTACTTCAGAGAATCCGTTAGTACGACTATCGGAAAGAAAGTGGTTGCATTCGTAAGCGCATTCGTATTAGTATGCAGTCTCAATGCCGCCATGGCCCAGTGTCCAACTCCAACGATTACTCCTTCCGGGTCAGTTGACCTGTGTTCAGGTGGATCGGTAACTTTAACAGCAACTGCCGGCTCTTCGTATTTATGGAGCACTGGTGCAATAACCCAGGCTATTACTGTATCTGCTGCAGGTGCCTACGTGGTAACAGTTGATGATGGTGCAGGATGCATCGAAGCATCTGATCCTACCAATGTTACTTTAAACTCTTTAATACCGGGAGGAATCAATAATTTCTTGGGAGCAACTTCAGCTTGTCCCGGTGATTCAAAAGTTTACTCAGTAAATCCTACGCTTCGTGTAGTTTATTACGTTTGGACTGCACCTGCCGGAGCAACAATCAACGGGCAGGCTTCATTACAAACTGCCTCTACATCAGTAACTGTGGATTTCGGTCCGGGTTTTACCGGTGGTGCCTTACAGGTGGCTGCACATAACGGTTGCGGTGTTCGCGGACCCGTTTCTAAAAACATTAACACACAGCCTGCGGGAACTCCTGCATCTATTACAGGTCCTACGGAAACATGTGCTAACACTTCTTACACTTTCTCAACTCCGGTTGTTGCAGGCGTAACAAGTTATAACTGGATAGGTCCTGCAGGATCGGTTATCACAGGAAACGGATCAGCATCTGTTGACATTCTTTTCCCTGCCGGATATATCAGTGGTTATGTACGCGTTTCAAATGAGAATGCTTGCGGTGCAAGTCCGTTGCGTTCAATTTATACCCGTTCAACTGCACCAAAACCAGGTGATATTTCAGGACCGGTTTCCGGATTGTGTAACACTACACAGACCTACACAATTGCACCGGTACTTGGAGCTACTTCCTATACATGGACACCTCCTGCAGGTTCAACTGTAGTTGCAGGTCAGGGTACAACTTCAGCTGATATAAACTTTAACAGCAACCTGAATAATGGTTATGTTACAGTTGTAGCAAATAACGCATGCGGTGCATCACCTGAATCAAAACTAAGACTTGACGGTGAAGTATTTGTTAGTGATCATCCAGACAGTGCAGCCCTTTGTACCGGTCAGGTTCATACACTGAGTGTATTTTCACCAGGTGGAGGATTGTCGTACCAGTGGAGAAAAGATGGAATTGATCTTGTGGATGGCGGTCATCTTTCAGGTGCTACCACAGCAGATCTGTTCATTGATTCAATTGCTTTAAGCGATGCCGGTGTTTATGATGTGATCGTAAGCTCTACCTGTTCTGACCCTGACACTTCACTTCCTGCTTTAATTACTGTAACTGCAAAACCAGATCTTCCTGCTGCAATTGTTGGAGATACTGTTGCCTGTGATGGTTTAACAGGAATTCCTTATTCAATCAGCCCGGTTGCCGGAGCCGATACGTACCAATGGTCAGGAAACACAGGCGTTACCTTCGCCAGTGGCCAGGGAACCAACGCTGTTACTGTTGATTTTGGTCCTACTCCAAATTCAGGTTATGCAATCTCCGTAAGGGGTGTTAACACATGCGGCGGCGGACCTGCTGTAGCATTATGGGCGAGGAAAAATATTTCAACCCCCGTATTTACAACTTCTACAGGTGTTGCCTGTCCTGGTACAAATGGTGTTGCATTCTCAGTTAACCCTGTAACAGGAGCATCATCTTATACCTGGATTGCACCGGCAAATGCAACCGTTGCTTCCGGACAAGGAACTGCAACTGCTACATTTGACTTCGGAGCAGGATTTACCAGTGGACAAGTTTGTGTTACGGCAAGTAACCTGTGCATGACAACCCCACAGCGTTGCGTAAACGTAATTTCAACTCCTAATATCCCGGGTGCAATTAACGGCACATCTACAAACCTTTGTAATGCATCACAGGCATTCACAGTTAACAACGTTGCAGGTGCTACTCAATACAACTGGACTGCACCATCAGGGGCTACAGTGTCTGCAGGACAAGGCACAAACAATGCAACACTTGACTTCGGTCCGGCTTTTACAACCGGTAATGTAACAGTAACAGCAGAAAATGCATGCGGAATCAGCCCTGCAAGAGCTCGTTCACTTACTGCATTCCCTGCACGTCCTTTAGTGGTTAACGGTGATGCAGCTCCTTGTGCAAACAGCACAGGAAATGTATACAGTGTTGATCCTCTTACAGGAGCTACTTCTTATGTATGGACTGTTCCTACAGGATCTACAATTACAGCAGGAAGCGGTACCAATTCTATAACGGTAACTTTCGGTGCAAATGCCGGTTCAGTTACTGCAAGAGGTGTTAATGCTTGCGGAGCAGGTTCTGCTAAAGCGCTAGTGATAGCATTCAGCTGCAGAATTCAGAATGGCGGTTCATCAAGTATTGCTGCAACTGTTTATCCTAACCCTGCAACAGATCGTTTGAATATCGTTCACGATAATTCAATCTCCGGTGCTGTGTCTATCAGGATCACTGATCTTGCCGGCCGTACCCTTGTAAACCAGGAAGAAACTATCGCTGATGCCTCACAAGAGTCAGTAGTTAATATCGCTGACCTTACTCCAGGTGTTTATGTAATTGAAATTACATCTGTAATGGGAACTTCGGTAAATCGTTTTATCAAGGACTAATAAAAGTTTATCCATAAAAAAATCGCCTGTCAGAATTCTGACAGGCGATTTTTTTTAATGCTTTTTTTATTTTAAATTATGCCATATTTCAATCACATCGGCCAGCCGCGACGAGTAGCCCATTTCATTATCATACCAACCTACTACTTTCACCATTTTTCCGATCACCGATGTAAGCTGCGAATCAAATATGCACGAGTAAGGATTTCCGACGATGTCAATAGATACAATCGGATCTTCGGTGTATTGCAGAATACCTTTCAGGTAAGAGTCAGCTGCTTTTTTAAATGCTGCATTAATTTCTTCCGGGGTACAGGCTTTGCTTACCACGCAGGTAATATCCGTAACGGAACCATCAGGTACAGGTACACGTATTCCGGCCCCACCGATTTTTCCTTTCAGGTGAGGGAAAACTTCTGTAATTGCCTTTGCAGCACCGGTAGTGGTTGGAATAATTGAACATGCTGCTGCACGTGCACGCCTGAGATCCTTATGCGGACCATCATGCAGGTTCTGATCACCTGTGTAAGCATGCACAGTAGTGATATAGGCCGATTCAATGCCCCAGTTTTCTTCCAGTACCCGAATCATTGGGGCAGCATTATTGGTGGTACAGGATGCATTTGAAATAACCGTATCGTCTTTGGTTAATACCGAATCATTTACACCCATCACAATAGTTTTTACAGCATCTTTTGCAGGAGCGGAAATAATAACTTTTTTAGCTCCTGCTTTTATGTGCAGACCCGCTTTCTCAGCCGACGTAAAATGACCGGTTGATTCAATAACCACATCAACTTTTAATTTTGCCCAGGGAAGGAGGGAAGGATCTTTTTCAGCAAAAACAGGAATTGTTTTTCCATCCGCAATTATGCTGTTTTCTCCTGCAGAAACAGAAAGATGAAACATCCTGTGTATGGAATCATATTTCAGTAAATGTGCCAGCGTATGACTGTCGGTAAGATCATTAATAGCAACAACTTCAATATTTTTTTTTTCGCACAGTTTCCTGAAAGTGATTCTGCCAATCCTGCCGAAGCCATTAATTGCCACCCTGATTTTAGTTTCCATAAACAGTTGTTTTATAAAATTAATTTTAACTCAAAAAAACGAACTACTGAAGTCGTTTAAAAAATATGCCGCTCTGCATGATACGAAGATCTCACGAGCGGACCGCTTTCAATATATTTGAACCCCATTTTCATACCCTCCGTTTTAAAATATGCGAATTCATCGGGATGTATGAAATTGGCCACCGGTAAATGGGCTTTGGTTGGCTGAAGATATTGACCGAGTGTGACTATTACAACGCCTGCCGCTCTTAAATCAGCAAGTGATTCGAGAACTTCTTCCCGTGATTCACCGAGTCCGAGCATAAGGCCTGATTTGGCATTGACTTTGGAATCGGAAATGCGTTTTAAAACTTCCAGGCTGCGATCGTACTTAGCCTGGATTCTGACCTCTTTTGTGAGCCGACGAACGGTTTCCAGGTTATGGGAAATTACTTCCGGCTTTTCATCGATGACCAGTTTCAGATTTTCCATTTTTCCCTGGAAATCGGGGATCAGTGTTTCCATAGTTGTGCCGGGCGATAATTCCCTTATGGCCCTGATTGTAGAAACCCAGACATTTGCGCCGCCATCCTTAAGATCATCGCGGTCAACCGAAGTTATCACACAATGTTTAAGTTTCATAAGATGCACTGATTGAGCAACCCTGGCAGGTTCACCTAAATCAACTGCAGAAGGACGTCCCGTGGCAACGGCACAAAATCCGCAGGAGCGGGTGCATATATTGCCTAAGATCATAAAAGTTGCGGTTCCTGCGCCCCAGCACTCACCCATATTAGGGCAGTTACCGCTTTCGCAGATGGTGTGAAGTTTGTTTTCTGAAACCAGCGACCTTACTTTACGGTATTCTTCACCAATAGGCAGTTTTACCCGCAGCCAGTCAGGCTTCCGGACTTTAATTTCATCACTAACAGGAGTTTCAGGCATACATCAGGAATTCAGTGTGCAAAATTACCACTTTCTTCCGTAAAGAAGGTTGATGTAAAAGTTGATGAAAAACTGCTTATTTTCGGTCAGAGCCATGATGGGAACATCTTTGCCATAGGCATCAATCGTAATTCCCGTTTCTATGCTTTTAATATCATCAGAGTGGGTTCCGTATTCAAAAGCCAGTCCGAGTTTACCATAAGCCCCGGGATAAGGTTTAATTTCATCCAAACCCTGGGTGAAAGGAGCCCTTCCGTAAATATTGTCAACATAATGCGTTTGAGGATTATATTTTTCGATCACCACATCATACTCACGGTCGATGCCTGTGGGATAAAGAATATTTAAATAAACCGGTTTCACCATGGCCAGTGATAGTCCGCCGGTATAATGCAGCCTGACTTCAACACCACCTTTTTCAGCTTTACTGAACAGTACATTCTGTTTTCCTACAGCGGCCCTCAGTACGGTCATAGTATTCATTTTTCCATAAAAAAATGATTTGGCATTATCAAAATACGGATTCACCGAACGGATTTCCTTTGGGTGCTTCATGTTCACAAGCTCCGCCTCAAACACTCTTTTTTTATAACCGGTAATATTCTTGCTTCTTCTTACATTAATACCCCAGCCGCTGGTATGCAGATTTAATCCAAAGGTGAATTCATTTTTCATTAAAGGAGGCTTCTCCTCCTCATATTCAAAAGGGTTAGTCTGTCCGAAAACGACAGTCGATAAAAAAACAAAAACCAAGGGTAAAAAACGCTTCATAGTTAGATATTACATAACAAAGATAAGAAATTCTAAAACGAAATACGGCTGTTTTTATTGCTATTTTTGAAGCATGGCTACAGTTAGCACACTATATTCCGGCAACTTGCGAACAGAGGCAACCCATGAACAATCGGGAACCGTAATTATTACCGATGCGCCTCTTGATAATCATGGACGTGGAGAGGCTTTTTCACCAACCGACCTGCTGGCTGCATCACTGGGGAGTTGTATGCTTACGCTGATTGGTATTTCTGCTAAAAATCATGGATTCAGCATCGATGGAACCCAAGTGAGCATAACCAAAATTATGGCCGCTAATCCGCGCCGGGTTTCAGCTATCGAAGTGATATTGAGTTTCCCACATGTACTCTATGAAACCAACATAAAAAACATTATTGAAAAGGCGGCATTGACCTGCCCCGTAGCTCTCAGTTTACACCCTGATATTGAACAACGGGTAACTTTCAATTTTTTCAAATAAGTATCATGGATACAACAGAAAGAAATAATTTTCTTAAAACAGCAGTTGAACTCTCTCTCACGGGATCGCAACAGGGGCATGGAGGCCCTTTCGGTGCATTGGTGGTGAAGGATGGAAAGATAATCGGCAGGGGCTTCAACAGGGTACTTTCTTCCAATGATCCCACCGCACATGCTGAAATTGTTGCCATTAGGGAAGCGTGTACCACCCTGGGATCCTTCCAGTTAACAGGATGTGAAATTTTTTCATCCTGTGAACCTTGTCCAATGTGCCTGGGAGCCATTTACTGGGCACGGCCTGAAAAAGTTTATTTCGCCAGCACACGCAAGGATGCTGCCGGTGCAGGATTCGATGATGCATTGATTTATGAAGAGATTGTTTTGCCGTTTGGTGACAGAACCATAGCTATGAATTATGTGCCCTTACCGGAAGCGCTGGAGGCATTTGAGAAATGGAAAAGCAATCCTGATAAAACCTTGTATTAAAGTTAATCAAAAAGGACTTTAATTTTTGGTAGAAAAATAATCAGTCCTGCAATGAAGGCTACTACCGCGGCCACGAGTACAGCGCCGGCCGAAATATCTTTTATTTTTCCTGCGGTTGGGTGGATTTCAGGAGATACTAAATCAACAAAATATTCGATTGCGGTGTTGATCATTTCACTGGAAATAACCAATCCTATTGCCAGCACCACTATTATCCATTCAATGGCTGTTATTTCAAAATACCATCCGGCCAACAGTACCAGGATAGTGGCAATTGCATGTACTTTTAAATTTAATTCCGATTTAAATGCGGTTATCAATCCATTGATTGCATAGCGGAATCCCTTCATGACAAATGGCTTTAAGTGCAACTATTTGATTATAAATAAGAAAATCCGCTCCTTTAGGGAAGCGGATTGTATATGGAGTTAAATTAATTTAAGAATTTGCTGATGGCTGCTGTTTCTTTGGCAGGTATTTTCCGTAAGCGGGGCATTTCTCCCTTGGTTTACAAGAACTGATGAATCCTATTGCGAATACTACCAGGAGAATGGCGGATAATTTTTTCATTTTTATACGTTTGCTTTTAGAGATTTTAACGCTTTAAAGATTAGATAATTGCAAAGTAACGTAACTCAGTTCAAATATAGCTATAATGTTGATAAGTAGCACTAGTTACTAACAACTTCCACAACTACCTTAATTCACCGGAAATTTACTTTTTCTGTATTTCTGTCTATTCAGAAGGTGGATACCACTTAAATTTCCACTTTTGCAGACCGATATAATCATCATGCGGAAACAAATATACGCCTAAAAATGGACAAAGGTTGGAGAAATTTGCTTGATTCTGAGATGAAATGCGACTATTACTTACAATTACAGTCCTTCCTGGATGAGGAATACAGGTCCGGCAAACTTATTTATCCTGAAAAAGATCTAATTTTTAACGCTTTTGATAAAACTCCGCTTGAGAAAGTAAAAGTTGTATTGTTAGGACAGGATCCTTACCATGGTCCGGGTCAGGCTCATGGGCTTTGTTTCTCCGTTAATCAGAGTGTTAAATTACCCCCTTCTCTTAAAAATATTTTTAAGGAACTGAACCAGGATCTCGGAATAGAAATTCCTTCATCCGGCAACCTCGAAAAGTGGGCAGAACAGGGGGTGTTGCTGTTAAATTCAATTCTCACTGTCAGGCATAGCGAACCGGGTTCTCATCAAAACCGTGGCTGGGAGCAATTCACCGATACGGTTATTCGTTTGTTATCAGACAAGAAATCAGGTCTCCTGTTTCTTTTGTGGGGTCGTTATGCACAAGCAAAGGAAACACTGATTGATTCGGGCAGGCACTATATTTTGAAAGCAGCACATCCTTCACCATTTTCAGCCTACCAGGGATTTTTAGGATGCCGGCATTTCTCCAGGGTAAATGAACTGCTAGTAAAAACCGGGCAAAAGCCGATTAATTGGGAGTTGAAAGATTAAGTCATGAGAATATGTTTGAAGCTGTCATTTGTTATGTGTTTCCTTTCCCTTGCGGGATATTGGGAAGTGTCAGCCCAGACCCGTATCGTGATCAATGTTGCTGATACTATTCCGCCCAAATCTGTAAAATCGGAATTCCCCTCTTTACTACAGGGAGATTCGGTAACAGCAGTAAGGAACCTGAATAAAATGATAGCCGGCCTTTTTGATAAAGGATACCTGGCAGCTTCTCTCGACAGTATTCACGGGAATAAGGATACGTTGAAAGTCTTTTTATTTGTTGGTGAAAAGTTCCTGTGGAGGAAATTAAAGAACGGGAATCTCGATGAGGGAATGCTAAGTGAAGCGGGCTTTCGCGAAAAGCTGTATGATGAAAAGGCATTACGTCCTGAAGCGATCTCGAGGCTCAACAAAAAAATTCTGGCCTATTGCGAAAATCATGGTCATCCATTCGCAAGTCTGCATTACCGCAATTTCAATTTTGAAAGTACAATGGTAACGGCCGAACTTTTCCTCGATGAAGACCAGGAAATAACCATTGATAGCATACTGATAAAAGGGAATTCAAAATTATCGGAGACCTATTTGTACAGCTATTTGTCGGTGAAGCCGGGAGATTTGTATAATGAAAGTATTATCCGTAAAATTTCCAGCAGAATTAAGGAATTGCCAATGGTAGCTGAAGTCAGGCCATTTAACGTGGCCTTTACGGAAAAAAATGCCCGTGTAATTCTCTACCTGGATGATAAAAAAGCAAGCCAGGTAGATGGGATAATCGGAATTCTGCCCGATAACAGCGAAACAGGCAAGGTTCAGGTAACGGGTGATCTCAGGATCCGGCTGCTGAGCAGTTTTGGCCAGGGCGAACTGCTTGATCTGAACTGGAAGCAGCCCCAGCCTAAAACGCAGGACCTGAAAGTGAAGGTGAATTACCCGTTTATTTTTTCGTCTCCCTTCGGAATTGATCTTAACCTGGGCATTTATAAAAAAGATACCACATATCTGGAAGTTGTGCTGGGAGGCGGATTGCAGTTCCTGCTTAAAGGCGGTAATTATTTAAAAGCATTTATCAATGATAAAAAGTCAACACTTCTTTCAACGAAAGTGTATGAGAACAGTACGGTATTACCGCCGTTTGCCGACATACAGATTACTTCATACGGGTTGGGGTTCAAATCGATGAAGCTCGATTACCGGCTGAATCCCCGTAAAGGGTACAACCTTGAAATTACCGCTATGGCGGGAAATAAAAAAATAACCCGGAATGGCCAGTTAAACCCTGAATTGTACGACAGTCTGGAATTGAAATCGGTGCAATACAGCGGAGAATTATTATTTGATTATTATATTCCACTGTTTAGCAGAAGTGTTATCAATCTGGGTGTTTCAGGAGGAGGATTGAGCGGTGAAACCACATTTAACAATGAACTTTTCCGGTTTGGAGGTTTGAAAACGCTGAGAGGATTTGATGAGGAATCACTGACGGCCTCTTTATTTGGTATTGGAAAAGTTGAATTCCGGTATTTGCTTGAGCAAAACTCCAATTTATTTCTCTTTTACAATGTAGCATGGTATGAAAGGCTGACCCAATCGGATTATCTGAATGATAACCCTTCAGGTTTTGGTGCTGGAATTAATTTCGAAACTAAACTGGGCATATTTTCATTCAGCTACGCCCTTGGTAAAGAGTTCAGTAATCCGATAAAATTCCGCACGGCAAAAATTCATTTCGGACTGGTTAATTATTTCTGAAGTCGGTGCGGAATCACTAATTTTGAAAACCAAGCCTGATATAGAAATATGGAGTCACTTTCATTAATAATTTTCCTGATTTTAGGACTTTTCACCGGAGGGGTAGCCGGCTGGTTCCTGGCCAAATCACGGTTCAGTAAACCCATGCCTTTTACCCTGGAGGAATTTGTCTCCCTGAAAAATGAAAAAATGGTTTCTGAGCACCGGCTGGCTGATATGAGAATCGAAGTTGATGACCATAAAAAAGAACTCAGAGTGGTTCGTGAGCAATTAACCTCGTTAAGCGTTGAGCTTTCACGGGAAGACACAACCAACAAAGGGTTGATTGAAAAACTTGAAAAACAGAAATCAGAGCTGGAAGATCTGCACAAAAAAATTAAGGAGCAATTCGAAAATATTGCAAGTAAAATTGTATTTGATAATTCACGGATGATCCAGCAGCAACATTCCGATAAACTGACTGATATTTTAAATCCGCTTAAAGAAAAAATTGAAAAGTTTGAAAATACCGTAAATGTTACTCACAAAGAGAGCATACGAGAAAATCAATCGTTGAAGGAGCAGCTTAAACTATTGCAGGAGCTGAATAAAAGTATTGGCGATGAGGCACGCAATCTTACCACTGCGCTAAAGGGTCAGGTGAAAACGCAGGGCAACTGGGGTGAAATGATTCTTGAAACTATACTGGAACGTTCAGGTCTTGTGAAAGACCGCGAATATTTTGTACAGTACAGCATGACTTCTGAAGAAGGAAAACGGCAGCAACCCGATGTGTTGATCCGGCTTCCTGAAAAGAAAACAATTATTATTGATTCCAAAGTTTCTTTGCTTGCTTATGAACGGTACAGCAGTGCAGCGACAGAAATTGAAAAAGAACTTGCGCTTAAGGAACACATTACTTCATTGAGACGGCATATAAAAAGCCTGGGTGAAAAAAAATATCAGCAACTTTATGAAATCAATACACTTGATTTTGTGTTACTGTTTATTCCTATTGAACCTGCTTTTAATACAGCAGTGATGCACGACAATGAATTATTTAATGATGCGTTCGATAACAATATTGTTATTGTAAGTACGTCAACACTGCTTGCCACATTGCGTACCATTGCCAGCATCTGGAAACTTGAATACCAGAATGCGAATGCACTTGAAATTGCACGGCAGGGAGGTGCACTCTATGATAAGTTTGCCGGATTTGTTGTTGATCTTGACCGCATCGGTGAACACATCGACCGTTCACATCGTGTGTGGGAAGATGCGAGGAAGAAATTGTCGACAGGAAGCGGTAACCTGGTGCGGTCAGTTGAAAAATTGAAAAAATTGGGAGCCAATGCATCGAGGAGCATGCCCGCTGCATTGCTTAATGAATCGGTAGAGGATGATGATGTTAATATGCCCGAAGCATAGTATCTGATGCAGGTACATTGGGTTTAATAATCAGTTATGATCAGATATTTGTGTTTTTTTTATGTTTTAATCCTGCTTTCAGGCTGCGAAGGTCAACGAAAACTTAGCAATCAGAATCTTGCCTATTTGTATACACCAACACTGAATTTTATTTATCCCGGTTATCGTATTTGCAATATTCAACCTGACACATCACGTGTTTTTTTTAGTATCAATCCCGCTGAGTTGTTATTCATGAAATCGAATGAGGATGGAATGTTCAAGGCTTCAGTAGCACTTACGTATACCATTATGCGGAGTTATGAATCTAAGGTGCCGGTTGATTCATCAACATTTTATTTCGATTATGAACAGGATTCTTCAGAGACATGGATGATTAACGATTATATTGATGTTTATGCTCCTGATAGCGCCGACTATATCATTCAATTAATACTGACCGACCTGAACCGGCAGCAGGCTGTAGCGGCTTTTTATCCTATCGATCGCACAGGCTTTCAACCGGCTCAGGATTTTATGGTTGTTGATGCCGTCTCCGGCAAACCTTACCTGAGTAATATTACCAATACAGATTTAACGGTCAAACTTTTAAACAGCAATTCCACGCAACCTAAAATTTATCTTCGTTATTTTAAATCCGGTTTTCCTTTATCGAAGCCGCCATTTTCAGATGCCGTCAGCAAACCATTAAGCTACAGGGCTGATGAAACTTATGTTGTGGATATGGAGGCCGGTGAAACTATTCATCTCGACAAACAAGGTATTTATCATTTTCAGTATGATACTTTAATCAAGGAAGGGCTTACCTTATTTCGTTTTGAAGAAGATTTTCCGCGTCTTACTTCTGCTGATAACCTGATTGAATCCATAAGGTTTTTAACCACCCGTGAAGAGTTTGATAAAATTTTGGTAAGTAAAGACAAGAAAGAGGCGGTGGATGAGTATTGGTTATCCATGGCAGGTAACCGTGAACGCGCAAGGGTGCTTATAAAAAGTTATTATTCACGTGTTCAGTATGCAAACAATTTTTTTACATCTTACCTTGAAGGATGGAAGTCGGACAAAGGTTTAATTTATATTATTTTCGGTCCTCCCTCAAGCATCTACCGTAACAGCATGACTGAAACATGGAATTACAGTCAGATAAGCAATTATGGTCCTTTAAGTTTTACTTTTGATAAAATAAACAATCCTTTTTCATCCAATGATTACCAGTTACGTCGCAGCAACTACTATGAATTGCCATGGTATCGTGCAGTTGATTCCTGGCGGGATGGAAGAGTGGTAAACGATAATTACTGATGTACGATAAAAATAACCGGCAAAGTGAACCTGAAGACGACCACATGATCTTTGGAATACGACCGGTCATGGAAGCCATTGATGCCGGTCGTGAAGTAGAACGCATTTTTATACAGCGCGACAGTAACAATCCGCAAGCACGTGACCTGAAAAAAATGTTGTCAGATAACAACATTCCTTTCTCACTTGTGCCGGTGGAAAAGCTAAACCGGCTGACGCGGAAAAACCACCAGGGTGTGGTTTGTTTTATTGGCTATGTTTCGTATCATAAAGTTGAACAACTGGTTCCATCACTTTTTGAAAAATCTGAATTTCCGTTAGTCATGCTTCTGGACCGCGTAACGGATGTAAGAAATTTCGGAGCTATTTGTCGCAGTGCCGAATGCATGGGTGTGGATGCGGTTATCGTTCCTGAAAAAGGCGGTGCAATGGTAAATGGTGATGCTGTTAAAGCTTCTGCAGGTGCACTGAACCGGATTAAAATTTGCAGGGAATATAATCTGAAAAATACAATTCAATATTTGCAGGAATCCGGTTTTATGGTAGCAGGATGTACAGAGAAGGCTAAAGAGAATTGTTTCAAAGTGAATTTAAATAAACCTTTGTGCCTGATTATGGGATCTGAAGAAGATGGAATTTCACCGGAATATCTTAAACGCTGTGATGTACTGATTAAAGTTCCGATTCTTGGAAAAACAGCTTCGCTCAATGTTTCAGTTGCAGCAGGTATGCTTCTTTATGAAGTTACCAGACAACGTTTAACAGATGAAAATTGAAAGCGGTACGTTAAATAAAACGGGTGCACATGTATCATCATTATTGATGCTGATACTCCTTGTGGCGTCAGTGCTGCGATTGTGGGGGTTAACTGCTTTTTCGCTCTCAAATGATGAACTGAGTGCGTTGTCAAGATTGCAATTCGACTCTGTTGCGGAAGTTATTGAACAGGGCGTGTATGTTGATTTTCATCCCGCCGGTGTACAACTATTTCTGTACTACTGGACAATGGTTTTCGGATTTTCAGAGATAGCAGTCCGGCTGCCTTTTGCATTGATGGGAATTGGTTCCGTTTATTTTGTTTACCGCATCGGGCATTTGTGGTTTGGCCACCCGTCGGGATTACTTGCTGCAGCTGCGATTGCCGTACTGGAATATCCTGTTCTATACAGCCAGATTGCACGTCCCTACAGCCCCGGATTATTTTTCAGCCTTCTTGCGACCTTCTTCTGGACCAGCGCCCTTTTTAAAAAGAATGAACCTGAAGATAAAGCCAATTGGACATATTTTTTAGGTTTTGCCCTCACGGTCAGCGCCTGTATGTATATACATTATTTCAGTTTTATTTTTGCAGGATTACTTTGTTTTGCCGGACTCTTTTTCCTGAGGAAAACGACCCTGTTGCCATATCTTATTGCAGGTGGTGCAATAGTTTTGTTATATATCCCACACATTGATATTTTCTTTCACCAGCTTTCAAAAGGAGGGGTAGGAGGTTCAGAGGGATGGTTAGGTCCGCCGGGAGATGATGCCCTGGGTCGATACCTTGATTATTGTTTCAATGATTCTTCCCGTTTAAAATTGCTCTATTTCATTATTGTTTCGGGAACAATTCTCCTTTACAGGAAGGAAGTAAAACTGCAACGGTTTCATTTGCTTGCTTTGCTTTTTTTCGCTACTCCATTTGCCATTGCTTATTATTATTCCATCTGGAACAATCCTGTTTTCCAGTTTAGTGTTTTGTTATTTTCGTTTCCCTATCTGCTATTGCTTCTTTTTTCTTTCATTCATCCTTCAGCCGGCAGTTTAACGGTGCGTTTTTTAGTTGTTGTGGTGCTTGCAGGTGGGTTTTACAGTACAGTTTATGAAAAACATTATTATTCTACCCCTCATTTTACTGAATTCAGGGGAATCGCTAACAGGGTGAAAGAACTTGATACCAGGTTTGGTGGTGAAAATATAACCAAAACCATCAGTGTATTTAGTCCGTATTACATCAATTATTATCTTGAAAAAACTAATCATAATGCCAATTTTAAACTGACCAGTGTGATGAGTGCAGAGGAGCGCAAGCAGTTCCGAAAAATCGTTGAAGAAAGTAAATCACCTTATTATCTTCATGCGTTCTCAAATGTTTATGATGATCCCCGGTTTGATTTAATTATCAGGTCAAAATATCCGTGGGTATTGCTTCGCGATTCAATGCTCAATTCGGGATTACGGTTTTACAGCAGGGAAAAAAGTGATTCAGCGCTTAACAGGCTTCCTGTCTTTAGCATTCAATATGGTTTTGAAAAAGGGGAGTGGACCGACGAAATTCAGTTTCAGGATTCTGTTACGAAGTATGAGGGAGATAATTCTGCTTTTATTCCTGGTGATAAAGAATATGGCCCGGGCTTCATGAAAAAAATAGCAGATATAGGAATAGAAAAAGGTTCAGTTGTTGAATTGAGTGCTGTAATCTATTCTAAAAATCCCCTTGAAGGTGCAAAACTGGTTTTAAGCATTGAGAACAACGGGATATCAAAATATTGGATTGCAGGTAACGCTGAGGACTATGCAGAACCGGGAAAATGGTCAAGAGTATTTTTAGCAGGAATTATTCCGGACTCTGTTTCTCCGGATGATGAGATTAAAATTTATTTCTGGAACCAGCAAAAAGAAAATTTTTATACAGATGATTTTAGAATGAATGTTTATTCGCCCCGTTGAAAAACGCGTTTACCGTTGATATAGGTGGAATATACTTTCAGTTGCCATAATTTTTCTTCTTCAACTTTCATAATATCTTCTTCCAGGATTACGAAGTCAGCCTTTTTACCTTTTTCGAGACTGCCCGTTTCTTTTTCCGCGAAAGCTGCATAAGCTGTCCAGATAGTCATGGCCTTTAATGCTGCTTCACGCGACAACGCATTCTCTTTCAAAAAACCACCTTCCGGAAATCCGTGCTGATCTTTTCTCGCGACCGCGGCATAAAAACCATGGAGCGGATTAATATTTTCAACAGGAAAATCACTGCCTGCTGCCAGTATGTTATTTTGATCCATAAGTGCTTTAAGAGCATATGCGCCCTTTAATCTTTCCTGGCCTATGCGCTCCCCGGCCCAGTACATATCGGAAGTGGCATGAACCGGCTGCATGCTTGGAATTATTTTATTGCGTTTGTAATAAATCAAATCTCCGGGATGAATCACCTGGGCATGTTCAATTCTCCACCGGTGACCGGGCAAATTGGGTGTGTATTTTTCATAAATCTGAAGCATCAGTCGGTGGGAAGAATCACCAATGCAATGCGAGTTCATCTGGAATCCGATTGACGCAATTTGTTGCGCGATGCTATCGAGTTGTTCCGGAGAATAAATTAAAAATCCATAATGCCCGGGTTGATCCTGGTAGGGTTCCAGCATGCACGCTCCGCGTGAGCCCATAGAACCATCCGCATAAATTTTGATACTATGTACCGTTAATGCGTCCGTGCGAAGCTTACCGTTTGTTTTGTAATATTCAAATTCTTCAAAGGCCGCCATTGCATTAATGCGCATTTGAAGCTGACCATTCTGCTGAAGAGAATCAATTAATAATATAATGGATATTTTTAACCCGGTATTTTCAATACCGGCATCAGTTACCGATGTTAAACCCACTTTAAAGCAATCGGCCTGTGCCTGTATAAGTGAATGAATGTTTTCCTCTGTTGAAGACACCGGTATCACCTTATAAACCAGGTCAACGGCACTGTCAATCAGTAACCCTGTAAGCTTGCCGTTTTTCTTTTCAACCAATCCACCCTGAACTTCCGTGTTAGCAGTAATTCCGGCTCTGTCAAGCGCCATTTGATTTGCAATAGCAGCATGTCCGTCGATCCTTAAAAGAAATACCGGTATGGATGGAAACAGGCTGTCGAGTTCTTTTTTATCAGGGTATTTTTTTACAGCCCAGTCATTCTGATCCCAGCCTCTTCCGAAAATCCACCCGCCGGTCTGCCGCGATTTATTAGCTTTTAAAGTATCAAGAATTGCGTCAAACGAATTAGTTCCTGTCAGCCATATTTTTTTCAGATCATTACCATAACCAAAAAAATGACAATGTGCATCCTGGAATCCCGGGTACACAATTTTTCCCTTTAAATCAGTTTTGATTTCTGCATGAAATTCCAGAATTTCAGCATCGGATCCGGTTGCTATGACTTTTCCATCCTTAATGGCCAGGGCTGTATGAATGGAAAAAGCCGAATCCACCGTATATACCGTACCGTTATAGTAAATACTGTCGGCTTCACGTTTGGTTGAATTGCATCCTGTTAAATAAATACTAATACTGGCAAGAATCATCAAAGCTGATGACGATAATTTAATGTGAAGCATAAACGGGTATAATTTAGTTATTTCTCAGGAGGGAGATTCTTAATAAAATGAGCAGTGTTTGCCTGGGCAATCGGGGTAATAATAATGTCATTCAGAACGACATGCGCAGGCCGGCTGACTGCAAAATAAACAACCTCGGCAATATCTTCAGGTTGTAAAGGTTCATATCCCTGGTAAACCTGGCTGGCCCTGCTTTGATCACCTTTGAACCGGACTAGTGAAAACTCGGTTTCGGCAGCACCAGGATTCACAGCCGTAACTTTAATTCCATACGGAAGCATATCAATACGCATGGATTTGGAAATTGCATCCACCGCATGTTTGGTGGCACAATATACATTTCCTTTCGCATAAGCTTCCTTTCCTGCAATGGAACCAATATTTACAATATGCCCTTTCTTCCGTTCCACCATTCCCGGCATTACTGCTTTCGAGACGTATAACAAACCTTTTAAGTTAGTATCTATCATAATTTCCCAATCCGAAATTTCACCTTCATGTATCGGCGAAAGCCCTGAAGCCAACCCTGCGTTATTAATTAGTACATCAATATTTTTCCAGTGATGCGGTAAGGAACTTAATGCATTATGCACACTTGTTTTATCAGTCACATCGAATACAAGTGAAAATACTTTTGTTTCAAATGTATTTGCAATTTCCTGCTCAAGACTTTCAATCCGATCTTTTCTTCTTCCTGTTGCAATGATGTTCCATCCATGTTCCGCAAATTTCATGGCAATGGCCCTTCCGAATCCGGAGGTAGCTCCTGTTATTAATACCGTTGACATTTTTTCTTATTTATTTCCTTTTAAATTTAATTTACTGTTTTTGTAACTGAATGTAAAATAAATAATGAGTCCTGCAAGAAGCCAGATTGTAAAACCAATCCAGTTTTTTAAATGGATCTGAGCCATTAAGTAGAGGCAGGTAATTATTCCCCACACGGGAATGACAGAAAGTTTGCGTGTGAAACTGTAAAATGACATTATTCCAAATACCACGAAGAATATGACCATTGGAATAGCATCAACATTATTAAGTGGGTTCACATTTTCCTGCAACCATGCTTTCTGATACACAAATGTTAACACACAAACCAATACAAATACCAACGGTGTAATCCATTGTCCATTGATATACGGAACCCTGAATTTTCGGTGGATACCTGTTTTATTCTGCAACATCAACACTCCTCCGCAAACCAGGATGAATGCGAATAATGTACCTATGGAACAAAGATCCACCACTGTATCCATATCAATAAAAAATATGGGTATGCCCACAAGTAACCCGGTAACTATTGTAGCGAAACCAGGTGTTCCAAATGTTGGATGCACTCTTGAAAATGCCTTTGGAAGCAGTCCGTCACGACTCATGCTCATCCATATCCGTGGCTGACCAAGTTGAAAAACCAGCATCACACTTGCCATGGCAACCACTGCGCTTATCGCGATAATGCCGCTTATCCAATCGAGTCCTAACCTGCTAAATACAAAGGCAAGCGGATCATCAACTGCAAGTTCGGTGTAGTTCACCATACCGGTGAGTACAAGTGCTATAAAGATATATAACACCGTACAAATAATAATGGCATACATCATCCCTCTTGGCAAATCGCGTTGAGGATTATGGCATTCCTCTGCTGTTGTTGAAATGGCATCAAAACCAATATAGGCAAAAAATACCGCCGACACACCAGCCAGAACTCCTCCTAACCCCTCGGGCATAAACGGTGACCAGTTATCGCTGTCGACATACACAAACCCCAATGAAATTACCATGATCACTACAACTAATTTTATAGCCACCATGATATTGGAAGCATTCCTGGATTCCCTCATACCGCGATATACAAGCATGGTGATTATAACATTGATCACTAATGCCGGTACATCCATTATAATTTTTACACCGGCAACTACCGGGGCCGAAATCCAGGCGAGATAAGCTTCGCTTTTTAAGATTGCTGCATCAAAACCAGTTTCCTGAGTAGAATAAAATGCCCGTTTAGCAGAAAAATAATCGATGCCGGTCCAGGGCGGCAGGTGAATTCCATCCGGAATTCCCAGGGCAGGTATATGGAAATGTGTAAGCAGCGAAGTCAGATAACCCGACCACGATATAGCCACAACAATATTACCAATGGCGTATTCCATGATAAGCGCCCATCCAATGATCCATGCAAAGAATTCTCCGAATGCTACATACGAATAGGTATATGCAGATCCTGAAACAGGTACCATGCTTGCAAATTCGGCATAACAAAATGCTGCGAGGCCACATGCTACTGCAGTAAAAATAAATAACAATACTACTGCGGGTCCTCCGTCTGCACTTGCTTTGCCAATCGTACTGAAAATTCCTGCTCCAATGATAGCAGCAATCCCGAATGCTGTAAGATCGCGGACGCCAAGATGTTTTTTTAAATTTCCGTGATTATCAGGATGCCCTGCCTCAAGCTGCTCTAATATAAGGCGAATGCTTTTCTTCCGGAATAAATTCATACAAGTAAGTTAAGAATTGCAAATAGCGAATTAACTGTTAAAATGTTTTGTTCCGGTAACTATTGGTTATGAGCAGTGGAATAAGCAATAGAAAGGGGAGGGCTGCTGCTTTGTAACGTACAATAGCTCCCATCACAGGCGAAGTAAGTCCAATGAGTACATAAATTGAAATAACAAAACTTATGCAAAACAGCAGCAGATTTTTATTTTTTGCCATACGGTCCCATTTTAAAAACCTGAAACCCGTCATGATTACCAGGAATAATAATATGTTTTCTACAGCGGCCAGTATCATCAATGGACTTGATGATTCCCAGATATAGGGCCTGGTCAAAACCGAAAAGGCTGCAATGGGAGCAACAGTAACTATATCACCCCAGGCGGAAGAAAACTCAGGAAGCTGAATATAACTGCCGAAATTTACCGGAGCGGCACTGGCAAAAGCTTCAAAGTTCATTCGTTTCATCACCAGCACATCAACAGGATCAAAACCGTTGAATAAATATTTTGCATTGAAAAAAAGTACTGCACATACAATGTAAATAAAACCATATTTAAGCGTGGAGAATTTCTGGTTAGTCACATGCACCCATGTAAATGCGAGCAGACAAGGAGTTATTAAAATCAGGAAATATGCTTTGATATGAATAAATAGGAATCCGGCCAGGAACATTCCAATCATATTGTAAACCGACTGGCTTATAGTAAGCAAACGGATGCAGTGATAGAGGAACATTCCCATGGTGAAAACGAGCAAACTTTCTTTGCTCGCCATGGAACCCCAGAACACGATTCCGGGAGCTAAAAAAATCACTCCCAGCAATAAGTAAGGATGCTGATCTGTGAGCAAGCGTGTGGCTTTGTACAATCCTGTTAAACCAAGTAAGGCCAGGAATGCAAAAAAAACAACGTGTACATTGTATTCTCCAAAACTAAATAAACCAATAACTCCGTTTATCCGAATCATGGTACGGTTGTCATTATAAATTACATCATTATTATTCCAGCCCAGCATGATCCCATGTTTTTCAACAAATTCCTGGTCATCCATTGTAGCAGTAAGAATGGCAAAAAAGTCTTTTTTATTTTCGAAGAAACTTCGGGTGATTACCTGTGAATCCTGGAAGTGCAGGTGCGTATCGCCACCTCCGTACAAATGCATATACAGTGCACCGGCGAAAATTCCGGCACTCACTTTCAGTATAAAAAGCAATATGAAAATGTAATTTTTAACCTGGTCATCATGAAACCATTTCCATTTCCAGATAATCAAAATGAAGAGAATAGTATATAAGGCAGGCAACAAATACTCCATTTAAATTATTGATTTGGGTATGAATTTATCAACTATTTTTTTCATGGCAGGGTGTGCAATGATAATAAATAATACTACCATGAAAGGCAGAGCCTGAGCTTTATATCGGACTATCGCGCCAAGCACCGGTGTAATCATGCCGATCAGGGTAAAGGAATATAATGTGTAAAAAAGACAAAATACCGGAAGAATTTTACTTCGCACGTTTTCTTTTCTGAAATTGAACAAACAATATAAGACCATTAGTAAAATCAATGTATTCTCTATTGCAGATACTGTGTTAAGCACTGCACCGGAATCCGTGATGAAGGGCCGCGTCAAACTTGTTAAGAATCCAACCGGAGCATTTATAATCATACTGGAGATAGTATTTTCCAGCACAGGTATCGCAATAAGCGATCCGGCTCCTGACTCTTCTGCCAGTTTAAAAAATGCCTGTTGTTTTTGAACCAGTAAATTAATAACATCAAGCCGGGGCGATGTGCTCGAAACCAGGAACATAATGAGGATAAAAATACCGCTGACTATTGAAAAAGTCAGCATTGGATTTGATCTTAACCGATGCGTTACGCCCCAGGCAGCTAAAAGCGGGATGCTGATGAGAAAAACCTGGAACTTCGTCATCATCAACAAAAAAAATGAAATAATGAAATATAGTAAGTGCAGGCCGGAAGGCTTTTGTGCATGAAGAAGGCGGTCAAAATTAAACACTACCAGTCCGAATGTAAAAAATACCAATGCATCCTTCAGCAATCCTGAACCCCAGAACAGAACAGAAGGGAGCAGCAGGAAAACAATAAAAATTCCCTTTGATAGAGTCACATACTCCCTGTTAAACACTTTTATAATGCCAACAATTCCTGCATAGGATAAAAAACAAACTACCGTTACATGTACATAATAATTTCCCATTGAAAATAACCTTAAAAATGCATTCAGCCGGATCATGGTCCGGTTATCATTAAAAGGAGAGAAAGTGTCGTACCAGTTGGTCATGGTATCATAATAATGTTGCAATTCCGGTGATGAAGCCCCAATACCTGTTAACATCCTCCAGTAATCGGCCTGATTTACATATATTGCATTGAAGAGAATCGCACTGTCGTCAAAAAATTTAAATGTGTCTGCTGTCAGCCGGTCGGTGTAATAATAGGTGTAAATTAGTCCAACCGCGATACCCGCAATTAATTTTATGATAAAACCCGTTTGAAGCAGTCTGACAGAAATGCCGGGCAATCTGAAAAATTTCATCTTCCCGATAAGGAAAATGAAAAGTAAACTGTAGGCAAGAGTGAGTAGTAGATGCACGGGTTACCGACAGAATTATTTACTATTAGTGTAGCGAACCAGCCCGGGGAATGCAGGATTTATAATTACTTTTGCATGCAAATAACTGAAATTAATCCATACTTACAATGAACCAGACAGCAGAAGCTGCAACTGTAACACTTGAGACAGCCCGAAAACTGGGTCTGTTACCTGAAGAGTTTGAAAAGATAAAAGAAATACTGGGACGTTCTCCGAATTTTACCGAGTTAAGTATTTATTCTGTAATGTGGTCAGAACATTGCTCTTATAAAAATTCAATTTCCTGGCTCAAAACGCTTCCGAAAGAAGGTCCGCATATGCTGGCTAAAGCCGGCGAGGAAAATGCCGGACTGGTGGATATTGGGGATGGACTGGCCTGTGCTTTTAAAATAGAATCTCATAATCACCCTTCTGCAATTGAGCCTTACCAGGGCGCTGCAACAGGAGTGGGAGGCATCAACCGTGACATTTTCACCATGGGCGCCCGTCCCATAGCACAGTTAAATTCCTTGCGTTTTGGAAATATTGATCACGATCGTACACGCTGGCTGATGAAGGGCGTGGTGAAAGGTATCGGTGATTATGGAAATGCATTCGGTGTTCCAACAGTAGGAGGAGAAGTGTTTTTTGATGATTGCTACAATGTAAATATACTGGTTAATGCCATGTCGGTAGGACTGGTGAAGATCGGCAAAACAGTTAAAGCAACTTCTTATGGTGTTGGAAACCCGGTATTTATAGTAGGTTCAGCAACTGGAAAGGATGGAATTCATGGAGCTACTTTCGCTTCCGGCGATTTACATGATGATTCACATGAAGATCTTCCCGCTGTACAGGTAGGCGACCCGTTCCAGGAAAAACTTTTGCTGGAGGCAACGCTCGAAGTTATTGAAACCGGTGCTGTTATTGGCATGCAGGACATGGGTGCAGCCGGTATTATCTGTTCCACTTCTGAAATGTCGGCCAAAGGCGAACACGGTATGATCATTCATCTTGACCGCGTCCCAACCCGCCAGAAAAACATGGAAGGTTGGGAAATTCTGCTGTCTGAATCGCAGGAGCGAATGCTGGTAGTTGCCCAAAAAGGATCCGAGGATAAAGTGAAGGCAGTTTTTGATAAATGGGATCTTAATTGCACCCTTATCGGGGAAGTTATTGAAGGTAATACACTGCAATTTTACATGAAGGACGAACTGCTTGCTGAAGTGCCTGCAGAATCCCTCGTTCTTGGTGGCGGAGCGCCTGTATATACTCGCGAATACAAGGCTCCCGCGTACCTTGATAAAGTTAAACAGTTTGATTTTAACAGCGCAAGTATGCCCAACGATCTGAAGGCTGTTGCGCAACAACTGGCATCCCATCCGAATATTTCATCAAAAAAATGGATCTTTAACCAGTATGATTCCATGGTGGGAACCATTAATATGACTACCAATAACCCCTCCGATGCCGCAGTTGTGGCGGTGAGAGGAACAAAGAAAGGGCTGGCAATGACGGTAGACTGCAATCCCCGTTATGTTCATGCAGATCCATTTACCGGATGTGCCATTGCGGTTGCCGAAGCTGCCAGGAATATCAGTTGTGCAGGTGGTGAACCCGGTGCAGTGACCAATTGTCTTAATTTCGGAAACCCTTATAATCCTGAAGTGTACTGGCAATTCGTGCATGCTATTAAAGGCATGAGTGCTGCCTGTACCCGGTTTTCGACTCCTGTAACCGGCGGAAATGTGAGTTTTTACAACCAGTCAGTTATTAATAATGAAGAAGTCCCGGTTTTCCCCACTCCAACCATAGGAATGATCGGCATTGTCGAGGACAGGAACAAAATGATGACCCTGAATTTCAAAAATGAAGGTGACCATATTTTCCTTATCGGGAAGTCGGTGAACGATATTAATTCATCCGAGTATCTTTATTCGTGCTTACAGGTGAAATACAGCCCCGCGCCTTATTTCAATCTGGATGAAGAATATGATGTTCAGGTACTGGTAAGAAAATTAATCAGTAGTAAGCTTATCAATTCAGCCCACGATGTGTCGGATGGTGGTTTGTTTATTACTTTGCTGGAATCGTCTCTTTCAGGAAATACGGGATTTACAATTGAATCCGATCCTGACATCCGCAAAGATGCCTTTCTCTTTGGAGAATCACAGGGACGTATCGTCGTAACCGTTACACCGGATCAGCTGGATGAATTTATTGATATACTGGCTTCTGCCGAAGTTGAATTTACAAACCTGGGTGAAACCGGCGGATCGGATCTTATTATCGATGGTGAATCTTTCGGAACTGTTGATAGTTACCGGAAATTATATGATAATGCAATTGCAGGCCGTATGGCCGACGCCTCTTTATAAAAATTTTCCATTATATGAAAACACTGATAATAGTTTTAGCAGGTTGCCTGGCAACAGTTTATGTAAACACGATTCAGGCGCAGGATAAAGCGTATTGGGTTTCTGCATCGGAATTTATATTCTCGGGAGGTGATGTTGAAGCCACTACCGGTGGGCTGTATCCTGTTGGAATCGATGTAAATCCTATCGTGCGGTTCTCAGGTTTTTTTCATTTCCAGTCACAGTTTCATGCCGATTTCAATAAATCCATCGGCATTTACACCGGTGTGGGTATACGAAATGTGGGAATGATCAACGAATTGAATGATTCACTAAAAGTAAAACAGAGGGTTTATTCCCTGGGTGTTCCTCTGGCTTTGAAAATTGGCTCTATGCCAAACAGGTTTTATGTTGCCCTTGGCGGGGAAGCCGAACTCTTTTTTCACTACAAACAGAAAATATTTTATGATGATGAAAAATTCAAACAAAACGAATGGTTTTCCGACAAAGTAAATTTATTTAATCCGTCTGTTTTCATGGATATTCATTTCAACAAAGGGGCTTACATAAAATTCAAATATTATTTATTTGATTTTTTACAGGAAGACAATCAGAATATCCGTTTTGATGGAAAAGTTTTTGATTATTATCCGAGCGAGAGTAAAATGTTTTATGTCTCGATAGGAACTACAATGAGATCGATGTCACCGAAATCCAAACGAAAAAAAGTAGTATCTCCAGTTAATACCACGGGTGCATACTGATGCATTGTGAACGCTAATTTTAATGGCAGGTTATGATCAGAAAGATCATCCGCATTGTTTTAAAAATTATCCTGTGGTTTTTTGTATCCACTTTTGCCATTGTTATTATTTATCGATTCCTTCCGCCACCGGTTACACCGTTGATGGTAATCAGGTTATTTGAACAGGTTGTTGATGAAGACCGTGAAATGCGTTTGTATAAGGACTGGGTAGCACTTGAGGACATGTCACCATCGATGCCCCTTGCGGTAATCACGTCTGAAGACCAGCGGTTCGAAGAACATTATGGATTCGATATTGAAGCAATTGAAAAAGCCAGGAAATATAATAAACGGCATAAAGGAAAAAAGGTAAAAGGTGCAAGCACCATCAGTCAGCAAACTGCTAAAAATGTTTTTTTATGGCCCGACCGTTCCTACATACGAAAAGGTTTTGAAGTTTATTTTACTGGTCTTATTGAATTACTGTGGAGCAAAGAACGCATTATTGAAGTCTACCTGAATGTTATTGAAATGGGGGATGGGGTGTATGGTGCAGAGGCTGCATCACAACAATATTTCAACAAACCGGTCAGTAAAATTAATAATTCACAAGCCGCATTGATTGCAGCCTGCCTTCCCAATCCAATCCGATGGTCACCCTCAAAGCCAACACCCTACATTAAAAGAAAGCAAAAATGGATCCTGCGTCACATGCGAATTGCAGAAATTCCTGAATTTAATAAGTGATCAGGGTTGAATTTTCTAGTAACAATAATTGATTAAATGATTTACTCATGATTTGGAAAAGGGTAAAAATTAAAAACCTGCAGAGAAACCCAATCTGAATATCGGGTTCTGATAAGGAGAATATTGTTCTTCCGTTAGATTCCAGAGAATCATCAGCATCAAAGCTGCATTGGTTCCGATGGGTTGAGCATAGCCGCCGCCAACCATCACACTGGTGATGTTGTCACGCACGTAATCAAATGGGGGAGTGTTGCCTCCTATACTCCTGCTTCGGGGAACGTCCATATTCAACACCTCAAATTCGGCATGACCAAAAAAGTTTTCAAGAAAGTAATACCGGCTGAATACACGTCCTCCATAGATAGATGTTTCATAGGCATAGTTGTAATTAGAGTCTTTTACTTTAAAATAAATATAGGTGACACCAACTCCTGCATGAAATTTTTCAGTTATCTTATATCCAACAAGCGGCGATACATCAATATAAGTAGCGCTTCCGAATTGTAACCCCAGGCTTCCTCCAAAGAAGAAGCGGTCTTTTATAGGTGACGTGGGTCTTTCTTCCTTTTCATAGCCGGAACTTTCCGGGACGTCGGTTTGGGCAAAACTTCCCCGACTGCACAAAAGCAGCAGGGCAGACAGTATTGCAGTAGCAAACATTTTCATTTTGGATGATACTTATTAGTACCATGCAAAGATAAGTTTTAGTTTTACGGTTTCCATATTAATGGAGCAGCATTCGGTTCAATTGATGAGGGCCGGCGGGGCAGATTAACTAAATAAGAATTGGCAAATGAATATAGTAATAAGCGGTGCATCTTCAGGAATTGGTTATCAAACAGCCTTGAGGTTTGCAGAAAAAGGGACAAACACCGTTTTCGCCCTGGGCCGAAGACCGGAATTGCTGCAGGAACTGGCTGAAATGAAATCTCCTGGCACAATTATACCTGTAATCATTGATATCACCACCTACGATTACACTCCTCTGGAAACTGCTTTAACGAAGGCAGGAATTACGGCCATTGATGTAGTGATTCATAACGCGGGACTTTTGATACACAAGCCTTTTGAATTACTTACCGGTGCTGAATGGGAGGAAGTATACCGCGTCAATGTTTTCGGGGCGGCCCAGTTAACACGGTTCCTGATGCCGTTTTTGGGAAAAGAAAGTCCGGCTCATCTGGTTACGATTGGCAGTATTGGCGGGGTGCGTGGGAGTCTGAAATTCCCCGGTTTATCGGCATATAGCAGCAGCAAGGGGGCATTAGGGATACTCACGGAATGCCTGGCCGAAGAATTCAAAGGGAAAAGTATCGCTGTAAACTGCCTTGCACTGGGTTCCGTTCAAACAGAAATGTTGACAAAAGCGTTTCCAGGTTACGCGGGATCGATGCAGCCACAGGAAGTTTCCCGATTCATTTACGAGTTTTCGATCACAGGCTGGAGGCATTTCAACGGCAAAATACTGGAAGTTTCGACAACAAATCCGTAATAAATTGATTGTATTTTATTGATTTTCAATTGCATACCCCATTGTTAATAACTCAGCCACATTTTTTTTCAGAATTTATTTGGAAGTTCCGAAACTCGTCTTACATTTGCATCCCCAATTAATGGTGACAATTATTAAGCAAAGCGTTGTTTAAACATCATTAAAAAAAATATTAAAAAAAGTTTGCAAAGTGGAAAAGAGTTAGTACCTTTGCACCCCGATTGAAATTTAAAGGGTCCCAGAACACCGGGAAAAAACCAATATATAACGTTCTTTGAAGGATTGTAGGAAATAATAAGCCTGGTTCATTACCCTTAGGGGAAGATGAACTAAAGCAGAAAACCTAGAGCAATTAAATAAACTTTACAATGGAGAGTTTGATCCTGGCTCAGGATTAACGCTAGCGG